>NZ_JBAJMV010000003.1:0-658902 GCF_036880965.1 Roseateles microcysteis | reverse complement strand
CCACGGTGGTGCGGAGCAGGACGGCAGTGGGTGCCCCGCAGCGAGGTAAAGGAGGAGGCGCCGGCCGCAGGCCGGTGACGGGGGACAGGAGCGAAGGGGTGCCCGCTGGCGGCCTGATCTTCGCCGTACTTTCCAAGAAGTAGAAGGCGAACGTCTGCAACGTGCCACTTGCAGCTACAGCTAATGGGGTGGCGCGGGCACCGACCAACGCTTGGTCGTGTCGCCCTTGTCGTTGACGCTCTCCAGGTGCACGCCAAAGCCCCACAGCCGCGCCACATGCTTGAGCACTTCCTGGCCGCTCTCGTGCAAGGGCCGGTTCATGTGCTGGGTATGGCGCAGCGTCAGTGATCGGTCGCCGCGTAGGTTCACGTTCCAGACCTGGATATTGGGCTCGCGCGTTGACAGGTCGTACTGGCGTGCCAGCGCCTGGCGCACATGCTTATAGCCCGCTTCGTCGTGGATGGCGGAGATCTCGTATTCGTCTTCGGCCTCGTCGTCGACGATGGAGAACAGGCGGAACTCGCGCATCAGCCGCGGGCTCAGGTACTGTCCGATGAAACTCTCGTCCTTGAAGTTGCGCATCGCATGGTTCAGCGTGGGCAGCCAGTCGGCGCCGGCGATGTCCGGGAACCACAGCCGGTCTTCCTCGGTCGGCGCCTCGCAGATGCGCTTGATGTCGGTGTACATCGCAAAGCCCAGCGCATACGGATTCAGATTGACCATGGGCTGCTGCGCGATCACATTGGTGTGCGACTTCAGCCATTCGATCATCATGCCGTCGGTCAGGTAGCCGTCGTCGTACATGGTGTTCAAGAGGCGGTGATGCCAGAAGGTGGCCCAGCCCTCGTTCATCACCTGGGTCTGGCGCTGCGGATAGAAGTACTGCGCGATCTTGCGGACGATGCGCACGATCTCTCGCTGCCAGGGCTCCAGCAGCGGCGCGTTCTTCTCGATGAAGTACAGCAGGTTCTCCTGTGGTTCATCCGGGAAGCGGCGCGCCTCGCGGCCTTCTTCGGCCTTGTCCTTGCCGCGCGGCAGGGTGCGCCAGAGATCATTCACCTGTTGCTGTGCATGCGCCTCCCGATCATGCAAGCGCGCGCGCTCCTGGGCCAGTGAGAGCTTGGCCGGGCGGCGGTAGCGGTCCACGCCGTGGTTCATCAAGGCATGGCAGGAGTCGAGCAACTGCTCCACCGCGTCAAGGCCCTCGCGCTGCTCGCATTCGGCCACGAAGTTCTTGGCGTAGACCAGGTAGTCGATGATGCTGGAGGCATCGGTCCACATGCGGAACAGGTAATTGCCTTTGAAGAAGCTGTTGTGGCCGTAGCAGGCGTGCGCAATCACCAGAGCCTGCATGGCCATGGTGTTCTCTTCCATCAGGTAGGCGATGCAGGGATCGGAGTTGATGACGATCTCGTAGGCAAGTCCCATCTGGCCGCGCTTGTAGTTGCGCTCGGTGGCGATGAACTCCTTGCCATAGCTCCAGTGCCGGTAATTCACCGGCATGCCCACCGATGCATAGGCATCCATCATCTGCTCGGCGGTGATGACCTCAAGCTGGTTGGGGTAGGTCTCGAGGCCATAGCGCTCGGCCGTGGCACGTATCACGTCGTGATACTCGTCGATCAACTCGAAGGTCCAGTCGCTGGGCGCGGGCAGGGGATGTTCGGGGCGCTTGAGAAGCGGCTTCATCTCCTTCAGCGGCGGCGGACGGCGACGGCCACCATACTCGTCGCCGATGTGGGCGATGCCGATGTTGCGGCGGTTCTCGGGGCTGCTCATGTTTTCGCTCCCTCCTTGCGAAAGAGGTCGCGGAATACCGGGTAGATCTGCGCCACCTCGACCGCCTTGCGCATCGCGAAGTGCGGCACCTCCTCGACGAGCTTGCCGTACTCCTCCCAGAGGTTCTGCTCGGCTTCTGCAACCTGCACATAGGCAAAGTAGCGGCACAAGGGCAGGAGCTGGTTGGCCAGGATCTCGCGGCACTTGCCACTGTCGTGGTGCCAGTTGTCGCCATCGCTGGCCTGGGCACCGTAGATATTCCATTCGCTCGGCGGGTAGCGCTCGCGGATGACCTGCTCCATCAGCACCAGGGCTGACGACACGACCGTGCCGCCGGTCTCGGTGGCGTGGAAGAAGTTCTGTTCGTCCACCTCCTGCGCCTGCGTGTGGTGGCGGATGAAGACGACGTCGATCTTCTCGTAATGCCGGGTCAGGAACAGGTAGAGCAGGATGAAGAAACGCTTGGCCAGGTCCTTGCGGCTCTCGTCCATGGAGCCCGAGACGTCCATCAGGCAGAACATCACGGCCCGCGTGGTCGGCACCGGCACGCGCACGCGGTTGCGAAAACGCAGGTCGATGGGGTCGAGGAAAGGGATCAGCTCGATGCGCCGCTTCAGCTCGGCGATGCGATCCTCGGTTTCCTTCAATGCCAGCTGAACCTCGGGCTTGCCGAGGTCTTCATGCTTGAGCAGCAGGGCCAGGCGCTCTTCCAGCTCATGCAGCTCGCGGCGCTTGTCCATGCCCAGCGCAATGCGGCGGCCCAAGGCGCCGCGCATCGAGCGCACCACATGCAGATTGGTAGGCGTGCCGTCTGACACATAGCCGGCGCGGTGGGTCTTGTACTCGGGCGTGTCGGCCAGCGTGGTGCGGGCGAGGTTGGGCAGGGCCAGGTCCTCGAAGAAGACCTGCATGAATTCTTCCTTGCTGAGGTGGAAGACGAAGTCATCGTCGCCCTCGCCGGAATCGCTGGCCTGGCTGCCGCCGCCGCCGCCCTGGCCGCCCCGGGGCTTGCCCACGCGGTCGCCCTTCACGTGCTCGGTGTTGCCGGGGCGCACCACCTCGCGCACGCCGCCCTCGCCGTGGCCGAACACCGGCTCGCTCAGGTCTTTCTTCGGGATGTGCACGTCCTCGCCGCGCTCCATGTCACGGATGCCGCGGCCATCCACCGCGCGACGCACCGCCTCGCGGATCTGCTCCTTGTGGCGGCGCAGGAAGCGCTCGCGGTTGCCCACGGACTTGTTCTTGCCCGAGAGCCGCCGGTCGATGATCTGCTGTAGCGACATGAAGGAAGGGCCCCGTGCTCAGGAACTCTTGCGGACGCGCAAATACCATTCACACAGCAGCCGAACCTGCTTGGCCGTGTAGCCCTTGTCCACCATGCGCTGGACGAAGTTCTCATGCTTCTTGGCCTCATCCGCGCTGGCCTTGGCATTGAAGCTGATCACCGGTAGCAGCTCCTCGGTGTTGGAGAACATCTTCTTCTCGATCACCGTGCGCAGCTTCTCGTAGCTGGTCCAGCTCGGGTTCTTGCCATTGTTGCTGGCGCGGGCCCGCAGGACGAAGTTGACGATCTCGTTGCGGAAGTCTTTCGGGTTGCTGATGCCAGCCGGCTTCTCGATTTTCTCCAGCTCGCCGTTCAGGGCCGAGCGGTCGAAGACCTCGCCGGTGTCGGTGTCGCGGTATTCCTGGTCCTGGATCCAGTAGTCGGCATAGGTCACATAACGATCAAAGATGTTCTGGCCGTACTCTGAATAACTTTCCAGATAGGCGGTTTGAATTTCCTTGCCGATGAACTCCGCATAGCGCGGCGCCAGGGCCTCCTTGATGAAGCCGACGTACTTCTGCTCGGTCTCGGCCGGGAACTGCTCGCGCTCGATCTGCTGCTCCAGCACATACATCAGGTGCACCGGGTTGGCCGCGACTTCGGCGCTGTCGAAGTTGAAGACCTTGGAGATGATCTTGTACGCAAAGCGGGTGGAGATGCCCGTCATGCCTTCATCCACGCCGGCGTAGTCGCGGTACTCCTGGTAGCTCTTGGCGCGCGGGTCGGTGTCCTTCAGGTTCTCGCCGTCGTAGATCTGCATCTTGGAATACAGCGAGCTGTTCTCGGGCTCCTTCAGGCGCGTGAGGATGGCGAACTGGCTCATCATCTTCAGTGTTCCTGGCGCGCACTTGGCCTGGGCCAGCGAGGAGCCGCGGATCAGCTTCTCGTAGATCTTCACTTCCTCGCTGACGCGCAGGCAGTAGGGCACCTTGACGATGTAGATGCGGTCCAGGAAGGCTTCGTTGTTCTTGTTGTTGCGGAAGGTCTTCCACTCGCTCTCATTGCTGTGGGCCAGCACGATGCCGTCGAACGGAATGGCGCCGAAACCTTCGGTGCCCTTGTAGTTGCCTTCCTGCGTGGCTGTCAGCAGCGGATGCAAGACCTTGATCGGCGCCTTGAACATCTCCACGAACTCCAGCAGGCCCTGGTTCGCCAGGCACAGGCCGCCGCTGTAGCTGTAGGCGTCCGGGTCGTCCTGTGCATAGGTTTCTAGCTTTCGGATGTCGACCTTGCCCACGAGGCTGGAGATGTCCTGGTTGTTTTCATCGCCCGGTTCTGTCTTGGCCACGCCCACCTGCTTCAGGACGCTGGGGTAGCGCTTCACGACCTTGAAGCGGCGGATGTCGCCGCCGTATTCATCGAGCCGCTTGACGGCCCAGGGGCTCAGGATGCGATTGAGGTAGCGGCGCGGTATGCCGTACTCGCGCTCCAATGCGGGGCCGTCCTCGGCCGCGTCAAAGAGGCCCAGCGGGGTTTCATTCACCGGCGAACCCGCCAGTGCATAGAAGGGCACCTGCTCCATCAGCTGCTTGAGCCGCTCGGCGATGGAGCTCTTGCCGCCGCCCACGGGCCCCAGCAGATAGAGGATCTGCTTTTTCTCTTCCAGGCCTTGCGCGGCATGCCGGAAGTAACTGACGACCTGCTCGATCGCGTCTTCCATGCCGAAGAACTCGGCGAAGGCGGGATAGATCTTGATCGTCTTGTTGGCGAAGAGCCGCGAGAGGCGCTGGTCGTTGCGGGTGTCCACCATCTGCGGCTCGCCAATCGCTTGCAGCATGCGCTCGGCGGCGGTGGCATAGGCCAGCGGGTTGTTCTTGCACTCCGCGAGGTATTCCTCGAGCGTGAGTTCCTCGACCTTGGTGCGCTCGTAGCGGGCGGTGAAGTTCTTGATCACGTCCATGCTGACCTCCAGGGGCAAACCGTGGGGCGGCGTCGGGCAGCAGGTGCATCCGGCGTCGTCTGGGAAGTTCTGATGGCGTCCTCGAACCCCGGCGGGGCGGGGGGCGTCATCAGAGCTTTCCGCGTCAGCGCGGGGGCTCGATTCAAGCTTCGTTCACAGGCGTCGAACTGATGATCTGAAAAGCCTGAGCTAAGCCCTTCAACATCTTCAATCCGTCTTGCGTTGACATCATGCTACGCCGAACAAGCCCCGTCTGCGATGGCAAGACCTGGCACCTGTTCATGGGGTGATGTTGCGGCAACGATGATGCATGCTGCAAGCTGCTTTACAGATCCACAAAGAAAAAAGCCGTGCATGAGGCACGGCCTTTCTCACATCAGGATCCGAGCAGAAATTACTGCGGACCGCGCAGCTTGTCGATCAGGCCGTTCAACTCGTCGAGCGAACCGAACTGGATGCTCACTTCGCCCTGCTCGCCGCGCTTGGTGCGCTTCTTGACATGGATCTCGACCTGGGCCGCCAGCAGGTCTGACAGCTCTTCTTCCAGGCGCAGCACGTCGCGGCTCTTGCTGCTCTTCACACGCAGCAGCGGCGTCTGGCGCGCGGCACCTTGCTGGCGCTGCACCAGCTTCTCGGCCTCGCGCACGCTCAGCTTCTTGGCGGCGATCTCGGTGGCGGAGGTGATCTGGTGAGCACCGTCCAGTGGCAGCAGCGCGCGGGCATGGCCCATGTCGATGTCGCCGGCCATCAGCATGTTCTGTACCGGCTCAGCCAGTTGCAGCAGACGCAAGAGATTGCTGGCGGCGCTGCGCGAGCGGCCGACGGCCTGCGCGGCCTGCTCATGCGTCAGATGGAATTCGTTCACCAGGCGCTGCAGGCCCTGCGCTTCTTCCAGCGGATTCAGGTCTTCGCGCTGGATGTTCTCGATCAGGGCCATGGCGGCAGCAGCTTCGTCCGGCACGGCCTTGACCAGCACCGGCACCTCGCGCAGGCCTGCCAGCTTGGCGGCGCGGAAGCGCCGTTCGCCGGCGATGATCTCGTAACGCGCATCGCCGTTCGGCTTGATCGGGCGCACCAGGATGGGCTGCATGATGCCCTGGCCCTTGATGCTCTCGGCCAGCTCGTAAAGCGAGCCCTCGTCCATGCGCGTGCGCGGCTGGTATTTGCCCGCCTGCAGCCATTCCAGCTTCAGCGTGCTGGGTTCGCCATCGCGCGCGGCGGCAGGGGTATCGCTGACCTTGGGGCCCAGCAGGGCTTCCAGACCGAGGCCGAGGCCTTTGGGTTTTTTCGTGACCATAGGGGGCGATTGTCCCTTACGGGCGCAGTTGATCGAGCAGGGCGCGACCCTCGGGCCAGACGCCCAGGCCGGATTCGCTGTTCAGGTGCCCGCGCGGGCCGGCGTGGACGACCGTGGCACCCCAGGCCGTGGCCAGCGCCGTGGTGCGCTCCAGGGCGCCGTAGGGGTCGTTGCTGCTCAGTACCGCGATGCTTGGAAACGGCAGCCGGCCCAGACGCGGTTGGCGCCAGTTGTGCAATTGCGGCGGGAAGTCTTCGCGCTCGGTGTCGGGTGGCGCCACCAGCAGGGCGCCGATCACGCGGCCGGTGTGCTGCGAATGCCCGGCCCAGCCCGCCACCAGATGGCAGCCCAGGCTGTGGGCCACCAGGAGAGCGGGGCGCTTGTCTGCGAGCAGCGCCTCGTCGAGCTGGGCCATCCAGTCGCCGCGCCGGGGCCAGAGCCAGTCGTCCTGCTCCACGCGCTCATCGCCGTAGCGCTGTTCCCAGTGACTTTGCCAATGCTCGGCACCGGAGTTCTGCCAGCCGGGCAGTATCAACACACGCAGGGAGTCGGACATCTTCTTGGCCTTATGCTTCGCATTCTTCTTTGATTGACTGATTGAATTGTGCTGGAGAGCGGGATGACGAAGTTCGCGGTGTATGTGGATGGCCAGGAGGGCACGACCGGCCTGCGCATCAACGAGTACCTGGCCCAGCGCAGTGACATCGAGGTCCTGAAGATCGACGCCGACAAGCGCAAGGACCCGGCCGAACGCGCCCGCTTGCTGAACGCCGCCGACGTGGCCTTCCTGTGCCTGCCGGACGCCGCCTCGCGCGAAGCGGCGGCCATGATCACGAACCCCAACACCTGCCTGATCGACGCCAGCACGGCCCACCGCACGGTGCCCGGCTGGGCCTTCGGCCTGCCCGAGCTGGCACCGGCTCAGCGCGAGAAGATCCGCGCCGCCAAGCGCATCGCCAACCCGGGCTGCCATGCCAGCGCCTTCATCCTGGCGGTGCGCCCGCTGGTCGATGCCGGCCTGCTCTCGCCCGATGCCCTGGTCAGCGCCACCTCGATCACCGGCTACTCGGGTGGTGGCAAGTCGATGATTGCCCAATACGAAACGGCAAGTGAGCCCAAGCTGACGTCGCCACGCCCATACGCCTTGAGCCTGCAGCACAAGCACCTGCCCGAGATGATGGCCCACACGGGCCTCAGGACCGCGCCCGTGTTCATGCCCATCGTCGGCAACTTCTACAAGGGCCTGGCCGTGACCGTGCCGCTGCACCTGAGCCAGTTGCGCGCCGGTGCCAGGGCCGAAGACCTGCATGCGGCCTTGAGCCAGCACTACGAAGGCGAGCGCTTCATCCGCGTGATGCCGCTGCGCGACGCCGAGACGCTGGCCGAAGGCGCTTTCGATGTGCAGGCCTGCAACGACACGAACCGGGTCGACCTGTTCGTGTTCGCTAGCGACACCCAAGCCCTGGTGATGGCTCGCCTGGACAACCTGGGCAAGGGCGCCAGCGGTGCCGCAGTCCAGAGCATGAACGTGCACCTGGGCGTGGACGAAGCACTGGGGCTTTGAGTGAGCGCTGAGAACCGGCGCTGGCAGCTCGGGCTGTCAGCCGAAGACGCCGAGCGCGTCGCCGAAGGTGAGTACGCCTACCGCCAGGCCCATGCCATGGGCGGGCAGCCACAGGCGTTCTCGCTGGGGCTCTATGAAGGCGATGGCGAGGCCCTGGTGGCCGGCCTGACCGGCCACACGGAACTGCGCCGCCTCTTCATCGACCAGGTCTGGGTCGAGGACGAATGGCGCGGCCGTGGTCTCGGCACGGCGGTGATGCGCCGCGCCGAAGCCGAGGCCTTGCGCCTGGGTTGCCTTGATGCCCTGGTCGAGACGCTGTCGGACCGCACGGCCGAATGGTTCGAGAGCCTGGGCTTCACGTGCGTGACCCATGTGCACGACTACCTGCCGGGCTTCACCCGCCACATCCTGATCAAGGTCTGGAAGCCCCGCGACTGAGCATGGGGGTTGTGCGCCCCGTTGCGCTGTTGGCGATGTAATAACAGCGTAAGTGTGAGCGTTTTGGGCCGCTGTCAGGGGCAGCGCTGCTGCGCTCTTCAGTCGGCTGCGGCGGCCGGGTCCTTGCTTCGGTAGTGATAGCGGTAGGCGAACTCGAACCCGAGCCGGGCATAGAGCCGCTTGGCGACGGCGTTGTCGGTGCCCACCTGCAGATAGGCCTGGTAGGCGCCCTGGCGGCGCGCTTCTTTCAGCAGCGCCGCGCAGAGGGTCAGCGCGTGGCCTTGCCCGCGTTGCTCGGGCGGCGTGAAGATGTCGAACAGGCCGACGATGTCATCCTCGACCACGATCTGGCCGAGCGCGAGAAGCTCACCTGCAGCCCCTTCCAGGATGAAGCCCTGGTAGGGCCGAGGTGCATGGCGCATGCGCTCGGCATGGGCCTCGATGGCGACCTGACTGGAGCCGCGCAGCTGGCCCACGGTTGCTGCATAGCGGTCGCCATCCATGGCGCGCAGGCCAGGTGTGGAGGGCAGTTCGTCGAGTGTGGTCCGCACCATCACGTCCGCCCAGTCGAACTCGAACCAGCCCAGGTTCTGCAGCCGCTGGTCCAGGTCGGCCGGCTGGCTGAAGGGCGTGATGCGGATGATCAGGGGCAGGCCGGACTTGGCGAACACCTGGCCGCAGCGCTCCAGCAGCTGGTTCAGCGGCAGCCGTCCTTCGGCCAGTGCGTTGACGCAGCGCGACCGCTTCGCCTTGCCGGGCGAGAGGCGCAAGAGCCATCCGTCGATCTCGGCTTCCTGCGGCGGCGCACTGGCGTTCAGGCCCGCAGCCTCCGCACGGCGGGCGAGGGCGCTGAGCTGGGTCATCGACAGGGCCAGGATCTACTTGCCCAGCCGGCGCACCATCTCGCGCGCGAACTCGACGAAGGCTTGGGCGCCCTTGGACGCCGGGTCGAACACCACGCCCGGCAGGCCGTAGCTCGGCGCCTCGGCCAGGCGCACATTGCGTGGGATCACGGTGTCGAACACCTTCTCGCCGAAGTGGGCCTTCAGCTGTTCGCTGACCTGCTGCTGCAGGGTGATGCGCGGATCGAACATCACGCGCAGCAGGCCGATGATTTCCAGGTCCGGGTTCAGGTTGGCATGCACCTGCTTGATCGTGTTGACCAGATCGGACAGGCCTTCCAGCGCGAAGTACTCGCACTGCATGGGTACGACCACGCCGTGTGCCGAGCACAGGCCGTTCAGGGTCAGCATCGAGAGAGAGGGCGGGCAGTCGATCAGGACGAAGTCATAGTCGTCGTTGGCGGCCTGCAGTGCGAGCTTGAGGCGCTTCTCCCGACGCTCCAGCTCCACCAGTTCGACCTCGGCGCCGGCCAATTCGCGGTTGGCGCCCAGCACGTCGTAGCCGACCTTGTCATTGCGGGTCTTGGCTTCGGCGATGGAGGCCGACTCCAGCAGCACGTCATAGACGCTCAGCTCCAGCTTGCGCTTGTCGATGCCCGAGCCCATGGTTGCATTGCCCTGCGGGTCCAGGTCCACCACCAGCACGCGCTGTCCGACCTGGGCCAGGCCGGCGGCCAGGTTGACGGTGGTGGTGGTCTTGCCGACCCCGCCCTTTTGATTGGCAATGCAGAAGATCTTGGCCATGGGTTTAGTTCTTTTCTAGTCAGGCGCGATGGTAGCCCGCCGCAGCGGGACCGAAATCCGGAATCACACGCGGGGTTTGATCCAGATGAGACAGCGCTGCGCATCCAGGCCCGGTACCAGCAGTTGTTCCACGTGAAACACGTCGAGGTCCTGTGCTTGGTTCTGCAGGGCGGCCAGCTCGTCTGCGGGGTGTTGGCCCTTCATGGCCAACCAGATTGCGCCCGGCTTCAGGTGTTGCCGAGTCAGCGTCGTGAAGTCCAGCAGCGAGGCGAAGGCGCGTGAGGTGATCAGGTCGAAGGGGGCAGCGCTCAGCTGTTCGACCCGCGAGTGCTCGCCATGCAGGTTCTTCAGACCCAGTTCGGCGGCCACTTGCTTGATGAAGGTGGCCTTCTTGGCGACCGCGTCGACGCAGGTCACGTCGATGGTCGGCTCGCAGATGGCGACAACCACACCCGGCAATCCGCCGCCGCTGCCGACGTCCATCAATCTGAGATGTGAGCCCCCCGTCTGCGAGTACGCAGCCTGCCCCCCGAGGGAGCCAGGCCCTTCTTGGGAGCAGCCCTGCGAAGGGCTTGAGGGCTTGCCAGCGGCATGCCGACGCAGCGCAGGCAAGAGGCTCAAACTGTCCACCAGATGCTGGACCAGCATGGCCTGCGGGTCGCGCACGGCGGTCAGGTTGTAGACCTTGTTCCACTTCTGGATCAGTCCCAGGTAGTTGAGGAGTTGGTCCAGCTGGCTGTCGCTGAGGCTCAGGCCCAGCGTCTGCGCGGCCGCTGCCAGCGGTTGGCGCAAGGGGTTGGCATCTGTCATGTGTTGTGCACCTTTGGCGCTGCGCGCCGTTCCGCCAAGCGGAAATGAGCCCCTACGGGCGGCCGGGCGGAGCTCATGCGGCAGCGTTCGTATCGTCGTTGGAGGCGGTGGTGGGCGTGTCGAAGAAGCCCTTGAAGCGACCCTTTTTCAGGTGGACCAGGAGCAGCGAGATTGCCGCCGGGGTCACGCCCGAGATGCGCGAAGCCTGGCCCAAGGTCTCGGGCCGGTGCTTGCCGAGCTTCTGCCGGACTTCGAAGGAGAGGGCGGTAACCTGGCCGTAGTCCAGCTCGTCGGGCAGCTTCAGGTGCTCGAAGTGCGCGGCGCGAGCCACATCATCAACCTGCTTGTTGATGTAGCCGGCGTATTTGGTGCTGGTCTCGATCTGCTCGATCACCGCGTCGGCCAGGGTCTGGCCCAGCTCCTCATGCAGTGCGGCGCGCGAAACGCCAAGCTCTGGCCGGGCAATGGCGGCCACTTCGGCCAGCGTGTCGAACACCACGCCGGGCCGGCGAAGCAGGTCGACGAAGGTGTATTCGCGCTCCAAGGCTTTGCCCACGAGGCGCTCGGCATCCGCCGCCGGCAGGATGCCGGGGTGCACAAACGTGGACTTCAGCTTCTCTGTTTCACGTGAAACAGCATCGCGCTTGCGGTTGAATGCGTCCCAGCGGGCGTCGTCCACCAGGCCCAGCTGACGGCCGACTTCGGTCAGGCGGGCGTCGGCATTGTCTTCGCGCAGCTGGAGGCGGAACTCGGCCCGGCTGGTGAACATGCGGTAGGGCTCGGTCACACCCTTGGTGATCAGGTCGTCTACCAGCACGCCGAGGTAGGCCTGGTCGCGCGCCGGCAGCCAGGCCTGCTTGCCCTGCACCTGCAGCGCGGCATTCATGCCGGCGAACAGACCTTGGGCCGCCGCCTCTTCATAGCCGGTCGTGCCATTGATCTGGCCGGCAAAGAACAGGCCCTGGATGGCGCGGGTTTCGAAGCTGGACTTCAGCTCACGCGGGTCGAAGTAGTCGTATTCGATGGCATAGCCGGGCCGCAGGATGTGCGCGTGCTCCAGGCCGGGAATCGAGCGCACCGCAGCGAGCTGGATGTCGAAGGGCAGGGAGGTGGAGATGCCGTTCGGGTAGAACTCGTGCGTGGTCAGGCCTTCGGGTTCGAGGAAGATCTGGTGCGAGTCCTTGTCGGCGAAGCGGTTGACCTTGTCTTCGATGGACGGGCAGTAGCGCGGACCGACGCCCTCGATCACACCGGTGAACATGGGGCTGCGCTCGAAGCCCGAGCGGATGATCTCGTGCGTGCGGGCCGAGGTGTGGGTGATCCAGCAGGGCACTTGCTTCGGATGCTGGGCAGCGTTGCCCATGAAGCTGAACACCGGCACTGGACTCAGATCCCCGGGCTGCTCTTCACACTTGGAGAAGTCGATCGTGCGGCCGTCGATGCGCGGCGGCGTGCCGGTCTTGAGCCGGCCCTGCGGCAGCTTCAGTTCCTTCAGGCGGCCCGACAGCGACACCGCCGGAGGATCACCCGCCCGGCCGGCACTGTAGTTCTGCAGGCCGATATGGATGCGGCCATCGAGGAAGGTGCCGGCGGTCAGCACCACGGCGCGGGCGCGGAACTGAATCCCACTTTGCGTGACGGCACCGACCACGCGGTCGCCCTCCACCATCAGATCGTCCACCGCCTGCTGGAACAGCATCAGGTTCGGCTGGCTTTCCAGGCGATGTCGGATGGCGGCCTTGTAGAGGATGCGGTCGGCCTGGGCGCGGGTGGCACGCACGGCCGGGCCCTTGGAGCCATTGAGGATGCGGAACTGGATGCCCGATTCATCGGTGGCTGCGGCCATTGCGCCGCCCAGCGCATCAACCTCCTTCACCAGATGACCCTTGCCGATGCCGCCGATGGACGGGTTGCAGCTCATCTGGCCCAGGGTCTCGATGTTGTGCGTCAGCAGCAGCGTGCTGGCGCCCATGCGCGCAGCGGCCAGTGCGGCCTCGGTGCCGGCATGGCCGCCACCCACCACGATGACGTCGAATTCCTTGGGATAGAGCATCAAGAGCGCCTCGAAATTGCGCCAGGAAGTGGGCGCGGGCAAACCCTGAATTTTACGGGGCGGCTGTGGATAAGTCACGGCCGGGGGCAAGGCCGGCAGCGACAATCTCGCGATGGAATGCCGTGATCATTGCGCCGCCTGCTGCATCGCCCCGTCGATCAGCTCGCCCATCCCTGGCATGCCCCAGGGAAAGCCGGCGGGCGTGCGCTGCATCCAGCTCGACGATGAAGACCGCTGCAAGATCTTCGGCCGCCCGGAGCGGCCTGCTGTCTGCGGCTCTTTGCAGCCCGGCGAGATGATGTGCGGCGAAAGCCGCGAGCAGGCGATGCGCTGGCTGGGCTGGATGGAAAAGGAAACGGCTCCCCGAGGGAGCGGCCCTGCGCTCTGCCCGTGAAGCGAAGCCAGTCGATTCGCAGGGCAGCTGTTCGTCGTCGCTGTATCGAGCCACAAGACATCTGGAGACCAGTCATGCGCTTCATCATCACCGCACAGCCGAACCCCGAGAAAGATCCGAGCGAGCCGCAACCAGGCTTCGATGAGGCGCTGTTCAAGGCCTATATGCGCTTCAACGAGGAGATGCATCAGGCCGGCGTGCTGGTGGCCTCCGAAGGCCTGAACCCCGCAGCGCCCGGTGCCCGCATCGCGGTGGCCAAGGGCAAGCGCTATGTGGTGGACGGCCCATTCGCCGAGTCCAAGGAGCTGGTCGGCGGCTTCTACCTGATCGACGTGCCTTCGCTGGAAGAGGCCATCAAGTGGGCCTTGCGGGCGCCCTCCGGCTTTGGTGCGGACGACATCCTGGAAGTCCGTCAATTGACCGGCGCAGGCGACCTGCCGCCCGAGATCCTCCAGCTGATCAATGAAGCGGCGCCGAACTGGAGCGCTTCTGCCTGGCAGTCGCGCTAGCTGCCAACCGACTCAAGCCGACAGGCTGCGCAGGTCCTGCGCTACCCGGCCGCCCTGCAAGGCGATCACCCGCTGTGCCGCCGCGATGGTTTCGGGCCGGTGGGCAATAACGATTTTTGTGAGCGGCAATTGCCGCAGCGAGGCATTGAGCAAGCGCTCGCGTTCGACATCCAATGCGCTGGTCGCTTCGTCCAGCAAGAGAAACTGCGGCCGCTTGTAGAGCGCGCGCGCCAGCAGGATGCGCTGGCGTTGGCCGCCGGAGAGGCTGCTGCCCATGTCGCTGACCAGGCTCTGGTAGGCCATCGGCAGCGCCTCGATGTCTTCGTCCACGCAGGCCAGTCGTGCGCATTCACGCACCCAGGCAGAGTCGGCGCCCGGCTCGAAGAAGCTGATGTTGTCGGCAATGCTGCCGGCGAAGAGCTGGTCGTCCTGCATGACCGTGCCCACGGCCGAACGCCAGCTCTGCAGGCCCAGTTTGGCGAGCGGCTGGCCGCCGACCAGCACCTGGCCGGATTGCGGCTCGTGCATGCCCAGCATCAGTTTCATCAGCGTGGTCTTGCCACAGCCTGAAGGCCCCACCAGAGCGACCGACTCGCCGGGCGCAATGCTGAACGAGCAGCGCTTGATGACCTCCGGCTCGCCATCGGCATAGCGGAACGAGACCTCGCGCAGCTCCAGCGTGGCGCCGGCAGCCAGGGGCAGGGCGGGGCCACGTTGCTCGGGCGCGCTCAGCACGATGTCGGCCAGGCGCTGGCCCTGCAGCTTCAGCATCGCCAGCTCCACGCCCTTGTCTATCAGGCCGGCGAGGCGGTTGCTGAACTGCTCCTTGTAGGCGAGGTAGGCGAACAGCATGCCCACCGACAGCTCACGCTCCAGCACCAGCCAGGCACCGAGGCAGACGATGGCCACGCGCTCCAGCCCGAACAGGAGCTTGTGCGAGACGCCCATCCACAGCTCCAGCCGGCGCATGCTGAGCGAGGCGTTCATCTGCTCCACGACCAGGTTGGAGAAGCGCGCGCTGCGGGCCGGTTCGGCATTGAAGAGCTTGATTGCCGGCGCGCCGCGCAGCGACTCGACGAAAAAGCCGTTCTGCTTGGCCTCGTGCACCAGCTGCTCCTCGGTCGCTTCCTTCAAGGGCGCATAGAAAGCCCAGCGCAGCGCGCCATAGCCGGCCACAGCCAGCAGGGCAACGAGGCTCAGGCGCGGGCTGTACAGCCACATCATGGCCAGCGTCACGATCACCATCAGGCCGTCCAGCACGGCCTCGACGAAGCGCGTCGTCAGCGTGCGTTGGATCTGCTGCACGCTGCCAAAGCGCGACCAGATCTCACCCAGCGAGCGCTTGTCGAACCAGGCCTGCGGCAGCCGCAGGAGATGGGCGAAGACATTGCTGAGCCACTGCAGATTGAGGCTGGCCGACATCGCCAGCACCGCCCAGGAACGCAGGGCGCCCACCGCGACTTGCAGCAGCACGAGCAGGCCGAAGCCCAGGCCCAGCGTGACCAGCAGGTCGCGGTCGGCACCAACAAGCACGCCGTCCACCACCCATTGCAGCAGGAAGGGCGAGAGCAGGACCAGCAGCTCCAGCGCCAGCGCCAGCACCAGGGCCTGGCCCATCGCGCGGCGCAGGCCGCTCACCCGGCCGAGCAGCTGGCGCAGGCTGGGTGCCGGGGCGGCGGCGCGGGTCTGGAAATCGGCGCCCGGCCGCAGCTCCAAGGCAATGCCGGTGAAGTGGCGCGACAGTTCCGCCATCGGCATGGTGCGGCGGCCATGGGCCGGGTCGTGCACGACGACCTGGTCGCCGTTCACCTCGGCCAGCACGATGAAATGCTTGAAGTCCCAATGCAGGATGCAGGGCAGCTGCAGGCGCGCAAGATGCTTGGGTTCGGCCCGCAGGGCGCGGCAGGCAAGGCCCAGGCCATCGGCCATTCGCACGATGTCGGCGGCGGTGCTGCCTTTGAGCGAGACGGAAAACCGCGCCCGCAGCTCGGCCAGGCCGACCTGATGGCCATGCGCGCCGGCCACCATGGCCAGGCAGGCGAGGCCGCATTCCGCAGCTTCGGTCTGCAAGAGCAGGGGCAGGCGGCGGCGCTTGCCCCACTGCAGTTGCGAGAGCAGCGGCTCAGACACGGCGGCCCAAAGCCAGCAGCGGCTCGAAGATCCACTCGATCAGCTTGCGCTTCTCAAGCAGCACATCGGCATCGAGTTGCATGCCGGCAGTGAGTGCCTGCTCTTTGCCAAATGCTGGAACAGACTGACGCTCCAGGGCGACGGTAATCCGGTACAGCGGCTCGCTATGCCCGCCCGCACCCGCCGGCAGCGAGAGTTGGGCCAGCTCCTGCGCCGACAAGGGCGTGCGCGACACCTGCAAGACCCTGCCTCGCTGATGGCCGAACTTCTGGTACGGGAAGGCCTGGTAGCGCAATTGCACTTGCTGCTGCGGATGCACGAAGCCGATGGCGCTGGACGGCGCATAGAGATGGGCCAGCATCGTGGCGTCGCGCGGCAGCACGGTGGCCAGGCGGGAACCAGCGGCGACAGGTTGGCCGGGTTCGGCTTGCACCGTGCTCAGCACGCCATCGGCCGGCGCGCGCACGATCAGCCGGCGCCGGGCCTCGGCCTCCAGCCCCAGGGCCTGCAGTTCGGAGCGTTCCCTCTCGATCTGGCCCTGGCGCGCGGCCGACTCCAGCGGCAGTTCACGGCCTCGGGCCTGCAGGCCGAGCAGCTCTCGTTGCAGGCCTTCACGCTGGCGCTGCAAGTCCTGCTGCTGGACCTGCAGGCCGAGCACCTCCTCTCGCTTGTTCTGGACCTGGGCGGCCGACACGAATTGCTCGCGCTCCAGGGCAACATGCCGCGACAAGCTCTGGCGTGCCAGCGCGAGCCTTTCGCCCTGCAGCTTTTCGGCCTGCTGCAGTTGCTCGATCTCGCGCTGCACGGCCTGGCTGCGCAGGCCGAGGTCTTCGCGCTGGCGCTGCAAAAGCGCCTTCTGCTGTTCGGCCGTCTCAGCCAGCGAGCGCTGGCGTAGCAGCAGGCTGCGGGCCACGCCTTCGCCGCTGCCTTCGCTGGCGCTGTCCAGGCTGAGGACAAAGAGCGCATCGCCCGCCTTGACGGCCTGGCCTTCCTCCACCAGGCGCTGCAGGAGCAGGGCGGCTTGAGGGGAGTTCAGCGGCTGCACGCCGCCGACCGGAATCAGGTGCCCGGTGACCCGTGCCTTGCGGGTGTACTCGCCGATGAAGAGAAAACCGGCCGCCAAGAAAACGGCGCTCACAGCCAGGACCGTGAGCGCCTTGAGTTGCAGAGACTGCTGAACCTGGGCGCTGCCGAGCCATTGATGGTCTTGTGCGGACAGCGCTTCGGTTCTGAATAACATTGCTTTGCCGGCACTAAGACCGGCGGTGATGACAGCGATGTGTTGTTGGGTACCGAAAAGGCTGGCTTACCAGGTGCCCTTCGGAGCATCTCCGGGAGGCGGCGGAGGCGTGCCGCCGTCGCCTTCGCCGTCACCGCCACTGATCAGCTTCAAGAGCTGCGGATCAATTTCGACAGGTTCGTCGGCTTGCGGGCAGAAGTCGAAAGTCTCGGGCTGGTTCATGGCCGTTACTCCAATGGACTCGTGCGGGATGCACAGCCTCATTGCAGCAGCGGGTGGCCGGGCCCATAACTGTCAACTCTTACAGCTTGCCCGGCGCGGGCACAGCCGATCAGCGGATCAGGCCCAGGCGCAGGGCCTTGAGCACCGTCTGGTGCTTGTTGTTGCAGCCCAGCTTCTGGCCGGCATTGCTCAGGTGCAGCACCGCCGTCCGCTCGGTGATGCCGAGGATGGCGCCGACTTCCCAGGCGGTCTTGCCATCCATGGTCCAGCGTAGCACCTCCAGCTCGCGCGGGGTCAGGTGCGGGCGCTCCAGCTGCTGCTCGGGCGGCAGCTGCACGCGCAGGGCCGTGTCCAGGGCATGGACGGCGAACAATTGCAGGTCCGCCACCATGCGGGTGACGTAGGCCGGGTCTTCCGGCAGTGGCTGGTCGCGGTCCACGCCCAGCAGGAAATGCCGCCCCTCGGGCAGGTGCAGGGCCAGGCAGATGCCGGTGCGGTAGCCGAAGCTGGCCTGCGCGTCCCACAGATCGGGGTTGCCGCCGCCGACATAGGTCTGCTGGTCCCAGACGATGGGCACGCTGTAGCGCTTGCAATGCTGCATCACCGGGTCCTGCAGGCCCAGCTGCGGGTTGTGCATGGCTTCGGCAAAGCCCGTGGGGCAGTTGTCGAGGACGATGAATTCAGGTTTGCCCAGCGCATGATCGACCACGGTCATGGCCGAGAAGGTCTGGAAATCCAGCGAATGCGTGAAACGCTCGATCTCGGCGCGGAACTCGGGCTGGCTCTCGGCCCCGAGCACGGCCTGGAAGCGCCCCTGAAGCATTGACCTCATAACGGGATACTGCGGCGCCCGGCGCCCCCCTGACAAGGTTTACAGCTGGCGCCATCGCGCCGTCGCCGCACACTCGCGGCCACGGCGCCACCGGCGCCCCCAGCCCATCGAGACCAGATGTCGACGAACCCTGCCTGGATTGTGTACGCCTGGCCGCGCATTTTGTGCGCCGTGGAGGCCTTGTCCGGTCTGCAATTCGCGCACCTAAGCACCCAAGTGCTGGTGGCCGGCGCCGGCCGACGACCGTCAAGCGGCCAGACGCTGTGGCTGAGCCGCTCGGGGGAATCGGCGGCGGGCGTTGCCTGGGACTGGGTCAGCCAGCCGCCGGGCATGGTGGCCCTGGCCGATCCGATGGCCCTGGTCAGCAACATCCAGCTGCTCAACGAAGACGGCGAGGTGCTGGCGCCGATGGAGCTGGCCCTGGAGCTCAACGGCGTGGTGCACGGGCTGCCCTGGCAGGACCAGGTGCAGCGCGCGCTGCAGGCCGGCCTAAAGGCACCCGTCACTTCACTTGCATGAATTTGCGGACCGTCCAAGGTACTCCTTGGACGAGGGGCTCACCATCTCATCGGGCAACGGCGGAGCGCATCGAGCGGGCCACATCCCAGAGGCAGACGGCAGTCAGCGCGATGCCGACCAGGGCCGGCTGAATCAGGCGCCACAGGGCCGGCGTTTCGCCCTTGAGCACTTCCATCATCAGCGTGTTCTGGGCCAGGCCCGGCAGCCACAGGTACCAGGCGGCTTCGCCGCCCGGATTGAAGATGCTGACCATCGGCGCCAGGCTCACCACCGTCATCACCAGGGCGCTGCTGGCTTGCGCTTCCTTGAAGGTCTTGGAGCGGATCGCCAGCGCCATCAAGAGAGCACCGATACCCGCCGCCAGCGGCAGCTGCAGGAGCAGGAAAGCCAGCACCTCACGCGGGCCGAAGCTGAACATCGCCTGCAGGCTGTCGCTCTTGATCAACATCTGCGCCGGTACGAAGCTCAGGTCGGCCAGCAAGGCCACGGCCATGCCCATCAGCGCCACCGCGCCCCACTTGCCGAGCACCGTGGCAATCGGGTGGATGGGGTTCATCATCAGCGGCTCCAGCGAGCCGCGTTCGCGCTCACCGGCGGTGCTGTCCAGCGCGGCCGTCATGCAGCCGTAGAGCACGGCCATCATGATGAACATCGGCACCATGCTGGTCAGGTTGGACGCGCGGGCCTGCGGGTTGGCGAGATCGCGCTCCTGCACCTCCACCGGTTGCAGCAGGTCTCCCGGCACGCCGCGCAAGGCGAGCGTCAGACCTGCCCGTTCCTGGGCGAAGCCGCTCAAGAGGCGCTGCACCACCCGCGCGCCGGCACTGGCACGCTGGTTGGCACCGTCCGACACCACTTCGAGCGCTGGCTTGTCGCCTTCCAGCAGTTCCTGCTCGAAGTTCTTGGGGATCACCAGCACGGGCTCCAGCAGCTTGCTGTTGCGCAGCTGGGCCTCGTAGTCGGCCGGCGCTTCCTTGATGGTGTAGGTCTGGCGTTCCAGGTAGTTGCGCAGCGTCGGCGCATGTTCGATGCCGACGACGGTGATCTCGCGTCGCTCGGCGCGCTCCTCGAAGGAAGCGATGAGGCCGGTCATCATCAGCAGCATCAAGGGGCCCATCACCACGGCCGGAATCAGGATGCGGGCCAGCGTGCGGCGGTCGCGCGTCGCGTCGACCAGTTCCTTCAGGAACACCACCCAGGCGGCGCTGCGGATGCCATGCGTGATGCGGTGGGCGATGTTGTTCATGGTGGTCGTGCTCATGCGGCAACTCCCTCTTTGTTCGCAAAGGCCAGCTTGACGAAGGCGTCTTCGAAGCGGCTCTCACCGGCTTGCGCCAGCAGTTCTTCCACCGAGCCCTCGGCCACGCTGCGGCCGGCGGAGACGATGATCACGCGGTCGCACAGCAGCTCGACCTCTTGCATGATGTGTGTCGAAAAGACGATGCACTTGGCGCCGCCCGCAGGCGAGCGCAGATGGCGCAGCGTCTCGCGCAATGAGCGCGTGGCCAGCACGTCGAGGCCGTTGGTGGGCTCGTCCAGCACGATGTTGGCCGGGTCATGCACCAGGGCGCGGGCCAGCGATGTCTTCATGCGTTCGCCCTGGCTGAAGCCGTCGGTGCGGCGTTCCAGCAGCGGCTTCATGTCCAGCATCTCGGCGAGCTGCTCGGCACGCTGGTTGGCGGCATCCCGGCTCATGCCTTGCAGGCGCCCGTAGTAGACGATGTTCTCGCGCGCCGAGAGCCTCGGGTACAGGCCATGCGCATCGCTCAGGATGCCCATGCGGGCGAGTGCTGCCTGGCCGGTGGGCAGGCCGTCCACGGTGATGCTGCCGGAGTCCGGCTTGAACAGGCCGCCGAGCATGCGCAAGGTGGTGGTCTTGCCGGCGCCGTTGGGGCCCAGGAGGCCGGTGATGCGGCCGTCGGCGGCTTCCACGTTGATGCCTTGCACGGCCTTGATGACTTGCTTTGGCGCCTTCTTGAACGACAGCGACATGCCGCCGCCCGTTGCCTTGACGCTGAAGCTCTTGTGAAGCTGTTCGATCTTGATCATTTTTTGCTTTCGCTCCGCTCGGCGGGAATGGGCAGGAAGGCGGTCGGGCGCGGTATCTTGGCGGCGCAGCTGGCATCGACCTTCAGCGCCGCAGCGTCTTCCTTGGCGTCGATGAAGCGGAACAGCACGTCGCGCATGCAGCCCAAGCTCATCACGCCGTGGCCGGCCTCGGCCACGACCACATGCACGGCATTCGGACCCAGGGCCTTGGTGATGCGTTCGCCATGGCGCGGCGGTGTCACCGGATCGGCACCGCCGCTCAGCACCAGGGCGGGTGCCGGCGAGGCCTTGACCTGGAAGAACTCGGCCGGCACCTGGCCCTGCGGCCAGTTCTTGCAGACGGCGCGGTAGTACTGCGCGTCGCTGTCGCCGAAGTCGGCGCCGGGCTTGTCGGTGGCGGAGGCCAGGCGCGGATAGTCCTCGGCGCAGACCACAGAGAAGTGCATGCCCATGGCCAACTGGCTCTTGCGCGAACCGCCGCCGCCAACGAGGCCCATCAGGCCTTCAAAGCGTCCTTCGGCGGCAGCCGAGATTGCAGCGGGCAGGGCGGCCGCACTGGCCGGGTTGTAGAGCGGCAGGCGCACGGCTGACAGCAGCATGCGGCGGCTCAGCTCGAAGCGCTCGGGCAGGCCGGTGCGCGGGTTGGTGACGCTGATCTGGCGCGGCAGGCTGGCCAGCAGCGCGGTCCATTGCTGGCGCAGGTTCGGGAAGCTCTTGCTGCAGGCGGCATCCTTCTCGCAGGCGTTCAGAGCGGCTTCGAGTGCGGCCTGGCCATCGGTGGAGAAGCTGGCCGGCAGGGTCATGTCGGGCGGCGCCACGCCATCGATCACCATGCGGCGCACCTGCTGCGGGAACTGGCGCTGCAGCTCCAGCGCGGCGCGCGTGCCGTAGGAGCCGCCGATCACGTTCCAGCTGGGTGCGCCGAGCTGTTGGCGCACGGCGTCCATGTCCTGCATGGCGATGGTGGTCGTGTAGAAGCGCATGTCGCCGTGCGGCAATTTGGCGAGGCTGTCGCGGCACTGCTCGATGCGCTGCAGCTGCCGTGCCGGGTCGGCCGACTCGGCGGCGCTCAGATGGCGGTCGTCAGGGCATTCCAGCGGCGCGGAGCGTCCGGTGCCGCGCTGGTCGACGAAGACCAGGTCGCGGCGGTTGTTCATGCGGGAGAGGCGGTTCAACACCATGGGCGCGATGTTGATCGCGCTCTGGCCCGGGCCGCCGGCCAGGAACAGCACCGGGTCGGTCAGCTTGTTGCGGGCCAGGGCCGGCACGACGACGTAGTGAACGTCGATCTGCGTGCCGTCCGGCTTGGCCGGGTCGAGCGGGCGCTTGACACTGCCGCATTGCAGCTCATTGGCCACGCCGGCGATGCGGCAGGCTTTGGTGGGGGCGCTGTCGGCGGCCTGCGCTGCCGCGGCCAGGGCCATCAGGGCCCCGGCGGCGAGCAGGGCCCGTCCGGCGTTTCTTCTCTTCTTGTACGGTTGCTGATTCACACCGTTCTCCTCGCTAGGTTGGAACGGGGCGGATTATCAGCAGCGCTCGTCGGCCGCCCATGGGTGTTTGCGGCAGTTGGCCGAAGCCGGCGCTGAATGGCGGGATCGCCCGGCCGAATGGCTGGCTTGCTGCGCGAATGGCGGGCTGGCTCGATTGATCAGCTGTCGTTGCCCGCCTCGCGGCGGCCGAACATGCCCCAGCCTTCCATGGTCAGTACCGGCTCGCCCCGCTGATTGCGCACCTGCCATTCGGAGCGCACCAGGCCGATGGCCGGCCGGCTCTGGCTGGCGCGGGCCTCCCGCACCACCATGCGCACACTCAGGGTGTCGCCGGGACGCACCGGTTTGAGCCAGCGCAGCTTGTCGATGCCGGGCGAGCCCTGGCTGGTCGAGTCCAGCAGGTAGGCATCGCACATCAGCCGCATCACCATGGCGCAGGTGTGCCAGCCGCTGACCGAAAGACCGCCGAGCACCGAGGCATTCGCGGCCTCCTCGTCCAGGTGCAGGGGTTGCGGGTCATAGGCGGCTGCGAAGCGCTGGCCCTCCTCGCGGTCGACAAGGCAGCTGCCGCAGTCGAGCTCGAAACCGACCGGGAAATCTTCGAAGGCATAGCGTGGCATGGCGGGTTCCGGGTGGTTCTGCAAGGGCATTCATTCAGCCGTATGGTTTCGCCTTTGTCCACCCTGAAAGCCCTGACGATGAAGCTCTATTACAGCCCCGGCGCCTGTTCCCTGTCCCCGCACATCGTGCTGCGCGAGGCCGGCCTGCCGGTCGAACTGCTGCTGGCCAGCACCAAGACCAAGAAGCTGCAGGACGGCAGCGACTTCTACGCCATCAATGCCAAGGGCTCGGTGCCCGTGCTGGAGCTGGACAACGGCGAGCGCCTGACCGAAGGCCCGGCCATCGTGCAATACATCGCCGACCAGGTGCCGGCCAAGAACCTCGCCCCGGCCAATGGCACCTGGCCGCGCTACCGTCTGCAGGAGTGGCTGAACTTCGTCACCAGCGAGCTGCACAAGGGCTTCTCGCCCCTGTTCAACCCGGCCGTGCCGGAAGAATCCAAGGCCATCTCGCGCGCCAAGCTGATCGAGCGCCTGAGCTGGGTCGATGAGCAGCTGGAAGGCCAGCAGTACCTGATGGGCGACACATTCACGGTGGCCGATGCCTATCTGTTCACCGTCACCAACTGGGCCAAGCTGGTGGGCGTGGACATCACGGGCCTGGCCTCGCTGGCCGCCTACCGCGAGCGCGTTGGCGCACGCCCGGCCGTGGTCGAGGCGATGAAGGCCGAAGGCCTGCTGAAGTAAATCAAGCCCGTCCCGGTGGTGCGTGGCGCTACCGGGACGCGGGCTGCGCTCAGGATCGGACGGTGACCTTGAGCACGCCGGTGCAATTGGCGCGGTCCGCGGCATCGACCTTGGCGCAGATGCCATCGAGCTGGCCCTTCAGGCGCATCAGCACGGCGTCGTACTGGCCGATGGCATTCCAGGTCGTCAGCAGCGTGCCGACCTTCTTCAGCGAACGCGCGCTGCGCTCGTGGAAGGAACCCTTGTCTTCGCCGGCTTCCTTGAACAGCTGCGCCGCGACCTTCTCGATGCGAGCGGCATCGTTGGGCGCCAGGTCCACCAGGGCGTTGAAGTAGTTCGAACCCCACTGCAGGCGCGTGGCCGGGCCTTCACTCTTGTTGAATGCCTCCTCGTACCAGCGCAGCGCTTCCTCGGTGCGGCCCTGCTTGCGGGCATTGCCGCCCAGCTGGCTCATCAGGTAGTAGGGCGAGTGGCTCTTGGCCAGGCTGCTTTTCAGCAGCGCATCGCTGTCCTTCCAAAGGCCGGCCTGGCCCAGCATGTAGGCGGTCTCGGTGATCACGGCCTGGCGCTCATAGCCGTCCGTGATCTCGCGGTCATTGCGGGCGGCATGCGCCTGCGCTTCCTTCAGGAGCGCGGCGGGGATCTTGGGATACACCTCGGTCTTGGCCTGGTCCAGGCGCGCCAGCTTGACGCGGGCCGTGATGGCCAGCAGGCGGTCCATGCGCGACAGCGTGGTGTCCTGCTCGAGGCGCTTCAGCGCGGGCTCGAAGACGGCCAGCAGCTTGCTGCGCTCGGCACCCGGCTCTGGAGCCAGGGTCTTGGCGATGTCGTCGGCGCCATTGCTCAGCACATCGGCCTGGGCGCGGGTGTCGGCCGGGCTGGCCAGCACCTTGGCCACGCGCTCGCGCAGCGCGGCGTCGGGCTTCAGGCCCTTGCCGTCTTCGCTGGCGGCCAGGGCCTTGAGCCACAGGCGGGTGGTGGTTTCGGCATCGACGCCCTGGCTGGCTGCAGCCAACTGCGCCAGCAGCGCTGGGCGCTCGGCGGCCGGCACCAATTGCTGTTCGTCGGTTTCCCAGGAATAGAAGCCCAGGAGCTTCCATTCATTGGCAGCGAGCTTCTTGCCGGCGCGAGCTTCGGCCAGCACGGTCTTGACCGGGCGGCCGCCGGCCAGGCCCAGCTGCAGCACCTTCATCACCTGGGCGGCATCGGCCTCGCCGGGCAGGCGGGTGATCTCGGTGCCGGCGGGGTTGAAGAGAATCATCGTGGGATAGCCGCGCACCTTGAAGCGGCTGCCCAGCTTCTGGGCGCCGGGCAGGTCGCCATCGATGTGCACGGCCACGAAGGCCTTGGACTGCTCGATGAAATCGGTGCGGTTGAACAGCGTGGCCTTCAATTGATTGCAAGGCGGGCACCACTTGGCGCCCCAGTACAGCAGGACCGGCTTCTTCTCGCCGCGCGCCTGGGCGAAGGCCTTCTCGATATCGGCATCGGCAGCAGCCGGCTGCCAGGCGACGGTGGCCGTGCCACTGGCAGCGGCCTGTGCCGGCAGGCTGCTCATGCCCAGCACGGCCAGGGCCAGGCTGCCAGCGAGCAGGGTGGGGCGGGCGATGCGGTACAGCGATGTCTTGTTCATTCGATGAGAGCCGGCCGCGTGGGCCGCAGGTGTCAGCGCTTGGCGAGGCCGCCATTGTCGGGCCAGCGCCTGGCCCCCGCTTATTCGGGGATTTCCAATGCTTATGCAGGGTGCACTGCGATGAGCTTTCAGCCCACCCGCGCCTTCAGCGCATCACGGTCTTGCCGCTGATGCGAACGTTCAGGCGCTGCTCGACGCGCCAGGCCTCGAGATCGCGCGGCAAATCGGTGGGTGCCAGGCCGTCGGCACTGGTGGCGCCGACATAGCCGTCGCGGCCGTTGGACTTCGCGGCATAGAGCGCCGAGTCTGCCAGGCCCAGGCAAGCCTGCCAGTCCCAGAGGCGGGGCTGGCTCGGGTCCAGCGGGAAGGCGGCGAAGCCGATCGAGGTGGTGACGCTCAGCTGCTGGCCGCCGCCGATCTCGAAGGGCTGCTCGCGCACCGCAAAGCAGGCCCGCGCGGCCAGCTCGGCGGCGTCTTCGCGGCTGGTCTCGCGCACCAGCACCAGCACTTCCTCGCCACCCCAGCGCACCAGCGAATCGGTATCGCGGAAGACGCGGCGCAGCCGTTCGGCCAATTCCACCAGCACCGCATCACCGGCTGCATGGCCATGGGCATCGTTGATGCGCTTGAAGTGGTCGAGGTCCAGCAGCATCAGGAGCAGATCTTTGTCTGCACCCGGCTGGCTGCTGGCCTCGAAGCGACGCAGGCACAGGCGCAGGTCGTCCTGCAGGCGCAGCTCCAGGTAGCGGCGATTGCGCAGGCCGGTCAGGGTGTCGGTCAGGCTGGCTTCGCGCAGCTCGGCGGTGCGCTCGTCCACGAGCGCTTGCAGCTCGGCTTCGCGGCGGCGCAGCTGGCGGGTGCGCCAGCGTATCCAGCCGGCCACCGCCAGCGCGAGCAGGGCCACGCCCGCCAGCTGAGCCCAGATCGTCTGCCACCACAGCGGCAGCAGCTCGACAGGCAGCTCCAGCTCGGACATGCGCCCGCCCGAGGGTTGCGGCGTGACGCGGACCTGCAGCGTGTAGTGGCCCGGCTTGAGCGGGCCGAAGCTGGGGCTGCGAGCGCTGCCGTCAACCTGTGTCCAGGGTGCATCCAGTCCCAGCAGGCGATATTGATAGCGCAGCCGGCCGGGATCGGCATAGTCCAGGCCGGCGAACTCCACGCCCAGCGTGCGGGTGCCGGCCGGCAACACCACCTCGCGCTGCAGGTTTTCCGGATGGAAAGGCTGACCGTCGGCGCGCACCGCGCTGACCACCAGCGGCGGCTTGCCGCTGTCCATGGCATAGCGCTCAGTCTGTACGCGCAGCAGGCCACGGCTGCCGCCAAACAGCAGGCTGCCATCCGGCAGCGTGGTGGAGGCGAAGAACCAGAAAGTGCCGAAGTCGGCGCCATCGGCCGGGCCGATGCTGTCGAGCTGGTCGCTCTTGGGGTCGTAGACGTTGAGCTGGCTCCAGATGCGGCCCTGCCCATCCTCATGCAGATTGCCGCCGAACACGCCCTCGGTGCCGTGGCGTTCACCGATGCGCTCGAAGCGGGCGCGGCCCTGCTCGTCCCAGTCGAACAACAGGTGCAGGCCGGAGGCGGGCGTGTCCACCCAGAGCTTGCCGTCGCGCGTGAGCAGCAGTCCCATGATGATGGGGCTGCCCAGCGTATTGCGCGGCGACTGGATCACGGGCGCCAGCTGATCCGGGCGGCCGCGGAACAGGCCTTGCTGTCCGCCAACCCAGAGCTGGCCCTTGTCTGTGTCTTCGATCAGCGCGTAGATGCCGCCGTGCAGCGGCGCGCCACCTGCCAGATGCACGCGTTCCACCGCCGAGGCGCGTGCGCCTGGCAAGCGGTAGAGGCCTTCCTGCATGCCCAGCCAGACTTCGCCACCGGAGCGCAGCAGCAGGCGTTGGGCGCGGCCGCCATCCAGCGGCCAGTCACGCAGCAGCCGGCCATCGGCGCGACGATGCTCGAGCCGCCCGGCCGAGGCCATCCACAGGCTGCCATCGGACGCATCCTGCGCCAAGGCTTCGACCACGGTGTCGCGCTCGCGAGGCCAGGCGCCCAGCGTGGCCAGCTCCGCGCCGGGGCGACCGTCGAGCCGGGCGATCGGGCCCCTCTGCGTTGGCGCCAGCACCTCGCCGTTCTTGAGCATCAGCAGCGAGCGCACATCGATCTCGGCCAGCGGGCTGGACGGCTCGGCATCGGGCCCGCGCACCGCCAGGGCCGGGTGCCGCTGATGGCGCTGCAGCCCCAGCCCATAGCCACTGAGCCACATCGCGCCGCTGCTGTCCTTGAGCAGGGCACTGATGTCGTTGCCTGCCAGACCGGTGCGGTGACGCGGGTCGTGGCGCAGCTTCAGCTCGATGGCACCGCTGGCCATGTCGACCCACAGCAGGCCGGCTTTGGTACCCACCCAAAGCCGCCCCGGCTCGTCCTCGGCCAGGGCCTGGACGGGCAGTTTCAGGGTGTGAACCCAGCGGATTTGCGCGCCCTCGACCACGCCGAGCCGACCATCCTGCGTGCCCAGCCAGATCCGGCCGTCGCTGGCCTCGGCCAGGGTCAGCACGGGGCTGTCCTTGCCCATGCCAGTGATGGACTCCCACTTGCCCTCGCGAAGCCTCGAGAGACCGCGCCAATGCCCGGCCCAGACGCTGCCGTCGCGCGCCGCGCACAGGGCCAGCACGCGGGACTCGGGCTCGCCTTGCCAGCGCAAGTCCTGGGGTTCGAAAGCGCGCTTGGCCGGCAGATAGCGGGACAGGCCCTGGCCGACGGTGCCGACCCATACCGCGCCGGTGCTGTCCTCGGCCAAGGCACGTATCGGTGCCTTGGGCCCGGCACTGCCCATGGCGCTGCCATGCGCCTGCACTTCATCGCGCTGCGGGTTGTAGGCCATCAGGCCCATGAACTCGGTGCCTATCCACATGCGGCCGTCGCGGGCCGGCGCCAGCGCGCGCACCCAGCCGAGGCTGCGCTGGGCGCGCGTGCTTCCCTCGCGCTCGATCGGGCGCAGGCGGTAGCCGTCGTAGCGCGTCAGGCCCTTGCTAGTCGCCACCCAGATGAAGCCGGCCTGGTCCTGCGCAATCATCGGCACGGTGCTCTCAGGCACGGCGACGCTGCGGAACTGCACCTCCAGCGATTCGGCCGGACGCGCCTGGGCCGTCGGGGGCGACAGCAGCAGCATCAAGCAGGCAAGACCAAGAGCGTGCAGGCGCATGGAACTCATGAGGCCGGGTGGGGCGCGACGGCCAGGGGCGGACGGGTGAAAACTCGATCAGGCCAGGCCCGATCAAGGCAGTGAGAAATTGTCACATGCTGCCCGTCAGGCCCGCCGTGCAGATACCGCAATGCGCACGCTCATGGCGAAAGGCTGTGCGTGGGCCACCAGAACCCGGGCTTGTTGAGGGGCGTTTCGGGCGGCAGCAGCGGATTCTTCAGGTTCAGGATCTGGCGCTTGGACAGTTCCAGCGCGTTCAGCCGCGACTGGAAATGGCGGCGGAAGACCCGGTCCAGGCTGCCGTCATTCACCAGGGATTCGAGCGCCTTGGTCAGGGGCGCCACCAGCGCCTGCAGCCTTCGGCTCAGGAACACATAGCTGGCCGCCGGGTAGCGCAGCACAAAGCCGGGTGCCACGGCCAGATGCAGATCACTGTTGCTGCTCAACTCGCCTTGCACCTCGAGCACCGAGCGCGGGAAGTAGTCGATGCGCCGCTTGTGCAGCATGTCCAGCAACTGGCGGGCGCTCAGCGCCGTGACCACCTCAAGGCCATTGGCGCGCAGGATTTCCGTGTCCGGCCAGTGCTGGCCCTGGCCTGCACGCCGCAGCGCCAGCTGCTCCAGCGACGGCGGTTTCAGCCACAGCGGCTGGTCCTCATGGCGTATCAACGCCACCCGCCAACCGAGCAGGCCGCGATCCAGCGGCACTCGCAAGGGCAGGATGGCCTGCTCGCGCGCGCGGCTGGTCATGCTCCACACCAGGTCCAGCCGCGAACGCTCATTGCCCAGTTCCAGTTCGACCCGCCCCTGATTGATCGGAAACGACGGCATCGCCTGTAGCTGATGCGGCAACCCGCTGCGCTGCAGCGCCAGACCCATCAGCTCGACGACATAGCGCCCGAAATCGTCGGAGGGCTGAACCTCCAGATGGCGCAGCACCGGCGCCTGGGCCTGGCTTCGCATCGAAACCCCCAGGGCGGCGCTCGCGGCCAGGCATTGCCGGCGGTTCAGCATGGGTTTTTGGCTCTCCCTTTGACCAGGGCGCAACGAACGCGCCAGGGCCGTTGTCGGTGATGGTAGCCAGAAAAAAAGACGCCCGGCCTGGGCCGGGCGTTCTGTGTGTTGAGCGTCGGCTTACGCAATCGTAGGGCGCCGAAGTAGTTGCTCTGGCGTGCAAGGCAGATCAATGACTTGGCGGGTCCGGCGCCACAGCCTTTCCCAAGGTAGAGCAGGAGTTCTTGCGACTGGCCTATGTTCGCGCCAAAGTTTTTGCACTACTGCGGGATGGCAGTCCTAAGACGTCAAGAGAGTCCCCGAGCTGAGCGAGGTCGGTGAGGGTGCTGGGTGCTCGCTACCGGACGCGGCCTCAGCGCGCGCGTCGAAGTGCCGAACCTATCGTGGTCTAGCACCTCATAGGAGCGGTCATGGCGCTAACCGTCTGTGCTTCGTGCAACCGACCCTTCACGGTTCGTCCGCAATCGCCGACGCAGGCCTTCTGCTCGGACTCGGATTGCCAACGCAAGCGGCGCCAGCTGTGGAACAAGCGCAAGCTGCTTGAGGATCCGGACTACCGAGACAACCAGCGGGCCGCCCAACAGGCCTGGCACGCCCGCAACCCAGACTACTGGCAAACCTATCGCGGACGCAGGAAGGTGAACGAGCCGGCCAGCGTGCAGCGGCCGACGCGTGCAACAAGTGACGCGTCATCTTGCGGCGCGGACTCGGCGGCCGGCCTGTACTGGATCGATATCCACGCGCCAGGCGTAGAGGGGCGCTCTATGACTTGGCGTGTTGAGGTCCGTCTGATGCCACCAGCATCGTTTGCAAAGAGTGACGTCTGCAAATAGAGGACGTCATGGCCTGGGGCTTGCGTGCCGCGTAAGGTCTGCAACGCGTAGCTTCGAGACACGGTTAACACCTTTGCAGATCAACTGCACAGCACGCATTGCTTGTGGTGGCTCTGTCGATTCGTCCGTAGCTTGAAGCCTGTCGGAATCACTCGAGGAGTGGAACGGGCCATGCAAGTAGAAGACCAACAAGTGGGCGACGCACCCGGCGGAAGTCTCCGCGCGGTCGAGTACGTCCGCATGTCAACCGAACACCAGCAGTACTCCACTGAAAACCAGTCCGACAAGATCCGTGAGTACGCCAGCCGCCGCGGCATCCAAATCATCCGGACCTACGCCGATGCTGGGAAGAGCGGCTTGCGCATCGATGGGCGACAAGCGCTGCAGCAATTGATCAAGGATGTCGAATCCGGTCAGGCGGACTTCAGCATCATCCTCGTCTACGACGTCAGCCGCTGGGGCCGGTTTCAGGACGCCGATGAGAGCGCCTACTACGAGTACATCTGCCGGCGCGCCGGCATCCAGGTCGCCTACTGCGCCGAGCAGTTCGAGAACGATGGCTCGCCGGTGTCCACCATCGTCAAGGGCGTCAAGCGGGCCATGGCCGGCGAGTACAGCCGGGAGCTATCGACCAAGGTGTTTGCTGGCCAGTGCCGCCTGATTGAGTTGGGGTTTCGGCAAGGTGGCCCGGCTGGCTTTGGCTTGCGTCGAGTGCTCATCGACCAGGCCGGCAACATGAAGGGCGAACTCTCGCGGGGCGAGCACAAGAGCCTGCAGACCGATCGCGTGATCTTGGTGCCGGGGCCCGACTCCGAGGTCGGTGTGGTGCGCGGCATCTACAAGTGGTTTATCGACGAAGGTCTTCAGGAGATGGAGATCGCCCGGCGCCTGAACGAGCATGGCATCCGTACCGAGCTTGGCCGCACCTGGACCCGGGCCACCGTGCGGGAGATCCTGACCAATGAGAAGTACATCGGCAACAACGTCTACAACCGCGTGTCCTTCAAGCTCAAGAAGCTGCGCGTGATCAACCAGCCCGACATGTGGATCCGCAAGGACGGCGCCTTCGACGCCATCGTGTCAACGGAAGTCTTCTTCACGGCGCAAGGCATCATCCGCGCGAGGTCACGTCGCTTCACCGACGAAGAGTTGCTGGAGAAGCTGCGCAATCTCTACCAGCGGCGCGGGATCCTGTCAGGGCTGATCATTGATGAAGCCGAAGAGATGCCCTCAGCGGCTGCCTACATCCACAGGTTCGGCAGCCTGATCCGGGCCTATCAGGCCGTCGGTTTCACGCCGGACCGCGACTATGCGTTCCTCGAGGTCAACAAGCTGCTGCGTCGCATCCACCCAGAGATCGTGTCGCGCACCGAGCATGAGATTCAGAGCCTGGGCGGCGTGGTTACTCGTGACCCGGCTACGGATCTGCTGGAGGTCAACCGGGAGTTCACGGTCTCCATCGTCCTGTCCCGATGTCAGAACCACGACGACGGCCGCCGGCGCTGGAAGGTCCGCTTCGACACCGGCCTGGTGCCGGACATCACGGTGGCCGTCCGGCTGCGCCCTGACAACCAGGCGGCCCAGGATTACTACTTGTTGCCCAGGCTGGACTTTGGGCTGCCGCGGATCAGCTTGGCCGATCACAACAGCATTGAGTTCGAGAGCTATCGCTTCGACAGCTTGGACTATCTGCACCGGATGGCCGAGCGCGCACGCTTTAGGAGGGCGGCATGACCCGCCCACAGACGCCAGGCGAGCTGCAGATGATTCCGATCGATCAGATCGAGGTGCTCAACCCTCGGGAGCGGAACGAACGCATCTTCGACGAGATCGTCGGCAACATCAAAGCTCTGGGGCTCAAGAAGCCCGTGACTGTCACGCCTCGCGTGGATGGCAACGGCCGGCGCTACTTCCTGCTGATCTGCGGTGAGGGTCGGCTCAAGGCGTTCCAAGCGCTGGGTGAGTCCACCATCCCGGCCATGGTCGTCCTGGTCGAAGATGAGGACGCCTTCATCATGAGCTTGGCAGAGAACATTGCCAGGCGTCAGGGGCGGACCCTTGAACTGCTGTCCGGCATCGAGCAGCTGCGCAAGCAGGGGTATGACCGCAAAGCGATTGCCAAGAAGACGGGGCTCACCACCGAGTACGTCTATGGCATCCTCCACCTGCTCGAGCATGGCGAGGAGCGACTTCTCATTGCCATGGAGAGCGGTCGCATCTCGCTCAATGTGGCGCTCGCCATCGCAGGCGCGGGTTCCAATGACAAGGCCATTCAGGCCGCGCTGCAGGATGCCTACGAGAGGCGAGAGCTGCGCGGCAGTCAGCTGCTGCAGGCGCGCAAGATCATCGAGCGGCGCTGCACGCTGGGTCGCTCTGTCGGACGCAGTGCGCCTAGGCGATATACCAACGTGACTTCGGCCAGTCTGGTGCGCACCTACCAGCAAGAGGTTGATCGTCAGAAGCTCCTGGTCCGCAAGGCGGAGCTCGCTCAGCAGCGGCTGCTCTTTGTCACTGAAGCGCTGCGTCAACTGCTTGCCGACGAAAACTTCACCACCCTCTTGCGGGCAGAAGGACTCGACACGCTGCCGAAGTACTTGGCAGACCGGGTTTGGCCCCTGGGACGAGCCGCATGAGCAAGATTCCATTGGGATTCATCCCAGATCCTGTCATGGTGCGGCTTGACCGGCTGCTGCCGTCCCGGCGCATTCCGGAAGGCCTGTCCGCCTCGACCAAGTTCAAGCAGATCAAGTCCTCCATCGAGGACGTCGGGCTCATCGAACCGCTGACCGTCGGGCTGGCGGATCCATCCACGGGCAACCGCATGCTGATCGATGGACATATCCGCGCCTATGCGATGCAAGAGCTCGGTCTTGAAGAAGGCATGTGCCTGGTCGCCATCGACGACGAGACCTACACCTACAACAACCGCATCAATCGTATCTCCACCATCCAGGAGCACATGATGCTGCGCCGGGCGGCGGAGCGGGGCGTGACGTCGGCGCGGCTGGCCAAGGCCCTGCGTGTCGACATCAGCCATATCCAGAAGAAGCTCAGCCTGCTCGATGGCATCTGCGCTGAGGCCGCCGGTCTGCTCAAGGACCAACACTTCTCGGCCAATTTGGGAGCAGTGCTGCGCAAGATGAAGCCAACGCGACAAATCGAGTGCGCAGAGCTCATGGTGTCGAGCAACAACGTGACCGTGTCCTATGCCAACTGCATGCTCGCTGCGACACCGGCCGAGATGCTGGTTGCCGAGCGCAAGCCCCGAAAGATCGCGGGGGTCAGCGCCGAGCAGATGGCGCGCATGGAAAAGGAGATGGGCAACCTGCAAGGGCGCTTCAAGTCCATCGAGCAGTCCTATGGCCAGGACGTGCTGAACTTGGTGCTCGCGAAGGGCTTTCTGGCCAAGCTGTTGGCCAACGAAGAGGTCACACGCTTCCTGTCGCAACGGCAGCCCGATGTCCTGCGCGAGTTCACCCACATCGTCGAGATCGATGCCCTGGACAAGTAGATGAGTGGCCGGGCCGGTCGAACGCAGAATTCCTTGCACGCCGATGCACTGCTTCGTTGGTCGGAGGAGGGGCTCTCGCAGAAGCAACGTCCGGCGCCCATTCCTGACCCTGCCTGTCTGTATGGTTTGGTCGGCGAGGTCGCTATGGAAGGCAGCGATGGCGCGGAGACAAACCCGATCGCGATCGCCGGAAACTTCATCGCCTACCTTTCGTGTGCGATCGGGCGCACTCCGTATCTGGCAGTGGGCAATACCAGCCACCATCCACGCCTCTTCTTCCTGCATGTCGGGCGCTCCGGCCGAGGGCGCAAGGGCGATGCGGTTTCGCTGATTACGCGCATTGACGAGGCCGTTCGTGCACAGGAAGACGGCTTTGCGCCGCAGATTCATCGTGGCGGCTTGTCGAGCCGAGAGGGCTTGGCTGCGCTGATTCACGACGGCTACCAAATCGGCCAGTCGGAAGTGCCGGCTGTCGATGACAAGCGCTTGTGGGTGGTCGAGTCCGAGTTCGCGAATGTCTTGCAGCAGAGCCGGCGGGGCGGCAACACACTGTCGGCCGCACTGCGCGACTGCTGGGACGGCGTCGATCTCAAGCCCGCAACAAAGACGAATCGTGTGCATGCGAGCGCACCGCATGTCTGTCTAAGCGGGGCTATTTCCCCCGTTGAGCTGTTAACGCTGGTGCAGCGCCGCGATTTGCTCAATGGCTTCGTGAACCGCTTCCTGATCATCTGGGGTGAGCGCACGCGGATCGAGGCCTTTCCTCGGCGGGCACCTCAGGCACGCGTGGACGCCCTTGCCGCGGAGGTGATCAACGTTCTGCGGTTCGCGAATCAGCGGACGATTGATGGACGGGACGCCATCCTGATGACCTTGGACGACGGAGCGTGTAAGCGCTATGCCCAGCTATACGAAGCCGAGCTCAACCAAGACTTTGGAAACGTATTGGTCGACAGCCTGCTGGAGCGGAGGGCTCCCATGTTGCTGCGTCTTGCGATGATCTTTGCACTGACCGACCGGCGGTGGAAGATCGATGAGCGGCACGTCGAGGCGGCGATGGCCTGGATACGGTACGCGGCTGACTCGGTGGGGTTTGTGTTTGCGGGCAATGCGGGTGCCCCATCTCGACCTCAGGTAGTTTGGGCGGCAGGCCGCATCTCAGAATTCCTGGCCGCGCGAGGTAGCGCGTCGCGTCGCGATCTGGTTGTCGATTGCTTTGGGCGTCACCAACCCGCCTCGGTTGTCGATGCTGCCATCGCACACCTCATCGACGAGGCGCCAGATAGGTTTTGCGTCGAGGTCCGGCCAAGGTTGAGAGGGGGCCCTGGCCGACCGGCGACCATCTATCGACTGGTAAAAAGCTGCAGTGGCTAAGTTCGCGTGGGCTCGAACGATCACAAGGTCTTGTCGTTGAACAATGTTCGCCAAGTTCGCTATGCCCTTGAAGTTGCTGATTGAGATGCGCTCAAGCTTCATCTTCTCCCCCTGTGCTATTTGCGATGCTTTTAGCACAGCAAGACCAAGGTGACGCGCACTAGCTCAGCCGCGCACGGCAGCGATAGCCCTCGGTGACGCGCCGCCTTCTTCAGTCGCTTGCAGTCCACCCTCTAGGTCAGAACGCGACCGGCCTATGGCGGCTCTGATGCTCCAAGTATCGGAACGACAGGGCTACAGGACACCCTTTAACGTCTTTCGGTCAACCGTGTACTTTGGTGAGCCTGGACCAGCCCCCATCGCACGCCGAAAGGAAATGCGCTCGGCCTTGTACCAAACGTTCATCGGCTTATCGAATCGCCGATCCATTTCGAGTGAATCGACACCATCGTCCTTGGCCTCACCCTTGTAGCCAGCGGCCTTCAGTGCTTTGACATCTACCGTGAGCGACACCAGCCATTGCTTGTCAACCTTATAGGTTAGAGCTGGCGTGGCGATCACCTCGCGAATCAGGTAGTACTCGTTCTCAGCCTTGGGGTCAGTCTTGTCAGCCCATGCCAGCAAAGTAGGTTCAACATCGTTGTCCTGGACATACTGCCGCTGGCCCGTCGTTGCCTCAATATTGGCACTCCTCACGTTTGACAAATTCACCTTCACCGAAGCAGGCATCGCTTCTGCCGATGCGCCTAATGCTTCAAGAAACTGATTGAGGGAAAGATCCCTTCGAGACTTGTACTTTGGAATCGCCTCTTCACCACTCCGCACGCGGAACACGATCTCGGCAACGGGAAATCTCTTGCCATCACTATCGATGCGATAGACCGTACCCGGACCGTCAAACGTGCGAGGAGTCGCAAATGCTTCGAAGCCTTCCAACTCAGGCGCTCCAACCGGTGGCCTTGGCGGCTGGGTTGCGCATCCCGAAAGGAGAGCCACGACTACAGTGAACGTCGAAATTCCTCGTTTCATCATCAACCTCTCAAACATTGGCTGCAAGGAATGCAACGCATGAACTGTCCACAGGTGAGCGGACATTGGTCAATCCCTGCAACTGGACTTCGTAGTTAGAAATGAGGACGACTGTCACGCCAAGGTACTTGTCTGAACTCGATGAAACGGCAAGAGTGACTGGCATCCAGCTAGGAGGGGAGTGCGCATGTCGAACCATTGGAAGTATTCCCTTTGCCTACTTGGCCTAACTGCTGCAGCCTGCTCAACGACCGACCTACTGGTTGACGTCGTTGACCAAACAATCGACACACTTGCCACGTATGGTCGTCAGCGTGAAGTGCAGTCAGCATTCTTGGCGACCAGCACTGTAGTCTTCTATCCAGGCGGAATTCCTAGCGACGTGGAAGCATTGCCAGCGCTGCCCTCAGAGCATGTAGCGCTCATTCAACGGGAACTGGACACGCAGGCGAATCTATTGCTCACTACGGTTCGTGATGAGAAGGCCTTCCTTTCCAGGGTTCTTCAGCAAGAGATCTCTTCCCCATCTGGACAGAGATTCGTCGTTCAGCAGCTCAACCTCCCCACAGCAAAAATTGACGACTCTGGGACGATCGTCATTGATTTGAAAGTGCTGCAAGCTATCTATAGAGGTTCCCTTGTTTCAGTTGCGGGGAGCGAGCCATGGGGAGAATGCGAGCCACTGCTTAGCGTCAAGTGTCAGCGTGAATCTATGTTGCGGGTGTTCAGTGCGCGCCAGGCCTTCCTTAACCGTTCACCTATTCCTGCCGCATCAACGGCAGAAGGTCTCCTTCAGATGCTCAAAGCCAACCCCCGCACTATGGCGGATCTTGGGGCTGCGCTCAGTGATCGCATGGAGAAGCAAATGTTTGAGTGGAGTGCCCAAAGCTTGGCGATTGAGTCAAGCAAGCGTTTCGATGATGCTGTCATGTTTGTGATCGCCCATGAGCTTGGTCATCGCGTCCTCTCTCATACGCAGAGACTGCAGCGTGGAGAGACTCAGTTCGCACTAGAGGCCGAAGCGGATCGCTTTGCATCGGTACTGACTGCTCTCGCAAGAAATAGCGCGGTTCGACCTCGGTACCCCACCTTGAAGAGAATGGATGGCGTCATGTATGAGGGGACTCCTAACGGATGGTGCTCAGGAGACTACAACCACGAACCCAAGGGCTTCAGTGATTTCTTCGATTTCGGATACGAGCTTTCTGGGTTCACTGACAACTCTTCGGACTACCCGACAAAGCGAGAACGAAGGGTGCAAGCTCGCGCAATTACGACTGCAGCGATGGCCGCCATAGACAGCGCCCAACAGCAGTTGGGCCGCTGCGGGGGGGCGGTACCAGAGGGCACCATTGAAGGCTACCTAGCCAAACTCCATGAACGATGGCCGGAGATCGTCACCGAGTACCAAAAACTTGCTGATGAAGAAAGCACTGATAGTCGCAAACAGTGGTGGATGAGGTGGGTAATCCGATATGGGGATCTCGCTACTGAGGCGAAGGTCCATGAAGCCTTCTATCGCGAATTCCGCATCAGGCTACAAAGTCCGAGACAAGGTTCAAGGCGTGCGTCATGACTTGCTTGTCCGCCTGTTGAACCTATTGCAGCCTGGTAGGCTCGAATCACCGCAAGGTCTTGTCGTTGAACTATGTTCGCCAAGGTCGCCAGGTTCGCAGCAATGCTCGAAGCTGCCTTTGCGACCTACGGACGCTTCACATCTGGCCCCAGCGTGGCGGTGACACGCCAGTCTTTCCCTGCCGCCGCAGTAGAGAACTTCACGGGAAGAAACCGCTCGATCACCTCGAAGTTGGTCTTTGCATGAGCCGTGAGATCGGTGCATGCGTAGGCAGCCTCTCGTCGACGCTTCCACACCGCCAGCGCCAGTGGCAACGCCCACTGGTCAGCCAGGTGCGGTCCGAGCGCGGCCTCGCTCAGTTGATAGGCACGCACTTCTCGCACCAGGTCCCGCGCGACCTTCTCTGAGCTGACACCCTTCTCACCGAACTGTGTGAAAACCTCGCTGAGGTTCTCGTACACCAGTGTCGCCAGCAAGGCGTTCCCCGGCCCCTCGTTCTGCCGAACGGGCGCTATGCGTAGTTGCTCTTCGCTCCATCCCAGGGCGGCCCCCAACTGCTCAAGCTCACGCTGGGCCACAGTGCGAGGCAGTGCTGGCGCAAAGCATTCGGCGTAGCCCTCGCCCTTCGGCCCGCGCTCAGTCAGATCGAACGGCTGCAGCTTGTCCTCGGCCGGCCAGATCGTCACTTCGATTTCACCGCCGCCTGCCGGATAGAAGCCCAACCGACGCAGAGTCAGCTCGACGTTCGCACCCAGCTTCCGCATCAGCGGTGCGTAGCTGCGCTCCAGGAAATGGAAGGGCGGAGCCATCGGGTTGTGGGTGCCACCGCCCAACTTCAGACGGCTCGGCGCGTCGGCCATTAGCAGTGCAGGCCAGACGGTCTGCAGCACCAGCGTGCAGCTGCCTGCCGTGCCGACATTGAAGCTGTAGTCGCCAGCGCGCACCTTGCCAGGCACAAAGGTCAGCGACTGCGAGTTCATCTCGGCGCCGTGAACCTCCGCGCCGCAAACTTCTGTGGCTGCGTTCACGCAGGTCAGGTGCTGGCGCATCAGGCCAGGCTTGCTGCGACCTGCGCGGATGCGAGTCAGCGTGAAAGGCTGGCCCGTGCAAATGGACAGGGCCAGCGAGGTGCGCAGGATTTGTCCGCCGCCTTCGCCGACGGAACCATCAATTTCGATCATCTTCTTGCTTCTTCTTTTCTTCTGTTCTTGTTTTAAGACTGGGCGTCGAAGTGCAGCACCGCATCGTGAAGATACTGGTCGAGCTGACGCCCGTCGGCCTTCGGGCCCTTGTCGAGCGTATGCGCCATCGCAACGCCCAGCTCCCGCTCGATGAAGTTGTGGATTCCCACCCATCGTGGGCTGGTCGCCGCTTCTCCGGCGCGCATCTTGACCTCCAGCAGCGCGTTCACCTCGTCAATCAACGCCGCGTCCGTCAGCGTTTGCGCTGCCAGCTCGGCAAAGCGCATCGGCGGCACGCCGCGGCCCTCGCGTATCCAACGAGCTGCCAGTAGCGGCCGCAGAACGTAGAGGTATTTCTTGTACCGGACCACCTCGCCATAGAGGTGCTCTCGCAAGTTCTTCTTGGCCATCGACACGTAGTGGTGATAGCCACGGACCGGAGAAAAGCCCTCTTCGGCCAAGACCCGCAGGCGATCCGCCCACGGTGTCGCTTGTCGGTACACGATGGGCGAACGGAGCCATTCGAGCAGCGTCGGGTTGGATTCGCGCAGCAGTTGAAGCGCCTTGCGCAGGTCCCAGCCGTTGATGTCCAGTTCGCCGCTGATCGGCTGTTCGATGACATCCCGTCCGGAGTCAACGGTCAGATACCAGGGCAGCCTGTTCACGTAGACGAAGCGCACGTCATAGTCGCTGTCGGGCGAGGCAAAGCCCCAGCCGCGGCTGCCCGACTCGCAGGCAAACAGAACCTGTACCTGATGCCGTTGCTCCAGCTCAGCCAAGTTCTCCAGGACAGTGGCACGCATTTCGTCAGAGACGGGATGCGCGCTCAACAAGGTTTCGTCTTTCATGCCCTCACTCCCACTTCTATTCTCAAGTGGGTGAGAGCATGCAGCCCTCACCCTTCCTATCCCTTCACGCACACCACCTGCTTCAAGGTGTGTACCACTTCGACCAAGTCCTTCTGCGCCGCCATGACGGCGTCGATGTCCTTGTAGGCCATCGGGATTTCGTCGATGACGTTGGCGTCCTTGCGGCACTCAACGCCCTCCGTCGCCTTGATTTGGTCTTCCACGGTGAACATCTTCTTCGCCTTGGTACGGCTCATCACGCGACCCGCACCGTGGCTGCAGCTCTCGAAGCTCTCCGGATTGCCCAGGCCGCGCACGATATAGCTGCGCGCGCCCATGCTGCCCGGGATGATGCCCAGCTCGCCGCGCTTGGCGCTGACCGCGCCCTTGCGGGTCACGAACACGTCCTCGCCAAAGTGGCGCTCCTTCTGCACATAGTTGTGGTGACAGTTCACCGCCTCGACGTGCGACTCGAAGGGCTTCGTGATGACCTTGCGGACCGTGGCGATCAGGTTGGCCATCATCACTTCGCGGTTCTTCATCGCGAAGCGCTGCGCCCAGCCCACGCCGCGCACGTAGTCATCAAAGTGCTCGGCACCTTCCTCGAGGTACGCCAGGTCCTTGTCGGGCAGGTTGCGTTGGTTGCGCTCGGCATCCTTCTTGGCCAGCTCGATGAAGTGCGTACCGATGGCATTGCCCACGCCGCGCGAACCCGAGTGCAGCATGAACCACACGAAACCCAACTCGTCGAGGCAGACCTCAATGAAGTGGTTGCCCGTACCCAAGGTGCCCAGATGCTTGCGGTTGTTCGTGTTCTTCAGGCGCGGGTGCAACTCACACAGCGCATCGAAATCGTCGGCCAAGGTCGCCCAGACCTGATCCACCGTCTCGGGCGGGTTCTCCCAGCTGCCCGTGTCACGGCCACGGCCGCGGGGCACGGAACCGTGTGGCACGGCCTTCTCGATGGCCGAGCGCAGCGGGCCGAGGTTGTCGGGCAGGTCTTCCGCGCGCAGCGTGGTCTTCGCGGCCATCATTCCGCAGCCGATGTCCACACCCACGGCCGCCGGGATGATGGCCTTGATGGTCGGAATCACCGAACCGACGGTGGCGCCGATACCCAGGTGCACGTCCGGCATTGCCGCGACGTGCTTGAACACGATGGGCAGGCGCGCAGCATTGGCGAGCTGCTCCATGGCCTCGGTCTCGACGGGAACGCCCTTGGTCCACATCTTCACCGGCACACCGCCAGCGACGTCTTCAATGTTGTAGTTCAGGTCTGACATGTTGTTCTTCTCTATCAAAAGTGCGGTGACAAAGAGGCGATGAAATCTTCACTCCGCCATCCATTGCTGGACCGGGACTTGAACCCGAGCGTCCCGTGATCGCTCACGGGACACGCAGCAAGTGCTGCGTGCGTTTACCTGTAATTCCATCTGCATTCACCGCTAAAAGAGTGATGCCATGCTGCGACAAGGTTTTGGTGAAACATCGTGCTCTACCACTGAGCTACGGCTTCCTGACGGAGGCCGACGGGACTCGAACCCGCGACACCGAGATTAATAGTCTGTAGTTCCACCTGCATTCGCAGCAGGACATCGCAAAAGAGCGCGACAAGGGGCGACAGGAAGATGCCATGCCGGTTTCCCGGTTGAGGATTCGAACCCCCGGCGTTCCGATGTATTCCTGCCAGCATTCGCGCGAAATCAATTCGTGGACCAGAGCCCTGCGCGTGACGACTAAGCGGTGATGAGACGCTAACAATCTGAATGTAGTCTCATCGGCATTCGTCCAACAAAGGTCTCATTTGGGGGGATGCCGCAAGCGACGAGATTCACAAGAGGTGCCGGCCGCCGTTGCAAGCTCGGGCAGCTGCGGGCTTGCAGGCCCGCGTGGCTAGTTGGTGCTGTACTCCTGTGGGCATTCGCAAGCGACATCCCTTACTTCTTCATCCTTCTGTTTACTGCGCCGCCAGCGAGACCTTGTCGATCTCGCCGACCCAGTGATCGGCGTCCATCTTGCCGTTGGCAAAGTTCGCCACCATCGTGAACACCGCGTCGGAGAAGCCGCCGACATTCAGGATGTCATGGCGCTCCGCCGCCTGGGTGGTCGCGGTCGGCTGGATGTCGATGCACACCAGGCGCGCCTTCGGGTTGCGCTTCTTCAGCACTTCCCATTCGCGCAAGGTCTGCGTCGCGCCACGCCAGTTGGCGTCGACCCAGGACTCGTTGTCCGAGACCAGGACCAGCAAATCCACCGATGCGCGCTCACGGTTCAACAGCGCCAGCGGCGCGCTGCAGTTCGTACCGCCACCGCCGATCTTGGCCAGCGCTTGCGCGTTGGTCATGACCGAGTCGCGGGCGTTCAACGACAGCGTCACCACATCCTGTTCGAACGGCAGCACACGGGCCTGCGGGTTCTTGCGCAGCACCGCCGCAGCCACCAAGGCAGCCACGTCGATGCAACGCACGCTGGACGTCGCCGAACCGCGATGACCCGTCACGGCCGAGCTCATCGAGCCCGACACGTCGGGGCACACCACCACGCGCCCCTCAAAGCTGGGCACGTTGTTCAGCGCGACTTCCATCGCATCCTGCAGCGCGTCGCGAACCACCTGCGGCACGGCATCGCCGGTCGCCTTGAACGCAGCCATGAGCTGGTACGGCATCACTCGAGCCTTGGCCACAGCCTGCGGATCGCTCAACTTGGCAGCGACAACCTCGGCCATTCCTTCAATGTCGAACACACCATGACGAGCAAAGTTGTTCAGGTTCTGACGCACCATCTGCCATGAACCGGTGCGAGCGATCTGTGCCCACTGGGCCGAGCTCAGCTCCAGCGCAGTCAGCATCTGGAACGGAACCTCCGGTACATCGGTCGCCACGCCTTGGGCGCTTTCGCGCTTGAAGCGTTCGAACGCTTGGGTGATGGGCGGCAGAGCCGCTTCATCGACCGGCTTGCCGATCAGCCATGCGAACCAGGCGGCACGCCAGGCCTCGGTGGGCTTGGGGTGAACCATCTTGACCACGTCGGCCAGCGAGGGCGTATTGCCCACGGCGGCGTTCAGCAACTGCTTCTCGGTCGCCGTCAGCAACCAGTGCTGCACCAGCTTCTTCGGGCGAGTACCCAGCGACTTGCGGCCCACAGCGCCGCTTCGCAGGATCTGCACGAAGTTGCGCAGCATCTTGCCGTTGTCGACCACTCGCGAGAACACCTGGTTCAGCAGAGCAACGTCACGCACAGCCAGGCCGGCGGCCAGCAGCGCCGGCATGTCCTTCATGTGGCCGGACTGACGGGCGTAGATCGCGGTCTTGGCGACGAAAGCGGCTTCGACTTCTTGCGCCAGCGCTGTCACCTTATCGAGTTGGTCTTCCGCGTTGGCGTAGAAGGTCTGGCTCAGGCAACCCGTAGCTGCGAGTTGCGCCAGCTGATGGCGGGGGCTGAAAGCGTATGCCGGCGCCTGCTCAGCGTTGCGTGCCGCGGCGGTAGGCAGCAGCGCGCCCTTGAGGGTTTGGAAGAGTTGCGTGTTGACCATGAGTGTTCTCCTCTTTGCATTCAACTTGTTGTTCGTACCTTCTTCATTGCAAAGCGTGTGCCAGCTTCGAAAGTCGCTGATGCCAGAACAAATAACTCATTGATTTTCAAAGGAATATTGTGCTTTCTCCGTTGTGGCCTCCAAACTGCGCGTCAGTGGAATCATCAAAATACTAGAATCACAGCTAGTTAAATATCAATATAGCTATGTCCAAGAAGAATGTTGTCATCGGATTCATGGGAACCCAGCTGGACTCAGGCCAAGGTGCCGGCCGCTGGGAGAAGTGGCGGCCGACGATCTCCTTGGTCCAGCACGAAGACACGCTGATCGACCGGCTGGAGCTGCTTTACGCAACGAAGTACGAAGCGCTGGCGCAGACGCTTGTGCGTGACATCGCGAACGTGTCGCCCGACACCGTCGTGAACCTGGTGCCGATGGACGTCGCCGATCCGTGGGATTTCGGGGTGATGTATGCGGCGCTTTATGACTGGGCACGCGGCTATCGCTTCGATCCGGCACACGAGCAGTATTGGGCGCATATCACGACTGGCACGCATGTGGCTCAAATCTGCATGTTCCTGATGGTGGAGTCGCGCTTCATCCCCGGCGTGCTGCTGCAGACGGCACCGCCGAAGAAGCAGGAGCGCGGCAATCCCGGCAGCTACACGCTGATCGACCTGGACCTCTCGCGCTACGACGTACTTGCCCAGCGCTTCAGCCAGGCACACACGGAAGCGCTGGAGTTCCTCAAGAGCGGCATCCCCACCCGCAACAAGCGCTTCAATGCCTTGATCGAGGAAATCGAGCGTGTGGCGGTTCGCTCGCAGGCGCCCGTCCTGCTGACCGGCCCTACGGGTGCAGGCAAGTCTCACCTCGCGCGGCGCATGTTCGAGCTCAAGAAGTCTCGCCACCAAGTCCAGGGCGACTTCGTCGAAGTCAACTGCGCCACGCTACGCGGGGATGGCGCGGCATCGACCCTGTTCGGCCACAAGAAGGGCGCCTTCACGGGCGCTGCGGCCGATAGAGCGGGTTTGCTTCGCACCGCACATCAAGGTGTTCTTTTCCTCGATGAGATCGGCGAACTGGGCTTGGACGAGCAGGCCATGCTGCTCAAGGCGGTGGAAGAGAAGCGCTTCTTGCCGATGGGCAGCGACCGGGAGGTCAGCAGCGATTTCCAACTGATCGCTGGCACGAATCGAGACTTGCGCGTCGACGTTGCACAGGGCCGCTTCCGGGAGGACCTGTTCGCCCGTATCAACCTTTGGTCGTACACGCTGCCGGGCCTGGCGCAACGCCCTGAGGACCTCGAGCCTAACGTCGAACATCTGCTTACCCGAGCGGCGGCCGAGACCGGCCGGGCGGTTCGGTTCAACGCGGAAGCCAAGACCCGGTATCTTCAGTTTGCCAAGTCATCGGAGGCGCTTTGGAGCGGCAACTTCCGTGACCTGTCTGCAAGCGTCACGCGCATGGCGACCCTGGCGGACGGAGGGCGGATTTCGGCGGGATTGGTCGATGCCGAAATCCAGCGGCTTCGATGGCTCTGGCAGCCCGCAGGAGATATGCAGACGCCCGAAGTCGATCTCGACGCGATCCTGCCCGTAGATGCAGCTAGCAAGCTGGACTTGTTTGACCGCCTGCAACTCGAAGCCGTCATAGGGATCTGCAGGGAGTCCCTGACACTCTCCGACGCGGGCCGCCGGCTCTTTGACCAGTCACGCGCCCAGCGTTCGGTTGTCAACGACGCCGACCGGCTACGCAAGTATCTGCTCAAGTTTGGACTGACGTGGGAAGCAATCCGAACACCGAGGTGAGGCAGTCCTCGAGCAATAGCTTGGTTAAGTTCGCATGGGCTTAAATCATCGCAAGGTCTTGTCGCCGAATGACATTCGCAATACGGGCTGCGGTGGTGAAAGCCTGATCAAGAAAGAATGCGCTCGCTGCCTCCGGGCTACCCAGCTATCACGTCATCTACTGCGACGTTCTGGCCTTGCGCTGCCTGTCGTTACCAAGATCGATGTCAATCATTTTTAACGCTCGATGCAGAGATGCAGTGGATCGAAACGACGTTACCTGCGGCAGTGTTCGATGACTAGATAGATGCGGCGAGACAGAGTGTTCGGCAGGCCGAGAGCGAACGACATAGGAGACGCATCCTCTAAACCAGCGAGACGCACCTCGTCGGCGCCAGCGACGTTCAAGCGCAACCATGTGGAACGAGCGAATTGCAGGATCAAAGTCCACATAGTGCAGACCAGGAACGCTATCAAGCGTCTTGGTGACAAGCGTGGCCGCATGGCCATTGCCGCGCTGACGGATTGGAATCCTTAACTCAATCCATACGAACACTCTTGAACGTGGCTGATACAAAACTACGGTTCCGACTCCAGGCACGAAAAGCCTATGAAACGTGCCTAGATACGGCTCCACTTGCCCACTCCTGTAATGGTTTCAGCCGTATCGGGACTGACATACAGGAAATGCCCATGCCAAGTGTCCCCTGTACCGTCGAGTCGATAGAAAAAGCTTCCACAACGACGGCGCTCAGGTTTGCCAGTTTCGATGTAGTGCCCAATGAGGATGCTGTTGTTGACTATGTGACCTTGGCCTTCCAGGTGCAGGTCGTCGTGATCAAGGCGCAGCTTCACTGGAATCCCGCCTCTGTCTAGCGCGAGCGGAGAGAAGAGTATCTTGGCGGTTCCGTAGGGGATCTCTTGGTCACCCTCTATCTGGAACGCCTTGTAGTCGCCAGACAGCCTTGATCGCATCAAGAGTCTGAAGAACGCTAGGGCAATAGCCGCCAAGAGTAGGGCGGTAATCACATTCGAGATCACTCCCAGAATCAGCGTCTCAGCTACAGAATTCTGGGCAGCCTTCGAGAGGTGCTCGGCAAGTGGCATCAGCAGTTCATCGAAGAGCGCACGCCGAAAAATGACCACCAAGAGTAGGAAGGCAACGACCAGTGGTAGGTCTACATAGAAGCGGAAGAGCCTTGCAAGTGTTTTTCTCATAGGCGTTGCCAGCTAACGGCTTCTCGAGAAGCCTCGCAAGTTGAAAGCAAATCGTTGGTAATTCTGCCCATCATCAGAGCGGCGCTCTGCGCCGTCAATCGAAGGTGCGGTCGGCGGCCAACCGCCGTTTGGTCAGCGCCAGGATTGCGTCTCGTTGCGTCGTGCACTGGCAGCCCATGGATGCATGCCGTTGCAGTGTCAGAGATGTATGAAATCCTCTGAAGAGGTCTGCGATCTGAAATTCATGGATGCGCCGTGCGTCGGGCCAGTTCAGATGTCGCAAAACCTGCGCCATTGTCAGCGCTGCGGCTGCACTTGCGACGAACGGAACCGAAGGACGGAATCCCTCCTCCAGCTCGACGCCCAGCCGCTGACGAGCGAGCAGTCGGGGCAGCATTGAGCAAAGGGTAGCGCTGGCTTGGCGTCCGGCACGAAGCTCTTCCTGAACTTCTGGCGCGGCGGCTGCTATATCCGCTTCACTAATGGGTCGGTTGGTATCGCCGTCCAAGGAGGCTGCACCTAAACCAGTTGCGCGAGCCTGATCGCCGAGCGCATCCTTCTCCGGCAACGGAAAGGTGCACTTCAGACATGCCCAGTCGGGGCGCTCCAAGCTGTGCGTGACGACAGCGGCACCGAAAGAGTTGATGGCCCCATCGACAATGAGCGACGGCCAAAGGCGTTGAGCATCGTGTCGGGCCTGGTTGTCGTCCAGGCCGTTGATCACGAGGTTGATTCGCTTCGCAGTGAGCGATCCTCCGTCCACCGCATCGCCGACCATGCATTGCTCGCCAGTGGCTTCGATCGCGCCAACGGCATTGGCCTTGAGCCAGCCCGCCAAGAGTTCGGCCTTCCCACCGCCGAGCCACTGGTTCTGATCGAGGAGGCAACACGTGCCAAGGTTTTCTTCGCCGTACACCTGCTTGTCAAGGATGTGGACCGTGCCCTCAAGCGGCAGCTGCGACCAAAGCAGGATCAGGGCGTTTCCGATCGCTCCGGCTCCGACTATGAGCGTGCTTGGCAGGCGAACGACCTCAGGGAGCGGAGGCCCAATATCAGCGTGACCCGGGTCGAGACTGAACAGCGAAAGCTGCTCGCCGTCCATCATTGGATAGGCCTCGGTCGGGACGCCATAGACACGCTTGAACACCTCGGCGACGCCGGCCGAAGCAGCAAGCATCGCGCCGAGCGGGTTGGCCTGCCGGCAGTCGGCGGGAATGGCTGTCGCAGTCGAGGTGCAACGGGCCAGCCACCCGTCGGAATTGACGCTGGTCCAGGGAACATCATCTCTGCCCTGGTGACCGACATTGAGGATCGCAACCGCCATGTTGAAGTCGGTCTCGTCGATGTGACGAACCTCAACGCTGCCTTGCGACCAGAGGCCATCAGCGAGCACGCGTACCTCCGCATCGAGGTCGGGCAGGCCTCTGGGCAGTGCGACTTGCAGTACTCCCACCACACGGGAAAGAAGCCGCATTGCGTCGAACAGGCACCAGCGGCCGTTGGCGGTGGACAACGTGTCGAGTTCACCTGTCAAGACAACTCGTCGGGAGAAGATCGTTTTCGTGTCCAGCACGGTGGCTGAGAGTTCTTGGGCGACACCCATCGGCCGAGAGGCCTCCACCGGTGCCGTTGGTTTCTGCGCGTTCATGCGTATACCTCTAAGTCAATGACCGACACGTTCTTGTCGAGGATGTGGATCCGCGCTGCAACCTCGTGCGGCGGAAGGCGGCGATAGCTGCCCTGGTCGAATAGATGCACACCGCACTGTTCAAGCACTTCCGTGCGCGCCTGGGCATAGTGGGGACATACAACCGACAGGTATCCCTGGACCTTGATCCCCATCGCGCGGTCCACGGGCGACAAGTCCACGAAACGGCCAGGATGGCTATGGATCTGACCTGCCCAGTACACGCCAAGCTCGTCAGACAGGCCAGTGATGCGCGAGATCGCTCGCAACGAAAGGCTCAGTTGGAGTGGCCGAACGACCAGGCCCGGACCCTTAAGGCGAAGGACATGAGTGAACTCGACGAGGTCGTCATGTTCGTCGCCGAGCCAGAGGGCCAGCCCTTCGTTTCCTTGCGCGCCGTTCGGCCGCATGATTTCGACGGACTCCGAGATCAGATTGGCGGGCAGAGCCCACGAGATCTTGTTCATTGGTTGCACCTCCCTGTATAGGTGTTGTCCAAAAGGCTTTGAAGATTGAGCAGCACATACTCCAGCGGGTCGTCCACTGTCCGGTAGGCGTTGGCGCCGGTGGCCCATTCGCCGTGATGGTCATGGCCCTCTTTCGTGATTGGCAGGCAGACGAAGAAGCTCGTCGGCCGGCTGCCGTCGAAGTTCGGCCAAGCACGGGGCTCGGCCTCCGACCCTGTGGTCATGCCGACGAACTTCACCGACGGCGGCTTTGAGTAATCCGTCCAGCGCAGCCGGACGCGGTATAGCTCCTGAGGCGCCTTGCGCGAGGACAGGTCGACCGAGACGTCAAGCGCGGCGGTGTCGCCGCGCTTGATCGTCCAACGGTCGGCCTGCGGCAGCGCCTGGAGCTCTTCAAGATGCTGGTTGAACAGCATCAGGTCGAGCTCGCTTGCCATGCCTTAGCCCTGGGTGAATTGCTCAACCAGGAGCAGACTGAGCTGGCGGTGCTCGGCCAGATCGCCCACCGTCAGCGACAGGTTCGTCTGAACCACGTCGTTGAAGGACAGCGAGTAGGTCTTGCTGCCGCCATCGACAGGACCCTCGGACAGGTGGAAGTGCGCCAGTGCGCGAGCTTTCACGTCAGCCAGAGTGTCAGTCTGCGGGGTGTGGTTCGCAGTGAAGGGTTGCTTCACCGGCGCGTAGCGCACTCGGACCACGACGTCTTGAGATTTGTTCTGGGTGTTCTCGTCACCCTTGGAAGCCAGCTCTTCGCCAGCGATATCAGCACCCTGCATGGGTTTTCCTTTCAAAAGTTCCATCGCGGCATCAGGAAAAATATCCTGAACCGTTAAAGGCCTTTGTCTGGACGGTTGACGCCTGGGTGGGGCTCGCTGACACTCATGGTTCTCACACCGGGCGAGTGTCATCACTAGTCCAACTCAGGGGGTCTGGCCGTCCGGTTAGACCCCTTGTTTCATTCCAGCTTGTTCATTGCTCTCCTCTGCGCCATAGGCGCTTTTTTTTCGACTTCACCCGGTCTGCGTTCACAGGCCGGGCCGGACTTGCTATTGATAAGCACACATATGGTATCAAATGTCAGCACGGAATGGCAATAGCGGCGCTATTGGTTGGCATTGATGTGATTATAAATGACATCACCTTTTGGTGGCGGAGGCAAATGTCAAGGTTATTGACATATTTGCTTGGATGCCCTAAAGTTCGTGCACAAGATCGGGGGACCAAACAAAGTGATTGACGAGCGACGCCTCTACCAGCTCCTTGGCGAGCGTATTAGGAAGCTTCGCGAGGGGTTCGAAGCGCCTGAGGGTCGGATGACCCAGGCGGAGCTGGCTGCGTTGGTAGATCTGGAGCGAACCTCCATCACCAACATAGAGAAGGGGGCGCAAAAGCTTAGCCTTCACGTGCTGTACAAGATTTGCGAAGTCTTCGATGCCAATGTCCTTGACATCTTGCCTAGGCCATCAGAGGTTGAACAAGAGAGGGCTCTTCCAGAGATGACTGAACTTGAATTTGCGGGCAAGACCTATGTCGCCCCTCAAAAGACTCTGCAGAAAATCGCAGCCATCCTTGAGATGGATGAACCGCGATGAGTCAACTCTCCGCAGAACTGATCGAGCGCAGGGCCCAGCAGGTGCTGCGCAGCGCAAGCGCATTGACGATCCCAGTTGATCTAGAAAAGGTCCTCGCGAGCCTTAACGTCCGTGTTCATGATGAAGACATGGACGATGAGACGGCTGGCGTGCTTATCGTCAAAGGCGAGCAGCGCCACATCCTTGTGAACAAGGACCATCCGATGAATCGGAAACGGTTCACGATCGCTCATGAGTTAGGGCACCTGGTGCTCCATGATGATGAGGCCAACGGAGACGCGCTGGGTCAACGTATGTTCATCGATCGCCAGATTCGGGTCTATCAGCGTGTTGGCGAAGCAAGTTCTGCTGTTTATCAGCAGGAAGGCTCACTGACGACCATTCAGCAGGAGCGTGAAGCAAATGCTTTTGCTGCGTGCCTGTTGATGCCTGCACCCCATGTCACACGTGCGGCCCTTGAGCGCGATCTCTTCGACGAGATCTCAGTTGCATCGCTTGCTCGACACTTTGGGGTAAGCGAGCAAGCGATGTCCATTCGGTTGCAGCAACTTCAGGTTTTGACGGTGGATTCTGGACTGCATGCGTAGACGCCTGCGACACCGACCTCGATGTAGTCCCGGCTTATGGGCTTCGAATGTAGGAGCCCGCGAGCCGCGCCCTGAGTTCGGAGCCTGTAGCGCTACGTCAACGAGCTGACATGCTCGGCAGCTTCCATCGGCGAGGCTGCCTCAATGACGTCAAGTGCCTCAGCTTTTGCGAGTCGCTGCAACCGGTCCAGCATTGCTCCAGCTTCTTGGGCGGCCTCGTCGCTTGTTGCAGCGTTGAGGGCATCTGTATTGATCAGAAGCACTGGTCGCACAGTGTTGCCCTGCATGTAACGGCGGATCATGTCGATCTCATACAGCTTGCTCTGAGATTCGCGCAAGGTGTTCACGGCTTGCCGCTTGGTGCCTGGTAGGCTGGTTATTTGCAACAGCCATTGGCGCCACGCATAGTCAACCGTCAACTCCGGCAGATCGCTGCGAGGTTGGAGGCTGCGTTCGAAACGGGCTCGCCGCTCGGGATCGTCACCAGCGACTTGTCGGCGCACGGCCTGCAAGAACTCTTGCGTCTTGATCGTGTGACGCGGCTTCTCTGAGCTCTCATCCTCGTCGATGAGCGCGTCCGGTGTCCCGAACGCACTTACGCTGCGTACGGCCGCGTCCAGCAACTGTTCGATTCCGTAGCCCCGGCTGCGCAACTTCGGCCCGACCGTAAAACCGTGGAACGGTGCCTCCAGTTCGTCAAGCGGAAGGCCAGCCTGCTGGCGAAGCGTCATGAACTCGGCAGCACGCCGCAGCACTCCGTGTGCCGCGTTCCCGCGCTGTGTGCCAACTAGAGCGCGCAGTCGAGGGAGCGGTAACACGCAATACGTACCTGCGCTCACAAGCGCCCGACTCTCAGCGTCAGGCTCGATCGCAACGAGTGCAACAACACGCTCACCCGTACCAGGTACTGGCTCCCAGAAGACCGGTGCGAACCGGGCTATGAATGGGGGCGCGGAGTGCGGGTGCGACGGGGTGTCTTGGTGGTTGGCAGGTTGGAAGAGTTCCACAGTGAGGCTGCGTCTGGTTTTGCCAATCGGTGCTGCAAGTGTAGGGCGAGGGTCGGGAGTCGAAGCGCGATGCTGGACAAATAGACGTGGGCCATCATCAACACGGTATCCACGTCCAAGATCCCAACGGACCAATCCCTCGACTGCTCTACAAGCCACTGCAGACGCTGGCGCTGGCCGGTCCAAACGGGCGGAAGCGATTCCATCTTGTGATCCATAGGACGGCGCTGCAGCATCTCGCTCGCCAGAATGTTCTGCTTCGCCCGCTCCTCTATGACGAATTGCCTTGCCATCGCCTGGGCGAACTTCTCCATCACTTTGGCGACGCTGGGCAAAGCGCGCTCATGGTCAATTAGCCACCACCGAGCGCCATCGAACACGACGTTTTGACAGTGTCGGTCCTCGTTGGCGACAAGCTCGTCCCAAACCCCGCCGCTCGCGCCCTGTGCACTCTGGCAAACCTGCTGCCAAGTCCATTCCTCAGCGTCCTCGGCTGCTCGCGGCCGAGCCACCGTGTCATCTGGCCATTGCAGCTCACTCCCATAACACAGCACCAAGTCATTTGGCCTCCCGCGAACGCGTTGCGGCAAGCCAGGAAGGTCCGCCTTCTCAGCAAGGACCAGGACGCCTGGAGGTACCGGCAAACGAAGCGCCCGCGCCGCCACCGCGCAAGCTAGCTCGGCTGCGAGAACCTCCTTCTTTGCGACCCACTTGACCATCATCGGAAGGCCAGGCTCGAGGCTGTTTGAGCGCTGTGCCATGCCTCGCCAGACCTTATTCAAATGGCTCCCCTCAAGGAGCGTGCCGGTGCAAAGCAACCTCATAACTGGTGCTTCACGCCATCTTTGAAGATCGGCTGCGCCTTGTGTTGCCATAGCGAATGTGCCGTGAGGCCGGCTGAGTGTTGCTGCAGCATCTTAGGGGGTTCAGACCAACAGCAGATCCGCCTTGCGTAGAGGTGTGACGATCATCTCCCTACGTTGTGGCTCGTCGCAGGGAAAGTAGCGAGTCAACGGACTTAGTTCCGCACTCACGGCCACTTGAATTGACCGCAGATCCCCCGCCTGCATGGGTTCTGTAAGAACAGCCATCCCGCAGTCGAACGAGGACTCAATCCCTGCACCACAGCCGATCGCCAATGCGATGTCGACTCCAGCCTGATAGTCGTCAGTCGGTCCCGATCGTTCGACACCAGCCGAAAGCGGTCACTCAACGAAGCGAAGCCGCGAGCGGCGGTTCGCCGGCGCGAGTCGGCTCGGGCAGCCGGTTAGGGCTCGCTTCTGCAACTGCTGCCTTTTCCTCTGACGCGGCAGCAGACTCAATAGCAACAACGAGTTCCTGTACAGAAGCCGCCATCGGCTTCGCAATTGCGTCAAAGAACGCATCTGGCACTTTGACTCGATCCTGTCGTCTAAGAATCAGGTAAGTCTGCAAGAAGGCCAGAACCCCGACTTCGAATGAAGCCATGTGAATCAGCCCAGCAAGATTGCGCTTCGATTGGCGAGCGCCCTCCGCATGAAACCCGACACGCATCGATCTGGAGATCATTTCGACAACTCCGCTTGCTTCGGCAGGGAAGTCGGATGCACTGACTTCTGAAGCATCGCCAGGCAACTTGACTTCTGGCAGGGCCGCGGAAAGTCGATACGCAAGAATCGGCTGATCCTTTGCAAGGTCCGCTAGCGATTTAAGCAGCTGCGCCCGGATTTCCTGCAGTTCAGCGACGGATTGGCGCTCAGCGACGGCCGCCAGTATTGGGCGAGCCAGCTCCAACATCGACGCCGTCTCTTCGTCGTTGAGCTGCAAGCTTCGTTCAGCTAGTACCGAATTGAAAGCCGAAAGCACCCGCTCCGGAACTTGGGTGACAAGCAGCTCGTCCGTGACCGCACATTGGCGCAGCCGGAGTAGATAAAACAACGTTGAGCGAAGCGTCCTCTTTCGCTCATATCGAATCTTCGCGATATACCCGCAAGCGGCAAGCAAGGCGGAGCCGACGGCCCCGGCCGCTGCCGCAAGCTTTGGATCAATCGAAAGGAGAGTTTCAATCACGGCTTAGAGCCCTAACGTTGAAGCGGAGCCGTGAGCAGCGGCTTACCAAGACGAGTTGGCTCGAGCGACTGGTTAAACATCACTCTACGCGTGCTCAATGAACTCCCACGCGACGATGCTTATCGACGGCGGGTAGCGTTCTTGGTCGAAGTGCTCTCGAACTTCGCCGATTAGCGCTTCAGGCACAACCACTGCCGCTACATCGTCGACGGTGAATCCAAAATCGCCGATGTTCCTCCATTCCCGCTCTCGATAGAAGGTGTTTTCAGGGGCGGGGTCGAAGTCTGTGACTTTGACGAAATTCATTAGAAAGCCCTTCATCGCCTCCGCGTCAGGCTTACGAACCACTTCCTTGTTGTGCATTGCCAGGGACATGAGCTTCATCGCTTGCTGCTCTTGAAACGAGCTCTGGTACTTCAGGAAGTCATTGGCCATTTCCGTCAGTTTGCGGTTCGGCACCATCATCTCGACGACAGGCATGCTTTCCGTTGGGACATACATCACTGGCAAGAACGACTTATGAACCGCACTCGCTTTGAATCCGATTGCAACCTTCCCGTAGTAGGGCGCGTGGCTAGGTAGGTCTTTGAGCGGGATATCTGTCACACAGCAGAACTTGGCGGTCTCCAAGTCGGCAACGACTCGTTCAGTGCAACGCCCGAGCAACGTCTTGGACGTAAGGATCAGCTTCAGCGTGTCCTTGGCTGTTGCAGGATCCAAAACCGGGCCTTGATCTTTGATGTCTGCTGGGCGCCGAACCTCACGCCAATCGATCCCTTTAGGCGATCCTGTGAAGTGCCAGTAGATATTGGAGTAGTAGCGTTGTGCTGTCATTTGGCCCCGTAGTTCCTACTGTTGAAGCTGAGCGACTGACTAGGCCGCACTTTTTAGAAAACATTCCGCCGAATGGATGCAAAGCTCTGGCCTCCAAGAGCAACCGAATCGTCAATGTCCGTCTCTTGCGTCGTGACTCGAATGACTGTCATATCCCCATCCGACGAACCGCCCCAATGATGATCCGCAGAAACCGTGATGCTTGAGAGTTGCTTATCCTCAATCGCGAGTACGTGCAATTCCTGCGAGAAATCCGAGCCTTGCGGATGACTTGGACCCGATGGCGCGCAGAGAGCGTCGAAGAGAGTCTTCAGCGTGTTGTCGATGTCGGGAAGTCCTCCGATCTGAGTAGCCGGCGTAGCTCTCAGAAGAATGACCTCAATTGCGCAGACCCAACTAATTGGAAGAATTGCCCTGTAGCAGGTGTCTCCGAGGATCTGCCGGTTCTTCGCATCTAGCTTCTGGCTCGTCACTCGAGAGAGTGCGGCAAGCTGGGCCTGAAGATAGACATCTTTCCTAATCTTGGAAATCTGCTCAGCAGTCCCGACGGATGGGATGCGTCCACGATAGACGATAGTGAATCTCATTGTTCTTGCGCGATCTAACGTTGAGGCCGCACTGCGAGCGGCGGCTTGCCGACGCGAGTCGGCTCGAGCGACTGGTTGGGCCTCACCCCGCAGGCTGCCCGTAGGAAATGATGAGCGCCTCGTGTGGAGCGCCGCCGTCGCCAAATGCAACCTCATATCGATTTATCGGCAGCGCCTTTCCCTTTGTGCATTCACAGAGGGCGGCAAAGATGTCCGCAATAGCGATCCCGTGAGCTTCTAGGAGGGCCATCAGTTCATCGTCCGTCCAAGGGTCGTGTGGATCCAACCGAACGGCAGCGGTCCTAAATGCATCCTCGTGCCAAACGCAAGCCGACCCTTCTCCAGGCATGTAGCTAGGCTGCTTACTGAACGGGAACTCGCAATAGAACATCTCCCAAATTGCGGTGTTGTGGCGTTGCATCCGTTGGCGCAGAAGCTGCGATTGAAAATGGGACTCACCGGTCGATTTCTGTCTTGAGTCCCACGTATTAACGTGCGTGCTTAGACGCGGCCACTTGGCCTCAAAGATCGAGGCTTTGAAGTGACTTTGATTCTGAAGAATCACGCATGCGTCGGCGCCGAGTTCACGCTCGGCGCTCGGATTGAGCACCTGAATCTTTGCGCGCAGACCAGGGATAGCCCTCGCGTCGATCTCCCGCCTCAACGCGCTAGTGAAATTTGAGGTGTAGTCGTTCTCGCTGACGATGATTCCTTCAATGAGATCCGCCCTAACCAGCTTGTCGGCCCAATGCGCGCAGTTAACGATTTGCTGCGTGATGTCTGGTGGAAATAGCATGGCAATCTTGACTTGAGATCTAACGTTTAAGCTAAGCTGACGCGAGTCGGCTCGAGCGACGGGCTAGGCCTCATCGCCTGAGCCCAAGTTCAGCCCTTGCTCACTGACCGAAAGTTTGTTGTTCTTTTCCCAGGAAGCAGGAAGGCCGGTAGAACCGAACCCCTTCAGTGCTCGATAGAGATATGGGCGAAGCACCTCATCGAAGATGCGATGGCAGTTCGGACAAAGAGGGATACCGTTGATCTGCCTATCGGACCCGACCTTGGCTTTCCATTCCTTCTCGTCGATCAGATGAACCGCATCCGGCAAGGGGTATCGAGTTCCACACATGACGCAAGGTAGGTGCTCATTCGTCAGCTTGTCGCGAACAATCTTGCGCTTTACGCTTGGATTGAAAGGCATTGCGGTCCCTTTGCGGTCTTGGAATTTGGCCTAACGTTGAAGCTGAGCCGCGAGCGGCGACTTGCCGACGTGAGTTGGCTCGAGTGACTGGTTAGGTCGACTCATTGTTCAAGATCTCGCTTTGCTTCGAAGATCAGATCCTTAAGTGCTGCATCAGTCACCGCGTAGTCATGATCAAGGTGTTCCTGCCACATCGTGATCCCCTTCGTATCTCCGACGTCGATTTCATACTGCGTGACGAGCTGAAGTGCGCCCTCAGAAAGCGAGAAGCTTCCGATATCAGCCGCTCGGCGAATCTCCTCCCGAGCCTCCTTCGCGAGCGCGCGAAGCTCATCATTCCGTTCCTCTGAAACCTGTCGCCCCTCGTACTCCGCATCAAGGTTCTCCGACGAGAATTTCTTGGCCTTGTGGAATGCATCGATCAGCCGCTCATAGGCTGCAGCCTTCCGATCCCAAAGGCGCTCAGCCCGGAATTTCCGCTGAGACAGCCTGATAGTCAGCCACGTGCTGAATACAGCGATAGCGAATGTACATAGCGCCTGAACAAGGAGAGTGTCTAGCGATGGGATCATGCTCTAGACCTAACCTTGAGGCCGAGCCGGGAGCGGCGGCCTGCCCACGCGAGTCGGTTCGAGCGACTGGTTAGGCATCACCGGGTGGCTCCATAGCAAGCGACTGCAACATAGTCCGTGTGGCCTCCTCGGCCCTTCTTCTCGCAGCGACTTTCTCCTTCTCTGACGGCCGATCATCGGGCTTCAGCCGAGGTCGTTTTGCCTTGTGCGCAAGACCGTGCACGATTGCGACAAGCCCACTTGCCGCGGCAGTGAAGTGCGCCCTCGGCCTGGCGGCAGCATCCTGATACGAGAAGCCAAGATGCCTACAGCGATCTGCAATTGATTGGGATTCAAAACTGAGAATCGTTGCGTCATGAGCAAAGTCATTGCGTATCTTCCTGATCGTCTCAAGATCTGCTCGAACTTCAGCAGAGACTATTCCAAGGTAGTAAGCAAGCTTGATACGCGCGGAGAACGTGGCGAGTGGCGCACTGCCTTCGAACAATTCCTCGTCGGTCTTCTTACCCTCCAAAATGGAAGCGCGAAAAAGACCTTCAAGAGCGGTATCTAGATAGGCGGCCGCAAAAAGCGCGCATCCCCTGTCCGATTCATCGGACAATGCACGTCGGAACGCAACAAACTCTTCGTATTGCTTCTTGATCGGCTCCGGGATTCCCGTTGTCATTTTGTGATGCCTAACGTTGAAATTGAGCCGCTAGCGGAAGTGGGCTCGAACGACTGGTTGGGCCAGCCGACGGAATAGCTGACCAACCTGTGATAAACGACTGCGATGCCAAATTCGCTGCCTCCACGGCAACTAGACAGACCGATTTGTCTTCAAAGGCGCGCAGTGTGCATCGAACCAAGTTCCCAGGTGCGAATTCCCTGGCCTCATCAGTAGGTACCGAGGCGGGCAAGCGATACAGCTCGCCACCGACATGAGTCGCGTTGACTGGTCGCCAGACGGCGATTCCTTCTCCCTCCAGTGCAACGTAGACGATCTGCTGCATAGGCGATGCGACTAACATCGATATAGGGCAACAGCACTGTTGTGTAGTCCGTGCGGGTGTCGTCCCAACTCACAGTTTCGTGCAGATGCGTGTTTGGCTTGAATGCTGACCTCCCGTTGCGCACGCTGTACGCATGGACAGAACATCTGGTGAGTGAAAACCGACCCAACGCCAAATGCGTGTGTAGGCCTGGACTCTTCTAATGGGCGCTACAAATTTCGGTGGATTGGAGCGGCAGTTGATTGATTCGTCAATAACGAGAACCCGTCCGGATAGCGGGTCACCACGGCTACCGCGCTGGACGACCAAGTACGCGAACGCGTTCGGTTCCTGCATTGCAGTCAGCCCTTCGAGCCGAGCTTCAGACCATCGGAAATCGGACCGCGCGGAAGGCTGCTTTCTGTGGCGCGTCCCATGGTCTGGCGGATCGACGGATGTCCGCAATCGACGTAGCCCTTGGGGTCCTCGTACGAGTAGCATTGGTAGATGCATAGGAATGCAAAGCCAAAACGCCTTTCAAGGCCAGATTGCCAGGCTTCGAGCGAAGAGCGGGTATTGCTTGGCATGGCGCCTGTAGGACGTGAGTTTGGCTGTCCTGACTATGAACGTTGGGTTAGGTTGGATCAGGCGGCCTCTGACACCGAATTGCAGGCCTTTGAACTGGTCCGCAAGGGCACCAGGTGGCTGAACAGTGCAACGGTCGATGCGAGCTCGCGCAAGACAGGCAATGGGGTACGCGCGGATTTGAGCAACTCATATTCGATGGCGTGCCGATGGGCCGAGGAAGGGAAGATCTTCGGTATCAATCTGGATGGAACGATGTTGTTCCCAGCCTATGCATTTGAACCAAGCGGTCAGCCAGTGCTATCGCTGCAAGATGTCCTGAAGGTCCTGACCGGGATGAGCCCGTTTGCAATAGCAGCCTGGTTCGAGTCCCCGTCTTCGACGTTGGGCGGGATGCGACCGCGAGAGCTTCTCGCCTCGGATAGCAATGCGGTCATTGCCGCAGCGCGTACGCTTCGCGAAGGCCCATTGCAGGGCTAGTGCGGAGGATCGACGTCGTCGGCTCGGCGCACCTGGCGGGTGACGAAATTGCTGCTGCGCCGTACTTCTATTGCCGCCGGCCCGGATCGCGCATGGCCGGTCACACAAAGTTGGCTGCCGTCCGGCTACTAAAACTCCTTGAGCGATCGCTTGCCGCCCTGTTTGAGATGCTGCTCAGCCAGCGACTTCCGGCCGTTCAGGCCTGGAACGCAATGACGAAATGGGTGCTCGTCTTGGCCCGACTGACCGGTTCATGGGTTAGAACCGTTGAGGAGAGGACGAAGCGCGAAGTACTGGCGACCACCGTCGATGGAGGGGCCACTCACGAGGGCGATCCCCTGCGCTTTCGCCCAACTGAGGGCGCTCCGGTGATTCATACCTGCATCGTCCGCCAAGTGCACCAACGCCGCATATTTGCGCTTGAAGTGTTCGACGGCCTCCAAGGTCGTCATGCGTGCCGTTCGGCGTCGGCCCACTTTGACGGTATGCACGGGGAGCAGACCTACTCGCACCAGGTGATAGACCACCTCTTGTTTGAAGTGCAGGAGCTCAGCGCACTCAGGGATGGTCAGGCCTCCACCATCCGCAAGCTTGAGGTGCGCAACCCATTCCCGGCAGCGCGCTTCGCTGATCATTGCCTCCGCCAAAAGTTTCACGCCCTTGGGGACGAAAACGATCAGGGATCCATCGAGGACCGAACGGATGAGCTGCGAAGTCCAACAGACTGGCACGCAGTAGCGGAGGGCGCGACGCAACGAGATCGCGTCGGTATCGAGAGTGTTTGATCTGCCGGCGGCCAAGAACGACTGTGTGAGGCCCACGACCGCCTCGCGGCTAAGCCGATGCGTATGCTTCGCTAGCAGCCCAGCATCAATGAGTTGCACGATACGGCCGGGGCTCAGCCCCGTCAGCCGAGCCACCGCTTTGATCGAGAGTTCGTCGAGACGCAGCCGTTGTACCTGCTGGATCGCCTCCGTCGAGACCAACCTGCGACTGCGGCCACGCACTGTCGTACGCATGGCGACCAGCTCCACTGGCAGTCGATCAAGCGCCGCAACCAGACTGGTTGAGCGCATCCCAAGGTCACGAGCTATTTGCGCAACCGCCGGATGCCGGGCGCCGAGTACGTTTCTACCCACAATCGGCGAGCCGGATTGATGGCTCGCAGCGACATAGACGCCTAGCGCCTTTGCAATTCGTTCTCGCCATCGCTCGTCCCGAAGCTTGGTCATGCGCCTGGTGAGCCCGGGCAGAGCATCGTTCATGGAGCTCAGACCACCAGGGGTCCTGGCGTCCTGACGGCAGTGGTTCAGAACTGCGAAGAAGGCTTCAGGCCAACCTGCAATGATCCGCGCACCTGCTTCAGCCAGATCTACAACGTCGGACATGACCACCCGCGAGGCCTTCTTGAGCGGCTTCATCGTCAAGCCATGCCGAGCTAGCGAACCGAGCCACAACAGCACAGGGAAGGAAGCGGCCTCCGCGTCTAAGACTTGAATCATCTGAACGGAAAGTGCAGATACCACCTGCTCGCGAAGGTCCTGACCGCACCCGCAAGTCAAGAAGCTGACCCCACTCCATCTCAGCAGGCGACGGCACCCGCCGCACCGGTCGACGAGCCACAGCCCGTGCGCCATGCAGAATGGCTTGGACCGATCTTTCCAGTCCCTTGGCCAGTGCGTGCTCGGACGAGCGAGGCATCCTGGGCAAACACGAACGATCGATAGCGCGCGTCGATGACCGGTGCCAAGCAGCCACATCGGATCGGCAAGCCCATTCGAATGCGCAACGCGCAGCCAATGCCCTTCGCTCGATTCTTCGAGGCGTCGGACCGGCCGCACAGGCAGACTTCCGAGGGTTGCAGGGCTGAGCTCAAATGGCGCCAACGTCTTCGCGCAATGCTGGCTCACCGTCAGGCCGCTGCTCCCTCTTCTTGGGCATCGAACAAACCGCGCTGCCCCACTGCGGGCCTCCATTTGCGTTCGTAAAAGAATGCTCTGCGTCGTCTGGCCATCCAAACAATGCCATCAACACCAATCGAGAACGCGCTCAGCCCCGGTCTTGATAGTTCTCGATAAACCCTGATCCGTCCCTGGATCGCTGCACGGACGAGGGCAAGGAACGTGGCCCGCTGTTCAGCGCAATGCAGCGTCGTCTCGCAGAACAGCGGCCAACGCAGACTGGACGCCTCGTGCACGGGCGCGGACATCAGCTCGAGCTGGGCAATGAGGGCAGCAATGTCCTTGCGATGGAGGTACCCACGCAGGCCCAGTGCGCCAGTGTTGATCAGCCCGATGTCTCGTATTGCCTTGTATGTGCACCAGTCAAGATCATGCTGGGCGACGAAATCCCTCGCGTGGATCAACGACAACAGCGCCCTTCGAGCCTGCCGCGCATGCTCGCGCTCGATGAAAGTGAATGCCATGCCCTCACGAATCACTTTCACCGTGGTAATCAGCTTGCAGCGAATCCAGCGGTTGACGAGTTCTGGTCCCCCGCCAAGGGGCGCGAGGTCCTCCAGCAACACCGACTTGTTCACGGCGTGCTCGCGCAGATCGCGGAACGCCATGCCCCCGTGTGGCGTGCGCGGCGTGGCAACGGGGGCGAAGCACATTAGGCGCTCTCGCAGGACTTCTAGCGGCAAGGCAGAAAGGGCAGTCGGCGTCTTCCCTTCTTGGCCTATTAGCCCATCAATGAAGCGCCTTGCAGCGAGGAGATGAGCATTCTCGCGAAGACCGGCAAACATTGCCTGCACTCCGTCCAAAGAAGGCGCCGTGACAATGCCCAGGTCCCGACTGAGGCGGCCGACGCCCGGCAGCAACCCGGTCGTAGGCTGCCCGATCACCTTCTTGTGGTGAATACGAGAGATTTCCTCGAGAAGCCGCCACAACATGACAGTCCAACTGGCCAGTTCGCCGAGGGCCTCATTTTCCCGGGGGCTCTCCGCCCGCTGCGCCATCAGCTCGAGCGGCTGCCAGACCATCTTTGTCGCGTGGAGCTCGTGAGGCAAGCAGCACAATGCGGCATTGAGGATCTGCTCGTCCGTAGCGTCTGCGAATTTAAGTCGACCCTCGCGGTTGTAGTTGGCTGTAAGAGCCTGATCGACCAGGTCCGACTTGAGATAGCAGCCGTGGAATGTGCAGGCATGGAATCCTGAAAATCGCCATCGCGTCCTGAAATAGCGTTGCTCTAAGAGACAGTGGGGACAGTACCTCAGGGGCATCGCGCGGACGATGCTTGCCCAGGATGGGAGGGGATTCGCTCCGTATTGAGGTCTGCCTTGGAGGTACGGCGACGCCGATTCGCTTGCCGGCTGATTGCCTGTGGACATGGGGCGCTCCCAGGGCAGAACGCTCCGGATCAGCTCCACGTCGTAGCCCCAAGCTCTGCGCAGGCCTTGCGCGCGCGCCAGCGAAAGCAAGTAGGTCTCTGGCCACTCGTCCGGAAGCATGGGGCGACGCACGGGCAGGTGCATTCGAAGTGTGGCTTCGGTCATTTGCGAAGGCTCCTGCGAGGAGCAAACGGCTCCCCTAGCTTCGTCAGTGGCAAGCCATCGAACTTGGGGCTGAAGGGATTGCGTTTGTCAGGGGCTTCCCGCCAGATCACCTGCAGGAATGCCTGTGCCAGCGTTGAGCGGGTGATGGCAAAGCTTGGTTGATTCGCTGCTATTTCCACTGCACGCACCAATAGCCGCCGAATGTCGCGGAGCCTCCCGGCCGTTGCGAAAGCGATTGACTTGGCGTGAGCCTCCTCGGTGATGTCGATGCAGGGGACACCGTTCATCAGCCCCAGAAAGGCGCCGAGCACACTGCGCAACTCCCTTTGCCGATTCCCTTCCATGGAAAGAGGCTGAAGAACAATCTGCTCGCGAAACCGATCTGCAAGTTGCTCGTTGGTATCCCAGAGGATCGCGGCCGCCGGTGTGCCGGCAAGGATGACCGGCAGCTGTGACAACCGTATCAACTGCTTGATCCAATCACCCACGTGATAGTGCGACTTCTCAGCGCCGCGGTCGGCCAGGTGATTGACCTCATCGATGATGATCATTCGGACCCGGCAGCCCTTCAACAGAGTGACGAGCTGGTCCGTGCGCTCGACTTCATCACCCCGGTTCCAGAAGGGCGATCCAAGGGCACGGAGCATCAGCGCGGCAAGCATCTTGACGGAGCACTTGGCCGGAACTTCGACGTAGAGGACCTGCACCTCCGTCAGCTCGGGATGCTCCACTCGAGGTTTGGACTGGACGAAGTTCTCGATCAGCGTCGTCTTGCCGGTACCGGTATCCCCGATGATCGCGAGGCACTCAGGTTCTTCGCTGTCGCACGAATAGGCCACGAGATCCTCAAGTCGGCCCTGCGCGAGCTTCACCTGGGGAAAGCGACCGAAGAACTTTCGAAGACGACGCTTCACCGCACCTGCGAGTTGAGCGTTCGTCATGTCAGGCCTCCTGCGCGTCAACGGGCAGGTCGATCTCAAAGACCTCCAGACCATCTTGGTCGGTGTCCTGGAGCTGTGATGCCGTCAGGTCGTTTGCGTCTTCTTCCACATCACGACCGGCCGTAGCTGTGTTCGAGTCCCGAAGCGGCCGGCTGGTCTGGTTGGCCAGCCTGCTGCCCTTGCGGCGCACCGCGAGCTTCCGCGACTGACTAGCCTGTGCGATCTGGTCCCTGACGATGGCCCCCGCTTCTGTCATCGTCTGTGCATAGCTCGGATCGCCGCCGGACTTGGCGGCGCGGGCCGCCTTGGCCTGCTCCAGCGTCAACCCTGCATACTCCCGACTCTTGTTCTCGACCTTGAAGTAGTCCTGGGTCGTGATGTCCCAGACCCAAATGTGGCCTACATCGTTGCGCGGCCACTTCACGTTCACCTTGGACCGCGCAGGAAGCAGGCGCCCCATCGTCAGCAGGCGCTGGGAGCTATAGACGAACGTGTTTAGGTCGATGCCGTACCGCTGCAGCCGCGACTCAGCGACTTCGCTGAACTCGATGTCCACATCCATGGCATTCATCTTGAGCTGCGGGGGGTATCCCTTGGCCGACTCGAGCCAGACCGTCAGCGGCGCTCGACCGTCTAGTCCTCGATGGGGCCGCAGGTGGTAGACGTTGCAAATCCAGACGTGGATGAGCCGGTCCAGCTCGCCCAGCGTGAGCAGGGCGTCGTCCTCTGCCTTGAAGCCCACCCGTTTGTGAACCTTGTCGAGCGTGGTCCCCGGCAGCTTGTGGACGAAGCCGTAGTTCAAGGTTCGCAGGAAGCGTTCCACGAACGGCTTGTCGTTCGGGTCGCGTGAGCCGGCAAATTCAGGGGTGATGCCAAGGTTCAGGAGTGCGTCCGCGACTGCGTCTGCGTGAAACTCGGCCCCGTTGTCCATCAGGACGCGCTCCATCCAGCCGAAGCACGGCCAATTCAGCTCGAGGTCCTTGTAGCGCTCCTTGAGGTAGACCTTGGGGAGGAGCGCATGGCGCAGCGCTTCGAACACCGCCGGGACGCCATGGCCAGCCAAGCTGAGGTGAAAGCCGAGCACGCACCTCGAGCGGCGATCAAGAACGACAGTGGCGGTTGGCCGCACAACTGCATCGCCAGCTTCGTTCGTGACGATGAGATCAATGGGCGTGTGATCAATCTCAACCAACTCGAGAATTCGACTGACGGTGCGTGAGCGCCCTTGCATCGGGAACCGCCGCTCAGCCTCACGCAAGCTGCTAGACGCGGCGGTGAGATCGAACTCGGAAAGCAGAAGCACCCGACGCTGGATCGTGCGCTTGGATGGCGTGCTGAGCTGCCTGTCCAAGGAACGCGTCTTGTTGGCAGCCTGTACAGCCAACGTCACGTAGTCAAGGATGTCCTGCGCCGAGAAGCGTCGCTGCTTCATGACGATCGCATCGACTGCGTCGTCGATCAGCGCCTCCACCGCCGGATCCAGCCGGCTGCCACCCTTTCCACCTCGTTCATCGAAGCGCGCAAACAATGCGCGGACGTCTTGCTGGGCCCGCAGGTACTTGCGCTTCCATCGATAGATCGTCGACTCATGGGGGATGCTGCCGTCTCCGCGCGCGGCTGCCACGAAGGAGATCGCCTTGCGTAAGTCCTTGCGGCTGCCGGCAAATGCGGCCATTTTTTCTAGTCGGACCAGATAGTCGATGCGCCGATGCGTCTCCTTCTTGGCCGCAACCGAGAGTCTGTCCATTCGCGCTGGCTTTCGTAAATGGTGCTCCCCGTCTTTCAAGGCAGCCCTGCGCTGTGCTGCAGTCAGGAACTCGCCAGTGAGGTACTTGGTTACTAGCTTGTACGCATCGAAGTTGGCGCGCTCGCCGGTCTTCTTGTTTTCCAGCAGTACGCCTGAATCGTGGGAAGTGCTGATGACGAGGTATTCGACGTCATCGAGAAAAACAGTCTGATTCTTCAGTAGGGTGAGCATTTGGTCCTCCTACTTCGCGATGGCTTCAACGACCTCGTCGGGGCCGCGCCGCATGACGCGCTCGAGAAGCGCATCGCACTCCCGCTGCGCATCTCGCCAGCGTTTGAGTATCTGGGCATTAGGGTTTGAGCCGCCCAGTACATCCCAAAGGCTTGTATCGAGGCCAGTGCGGTTTCTGCCGCCGACCGGTCGAAGGCGGAGCAACTCCTTCAGTTCATCCTGCAGGCCGGCAGCACGTATGTCTGCCTCGGTCAGCAACGCGATAGGAACGCCATGCGAATCAAGGGCTCGAAAAGTTCTGAGCAGTGCGTCGACTGGCCCCTTGAGCTTCAACAGCCAGTCACCCTTGACCTCGACGAGTAGTGCATCGTCGCGGCGCGTGAGGAAGGCGTCAGGCGTGTAGTGGAAGGTTTGGCCGCTTAGGTCAATGAGGTCGAGGACCCAAGGATGAGTTTGGATGCCGAGCACCGATGCAGCAATCTCGAAGATGCACAGCGCGTCGTTCTCAACAAGGGACTCGTATCGAGTCTTCTTTCCCTTGAATGAAGGGAAATGGCCGCGTGCGCGGTGACCGCTTGGCGTCACGACGGGCCGCACCTTGCGTCCGGATTTCAGGGCTGCGATGAGCTGCTCAACGGCTTCGGCGGTAGGCAGCAAGTCGGGCCAGTGATGGCGAATAGAAGGCATGAGATCTCCTACGCGTCCAAAAATGGACGCAAGCTGGTCTAGTGGGAGACGCAGCTACAGCCGGTGGCGAGATCCGGCCTTGACGGAGGAGACCTGGGCTTGAATACTTGTGGTGACTGTGATCTTGGGATTACCCAGGACTTCTACCGGCGAGCTGCTCAGCAATGGGTGCTCGCCGTTTTCTTTAGGTCATGGCAGGTTCCTCCTTTGATCGAAGCGCCAGCCGGGATAGCTGGCGTTTGCCTTCGAGGAGATCGGAGATCAGGCTTTCCAGGCCCCTCATCTCCTCCTGCGACAGGGCGCGACTGGCCTGAAGCGCGAGCGACACAAGTGCGGTCGCCTTCGGCAAGCCTGATCTTTCGACGCTTGCAACCACGCGGTCATGGCTCATAGCCCATACGAGCTCGTCCAAGGCAGCCTGATCGAGCCTCAGAGCGCTTGCGATTCGCTCGAGTGTTTGCCGATCCTGGACACCCCTGCGTCCCTTCTCGAGAGCGCACAACTGCGTCTGGTCGACGGCGAGGTCCGCTGCGAGCGCTTTCTGGCTCACCCCAGCGGCCTCGCGAGCTGCTCGAATCATTGACGGTAGACGGCTACAAATCTTGGCGTTCATCCGTTCAACCGTACTCGGGAGCAGGTCAATCACAAAATTCTGGAGGTTGCCTTGGCGGTTGGATTGCGTAGCATCGTCGCGACGAGGCCCATGATTGCGGGGCAAGCGTCGAATGTCACCGCCTTACCGGCAGAAGAAATCGCAGGAATTCCGGAGCAAGTTCTTGGCAGATAAAGCGAACGAAACATGGGGCCCCTTTGCTGAGTTGGCCGCCCGGGAGATGATCGCCCGCAGTGAACGGATGAGCGCAGTGGAGCTCTGCAAGCGCTGCAAGATTGAACACTGCCGGTTTCGATACCTCAAGCAAGAGGGTCTCGTAAGCCCGGCCAAAGGTAAAGGTCGCGGCGCGTACTACACAGAAGAGCACGTAGCACAGGTCGAAAGAGCTGAACAGCTCGCGCCGCAGGTCGGAGGCCTAGCGAAGATTCGAAGGCTCGCCATTGAAAGCAAAGCGCAGCGGGAAGCGCAAATCCCGACGCCCGGCGAGTGCGGGTATCGGATTGAAAGGGTTTACCAGCTAAGCACCGGCATCAGGATCGTTGTGCCAGAGGTTATCGGTGAGATAGCCACAGCTCAGCTCAGCCGCCTACTCTTGGCAGCAGACGACTCCAAAGTAGAAAAATCTGATCATCGCTTCGAAGCAGTATTAAGCCTCCTCGAGGAAGGAGATCGCAGCAGGACTCGTCCGAAGACAAAGGCCAAAGGGAAGCCGCCAAACCCACTTCCGTCGGTGTAGACCTCATCGTCGTGGACACCATCTGCGACGCTTGCCTCTCCTTGCGCGAATCGACCATGTTGCTCTACTTAGACTTTGATGGCCCGTTGCATCCAGATGCCGTTTACATCACTGCCTCGGGCCGGATTGAGCTGCGCGCACCTGGCCATCGACTGTTTGAGTCTGCGTACCTGCTGAGCGAATTGCTGGAGCCTCACCCATCGGTCCGCATCGTGCTGTCGACATCCTGGGTTTGCATGAAGAGCTTCTCGTTTGCGCGTAGGCAACTGTCAGCTTCGCTTCAAAACCGGGTGATCGGCGCTACCTTCCATAGCCGCGAGGATCGACTCAGCTTTGGTCGGATGACGCGATGGCAGCAGATCGCGCGCGACGTCGCGAGACGACGGCCACACGCTTGGATCGCACTTGACGACGATGACTTGGAATGGCCGGACGAGCAGCGGCATCGCTTGGTGAAAGCCGATGAATGGCTCGGCCTGCAGGACGCGAACTGCCGCACTCGACTGGCCGAAGCAATCGCGTCGGCCGCAAGTGCTGCGGCAGCGTGGGGCAGCGATGCTCCAGTTTGATCCGATACGCCCGCGCGCCTCTCTATGCCTATTGACTTGATCGCGCTGGATGCAGATGGAGTGCTGCTTGACTACAGCGCCGCGTACGCTGGCACCTGGGCGCGAGCCTTCGGAGTGAGTCCCGTGGTTTGCAATCCAGACGCCTATTGGCCGATGGATCGGTGGGGTGTCGCCCGGTTGGAGGGGCCGGCACTGGAACGGTTTCGCGCCAGTTTCGATGAGGAGTTCTGGAGCACTGTTCCGCCGATCGAAGGAGCGCTTGAAGCTTGCAGTGAGCTTGTTGGCCAAGGCTTCGAGCTGGTCTGCGTGACTGCGTTGGCTAGCCGTTTTCGCCAGGCGCGAATCGCCAATCTGCGCACACTCGGATTCCCGCTAAGCGATGTTCTCGTCGTGGAAGATCAAGGCCTCCATCAAAGCCCGAAGGCGGACGTCATCAAGGCGCTGAACCCGCTGGCGTTCGTCGATGACTACCTGCCGTATTTCCGAGGAATGCCAGGTCATGTCCACAAGGCGTTGATTGTTCGGGAACCGGATGGCTCACCCAATGCAGGGCCGGAGCTGTCGATCGTCGACTCCCAGCACAAGGATCTGAGGGCGTTTTCGAATGCATGGGCCACGCGACGAGCAGGCAGGGCAGGTAAGCCATGAGGTTGCTTGTTCTCTCTGACCTGCACCGGGAACACGCTGAGTTCGTTCCGTCGCCCAATATGCAGTACGACGCGGTGATCCTGGCGGGGGATATCCACTCGCCTGGCCGACGGGTGATCGAATGGGCTCGGCACGATTCCATCTTCGGCCGTGACGTGCCAATCATTGTTGTGCCTGGGAACCATGAGTTCTATGGGTGTGTGCAGCCGCAGGAAATGACGGCTATGCGCGAGGTTGCAGCCGGGACCAACGTGACCATTCTTGCGCGGGACGAAATCTGCTTTGCAGAGCATGGGCTGCGAGTGCTTGGCGCGACGCTGTGGACGGACTTTCGACTACCTATCGAGATTGCTGATGGCGCGAGTCGGCGCGACGTGAAGTTGGCGCTTCATGAAGCGAACAAAAGGCTGAGCGACTTCCTGATGATCGAGGTGCCATACGCGGAACCCAATCGGCTCCAAACAAGCCCGCGTGTTCGCAAGCGGCCGCTTACCGCTGAAGACACCCTGGCCTGGCATTGGATTGATCGCGATTGGCTTGAGGCCAAGCTGGCACAGCCGTTTGACGGAAAGACCGTCGTGGTCACTCACCATGCGCCAACGCAGCACTCTGTGGCATTGCGATATCGAGGCGACTGGCTCACTCCGGCCTTCGTGAGTGAACTTCCAGAGTCATTTTTTGACGTGCCCTCACTTTGGGTGCACGGGCACACGCATACGGCCTTCGACTACTCGGTCGGATCCTGCCGCGTGGTGTCAAACCCTAGAGGCTACCGACTTCGAGACAGCAGCTTCGAGAATTCGGCCTTCAAGCCCGGACTCATCATCGAGGTGTAGATCGCATGGGCGTTCCCACGAACCTGCTCTTCCTCGATTTCGATGGCGTGCTGCATAGCCATGATGCGCACTTTGCGCTCGCGGACGTGAAGGTTCCGATTGAAGACTTGCTAGCGGCTGGCTTGTTCATCCACCGCGAGCTGCTCAGCGAGATACTGAAGCCTTACCCCCGCGTCGGATTGGTAGTGCATAGCACCTGGCGAAAGACGCACGACCTTCGGGCGTTGCGTAGGCTGCTTGGACCCGTTGGCGACCGTCTGGCGGGGGCAACGGCTGACGGGCTGGAACGGGAAGCGTCGGTCCTCGAATACATGCGAAGGCGTGGCATCCGCGCCGAGCGAATTCTGATCCTTGACGATGCTCCAGCCTCGTTTGCCGTACTTCGTTCTCGGGTCCTGCAATGCAGCCCGTCACTCGGACTTAGTGAACCGGGCGTTCAGCGCTCACTTGAGGCGGCGCTGGGCTGCCTGTCCAGTTAGGGTTTGGAGGCAGCACATAGAGTCCTAGCTGACATCGCCGTGCTTGCGCTATCACCAACTCGGCCTTATGCGCTTCCGTCTAGATCTGCCGGAACAACTTTTCCACCGCGCGGGATGATGAGAATCCAGAAGTACGTCCAAAGAAGCTGCGAATCCCAGGCCAAGTGCTCCGCACAAGCCAGCCCAAAGCAACCGGCCATTCCGACGCAAAGGCAGCCAGAAGTTCCGATGCGCTGGGGGCCAACGAATCCAATTGCCAGCGGCCCACATTGGTTATTCGTCCGGCGGCCACGGTTTCCGGCCGAAAGGCGCCACTGATTCCGATCGCCCATAGCACCGACGACCGAATGGCAGTTGCCATGTTTTCGCGTTCTACTTGCCTAGTGCGAGGCGTCGCCGCAAACCAGCCTTCGAGAAGTTGGGGGGCGTCGGCTTGAAGTCCTTGGACTCCTTCTGTAGCCCGTAGCCCTTACGCTGATGAGTGCGCAGGGCTTTCAGGTTGAGGCTCATCGTAAGAAAGGTGAGGTTGTCGCCACCCTTGATCCAAAGCGGGTTCATGCTGTCAGTCTTGGACGGACTGACGACCCGAGAGTCGCCAAAGCAGGAGTCGTTTACCTGAACTACAAAGCAATGCAAATCACGCGAGGCCGATTCGACGATGTTGGAGAAGTAGTTGACGTCCCGATTGAACTCAGTCGCTACGATGAAGTCGACTTCTCCCTTGAACAATGCGCGGTCCTCAATGGAGGTCAGTTCAAAACAGTTGTAGATCGCGAAGCTCGCGCCTCGCCACCTGAACAGGTGATAGGGGCGCTTTGATGTTGGCACGATCAGATCTTCATTCTCAAGAATGAACGCCTCTTCGGGCGAATAGAAGCGCTTCAGGCGACGCACTGGTACACACGACCAATGCCCGGCCGAACTTTGATACGGCAATATTGCCAAGACCTCGTTGAGTGCTTGGCCGTCGAAGTCGACGTAGTGTTCCAGTCCACAGATGACGCCAATTCGATGGCGCCGAGCCCAAGTGGTCAACATGCTTTCCCACGCATGCGGCACGCTGACCTCAGGAAAGACGACCAAATCAATGCGCCGGTTCGCGCCGCCCCTGAACTGCGAAATTTCGTTCAGCAAGCTAGCGAACTGCTTCATACGATCGCGACTCAGGTTGGGCGACCCCAAATAGCTCGCTTCGACGTCAGCGGTGGCAACGGGAATGTTTGCCAACGCGATCTGGATGTGATCGTGCAAATCCTTGGAATCGGTGCCCACTGAGACTTCTTCGTAACGTACCATGGCATTCAATCCTCAGTGTCAGCAGATGGCTTTGGCCATTTGACCCCACCAATCTCGGCACGATTAGCTCTCTCATAGACGTTTGACGCAAAGACAAACGGTCTGCTCTTCCTTGTATCAACGTTTCCGCTATAGGCGAGCAGCATGCATTCGTCGAAATTGACGAACCGAGGCGATCGTTCTAGCTTGCGCCGGTCAATCTCAACGGCCTCGTTGAGCTTTCTTGTGCTCAACGGTCCCGTGTATGTGGTGTAGTTGAGCAATGGAGCTCTGACGAAATGATGGCGCAGCAAGTTCGACCGCCGGAGTTCCTCAGAGTGGATGCCGTCAACCAGTTCTGAGAAGCCGAAGTCCTGCGCACAAACGGCGTCAGACATCGCCAACGCCAATTCCAAGTGTTGCTCAAGGTCCGCCTGCAGTTGCACTGTCACCGCATCATGGTGGTTCTGAACCCGACTCAGTTCGACCTTGAGTTGCTTGACGAACGACCGCATCGTCACCTTGTCGCCGGCTATGCCCAACAACGTGAAAACACGCTCCCACAAGTCAAAGAACTCAATTGCGCTGCGCCCCTTGAAGAACTGCTGCAGCCCCTTGCTCACCTTTCGGTCTGGCGGGTCGTCAGTCACCAGATGCAGTACTGTTTGGCGAGCTAAGTGCTTGGCCAGCTCGTACCGGTTCTCGGCGAGACCTTTGACACTCCGAAACTTGTTGACGGATCCCTCGTACAGCAATTCATAGGCAACGTCTTCCATAGAGTTGTCCGCCTCGTCCACAGGCAGCAGAAGGAAGTCACTTCCGTTTTCTTCCAACTTCTTCTGGAACTTCTCTAGCCCCGCAATGGAATGGCCTGCGTCGAAGTACTGAAGAATGCATTTCGATTGCTGCAGCAACAGGCCTGGACGTGAACGAATCTCGTAAGCTCCGCCGACAAGATCCTTCAAGATTCGCGGCCCTACGAGCAAGGAATGGATGAAAGTCCCTATCGGGTCGTCGTCATCCTCCGTCGGATCGACCGGCACGGGGACGACAATGAGAATGTCATCAACATATCGACCATAGTAGGCAGGTCGAATCCGTTTGAGCACGGCCGAGTCGAAACCCTGCAGATACCAATTGGCCAACACAAGGGACGAGCAAAGACCTATTGGTAGTCCGGTCGTTGATTCATCGATGGTTGGGTGCGTTTGGGACAACAGTGGACCGATGCACTCCCTGTAGGCGCGTCCAATCGCCTCAATGCAAGCCAGCAGCTGGATAGCTCGGTCGTCAGTCTCTTCGCTGGCTCGACTTGAGATCGGAAGCGCCTGCGCCACCTCGCCAAAGTCGACGTTGATTCGATAGAAATACTCTTGAATATCAAGTCCAAGAATTGCGACATTGCGCTGCTCATCGACCAGGAGCTGTTTAGCCTTCCGGATGCCCGTGTCTCGCCACCGCGCGTACTGCTCGTGGTACTTCGTGAACAACTCCAGTGACTCGTCTGTGATCCTGTTCAGCTTGTCTGACAGCCTCGATCCGCAGCATTCCGGAGCCAGCTGCGCGTCCAAATGCCTTCCGCCTGTCATGACCCACAGAACGGCAATCAGATGGAGCTCAATGGCACCGTCGAAGAAGTAGTTGACCTTCTCGACTTCAATGACCTTGGTTGTCGTCACATTCGTGATCAGGCGCCCATGCTCGGGGGCGCTCATCGCTTCATCTCGGGGGCTGTCCCTCAGTTTCTTAGGCACCACCCGGAAGCCGATGTCCTTCAGCCACCCCTTGAAGCGACGACTCTTTGACGGCGACTCGCTATTCAACACGTCACGCACGACCTCCAGGCGCGCCTCGAAGTCCTCTGCGCACTCAAACGCAGCCAAGCGAGCTCGAAGTCGAAGGTCCGTCTTGTCGTAGTAGACAAGGCTCTTCAGCTTTCGGTATGCCTTGTCGAGGTCATCGGTGGTGAAGGGCATCTCGACTCGCATTCATTTGGTGAAGATGTCGCGGACGCGAACAAAAGGCGCCCCGGTCTCGGCTGCGCGACGGACCTTGGCGGACAACACCACGTTCAGTGGCAGCTCCCGCTCAAGGCACTCGAAGATGTCTAGCCCGTCCATGCATATGATTCGTTTGCCACGGCCGAAGGCGGCCAGGCCCTCGTCGGTGAAGCCACTGTCGCTGACAAATAGGCCGCGGGTCCACGCGGCCTTCTGCTCAAGCTTTCCTTGAAAGGTATGCAGTTCTGCGACCCCGATTCGTTGGGCGTGCCACTTGGCCTCGACGAGATAGATCTCGTTCTCGAGCTGGAAGCTGCCGTCGATCTGTTCGCCCCGCAGGCTGAAGGGCTCTCGCGCAGCCATTCCGAAGGCGTTGAACAGCTTCTTCAGAAATGTTTCGTAGCCATAGCCTCTGGCCTGAGGAGTCAATTGCGCTAGAGCCAGAAGGTCTGTCTTCAGGGCCGCAAACTTGGGCTTATCGGTCGCTGGCGGTGGAGTGTGAGATGGTTGGCCGGCGGGCGCGTGTCCAGACAGCTTGTTGATCAGCTGCAGCAATCGTCCCTCAGCGTTTTCGACAGTCTCTGGCTTGCGGGTGCGGATTCGTACCGCCTCCCGATACTCCCAAAGCGCTTTCAAGGCTTGAAGGACAACAGCTTTGTTTGCCGTCTGGAGGAAGCATCTCAGGCGTTTTGCCTTAGAGCTTCCGTTTCGCGCATAGACAGGGTCATCGATGTCGATATTTAGTTCTTCGGCGAAGAAGATTGCAAACGTCCTGTCTGAGAAATCGAGGACGTATCCTCCGCCCATATCAAACACGTCATCGAGGAATAGCATGTCAGTGCTGCGAATCTGAGGCGCGCTCGGAAACTGCATGCTCAGGCCTCATTCACCAAAGCTTCAGCTAGGCCTTCTTGCGAGCGTCGGCCAGCTACCAGTTTCTGACGCAGATCAGCGCAGAGCTGACGAATCTCGGTCACTCGTGTGACGATACGGAATTGCTCTGCCAGAGGCGGCAATGGCACTCGTATGCTCTTCAACTTAGTTCCGTTGTAGTTCGCTTGACCGGTCTGCTGTGTGAGGTCGGGTTCGATCTCGTTTGTCCGGCAATCCCGTGTGTTCATGTAAATGTTGATGTACTCGGGGCTGCACAGTCCTGCCATCAGCCGTATGCGGATGAGGTATGAGGCGAACGTCACATCGCGCGAATGGCCTTCAAACAATGCCGTCTTACCGACCAGTTCAAAGCTGTTGGTTCGGTTGAACAGCAAGTCACCTCGGCGAAGAAGGAGCGCCGGTAGCTCAGCCTCTTGGTCCACCAGGAATTTCAGATTGCGCATCAAGACCTTGCCGCCCTGAACGTTCCCCATTCGCAGAATCGGAACAGCACTGCTGTCTTCGCCCGCCTTCTGTGAGGAGCCATAGTCGAACGATTCACCAAGGCTGCCAAGTCGAACCCAAGCCCACCCGCGAGGCAAGCCGAACGGCTGCTCTTCTTCTGCAATCGATACAAGCGGCTTGTCTCGCTTGATCTTCCGTTCGGCAATCAACCGATCCTTCTCGTCCCGGATGTTTGTCAGCAGCACGCTAGCCGGCTCGTCCTTAGGGTCTTGCGGGACAAGCAAGCCGCGCACGGCCAGTTGCAGGATGGTTTGCTCCAGCGCGTCCACGGCTTCGGGGCGATCGAGCAACAGGTCGAAGTGGGCAGCGACACGCTGCCAGTTGGCCGCCAGTTCGTCGGCGTTGCGGCTGTCGGTGAGCGTGCGCAGCAGCGTGTTCACCAGTTGGCTGTGCTGCGCTGCGCACAGCATGCCCTTGGCTTCGAGCTCATCGCACAGGCGCATCAGTTCTTCGACGCGGGCGACGATGCGGCCTTGTTCGGCGAGCGGCGGAAGTGAAACGACAACCTCTGCGAAGTCCTTACCTGAAATTTCCTTGAATGTTGTGCCGGATGCTCCCGCGTCAATTTCAGGAGCGAGATATTTGAGGTGCCAGTACAGGTACTCGCTCATTCCTTGCGCATATGGGACGCAAGACTTGAAGCCTTGATTTGTCGCGAGCGGGCTAGCAGCAACCGCGACGTAGCCGATCGGTGCACGGCTTGAAAAAAGGACCGTCCCAGCCGGCATCAATTGTGAAGATGACGCGGCCAACCCTTCGGGACTTATGTCTCGACGTCCCCGTGAAATGAACATCTCTCGGCGGTTATAGAGATCCGCTGGAGTCAGCCATGCAATGCCATTCTCAGCCCAGTACTCCGGCATATCCGATTTCGGCGTACCACCACCGACTATGCGCCCCAAACTACCTAACCGCGCCCTCGCCCAACTTTCAGGCAGATCAGATGACACCTCTTCGGCTGAAACTCCGGGCAGTGACTGGTCCTTCTTGATTCTGCGTTCGGCGATAAGGCGCGCGCGCTCAGCGCTGATCTGTTGCAGCAGCACACTTGCCGGCTCATCGCGCACATCCTGCGCCACCAGCCTCCCCTGCACCGCCAGGGTCAGGATCAACTCCCGCAGCCGCGCAACCCCGGCTGGCGCCTTCGCCAGCACATCGAAAGCGCGCACCAGCCCCGGCTGCCCGGCCTGCTTCTTGCCTTGTTGCGCCCGCATCAGCATCACGCCCGCCCTTCCAGCGATTCCGCCAAGATGCTCTTGAGCTGATCGCGCAACGCCTGTGCCTCGCTCTGCAGCCGCGCATAGTCGCGCAGCAGCGCGTCCGGGTTATGGCTGACCACGTCCGCCGCATGCGGGTTCTTCTGGTCGAGGTTGTAGTTGGCGGCCTTGATCTGCTCGATGCTGACCTTCCAGGCACGTTCGTTCTCCACGCGGGCGGCAAAGCCGTCGGACTCTTTGCCCCACCACGCCTTCTCTGCCTCGAACTCCTCGATGCGGATGGGCTTGGTCTTGTTGTAGTTCTTCGCGCCCTCTGGATAGGGGTGCTCGTAGTACCAGATGGCTTCGGTTGGCTTACCCTTGGCGAAGAACAAGAGGTTGGTCTTGATTCCTGTGTAGGGCGCGAACACGCCGTTGGGCAGGCGCACGATGGTGTGCAGATTGCACTCCTCCAGCAACTGCTGCTTGATGCGGGTCTTCACGCCTTCGCCGAACAGGGTGCCGTCGGGCAGCACGAGGGCGGCACGGCCCTGTTTTTTCAGGATGTGCTTGATCAGCACCAGGAACAGGTCGGCGGTTTCCTTGGTGCGCACATCGGCGGGGAAGCCCTGCTCGATGCCGGGCTCCTCGATGCCGCCAAAGGGCGGGTTGGTCAGCACCACGTCCACTCGCTCGGCCGGGCCGTAGTCGCGCAGCGGGCGGGCCAGGGTGTTGTCGTGCAGGATCTGGCTGGGCACCTCGATGCCGTGCAGCATCAGATTTGTGACGCACAGCATGTGCGGCAGCTGCTTTTTCTCGACACCGCCGACGCTGGTCTGCAGCAGGGCTTGGTCGTCGGCATTCTTCACCTGCCTCCGCAGATGCTCGATGGTGCAGACAAGGAAGCCGCCGGTGCCGGTGGCCGGGTCCAGGATCTTCTCGCCCAGGCGCGGGTTGACCATATCCACCATGAACTGGGTGACGGCGCGTGGCGTGTAGAACTCGCCGGCATTGCCGGCGCTTTGCAGGTCGCGCAGGATCTTCTCGTACAGATCGTTGAATTGGTGCCGCTCGGCCTGGCGGTTGAAGTCGATGCCGGCCAGCTTGTTGATGACCTGACGCAGCAGCTGGCCACTCTTCATGTAGTTGTAGGCGTCCTCGAACACGCCGCGCACCACATAGCCCCGCGGGTTGCGCTGCGGGTCGGCCGGCAGGTTCTTCAGCGTCAGGAACAGCTCGTTGTCGACAAAGCTCAGCAGCTCGTCGCCGGTCATGCCCTCAGGATCGGCGGCCCAGTTGCGCCAGCGCATCGGCTCGGGGATGGGACTCTTGTAGCCATCGCGGGTCAGCTCCAGCTCTTCCTCCAGCGCGTCAAAAACCTTCAAGAAGAGCAGCCAGGTCAGCTGCGAGATGCGCTGGGCATCACCGTCCACGCCGGCGTCCTGGCGCATGATGTCTTGGATGGATTTAATGACGGGCGATAGATTGGACATGGGGATAGGGGAAACAGGATTCGGGTGACTGTGGCCGTCAGGCCAGGGTGGGCGCGTAAATCTCGCGCTCCAGCGTGTTCAGGGCTTGCAGGTATTGCGGGCGACCGCCGAAGCTCTTGATCAGCTCCACCGGGCTGCCCAAATCAGACAGGGGCTGCAGGCGCAGCACTTCATTGCTTTCTATGGTGGCGATGCCTTCGTCGGCGTACTTGTCCAGCAGTGCGTCCAGCACCTTGCGGGCCACCGGGCCGTACTCGGTGAAGACATTGCGCTGTTTGACGCGGCGGGCACGCTCGCGGCGCGTCAGCGGTGGCTGGTCGTAAGCGACGTGGAGCAGCAGATCGAACGCGTCCAGATCTTTGTGGCCCACTTCGTCAGCCAAGGCATCGAAGAAGACGCCTTGGGCCTCTAGTTCTTCTAGCAGCGCGGCCTTACGGTCGACGCCGTTCCAGGTCTGAAGAAACTGGTCCAGTGAGTCGAAGCGCTTGGCCAGATTTATGCGGGTGTAGTCGCGCAGGCTCTCGGTGACGAGCTTGCCTTCGGCATTCAGATATTGCACGCGTTCGCGGGCAACTGCCACATGGACGATTCCACCCAGCACGTACCTCCGGGGCTCGCCCGGCGGCGGATCGGCAATCGTGCCGCCGGGGCCGCTCGGCGGATCACCCGGTAGGCCACCGGGCTCGTCGCCGCCAGGATCGTCTGGCGGAGCAACCGGATCTTGGGGGCGGGGCACATAGATCTGTACTGGCTCGCCGTCAAAGTCCTTGTCGGCAAACAGCTCGGTGGCGCGCTTGAAATCCAGGATGGTGAACCAGCTCTTGCCCAGGTCCTCACGCAGACGGGTACCTCGTCCGATGATCTGCTTGAACAGAGTCATGGACTTGATGTTCTGGTCAAGCACTATCAACTTACACGTCTGGGCGTCAACGCCGGTGCTCATCAGTTTGGAGGTGGTAGCGATCACCGGATAGATCTTCTCGGGGTCGATGAAGTTGTCCAGCTCGCGCTTGCCTTCCTGGTTGTCGCCTGTGATCTGCACTACGTACTTTGGATGGGTGGCGCAGAGATCAGCATTCGCGTTGCTCAGGGCCTGGCGCATGCGTGTCGCGTGATCGATGTCTTCGCAGAAGACAATGGTCTTGGCATAGCGGTCGGTGGACTTCAGGTATTCGGTGATCTTCGCGGCCACTACTTCATCGCGCCGCTCAAGCACGAGCTTGCGGTTCATGTCAGCGGCTGTGTAAATGCGGTCCTCAATGACATTGCCGAACTTGTCGGTCATGCCCTCGGTGGGGCGCCAGCCGAAGGTGTCCTTGTCCAGATCAACGCGAATCACCTTGTAGGGAGCGAGATAACCGTCTTCGATACCCTGCTTGAGGCTGTAGGTGTAGATCGGCTCGCCGAAGTAGTCGGTGTTTGAAACGTCCTCTGTTTCCTTGGGTGTGGCAGTGAGGCCAACCTGGGTGGCTGATTCAAAATAGTTGAGGATTTCGCGCCAAGCCGAGTCCTCCGAGGCGCTGCCTCGATGGCACTCATCCACCACAATGAGATCGAAGAAGTCGGGCGAGAACTGCTTGTAGATGTTTCGCTCTTCCTCGGCTCCAGTGACGGCCTGGTAGAGCGAAAGGTAGATCTCGTAGCTCTTGTCCACCTGCTTGGTGGTCTTGTTGACGGCAACGTCGACCTCTTCGACGGTGACCTGACCTTGGGCGTCGACGCGCTCAACACCTTTTGCGTTGGGGCTGAGCTTGGCCATCGCGCCCTTGAACGGGCGGAAGTCGTTGACCATGGTCTGGTCGATCAGGATGTTGCGGTCGGCGAGAAACAGAATGCGCTTCTTGGCACCGCTTTTCCACAGACGCCAAATGATTTGAAATGCGGTGTAGGTCTTGCCGGTGCCGGTAGCCATGACCAGCAGAACGCGGCTTTGCCCGCCTGCAATAGCCTCCACAGCACGGTTGATGGCGTTCAGCTGGTAGTAGCGAGGTGTCTTGCTTGGCGCATAGTCGTATTCAGCGACTTGGCGTTGCTCAGGCGTCCAGCCTTTCCATGCGCAGTACTTCGCCCACAGTGCATCGGGCGATGGGAATTCGTCGAGCGTGAGATTGCGCTCGAGCACCCCATCAGACAAGGTGGCATCTCGGAATACAAATCCGTCGCCGTTGCTGGAGAAGCTAAAGGGAACGTCCAGCAACTCGGAGTAGTTGATGGCTTGGGGCATGCCAGCGCCCATGGCATGGTTGTTGTCCTTGGCCTCGACAGTCGCGAGCGGGATATTGACCTTGTAGAACAAGGCATAGTCAGCTCGCAGGACTGTGCTGGCTTCCCTTTTGGCCTTGCGCCCTCTAACGACAACACGACCTGCGCGAAGGGGATATTCGCGGTAGATCTGCTCCATCCCGTTCCAACCTGCCTTCTCCATCGCCGGTCGGATGAACTTGTCGCAGATGTCGCTTTCTGACAGGTTGCCTTTATTCATCGCTCTCCCTTGGCTCGTGTCGAAAATCGAACGGGTCGTGTTCTATTTGGCTGATGTGGGCTGCTTGATCGCCATATTGTCCACGACACACTCCGCCAATCTACGCGACTGTCAGGCGCAGACCTTGGTTTCTACGCAGGAACCCACCGGTGCATGCTCTGCAGGATCGATGAATCCTTGCGCTGCTCAATTGCTCCCGGCATTTGCAGTCGTTGACGTTCCCGTGATGCCCACATGAAAAAGCCCGGCGTTGCCGGGCTCTTGATTGCATCTGTGGCGGTAGTTGTTCACTTACTTGTCTCAGATTGCACGAGCTTTTCATCCGACACGGGGCGTCAGCCCCCAGTAGGTCTCTCAAACTTCATGATGCTCGATGCATGCGGCGCATCCAAGCGAACACCGCTGATGTTCAGCATCGGAGCGCTTGAGGCCAGTCGCATAAACTTGCGTTGGTCAGTCGCAGGACTGTGGCGCGAGTCGCAATTAACTCGGCGCCCTACGGCAATGACCTAGCTCAAACGTCGATATTCCCCGCCCTCAACGCATTCGTCTCGATGAAGTCCCGACGCGGCTCCACCTCGTCGCCCATCAGCATCGTGAACACCCGATCCGCCTCGATGGCGTCGTCGATCTGCACGCGCAGGAGGCGGCGGACGTTGGGGTCCATCGTGGTTTCCCACAGCTGCTCGGGGTTCATCTCGCCCAGGCCCTTGTAGCGCTGGCGATTGACGGCGTTCTCGGCCAGCTGCATCAGCCAGTCCATGGCGCTGCGGAAATCGCTGACCTTGGCTTCCTTGGCCTTCTCGCCCTCGCCCTTGCGGACGCTGGCGTTCTCGCCGATCAGGCCCTTGAAGGTGAGGCCGGCCTGGGCCAGCGCCTCGTAATCGGCGCCATGCACGAAGTCGGCATTGATGATGGAGGAGCGTGTGTTGCCGTGGTGCTTGCGGCTGATGCGCAGGAACAGCTTGTCGGTACGCGGGTCGTACTCGGCGCTCACTTCGGCATCGTGCAGCGCGGCCTGCATCGCCGCGGCGGCGGCATCAGCCGTTTCCTTGGTGTCGAGGTTGATCGCAAGGCCGTTCGAGAGCACACGCAGCGCCTCGAAGTCCATCCAGTTGGACAGGCGGCTGATCACGCTTTCGGCCAGCACGTATTGGCGGGCCAGCGTCTCGAAGGTCTCGCCGCTCAGCACCGCATCGCCGATGCCGGTGTGCAGATGTGCATCCTGCAGCGCCACCTTCAGGAGGAAGGCGTCGAGGTCGTGCGCGTCCTTCAGGTATTGCTCGTGCTTGCCGACCTTGACCTTGTACAGCGGCGGCTGCGCAATGTAGATGTGGCCGCGCTCCACCAGCTCGGGCATCTGGCGGTAGAAGAACGTCAGCAGCAGGGTGCGGATGTGGGCGCCGTCAACGTCGGCGTCGGTCATGATGATGATGCGGTGGTAGCGCAGCTTGTCCGGGTTGAAATCGTCGCCACCGGCGCCGCGGCCGATGCCGGTCCCGAGGGCCGTGATCAGCGTCAGGATTTCGTTAGACGTCAGGAGCTTCTCGTAGCGGGCCTTCTCGACGTTCAGGATCTTGCCGCGCAGCGGCAGGATGGCCTGGAACTTGCGGTCGCGGCCCTGCTTGGCGGAGCCACCGGCGGAGTCACCCTCCACGATGTAAATCTCGCACATCGCCGGGTCTTTTTCCTGGCAATCGGCCAGTTTGCCCGGCAGGCCCAGGCCGTCGAGCACGCCCTTGCGGCGGGTCATTTCGCGGGCCTTGCGCGCGGCTTCGCGGGCGCGGGCGGCGTCGAGAATCTTGCCGCAGATGATCTTGGCGTCGACCGGGTTCTCCAGCAGCCAGTCGTTCAGCTTGCTGGCCACGATCTCTTCCACCGGGCCGCGCACTTCGCTGGAAACCAGCTTGTCCTTGGTCTGGCTGGAGAACTTGGGCTCAGGCACCTTCACCGACACCACGCAGGCCAGGCCTTCGCGCATGTCGTCGCCGGCCACTTCGACCTTGGCCTTCTTGGCCAGGTCGTTGTCGGTGATGTACTTGTTCAGCACGCGGGTCATCGCGGCGCGCAAACCCGTCAAGTGCGTGCCACCATCGCGCTGCGGGATGTTGTTGGTGAAGCAGAGGACGTTCTCGTTGAAGCCGTCGTTCCACTGCATCGACACTTCCACGCCGATGTTCGTGCCCTGGTCGGACATCTTGTCGCCCTGGGCGTGGAAGATGTTCGGGTGCAGCGTGGTCTTGCCCTTGTTGATGAACTCGACGAAGCCGCGCACGCCGCCGGCGTAGGCGAAGTTGTCTTCCTTGTTGTTGCGCTCATCGACCAGGCGGATCTTCACGCCGTTGTTCAGGAACGAGAGCTCGCGCAGGCGCTTGGCCAGGATGTCGTAGTGGAAGTCGTTGTTCTGCTGGAAGATCTCGGTGTCCGGCAGGAAGTGGACCTCGGTGCCGCGCTTGTCGGTTTCGCCGACGATGCGCATCGGGCTGGTCTCGACGCCATCGACGATCTCGATCAGGCGGTCTTGCGGGATGCCCTGCTTGAAGTCGAGCTGGTGGATCTTGCCATCGCGGCGCACGGTCAGGCGCAGCGTCTTGGACAGGCCGTTCACGCAGGACACGCCCACGCCGTGCAGGCCGCCCGAGACCTTGTAGCTGTTCTGGTTGAACTTGCCGCCGGCGTGCAGCTCGGTCAGCGCGATCTCGGCCGCCGAGCGCTTGGGCTCGTGCTTGTCGTCCATCTTCACGCCGGTGGGGATGCCGCGGCCGTTGTCGATGACGGAGACCGAGTTGTCGGAATGGATGGTGACGATGATGTCGTCGCAATGGCCGGCCAGCGATTCGTCGATGGAGTTGTCCACCACTTCGAACACCAGGTGGTGCAGGCCGGTGCCGTCGGAGGTGTCGCCGATGTACATGCCCGGGCGCTTGCGCACCGCTTCCAGGCCTTCCAGGATCTGGATCGAATCTGCGCCATAGACGGCGCCCGAAGAGGCTTCCGCGCTGACGGCAGCCTGCTGCTTGTCGGTCAGGCCATCGGGGTTTTGTTCGTTGCTGGGCACATCACTCATCGGGGACTCTCTCTCACTCGCGGGGGGCTTCAAGGCCGCCCTTTAAAAGCACTGAAGCGGGCTGGATGTGAATCCTCGCCCGCTGCATCTATTCAGGTCTGCGTTGTCAGATCCGCATCGGCATCACGACGTACTTGAAGCCGGTCTGCTCGGGGATGGTGATCAGCGCGCTGGAGGCGCTGTCGTTCAGGTCGATGTTGACCATGTCCTGACCCATATTGGCCAGCGCATCCATCAGGTAGGTCACGTTGAAGCCGGTCTCGATCAGGTCGCCGCCGTAGTCGATCTCGATCTCTTCCTTGGCCTCTTCCTGCTCGGCATTGCTGGAGGCAATCGACAAGAGGCCCGGCTCGAAGGACAGGCGCACGGCCTTGAACTTCTCGCTGGTCAGGATGGCGGCGCGCTGCAGGCTGGACAGCAGGGTGGCGCGGCCCAGCGTGACGCGGAACTTGTGGTTCTTCGGGATCACGCGGTTGTAGTCGGGGAACTTGCCCTCGACCAGCTTGGTCACGAACTCCATGCCGCTGAAGCTGAACTTGGCCTGGTTGCCGGCGAAGCGCATCTCGATGGGTTGGTCATCGGAACCGTCCTTGCCACCGTCCTTCAAAAGGCGCATCAGCTCCAGCACCGTCTTGCGCGGAAGGATGACTTCCTGCTTGGGGATGTCGGTTTCCAGCGTGGCCTGAGCCAGGGCCAGGCGGTGGCCGTCGGTGGCCACCAGCGTCAGGCTCTTGCCTTCGGCGACGAAGAGGATGCCGTTCAGGTAGTAGCGGATGTCGTGCACCGCCATCGAGAAGTGCACCTGGTTGATCAGGGCCTTCAGCGTCTTCTGCGGCACGGCGAACACCGGGCCGAAGTCAGCGGCTTCCTGCACCAGCGGGAAGTCGTCGGACGGCAGGGTCTGCAGCGTGAAGCGGCTCTTGCCACCTTGCAGGGTCAGCTTGTTCTGGTTGCTGGTCAGCGAGACGACCTGGTCGGCCGGCATGGAGCGAAGGATGTCGATCAGCTTGCGGGCACCGACCGTGGTCGAGAAGTTGCCGGCATCGCCACCCAGCTCGGCCGTGGTGCGCACCTGGATCTCGAGGTCGCTGGTGGTCAGCTCGATCTGCGAGCCGGTCTTGCGGATCAGCACGTTGGCCAGGACGGGCAGGGTGTGGCGGCGCTCGACGATGCCGGAAACGGCTTGCAAGGCACCAAGCACCTGGTCCTGGGCGGCTTTCAACACAATCATGTCAACCTCTCTCCACTTGTTCGGCATGGGCCGCGGCGGCAGGTCATTCCCACTATGACCAACGCGCGCGCGAGCGACAGCGCGCATTGTCGCCCAGGAATCGGGTTGTTCCCGAGGGTGGAAACCAGAGGGCTGCGCCGGGGGGGGGCTAGCCTTTCAGCGTCTGCTCAAGCACATGCAGCTGCTGGTTCAGCTCGGTGTTCTTCTGGCGCTCGCCGCCGATCTTGCGCACGGCGTGCAGCACGGTCGTGTGGTCGCGGCCGCCAAACAGCTCGCCGATCTCGGGCAGGCTCTTCTGGGTCAGTTCCTTGGCCAGGTACATGGCAATCTGGCGCGGCCTGGCGATGCTGGCCGGACGCTTCTTGCTGTACATGTCGGCGATCTTGATCTTGTAGAAATCGGCCACCGTCTTCTGGATGTTCTCGACCGAGATCTGCCGGTTCTGGATCGACAGCAGGTCCTTCAGCGCCTCGCGGGCCAGCTGGATGTTGATTTCCTTGTGCGAGAAGCGGCTGTAGGCCAGCACCTTGCGCAGCGCGCCTTCGAGCTCGCGCACATTGGCGCGCACGTTCTTGGCAATGAAGAAGGCCACGTCTTCGGGCATCGGCGTTTGCTCCGCCTCGGCCTTCTTGATCAGGATGGCCACCCGCATTTCCAGCTCGGGCGGCTCGATGGCCACCGTCAGGCCGGCGTCGAAGCGGCTCGTGAGGCGCTCGTCGATGTCCACCAGGCCCTTCGGATAGGTGTCCGAGGTCATGATGATGTGGGCGCGCTTGGCCAGGAGCGCCTCGAAGGCGTTGAAGAACTCTTCCTGCGTGCGGTCCTTGCCGGCGAAGAACTGCACATCGTCAATCAGCAGCAGGTCCAGCGAGTGGTACTTGGCCTTCAGCTCGTCGAAGGTCTTGCGCTGGTAGTTCTTCACCACGTCGGAGATGAACTGCTCGGCGTGCAGGTACAGGACCCGCGCATCCGGCTTGTCGCGCAGCAGCGCGTTGCCCACGGCGTGGATCAAGTGCGTCTTGCCCAGGCCCACGCCGCCATAGATGAACAGCGGGTTGTACATGGCACCGGGCGCGCCGGCCACATGCAGGGCGGCGGTGCGGGCCATCTGGTTGGCACGGCCGGGCACCAGGGTGTCGAAGGTCAGGGCCGGGTTGATGCGGTGGCGTGTGGCGCTCGGTGCCGGCGTGGCGGGCTCGGCCGGCAGGCTGGCGACGCCATGGCCGTTGGCGTGGCCATTCGAATAGCCCGACGCGGGCTCATGCGTCTTGGCCGTCACCGGCCGCAAGCCGTTGTGCAGCACCTGGCCGAGGGCGACCGGCTGGTTGGCCGGCAGGGCAGGGCGGGCCACGCCCGTATCGCGCGCGGCCAGGGCCAGCTCCAGGCGGGCGGGCTTGCCGGCCAGTTCGGTGAGGATGGATTCGATGCGACCCGCGTACTGGTTGCGGATCCAGTCCAGCTTGAAGCGGTTGGGCACGCGCAGCGAGACGACGATGGCGTCTGCGCCGCCCGCATCCTGCACCTCGGCCTCCGGCAAAGGCCGGATCCAGGTGTTGAATTGCTGTTCGGGCAGCTCAGCGGCCAGGCGTTCACAGCCGCGCTGCCAGAGGTCTAGGCTCATTGTGGAAAACTTGTTCTTGAGCGGCCGGATTGTACGGATTCGAAGTCGGCCAGACCGGGGTTATCCACAGATTTTTTTAGAGGGTCAAGCCCTTGAAATCCCCACCCGTGCGAACCCTCGCATTGACCATGCTTGCAAACTTTGGTGTAATCGCGGGTTTTCCAGGACGCCGGACGGATTTGCGTGGGCGCGTGGTTGATCTGGGCGGCTTCTCACTGCACGATTGCATGAGGGGTCACGCAGGACCAGCCACCTCTAAGCGCCCGTGACAGCTACCCAGATGGGGCTTCTCAATGATTGAGAACCCTTGAGTGATTGGGCGTCCCTTATCCACCGAGCGTCCGCAGGACGTCCCCCAGGGCCTGAAAGCCCGCCAGAGGTTGCAAAATGAAGCGTACTTACCAAGCATCGAAGACCCGTCGCGCCCGTACCCACGGTTTCCTGGTCCGCATGAAGACCCGCGGCGGCCGTGCCGTCATCGCTGCGCGCCGCGCCAAGGGCCGCAAGCGCCTGGCTGTCTGAGTCCAAAGGACCGACAGATGATCGGCCGGATCGTGCGATCGGCCGACTTTGAGCGCGTGCTGGGCACCCCCAGCCGCGTTCGCAGCAGCCACTTCGCCGTCCACCATGTGGTGGCGGAGCCGAGCTTGCCAGCACGGCGCTTATCCACAGCAGATGCTGAGTTATCAACAGCTGCTGCACCGGCTGCCCACACCCCTGTGGACGAAAAGCCGGTCGAAGGCTGCTGGCTGGGTACGGTCGTACCCAAGCGTCACGCCCGCCGGGCGGTGACCCGCAACCTGTTCAAGCGTCAGATCCGAGCGATCTTCGAAAACGGTGCACCCTCCTTGCCTCCGGGCCTGTGGGTGGTGCGCCTGCGCGCGCCTTTCGATCGCAAGCAGTTCGTCAGCGCATCGTCTGATGCCTTGAGAACCGCCGCCCGTGCCGAGCTGGCACAGCTGGTCGGCCGCGTGGCCAAGCGCCAGGGCGGGCAGGCCAGCCAAGTTGGCAACAGTGCACCGAACAGTGCCGCTCCGGCCTGAGCCGACGGCATAGCGAACGCTCACATGGCTTTCTCCCTGCGCAAGCTTCCCCAACAGGCCTTGATAGTCCTGGTGCGTGGCTATCGCCTGTTCCTCAGCCCCTGGCTGGGCGCCTCCTGCCGCTTCTATCCGACCTGCTCGGCCTATTCGATCGAGGCCCTCGAGCGCCACGGCGCCTTGTGGGGTAGCGGCCTGACCGCATATCGGATCCTGCGTTGCAACCCCTGGTGCGAAGGCGGCCATGACGGCGTGCCCGAGCATCCCCCGAAATTGTTCAGCCGGCTGCTCGGCCGGCAGGACGATTCCCGATCCTCTACCAATCCTGAAGCCTCCTCATGACTGATATACGCCGCACCGTGCTCTGGGTGGTGTTCACCATGTCGCTCGTCCTGATCTGGGACGGCTGGCAAAAGCACAACGGTCACCCGTCGATGTTCAGCCCTGTGCCCGTGGCCAAGCAGGCCTCGGCGGCCGGCAGCGCCGCCGCCGTGCCTGCCGTGCCGGGCGCCTCCAGCGAGATCGCAGCCGCCCCTGGCGCAGCACCGGCTGCTTCGGCACCTGCCGTGGCCAGCGAAAAGGTCGAGATCACGACCGACCTGGTCAAGGCCACGCTGGACAGCCAGGGTGGCAGCCTGGTCCGCGTCGAGCTGCTCAAGCATGCCGACCCGCATGACCCGAGCGGCCATGTCGTGGTGCTGAACAGCAGCGCGCAGCAGCTCTACAAGGCCGAGTCCGGCTTGACGGGTGTGGCCAACGCGCCTTCGCACCTGACCGTGATGAGCGTGCAGGCGGGCGAGCGCGAGCTCAAGGACGGCGCCAATGCGCTGACCGTGCGCTTCGAGTCGCCCGAGTCCGGCGGCCTGAAGCTGGTCAAGACCTACACGTTCACGCGCGGCAGCTATGCAATCACCGTCAAGCACGAAGTGCTTAACGCTTCCGGCGCTGCCGTGCAGCCGCAGCTCTACGTGCAACTGGTGCGCGACAGCCATGTCGAGGCCAAGCTCTCCTCGATGGCGCCGGCCAACTTCACCGGCCCGGCGGTCTACACCGACAAGGCCAAGTTCCAGAAGGTCGAGTTCGACGCGATCGAGAAGGACAAGGCCGAATACGAGAAGCGCGCGAACGACGGCTGGGTCGCCATGGTCCAGCATTACTTCACCAGCGCCTGGCTGCGCAACACGGCCGGCGACCGCGGCTTCTTCGTGCGCAAGCAGCCTGATGCCGTGAGCAAGCAATATGCCGTCGGCATGGTGTTCCCGCTGGCCCAGCTGGCACCGGGCGCGAGCGTGACGACCGAAGACCAGCTCTACGTTGGCCCGCAGGAAGAAAACAAGCTGGCCGAGCTGGCCCCGGGCCTGCAGCTGGTCAAGGACTACGGCATCTTCAAGGCCCTGTCGCAACCGCTGTTCTGGCTGCTCGACCAACTGCACAAGATCCTGGGCAACTGGGGCTGGGCCATCGTCGTGCTGGTGATCCTCCTGAAGATCGCCTTCTACTGGCTCAACGCCAGCGCCTACCGCAGCATGGCCAAGATGAAGGCCGTGGGCCCGCGCATCCAGGAACTGCGCGAGCGCCTGAAGGACAAGCCGCAGCAGATGCAGCAGGAGATGATGCGCATCTACAAGGAAGAGAAGGTCAACCCCATTGGTGGCTGCCTGCCGATCTTCCTGCAGATGCCTTTCTTCCTGGCCCTGTACTGGGTGCTGCTGTCCAGCGTTGAGATGCGCGGCGCGCCGTGGATCCTGTGGATCACCGACCTGTCGCAGCCCGACAGCCTGTTCGGCCACTTCCTGAGCGCTCCCATCGGCCCGCTGCCCATCCTGATGACGCTGACCAGCGTGCTGCAGGTCGCGCTGAACCCGAAGGCACCGGACCCGATGCAGCAGAAGATGATGTGGATCATGCCGCTGGCCTTTGGCGTGATGTTCTTCTTCTTCCCCTCGGGCCTGGTGCTGTACTGGCTGGTGAACAACATCCTGTCGATCGCCCAGCAATGGATGATCAACAAGCAGCTGGGCGTCTCGAACAAGTAAGCAAGACGCCGCAGCGGCAATAAGCCACGAAGCCCCCAGCGCACCCCGCGACTGGGGGCTTTTTTATTGACCCCTCGCCGCCTTTAATGGGATTCATGCGGGGCGCGAATTCCGGGCGGCGAAAGCCAATCTGAATCGAAGGCGCGAGTTCAGAGCTTACGAAAGCGGCTGATCCAGCCTCCCCCGCGCCATTCAAAAGCCCCCACGCGCCGGAGCACCGACGCTGCCCCCCGAGGGGGCGCGAACCGGCTTGGGGCGGCCCGGCGCCGAGCAAATGAGCCCCCATGCATTGGCATGCCAATGCCGCCCCCCAAGGTGGCGCGAACCGGCTTGGGGCGGCCCGGCGCCGGTTCAGGCCGCACGGAACGGGCTGATGTCGTACGCGACAATCCGCCGATGCTCTCTCGCCACCAAGACCCCATTGCCGCCATCGCCACCGCCCCCGGGCGCGGAGCGGTGGGCATCGTGCGGGTCTCGTCGCCACAAGACCTCGGCCCCATCGTTCAAGCGATCTGCGGCCGTACGCTGAAGGCGCGTGAAGCGACCTACCTCCCGTTCCGTTCCGCCACTGGCGACGCCATCGATCAGGGCTTGGCTTTGCTGTTTCCTGCGCCGCATTCCTACACGGGCGAACATGTGCTGGAACTGCAAGCGCATGGCGGGCCCGTCGTGCTGCAACTGCTGCTCGCGCGCTGCATGGACGCCGGAGCAGAGATGCGCGTGCGCCTGGCCGAGCCCGGCGAGTTCACGCAGCGGGCCTTCCTGAACGGCAAGCTCGACCTGGCGCAGGCCGAGGCCGTGGCCGACCTGATCGACGCCAGCACCGAAGCCGCCGCACGCAGCGCCAGCCGGGCCTTGTCGGGCGCCTTGTCGGAGGAGGTGGGCAAGCTGCGCGATGCGCTGATCAATCTGCGCATGCTGGTCGAGGCGACCCTGGATTTCCCCGAAGAAGAAATCGACTTCCTCGAGCAGGCCGATGCCCTGGGGCGCCTCGCACGCCTCTCAGCGCAACTTGACCGCGTGCTGGACCGCACCCAGCAAGGCGCGCTCTTGCGCGAAGGCATCAAGGTCGTGCTGGCCGGGCAACCCAATGTCGGCAAGAGCTCGCTGCTCAATGCCCTGGCCGGTGCCGAGCTGGCCATCGTCACGCCCATCCCGGGCACCACGCGAGACAAGGTCAGCCAGACCATCCAGATCGAAGGCGTGCCCCTGCACATCAGCGACACCGCCGGCCTGCGCGAGACCGACGACGAGGTCGAGCGCATCGGCGTGGCACGCAGCTGGGAGGCCATCACCGATGCCGACGTTGTGCTCTTCCTGCACGACCTCGGCCGCCTGGGCCAGCCGGACTACGAAGCCGAAGACAAGCTGATTGCCGAACGCCTGGCCGGCGTCGACCCCGGGCGCATCCTGCAGGTCTTCAACAAGGCCGACGTGGAGCATGGGCAAGACCTGGCCCCGGGCTCAATGACCTTGTCAGCCAAGACCGGCGCTGGCCTGGATGCGCTGCGCCAGCGCTTGCTCCAGCAAGTGGGCTGGCACGCTACGCCCGAGGGCCTCTTCATCGCTCGCGAGCGCCACGTGCAGGCGCTGCGCCGTACGCAGGAGCATCTGGCGATGGCGCATGCCGTGTCCATCCAGAAGCCTCCTGCATTGGATCTCCTGGCCGAAGAGTTGCGGATGGCGCATGACGCGCTGGGTGAGATCACGGGCGCCTTCACGGCCGACGAGTTGCTGGGGGTCATTTTCAGCAGCTTCTGCATCGGCAAGTAAGGCACCTTTTCCTCAGGCCTGCAGCTCCCGGAACAACCACGCCCGCGCCAGCAGCCAGTCGCGTTTGACCGTGGCCGTGGAGATGGCCAGCAGCTCCGCGATCTCCTCGATTTCCAAGCCGCCGAAGAACTTCAGCTCCACCACCTTGGCCGCGCGTGGGTCCACTTGCTCGAAAGCCAGCAAGGCCTCATGGACCTGAACGACTTCACGCGCACCGCCATCGCCGGCGATGTGCTGGGCCTCGGTGAGCGTGAGCGACGCCAGCGGCACGTCGCGCTTGTGCGCCTGCTTGGCCAGCGCGTGGTTCACGAGGATGCGCCGCATCATGATGGCCGCCATGCCCAGGAAATGGCTGCGGCTGGCCCAGCGGGTGCGGGTCTGCGCGGCCAGGCGTTCCCAGGCCTCGTGCGTCAGCGCGGTGGCGCTGAGGGTGTGGCCGGCGTGCTCCTTGCGCATCTGTGCGCCGGCGCTGCGCCGCAGCTCGTCATAGAGGGCGGCAAACAGCTGATTGACCGTATCTGCACCCGCCTCAGCTTGATCCAAGGTCTCCAGCCAGCGCGTGATTTCGGCGGCATCGGGCAGCGTGATCGGGGCTTCGCTTGAAGATGACATGAAAAAGATTATGGCGGCGTGATCCGTTTGCTGCGGTGCTCCTGCGCTAGTCATCAAGCCCCGGTGCATGCCGCAACCGGGCTTGACGAAATACCACTCACGCCCAAGGACCACCGCCATGACATGCAAGAACCTGACCTCGCCCCTCGCCAGCGCACTCATCGCCGCCAGCCTGATGCTTGCCGGCGCGGCCGTGCAGGCCAAGGACGCGCCCGAGCCCATTGCCGTCGATGCCAGCTTCAGGGCTTCGGAGCAGGCGATGAAAGTGCTCACCATCAACGACACCAAGGCGCTCAAGGGCCTCACCAAGGTGGCGGTGCCGCAGTTCAGCGTCGAGTTCGTGACCTTCGACCACGCCAGTGCCGAGACCTCCGGCTTTGCCGCTGCGGGCCGCGCCAGCGTGTCGGCGGCCTACAAGTTGATCGGCGTCGGCCAGGAGGATTTCCAGGCCATGACCGAGTCGCTCTACGCCGACTTCATTCGCGAGCTGCAGGCCAGTGGCCTGGAAGTGATGAGCGCGGAGCAACTGGGTGCCGCACCGTCCTATCGCAAGCAGGTGGCGGGCGGCACGCCGACGCCCATCATCTCGGACAGCGCCATCGTCGTGGCGCCCGCTGGCATGGCCTTGTACGGCGTGAACCGTGTCAAGGCCGAGGGCAGCAAGAACACGGGCATGTTCGGCGCCTTGTCGGCCCTCAGCAATGTCGGCTCCGCCATCAGCGGTGCTTTTGACAACGTCGAACTGCAGAAGGAACTGGGCGGTGCTGCACTGCTGGAGGTTCATATGCGTGTGCACTTCGTCAAGCTGACCAACAACAACAAGGGCTTCTTCGGCCGGATCTCCAGCACGGCTTCGGTGTCGGCCAAGGCCTATCCCAGCATCACCGCCGCCCATATGAGCGTGTTCGCCGGGCCGGAGGGCGGCCACCTGTCGCTGAAGCAGCCGCTGACGCTGGACGCCGCCGCCTTCAGCGACGTGCGAGAAGAAGCCACCACGGCCAAGGACGTTGCCGGCGCTGTGCTGACGGGCTTGATCAGGTTTGCGAGCGGCAGCAAGGACAGCGCCGAGTTCAAGCGTTTCGAGACCGTTGCGGATGCGGCCAAGTACCGTGAAGTGGTCGGTGGCGGCCTGGGCCTGGTGCGGGAGATGCTGGTGGCAAGGCTGAAGGCCGAGCGCTGAATCTGCGGAGATACTCTTCGGCACCTCGTTCCCGTGGCCTCAGCAGGAAGTCGCCCATGTCTGAATCGATGGCCCGCTGGGCCCGGATCAAGTCGCTGTTCGAATCCCTGGCCGAGGTGCCGGCATCCCTGCGGGAGCCGCTGATCAAGGCGGCCGAGCTCGAAGCCACCGAACTGGCCGAGCTGAGCTCGCTGCTGGCTCATCACGACCGGGCCGCCGCGGCCGATGCCTTCATGGCCGAGCCGGCAGCGCAGACGCTGATGGACCAGGAGGAGGGCGGCGCCGCCGTGCCCGGCCAGCGCCTTGGCGCCTGGGAGATCGTCCGCCTGATCGGCGCGGGCGGCATGGGCGAGGTGTTCGAAGCACGCCGGGCCGACGGCCGCTTCGAGGGCCGGGCCGCCATCAAGCTGCTCAAGCGCGGCATGGACAGCGCGGCCGTGATGCAGCGCTTCGCCCTCGAGCGCCAGGCACTGGCGCGGCTCAGCCACCCCCATATCGCACGCTTGCTGGATGCCGGCACTGCGCCCGCTGGCGTGCCCTACTTCGTGCTTGAGTATGTGGACGGCGAAGCGATCAGCGAGGCGGTACAAGACCTGACCCTGGACGAGCGTCTGCGCCTCTTCCTGCAACTGGCTGACGCAGTGTCCTACGCGCACCGCAACCTGCTGGTGCACCGCGACCTCAAGCCCGGCAACGTGCTGGTGGACCGCGAGGGCCAGGTGAAGCTCCTGGACTTCGGCATCGCCAAGGCGCTGGACCCGCTGGAATGCAACGACGGCCAGGCCACGGTCGGCGGCCAGCGTCCGTTCACGCCCAACTACGCGAGCCCCGAGCAGGTGCGCGGTGAGCCGGTCAGCACCGCCACCGACATCTACAGCCTGGGCGTGCTGCTCTATCAATTGCTCACCGGCACGCGCCCCACGGGCCGCAACGCCAGCACGCCGGCTGAAGCTGCCCGCTGCGTGCTGGAGGACGCGCCCACCAAGCCCAGCCGCCTGAGCCCGGAGGAGGTGAGCGACCCGCAATGGCTGCAGACCCGCAAGAAGCTCTCGGGGGACCTCGACAACATCCTGCTGAAGACGCTGGAGAAGGAGCCCGAGCGCCGCTACTCCAGTGTCGAGGCGATGGCCACCGATCTTCGTCGCTATCTCGAGGGCTACCCCGTCAGCGCGCGGCCAGCGAGCTGGCACTATCGACTGGCCAAGCAGGTCTCGCGCAACCGACTGGCCAGCGCGGCATTGGCAGCCAGCGTGCTGCTGCTCCTGGGCGGCAGCGCGGCAGTGGCCTGGAAGGCGCGTGAGGCAAGGCAGGCGCAGCTGCTTGCCGAACTCAGGTTGAAGGAAGTGCGCCGTGTCACGCATGAGCTGGTGTTCAGCTTCGGTGACAGCGTCGAGTACCTGCCTGGTGGCATGAAGATCAAGGCCGATCTGTTCAAGGAAGCGCTCGCCGCACTGGAGCGCTTGCAGCCTACGCTGGGCGAGAGCGACGAAGCGGCGCTGGCCGACATCGCCGAGATCCATGTGCGCCTGGCCGAGGCCTACACGCCCGACTATCCCGGCACGCTCAACGAGCCCGAGAAGGGCCTTCGTCATGCCGACCAGGCGCGGCTGCTGATCGACAAGGTCTGGGCCAGCCAGAAGGGCAATCCGGTGTTCGCCGGCTATGCCTCGCGCGCCTACATGGTGCTGGCCGGGCATGCGCGCGAAGCCGGTGACAAGGAGAAGGCGGTGGCGCTGTCCCGTCACGGCCTGGCGCTGGTTCAGGAGGCCGTGAAGCTCGCGCCTCCCAACAGCACCGACACGCTCCTGCTTCACAACGCCGTGACCGCCGGCTTGCAGGACCTCGCCGTCATGCTTGATGACAACGGCCTCGGCCTGGGTCGGCCCGAGGAGGCCATGCGCTACTACATCGCGGCGCGGGAATCCGGCCTCAAGGAACTGGAGATGAAGGCCGAGGCCGCGCGGCTCGATGCCAAGCTGCGCCCGGAGCAGACCCGCTTCCGGGCTGAGCTATTGCAGACCCTGGCCGTCATCAACGGCAGCATGGCCTCGTCGCACCAGCGGCGCGGCGACTACGAGCTGGCTGTGAAGGCGCGGGATGAAGCCATGGCGCATTTGCGCCAAGCGCGACAGATGCATCCCGAGCAACTGCAGTTGCAGGCCAGCACGGCTGCCAACCTGTTCCTGCTGGCCGGCCTGGAGTTGCAGATGGATCGGCCCGAGCAGGCGCTGAAAGCTTCGACCGAAAACCACGACTTGCTAGCGGGCCTGCTGGCCACCGACCCGAAGAACGCCGACTGGATTGATGCACGCGAGTACCGTGCGCTCGCCCAGGGTAGCGCGCTGCTCCGTCTGAATCGCCACGCTGAGGCGCAGCCCTGGCTGCGGCGCTCCGTGAACTATTGGCGCAAGGAGCTGGTGGCCAGCCCGCCTGCGGCCAAGCTGAAGCACCAGCGCGGCCTGGCCTTGGCCGAGTTCCGCCTGGAGCGCAGTCGGGCCGATTGGCCCGCAGTAGCGGCAGCGGCCGAGCAGCTCCAGACATTGGCAGACGCGGAGCCGCGCAATGCCGATGCCTACCAGGCGGCAGCCGAAGCAGCGCAAAGCCTCGCGAGCGACGGTCCGTCAGCCAGCCGCGCTACTTGGCAGCAGCGGGCCTGCCAGGCGTGGAAAGAGTCGGCAGCGCTGCGCCCGCTGTCGCCCTGGGCCCGGCGGCAATCCGGTGTTTGCCAGCCAGCATGAAAAAACAGCGGCGCGATTGCTCGCGCCGCCTTTCAAAGCCCCTGAAGGGGCCGACTCACAGCCTGGAATTCAGAGCTTGTAGCTGAGGCCCACATTGAAGCGCCGGCCGAACTCGGTCACTTCCTGCTGGTAGGGGTTGTTGCCGCTGGTGTAGACGGCCTTCTGGTTCGTGAGGTTGTCGATGCCCAAGCGCAGTTGCAGCTTCGGGCTCAACTGTTTCGCCAGGTTCAAGGTCACATAGGTCTCGGCGCCGTTGACGATCAACTGGCCCGAGGTCCAGGTCGGGTTGCGCACGAACTCGCTGTGATAGTTGGCCGAGAGGCGGGCCTCGAAGCCGTCCTTCTCGTACCAGAGCGTCAGGCCGCCGTTGTGCTTCATCAGGCCTTCGATCGGGAACGGGTTCACCGAAGGCATGTTCTCCTTCACGTTGCTGTGCGTGTAGGCGTAGTTGCTGTAGATGCCAAAGTTGTTGAACGGCGCCGGCAGCGGGCTTTGATAGACCAGCTCGATGCCGCTCACATTGCCGCCCTTGCCGTTGACCGAGCGCGTGATGTTGGCGGCGCGGCCGTCGATGGTGGTCGCGTCGGAGGTGATGCCGATGTAGCGGCTCAGCTTCTTGTAGAACAGGCCGGCCGAGAGCAAGGAGCTCTTGGCGAAGTACCACTGATACGCCACGTCCAGCTGGTCGGCCAGCATGGGCTTCAGCCCAGGGTTGCCGGCACTGCCGCTGATCGGCATGGCCGGGTTGGTGTCGATGCTGAGGTTGCGTGAGCCGCGCATTTCGTCCAGCGGCGCACGCGTCATCGCACGGGCCAGGCCCACGCGGATCTGGCGTTCCTGGTTGGCGTCGAGACCGAAGATCAGGTTCAGGCTGGGCAGCACTTCGGTGTAGCTGGTGCCGCCCTGCGTGGCCGTCGGCGCGGCGCCATTGAGCGACTGCATGCCGGCGCCGGTCTGGCTGGTGTGCACCAGGCGCAGGCCCAGGTTGCCGCGATAGGGCAGGCCGGCAATGTCGCCGTCCAGGTCGGCCTGTGCAAACGCCGAGCTGCTGCGCTCCTTCACCTGCCAGCCGGCCAGCAGGTCCCACTGGGTTCGCGGGCGGCCGGCAGCGCTGAAGGCGTCGTCACCGAACACTTGCGCGGTCGTGCCTTCGAAGTCCTTCAGGGCGATGAAGGGCGCGAGGCCGCTGACATTGATCGTCTCGAAGGCTGAAGGAGCGACCGTGCTCTTCGGGTTCACGCTCCAGGTGGTCTGGTGATAGCGCTTCTCGCGGTCGCTGAAACGCGCGCCGAGCTTCAGCGACTTGAAGTCTCCGGCATTCAGCGAGGTCGTGCCATTCAGGGCGAAGGCGTTGAGCTTGTCCTTGATGTGGCCGTCGGTGTCCACATACAGCGTGGGCTGGCTGAAGGCCGCCGGGTTGCCGGAGTCCTGGCCGATGGTGAAGGTCTGCACCTCGTTGCCGGTGAAGGACCATGTCAGCGTGCCGCTGTTGTTGGCCCAGTGGCGCACATCGCGCCACTGGCTGTTGCGCTTGGCCTGCGAGGTCGAGAGGTCGGCTTCCAGCTTCCAGTCGCCGGCGTTCAGCTTGGCGTTGATGCCGCCGGCCGTGGTCGTGTTGTCCTGCACCCAGACATAGTCGTTGGTCGTCAGGCCCACGTCCTTGACGGTGGCGCCCACGACATAGCCATCGCGGATGTCGACATTGCTGTAGTTGGCCTTCTGCCAGCCGTCCCAGTTGCCGACGTCGCCGGTCCAGTGCTGCAGGCCGGGCTCGTAGATGTCGGCCTTGGCGAAGTAGGCATCGGCGGTGATGAACAGGTCCGGCGTGGCCTTCATCTCGACCTTGCCGAGCAGGCTGCTGCGCTTGTCGGTGCCGCGCTTCACGTCGGTGCCGAAGCCCCAGGGCGATTTGTCGATCTTGCCGTCGCCGTTCAGGTCGCCGGAATGGTCTTCGTTGAAGCCCCAGTGTTTGATGTTCTTCTGCAGCGAGGGCTGGTCCTGGTAGCTGAAGGCCACCGCCACGCCCAGCGTCCTGTTGTTGAACTGGTCGACATAGATGCCACCCAGACGCGGCGCGGTCTTCTTGGCGCCGGCGATGTCGCCGCCCAGCTGGTAGTAGAGGCCGTCGAGCTTGACCGAGGCCTGGCGCTCGCGGAAGTTGAGTGGCGAGACGGTCTGCAGGTCGATGGTGGTGGCCACGCCGCCTTCGGCCAGCTCGGCCGATTGCGTCTTGTAGACCGTGGCGCCGCTGATCGACTCGGACGGGAACTGTTCGAAGCGCACCGCGCGGCCCGGTTCGCTCGACGCGAGCTCGCGGCCGTTCAGGGTGGCGCCGATGAAGCGGGGCCCAAGGCCGCGCGCGATCACCTGGCTGGCGTTGCCGCGGTCGAGGCCCGAGGAGAGGCCGGGCAGGCGGGCGAGCGTTTCGGCGATGGTGGTGTCGGGCAGCTTGCCGATGTCTTCCGAGGCGATCACCTCGACCATGCTGTTGGACGCTTCCTTGGCGTCCAGCGCCTGGCGCACCGAGGCGCGGATGCCGGTCACGACCACGGTCTCGAGGTCGGCCTTGGGCGCGGAGGCCGGCGCGGGCGCGGTCTGGGCGAGCGCCACGGTGGGCCACATGAACATCGCCTGGATCAGGCCAGCGAGCGGGGTCTTGCGCATCTTCTTGTCTCCGTCTTGTCGTGTTGGTTTTGGCGGCGTTGATGCTAAGAAGACGGCGAGATGCCGAGATATCACTTAATTGCTCATGTCTATGCGCATTTCGCAAGCCTGCGACCCAACCCTCTTGCTATGTGAAGACGAGATAGCTGACGATCAACAAAGCATATTTCGCAGCTAGGTTCCAACCCTAAGCTGCCAGCATCACTGCACCGCCCGTCCCCATGAAGATCACCAAGCTCACGACCTACCGTCTGGCACCGCGCTGGATGTTCCTGAAGATCGAGACCGATGCCGGCATCACCGGCTGGGGCGAGCCGGTGATCGAGGGCAAGGCCCGCTCGGTCGAAGCCGCGGTGCACGAGTTCGAGCCTTATCTGATCGGGCAAGACCCGTCGCGCATCAACGACCTCTGGCAGGTGATGTACCGCGGCGGCTTCTACCGAGGCGGCGCCATCCTGATGAGCGCCATCGCCGGCATCGACCAGGCGCTGTGGGACATCAAGGGCAAGGCGCTCGGCGTGCCGGTCTACGAGCTCCTGGGCGGCCTGGTGCGCGACAAGATGAAGATGTATTCCTGGGTCGGTGGTGACCGCCCGGCCGACGTGATCGCCGACATCAAGCGCCTGCGTGAAGGCGGCTTCGACACCTTCAAGATGAATGGCAGCGAGGAGATGGGCCTGATCGACAGCGCCGCCAAGGTGGATGCCGCCGTGGGCCGCATCGCCGAGATCCGCGCGGCATTTGGCTTTGACATCGAGTTCGGCATCGACTTCCACGGCCGCATCGGCGCGCCTATGGCCAAGGTGATGCTGCGTGAGCTCGAGCCCTACCGACCGCTCTTCGTCGAAGAACCGGTGCTGGCCGAGCAGGACGAGACCTATGCGCGCCTGGCGGCGCACACCAGCATTCCGCTGGCGGCCGGCGAGCGCATGTATTCGCGCTTCGAGTTCAAGCGGGTGTTCCAGGGCGGTGGCTTGTCCATCGTGCAGCCTGATCTCTCGCATGCCGGCGGCATCACCGAATGCATGAAGATCGCCGGCATGGCCGAGGCCTATGACGTGGCGCTTGCTCCGCACTGCCCGCTGGGCCCGATTGCTCTCGCAGCCTGCCTGCAGGTGGACTTCGTCTCCCACAACGCCGTGCTGCAGGAGCAGAGCATGGGCATCCATTACAACAAGGGTGGCGAGCTGCTGGACTACGTCCTGAACAAGGACGACTTCCATATCGAAGGCGGCTACATCTTGCCTTTGCCCAAACCGGGCCTGGGTGTCGAAGTGGATGAAGCGCGCGTGATCGAGGCGAGCAAGACGGCACCTGACTGGCGCAACCCGCTGTGGCGCCATGCGGACGGCAGCGTGGCCGAATGGTGAGCGTGACTTCGTTTCCCCGTGAGACGCGCCTGATCGGTCTGGACTGGGGCAGCTCCAGCCTGCGCGCGATGCTGATCGACGAGCAGGGCCAGGTCTTGCTCACGCGTCAGTCGACGCAAGGCGCGTCCACGCTGAAGGGCGGCGCCGCTGCCTTCAGCGCGGTGCTCGATGAATTGATCGGCGACTGGCATGCGACGGCGCCGGCCATCCTCGCCTGCGGCATGGTGGGCAGCCAGCATGGTTGGCGCGAAGTACCTTATGCAGCCTGCCCGGCCGACGCGAGCGCCCTGGCCGCTGGCGCTGTGGACGTGGACTGGCGGGGTCGCGCCGTGCGGTTGCTGCCGGGCCTGCGCTGCGACACCGAGGCCGGCCCGCCGGACGTGATGCGCGGCGAAGAGACGCAAGTGCTTGGCGCGCTGGAGTCGGCGCCCGAGCTGGCAGCGCGCAGCTGTATCGTCATGCCGGGCACGCACAGCAAATGGGCCCAGGTCATTGACGGCACTGTGCGCAGTTTCGCCACGCAGATGACCGGCGAGCTGTTTGCCGTGATGCGCCAGCATTCGGTGCTGGGCCGGCTGATGCCTGCTGACCCAGCCCACGACCTGCTCTCATTTGCCCAGGGCGTGCGCGCTGCGCGCGACCACGGCGAGCTGGGCCTGCCGCATCAGCTCTTTGCGGTGCGCACATTGGGCCTGACCGGCCGCCTGGCGAGCGAGGCGCTGCCCGACTATCTCTCCGGCCTGTTGATCGGCCATGAATTGCGCGCCGGCCTCCGGGCCCGCGATGCCGATGCACCGCTGGTTCTGCTCGGCGAGCCGGCCCTGTGCCAGCGCTATGCCAAGGCGCTGGACCTGTTCGGCATCGGCCCCGTGCAGGTGCTGCTCAATACCGCTGCCGCCGGCCTGTGGCGCATCGCCCAGGTGGCGCGAGGAGTGCTCTGATGTCGTCTCTTCCTGAAGCAAAGTTCGACGCGGCCTTTCGTGCCTTGCCGCTGGTGGCCATCCTGCGTGGCGTGAAGCCCAACGAGGTCGAGGCGATCGCCTTGAGCCTGTATGAAGAGGGCTTTCGCATCATCGAGGTGCCGCTCAATTCACCGCAGGCTTTTGATTCGATTGCGAGGCTGGCCCGGTGCCTGCCGGCGGATGCGGTGATGGGTGCCGGCACGGTCCTGAGCACCGGCGCGGCCGACAAGGTTCGCGATGCCGGCGGCCAGCTCGTCGTGATGCCGCATGCGGACACGCGCGTGGTGTCGCACGTCAAGGCGCAGGGGCTGCTTTGCGTGCCTGGTGCGGCCACGCCCACCGAAGCCTTTGCCTGCGTGGAAGCGGGCGCCGATGCGGTGAAGCTGTTCCCGGCCGAGCTGGTGACGCCGCAGGTGGTCAAGGCCATGCGCGCGGTGCTGCCGGCCACCTTGAAGCTGTTGCCGGTGGGCGGCATCACGCCAGAAACGATGGGCGCGTTCCGCGCCGCGGGGGCTGCCGGCTTTGGCCTGGGGGGCGCCTTGTATGCACCGGGCTTCAGCGCAGGCGATGTGGCCCAGCGCGCCCGCGCCTTCGTGACGGCCTGGCGCGCCTGAAGACAAGAGAACAACAGGAGACAAGCGATGAAGAAGATCCAGACCGCGGGCGCTATCGCCCTGGCGGCCGCGCTGTGCTGCTCGGCGCTCCGGGCGGAGACCCTGCTTCAAGTCGACGCCAGTGCACCCGTGGCCGCGCCGACGACCGGCCACTTGAAGCTCGGCGCTTCGGTGTCGCCCAAGGGCGAACGTCTGGCCGTCAACAACCAATACCTGAGCCTCAACGGCAAGCCCTGGCTGCCGGTGATGGGCGAGTTCCACTACACGCGCAGCCCGGCCTCAAGCTGGGCGGCCGAGCTGCAGAAGATGAAGGCAGCCGGCATCGACGTAGTGGCCAGCTATGTGATCTGGAATCACCACGAGCTGAATGAAGGCCAGTTCAGCTGGCAGGGCAATCGCGACCTGCGTCGCTTCCTGCAGCTGGCGCAGCAGGCAGGCTTGAAGGCAGTGGTGCGCATCGGACCCTGGTCACATGCCGAGGTTCGCTTCGGCGGCGTGCCGGACTGGGTGGTCAACACCATGCCCACACGGCAGAACGACGCGCAGTACCTGCGCCATGTCGAACGCCTCTATGCCCAGATCGGCCAGCAGCTGAAGGGCCAGCTCTGGAAGGATGGCGGCCCGGTCATCGGCATCCAGATCGAGAACGAATACAACCTCACCGGCCCGGGCAAGGGCGCCGCGCACATCTCCACCCTGAAGGGTCTGGCGCACAAGGCGGGCATGGATGTGCCGCTGTATACCGTCACCGGCTGGGATGGCACGGTCTATCCTTCTGGTGAAGTAACGCCGGTATTCGGTGGCTACCCGGATGAGCCCTGGGGTCTGCCGACCACCGAGCTGCCGCCGAAGGAAACCTACGCCTTTCGCTTCGACAGCCGCGTCTCCGGCGACCTCGGCGCGCAGACTGCCGCCACCGCGCGGGGCACGGCCGAGACCGATATTGCCCTGACGCCGTTTCTCGGCGCGGAATACGGCGCCGGCCTGCCGGCCATGTACCGCCGCCGCACCATGGTCTCGAGCGACGACATCGCCTCGATGCTGCCGGTGCAACTCGGCTCGGGCGTCAACCTGCTCGGCTATTACATGTTCCACGGCGGCCGCAATCCGCTGGGCGAGCATTCGCTGGAAGAGAGCACGGCGAGCGGCGGCTACAACGACACGCCCAGGATCAATTACGACTTCCAGGCGCCGCTGGGCCCGGACGGCCAGCAGCGCGAGGTCCTGACCAAGCTGCGGCCCTTCCATCTGTTCCTGCAGTCTTACGGTTCGCAGTTGGCGACGATGACGGTGCGCAAGCCCGCCGCCGTGCCGCCGCATCCGACCGAGCTGACCACGCCGCGCTATGCCGTGCGCTCCAACGGCGACAGCGCCTTCCTCTTCGTCAACAACCATGTGCGGCAGTACGCGATGCCGCAGTTCTCTGACGTTCGCTTCTCGGTGAAGCTGCCGGGCGGCACGCTCACGTTTCCGCAGCAGCCATTGACGATCAAGAACGGCGACTATTTCGTCTGGCCGGTCAACCTGGACCTCGAAGGCACTCGCCTGGTCTACGCAACGGCCCAGCCGGTGACGCGCTTTGATGCGGGCACGCAAGGCCTTGTCCACGTGTTCAGCGCTGCGTCTGATCAGCCGGTGGAGCTGGCTTTCAGTGCAGCCGATGCCAGCTTCATCGAAGCGCCCGGTGCCACGCGTCATGAAGTCGATGGTCGCGTGGTCTTCAGCGGCTTCAAGCCCGGCACCTCGCCAGTGCTGACAATCAGGAAGCCCGGCCAACGCCCGGTGCAGTTGCTCGCGCTGACGGCGGCGCAAGCGCGCAATCTGGTGACGGGCGAATTCGCCGGCCAGCCGCGCCTGCTGCTTTCGGACCAACAACTCTGGATCGCTGGCAGCCATCTGGAACTGCGCAGCGCGGGCGATGCCAGGCTGCGCTTGGCCATGTTCCCGGCCGCCGCGAAGACACCGCAGGGCAGCCTGGCCTTGAAGGCCGCAGGCAGTGATGGCCTGTTCCAGGTTTTCGAAGCCCAAGCGACCGCGCGCCAGCCGGTGGCCAGCTTCAGGCAGACCCGCCAGGCGCAAGGCGCGCTGCCGATCATGAAGGGCGGCCTGGCCAAGGCGGCCTTGCAACCGATTCCCGAAGCCTTCTCCGCCGCGGCGGCCTGGCAGGTCACGGTGCCCAAGGACGCGCTCCAGGGCCTGGACGACGTGATCCTCGAGGCCGACATCGTTGGCGACATCGGCCGGCTCTACAGCGGCACGCTCATGCTGGACGACTGGTACTACTTCGGCCCGAAGTGGCAGATCGGCCTGAAGTCGCTGGGCAAGGCGCTTGAACAGCCCATGAGCGTTTCGGTGCTGCCGCTGCGCGCCGATGCGCCGATCTACCTGCCGCGTGAGCACCGGCCCGACTTCGCCGGTCAGAAGCAAGTCGCCGAGCTGCGGGCTGTCCGGCTGATCCCGGTTTATCGGCTGTCGGTGAGGCCCTGAGTGAGCTATACGACTTTTGGATAGTTAAACCCTGACAAGCGATTGGTCGGATATGTTCCGACCCAGTAACTTCGCATTCTTGAGCGAGAGAGACGGAGACATCAGCGTGCCCTCGGAACCTGTGAGCATTGACAACCTTCAGCTGGCCCATCCGCACAGCGCCACGCTGGGCGAAGGCATCCAGTGGCATGGACCCAGCCAACGCTGGTGGTGGGCCGATATCGAGTCGGGCGTCCTGAACGCCTGGTCGGGTGATACCGGCGCGGCCTTGAGCTGCCGTCTGCCAGACCGCCTGGGCTGCTTTGCCCACACCCGTTCGGGCAAGCTGATCCTCGGCCTGGCCAAGCGCCTGTGCCTGGGGCAACTGACCGACCCGCTCGCACAAGGACCGGTCAACATGGCGCTGACCCAGCTGGCGGCCGTGGACCCGGCCGAGAGCCGCACCCGTGTGAACGACGGCCGCTGCGACCGCCGCGGCTACTTCGTCTTCGGCACGATGAACGAGGCGGCCGAAAAACGCCCCATTGGCAGCTTCTACCAATACTCGTTGAAGCACGGCCTGCGCCGCCTCGCCTTGCCCGCGGTAGCGATTGCCAACAGCATCGCGTTCAGCCTTGACGGCCGCACGATGTACTTCTGCGACACGCTCTCCCGCGTGATCCAGCAATGCGACTACGACGCCGAAGCTGCGCAGGTCAGCAATATCCGTCCCTTCGTGACCGTGACCGACAAGCACGCCTGGCCCGATGGCTCGGTGGTCGATGCCGAGGGCTGCTTGTGGAACGCGCAATGGGGCGCCGGCCAGGTCTGCCGCTACTCGCCTGATGGCGAATTGCTGCAACGCGCTGCCGGTGCCGCGCCGCACAGCAGCTGCCCGGCTCTGGGCGGCAAGCGCGGCGATGAACTGATGGTGACCACCGCCCGGGCTGATCTGAACCGCGAAGCGCTGGCCGCCGCGCCGCAGTCCGGCAGCCTGTTCGGCCTGCGCCTGCCGCGCGCGCTGGCTGTTCCCGAAACCTTGTTTGACGACGAGCCGGTCTGAGCTCGCGACTTGTGGAGACAAAGACATGACGATCCAACGCAGAACCCTCGCTTTTTGGGCCATGGCCGCCCTGGCTTCGCTGATTGCAACGGCCCAAGCAGCCGAGCCGATCAAGATCGGCTTCCTCGTGAAGCAGGCCGAGGAACCCTGGTTCCAGGACGAATGGCGCTTCGCCGAGCAAGCCGCCAAGGAAAAGGGCTTCACGCTGGTGAAGATCGGCATTCCCAATGGCGAGAAGATGATGGCCGCCATCGACAACCTGGCCGCGCAGAAGGTGCAGGGCTTCGTCATCTGTGCACCCGATGTGAAGCTGGGTGCGGCCGTGGCGCGAGCGGCCAGGCGCCACAAGCTGAAGGTGATGTCGGTGGACGACCAGCTGGTGGACGGCGCCGGCAAGCCCATCGCCGACATCCCGCACATGGGCATCTCCGGCTACGAGATCGGCAAGCAGGTGGGCCAGGGGATGGTCGAGGAAATCAAGGCACGCGGCTGGAACCTCGCCGAGGTCGGCGCCTTGCGCATTGCTTTCGATCAACTGCCCACGGCACGCGAACGCACCCAGGGCGCGCTCGATGCCCTGAAGGCCGCCGGCCTGCCCGCCGCCAACCTGGTCGACGCACCGCAAGCCAAGACCGACACCGAGAGCGCCTTCAACGCCGCCAACATCGCCTTCACCAAGAACGCGAAGTTCAAGCGCTGGGTCGCCTTCGGCCTGAATGACGAAGCCGTGCTTGGCGCCGTGCGTGCCGCCGAAGGCCGCGGCTTGAAGCAGGACGCAATGCTGGGCATCGGCATCGGTGGCAGCCAGACGGCGCTGAACGAGTTCTCCAAGCCCACGCCCACGGCCTTCTTCGGCACGGTGCTGATCAGCCCCAAGCGCCATGGCTACGAGACCGCCCTGAACGTCTACCAGTGGGTCGCTGAGAACAAGGCACCGGCGGCTCTGACGCTGACCAACGGCATCTTGATGACCCGAAAAAATCAAGCCGAAGTCCGGAAAACCATGGGCCTGTAATGACCGCAGTCCTGCAGTTCGAGAACGTCACCAAGACCTTCCCCGGCGTCAAGGCGCTGAACGGGGTGAGCTTCGAGGCGCACGCCGGCCAGGTGCATGGCCTGCTGGGCGAAAACGGCGCGGGCAAGAGCACGCTCCTGAAGATCCTGGGTGGCCAGTACCGCCCGGACGGCGGCCGCCTGATCCTGAACGGCAAGCCCTGCGACTTCCATTCGGCGGGCGACGCGATTGCTGCCGGCGTCGCGGTGATCCATCAGGAACTGCAGTACGTGGCCGAGCTGACGGTGGCCGAGAACGTGCTGCTGGGCCGCCTGCCCACGCGCTTCGGCTTTGTGGACCATTCGGCCGCGCGCCAGCTGGTGGCCGAGAAGCTGGCCAGCATCGGTGTCGATCTGGACCCGGCCGCCAGGCTTTCCGACTTGTCGATCGCGCAGCGCCAGATGGTTGAGATCTGCAAGGCCGTGATGCAGGAGGCGCAGGTCATCGCCTTCGACGAGCCGACCAGCAGCCTCTCGCACCGCGAGAGCGAGATCCTGTTCCGCCTGGTGCATTCGCTGCGCGCCGAGGGCCGCACGCTGATCTACATCTCGCACCGGCTCGAAGAGCTGTACGCGCTCTGCGACAGCTGCACCATCTTCCGCGACGGCCGCAAGGTGGCCACGCATCCGGTGATGGCCGAGGTCAGCCGCGAGCGCCTGATCGCCGACATGGTGGGGCGCGAGCTGCAGGACATCTACGACTACCGCGAGCGCCCCGCCAAGGAGGAGCGCCTGCAGGTGCAGGGTCTGCGCAGCAAGGCGCTGCCTGGTGGGGCATCGGGCTTGTCGTTCAGCGTGCGTGGCGGCGAAGTGCTGGGTTTCTTCGGCCTGGTCGGCGCCGGCCGCAGCGAGCTGATGCGCCTGCTCTACGGCGCCGACAAGCGCACCGGGGGGCAGGTGGTGCTCGACGGCAAGCCGGTTGACGCGAGCGGCCCGGCCGCAGCCATTGCCGCCGGCATCGTCTTGTGCCCGGAAGACCGCAAGGAGCAGGGCATCCTGGCGCAGAGCTCGGTGGCCGAGAACATCAACATCAGCTGCCGGCGCCACGGCCTCCTGGGCGGCATCTTCCTGCGCCACCGCCGCGAGGCCGAGCTGGCTGATGCCTTCATCAGGCGCCTGCGCATCAAGACACCGAACCGCGAGCAGGAGATCCGCCTGCTCTCCGGCGGCAACCAGCAGAAGGTGATCCTGGCGCGCTGGCTGGCCGAGCCGGGGCTCAAGGTCCTGATCCTGGACGAACCCACGCGCGGCATTGACGTCGGCGCCAAGAACGAGATCTACGGCCTGATCCACGAGGTGGCGGCGAGCGGCTGCTGCGTGATCGTGATCTCGAGCGAGCTGCCCGAGGTGCTGGGCATCTCGGACCGGCTGATCGTCATGCGCGAGGGCCGCATCAGCGGCGAGCTGAGCCGCGCAGAAGCCAATGAAACCGCCGCGCTTGCGCTGGCGCTGCCCGATGAAGTGAGCGCCTGACCCCCCATGAACACCGCAACGACAACCTCACCGGCCTCCGCCATGACCACGAACCGAACGCGCGCCCTCCTGAAAGAGCACAGCATGACGCTGGGCTACGGCCTGCTCTTCATCGTCCTCGCCGTGACGGTGGAGAACTTCTTCTCGGCCGCCAATATCGTCGGCCTGATGCTTTCTGTGGCGCAGATCGGCATGGTGGCCTGCACCATGATGCTGTGCCTGGCCTCGCGCGATTTCGACTTGTCGGTCGGCTCCACCATCGCCTTTGCCGGCGTGCTGGGTGCCATCATTCTTGAACGCACCGGCAGTACCGGCCTGGCCATAGCCGGCGGCCTCGCGGCAGGCGCCCTGATTGGCGCTGGCAACGGCGTCCTGATCGCCTACCTGCGTGTCAACGCGCTGATCGCCACGCTGGCCACCATGCTGATGGTGCGCGGCCTCGCCTTCATCGTCTCCCAGGGCCAGGCGGTTGGCATTGCCGACGAAGGCTTCATCAGTTTCGGCGACACGCTGGTCTTCGGCCTGCCGCTGCCGGTGTGGCTCACGGCCGCCTGCTTCCTGGTGTTTGGCGTGCTGCTCAATCACACGGTGTTCGGTCGCAACACGCTGGCCATCGGCGGCAACCCCGAGGCCGCGCGCCTGGCCGGTGTGCGTGTGGAGCGGCTGCGGGTCTGGATCTTCCTGCTGCAAGGCCTGGTCACGGCGATGGCCGGTCTAGTGCTGTCTTCGCGCATCACCAGCGGCCAGCCCAATGCGGCCACCGGCTTCGAGCTTGACGTGATCTCGGCCTGCGTGCTGGGCGGCGTTTCGCTGCAGGGCGGACGGGCGCGCATCTTCGGCGTGGTGATCGGCGTGCTGATCATGGGCACGGTCGAGAACGTGATGAACCTGATGAACGTGGATGCGTTCTACCAGTACCTCATGCGCGGCATCATCCTCTTGGCTGCGGTGCTGCTCGACCAGTTGAAAACCCGAGGCGAGCGTCATGCTTAGGCAAGCCCTCGTGCTGCTGCTGGCCGCGGCGCTCGGCACGGCGCAGGCACAGCAGTTCCTCGCTGGTGGCGACTTCTCAGTGTTGAGCTGGATGGAGCGCGCCGGTGCGCGCTACAGCGACCGCCAGGGCAAGCCCGGCGACGCGCTGGAGATCCTCAAGCGCTACGGCCACAACATTGCCCGCATCCGCCTCTACGACAACACCGGCCCAGGCACCGGCACTGACGGCTGGTATTGGCCCAAGGGCTCGATGGACCTGCCCGATGTGCTGGCGCTCTCCAGGCGCGCTGCGGCGCAGGGGATGCAGATCCAGTTGACCTTTCACTACAGCGACTTCTGGACCAACTCCAAGACCCAGGACCTGCCGCATGCCTGGCAGCGTGAGCTCAAGAAGCAGCCTGACGAAGCGGCTCGAATGGCGAGACTGACCGAGCTGGTCCATCAGCGCACCCGCGAGGTGATGCAGGCCATGGTGAAGCAGGGCACGCCGCCGCAATTCGTCTCGCTGGGCAACGAGATCGAGCACGGCATGCTCTACCCGTATGGCAAGGCCACGCCGGAGAACTGGCCGCGCCTGGCTGCGCTTCTGAAGGCCGGCCATGCCGCAGTGAAGGAAGTGAATCCTTCAAGCAAGGTCGTCCTGCACATCGACGATGGTGGCAACGAGGCCAAGTACATCGACTGGTTTGGCCAGGCGCGCACGAACGGCGTGCAGTGGGATGTGATCGGCGCTTCCTACTATCCCTTCTGGACCAGGAAGAACGTCGCGCAGCTGGCGGCCTTCAGCAAGGCCATCACCGAACGCTTTGACAGCGACCTCCTGGTGATGGAAGCCGGCTTCAATTTCTCTCCCACCAAGCCCGACGGCTGGCCCGGCCAGCTGGAGCACAACGGCCCGTATCCGGCGTCGATGAGTAGCCCCGAAGGCCAACGCGATTTCATGGTCGAGCTCTTTACCGCGCTGAAGAGGACGCCGCGCGTGATCGGCGTCCTTTACTGGGACCCGATCATGGTCGCCACGCCCGGTGTCGGCTGGGCCGTGCGCGAAGGCACGGGCGATGCAGGCCCCAACGTGGTGAGCAACACCACGCTGTTCGACTTCAAGGGCCGGGCACTGCCCGTGCTCGACATCTGGAAGCAATTCACCGGGACGACGCAATGAGCGGATCGACAAGACTCCATGGAAAGGTCGCGCTGGTGACCGGTTCGACGTCGGGAATAGGCCGCGCCATCGTGCGTCGCTTCCTGGCCGAGGGCGCGCAGGTCGTCTTCAACAACTTCCGCGACGACGACACCGCGGCTTCAGCACGCGCCGAGTTCGGTGATGCCAACGCGCTCTTCGTCGAGGCCGACGTGGCTGACGCCGCGGCCGTGCAATCGATGGTCGCGCGCGGCATCGAGCGCTTCGGCCGCATCGACGTGCTGGTCAACAATGCCGGTGTCGATGTCTTCAGCGATCCCTTGAAGATGAGCAGCGAGCAATGGCAGCGCTGCTTCTCCATCGACCTCGAAGGCGTGTGGAACAACTGCCGCGCCGTGTTGCCCGGCATGCTGGAGCGTGGGGCTGGCAGCATCGTCAACATCGCCTCGGTGCATGGCCACAAGATCATTCCGGGCGCTTTTCCCTACCCGGTGGCCAAGCATGCGCTGATTGGCCTGACGCGATCGCTGGGCATCGAATATGCAGCCCGCGGCATCCGCGTGAACTCGATCTCGCCAGGGCTGATCATGAGCGAACGAGTCCAGGTGTGGCTAGCTTCGCTGCCCGCTGAACAACGCCAGCGCCAGATCGACATCCTGCCCTGCAAGCGCGTCGGCGAGCCCGATGAAGTTGCCTACACTGCGCTGTTCCTGGCCAGTGATGAGGCGCGCTTCATCAACGCCACTGACATCCTGATCGATGGTGGACGCTCTCAGCTCTATCACGAATGAAAGACCCCCGCGCCAACCGCTTTGTCCGCTCGCACCTGAAGACCCGTCATCTGGTGCTGCTGGTCGAGCTCGGCCGGCATCGCTCCATCCTGCATGCGGCGCAGGCCGCCAATCTCACGCAGCCGGCGGCTTCCAAGTTGCTGGGCGAGCTGGAGCATGCGCTGGGCGTGCCGCTGTTCGAGCGCCTGCCGCGCGGCGTGCAGCCCACGCGCTATGGCGACGTGATGATCCGGCGCGCCGGCGCCGCGCTGGCCGAGATGGACGCCGCGCATCAGGAGGTGATGGAGCTGCTCTCGGGCCTGTCCGGCCGGGTGGCCGTGGGCAGCGTGATGACGCCGTCCAGCGGCCTCGTGCCCGAGGCGGTGCAGCAGCTGAAGGCCAGCCACAGCAAGGTGCAGGTGGCGATCACCGTGGACACCAGCAAGATCCTGATCCAGCGCCTGCGCGAGGGGCAGCTGGACCTGGTGATCGGCCGCATCCTCGACAGCGAGTCGGCCGCCGAGCTCAACTTCGAGCCCTTGACCGACGAGCCGCACAGCCTCGTCGTGCGCGCCGGCCATCCGCTCCTGCAGCGCGAAGGTCTGACGCTGCAAGACCTGGCCCGCGAAGGCTGGATCCTGCCACCGCCCGGCAGCATCCTGCGCGACCGCATCACCGCGCTCTTCCTCTCGCAGGGCCTGGACCAGCCTCAGGAAACGGTAGAGACGATCTCGCTGCCGGTGATCAGCAAACTGCTGACCGGCACCGACATGCTGGCGCCGCTGCCCGAGGAGATGGTGCAGTCCTATGTCGACACCGGCCTGCTGGCGGTGCTGCCCTTCGAGCTGGGCCTGCGCATGGACGCCTACGGCATCGTGACGCGCAAGCAGCACCAGCTGTCACCGGGCGCCGAGGCGCTTTTGCAGACGCTGCGTGACGCGGCCTGGCAGCGCTACGGGAAGCGAAAGTAGCTGTGGCAAATGAGGGTCGCGCCATGAAGGCAGTGCTGCTTGCGGCGCTGATCAGTGCCGGGTCATTTGCCCATGCCGCCGAACCCGCCGGCGACACCGGCGCCCACGACCCGACGCTCCTCTTGGGCGAGGGTGGTGTCCTGCATGTGTTCACCACCGGCGTCGGCCTGCAAAGGCTCAGGTCAGGCGATTCGGGCAAGACCTGGCACCGCGAGGCGCCAGTCTTCAACGAGGCAAGCAAGCCGGGCTGGTGGGCGCAGGCCGTGCCGGAGCACCAGGGGCTGGACGTCTGGGCGCCCAAGCTGTTCAGACATGCGGGCAAGGTGTGGGTGCTTTACTCGATCTCGACCTTTGGCAAGAACACCTCCGCCATCGGCCTGGCAAGCGCCGCCAACCCCGAGGCTGCCGATTGGAAGGACGAAGGCCTGGTCGTGGCCAGCCAGCCGGGCGACAACTTCAATGCCATCGACCCCGACTTGTTCATCGAGGGCGACAAGCTCTGGCTCAGCTATGGTTCCTTCTGGGGCGGCATCCGATTGACCGAGCTCGATGCCCAGACGCTGCGGCCCATCGGCGAGACGCGCTTCATCGCTCGCCGCAAGGGCGGCATCGAGGCGCCAACGATTGTCCGCCGCGGTGACTGGTACTACCTCTTCGTCTCGCACGACCTGTGTTGCCGTGGCGTAGCGAGCACGTACAACATCCGCGTCGGCCGCGCCAGGAGCGTGTGGGGACCTTACCTGGACAAGGATGGCGTCGCCATGATGGAACGTGGCGGCACACTGGTCGAGGAAGGCGGGCCGCGCTGGAAGGGTCCGGGCCATCAGGACCTGGTCGGCGATACCCTGGTGCGCCATGCCTATGACGCGCACGACGATGGCAAGCCACATCTGCGCATAGCCACCTTGCGCTGGTCGCCGGACGGCTGGCCCTCGCTCTGAATCAAGAACGACAGACGACCCGGGGTATCGGTGTCCGGGTCAAGCCCTGGGCGGTGCCTGGAGCAGCGAGAGCTCGAGAAGCTCGCTGACCTGGTCCTGAAGGCCACGGGCCGCTTGGCCGCTCAGCAGCTGGTGGAAGGCCCATGCGCTGCCGTCCGGCGCGTCTCCGCCATGCGGCAACGCCTCACGCAGCGCCGCCCCCGGCCGGTCGGTCAGGTCCACCATGGTGCCCACCATGCGCAGTGCCTTGCCCTGCGAATCCCGCTCCACCGCCAGCCCACGCGACAGCATCAGGCGGTAGCCCGAGCCGTTGCTGCGGATGCGGAACTTGGCTTCGTAGCCGGGACGGAATCCGTCCAGATGGGAGCGCAAGGCCTTGAGCATGGGCGCCAGGTCTTCAGGATGCACACGGCAACGCCAGAACGAGGTACTGTCGGCCGCCGTGACATCGGCAAAGCCCATGTGTTCCTTCCAGCGGGGCGAGTAGTGGACGATGTCGAGCCCCGGGTCCAGGTCCCAGACGCCAAAACGGCCTTGCTCCACCGCGGTACGCCAGCGCAGCTCTTCTCTATCAAGCATTCCCATGGGCCGATCTTCCACGAGCGGTATGAAGGAATTGTTGGCGCGGCGCGTCAGGATCGCAAATCTTCACGAGATTGCCGGCCATCGAGTGGGCAAAAGTCATGGCTTGATACCGCAGATCGCATTGGCGCGGGCGCTCACCGTCAAGGGGCCGTCGCCGGCCTCCAGCCTTTGCCGAACATTGGCCTTCAAGTCCTCGAGCTGCCCGGCGGGGAGTGCTTCGAACATCGGCTTCATCGAGCTGCTGTTGGCGGCGCTGTGCCAGTAATCGTCGAAGCTGGCGAATTGGCGTTCCACGGTGAACTGCGTCGTGCGGACATCCTGCAGCCCGGCTTCCTTCCACAGCACTTCCGAGGCTTCCAGCGTGGACGCCGAAGCGCTGGGCGGCATGCGCGGGGGCACGCCCAGCTTCATCATCTCGGCGCCGATGGCGGCCAGCGGGAAGCCGCCATTCAGGATGTCCCAGTGGTAGGCCGCCGCCACGCCACCAGGCCGGAGTACCCGCACCATTTCGGCCAGGCCGACCCGGGGATCGGGCACGAAGAACAGCACCAGAGCCATGGTGGCTGCATCGCAGCAGCCGTCTTCCAGCGGCAGTTTCATCGCATCGCCCTGAGCCCAGACGACGGGCGTGCCGGCGGGCAAGCGGCTGCGTGCATAGGCCAGCTGACCCTCGGAGGGGTCGAAGGCATGCACCTGCACCGGAGCGCAACGCTCCACCAGCCTTTCGGTGAAGGCACCGTTGCCGCAGCCGATGTCGACCCAGCGCTGGCCGCCCGGCACGGCGATCCAGTCGATGAAGCGGTCGCCAACGATGAGGCTCCAGCGCCCCATCATGATCTCGTAGCTGGCGCCGTCGTCGAAGCGGATGGTCTGGTCGGTCATGGTGCGTCCTTGCCTACACTGTGCGCGCACTGTAGCCGCCTCGAACCCATGGCCTGAAAGAGCTGCGCCGGCCCCTGAGGTGAGGTCTGCCCTTATCCGTTTCTGATGTGCCGCAGCTATGCTGCCGCCACCGATTGCAATCCGCACAGGTGACCGCAGCCATGAACAGCCCCTTCCGCATCCACCGCGCCCGCCTCGAAACCCTGGTGGATGGCGTGTTCGCCATCGCCATGACCATCCTGGTGCTGGAGGTCAAGGTGCCCGAGCTGTCCGACCGGGGATCCGCCGAGGAGCTGGTCCATGCGCTCATGCATCACGGATACGTGATTGGCGCCTATTTCTTCAGCTTTGCGATGCTGGGCTTGTTCTGGGTCTGGCATCACCGGCTGGCCGAGCAGGTGCGCGAGATCGACCTGCCGCTGCTGGTCTGCGCCCTGAGCTTTCTGGCCCTGGTGTGCTTCTTTCCCTTCGCCGCAGCCTTGCTGGGGCGCTACACCACCAACCTGGCAGCGCTGCTGGTCTATGTGCCGGTGATCGGCCTGATCCTGCTCCTGCAGACGCTGTTCTACTGGATGGCGATGCGGCGCGGCCTGGTGATCGAGACGGTCTCGGCGGCCAAGTCCTGGCGCACGCACCAGAACAACCTGATGGGGCTGGCAATCTTCTGCTTTGCCTGTACGCCCACGCTGATGCGGCTGAACGTCTATGCGCCGCTGTTTGGTGCCGCCCTGGGCGGCCTGCTGCTGTGGCGCGCCAAGCGTCGCGTGTCGCTGGTCTGAGGGCGGGCGTTCGCCGCCGCTTGGCGGCTTGCCTGCGTAGCCAGCAGTCAGATCAGGTCGTCTTGCCGGTCTTCTGGATGCTGGCCACATGCAGGTCCAGCGTGGTCACGGTGCGACCCAGGATCACAACGCGGGGCAGCTGGGCGGTCACCACTGGTGCTGCGGCGCGCTTGCCGCTGATCACCACGCGTTCCAGCTTCACGATGCCTGCTGCATCCTGGGCAGCGTGGTCGGCGTAGGCGGTGCCGATGGCGGCAGCGCTGGTGACGGCGACGAGGGCGAAAGCGAGTGCTTTGACGGTGGTGTTCATGGTGGGCTCCTGGGGTGTTTGCTGTGTCAGTGATTGCAGTGTCTGAGCCTTGCATCGGTGCCGGAAGCGGCTGTCGACGGAGTGCAAATCCGGGCCGCTGAGATGCGCTGGGTCAGGATGCGCCGGTTGCCCGGGCGCGCCGACTTGCCACAATGCAGACATGAGCACCCCCAGCACCCCCGCCATCACACCGCCCTATCCCATCGGAACGCCTGGCATGCCCTGGAGCGCGGCCGAGAGGGCTTCCTGGCTGCAGCGCCAGCAGATTCAACGCAGCTATGCCGACGAGGTCGTCGCGCCGCTGAAGGCGACCTTGCCGGAGCAGGCCGAGCTGTTCCAGTACGGCGTGATCGACTACGGGCGCCTGGGCCTGCCCAGCTACCCGCTCTACGCAGTACGCAGCGCCGAGTGGAGCGCAGATCGACCGACGGTGCTGGTGACCGGTGGCGTGCATGGCTACGAAACCAGCGGCGTGCATGGTGCCTTGCAATGGGTACGCGACGAGTTCACCCGCCATGCAGCCCGGGTCAATCTGCTGGTCCTGCCCTGCATCAGCCCCTGGGGCTACGAGACGATCAACCGCTGGAACCCGGACGCCATCGACCCGAACCGGCAGTTCAGGGCCGGCGGCCCGGCCGCGGAATCAACGCAGGCACTGGAATGCGTGGCCGCGAACGCGCCGCGCGTGGACCTGCATGTCGACCTGCACGAAACCACCGACACCGACAACAGCGAATTCGGCCCCGCCAAGGCGGCACGCGACGGCAAGACCTTCGACTGGCATGCGATTCCCGATGGCTTCTATCTGGTGGCCGACACCGAGCGCCCGGTGCCCGAGTTCCAGCGTGCGCTGATCGAAGCCGTGCAGCGCGTGACCCATATCGCCGAGGCCGACGAGCATGGCGCCATCATCGGCACGCCCCTGCAGCAGTTCGGCGTCATCAACTACGCCAAGCGCGAGCTGGGTTTGTGCGGCGGCATGACCGGCGCGCGTTTTGTCACCACCACCGAGGTCTACCCGGACAGCCCGACGGCCAGCCCGGCGCAATGCAATGCCGCGCAGATGGCGACGATCACGGCAGGGATCGAGTACTTGCTGAGGGCTTGAGACCTCAGCAACTCACTTGCCCGGCAGTTGCTTGACCGGCCCGACCTCGACCTCCACCTTGCCGCGCACCGACTGGTAGGCGGCCTTCTCCACCAGCGTGGTCAGCTGCTCCACCAGCTTGGCCGGCGTGATGCCTTCCATGACGTCGATGGACTTGGATTTAGGGTCCGCATACTTGGTGTTGGCGTAGTGCGGTTTGCGTGACAAGACCTGCAGCGTCCTGGCGTCGATGGTCAGGCGGTCGAAGTAGATGTAGGGCGCGACGAAGCCGGAGTCCTTGCCCTTCACGCCGGTGTTGGGGTTGACCGTGTCGTAGGTGTCCGCCTTGTACTCCGCGGTCCGGTCCACGCCTTCCTCGTCCTCGATGCTCCATTCGCTGCCCACGGGCTGGACGAAGATGCCGATGCCGCCGATATTGCGCGGCATGCCGTCTTTCTCGACCCAGGAGTAGTTGGGCACGATGGCTTCGATGCGGTCCCAGCCGGCGCGCTGGGGAATCTGGCTCAGCTGATTCACCAGGGCCTCGAGCAGCAGCTCGTTGGCGTTCTGCGTCGTGCTGCTCTTCAGCAGCGCGGTCAGCTCGGGCGAGGGCCGCCAGCGCAGCATCACGCGCTGTGCCTCGGGCTCGGCGGCGGCGATGGCGCTGTCCAGGCCGCGCAGCACCGAGTAGTTGAGCAACTGGCCGTCCACCTGGATCGTGCGGCGCGTGTAGGGCTCCACCTGGCTGGCGCGCGTGGGGCGCTTGTAGACCATGGTCAACTGGTCGCCGAGCGTGGCGATCAGCGCGACCGTCTGGGGCTTGCTCCCTCCTTCCATGGCGCTCGCCGGCATCAATGCCAAGAGCAGACAGGCGCTCAGCGACGCGCTCAACAGGACTCGCAGCTTCATCTTGGTTTCCCCCTGTGACGATGGGCATGCTACTGCGGCCGGCTGCCAGGGTGGGCGACAGGCGTAACGGCCGGGCTTGCTCGCCCACGTTCCGCTCATTGCAGGCGTTTGAACTCGGTCACTTCCAGCCGGCTTTGCCCACTCACTTCGAGCGACTGTCGCCAGTTGACCAGCAAGGGCCAGCTGCTGGCCGGCTGGATCCTGTAGCGGCTGTTGCGCCGCAATGTCATCGATGAAAAGGCGGCGCGCATCTCGGCGGCCGCTTCAGGTTTGCCCAAATTCCCGACCAGGGGCTTGATGATGTCGTCCAGGGCCGCAGCAAGCGAGTTTCGATCCAGGTCCTCGATGATGTCCAGCTGCAACTCCTGGGTGCCTTCGCCGCCGGCCTGGGTGGTGACGGAGAGCGTGGACTTGAAAGGCGCCGAACCAAAGGGTGAATGCATCGATGACTCGACCTGAACCGTCTGGCCGATCGTGAAGCTGCCGCCCAGCGGCGAGTAAAGGATATTCGCATCCTTGGCCATCAAGGCCAGCAGCCGGGCATCGGAGCCGAGCAGTTGCCCAACAAAGGCTTCGGTGGCGGCCAACGCCTTGGCGTCGAGGGGCTTGCCGTCCTTGCTGAGGGTACGCATGCTGTAGACGGCCTTCAGCTTCTGCCTGATCTCGTCGCCGTTGAGCAGGCGCACCGGCTGCGCCGCGCCATCGAACTCGATGTCCATCGAGAAACGCATCGCTTCGCGCAGCGTAGCGAGTGCCTCGGAGGCCAGGCCGCTGCTGGCGAGCGCTTCGCCCAGGATGTCGGAGTTCCAGCGCTGCAATGAGCCGGTCGCGTTGGCACGCAGCACGACGATGTCCAGCCGACCCTTGACGCAGGTGTCCACAGTTCGGCCCTCGGCCTTGATCGGCTTGCAGCGGGTGACTTCGTAGGCGGTTCTGTCCTTGGCCTTCCAGCTCGGCAGCCACTCCACCTCGGTGGCCCAGACATGGGAAGCCGCGACCGCAAGGAGGATTGGGGCAAGCGCTCGCGCGGCCGGGGCGTGGATGAAGGCATGCATGGCCGCAACTGTAGTGCGGTGGCCAAGCTTCAGATCACGTCGCCCGTTTGCACCCCGGGCTCGGGTTCGCCTTCGGGCCTTTCTTGGTCTGCGCTATCGGCTGGATCGTGCCGTCCGCGTTGTAGCGAACCTCCTCCACCGCGACGGAGCGGCGCCATTCGCCACCGCCGGGCAGCTCGGCGTTGTGATACAGCACATAGGACTTGCCGTTGAACTCGATGAAGGCCTGGTGGATGGTCTTGGTCTTGTCGTTCTTGCCCATGATCACGCCGCGCGGCGTCCAGGGCCCGGTCGGGCTCGGACCGGTCATGTAGGCGATCTCCTCGGGGAAGTGCTGGGCGTAGCTGAGGTAGTAGGTGCCCGCACGCTTGTGCAGGTAGGGCGCCTCGGTGAAGTTGGGCACCTCCACCACGTGGATGGGCCCATCGAACTCGGTCATGTTGCGCTTCAGCTTCGCGTACTTCAGCACCGTGTTGCCCCAGTACAAGTAGGCTTGCCCGTCGTCGTCGATGAAGACGCCGGGGTCGATGTCGTCCCAGCTGATCTTGGTCTGCGTGGTCATGTCGTTGGTGACCAGGGCGGTGCCGCGCGCATCGACGAAGGGGCCGGTGGGGCTGTCGGACACGGCCACGCCGATGGACATGCCGGGAATGGTCTTGTGCGCCACCGGTGCATAGAACCAGTACTTGATCTTCCCGTCAACTTCGCGCTTGACCACGTCGGCCGCCCAGGCCTTGTCGCGCGCCCAGCTGAAGGTGAAGGGCGTCAGCGGCACGCCGTCGTCGCGCCAGTTGACCATGTCGCAGCTCGAATAGACGCGCCACTCGTGCATCACATAGTCCTTGTCCTCCGGCCTGGCTTCGTCATGACCTACGTAGACGTAGACGCGGCCCTTGTCGACGATGGCCGCTGGGTCGGCGGTGAAGAGCTTGGGGAATAGCGGGTTGCCGGCTTGGGCGCAGGTGACACTCAGTGCGGCCAGTGCGAGGGCGGAGATCAGATGCTTCACGAAGGCTCTCTCAAGAGGCGCGGCGAGCCAGCAAGCGCTGCACGCCGCAGAACACGAACAACAGGGCGCCGATGACGATCCTGGTCCACCAGGAACTCAAAGACCCGTCAAAGGCGATCAAGGTCTGGATCAGGCCCAGCACCAGCACGCCCGACAGCGCACCGGCCACATAGCCATAGCCGCCGCTGAGCACCGTGCCGCCAATCACCACGGCGGCAATGGCATCCAGCTCGGTGCCCTGCGCATGCTGGCCGTAGCCCGACAGCATGTAGAGCGAGAACAGCAGGCCGGCCAGCGCGGCGCAGAAGCCGCTCAGCGCATAGATCAAGACCTTGCTGCGGCCGACATTGAGGCCCATCATCAAGGCCGATTGCTCATTGCCGCCGATGGCGTAGACGGCGCGACCGAACGCGCTGCGCTGCGAGAGCCAGATGCCGACGGCCAGCACCGCCAGCGCGATCACCGCGCCTGGTGAGACGAAGGCGCCGAACAGCGTCCACTGCGTTTGCGAGAGCGTGACGAACATCGGTGCATCGATGGTGATCGAGTCCACGCTGATCAGGAAGCACAGGCCGCGCGCCAGGAACATGCCGGCCAGCGTGACGATGAAGGCCTGCAACTTGAAGCGATGGATCAGCCAGCCTTGCGCCGCGCCGAAGAGCGCGCCACCCAGCAGCACGACCGTCATCACCAGGGGGGGCGGCCAGTGCGCCACCTGGAGCAGCCAGGCCGCCACCATGGTGGTCAGGGCCAGCACCGAGCCGACGGAGAGGTCGATGCCGCCCGACAGGATCACGAAGCTCATGCCCACCGCGAGCACCAGCAGGAAGGCGTTGTCGATCAAGAGGTTGAAGACGACCTGCAGCGAGGCGAAGCCGGTGTAGTTCACCGCGCCGGCGCCGAACAGGACCAGCAGGAGGGCGACGCTGACCAGGGAGGTGAAGGCGGGCGCGACGGCGAGGGCGCGCAGGCTTTGAAGGATTGAGCTCATGCGCTGCGGGTCCGCAGATTGGGCGACTGCGCGATGCAGACCGCGAACACCACCACCGCCTTCACGACCATGGTGACCTGGGGTGGTACGCCCAACGCGTAGATCAGGTAGCTGAGCGTCTGGATGATCAGCGCGCCGATCAGGCTGCCGGCCAGGCTGAACTTGCCGCCGGTGAGCTGGCCGCCGCCCAGGGTCACCGCGAGGATGGCATCCAGCTCCAGCAAGAGGCCGGCGTTGTTGGCGTCCGCGCTCTTGATGTTGGAGGCGATCATCAGGCCAGAGAGGCCGGCGCAGGCACTGCAGAAGACATAGGCAAGGAAGATCAAGGCAGCGGTGCGCACGCCGGCCAAGCGGGCCGCCACCGGGTTGATGCCCACGGTCTGGATGAACAGGCCGAGCGCCGTCTTGCGCATCAGCAGTGAAGTCAGGCCGAACATCGCCGCCACGACAAAGAGCGAGAAGGGCAGGCCGAGCAGATGCCCGCTGCCGAGGAAGAAGAAGGAGGCCGGTTCATAGACCGTGACGATCTGGCCGTCGGTGAACAGCTGGGCCAGGCCGCGGCCAGCTACCATCAGGATCAGCGTGGCAATGATGGGCTGCAGGCCCAGCGCCGCGACCAGAAGACCGTTCCACGCGCCGCAAACCAGCGCAGCGCCCATGGCGGCGGCCAAAGCGACCCAGAGGCCTTGCTGCGCGGCGACCAGCGCGGCGGCGACGGCGCCCGAAATCGCTACGACGGCGCCGACGGAAACATCGATGCCCCGCGTGGCGATCACCAGCGTCATGCCAAGGGCTGCCAGCATCAATGGTGCGGCGCGGTTGAGGATGTCGACGAGACTGCCATAGAGATGGCCGTCCTTGGTTTCCAGATGGAAGAAGCCCGGCACGCTGAACAGGGCGACGATCAGCAGCAACGCCAGCGCCGCGAGAGGGCGGGACAGCTCCTTCATGCAGCCTCGCCGGCAATCGCTTCAAGCACGGTCTTCTCATCCAGCTCGCCGCGCCGGTACTCGCCGCCGGCCTTGCGGTCTCGCAGCACCAGCAATCGGTCGCTGCAATGCAGCACCTCGGGCAGCTCGGAGGAGATGAAGAGCACGGCCATGCCGCCCTCGCGGTGGGCCAGGCCGGCCACGTGGTCCATGATTTCTTCCTTGGCACGCACGTCGATGCCGCGCGTGGGTTCGTCCAGTATCAAGAGGGCCGGGTCGGTGGCCAGCCAGCGGGCCAGCAAGGCCTTCTGCTGGTTGCCGCCGGAGAGCTGGGCCATGGGGGTTTCAGCGCTCGGCGTCTTGATGCCGAGCTTTTGAATGAAGCCGTCGGCCAGTGCCTGCGCCTCGGCATGGCTCATCACCAGCCGCAGGCCCTTGCGAGCCTGCAATGCCAGCACGATGTTCTCGCGCACCGACAACGCCAGGATGGCGCCCTCATGCTTGCGGTCTTCGGAGCAGAAGGCGATGCCGGCGGCAATCGCCTCGCGCGGTGACTTGAAGCGCTGCAGCCGGCCCTTGATCTCGATGCCGCCGCAGTCCGCCGCATCGGCGCCAAACAGCAGGCGCGCCGCTTCGGTGCGGCCCGAGCCGAGCAGGCCGCACAGGCCCAACACCTCGCCGCGACGCAGATGCAGGTCCAGAGGCTGCAGTGCGCCGAAGCGGCCAAGGCCTTGCGCACGCAGCACCGTCTCGCCCGCCTGGCAAGAACTTGCCGTGCGCTGCTGCGCCTCGGCTTGCGATTCGCCCACCATCTTGTTGACCAGGGCCAGGCGGCTGAGGTCCGCCGCCAGGTACTCGCCCTCGGTCTCGCCATTGCGCATCACCGTGATGCGGTCGGAGATTGCGTAGGTCTGGTCCAGAAAGTGGGTGACAAAGAGGATGGCCATCCCTTGCTCGCGCAGGCGCCGAAGGACGGCGAACAGCCGCTGCACCGCGGCCTCATCGAGGCTCGACGTGGGCTCATCGAGTATCAGCACGCGGGCCGAGATGGAGAGCGCGCGCGCAATCGCCACCATCTGCTGCACCGACAGTGAATAGCGAGCCAACGGCGCGCCCACGTCTATATCGGCGATGTCCATCTGCGCCAACACGCGGCGGGCCTCGGCGCGCATGGCCCGCCAGTCGATCTGGCCCCAGCGGCGCGGGTAGCGACCGATGCAGATGTTCTCCGCCACCGACAGATTGGGGCAGAGATTGACCTCCTGGTAGACCGTGCTGATGCCCAGCTTCTGGGCTTCCTCGGTCGAACGCGGAGCGACCTCTCTGCCGCTCAGGACGATGCGGCCCTGCTCCGGCGTGTAGAGCCCCGTGAGCACCTTGATCAGGGTGGATTTGCCGGCGCCGTTCTGGCCCATCAGCGTGTGGACCTCGCCGGGGAAGAGGCGCAGACGCACGTCCGACAGCGCCTTCACGCCCGGAAACTCCTTGTGGATGCCGGACAGCTCCAGCACCGGGACAGCACCCGACATGCTCAGTACTTCCGATTCGGCAGTTCCTTCGCCGCCACCTCGGCCGGGAACACGCCCTCGATCACCGTGATGCGCTTCTCCACCGGTTGGCCGGCCACGACCTTGCGGGCCAGTTCCATCAGCTGCGGGCCCAGCAGCGGATTGCATTCGATGGTCACGTTGAGCTTGCCGGCCAGCATGGCCTGGAATGCGCCCTTCACGCCGTCGATGGAGATGATGGTGATGTCCTTGCCCGGCTTCAGGCCCGCTTCCTCGATCGCCTGGATCGCACCGATGGCCATGTCGTCGTTGTGTGCATAGAGCACGTCGATCTTCTTGTCCTTGGCCTTCAGAAAGGCTTCCATCACTTCCTTGCCCTTGGCCCGCGTGAACTCGCCCGACTGCGAGCGGATCACCTGCAGCTTGGGGTTGGCCTTGATGACTTCCTCGAAGCCCTTCTTGCGGTCGATGGCCGGGGCCGAGCCCACTGTGCCCTGCAGCTCGACGATGTTCAGCGAAGCGCCGGGGTTCTTGGCCGCACGCTCCAGCAGCCAGCGGCCGGCCTTGCGGCCTTCCTCGACGAAGTCCGAGCCGATGAAGCTCACGTAGAGCGAGGGGTCCGACACATTGACCGCGCGGTCGGTCAGGACCACCGGGATCCTGGCGGCGCGGGCTTCCTTCAGCACCGTGTCCCAGCCCGACTCCACCACCGGCGAGAAGGCGATCACGTCGACCTTCTGCGCAATGAAGGTACGGATCGCCTTGACCTGGTTCTCCTGCTTCTGCTGCGCGTCGGCGAACTTGAGCGTGATGCCCGCCTGCCTGGCGGCGGCCTTCACCGAGGCGGTGTTGGCGCTGCGCCATTCGCTCTCGGCGCCGACTTGCGAGAAGCCCATCACCAGCGGCTTGTCGGCAGCTGTTGCAACGAGCGGCGCTAAGAGGGCAGCGCCCAGCAGGGTGCGGCGCAGAAGGGTGGTCGTCATGTCTGTCTCCGGTTCTTGGTTTGAATGGATGGTAGGAAGCGGTGGCCGGCGGCGGTGCTCAATCTGGCGAGCGTTTCGTTCAGCGGAGCAGGCGCAGGCCGTAGAGGCCGCCGGCGATGGAGCCGGGCTGAGCCACGAACTTGACGCTCAGCTTGCCGGCCGATGCCTTGACCAGGTCGGCTGGCAACTCGAAGTCCCGGCTGTAGATCTCTTGTGCGTTGGCGGAAAGCAGGATTTCGCTGATCAGCTGCTCGTTGACGATGAGGTCGAAGCGCCGGCCCGCGTCTCCGCCGGAGAAGCTCAGGCGCAGCTTGCGAGCTTGCAGCTCGCGGTCGGCGAGCTCATAGCTGAACCATTGGCGCGCATGGCGCCAGCGCGAGTTCTTGTTGATGCCGCTTTCCACGCCTTCGCCCCTGAAGCCGTGGTCCGACTCCGGCTGCTGCTCACCCGGCGCGACCTGGTCGATGGTCTGCGCATCGAGCTTCAAGCGTTCAGCCTCGGCAGCAGCCATCGAGCTGCGCAGCACGCTCTGCTGGGCGAGCGTGGTGTGCGCCCAGTACAGCATGTAGCGCGAGTCATGCAGGCGGAAGAAGGGGATGAGCTGTAGGCGCCCGGCATTGCGACCCTGGATCAGGCCCGGCGCGGTGAAGGTCAGCGGCTGGCCTTTAACCGGTTTGAAGCGGCGCTCGAAATCCTTGCGGGCGCTGACGAACACCGGCGCCGATTCCTGCGGGCAGACCGGTCCATGGGCGATATGGCCCATGCGCGAATCGTCCGCGCGGAAGTTCAATCGTTCGCCGGCAGGGCCTTCGGTCTTGGCGGCCAGCACGATGGGGCCGTGCAGCACCGCGTAGTAGTTCTTCAGGCCCGGCATGGGCTCGAGCTGAGTGCGCATCGGCAGCTCGATGTCCACCGTGTCGCCATCGGCCCAGCTGCGGCGGATCTCGATGTACTCACCCGGCTTGCCGCTCACCTTGATCGCGCGGCCGTTGAGCCTGAGCTTCATTGCGCCGGCGGCCACCCAGGATGGATAGCGCAGTTTCAAGGCAAAGCTGCCGGCATCGTTGATCTTGATGCGGCTGCGACTCTCGTCCGGGAAGCGCGTGCTCTGCGTGATGCGCACGCCCTGATCGCGCCAGTTCAGGGTCGAGGCGATGAACAGGTTCACGTAGAGCGCATCACCCTCATGCGCATAGATGAACTCGCCATGCCGCGCGTGGCTCTCGATGCCGGAGCCGACGCAGCACCACATGCCCTGGTCCACCTGCGAATAGACGCGGTAATGCTGCGGCCGCATCGGCGTGAAATAGACAAAGCCGCCGCCGCGCGGATGCTGGGCCGAGAGGATGTGGTTGTAGAGCGTGCGCTCGTAGTAGTCGGCGTAGGCGCCGCCCTTGGCAGCATCCGCGCGGTAGAGCGCGGCACTGAGCTTCAGCATGTTGTAGCTGTTGCAGGTCTCCGGGCCTTCGACCTCGTCCAGCATCGGCTGGAAATTGCCGTCGGGATGGAAGTGTTCCTTGACGCTGTTGCCGCCGATGGCCACCGTGCGCTTGTCCACCACGGTCTTCCAGAAGAAGCGGGCGGCCTGGTGCCAGGTCTTGTCTCCACCCGTTTCTGAAATGCGCTCGAAGCCGATCACCTTGGGAATCTGCGTGTTGGCATGCAGGCCGGTCAGCACGTCGCGCTGCTCGAGCAGTGGTTGAAGCAGCGCTTGATGCGAGAAACGCTTGGCGAGTGCGAGGTACTTCGCGTCACCAGTGATCTCGGCCACATCGGCAAAGATCTCGTTCATGCCGCCATGCTCGCTCTTGAGCATGGCCTGCACCTGCTCGTCGCTCAGCTTCGCGGTGAGTTGCAGGGCCCAGTCACTGAAGCGGACCAGCATCTGCTTGGCGTCTTCGCTGCCGGCGTGCACGTGGGCGTCACGCAGGCCGGCGAACAGCTTGTGCAGGTTGTACCAGGGCACCCAGCGGCCGTTGACCGAAAAGTTGTCGACCTTCAGCTGGCCCTTGGCGATCTCGGCCCAAGCTGTCTTGCCATCGGGGATGCCGCCGATGTAGCCCGTGCCCAGCTGGTCCTGGCAGCGCTTGAGTTCGGCGATCACATAGTCCAGCCGCTGCTTCACGGCAGCGTCGCCGGTGGACGCCCACATCAGGGCCAATGCCGAAACGTAGTGGCCGCCCATGTGGCCATCGAGCCCGCTGGATTCCCAGTTGCCGTAGCTAGGCTTTGGCAGCGGCAGGCCGGCCTCGCGGCGGAAGGGCGCGAGCAGCCGGTCGGCGTCCAGCGCCATCAGATACTGGCGGTCGGCGTCCTGCGCTTCGAGCAAGGGGCCGTCTTTGAGTCTGACGTCCGAGAGCGGAAAGAGCTGCGCTGCTGCGCTGCTTGCACTTGCAACGACCAGGAACACGGAGGCGAACAGCGCTCTGAGGATCTGGCCGTCTGGGCGCTCTCCTGCGCTCGTGTCCCCCGTCGTCGGCCTCTGGCCGACGCCTCCTTCTTTACCTCGCTCTGAAGAACGCCCAGCCGCCCAGCTCCGGTACGACAGGCTTTCGGTATCCGTTGCAGGACAGCGGCTGGCCAAGGACGTCGGGTGAGGGGTGCAGCGAGGTAAAGGAGGAGGGCCGGGCCAAGCCCGGTCCGGGGGACAGGAGCGGAACCCCTCGCCCGATGTCCTTGGCTCGCGCAAGGGCCACTTCATCCTAGTCACCCGTTCGGGCAGCCCACACCGAAACGCCGCCAGAGGACTGGGCGCTGAACGTCACGACGAAGGCATTGGCATTGGTGTTCCACTGCCGCGAGAGCACGCCGCTGAAGGTGGCCGCGCCGGTGCCGGTCAGGCTCACGCTGATCCTGTTCGAGCCCTTGTGCACCCAGGTGCCCGTCGCGCCGCCGCTGACCGTGCCATCGGCATTCAGCTTGATCGCCACCGAAGTCTTGATCGTCGCCGTGATGTCCTTGCCGTGATTGATCAGCTTGTAGCTGCCCACCGCCTGCGCGCTGCTCACCTCCGCCGTCTGCGCCGGCGTGGCCAGGCTCAAGGGCGCATAGCGGAAGGGCGCCACCACCAGCCAGCCTTCTTCGTTCAGGTGCATCTCATGCACGCGGATCTCGTGCAGCTCGCCGGTATTCGGGAAACGGCTGTGGAAGATCAGGAAGTACTGCTGAGTTGCCGCGTCGTAGTAGGCCGAGTTGTGGCCGGCCGAGACATAACCCAGCGCCGTGCCCGACTCGCTGCCGACCAGTTGCCACTGGTGGTTGCCCATCAGCTTCTGGCCATGCGGCGCGATGCTGGCGTCGTCGAACACCGTGCCCACCGCACCCTTGACCGTGGCCATGTCAGTGCCAGCGGCGTCGAGGTAGGGCCCGTCGGCCTTCAAGGAGCGGGCCACACGCAGGTTGTAGGCGCCGCTGGCATCGAGCCCGCCGAAGGACGTGAACAGGTAGTAGTACTTGCTCTGCGGGCTGTAGAGCACATAGGCGCCTTCGATGCGCGCATGGTTGCCGCCCATCAGGTGCTTGCCGTAGCCCTGGCCCGGCGTGGGCAGACCGGTGGCCTTGTCCAGCGCCAGGATGAAGATGCCGCCCGAGTAGGAGCCGTAGATCATCCACAGCTGGCCCGAGGCGTCCTTGAACACCTGCGGGTCCACGACATTGGGGTGCCTGGTTGCGTCATAGACCGTGCCGTCTTCGCTGGCCAGGCCCCACATCCCGGACTTCAGGATGATCTGCTTGTTGACGTAGGGGCCCTCGACCTTGTCGGCCACTGCAACGCCCAGCGCCGAGCGGGGCGAGTCGCCCTTGCAGGAGTTGTAGTACAGGTAGAACCTGCCATCGTCCAGGCGCGCCACGTCGGCAGCCCAGAGGCCGGTGACCTGCGACCACGCGAAGGCCTCGGCCAGCGCCGTCGTGACCTTGGTGATCAGCGGGTTGGCATCGTTCACGCCATCGGCGATCTTGGTCCAGCTCATCAGGTCGGTGGACTTGGCGGCGGCCAGGTGCGAGCCGAACACATAGAACGTGCCGTCCACGCGGATGACCGAGGGGTCGTGCACCGAGGCATTGCCGAAGGGCACGGCCGTTTGCGTGGCTGGGGCCGGAGCTGGCGCCGGGGCAGGAGCGGGTGCCGGTGCCGGTGCCGGTGCCGGTGAAGGCGCAGCGGCACCGCCGCCGCCACCGCCACCGCCACCGCCGCAGGCCGTCAGGGCCAGCGAGGCACCCATGCTCCCGGCGACCGCGAGGAAGTTGCGACGACTGTTCGGCGCAGTCATGCTCAGCGCTCCACCGCCAGCACGACGATGGCCTTGGCCGGCAGCTTGACGACCAGCTTGCCGTTCACGGCCTGTGCCTCGAAGGGCTCGGGCTTGATCGCGTTCGGTGCCTTGAAGCTGTTCTCTGCATCCATCGCAGCAGCAGTCAGGATGCGGCCTTTGGCCGACTTCACTGCCGCGCCCAGGTCCAGCGTCAGCTCCTGCGGCTTGGTCGCATCGGCATTCACCAGGCCCAGCCAGAGCTTGCCGTCCTTGCCCTGCGCGGCGGTGGCGCTGATCGTCGGCATGCTGTGCGCAGCCACGCTGTAGGTCGGGTTGTTCTGCACCGAGACAGGCAGCGAGGTCGCGTCCTGGAAGGGCGTGTACATCTCGAAAGCGTGATAGGTCGGCGTCAGGATCAGCTTGTCCTTGGTGGTCAGGATCATGGCCTGCAGCACGTTGACCATCTGCGCGATATTGCTCATGCGCACGCGGTCGGCATGGGCATGGAACACATTGAAGTGCAGGGCCGCCAGGAGCGCGTCACGCAGGGTGTTGCGCTGGACCAGGAAGCCGGGGTTGCTGCCGGGTTCCGGGTCGTACCAGCTGCCCCATTCGTCCATGTAGAGACCCAGGCGCATCTTGGGATCGTTCTGGTCGAGGATGGCCTTGTTCTTGACGATGGTCTTCTCGATGTTCAGCGTGTTGGCAAGCGTCGATATCCACTGGTCTTCGCCAAAGCCCACGGCCGGACCCTTGCCCTCCCACTTGCCGGAGGGGAAGGTGTAGTAGTGGTGGGCGATGGCGTCGAAGTTCCAGCGCACGTTCTTGCTGAGCACCTCGGTCCACTTGGTGTCCTGGTCGTTGCCGCCGCTGGCGATGAAGAGCGGCCGGTTGTTCTCGGGCGTCTTCAGGAAGGTGGCGACCTGGCGGTAGAGGTCGGCGTAGTACTCGGGGCGCATATTGCCGCCGCAGCCCCAGGTCTCGTTGCCGACGGCGAAGTAGTGGACGCGGAAGGGCTTGTCGCGGCCGTTCTTGCGGCGCAGGTCGGCGAGCGTGGACTTGCCTTCGGCCGTCATGTACTCCAGCCACTCGGCCATTTCCTGCGCGCTGCCTGTGCCCATATTGCCGTTCACATAGGCCTCGGCGCCGAGCTGCTCGACGAGGTCGAAGAACTCGTGCGTACCGACCGCATTGTTCTCGGGCACGCCGCCCCAGTGCGTGTTGACCTTGACCGGGCGCTTGCTGCGCGGGCCGATACCTTCGCGCCAGTGGTACTCGTCGGCGAAGCAGCCGCCGGGCCAGCGCACCAGCGGCACCTTGAGGTTCTTCAGCGCGCCGACCACATCCTTGCGCCAGCCGCGCACATTGGGAATCTTGGAGTCGGGACCGACCCAGATGCCCTCGTAGATGCCGGTGCCCAGGTGCTCGGCGAACTGGCCGTAGATGTTGCGGTGGATCACCGGGCCGGGCTTGGCCGCATCGACGACGACCTTGATCTCATCGGCTGCAAAGCTCGCAGCGCTCAGGGCGAGTCCGGCCACCAGGGCCAGCAGGTGCTTCTTCATTTTGCTTGTCTCCGTTGGGTCTTCTTAGTTGCGTGTGAGCAGGCCGTCGCGGCGCCGCCAGACGCCGCGCTCGTTCGGCTCGCGCAGCACCTCGGGCAGCAGGGCGCGCGGCAGGTTCTGGTACGACACCGGGCGCAGGAAGCGCTGGATCGCGGCGGTGCCCACCGAGCTGCTGCGGCCGTCCGAGGTGGCCGGGAAGGGGCCGCCGTGGACCATGGCGGTGGACACCTCGACGCCGGTCGGGAAGCCATTGGCGAGGATGCGGCCGACCTTGCGCTCCAGCGCCGGCAAGAGGCGGCGCGCGGCGGCGAGGTCGCTCTCGCTGTCTTCCTGCAATTGCAGCGTGGCGGTGAGCTGCCCCTCGAGGTGCTCGATCACCTGCAGCAACTGATCAAGGTCGTGGCAGGCGACCAGCAGCGAGGCTGGGCCGAAGACCTCGTTGGAGAGCAGATGGTTCGCCAGGAAGGACTCGCCCGTGGTGACGAAGAGGCCGGGCGCGCCCTTGCAGCCCGAGGACTCGCCGCGCAACAGTGAAGTGACGGCAGGCTGCGAAGCCAGCTCCTCCTCGGCGCGCTGGTAGGCGCGGGCGATGCCGGCGGTCAGCATAGTGCCGGCGGGCAGCGGCTTCAAAGCCTCGGCAGCCGCCGCAGCGAAAGCATCGAAATCCTTGCCTGCCAGGCCCAGCACCAAGCCCGGGTTAGTGCAGAACTGGCCCACGCCAATCGTCAGCGAGGCGGCAAAGCCCGCCGCAATCTCGGCACCGCGCGCGGCCAGGGCACCGGGCAGGAGCACGACCGGGTTGATGCTGCTCATCTCCGCGTAGACCGGAATCGGTTGCGAGCGCGAGGCGGCCGCCGCCATCAGCGCCAGGCCACCGCTGCGCGAGCCGGTGAAGCCCACCGCTTGAATCGCCGGATGCTTGACCAGGGTCTCGCCGATGCCGTGGCCACTGCCGCTGAGCAGGCCAAACGTGCCGGGATGCAGCTCGCACCGGCGCACCGCCTCGACCACCGCACGGCCCACCAGCTCCGACGTGCCGGGGTGCGCCGAATGCGCCTTGACGACGACCGGGCAACCCGCTGCCAGCGCGGCGGCGGTATCGCCACCTGCCACCGAGAACGCCAGCGGGAAATTGCTTGCACCGAACACCGCCACCGGCCCCACGCCGATGAAGCGCAGCCGCAAGTCAGGCCGCGGCGGCTGGCGCTGCGGCAAGGCGCTGTCGATGCGCGCGTCCTGCCACGATCCTTCGCGCAGCAGCTCGGCGAACAGCTTCAGCTGATTGACGGTGCGGCCACGCTCGCCTTCGAGGCGGGCGCGCGGCAGGCCGCTCTCAGCCATGGCGCGCACGATCAGCTCGTCGCCCAATGCCAGGATCTGCGCAGCGATCTGTTCGAGGAAGTCGGCTCGCTGATCGTCGGTCGTTGCACGGAATGAATCAAACGCTTCGCCGGCCAGGCCGCAGGCTTCGGCCACTTGCGCTGGGCTGACCGCGCGGAACTCCGGCTCGATCGCCTGTTCCAGATTCGGGTCGAAAGCCTTGAAGGTTGCGCCTGCGCCGGTAACGGCCACGCCGCCGATCAGGGCTTCGCCCTTGATGCTGTTGCTCACTGGGGAATCCTCAGGAATTCAATGGGAGTGGCGCGGCACGGCCGAGCCGCGCTTGCCGCGCAGGAAGTCGAAGTCGCAGCCTTCATCGGCCTGCAAGACATGCTTCACGTAGAGCTGGCGGTAGCCGCTGGCGTCCATAGCGTCGACGGTCTGACTGGCTTGCCACTCGGCCAGGCGGCGCTCCATCTCGGCATCGCTGATGTCCAGGTGCAGTCGGTTGGCGGCGCAGTCGAGCTCGATCCAGTCGCCGTCCTGCACCACGGCCAGCGGGCCGCCGGCACGCGCCTCGGGGGCCACATGCAGGACCACGGTGCCGTAGGCCGTGCCGCTCATGCGGGCGTCGGAAATGCGCACCATGTCCTTGACGCCGGCCGCCAGCAGCTTCGGGGGCAGGCCCATGTTCCCGACCTCGGCCATGCCGGGGTAGCCCTTGGGGCCGCAGTTCTTCATCACCAGCACCGAGCTGGCATCGACGTCCAGATCGGGGTCGCCGATGCGTGCCTTGTAGTGATCGAAGTCTTCGAACACCACGGCCCGGCCACGGTGCTTCATCAGCGCGGGCGTGGCCGCCGAAGGCTTGAGCACGGCGCCACGCGGCGCGAGGTTGCCGCGAAGGATGCAGATGCCGCCGTCCTCGATCAGTGGCTTGTCGATGGTGCGTATCACCTCGTCGTCGTAAATCGGTGCGTCATGGCAGTTCTGCCACAGCGTCTTGCCATTGACGGTCAGTGCATCCTTGTGGACGAGCAGGTCGTTCTCGCCCAGGCGGCGTATCACCGCCGGCAGGCCGCCGGCGTAATAGAACTCTTCCATCAGGAAGCGGCCCGAGGGCAGCAGGTCGACGAGCGTGGGCGTGCCCTTGCCGATGCGGGTCCAGTCTTCCAGCTCCAGGTCCACGCCGATGCGGCCGGCAATGGCCTTCAGGTGGATCACGGCGTTCGTCGAACCGCCGATCGCCGCGTTGACGCGGATCGCGTTCTCGAAAGCCTGCTTGGTCAGCACCTTGGAAAGCGTGAGCTGCTCCCAGACCATCTCGACGATGCGCATGCCGGACAAGTGAGCCAGCACATAGCGGCGCGAATCCACCGCAGGAATCGCCGCGTTGTGCGGCAGCGAGGTGCCCAGCGCCTCGGCCATGCAGGCCATCGTTGACGCCGTGCCCATGGTGTTGCAGGTGCCGGCCGACCGCGAATGGCCGGCCTCGGCGGCCATGAAGTCATGCATGGAGATCTCGCCAGCCTTGACCTGCTCATGCAGCTGCCAGACGACCGTGCCCGAGCCGATGTTCTTGCCCTTGAGCTTGCCGTTGAGCATGGGCCCGCCGGTGACGACGATGGCGGGCACGTCCACGCTGGCCGCGCCCATCAGCAGCGCGGGCGTGGTCTTGTCGCAGCCGACCAGCAGCACCACCGCGTCCATCGGGTTGCCGCGGATCGACTCTTCCACGTCCATGCTCGCGAGGTTGCGGGTCAGCATGGCCGAGGGCCGCAGGTTGGATTCGCCGTTGGAGAACACCGGGAACTCTACGGGCAAGCCGCCCGCTTCGATGATGCCGCGCCGCACATGCTCGGCGAGCTTCCTGAAATGCGCGTTGCAGGGGGTCAGCTCGGACCAGGTGTTGCAGATGCCGATGACCGGCTTGCCCTGGAACTCATGGTCCGGGATGCCCTGGTTCTTCATCCAGCTGCGGTACATGAAGCCGTTCTTGTCCTGCGTGCCGAACCACTCGGCGGAGCGCAGCTTGACCTGGCGCTTCTTCTCGTCACTGATTGTCATGGGGTGAGTGCTCTCGTGATGCCTTCGGGCCATGCTAGGCAGGCTCGGAATTGCAATCCAATCAATTCCTGGCGGCGCTCGATACCGATATCGACATACCGATCGTCAGTCGCACAAAGAGGGGCGTCCGAACAGCGGCATGCCGTCTTCGCTCCAGCGCATGGGCTTGATGAAGGTGTGCCTGTCCGGGTTCCAGAGCGGGTCGCCTTCGATCTCGGTGTAGGTGCGGGCGTGATAGACCAGCAGCACTTCTTCTTCACTGGCACCGGTGGTGAAGCTGTTGTGGCCGGGGCCGTAGATGCCGTGCTCGTAGCAGGTGCTCATCACCGGCCTTGGCGACTTGTGCCAGCGCTTCGGGTCGAGCAGGTCGGCTTCCTCATCGGCCCACAGCAAGCCCATCGCGTAGTTCTCGTCCGTCGCGCTGGCCGAGTAGCTGATGAAGACCTTGCCGTGGCTTTGCAAGACCGACGGCCCTTCGTTGACCAGGAAGCCGCGGCATTCCCAATCGAACTCCGGCTTGCTCAACATCACCGGCGGGCCGGCCAGCTGCCAGGGCGTCTTCATCGGAGCGATGTAGAGGTTGGAGTTGCCTGCGATGGCCGTGTCCTTCTGTGCCCACAGGTAGTAGAGCCGGCCGCGGTGCGTGAAGGTGGTGGCATCGAGGCAGAAGCTGTCGATGCCGGTATCGACCTGGCCGAGGAATTCCCATCGGCCGGTCAATGGATCTGGGTCGCTGCAGTGGATGGCATACATGCGGTGCTGGAACAGGTCGCTCTTGATCGCACGCGTCGGCGCCGCTGCGAAGTAGACGTACCAGGCGCCTTCGTTGAAGTGCAGCTCGGGTGCCCAGATCAGTTCGGAACAGGGGCCGGTGTCGGGCTTGCGCCAGACATCGAACAGCGGCGCGTCAACCAGGCCTTCGATGGTCGACGCGCGACGCAGCTCGATGCGGTCGTACTGCGGCACCGAGGCGGTCATGTAGTAGTGGCCATCCGCGTGGCGTGAGATGTGCGGGTCGGCGCGCTGCAGGATCAGCGGCTTCAGCAGGTGGGTCATGGCTTCGCGGGGATTGCTCGAAGATCAGGCCGGCGGCGGGGGACTGAGCCCGGACACAAACAGTCCTGAGGACTGGTTGTGCCTGGCGAAGGGATGGGCCTCTGGCCCAGCCACGAGCGCAGGAGAGCACCCAGGCGGCCTGATCTCCGCGAGATCTTGAAGAAAAAGGGCGTTGCCAGCTTCAGCACGGCAACGCCCGGTTCGCTGGACCCGTCAGGTCCTTACATCTTCCAGCGCAGCGAGATGCCGTAGGTGCGGTCGTAGTAGCGCACGTCGCGGACCATCGCCGGGTTCTTGTCGAAGTAGTCGTGATAGGCCTGGTTCAGCAAGTTCGTGACATCCAGCGAGATGGTCAGGTGCTTGTTGAACGTGTAGCCGGCCGATGCATCGAGCGTGGACAGCGGTGCGACCCAGAGTTCACGGCCGGTGGTGCGGTACGGGTACTCGGCCAGGAACTTGGAGCGCCAGTTGTAGGCCAGGCGGCCGTAGACGTCGTTCTTCTCGTACAGCGCCACCAGGTTGATGGCTCGCTTGGACTGACCGAGGAAGTCGCTCTCCAGACCGCTCTTGTTGATCTGCTTGCCGCTCATGTAGGTGAAGTTGGCTTCCAGCCCCAAGCCGCTGAAGACGCCCGGCAGCCAGTCGTAGAACTGGCGGTAGCTCAGCTCGTAGCCACCGAGGTTGGCCTTGTTCAGATTGATCGGCTGGCTGGTGTTGTAGCGAACGCCATTGATCGTCGTTTCACCGGCATCGATGACCACGCGGTTCTTGAACTTGTGCTCGAAGACGGTGGCCGTCAGGGAGCCGGTGCGGGCGAAGTAGTACTCCAGCGCCACGTCGATGTTCTTGGACTCGGTCGGCTTCAGGTTCGGATTGCCACCGGAGGCGGTACCGAAGGTCACGCCACCGCCCGGCGGCGTGTAGGTGACGCCCGGGTTGTAGTCGACGAAGTTAGGGCGCTCGATGGCCTTGCCCAGGACCAGGCGGCCGATCAGCTTCGGGCTGAACTCTGCCTTCAGCGCCAGGCTGGGCAGGGCATCGGTGCGCGAGGTGTCCACGTCCACCGGCGTGATCACGTTGGTGGCGGCGTTGCGCGAGTTGCCCATCAGGTGCTGCTGCGTGCGCACCAGGCGCAGGCCGGCCACGCCGCTGACCGGCACGCCGCCCGCGTTGAAGCCGAACTTGGTCTTGCCGTAGACGGCGCTGGTCTTCTCCTCGTCGTCGAACAAGGTCATCGGGTCGTAGGCGGTCAGCGCCGTGCTGCCGGTCAGCATCTTGCGGAAGGCCTCGCCGTTGTCGAGCAGCCATTCGCGGTCGGCGTACACATACTGCTTGACGCCGAAGTCGCCCCAGGTGGCCGGCGACACCGAGTAGATACCGGGGAAGTTCGACACCAACTGGCCCACGGCCGAGAAGCTGGTCGTCCAGGGCATGCTGGTGTTGACGGCCATGGCGTGGCGCTTGGCCAGGCGCACGCCGGTGCTGAATTCCTTGAAGAAGCTGTTGCCGGCCATGTCGTAGACCGCGTCGGCGCGCCAGTCGGTCGAGTCGCCACTGCGCTCGCCGCGCACGTCCACGCCGCCGTTGACACGGAAGTTCGTGGCCTTGGTCAGGTCCAGCGTCGGATAGTCGATGTAGCCGCCGCCGTCCTGCACCTTGCCGATGGTGTTGGTCGGTGCGTAGCCGGTGTCGAGGATGCGGTTGACCCAGTCGATGCGGCTCTTGGTGTGCGCGAGCTCGCTGCTCACGCGCAGGCGGTCGGTGGCGTCCCAGTGGCCGCCGAGCGCGAACTGCTTGTTCGAGGCTTCGTCGTGCTTGGCTTGCGTTGAGGTGAAGCCCCAGCCCGGGTAGTTGGTGTTGGTGACCGTGTCGAGGTTGTTCGTGCCCGGCTTGGTGGTGACCACCGACGTAGGCTCGAAGACCGGGATGCCTGCCACCAGGAACGACTGCTGGAAGCGATGGTCGATCTTGGTGGCGAAGCCTTCCAGGAAGAACTCCATGTCGGCGTTCGGCTTCCACTGCAGGGCCAGGTTGCCGGCCAGGCGCTTGCGGTCGCCGAGGTCGAGCACGCGGCCCATGGCGTCGGCACCGAGGATGCTCTTGCCGCCGTGGTTGAAGGTCACCGGGTCGCCGACCCAGGCGCGTTCATCGTGGTAAGTGCCCTTCTGGTAGGACAGACCCACCAGCGCGCCGAACTCGCCCTGCTCGGTCTTCCAGCGGTTCGAGGCCATGCCGCTCAGGTCGGGGTTGTCGGCCTTGGCCTTGTCGCGGTGCTCCATGCGGCCATTGATGACCACCTGCGAGTCCTTGAAGTCGAACGGCCGGTTGGTGCGCACATCGATCACGCCGGCGGTGCCGCCCTCCGGCAGGTCGGCGCCCTGGGTCTTGTAGACATCCAGGCGCTGCAGCATGGTGGCCGGCACGTCGGCCAGGTAGAGGCTGCGGCCGGAATCGGAGAAGAACTCGCGGCCGTTCAAGAGCGTCACGATGCCACCCAGGCCGCGCACGATCACGCTGCCGGCTTCGCCGTTGCCGCGCTGGATCTGCACGCCGGTGACACGGCCGAGGATCTCGGCCACGTTCTTGTCGGGGAACTTGCCGATGTCGTCGGCGACGATGGAGTCGACCACCTGGTCGGACTTCATCTTGATGAGCTGCGCGCTCTCGGCCGACTTGCGGGCGCCGGTGATGGTCACGCCTTCGAGCTGCTGGGGCTCGGCGGGCTTGGCTTCCTGGGCGCTGGCGGCGATCGCGAGTCCCAAGGTCATCGCTGCGGCCACAGTGCTGCGCAGCACAAGCACCTGGTTTCCAGCCGCGCGGGGCGGCTGCATGGCTGTCTTCTTCATCTTGTCTCCTGGATCGTTTTTGGGGGCAGTCCGACTGGCAAGCGGGCTGTACCGACCGAGCAGGTCGAGGCAGCGCTTGTTCTTGTTCGGAGCGGATGCTAGGCACCCCCTCGATCCAGGGCTAATCACATTTTTGGCTCTCTCGATGCTGGTTTTTGCATCGGAGACCCGGGCTTACCCCGATGACTCCGGGGCTGGCAGCTGGCTCAGCGCCCGTGCGGAAAGGTCGACTTCACCGTGGCTGCCTTGACGCTCTTGCCCTGGGCAGCCCAGGTCTTGTAGGCGGTGGGCGTGAGCTCGCGCTTCATCAGCGCCACCAGCTCGCCCTGGCCGATGCCATGCTCGACGAACACCCGTTGGTAGGGCGGACGATCGGCAAAAGCGGTCTTGATGATGCTCTTGATCTGTTCGGGGCTGAGGCGGGGAATCTGTTTGGCCATGGCGTGATTGTCCTCTCTAGACCACGCTGCCGGCGGCCCGCAGCGCTTCCATGTGCATGCCCAGCATGTGGTACGGCTCGGGCTGCACGTTGTCGCAGCCGCTGCGCCGGCACAGGCCGGGCCGCCAGCCGCCGTGCTCCTTGTCGATCAACTCGTTCTGCACCAGCGCCAGCGTCTGCTCGTAGCGGCGCCACAACTCATTGCGGCCGCTCGCGCTGGCGGCTGCGATCAAGGCGCGCGTGCACTCGGCCTGCTGCCACCAGCCCTTGTGCTTCCAGGGCGGCGCGTCGGGGTAGACCTGATTGATCGCGCCGCCGTCGATCTCGTCATAGCCTTCCAGCAGGGCGAACTGCAGCAGCCGGTCGCCCACCGCAGCATGGAGCGGTGCCACGTCCAGCGCCGTGGAGCGCAGGAGCAGATGGCTCCATTCGAACTGGTGGCCGATGTCGGTGTAGCCGCCCGCCTGCTTGGTCGGCAACGCTTGCCACTGGGCGTCGTACCACTCGGGAATGTAGGCCGAACCATCCGGCCGGCCCTGCATCAGCCGGTTGATGACGAAGTCCCCCAGCCGCCGCGCAGCCTGGCGAACCGCTGCATCGCCCGTCGCATCGAGCAGGGCCAGCTGGGCCTCGAACAGATGCATCAGCGGGTTCTGGCTGCGCGCGCCGGGCTGGCCGGGCATGAAGTTGCGCGCCGTCTGGCCGCGGAAGCCGCCGGCCGGGTCCGCCAGGCCGGCCTCGATCTGCTGCCAGGCTTGCAGCGCCGCCTGGCGCCATTTCGCGTCCTGCGTGATGCGGGCGAGGTGGGCCAGCGAAAACAGCGCGAAGGCATGGCCATAGCAGCGCTTGGCATCGCTCAAGACCTTGCCCTCGGGCGACAGCACAAGGAAGAAGCCGCCATGGACCGGGTCGGCAAAACGCTGCAGCAGGTACTCGCCACCTTTCAGGGCCGCTTGCAGGAAGCGCCGGTCCTGGCTCAGTTCGTAGCCGACGACCATCGCGTAGATCATCCGCCCCTGAAGCGTCACTTCCAGGTTCTGGTCGGCCTTGGGCTGCCAGTCGCGGCCGAAGTTGATGTGAAAGCTGCCGTCGGGTCGCGGCGCGTGGGCGAGCCATGGGGCCAGCAGGCTCTCCAGGGCAGCCTGGCGGTGCCAGGCACTGTCGATCTGGCGCTCGGTCTTGCTGCGCGAGTCGCATGCCGCCAGCGGTGATGAGGCCAGCACAAGCAGCAGCTGGCGCCTCAGCCTATTCATCGAGGGCGTATTCCAGCAGCGCGAACACCGGCAGGCCGGCCTCGCGCAGCTGCTGCGAGCCGCGCAGCGCCGGCAGGTCGATCACCGCGGCGCATTCCAGCAGCTCGGCACCCAGGCGCTGCAAGAGGCGGGCGCCGGCGCCCATGGTGCCGCCGCTGGCGATCAGGTCGTCTACCAGCACCACGCGCTGGCCCGGCCGCAGAGCGTCGACATGCGCTTCCACGGTGGCGCTGCCGTACTCGAGCAGATAGCTTTCCTCGATGCATTCATGGGGCAGCTTGCCCTTCTTGCGGATCGGCATGAAGCCGACGCCCAGCCGGTAGGCCAGCGCCGCGCCGATGATGAAACCGCGCGCCTCCAGGCCGGCGATCAGCTCGGGCCGCATGGCCTCGTAGCGCGCGGCCAGCGCGTCGATCATCAGCTTGAAGGCCGCCGGCTCGGCCAGCAGCGGTGTGATGTCGCGGAACTGCACGCCCGGCACCGGCCAGTCGGGCACGGTGCGGATATGGCGGCGCAGCTCGGTGAGGATGTCGGCAGACATGGCGGCGATCTTACGGTGACAATGCGCTCGCCGCGCTGCGGCTGCAACAAGGAGGCCTTCATCATGACGCAAAGAATCCATCACCGGCTCGTCGCCCTGGGTACCGTCGCCGCGCTGCTGCTGGCGCCCGGCGTGGGCCGCGCCGAGTCCTGCTACCAGGTCAGTGATGCCGACGGCAGGTTCGCCAATGTGGACCCCCAGCTGGGCTTCCCCGCGGAGGTGGAAGCGAGCTATGTGGAGGCGATGAACAAGAGCATGCGCACCCGGGCCCGCTGCTACAAGAAGGCGCTTGAACGCGATACCGACCGCAGCAAGGAGCGGCAGGTGGTCCAGTTCGGCATCGCCGTCAATGCCGATGGCTCGGTGGGCCGGGTGTCGGTGCTCAAGTCCGACTTCAACGACGGCATGCTGTTGGCCTGCCTGGGTGAAATGGTCTGCGGCTTCAAGCTGCAGGCCAGCGGCAAGGAACAGAAGGTGGTGCGTGCCTTCAACTTCGGCGTCAACAACCGCCGCCCCGACAAGCTCGACGACTTCCGCGACGCGCGCAAGCTGTGAGCGAGGCCGCTTTCCGCTGGGCGGTGATCGGCCCGGGCCGCATCGCCAACCGTTTTGCGCAGGCGGTGCAAGGCCTGCCCGAGGCGCGCATCAGCCGCATCCATGCGCGCGACGCGGCCAAGGCGACGGCCTTTGCCGAGCGCTGGGCGCCAGCCGCCGTGGCCAGCAGCTCGCTGGATGAATTGCTGGCCGATCCGGCGGTCGACGCGGTCTATATCGCCACGCCGCATGCCCAGCACGGCGAGGCCATTCGCGCCTGCCTGCTGGCCGGCAAGCCGGTGCTCTGCGAAAAGCCGCTGGTGCCCAGCCTTGCAGTGGCTGAACCCCTGCTGGCGCTGGCCAGGGAGCGCGGCGTCTTCCTGATGGAAGCGCTGTGGACCCGCTTCCTGCCCGCCTACGAGCAACTGGCCCAGTGGCTGCGCGATGGCGCCATCGGCGAGCTGCGCGGCATCCAGTCGAGCTTCTGCTTTTCGGCGCCCTACGACCCGAGCACGCGGCTGTTCGACCCCCACCTGGCGGGGGGCTCGCTGCTGGACATCGGCATCTACAACCTGGCCGCCACTCGCTTCATCCTTGAGATGGCGCTGGGTGTCTGCCCGGAGCCTGATCGCATCGAGGCCAATGCCCGCCTCGCGCCGACGGGCGTCGACCAGCAGCTCAGTGCCAGTCTTCATTTCGGCGACCTGGTCTCGCAATTCATCTGCAGCTTCGATGCGGTGTCGCCCAATGCCCTGCACATTCTCGGCACGCGCGGTCGCATCAGCCTGCCGCAGAGCTTCTCGCAGGCCACCGCATTGGAGCTGCAGCGCGGTGCGGAGCCGCCGCTGCGCGTGGAGGCGCCGTTCCGCATCAATGGCTTCGAGGGCGAGATCAGCGAGACGATGGCCTGCGTCCGCGCCGGCCTGGTCGAAAGCCCGCGCATGCCGCACGCCGAGAGCCGCGCGCTGCTCAGCTGGATGGACAGGATCCGCGCCCAGGTCGGCGTGCGTTACCCGTTTGAGTGAGCGTCTGGTGCGCTCAGCTTTCGCCGGCCAGCTCGCGGCACTTTTGCTGCCAGCTGGCGTAGTGCGGCGGAACCGGCCCCTTGCGCCAGAGGGCCAGGGCCTCCTGGGCGCTGCTGCGTGCTGCTGCCGCTTCGCCGAGCGCCGCATGCGCAGCCGCCTGTTCGCCCAGCAGCAGGGCCAGGATCCAGCGGCGGCTGGCGTTGTCGGGGCTGTCGTGCGTGCCGCGCATCAGGGCTTGGGCTTCGCGGGCCCAGGCCAGTGCCTGGGCGGGTTGCAGGCTTGAGCGTGCCAGCCACAACAGGCCTTCGGCGCGCCAGCGAGCCAGGTAGAAGTCTTCGCCCTTGCTGGGCGGCAGGGCCAGCGCGGCCTGTTGCAGGCCGGCGCGGCTGGCGGCATCGGGCTTGAGCTGCCAGGCGGCGCGTGCGCTGCCATAGCGCAGCAGCAGCAGGTCACGGCCGGCCGACTTGTTGGCGGCATCGCGCGCCTGCTCGGCCTGCAGCAGGGCGATGCCTTCGTTGAAGACCTGCAGGGCCTCGGCCGGCTTGTCGCGCTCCAGCAGCACCCGCGCCGCCACCGAGCGGCTCATGGCCCGCTGGTAGCGGTAGTTGGCGTTCTCCGGCGCCGCCTTGACCGCCGCATCGCGCAGCGCCAGCATCTGGCGGCTGTTGTCTTCGGCTTCTTCCAGGCGGCCGGCAAGCAGCGCCCAGTTGGCCAGTTGAAGCCGGGACCAGGCGGCCTGGTGGGCCCATTCGGGGTCGGCCGGCAGCTTCTGGCGCAGACGATCGAACATCTCGGCCGAGCGCTGCAGCAGCGGCCCGGCCGCAGCGATTTCGCCCAGCTGCGGCATCGCCGGGCTGCCACCCAGCAAGCCGCCGATGCGGCCGGTGACTGTGGCCAGGTGGGACAGGCTCAGTGGATCGTCCGGCGCCAGATGCATGGCTCTCTCGTCGAGCTGGCGCGCCTGCTCCAGCGCCGAGACCGCCAGCTGCAGCTGGCCGCTGCGCAAGGCCAGCATGGCACGGCCCTGCCACATCTCGCCGGCTGTTTGCAGCGCGGCGGCGTCGCGGGCGCTGGCATCGAGATAGAGCGGCTGCAGCGCCAGCGCCTTGACGATGTTCTGCTCGGCCGCCTGCAGCTGCTCCTGGCTGGGCGAGAAGCCGTCGCCCTGCAGGGCGGCTATGCGCGAATAGCTCTCGGCCAGTTCGCGTGCCAATCCGGGGTCGCGTGCCAGCTCCGGGCCCAGCTCGCCGGCCAGGCCGTCGAGCCAGCCCAGGGCGTCTTTCAGGAGCGCCTCGCGCGTGGCCAGCGCGCCGGGCAGTTGCGCGATCTGATCGTGGTAGCTGAACACCAGCTTGTTGGACAGCTGGCGCAGCTGGGCAAAGCGCCGCTCGGCCTGCGCCCGCGCGGCCTGCGCTTCATGCATTTGCCACAGCGTGCCAGCCAGGCCACCCACCAGTGCCAGCAGCGCCAGGGCACTCAGGCCCACGCCGAGCCGGTTGCGCTGCACGAAGCGCTCGAGCAGATAGGCCGGGCTGGCCGGACGCGCGCTGACGGGATAACCGCGCAAATGAGCGCGTATGTCGGCCGTCAGGGCATCGACGGTGGCGTAACGCCGGGCCGGGTCTTTCTCCAGCGTCTTCAGCAGGATGTTGTCGAGATCGCCGCGCAGTCGGCGGCGTCGCGCCGGCCAGGCGGGGTCGCCCACCTGGCCCGGTGAGAGCGAACTCGGCCGCGTGGGCTGTTCGTTGAGCACCGAATCCGCCGCTTCGCGCGGCGTGGCGGCATGGCGGCCATAGGGCCTGATGCCGGTGAGCAGCTGGTAGAGCAGCACGCCCAGCGAGTAGATGTCGGTGGCGGTGCTGACCGGCTCGCCGCGCACCTGCTCGGGGCTTGCGTAGGTGGGTGTGTAGGGGCGGTCGCCCTGCTGGGTCTGGCCGGCGTCTTGCGCATCGCCTTCCAGCGGGTCCAGCGCCTTGGCGATGCCGAAGTCCAGCAGCTTGACCTGCCCGGAGGCCGTGACGAGCACATTGCCCGGCTTCAGGTCGCGATGGACGAGCAGGTGGCGGTGGGCATGCGAGACGGCATCGGTCAGTTGCAGGAAGAGCTCCAGGCGCTGCTCCAGCGAGCGGGCTTCGCAGGCCTTGTCTATGGCCTGGCCCTCGACCTTCTCCATCACGAAGTAGGGCAGGCCTTGCGGGCTCAGGCCGGCGTCGAACAGGCGGCCGATATTGGGATGATCCAGTCGCGCCAGCGCCTGGCGCTCCTGGGCAAAGCGGCGCAGCACGGCGGCCGAATCCATGCCGCGCTTGAGCAGCTTGACCGCAGCCTCGCCCTCGTAGGCGCCGTCGGCGCGGCGCGCCCGCCAGACCTCGCCCATGCCGCCGCTGCCCAGCAGATCGATCAGCAGCCAGGGCCCCAGGCGCTGACCGGTCAGGCCGGCGGCCGAGGCCGGCGCGGCCAGGAAGTCGGGGTCGTCGCTGTTGCCACCGGTGCTGTGGGACAGCAGCGACAGCAGCTCGGCCTGCAGCTCCGCCGAGGCGCCGCAGCTGCGCACCCAGGCCTCCCGCTCGGCGGCGGGCAGGGCCAGGGCGGCGTCGTACAGCTGCTTGAGCTCGGTCCAGTCGGCAGAGGGTGTCATGGCCACAGTGTCAGAGCACCGAGGCCGGCCCGGCAAGCCCTGACCCCCGAAATCGGCCTCACCGCGCGGCCTTCGTGACCGCGATCAATTCCTGCGTCGTGGTCACCGCGCCGGTGGGCGCCGGCAGCGTGCTGACCGTGACGCTCTTGGGCAGCATGTAGGGCACCGCATTGGTGGTCCACAGCGTCACCTGGGTCGGGAACACGAAGCTGGATTGCAGGGTCGGCAGCATGACGGACAGCAGGGGGCTGCTGGCCGCCGGGCCTTGCACCTGCAGGTCCTTCAGCACGAAGTCGACGCGGAACTTGCAGCTGTTGGCGAAGCTGCCTGCGGGCACCGTGACCGACTCGTTGGCGTCGCGGTTGATGGTGAATTCGTACTTGATCACCAGGGCCGTGGCGCCGCCGAGCGAGGCAAAGCCGTCGGTGACGCTCTTGCCGGTGACGGTCGCGGTCACGCTGATCTTGCCGCTGCTGCCGGCCACGATGCCGGCATTGGCCAGGCGTTGCTGCCAGTCGGCCGGCTCGTAGGTGGTGATGGTGTCGCTGGCACCTGCGGTCGCCGTGTCCTGGCCCAGCGCCGCGCCGGTGCTCGGGTCGAGATAGAGCGTGGCCAGACCGGTGGAGGCCACGGTCGCGCCGGTCACGGTCAGTGTGCCGACGACGGCGGCCTGGCCCTTGTACGTGCCGTTCGTGAAGTCGTACTTGACCGTGTAGGGCGCGCTGCCGGCGCTGCTGCTGGTCTGGCGGTAGGTGACCGAGTCGCCGGCCTTGGCGATCAGAGGCGCGCATTCGCTGCCGCTGCCTGCCGGCGCGGGAGACGGAGCCGGTGCGGGTGACGGTGCGGGTGCAGGCGTGGGTGCCGGGGCGGCAGTCTTTGGCGTGGTGCTCTGCATGTAGCGGCCGGTGCTGGTCGCCGATCCGAGATCGGTACCCGACATGTAGAGCCCGCTGAAGGCCGGGGCGAAGAAGTCGACGTGGCGGTCCTTGTCGATCATGGCCACCACGCCGATGGCGTTGCCTGAGGCATCCGTGTTCTGGCAGACCTTGGCCACGACCGCGCTGGCGGCGCTGGCGCCGGCCAGGCCAGCGTTTGGCGTGTAACTCAGCACGCCGCCTGACAGCACCAGGCTGGCGCCGCCCAGCTCGCTGCCGCCGCTGTCGAAGACCTTGGCGGCATAGCTGCCTTCATGGACGGCCAGGGCGGACAGGGTCAGCTCCTTCATCGTGCCGCAGCTGGCGGTGCTGGCCGGGGCGGGCGCCGGAGCCGGCGTGGGAGCAGGCGCGGGCGCCGGGCTGGGTGCGGGAGCCGGTGTTGGCGCCGGGGCCGGGGCTGGGGCTGGGGCTGGGGCTGGGGCTGGCGTGGGCGCAGGTGCGGGGGCAGGGGCCGGCGTGGGAGCGGGTGCTGGCGCCGGCGTGGGTGCCGGGGCCGGAGCCGGGCTTGGCGCAGGCACCGGATCTGGCACGGGGTCGCCACCGCCGCAGGCGCTCAACACGGAACTGCCGATTAGGATGGCCAACCGGGCCAGGTGCTGAGGAGCAGGGGCGTTGCGCTTGATCATGGTGCGGGCCTTTCGGTGCATGGGACGATGGCTGACAGGGACTGCTGTTTGTTTACGCAGCCCAAACCGGCGCCAAGGCTCACGGCCGGCAACCTTGAATTAGGGGGGGAACGCATGACGGTGGACGAACAGCAGCCGGCGCCGGACCTGGCAGCGCTGACCCAATGGCTCAGCGACCAGCCGGCCGATGCCGCGGGTGTGGGCGACCAGCTGTTTGCCTTGCTGTATGACGAGCTGCGTCGCCTCGCGCGCTCGCACCTGCGCCACGAGCTCGGCGCGCATACCTTCTCGCCGACGGTGCTTTCGCACGAGGCCTGGTTCCGCCTGGCCGAGCAGAGCCGCACGCAGTGGCGCAATCGCAGCCACTTCCTGGCCGTGGCCTCGCTGATGATGCGGCGCATCCTGGTCAACCATGAACTGGCGCGGCGGGCCGACAAGCGCGCCGCCGAGCTGGTGCCCCTGACGCTCTCCGGCCTGGAGCACCTGGCCCTGCCGCCGGACCGCGACCTGGTCGCGGTGCATGAGGCCTTGCTGGCGCTGGAGCAGGTCGATCCGCGCGCCGCCAAGGTGGTCGAGCTGCGCTTCTTCGGCGGGCTGGAGAACGAGGAGATCGCCGAAGCGCTGGCCATCTCGCTGGCCACGGTGAAGCGCGACTGGAGCCTGGCTCGCGCCTGGCTGCACCGCGAGCTGGGTGGATCGCCCGGCGGCGGCGCGCAGTAGTCTGGTTACCATCGCCCCAGCATTCTGGGGAGCTTGCATGAGTCTGCATGAGCAGCTGTACCGCTGGACGGCCGAGCAGGGCCTGGACCGGCCAAAGGCGCAGCGCCTGTGGTTCCTGAGCGGGCTCGGCCAGCCGCCGGGCGATGTGCTGCAGCGTCTGCGGCTGGGTGCGGCCGGTCTGGCGGCCGGCCTGCTGGGCCTGGGCGTGATGATGTGGGTTGCCGCGAACTGGGCCGAGCTGCCGCGCAGTGCGCGCTTCGCCCTCCTGCAGCTGCTGCTGGCCACCAGCCTGCTGGCGGCGTGGGCGCGCCCGGCCTGGCGCGGCGCGCTGGGCCTGCTGGCCTTGCTGAGCCTGGGTGGCCTGCTGGCGCTGTTCGGCCAGACCTACCCCACCGGCGCCGACGCCTGGCAGCTTTTCGCGCTGTGGTCGGCCCTGGCACTGCCGCTTTGCTGGGGCGCGCGCAGCGAGCTGGTCTGGACGCCGTGGGTGCTGGTCGTCGTCACGGCCATCAGCCTCTGGGTGCATGCCCACGCCGGCTTCCGTTGGGACTTTGAGACCGGAACCCTGGGTGTTCACGCCTGCGGCTTTGCTGCCCTTGTCCTGCTGTGCGTGGCCATGGCGCTCAAGCCGGCCAGCGAGCAAGCGGAGCCCTGGGCCTGGCGCGCCGCGGTGCTGCTGGGCGTGACCGCGCTCTCGGCCACATCCCTGGGCGGCTTGTTTGCCAGCCGTGTGCGGCCGCAGTTCTGGCTGGGCCTGCTGGTGCTGGCGGGCGGGCTGGCCGCGGCCTGGCAGTGGCGCGAGGTCTATGCACTCAGCGCTCAGGCCCTCGCCCTGGACACCTTGCTGGTGTGCGGCCTGGCCCGGCTGCTGCTGGTGGGCCAGCGAGGCGAGCCCATCGGCACCATGCTGGTCCTGGGCCTGGTCGCAGCCGCCCTGCTGACGGCCAGCGTGCAGCTGATATTGCGCCGCATGCGGGGGCCCGAGGGGTCGGGCGAGCCGTCCGATCCTGTCGACCCTGCCGGTGCTGCAACGGCAGCGCAGGAGCGCCAGCGATGAGCGCCGTGAATTTGCCGGCCTGGCTCGAACAGGCGCAGCAACAGGGTCTTGTCCCCGCTGGTGCCAGCCGCCCCGAAGCGGCACGCCCGTGGCCGGTGCAGCTGCTCACGGCGCTGGGCGCCTGGCTGTCTGCCGTGCCCTTGCTGATCTTCCTGGCCCTGCTGTTCGGTCGCCTGTGGGAGCACGGGCCGACAGCCTATGTGCTCGGCCTGGCCCTGGTCGTCGGGTCGGCGAACCTGCTGCGGGGTCGCAGCACCGCGTTCTTCCTGGAGCAGCTGGCCCTGCCGCTGCTGCTGGTCGGCCTTTGCAGCCTGGGCTTCGCGCTGGGTCGCGACCTGCCTTTCCGCCTGGCGCTGGTGGCCGGCCTGGCGATCTGCGCGGGCCTGGTGCTGGCCTTGCCGCGCCACTGGCTGCGGCTGCTGCTGGGCATGGCTGCGGTGTTCATGTGCATCGGCCTGCTGCCGGGTGCGAGCTGGTCTCGCGGCGCCATGCTGCCGCTGTGGTGGGCCGTGTATCTGGCCCTGGCGGCCTGGGCGCTGGCGCAGTCGCTGGTCCATCACGGAGGCCAGCGGGCCGAGGGTGCCGCGCTGGCAGCGCTGCTGGAGCCGGTGCTGCGGGGCTGGGCGATGGGGCTGCTGCTGGCGCTGGTCTGGCTGTCCGGCCCCAGCTTCATGGCGGCTGGTGTGATGGGGTCAGGTCTTGCGCGGGAGTTGAACGCGCCGGTCGAATCGGGTCTCTCGCCCATGCTCTGGCGCGTGCCGGCAGCGTTGTCGGTGCTCGCCAGCGCCTGGGCCTTTGCTGCCTTGCTGAAAGCCTGGCCGGTCCTGCGCCTGCCCAGGCTCTTGCTGCCGGGCCTGCTGGGGGTCGCGCTGTGCTGGTGGCTGCCGGCGCTGGGGGGCTGCCTGCTGCTGCTGAGCCTGGCGCTGGTGCGCCGCCGTCGTGTGCTGGCGCTCAGCGCGGCGGCCGCGGCCCTGTGGGTGCTGGGCAGCTTCTACTACCGGCTGGACCTGCCGCTGAGCGACAAGGCCCTGGTGCTGGTGGTGGCCGGTGCGCTGCTGGGCGCGTGGCTGTGGCTGACCCGGCAAGGCGATCCTGCGCCGCAGCCGGCCATCGCGCCGGCCCGTGCCTCGGCGCGCTGGGCTTTGCCGGCTTGCGCGCTGCTGAGCCTCTGCGTGGTCAATGGCCTGATCTGGCAGAAGGAGCAGCTGATCGCCGAGGGCCGGGCCGTCTATGTGAAGCTGGCGCCGCTCGATCCTCGCTCGCTGATCCAGGGCGATTACATGCGGCTCAACTACGCGCTGCCGCCGATACCCCCGGTGGCGGAGCTGGCCCTGCCGTGGCAGCCGCGACCGCGCATTGCCGGCCGGCTGGATGAGCGCGGCGTGCTGGTCGAGCCGCGCCTGCTGCGCGCCGGCGAGCCGGCCGGGCCGGGCCAGCTGCTGCTGGAGCTCAGCCCTGTCAATGGGCGCTGGACCCTGGTCAGCGATGCCTGGTACTTCCAGGAAGGCCAGGAGCCCAAGTTCCGGGCGGCGAGCCATGGCGAGTTCCGGGTGCTGCCCGATGGGCGCGCGCTGCTCGTGGGCCTGGTCGGCCCGGACCTGCGGCGCGTGCCGTGATGTGCGAGCCACAGCGGCTTGCAATTTTGCAAGGCCCGGCCGCTCGCATATAGTCGCCGCCCCATGAGCCTCCTCGACATCTACCGCGCGCGCCGCCGGGCACTGGAGCGCTATGTCCAGCGCCTGCTGGGCAATGCGGACGAGGCGGCCGAGGTCTCGCAGGAGGCCTTTCTGCGCGTCTACGCGGCCGAGCTGGGCGACCAGACGCCGGTCAGCGAGGCCTTGCTCTACACGGTGGCGCGCAACCTGGCGCTGAGTGAATTGCGCAAGCGCACCTCGCGGGCCACCGACGCTGTGGGGGATTGGGACGACTTGCGCGTTGAAGACACGGGGCCCAGCGTGGAAACGCTGTTGCAGAACCGCCAGCGGGTGGCGGCCGTGGAGGCCGCCATGGAACGCATGGCGCCCAAATGCCTGGAGGTGTTCCGCCTGCGCAAGATCGACAATCTCTCGCATGCCGAGATCGCCAGCCAGCTGGGGATCTCGACCAAGACTGTGGAACGCCACATCACCCGCGCGCTGGAGCTGTGCCATGAGGCAATGGCTGAACACGATGGTCTGCAACGCAAGGAAGTACGCTGATGCAAGCCAAGGTGCTTGATTTCGAACGAGGTGGCGGCGCCAGCGCCGCCGAGGAAGCGCGTCGCTGGGTCGCGCGCATCGACGCGGGCGACCTGAGCGCCACCGAGCGCCAGCAGTTGAAAGACTGGCTGGCCGAAGACAGCAGCCATGCACGCCTGCTCGACGAGCACGCCCTGATCTGGGCGGCCGCCAGCCAGGCGAGCTTTGCACCGGCCTCGGCCCGGCCTGCCGCTCGCCGCAGCTCGCAACGTCCATGGGTGTGGGGTGGTGCCGCTGCCACCGGCCTGGCGCTGGCCCTGTGCCTGATGGTCTTGCGACCCTGGCAAGCGGACGACGACACGAATTTCGCCGCCTCGCACAGCACGGCCGTGGGTCAGCAGCATGTGGTGCTGCTGCCCGACGGCTCGCGCACCGAGCTCAATGCAGCCTCGTCCTTGGGCGTGGCCTATGGTGGCCAGCGTCGGCGCGTGGTGCTGGAGCGCGGCGTTGGCCTGTTCGACGTGGCCAAGGACAAGAACCGCCCCTTCGAGGTGCTGGTGGGCAATACCGTGGTGCGCGCCGTGGGCACGCGCTTCCTGGTGCAGAAGCATCGCGATGGCAGCGTCGAGGTGACCGTCTACGAAGGCGTGGTCGAGCTGCGCAAGGCCGATGCACCCGAAAGCAAGGGCGAGCAGCCCTTGCGTTTGGGCATCGGCCAGGTGGCGCTGGACCAGGCGCAGCAGACATTGCTGTCCACCGCCAAGCCGGGCGAGCTCGAGCGCAAGCTGGCCTGGCAGCAGGGCCGCATCGTCTTTGACGACTCAAGCCTGGCCGCTGCGCTCGAAGAAGTGAATCGCTACAGCAGCGAGCCCATCGAGCTGACCGACCCGGCGCTGCAGCAGATGCGCATCTCGGGCGCTTTCGCCACCACCGACGTGGCCGTGTTCCTGCGCAGCCTGGAGCAGGGCTTCGGCCTGAAGGTGCGCCAGCACCAGGGGCGCTGGCTGATCAGCCGGGGTTGAAACTCAGACTCAGCTGCGCAAGTCTTTGTCAACTGACCGCCAGGGCTTGCTTGAGGTTCAACGCCGAACTTCGGGGTGCGTCTCTTAACGGCACTTAGCAGCCACACGCTGGTTCCTTCTTTCGCGCTGCCGAGGCCATCGGGTGAGGGCTTGAGCTCCTGTCCCCCGGACCGGGCTTCGCCCGATCCTCCTCCTTTACCTCGCCCAAACCCTCACCCGACACCCTCGGCCGAACCTGCGCATGCCACCAGGCGAAGGCCACAGAGGTGCGGATCAGGACGGCAGTGGGTTTCCCGAAGCGAGGTAAAGGAGGAGGATCGGGCGCAGCCAGGGCCGGGGGACACGAGCGCAGGGGAACCCGCTGGCGGCCTGATCTTCGACCAACCGTGGAACAAGAAAACGAATGGCAGCAATGAGCCGCTTGGCGTCTCCCCGCAGATCGGCGAAGGCACTTTGAGGCCTAAGGGTTAGTCCCTGTGGGGGTGAATCGTGCGTCGCGCGTCGTATCCGCTAGTCCCGGACGACGCCATTCCAAGATCAACAAACAAGCCCCAGGAGTCCCCTGTGTCGCGTAGCCCCCGTTTTGCCTGCCATCCGCTGGCGCTTGCCGTCCTCATGCTGACGGCCCAAGCCCATGCTCAGGCCCAGAACCCCGCCGCCACCGAAGCGCGGCTGGTTGAAATTCCCGCCCAACCTGCTGCGCAAGCGCTGCAGCTGTTCGTCAAGCAACAGAATTTCCAGCTGCTCTATGCACCGGAGCTGGTGCGGGGCCTGACCAGCAAGCCGGTCAGCGGCACGATGCATCCCCGTGACGCCTTGAACCGCATGCTGGAAGGCAGCGGACTGCAAGTCGTCGAGACCGGCCCTAACGCCGCCACGCTGCGCCAGGCGGCCGCGCCGTCGCCGCGCGCCTCGGGTGCGCAAGCCGGCTCGGGGGCCGCCAGTGGCTCCACCGACGCTGCTGAACCGGAGGCCGACTCAAGCCCAAAACCCGCAGCCGCCGCAGCACCGCCGGCGCGCGTTCAGCGTTTTGAACTGGCCGCGGGTGATGCGGTCGAGACGGTCCGCAAGATGGCGGAACTGGGCGGCGTGAGCATCAAGTTCAAGGACGAGGATCTCCGCGGCATCCGCACCAACCGCATCAACGGCGACTACACCTTTGTGCAGGCCATGCGTGAGCTGCTGGCCAACACCCGGCTCTCGTTGGGCCAGCTGGTCGCGACCAACGAGTTCGTGGTGCGCAAGGTCGAGGTCATTGCGCCGGTCGAAGTGACCGGCTCGCACCTGCGCTCCATCGTTGGCGAGCAGGGCATCAACCAGGTCGAGGTGCTGACCCGCCAGGACATCGAGCGCTCCGGCGTGACAACGCTGGCCGAGCTGCGCAACCTGATTCCGCAGCTCTCGGTCGGTGCCTCGGCCAGCTTCGACGGCAACAGCTCGCGCGGCGCGCCGGACGGTCGCCTGCTGTTCAATCTGCGTGGCCTGGGCCAGGGCAATGCCCTGATCCTGGTGGATGGCTTGCGCCTGCCGCGCACCGGCTCGCGCACCGTGGCCGAAGCTTACGAGGCCACCGGCATCCCGATGTCTGCCATTGAACGCGTGGAAGTGCTGCTGGGTGGCGGCAGCGCGATCTATGGCGCCGATGCGGTGGGTGGCGTGGTCAATATCATCACGCGCAAGCGCTACCGTGGCACCGAGGTCGAGTACGCGCTCGACAACACCATGGTGACCGACGCGGCCAACAACCGCCTTGGCATCTCGCACGCCTTCCGGCACAACAAGTTCTCGGCCCGCGCCTCGGTCTCGGTCGAGACCCAGAATGCGCTGGCGCTGCGCGACCGCGATTGGCTGGCAACGGACGACCGCCGCTGGCTGGGCGGCAGCGATGGCACGGCCAACAACCTGCCCATGGGCGGTTATGTGCAGGCCGTCACGGGCAACCTGCCGGGCATCGGCAAGAACACGGCCTACATTCCCGCCGGCGCCAACGGCAAGACGGCCAGCATCGCCGACTACCTGAACGCACCGATCACGGCCCGCTATGACGCCGGCAAGGTCCTGAACGCCGTCAACGAGTACAAGCGCAGCTCCGCGACCGCGCATGCCGAGTACGAGTTCTCGTCCTGGGCCCAGGTCTATGCGGACTTCATGTGGTCCAAGAACGAATCCGAGGCGCAGAGCGACCCAGTGGCGCTGTCGGGCTACACCCTGCCCGCTGGCTATCAGGGCAACCCCTTCGGCGTTCCGATCCGCATCTACAAGTACATGTGGGAGCTGGGCACGCCGATCCGGCACTACACCTATGAGCAGCAGTCGACCTCGATCGGCCTGCGCGGCGACCTGCCCAAGGACTGGCGCTACCGCCTGAACCTTGCCGACGCGCGCAGCAAGCCCTCGCTGCCGGAGGGCGTCTACCAGTTCTACGCGCCGAGGATGAATGCGCTGATCAACGGCGCGACGCCGCCGGTGCTGCTGCACGACAGCTATGCGCTGGTCGGCAATGAAGGCGCGGCGCCCAACGCCGCCGGCGTGCTGGAGTCGGCCTACTACAAGGACGAACGCTACGACACGCCGGTCACCCGCACCTACAGCTTCAGCCTCGATGGCCCGGCCTGGCAGCTGCAAGCCGGCACTGTCAATCTGGCGGTGGGCCTGGAGCGCCGCGTCGATTCGGTCAAGTTCACCAACGTGACCGACAGCACCTTGGTCGACACCACGCAGGCGGCCCAACCCAAGCAGGACCGCATCACCAACTCGAGCTACCTCGAGACTTCGGTGCCGCTGCTCTCGCCCAAGTCCAGCCTGCGCATCCCGCTGGTGCACAGCCTTTCGATCAGCGGCGCGGTGCGGCGCGACAGCTACAACGACTTCGGTGCGGCCAGCAAGAAGCTGCTGGGCGGGCAGTACAAGCCGGTGTCGTGGATGTCGCTGCGCGGCTCGCGCAACGAGGCCTTCCGCGTGCCCTACCTGATCGACATCACGCGGCCGCGCTACGTGACCAATATGACCGTGCCGGCCACGGGCTCGAGCGCGCTGATCGACCTGTATCGCAAGAACGAGCCCTTCATCGGCACGCTGCCCACGACCCTGGGCGGCAGCAACAGCCTGAAGCCCGAACAGTCGGTGCACTACAACGTCGGCCTGCAGATCGAGTCGCCGTTCGAGGCCACCAAGGGGCTGTCGTTCTCGGTGGACCGCTGGCGCTCCAAGATCCTGGACCGCGTGGGCTCGCTGAGCCGCCAGGAGTACATGCTGTACTTCCCCGAGTCCTACTCGCGGGCCGCATTGACGCCCGAGGACGCAGCGGCCGGCTACACGGCGGGCAAGATCACCGGTGTCGATTTCACCTCGCGCAACATCTCCAAGTACCAGGCCTCGGGCTATGACTACTCGCTGCGCTATGTGATCCGTTCGAGCTGGGGCGAGTTCTCGCTGAACGGCCGCATGACGCGCACCGACAAGCTCGAGGTCGTTGCCACGCCGGCCGCTGCGCCAAGCCCCTACACCAATGCACGCCTGCAGCCCAAGCGTGTGGTGGCCACCGTCTCCTGGGCCTATCGCGGCGCCGGTGTCAGCGTCACCGGCATCCGCCAGAGCGGCTTCCCGGTCAGCCTGTTCCCGCCCATCGTCGACTACCCGGGCACCACGACCTGGAATACCAACGTCTGGTACGACTTCGGCAACGGCGGCTGGCATGACAAGCAGGGCCTGGTCGGCCGGCTGATGGGCGACACGCGCATCTCTCTCGGCCTGATCAATGCCACCGACGTGGCGCCGCCGCTGAGCCCGACGGGCCAGGTCAACAGCTCGGTCGACCCGCGGCTGATGCGCTACACGTTCACGCTGCGCCGCCGCTTCTGAGCATTGCCAGCACACCTCTCACGCTTCCCTCTCCAACAAGCAGACATGAACACCATGAAGTCTTCTCACATCCGCCGCCTGCCGCTGGCTGCACTGCTCTCGCTCGCTCTCGGCGCGGCCTTTGCCCAGGAAACACCGCCGGCACCGGCCGAAGGCGCCGCCTCGGCCGCCCGCCCGGGCGGCCCTGGCGCCGCTACGCCCGAAATCGAGCCCAAGGCCTATGACAAGGTCATCACCAAGGACGCCAAGACCCAGAAGGGCCTGGTCACGGTCCACCAAGTCAAGACCAAGCTGTACTTCGAGGTGCCCAAGGCCCTGCTCGGCAAGCAACTGCTGATGGTGGCGAACGCCACCTCGGTGCCTTCCGATGTGGACCATGTGGGCAAGTCGCTGGCCCAGGACGTGGTGCGCTTCAGCCTGCGCGGCAACAAGGTCTTCTTCCAGCAGGTCGACCACTCGTTCGCGGCCGACGCGGGCCGCCCGAATGCCGAGGCCGTGAAGAACTCGCAGCGCGATGCGATCCTGGCCAGCTTCAATGTCGAGGCCTTCGCGGCCGACGGCTCGCCAGTGATCGAGGTCAGCCGCCTGTTCCAGAGCGAAGTCGGCGAGTTCAGCGCCCGCCGCATGGTCAAGGGCACGGGCCTGGACGCACAGCGCAGCTATGTGGACACCACGCGCGCTTTCCCCGGCAGCGTGCGGGTCGATGCGGTGCACACCTACTCGGCGCCGATGATGCTCAACGGCCCGATGGGCCCGGCGCCGGCGCCAGCCGGCTGGCCGGCGCGCTCGGCCACCTTCGGCATCTCCTACAACCTGGTGGAGCTGCCGGCCGTGGCCATGATGCCGCGCCTGATGGACGACCGCGTTGGCTACTTCTACGAGAGCCGCACGGACTACGGCCATGACCGCCACACCATCGAGCGTGAGCGCATGATCACGCGCTGGCGTCTGGAGAAGAAGGACCCGAACGCCGCCGTGAGCGAGCCGGTCAAGCCCATCGTCTGGTACATCGACAAGTCGACCCCGACCGCGCTGGTGCCCTATGTGAAGAAGGGCATCGAGGCCTGGAACGTGGCCTTCGAGGCCGCCGGCTTCAAGAACGCGGTGCAGGCCCGCCCGTTCCCGACCAAGGAGCAGGACCCCGAGTTCGACCCCGAAGACGTGCGCTACAGCATCATCCGCTGGGTGCCATCGCAGATTCCCAACGCCTATGGTCCGCACCTCAGCGACCCGCGCAGCGGCGAGATCCTGAACGCCAACATCGTGATGTATCACAACATCCAGAAGATCCTGCGCGACTGGTACATCACTCAGGCCGGGCCGGTGGATGCACGTGCGCAGCAGCTGCCGCTGCCGGACGATCTGATGGGCGACCTGGTGGCCTATGTGGTGACGCACGAAGTGGGTCATTCCCTCGGCTTCCAGCACAACATGAAGGCCAGCTCGCAGTACCCGATCGAGAAGCTGCGCGATGCCAAGTGGCTCAAGGAGATGGGCCATGTGTCGTCCATCATGGACTACAGCCGCATGAACTACCTGGTGCAGCCGGAAGACAAGATCGACCCGGCGCTGCTGATCCCCAAGGTCGGTCCCTACGACATCTTCGCCACCAAGTGGGGCTACGCGCCCATCCCGAGCGCGAAGACACCGCAGGACGAGAAGCTGGTGCTGGACAGCTGGGCCCGCGAGCAGGACAGCAAGCCCTGGCTGCGCTTCCAGGCGCCCATGAATGGCGACTACGGCACGGTGATGGAAGCCGTGGGCGATGCCGATGCGGTCACGGCCACGACGCTCGGCACCAAGAACCTGCAGCGCCTGGTCAAGATGCTGCCGAAGATGACGCTGCGTGCCGGTGAAAGCAACAAGGACCTGGCCGACCTCTACAAGGGCGTCTGGGGCCAGTGGACCAAGGAACTGGTCCATGTGGCTGCCCTGCTGGGCGGCTATGACTTCCAGACCAAGGCGGGCTCGCAGCCGGGCGCCATCGGCAAGCCTGCAGCCAAGGCCCAGCAGGCACGTGCCGTGGCCTTCTTCAACGAGCAGCTGTTCGCCACGCCGAACTGGATTCTCGACACGGCCGTGACCGAGCGCCTGGCCCCGGGTGTGGGCACCGGCCTGCTGGTGACGACCCAGCGTGGCGTCCTGAACACCCTGCTCAGCAGCGAGATCCTGGGCCGCATGTCGGGCCAGGAGCAGCTGTACGGCGACAAGGCCTACCGCATCGAGCAGATGCTGGCCGACCTGCGCGGCGGCGTGCTTGGCGAGCTGAAGAGCGGCGCGGCACCGACGCCGGCCCGCCGCAACCTGCAGCGCAGCTACGTGGATGTGCTGGCCGGCAAGGTCGAGGGTTCGAGCTACGACGACGGCCGTGCCGCCGTGCGCGCCGAGCTGCGCCTGCTGGGCAAGCAGTTCGCCGAACGCGGCCGCACAGCCGGCGACTCGACGACCCGCGCCCACTGGACCGAACTGGCCGAGCTGACCGACAAGGCGCTCGACCCCAAGGCCGGCGGCGCCAAGAGCACGCGCCCGCAGATGGGTCTGCTGGACAGCGAAGAGGAGCAGGCCCATTGGCCGGCCGTGCGCTGATCTGAACGTCATTGCTCGGGGACGCCGTCCCCCCGCTCGCGTGAGCGTTCGGGGGGCTTGAGGAGAAGTCCGCACCGCCGTTTCTATCTCTCCTTCCGGCGGACAGCGGGCCCATCAAGGCGGCGGCGCAGTCATGTAGGGCTGGACAGCATGCGGGCTGTCCAGCCCTTGCGCCTTTTGGCACTCAGCCCAGCAAGCCCGGCAGCCACAGCGAGAACGCCGGCACATAGGTCACGAGCAGCAGCGTGCCGATCAGTGCGCCATAGAAGGGCCAGATCGAGCGCATCACCTGGCCCACCGAGATGCCGCCGATGGCGCAGCCGACGAATTGCGTGGTGCCCACCGGCGGCGTGTTCAGGCCGAGCGCGCAATTGATCAGCATGACGATGCCGAACTGCGTGGCGTCCATGCCGTATTGCTGGCAGATCGGCAGGAAGATCGGCGTGCAGATCAGGATGGTGGCCGACATGTCGAGGAAGGTGCCGAGCAGGAACAGCAGCACGTTCACCATCAGGAAGATCACCCAGGGGCTGCTGGTGAAGGACTGCATCAGCTCACCGGTCTGCTGCGGCACTTCGTAGAGCGCCATGAAGTAGCCGAAGGCCGAGGAGATGCCGATCAGCAGCAGCACCACGCCCGTGGTCTTGCAGGCCTTGGCGCAGGCGGCCAGGAAGCCGCGCCAGCTCAAGGAGCGATAGACCAGCACGGTGACGGCCAGCGCCCAGCACACGGCCGTGGCGGCCGACTCGGTGGCGGTGAACACGCCGGAGAGGATGCCGGCCAGGATGATGGCCACGACCAGCAGGCCCGGCAGTGCTGCGCCGAAGGCCTTGAGCACCGCGGGCCAGCCCGGGAAGGGCCCGTGCACTGGATAACCGCGTTTCACCGCCACGCCGTAGGCCGCGGCCAGGTTGGCGATGGTGAGTATCAGCGCCGGGATCAGCGCCGCCAGGATCAGCTTGAACACGCTGACCGAGGCGATGCCCGCGGCCGCCAACACGAAGATGATCAGGTTGTGCGAGGTCGGCATCAAGGCGCCGACCAAGGCCGCGTGCGTGGTCACATTGACCGCGTAATCGGCGTGGTAGCCCTCCTTCTTCATCAGCGGAATCATTACGGAGCCCATGGCCGACACATCGGCCAGCGGCGAGCCGGCCACGCCACCGAACAAGGTGCAGCCCAGCACATTGCTCATGCCCAGGCCGCCGCGCACATGGCCCACCAGGCTGTTGGCAAAGCGCACGATGCGCTCGGCAATGCCGCCATGCAGCATCAGCTCGCCGGCGAACACGAAGAAGGGAATGGCCAGGAAGGAGAACACCTGCATGCCGCCGACCATCTTCTGGAACACGATGGCCACGGGCAGGTCGGCCGCGATGATGGTGGCGATGGAGGACAGGCCGATGGCGAAAGCGACGGGCACGCCGAGGACGAGTAGCAGCGCGAAGCTGATACCGAGAATTGCTAGTTCCATGCGGGCTCCACGCTGCGGCCGCGCAGAAGCGCCACGATGTGTTCAATCGAGAAGAGCACGATCAAGCCGCCACCAATCACCAGCGGCAGATAGTCCATTCCCTCGGGCACGCCCAGCATCGGCTTGGCTTCGTCCCATTTGAGCGTGGTCCAGGTCCAGCCTGAGTCCAGCATCAGCGCGCCGAACAGGGCAACCAGCACGTGGATCAGCACTTCCAGCTTCAGGCGCAGCTTCTCGGGCAGGAGCACCAGCAGCGACTCCAGCCCGATATGCCCCGCATCGCGCACGCCCACGGCCACGCCGAAGGCGGTGATGTAGAGCACCAGCAGCAGGGCCAGCGCCTCGGTCCAGGTCGGCGAATCATTGAACAGATAGCGACCGATGACCTGGACCTGCACGCAGACCAGCACCAGGATCAGGCCGAGCACGGCGGCCATCAGCGCCAGCTTGGAGAGCCCGGCGCAAACGCGCGTGAGTATCTGCGTCGCTGGCCAAGGGTCAGGACTTGCCTGCTGATCAGGCTCGCTCATTTCACGTCCTGCAAGGACTTGACCAGGCGCTGCAGGTCCGGCGTGTTCATGAACTTCGCATAGACCGGCGCCATCTGCGCCTGGAACGAGGCCTTGTCCACGTCCACCACGTCGGCGCCCTTGGACTTCACGAGCGCCAGCGACCTGGCCTCCTGCTCATCCCACTTCTGGCGCTGGAAGGCGACCGATTCCTTGGCCGCGGCGCGCACCAGGGCCTGGTCGGCGGGGCTGAGCTTGTCGAACGAGCGCTTGCTCATCAGGAGCATCTCGGGCGCCATCGAATGCTCGGTGCGCGAGTAGTACTTCACCGCCTCGTAGTGCTTGTAGCCATCGAAGGAGGGCACGTTGTTTTCGGCCGCATCGATCAGGCCGGTCTTGAGGCCGGTGTAGACCTCGCCGAGCGGCATCGGCGTGGCGTTGGCGCCCATGGCGCTGACGATGGCCACCCAGAGGTCGGACTGCGGCACGCGGATCTTCAGGCCCTTGGCGTCCGCCACGGTCTTGATCGGCTTCTTGGCATAGATGGAGCGGGCGCCGCTGTCATAGAAGGCCAGGCCCACGAAGCCCTGCGGCTCGCAGCTGCGCAGGATCTCGTCGCCGGCCGCGCTGTCCAGCGCGCGGCGCATGTGCTCCACCGAGCGGAACAGAAAGGGCATGGTGGGCACCAGGGTCTTGGCGCAGATCGCATTCATCGGGCTCACGTTGACCCGGGCGATGTCCAGCGCACCGACCTTGACCTGGTCGATGCTCTCCTTCTCGGTGCCGAGCGCCCCCTTGTTGAAGACCTTGATCTTCAGACGGCCGCCGGTCCGCTGGGCAAGCAACTCGCCCATGCGCTTGACCGCCACCACCGTCGGGTAGTCGTCGCTGTTGTGGATGTCGGCGGCGCGCAGGGTCTGGGCCTGGACGACGCCGCCCAGGCTGCTCAGGCCGGCGAGCAGGGCCAGCATCAGGGCGCTGGTCTTGGGGATCTTCATGATGGTCTCCGCGCCCTCAGGGTCACTACCGTTTCGAAAGTTCCGGGGCATGAATCAGAATACCGAAACAGCGTTTCAGAATCATGAGTGGTTTCATGGGGGTGGCGATATGACGCAGAGGATCCAAGGCTTGCTTGCTGTCGCAGCGATGTTAGTGCTGGCTCCCGCGCAAGCCCAGGTGCCTGGCGTTGCCATCAATGCGGCCAGCTTCGATGTAAGCGGCTGGGCCGTCGGCACCCAGGGCGGCAGGGGCGGCCGCATCATCAAGGTGACGACGCTGGCCGAGTCCGGCCCGGGTTCGCTGCGGGAGGCGGTCGAGGCCGAGGGCCCGCGCATCGTCGTCTTCGAGGTCGGCGGCGTGATCGACATGCAGGGCCGGGAGCTGCTGATACGCCATCCCTTCATCACCATCGCGGGCCAGACGGCACCGCGGCCGGGCATCACCGTGATCAAGGGCGAGACCAATATCCGCGCCAGCCAGGTCATCATCCAGCACCTGATGTTCCGGCCCGGCGAGTTCGGCCGGCCCAAGAAGGGCGGGGCCGACCAGGACGGCATCTCCACGCAAGGCGCGGCAGCCCAAGTGATCGTGGACCATTGCAGCTTCTCCTGGGCGACCGATGAGAACCTCTCGGTCGGCGGCCCGCGCTTCAACGGCGGCGACCAGCCGGACGACTGGCGCCGCAACACCTCGCACCAGATCACCTACAGCCACAACCTGATCTACGAGGGCCTCGCCAACTCGGTGCATGAGAAGGGCGAGCATTCCAAGGGCAGCCTGATCCACGACAACGCCACCGGCATCCTGCTCTACGCCAACATCTACGCCTCGAACATGGAGCGCAATGCGCTGTTCAAGGGCGGCGTGCATGCGGCCATGGTCAACAACCTGATCTACAACCCCGGCGGCAAGGCGGTGCACTACAACCTGGTGGCCCATGAGTGGGCCGGCCGGCCCTTCCAGCCGGGCAAGGTGACCTTGATCGGCAACGCCTACCGGCAGGGGCCTGACACGCGCCCCAACACGCCGCTGTTCGCGCTGGGCGGTCATGGCGACGTGGAGCTTTTCCTGCAGGACAACCTCGCTGTCGACGAGGTCGGCAAGCCGGTGGCGCAGACCGGCGTCTACACGGCCGGCACGGCGCGCATCCTCAAGGCCGACAAGCCCTACCTGCCGCCCGACATCCGCATCCATCCGGTGGCCACCCTGGAAGCCGAGCTGCCGCTGGCGGTGGGTGCGCGGCCCTGGGACCGCGACCCCATCGACTTCAAGCTGCTGTCCGACGTGGCCGAGGGCCGCGGCCAGATCATCGATTCGGAATTGCAGAACGCGCATGGCTATCCGCATGGCAAGTTCTATGCACCGACCCGGCGGGCCTTCGACGCGGCGCAGTGGAACCTCGTCGACATGAGTCCCAAGGCGGGCTGGGCGTCCTTGTTCAGATGACCCACCCCCGTTGCGCCTGTGGCGCTCCCCCTCAAGGGGGCGCACCCAATGGCCTGGCAAAGCCAGTTCCATGGGTGCCGCTTGAGTGGGCGCCCGCGTTGCGGCGCCTGATCCAAGTCGGGCTGCTGGCGGCCTTTGCTTGCCCTAGCGCCGCGCAGATCTCCGAGGGTTGTGCCACGGTGCTGGGCAATGCCTATCTGCGGCCCTGCCTCGACAACGCGCGCGGCATCGAAGGCCAGCGCCGCGCCGACCTTGGCGACGGCCGCTACCTGAACCCCATCCTCGCCGGCGACCGGCCCGACCCCAGCATCCTGAAGGACGGCGACGACTACTGGATGGTGCACTCCAGTTTCGAGACCTACCCCGGCCTCACGATCTGGCACTCGCGCGACCTGGTGAACTGGACGCCGCGGGTCAGCGCCTTGAAGGACTATATCGGCAGCGTCTGGGCGCCCGAGCTCACCAAGCATGCCGGCCGCTACTACCTCTACGTGCCGGCCAAGAAGCCCGGCAACAACAACATCTACGTGATGAGCGCGGCCAGCATCGATGGGCCGTGGACCCCACCGGTGCCACTCGGCAACGACCGCATCGACCCCGGCCACATCGTCGGCGAAGACGGCAAGCGCTATCTTTTCGTCTCCGGAGGCGGCCGCCTGAAGCTCAGCGACGACGGCATGAAGGTGGAAGGCCCGCTCGAGAAGGTCTATGAGGGCTGGCAGTACCCGCCCGAATGGGACGTGGAGAGCTACTCGCAGGAAGGACCCAAGATGATGCGGCGCGGCGGGTACTTCTACATGACGCTGGCGCTGGGCGGCACCGCCGGCCCGCCGACCAGCCACATGGTCGTCTCGGCCCGCTCCAGGTCCATCCACGGCCCATGGGAGAACTCGCCCTACAACCCGATCACGCGCACGGTGACAGCGGCGGAGAAGTGGTGGTCCAAGGGGCACGCGACCCTGGTCGAAGGGCCGAAGCCGGGCACCTGGTACATGGTGCTGCACGGCTATGAAAACGGCTTCCACACGCTGGGCCGGCAGACGCTGCTGCAACCCATCGAATGGACGGCTGACGGCTGGTTCAAGGCGAGCAATCAGGACATCGGCCAGCCCATCGCCAAACCCGATGGCAAGAGCGAGCGGCCGCCGCATGGCCTGGCGCTGTCGGACGACTTCAAGACCGACCGCTTCGGCCTGCAATGGAGCTTCTTCGCCGCGGGCGCCAACGAACGCCAGCGCCTGAGCCATGGCGATGGCGTGATGGCGCTCAGCGCCAAGGGCAAGTCACCGGCCGACAGCTCGCCACTCAGCTTCATCACCGGCGACACCGCCTATCGCTTCGAGGTCGACCTCGACATCGACGAGGCCGCCCAAGGCGGCGCGCTGCTGTTCTACAACGACAAGCTCTTTGCCGGCGTCGGCATCAATGAGCGCGGCATCGTGCTCTACCGCTACGGCCAGGAAATCCGCACCAGCGCCAAGCCGGCCGGCATGGGAATGAAGCTGCGCCTGCGCGTCACCAACCAGCGCCATGTGATGACGATCCACAGCAGCGCCGACGCTGGCAAGACCTGGCACAAGTTCGGCACGCAGATGGACGTTTCGGGCTACCACCACAACGTGGCGGGCGGCTTCATGAGCCTGCGCCCGGCGCTGTTTGCGGCGGGGCAGGGCCAGGTGAGGTTTTCGCGCCTGAGCTACGAAGCCCTGCCCTGAGCGCTCAGCGCAGCGCCAGGTCCACCACCGTCCCCACGAACACCGCGAACCCCAGCCAGTGGTTTTGCCGGAAGGCCTTGAAGCAGCCTTCGCGCGAGCGTTCGCGTATCAGCGAGTAGTGCCACGCCACCTGGGCGGCCGCAACGACGACGCCGGCGATGAAGTACTTGCCGAGGCCGAAGCGCAGGCCGAGCCAGGTCCAGGCGGCGAGGTAGATCAGGTAGAAGGCCATTACACCGATCACATCGAAGCGGCCCAGCGTCAGCGCCGAGGTCTTGATGCCGATGCGGATGTCGTCGTCCCGGTCCACCATCGCGTATTCGGTGTCATAGGCCAGCACCCAGAACAGGTTGGCCACCAGGAGCGCCCAGGCCGACAGCGGCACGGCGGCGTTGAGCGCCTCCAGGCTGAAGCTGGTGCCGCCGAGGGAGGCCGAGAAGGCCATCGGGATGCCAAAGCTGAAGGCCACACCCAGCACCGCCTGCGGCATCGCCACCACGCGCTTGGCGTAGGGGTAGACCAGGGCCACGGCCAGCGCCGCGAACGACAGCATGATGGTTGTGGCATTGGTCGTCAGCACCAGGCCGAAGGCCAACAGCGCAAGGCCTGCCCCCAGCAGCAGCGCCTCCTTGACCGACACAGCGCCGCTGGTGACCGGCCGGTTGGCGGTGCGCTTCACATGCTTGTCGAAGTCGCGGTCGGCCACGTCGTTGACGCAGCAGCCGGCCGAGCGCATCAGGATGGTGCCGAGCGTGAACACGGCGAGCAGGTGCCAGCCGGGCCAGCCGTCGGCGGCAATCCACAGGCTGGCGAGGGTGGGCCACAGCAGCAGCAGCCAGCCGGCCGGGCGGTCCCAGCGGATCAGGTCGAGGTAGAGGGACAGGCGGGAGCGGGGCGCGGCGGGGCTCATGGCGGCATTGTCGCCGGCCGAGACCTGAGGGGTATCACCGAGTAGGGGCTCGCCCGCTTGTGCGACGGCAAGTCAATACCAAGAATGTCTGGATCCGGCCGTGCGGTGCTCGCGGGGCCGTTTCTGCAGGAGTTCACTTGCGACGCAGCTTGGGGTGGGCACTGGCCAGTGCGATGTGTTGGTTCGCTCCCCCGGTGTTGGCGGAGGAGGTCAGGCTGCGCGTGCTGGCCGATCCCTGGTGCCCCTACAACTGCGAACCCGGCAGCCCGCGGCCTGGCTATGTGATCGAGCTGCTGCAGGCAGCACTGCCGCCCGGCAATGCACTCGACTACCGCGTCGTGCCCTGGGAACGGGCATTGGCGGAAACCGCCGACGGCCGCGCTGACGTGGCCCTGGTGGTCACCTCGTCCGGGGTAGAGCGCTTCGGGTTGGTGGTGGGTCGGGAGCCTGCCGGCATGGCGGCGGACTGCCTGTTCGTTGCCACGACCTCGTCTGTGCGGAGCTTGCGCCGCCAGGATCTGGACCGTTTGAAGTCGGTGGGTATCGTGGCCGGCTACGAGTACGACGGGCCCATCGGTGCATGGCTGCAGAACCCCGCCTACAAGGACCGGATCCGCGTGACAGGCGGTGCCCGGCCCGCTGAGGTCAATGCCCGCAATCTGGCGCTGGGCCGGCTCGATGCCGTGGTCGAGGATGCGCAGGTGATGCAGCATGTCTTGCTCCAGCTGGGCCTTGGAGCCAAGGTGCGCCAGGCGGGCTGCCAGGCGGCAGGTCCGGTCTACGTGGGCTTCAGCCCGCGCCATCCCCAGGCCCGGCAACTGGCCGAAAGGCTCGACCATGCGCTGCAGGAGCAGCGCCGCAGCGGCCAGTTGGCACGCCTGCTGACGCGCTACGGATTGAGCGACTGGAAGTGATTGCGGGCCGGCTGGGCGTTGGCAGGGGTGCAGGGCCTTGCATGTTCATGGACGGAGCCGGGAACGACGCGCCTGAGCGCGCCGAGACCCCGATGCCGCAGAGTGCGGGCCGGCGTTCGACCTCATTCGCCGCCTCGCCATCGCAAGCAACAGCCCCAGTGCCCCAATGCCAGTCAGGGCCACCGAGCTGGGTTCAGGAACCTCTGCGCCGACCAGCACATCGCCCTCCCTCAGTGCAAAGGAGAAAGCACGGTTGGGCGCATCGCCAGCGGCTGCCGCTGCGTCACCCTTTGCTGAGAGGGGCCACGCGCGGGAACATCAGGCCTATCGAATCGGACCTCTCGGGCCTGGCGTTTACTTCGCATTCCTGACCAGCCGGACCTCGTACTCCTCTTCGTCCTTGCCGATGAGGTCAAAGCGGCCGCGATTCCCTGTCAGGTTCTCCAGGTCCTCCTTGCCGCTGACGACCCAGTGCATGTTGGTCATGTTCGTGACTCTGGACGCGGTCCAGTACACGAACACCTTGGAGCTCTGGCCGTGGAAGTGCGGGCTCAAATGCGTCAGGCGCTCATGCCAGGATTGCCTGGCCATGATCGACATCAGCTCCTCCCGACCCGGCAGCCGCCAGCCGTTGCCTGACTGCTTTGAGACTGCCTCGGCATCAAACCAGTTCATGCGCTGTGGCGTGCCCGTGCATTGGTCCTGACGCAACTCTTGCCCAACGAAGCAAGACATCCATTCCAGCTTCTGTTGATGGTCGACAACGACGGCGCCAACCTGCTTGTCTGGCTTCAAGGAGAACCGGTCTCTCTTGGCTTCGAGCTTGATACCCTGCGCGAAGACGGAAGAGGTCAGTGTGATCAACGCGGCAAGCAAAGTGGTGACGGCTTTCATGGGTTCACGAGTCCTTCGAATGTTGCTGACGGGGCCTGAGTTCAATGGGCAACGGAGACTGGACAAGTTCAGCGATGCGCCGCTGCTAGTTGCATTTCTGACTCGCTGCCATTTCCAGGGACGCTGCCGAGTTGTTGAACCCAGCTCCCACGCTGCCCCACTTGCCGTTCTTGTCGCGGTACAGCTTGTGCTCGGCGCCGCTGCGACAGCGGACCACGAAGATGGTGTGCCGCGTGTCGAAGCCGAACTCCGAGAAGCCGCCTTCGTACTGCCTGACGATCTTCCAAGCGCTGCCCGTGGCTGCTGTTGAAGGGTTGCTGTTGGTGCTGCTGGGGCCTGCGGCCGCCTGCTCTGCCTGACGCTGCTTGTTGCGCCGGTCCGTTTCGTCCACCTGGGCGCCCAGTGCGCTCCGGGCCCGCGCGATGTCGCTGCGGACTGATGCAGCGACGCTCAGTTCGACCTTGTTGCCCGAGCGGGCGTCTGCCTTGCGGTAGGCGTCATCGACGGGATTGGCCTGGCCAGAGACGCTGACGAATACATACAGCAGGGCGAAGCAGGCGATGTACTTGTAGGTGTTCATGTCAGTTCGGCAGAGGCCGTCCCTGTTTGTCGAACAAGCCAGCGAAGCTTCTTCCGGACTTGTCGGTGACCTTGCCGCAGCGTGGGACGAAGCCGATCTCATAGGTCGAATAGTCCCGGCCGCTGATCTGCTCGGTGCTGATGAAGGCGGTGCCCAGCGGCTCAGCCTCCCGTGAGCTGTTGGAGTAGATCTGACGCAGGCAGAGCTCATAGCCGCTGGCATCGAACTCGAGCGAATCGGACTTGAAATAGTGGACGGGAGACTGTCGCCATTGCTCACGATGCTCGTAGAAGGCGGCCATGAAGTTCCCTGCGGGTGTCTGGAGGCGATAGATGTAGTCGCTGGTGAGCGGCCTGGTCGATGTCTTGTCCGGCCGGACCGAGTTCAACAGCACGGCAGCCGAGGTGTTCTCCATCTGGAAGTCGAAGCGGCCGGCCACCGAGAGGGTCGGCGTCGTTGCATGGTGGGGCCAATCCTGGCGTCGTTGCGGGGAGACCAGGGTGCCATTCACTGCCTTGAGATTGAAAGTGGCGCGGATGAATTCGTTGAAGCCGCTCTTGAAATGCACCACACCCAGGCTGGCCGCCTGTGCTGTTCCAGACAGACTGAAGGGGTCATGCCGGTACTGGGAGGTCCCGGTCACGTCGACATGGTGGCCGGACACCCTGAGATCGACAGCCCCGTTCTCGTCATAGGCCAGCGTGCGCGCGGTCCACTTGTAGGACTGTCCGGCGATGTCAGCCTCATCCATCTCCAGGCGCACGCGCCCATTGACCTTCACCATCCTGACCATACCTGCGCGCGCCTTGGCGACGACGCCATTGCAGGCGATCGTGTTGTCGGCGGGCTGCCCATCGCGAAAGTTGACCAGGCAGGCCAGGCCTCGTCTATCGAAGGGCTTGCCATTCGCTCGGCTGATGACACGCTGAGCCGACTCCACCGTGCTGTTGATCTGTTGCCCCAGATCTTCCTTGGGCTTGCGTACATGGAACACGTGCTGCGGTCCATCCGGCAAGCCGTTGGCGAACTCGCCGATGAGCAGCATGTCGCCCATCGACGCGATGCCATGGCCCTGCAGCTGACCGGCCTGGTTGCAGGAGCCGCTGTGCCGGAACCAGCCCTGCGTTTGCTCCTGGCATTGCACGTTGCTGCCGATCTGGTAGCTCTGAGCCCAGGCCGACGAGGCGGGCAAAGCAGTCACAAGCAGCGTGATTGCCGCGGTGAGAGTCGTCCTCAAAGTGATTTCCTTTCCATGGGATGTCCGTTGGCGGCGCTTACAGCGGTTTCAAGGACTTCACTTGAAACTGCATGTCGAACCGTCCATCGGCCTTGAAGACGCGTGTGCCGCCCATCAGCAGCCCACTGGCGGCACCCGAGCCGCCGGAGATCGACTTCCACTCGATGTCGCGGCTGCCGCTGACCCGGTACTGGCCGTTGCGGCTGAAGACGAGCGAGACGGGGTACTCGAAGCTGCGACTCGTGGGTTCGTCCTTGATTTCGCATTTGTCGCCCCACAGGAAGCCGCAATTTCGCTCGCCGCTTTGAACGCCGTGGGCCACCAGGATGAGCACGCCATCGACCGCGTAGTCGAAGCGCGGCGCATAGATGTCGGTGCGGAGCTGACCGCTGAAGCTGAGCAGGGCGCGAAGCTTGGTCTCGACGACGCGGGCGATGACCACATTGCTGTCGTTGGCGTCGACGCGCCCAGTGCCGGCCAGAGTCGCCTTGAAGTCGAACAGCTTGTCCTGCAGAGACTGCATCACAAGCAGTTCCACCTGGGCCCGCTCTGCGTCTGTGGTGGCTGCATCATGCGCAACGCTCAGCAGCTCGCGGCGCTTGTTGATGGCATGGACTTTCAGCAGCGAGTCGACGCGACGCCCCTCGAGCGCCAGCCGTTGTGCCAAGGCAAGCGCCTTTGGCGATGACTCGACGCCATGGATGGACAACGCACGCTCGACCGTGTTCTCCTGCCCGGTCCGCCGCAGCAGTGCCTCCAGCACGCGCGGATCCTTGGTGGCGCTGTAGGTCTTCAATAGCGATGCGTCATCGTCAGACTCCAACGCCGCGCGGATGGCCCCTTCCTGTAGCAACTGCCCAACGTCGATCTTGGCGAGCAGCAGGCCTGCATCGGTGAGACAGCGCTCGCCCCATCCGCACACGGGCTGCGCCAAACCGAAGCGCGCGCGCTCCTTCAGCAATGACGGATCCAGCGGCTTGCCGTACTTGAAGAACAGGGTGCCTCGCCTGTCGGCCCAGTAGCGAACGCCCTGGTCGTTGGTCTTGATCGATGCAGACACGGCTGCGGGACCAGGGACGGCAATGTCGTCGATTACCAAGGCCAGGTCGGTGAAGCCGCAGCGTCCCGAGTAGGGCCTGTCGATCTCGATCTCCACAAAGCCGTTGCGCTGGTACACGGCGTGGCGCAGCGTGCGGCAATCGCCTTCACCAACGATCACACGGTCGGAATTGAGCAAACCCGCCACAGGTGCTGGGGGCACGCTTGCGGCAGTCTGAACCGGCGCGGTTGTGGTGGTACGTGTTGGTGGTTGTGTCGGCGGCGGCGGGGCGCCTGCGCAAGCCGTCAGCAGACCCGCGATCCACACCATCACACTTCGAATCTGTATCCCACGTGTCATTGCGTCGACCTCATCATCGTGAACTCCGGCACTCCCATTGCGCCGACTCCGCCAGGCTCTTGGTGACCGGGCCGGTACTGGACTGCCACCGGCCCGAGTTCAGCAGGTGGACTGAGAACTCCTCCCTGGCCTTGCGTCCAAAGTTGCAGCGCACGCGCACTTCCTTCTGGTACCAGTGCGCCAGGCCACCGCCCTTCTTCTCGCCGAGCACAGTCCAGTCTGCGCTGCTGCGGTCTTCATAGGCCTTGTCGGCTGCGGCCGCCGCCGCCATCTCACGGCGGCGCTGTTCGAGTTCGGCATGCCGCTTGGCCACCGCCTGGGCTGACTCATTGGCTGTCTTGTTCACGCTGGCGTCGACCGTGCTCGTCGTCTTCGCCGGCTTGTTCTGGGCGTCCAGCAACTTGTCGATGTCCTGCGCGCGTGCCAGCACGGACAGGCTGCCCAGCACCGCGATCGCGAGCAGCACTCTCATGGCAGCAGCTTCACCGACTCGATCGAGGCCACGCCGGCAAAGCCGCTGATGGCCTCGCCTGATTCGGTGCCGAACAGCGCCGAGGTGCGGGCACCGTCGAGGCTCAGTTCGAAGCTCCCCTTGGCGCGGTAGCCGTTCGTGGTGTCGAGGACGACTTGGACTTCCCGCACGTAGGGCACGGTCCCAACACGGTCGGAGCAGGCTGCGCCCAAGCAGGTCCGATGGGTCTTGTCGACTTTCAGACCTACCTTGAGCGTGACGGCGTAGCGCCCCTGCTTGAGCGGCAGCAGGGCCGTCTCCGGTGCCAGCGACCAGCTGAACTTGACCGGGATGGAGCTGGACACCGACCTGAAGAAGCCCAGCAGCCTCTCGGCGTCTTCCGTGCCAGCAGACTTGCCGCTGCCCTCGACACGGGAGGACAGGGTGAGCACCTTGTCGAAGCCGGCGAGCTGCATGAGTGTGTACTCGAGCCGTGCGCGCTCGGCGGGCGATGCCGCCAGTGCCTGAGCGCGTTTGAGGTCGTCCTTGTTGCCCTTGGCCTGGTAGGCACTCAAAGCGGCCTCAAAGGTCTTGGTGGCATCGCTGCCGGCCGCGCTGCCGGCCGCCGCGCTCGCGCTCAGCCAGGCCTGGCGTTCACTCGACAGGTCTTTGCCGGACAGCTTGGGAATGCAGTCGGCATAGGTGGTGCATTCAAAGGCCTTGCTGCCCTGCTTGAACCAGCCGATGTCGTTGACCCGCTCGCCCGAGCAGCCGGCAGCGCCGCATCCGCTGGCAGATTTCGCAGTGCCGTAGCCCTGCAGCTTGCCCTCACGGAACATGCCGGACTCGATGTAGATCGTGTAGTTGGTGACCGGCGCAAAGGCACTGAGCAGCGCCCCCATGGTGCCTGAGCCCATGCTGGGCTTGCTGCCACCCCGTCTGCCTGTCCGAAACCCGACGCCATGGGGTTGAGCATCCTTGCATTGACCCCGGTAGTCGTCCTTCTGGCAGTAGTCGGGCACGAAGGCCCAGTACTTCTCACAAGGCACAAAGGCTTCGGTGTTCGATTTCTCGGTGGGCTTGGAGTCTTTCAGGCAGGCGATGTCTACGGGGATGCCTTTGTGGCGGGTGACGACGATGCCGGTGGTGGCAAAGCCGGCGATGTTGCACTCGCCGTAGAAGTCAGCGCTGCCGTTGGCGCCTGGATGTATGTTCGAGACCTCCGCCTTGGCGCAGCGGCGAACGGCATCCTCCGTCGATTCGGTCACCCTGGCTGGCGGAGCTGCACGCTGGAACGGGACCCCCCCGTTGAGCTTCGCGCATTCCTCGTCACTTGTGCAGCGGGTGGTCAGGTTGTTTCCCGACCAGAGGCCCCTGTTCACACGCCCGTCGGCGTAGACGGACTCACCATAACCTTTGCGGTTGTTGTCGACCCAGTGACCATCGAAGTAGTCCCCGTCCGGCCAACTGTACAGACCGCGCCCGGTGCGTTCGCCTTCGAGCCAATCGCCCGAGTATTGGTGGCCGTTGGGCCAGACCATGCGGCCACGCCCGCTGCTGATGCTGTAGGGGAGGCCGAGGATGTTTGCTTGTGAAGGATCGGCTTCTACCTCGCCCTCATACACGGGGCCGTTGGAATAGATCAAGAGACGGTTGATGACGGGCCAGCCCCTGCGGCTATAGCGTCCAAGCTTTGCGGACACCACCGGTCCATCGACGGTCACTTCGGCTGCCTTGTAGGTCAGGCCAGCGGTATCGGCGAGGGTGGTAAGGGCCTCCCATTGCAGTGGAGACGACAGCTCGGCGATGGGCTTTGGGGTCTGCAACTGAATTTCACCGGAACCCTTGTCGGCAAAACGCAAACGCAGCGAATTGGCCGACCAGTATGCGGACTGGGCGGACCTTCTTGTGCTGGCAGACAGCCTCTGATCAGCCTCATGCAATGGCGAGTAGCTGATCCGCCCGTCTTCGAGTTTGACGGCCATGAAGTTGGATCCGACCAGCATCAACGCCTCTACGGAACCACCGCTGAGAAGTCGCAGGTCCTGGATCTTGGCGTGCTTGTCGAACTGCACGGCACGCCGCAGCTTGCCGCCAGATTCATACTCGGCCAGCCGGCTTCCCTCCTCTATCGCCATGAGCGTGCCTGCGCTCGTCCGGGCCAACCACTCAAGGGATCGCGTTTCCAGAGTCAAGCGGCTGAGCTCCTTCAGTTTTCCGTCGTTGATGCTGAAGATGACCAGCCGGGTCCGATTGCCAGCATCCTTGAGGTAGGTGTACTGCGCACCGGACACCACCGCGAACTCGTTGCCGCCGAGCTCGTAGAGCAGGCCCCAGGTTTGCGGCGATCCAAAGGGCTGCTCCGAGCTGGACATGAGCTTTTTCTCCAGGTCGTAAACCCGGACCATGCCCTCACCACCGGTCGTCGCGGTGACGAAGTAGCGACCGTTCTCCAGCGCAAGGGTGGACAGCACCAGTTCCTTTTCCTTGGCCGGCAGATTGGCCAGCAGCTTGCCGTTGGCATCGACGAGCTTGATCGCCGGGTTGGGGCAGCTGGAGCAGGTCTTGTTGGTCAGCACGATCCTGCGCCCGTCGGGCAGCAGCGTTTCTGCATCGGCCAGGGCGAGCCCGCTGGTGCAAAGCAGGAGCAGCGATGTGGCGAGGCAGCGCAGCCGGCGCGGCCAGGGGAGGGGAGTCGTCATGGGAGCTTTCAGCGGTCTGGCGAGTGGCACCCTGCTTTGGTGCCAGTCACCGCCTCGATATCAGCCCCGTTCCCTCAGTGCTTACCCGTAATCGCTCCACCGGCGAATATGGGCACCGGCTTCGTTCGCCCTTCGCTGGCATAGCGCCGCTGCAGCGCTTCCATCAGCGAACCAGCATCGCCCAGCCCCTGCTCACGCAACAGCGCCGCCACGTGCCAGCTGAACACGCCATGGCGCCGCGAGGCAGCGAAGCCGGCACCGCGTGGCAGCCATTCCTCGGCCACGCGCTCGTGGCTGCGGCCGGCGAAGACGAGCACGCGGCCGTCGAGGCGGGGGCCGCCCAGGCTGCGTGTGGCGCGTGGTTGGGCTTCCCGGGGCAGGCCCAGGTCAGCTGGCGCCACTGCGCGGCTGAGCGGCTTGACCGCACCACGCGCCATGCCCGCGGCATGGCAGGTGTCGAAGAAAGCCCAGACCGTGGCGCCCTTGTCGACAAGGGCATCGATCCAGTCGCCGATCTCGTCGTCGACGATGGCATTGGGGATGGCCTCGATCTGACCGGCGCCTTGCCATCGGCCCGCGTCCGCGGGCAGCAGCACCTCGTCAAGACCGTCCGGCTCGGGGTGACGTGGATGGCTGGGCTGCGGCTGCTGGCTGCCGTGGCCTGCGTAATGGAAGACCACGCGATCACCGGGGCGCACCTGGTCCAGCACGCCCGCCATGGCGCCCAGGATGTCCGCGCGGGTCGGCGCGTCACTGAGGCTGCGCACCAGGCGCGGGTCAAAGCCGCGGGCATGCAACGCCTCCCGCATCAGGCGCACATCGTTGGCCGGGCCCTCCAGCCACAGGGTCCTGGGCAGTGCGGGGTAGCGGCTCACGCCGACCAGCAGGGCATGGTCGGCCGCGCTGGCGTCCAGGCAAGCCAGCGCCATGCCCAGGCGAACCACCAGGCGAACCACCGGGCGAATCTTCAGGCGCATCATCAGTCGAACCATGTATAGGCCGCCCAGTAGTGCGGATGTTCGAGAGCGCTGCCTCGGTGCGCATCCAGCCAGCGGCGCTGCGCTGCAGCGAGCCACGTGGCGCTGGGGTGCGCCTGCCGGAGGTCGGTATCGGCCAGCCCGGCGTAGAAGGCGGTGACCCAGTCGGCGGCGGCTGTGTCGGCAATCCGCCAATGGGTGGCCATGACCTGCTGAACGCCGGCCAGCCTCAGGGCGCCGGCCAGGCTGCTGGCACCACGCCCGTCATGGTCGGGCAGGCCGGTCTCGCAGGCGGACAGCAGGGCCAGCCTGACGCCACGCCACGGCAGGCGGGCCAGCTCGCTGAGGCTCAGGACCTGGCCATTGCCGAGTTGCAGGTAGGTGGCCGCATCGCCGGCCGGGTCGAGATTGAAATGGCTGGCCAGGTGCACGAAGGCCGGCCGCGCGGCCAGGCCCGCGCGCAAGGCCTCAGCATCGAAGGCGGCGTCCAGCCGCAGCGTGGCGCCCGGCCAGCGCCGCAATGAGTCGATCTCGCGGGAGACGGCCGGCAGCGCGCCGCCGCGGCCGAGGGCGGCGGCATGACCGAGCCCGAGTGGCGCTCCGTGGTTGAGCTCGCCGGGGCTGACAACGCCCGGGCTGCGCTGGCTCAGCGACAGGCGCTCCGCGAGGAAGTTGCGGCCGTCGTGCAGCGCAGCGAACGGCAGGTAGCGCAGCACGCCATCGCTGCGCAATTGCAGCTCCCGAACATCGGCCGGCAGATGCCGGAGCAGCGGCGCCAGCAGCTGGCGATGCAGGACTTGGGCCTGTCGGAGCACGTCTTCAAGTGTGCTGTCCGGCCGCTCCAGGGATCGGCGGAACTCCTGGATCTGCCGCGCCAGTTGGGCTCGCGACAGGGGCAGCTGAATGCGACGTGTCGCGCCCGATGCTGAACGCAGCAGCACATCGGTCCGCTGCTCGCTGACGATGTAGCTGAGCTGTGCCTGACCCGCCCTCAGCCGATCTTGCGGCTCGTCGACCGGTGGCGCCCGACCGCGGCCTTCGGCTCGCAGCTGGTCGGTGGCTGCAGCGATGCGCTGTGTTGCCTGCGTGAGCGCCTCGTCCGCTGCCGCCAAGCGGACGCTGCCCGCAGGTTGTTGAGCCGTCAGGCGGTCAATCTCGGGTTCGAGCGCCAGGGCCTGCTTCAGGAGCGCTGCTCCAGCCTGATCGACGGCCTGGTCCCAGCGGCGTTCGGCCGGGTTGAGTGAGGGTGGTCCTCGCATGACCGACTGTCTGCGACCTGGTTCGTACAGGGCCTCCTCCTGCAGGAAAGCCAGGGTCTGGTCGGCTTCCGTGAGTCGCCCCTGGTCGAGCAGCAAGGCGATGAGCCGGCGCAGGTGCGGCTCGTACCGACTCATGCTGGCGCGGATCAGCTCGCTGGAGGACATGTCCGCACGGGCGCGGTGCAGCGCGCGGCACATGCGCTTGTACATGGCGATCGCCACGTGCGGCGCGGTGTCTGTACGGGCGGCCGCGGCTTCCACCAGGGCCAGGGCCTCGACCGCATGATCTCGCCCCATGCTGCCCAGTGCGACGGCTTGCAAACGCGCGGTTTCAGCCCGTGCCGGCTCGCGCCGAGCCTGCAGCAGGTGCGCCAGCCCTCGGTCTGATTGCAGGGGCGCGGTCCAGTGGTCCAGGAATCGTTGCAATGCCTGGCGGCCCCAAGCGATCATGTCCTGGTCGTCCTGCTGCTCGGCAGCCACGAAAAACTCTTCCAGTGCCTGGGACTGCAGGAAGAAATCGCTGGCGTCCAGTTCCATCAGAACTTCGCGCAAGGCCTGCAAGGCCTGCGGACGACCCAGGCGGAGCATCGCAACGGCCCTGGAAACGCGAGCCGTGATGTTTTCCGTGCGGACCTGGTCCGCCAGCAAGCCGGCGTCGAGGGCCCAGGCCTCGGCCCGGTCGGCGTGCCGCATCACGGCCTCATACCGGCCCAGCGAGAGCTGCTGGCTGGCCAGGTTGTACTCGGCTCGGGCGCCACGCATCCAGTGGCGCGGCTGGCGGATGGCCCAGTAGTCGGCAACGCGCTGCTGCGACTCCGCAGCTTCCTGCACGCGCCCCGTGTGATCGAGCACCAAGGCCCTTTCGCTTTCGATCCAGGCCAGCAGGTCGGTACCCGGCCAGGCCTTGGCTGCCCGATGGTAGGCCGGCTCGATCAGCGCGAGGGCTCGTTCGGGCCGGTCGGCCCGGCGATAGGCCACCGACAGCACACGTGCCATGGCCAGCATGGGGGCCGCCGAGTGGTCCAGCTGCTGGAGCAGCTGTCCGTTCAGGGCCTCCATGTCAGGAAGCAAGGGCTGGTGGCCGTAGAACGACTCGATCAGATGGGCCAGGGCAAGCTCGGCAGGGCGATCGCCGGCCTGGATTCGCGCCATCGCGGGCGCAAGCACCCGCTGGCCCAGCCAAGCCGCGGCCTCGTCGGCCGTCGTGACGGCCCGCAGATGCAGCCACAGGGTGGCCACCAGCCGCATGCGAAGTTCAGCCGGCAGTGGGTTGGCGCCTTCTGCGCTGAGGAGACCATTGCCCAGACGGCGCAGCTGGGCGGCCGCATCAGGCTGGGTCTTCAGCTGCATCGCGCGGCAGCCATGCAATGCCAGCAGCAACCACGCGGCCTGTTCGTCGTTCGCGCGCCGAGCAGCCAGGGTCTCCACAGGCGCCAGCGCCTGCACGCATGCGTTGGCGTCGCCTGGCCTTGCCCGCATGCGGGTGGCGGCCTCGCTCATGGCCTGCAGATCGGTACTTGCATTGGCAGACGGGCCTGCAGCAGCGGCTACAGTTGCACCGGCCGTGAGCAGTAGCACGGTGTGCACATGGCGCCAGCCCAAGATGCGCTTTTGAACTGCCCGCCTCGTCAACCCAAGCCTCCTCATTCCTTGATGGGGCCTTGACTGCCCTCTGAAACGCTGCGCGATGATACCGACCGATACCGATGCTGCTGCTGCGCTAAACCCTGGGAGACCGATGGACGGCGGGGTGGCCCGCGAGCTGCCCACGGCCGCCGATCTCGCGGCCTTGTATCCGAAGTGGTACCCGCGTCTTGCGCGCTATTTTTCCGCCTGCGGTTGCCACGAAGCCTTGTGCCACGAGCTGGCGCAGGAGAGCTTCGTCCAGGCCTTGCGCGGGCTCGACGGTTTTCGGGGGGGCGCGCAACTGTCCACCTGGCTGTGGGCCATCGGGCATCGAGTGCTGCTGGCCGAGAAGCGGCGCCGTCGACCGCTGGACCGCGTGGCGGACGTCGATGCGGTGGAGGACCTGATCTTTGCCGAGAGCCCGCATCTGAGCCTTGTCGGGGACTGCGTCCGACGAGGCTTTGCGCGTTTCGCTGCAGCCCATCCCGAGCGGGCCCAGGCGGTCTTCCTGGCCTACGTCGCGGGCTGGGCGCACGCGGAGCTCGCCGAGTTGCTGGGCCGCAGCGAGCGGGCCACCACGGTCTATCTGTCTGAGTGTCGTGTGAAGTTGCAACCGTTTCTGGAGGACTGCAATGGCTGTTGAATCCTCCGATCAGCAAGGCCAGGACTGGCTGCACGGTGTCGCGGGTGCCCCAGCGGGCGGTCAGGAGACTGAGGCTTTCGCTGAGGGGCGGCGCCTGCGCGCCGGCCTGGATCGCCTGCCTGAGTTCGACGCACCTGCCGAGGGGTGGGCAGACGTCGAGCAGCGCGCCCGCGCCCGACCCGCCCGCGCTGCCAACGATGCGCGGTGGCGCTGGGGTGCTGCGGCCGCCAGCCTCGCGCTGGCGGTGGGCCTGGCCCTCCATTGGCAGCCGGCGCCAGACCCGCAGTGGCGGGGCGCAGACGGAGGCGAAGCACAGTGGCGCAGCACGACACCGCAGGCCGATGCACAACGGCTGGCCGCGCAGCTGCGCGGCTGGGGCGCGCAGGTGGACATGCAGGCGGCGACCGAAGCGGGCGGATGGTCGCTGGACATCCGGTGCGCCTCACCCTGCGATGGACGGGTCGTGGCCCGCCTTGCCGAGCTGGAAACCGCCTTGCCGCCAAAGGGGGGCCTGAGGCTGCTCGTGTTGCCGCGGCGCTGACGGGGCCAGGTCAGGAGTGATCTGGTGGGGCGCAAGGTGTATAACCCGCCGCCATAAAGAAGCAATGGAGTACCTCTCATGGGCGCACAGTGGAAAGCCAAGCACAAGGACATCGCGGCAAACGCCAAGGGCCGGGTGTTCACCAAGTTGTCGAAGGAAATCATGCAGGCGGCGCGCAATGGCGCCGACCCCGACATGAATGCGCGGCTGCGCATGGTGGTGGAACAGGCCAAGAAGGCCTCGATGCCGCGCGATACGCTGGAGCGCGCCATCAAGAAGGGCGCGGGCCTCTTGGGCGAGGCGGTGAACTTCGAGCGGGTGACCTACGAGGGCTTCACGCCCCACCGCGTGCCGGTGATCGTGGAATGCCTGACCGACAACGTCAACCGCACCGTCTCCGAGATGCGCGTGCTGTTCCGCAAGGGCCAGCTGGGCGCCAGCGGATCGGTGTCATGGGACTTCGACCATGTCGGCCTGATCGAAGGGTCGCCGGCTACCGCAGGTGCCGATGCCGAAATGGCTGCCATCGAGGCCGGCGCGCAGGACTTCGAGGTCAATGACGAAGGCGCGCTCTTCATCACCGACCCGGCCGACCTGGACCTGGTCTGCCGCGCCCTGCCGGCGCAGGGCTTCAATGTCGATTCCGCCAAGCTTGGCTTCCGGCCGAAGAACCCGGTGACGCTGGGCGCCGCCGAGCTGGAAGAAGTCGAAGCCTTTCTGGCCGCCATCGACGGGCATGACGATGTGCAGGAGGTCTACGTGGGACTGGCGGGTTGAGGCGCGCTCACCTGGCGCGGCACTGCGAGGGGTTGAACCGCGATCCGGACGCCTTGCTGAAGCCCGTGCCTCGGCAAATCTGGTCGGCGTTCTCGTCAATCATCCGGGCCACGGTCTCGCGGTCCGGCCCCTTGAATTCGCGTTCGATGCGGGGGCCGCTAGCGCTGTTGCAGTAGATCGTGCAGACGAAGGTCTTCGGCGCACTGCCTTTGCCGGCGCTGGTGGACGAGGAGGACCCCGAGGAAGACGAGGGACTTGATGTGTTGCCGCTGCTGCTGCGAGCCTCTCTTTCGACGTTGTGCCCGCGGCCGAATCCGTCGACCAGTTCGTTGACCCGCGTGCTCACCCCCTGGGCACGGAAAGTGGTGCTGGGGTTGAGCCCGGCGCGAGCCAGATCGTCGAAGTCCAGGGGCTTGTCGGCCGTCCCCTGTGCCGATGCGAGGCTGCAAGTGAGCACCATCAGGCACATCAGGCCCGCGGCCCGGAGCTGCAATGAAGGGCGGTGCTGCAAGAGTGTCATGGATGGAGCTTTCAGGCGTTGATGCACGGATGCGGAGTTGAGGGTGGGCCGTTAGTTAACCGCCTTTAGCGACACGACTTCCAGCGTGGCCACGGGCTCGCCGGTCAGCTGGATCGCGGTGTAGCCGCCCATCGATCCGCTTTGGAAGTAGCCAAGTGAATGCACGCCCAGGTCGAAGGGCAGGCTGGCCTGGTAGTGGGGCGGCGACAAACGGACCTTCACCGTCTGGCTGCCGCTGGCGGGCGCGTCCTCGTCACGGCTGCCCAGCACGGACGAGCGCACGCTGCGCTTGCGATCGACGCGCCAGCTGATCCTGACGGAGGCCTCGTAGTGGCCTTGTCGAAGTCGCAAGGGGCTTTGGGCCTGCGGCTTGATACGCAGCAGGCCCTTCAGGCGCTGGTTCGCCGTGGCCGTGAAGTTGGCGAAGAAGCCGGCATTGCGTTGCATGTCGCCCGCTGGGGAGTTGCCTTCGAACTCGCCACTCACTTCGAACAGGCGCCCCGGAGACTTGAGCCATTCGACGGCGGCCTGTTCCAGCAGCAAGCGCTCCGGCGCGGACCTGGCGAAGCCCTGGCCTGCCTGCAACAGGCTCACGTCCTGGGTCAGCTGGTACAGGCGGTGCACCGGGCCGAACTCGCGGCGCTGCAGGTAGTCCTGCGTCAGGCGCTGGCTGGCGAGCTTGCGCAGCTCGGGCGTGGCATGAGGGTCCACCAGCAGTGCCTCGCGCTCGGCATCGCTGCCCTTGGCAATCTGTTCGCCGAGCTGCTGGCGCAGCAGGGCCAGGGCCGCGGCCATGCCCTGTGCGGTGGCCTGCGCCTCGGGCGCTATGGCGTCGACGCTGTGTTCCTTGAGAAAGCGCCGCAGGCCTTCGGCGGACAAGCTGCTCAACAGCGCCTGCTCCTCCTTCGGGGCCCGATCCGCAAGCACCGCCTGGGCCGCCTGGGTCCAGGCTGCGGGGGCGCCGGCTCCGTCGCGCGCCAGGCGTCGACGAAGCTCCAGCAAGGGCAGGTCCCGCAGCTGTTGCAGTTCGCTCCGGCGCAACTCATCGCGGCGCGCCTGCCCTTGGGCCTGCAGCTGGCTGCGAGGGTCCGCCCCGAAGCGCGCAAGAAATTCCTCCGCCGCCCGCCAGCTGGCAACGCCGGCCAGGGCGCTGCGCTCTTGCTGCAGCCACAGGCTGGTGGCCTCGTTGCGTGCCTGTGCGAGGTAGCCGTCCGGGTCGGGGCCGGCATGCGTGACCAGCATGCGCATCAGCTTGTCGTGATCCCCTGCGGCCTCCCGCAAGGCCTGGCGCCGGAGCACGCGCTGGGCCAGCTGGCGCTGGGCGGTGCAATGCTCGGGGCCGAGCATGCCGAAGCTGTCCAGCCAGGCGGTGGCTGCCTGTGCCGGGCCGTCCAGGGCGACCCCGGCGCCGCAGCTGCGGGCCAGTTGCAGACGCACTTCGTCCACGAGCTTGAGGCCGTCCTGCTGCGCATGGCGGGCAATGAACTGGCGCCTGTCCTCATCGGTCTTGATCTGCCCGAACTCGCGGTACTGGTGGGCCAGGGCCATGGATTGCTTGAAATCCTGGTTGATCCGAACGCACTGGTCGATCTCGTTGCTGCTCTTGCCCCGCAGGGCGCGCAGGCACTCCTGCCGGCGCTGCCCGATGGCGGCGCCCACATGCTTTCGGCACGAGTACCGCGCCTGGGCCTGCGCGTCACGGCCGACCCAGCCCAGGGCTTCGAAGTCGCAGAGCTCGGTCAGTTCGCGGTTGTTGCCTGGTATCACCAAGGGCTGCTTGACGGGCGTGCCGCTGCTGGTCCGCAGCTCGGGGCTGCCGCAGCCGCTCAGGACTGTCAAGGCGCCAACGGTGGCAGAGAGCAGCAGGATCTTGAAGGGAGGCATGGGTTGGTGTCCGTCCTATTCCAGTTGAAATGGTTCGCACCGACGCGGGGCCACGGACCAAGTGGTGCTTCGAGGGGATGGGGCCTTGGAAGATCAGTGCCATGAATTCAGGGTTTTCCCTTGACCCTTTCGCTCTCGACTCACCAGCAGGCAGACCTCGGCGGCTGAGACAGTCCCGCGGTTTCAACCGCCGATCTTCTGCTTGGCGACTTCGTCGGGCAGCCGGACCTGCTTGTCCTTGCCCGAGCAGACCTTGTTCAACCAGTCCTCGCCCGAGGTGCCAGGTGTGACTTTCTCTGCTTCTCTGGAGACTGGTTCCAGCGTGACTTTTCCCTGTGCGCTGCGGGCTATGTAGAGGGCCAGCTGGAGCGTTCGGTTCTTGCAGTCGGCGACCCACAGGTTCTGGAGAACGTCGCCGTCGGCCAGATCCAATCTGACCCAGAAGTTCCATGTATCGCCATCCGTTTCCTTGCCACGACGCCAGATGCGAGGATTCACGGAGGTCGTCTTGACCTTGGCGCTGGACTGGCCTGGCATTTCTTCCCACTGATGGTCCTGCACCTGGCCGTTGGTGTGCAGGCGCAGTTGGAACTCTTTGAGCGCAATTTCCTGTGCAATGGGGTCGTTCGGGTATTTCTTGTGCAGCTCGTACATCTGGACAAGGGCATCGGGGTGCCCCAAGAGCGCAAGCTGCGCAGCCACTGTCAAGAGGTCCCCGACATCTTGATCCAGCGAGGCCTTGAGCTGCGCCTCCAGGCTGACGATCTTCTTGTACTGCTGCACCCGTTCCGCCGGGCAGGAATCGGCGTCAAAGAGCCCCTTGTCGGCCATGTCCGCCGGGAAATACATGGCCATTGGAAGGCCCTCGAGCTCGGCCGCGATGCGCGATTCCTTCTTCAGCACTGCATTGCCGCAGACCGCCTGGCGTTGTGCCTCGGGCAAGGCTTTGATGACGTCAGGCGAGTCGCTGCGTTGCTGCAGATCCGCCACTTTCTGATGCAGGGCCGATGCGCCGACGTACAGGCGCAGACCCCAGAACGGCGTCTTTGCGCCGAGCTCGTGCCAGGTGTAGCTCACCCAAACCACGGCCCAGGCGGAGATAGAAAGCCAGGCCAGCCAGGGGCGCCCACGGCCGAACAGGAAGCTCCGCAAGCCCCAGAACACCAGGGCGAGAACCGCGATCACGCACAGCAGGTCCAGGCCATAGGCCAGTGGCAACCAATAGGCCTGGTCTGCATGGAAGCGCCAGGCGAAGGGGTAGCCGGTCAGGTGAACGAGCAGGCTGAGCACGCCCATCACCGCCATCAGCAACAGGAATCCAGCGCGTTTCAGAAACAGCTTCATGCTCACTTTTCTCCATGTAACGGCTGCCGGCCGTTGCGTGCGGCTTGCCTGTCCACTGAGAGTCGTGCGCTGCCGGTTTCGCACCCCCGAGTTGCGGGGTGAGGTAAACGCGAGGTGATCTATGCGAGGGTCAATGCCCGAGAGGTGCGGCTGACGGGCGGCGAGATCGAGCACACGCCCGAGGCCGCCTCGGATGCGCAGGGCGTCGATGTGCTGATCAAGACAAGGCCTTGAACGGGCGCCCGCTCCGCGCGACTCAGCCCGCGCCGCGCTCCTGCTGGCTGGCGTAGTAGACGACCTTGCGGGCACGTTGCACTTCGCCGAGAGGCCGGTGCGCTGCCAGCGCTTGCCAGGGGTCGAACACGCCCGCCTCGCATTCGTGCGCCAGGGCCGGGGACGGCTGCTGTCGCGGCAGCTTCAGGCGCGCGACCGTGGTGTACGGCGTTTCCCAGTTCACCGACGCATCCTCGACAGGCGTCAATGCCTCGCTGACGAAGGGCTGCAGTTGCAGCTCCCATTCGAGATCCTGCTTGGCCAGCCGCGCCGCGAAGTCGGCGCCCCAATCGGCATTGGCGCCCGGCGTGGCCGTACCGTTGCTTGCCGACGGTTGCAGCCGCACGCGCACGGCATATGGCCCGCAGGCGATGGGCACAGCGGTGAACAGCGGCTCGGTGGCAAAGCCGCCGAAGGGTCGGCTCACGGTCTTGAGCATCGAGACCAGCCGCGCGGGCCCGCCGAACAAGCCGTAGCGCTTGAACAGGTGCTTGAGCAAGGCGCCGTTGCCGTTCGACGCGGCCTGCACGAAGGCGACAAATTCCTCGCTCTTGGGGAAAGCGAACTTTTCCTGGTTGATCAGCAGGAAGTCCTGGCTCCTGGCCGGGCCGTTGCCCAGCGCCGATTCACTTTGCAGGCCTTGCACGCCCAGCACCTTGATGGCCAGGCCGCGGATGTCGGGCTGCTTGTCGCTGGCGTGGTCCATGCCGCCGTTGGAGAGGCGCAGACGCACGTCGAATGTGCCTGGCGATGCGAACAGGCCTTGGCTGGCGAACTCGGGCAGATTGCCCAGCACTTCCAGCGTGCCCTGCGCCACCGTCAGCTGCTTGCGGTGCAGGGCACGGCCTGCGCCGTGCTTCCTTGACTTGCGGGCCTGGATCGCCTTGAAGATCTCGACATAGCCGGCGAAGCGCTGCGCTTCATCGGGGTCGATCTGCTCCTTCCAGTGCGTGCTCGGGCTGGGGCTGGAAGAAGCAGTGCTCATGGTTCAACTCCGCTTGGTGTTCAACTTGTCGAATAGCGCGAGCGCCTCGCCAACGATGCCGCGCCGGAAGGCGAGCACGCAGACGATGAAGATCAGGCCGGTCACGAGGCTGACCGATTCACCCAGGCTGTTGAACCAGTTGATGCCGCTGGCGTCGGCCAAGGCCTTGCCGAAGTCGCCGATCTTGTTCTCCAGCGCGATGATGACGAGGGCGCCAACCATCGGGCCCACCAGGGTGCCCATGCCGCCGACCAGGGTCATCAGGATCACGAGGCCGGAGGTGGTCCAGATCGCGTCGGAGAGCGTCGCAAAGCCAAGGACCAGGGTCTTGGTGGCGCCGGCCAGGCCGGCCAGACCGGCCGAGAGGATGAAAGCCAGCAGCTTGAAGCGGTCGACGTCGTAGCCCAACGAGGTGGCGCGCGCCTCGTTCTCGCGGATCGAGGTCAGCACCTGGCCGAAGGGCGAGTTGACGGTGCGGTAGATCAGCCAGAACGCGGCGATGAAGACGGCCAGCACCAGGTAGTACAGCGTCAGGTCGTTCATCAGGTCCAGGCCCAGCAGCGAGCCGCGCGGCACCGATTGCAGGCCGTCCTCGCCGCCGGTGAACGAGGCCTGGAGGAAGAAGAAATACAGCATCTGGGCCAGGGCCAGCGTGATCATCGAGAAGTAGATGCCCGAGCGCTTGATGGCCAGCAGGCCGAACACGCCGCCCATGGCCGCTGCGGCCAGCGCACCGAAGGCCAGGCCCGCCAGCGGCGGAAAACCCCAGACCTTCAGCGCATGGCCGGCCGCATAGGCCGCCGTGCCCAGGAAGGCCGCATGGCCGAAGCTCAGGAGGCCGGTGAAGCCCACCAGCAGGTTGAAGGCGCAGGCGAACAACGCATAGCAGAGCACCTTCATCACGAAGATCGGATAGGCGCCCAGCTGCGGCAGCAGCGCGATGGCGATGAACAGCAGCGCGTAGCCGAGCAGCGGATTGCGGGACTTGGAGAGGGAGCCGGCCATCGCTTATTTCTCTTTCCCAAACAGGCCGGCCGGACGCACCAGCAGCACGATGGCCATCACCACGAACACGACGACGCTGGAGGCCTCCGGGTAGAAGACCTTGGTCAGGCCTTCGATGATTCCGAGGCCGAGGCCGGTCAGGATGGAGCCCATGATGGAACCCATGCCGCCGATCACGACCACGGCGAACACCACGATGATCAGGTTGCTGCCCATCAGCGAGCTGATCTGCAGGATGGGCGCGGCCAGCACGCCGGCAAAGGCGGCCAGTGCGACGCCGCCGGCATAGGTGAGCGTGACCATCAGCGGCACATTGACGCCGAAAGCCTGCACCAGGCGCGGGTTCTCGGTGCCGGCGCGCAGCTTGGCACCCAGCGAGGTCTTCTCGATCAGCGCCCAGACCGCGAAGCACACCACCAGCGAGGCCACCACCACCCAGGCCCGGTAGTTGGGCAGGATCATGAAGCCGAGGTTGGTGGCGCCCTGCAGTGCATCGGGCACCGTAAAGGGCTGGCCCGAGACGCCGTAGAAGCTGCGGAACACGCCTTCGATCACGAGGGTGATGCCGAAGGTGAGCAGCAGGCCGTAGATGTGATCCAGCTTGTAGAGCCACTGCAGGAGCAGGCGCTCGATCACGATGCCCAGCAGCCCCACTACCAGTGGCGCCAGCGCGAGCATGGCCCAGTAGTTCAGGCCCAGGTACTCGAAGCCCATCCAGGCGAGGAAGGCTCCCATCATGTACAGCGCCCCATGGGCGAAGTTGATGATGTTGAGCATGCCGAAGATGACCGCCAGGCCCAGCGACAGCATCGCGTAGAACGAGCCGTTCACCAGGCCGAGCAGTAGCTGCCCGAGCAGGGCAGGAAGAGGGATACCGAATAGCTCTGTCATGTCTCTGCTCGGGATTGCTTCAACTTACTTCTTGACCATCGGGCACTTGGAGTCGGCCAGCTTCGTATAGGCCTCGGCCGCCGGAATGGTCTGCACCACCTTGTAGTAGTCCCAGGGCTCGCTGGAGTCCTTGGCCGATTTCACCTGCATCAGGTACATGTCGTAGCGGTGGCGACCGTCGGGGCCGATCTCGCCGTTCTTGGCAAAGAAGTCGTTGACCTTGGTGGCCTTCATCTTGGCCAGCACCTTGTCGGCGTCGTCGGTCTTGGTGGCGTCGACGGCCTTCAGATAGTGCATGGTGGCCGAGTAGTCGGCGGCCTGCAGCATCGAGGGCATGCGCTTCATCTTCTCGAAGAAGCGACGGCTCCAGGCGCGCGAATCGGCGCTCTGGTTCCAGTACCAGCCGTCCGTCAGGTACATGCCCTCGGTGGCCTTCAGGCCCAGCGAGTGGATGTCGTTGATGAACATCAGCAGGCCGGCCAGCTTCATGGTCTTGGTGATGCCGAACTCGTTGGCGGCCTTGATCGAGTTGATCGTGTCGCCGCCGGCATTGGCCAGGCCGAGGATCTGCGCGCCCGAGCCTTGGGCCTGCAGCAGGAAGGAGGAGAAATCGCTGGCCGAGAGCGGATGCTTGACGCTGCCGACGATCTTGCCGCCGGCCTTGCTGACGACCGCCGAGGCATCGGACTGCAGCGAGGCGCCGAAGGCATAGTCGGCCGTCAGGAAGTACCAGCTCTTGCCGCCGGCCTTGACCACGGCGTTGCCGGTGCCGTTGGCCAGGGCCACGGTGTCGTAGGCGTAGTGCACGGTGTAGGGCGTGCAGTCTTCATTGGTCAGGCGGGCCGAGGCGGCACCGATCGAGATGAAGGCCTTCTTCTTCTCGGCCGCGACCTTGGCCATGGCCAGGTTGGCGCCGGAGTTGGTGCCGCCGATCAGCAGGTCCAGGCCTTGGGTGTCGAACCATTCGCGGGCCTTGGCCGAGGCCACGTCGGCCTTGTTCAGGTGGTCGGCATAGATCAGCTCGATCTTCTTGCCGGCGGCCATGCCCTTCATGTCGGCAATGGCCATCTTGATCGCCTCGACACCACCGGCGCCGTCGATGTCGGCGTAGAGGCCGGACATGTCGGTGATGATGCCGATCTTGATCACGTCACCCGAGACCTGGGCCTGGGCTCCGAGGCTGGCGCAGGCGAGGGTGCTGGCCAAAGCGATGCGCTTGAAAGTGCGGGTCTTCATCGACGGTCTCCTACTGTGGTTGTCAGGTAAAGCTTCAGTCAATCGATCAGTCAGTCAAACACTCAGCAGCTCGTCCAGCTTGGACTGCTTGGCCGCCAGTTCGGCGGCCGGGAAGGACTCGACCACTTCGCCATGCTCGATGACGACGAAATGGTCGGCCAGCGGCGCAGCGAAGCGGAAGTTCTGCTCCACCATCACGATGGTGAAGCCTTCGGCCTTGAGCGCAATGATCATGCGGGCCAGGGCCTGGACGATCACCGGGGCCAGGCCCTCGGAAATCTCGTCCAGCAAGAGGATGTCGGCACCGATGCGCAGGATGCGCGCCACCGCCAGCATCTGCTGCTCGCCGCCCGAGAGCCGCGTGCCGGGGCTCGTCTTGCGCTCGGCCAGGTTCGGGAACATGGCGTAGATCTGCGCTTCGCTCATCGGCTTGCCGCGCGGGTTCTTCAGAAGCGGCGGCAGGCGCAGGTTTTCTTCGGTGGTCAGCGAAGCAAAGATGCCGCGCTCTTCCGGGCAGTAGCCCAGGCCCAGGTGGGCGATCCTGTGCGTGGGCAGATCGATGGTCTCAACGCCATGCACCTTGATCGAGCCCTTGCGTGATCCGGTCAGGCCCATGATGGCGCGCAGCGTGGTGGTGCGGCCGGCGCCGTTGCGGCCCAGGAGGGTCACGACCTGACCCTTGTTCACGCTCAGGTTGACGCCATGCAGGATGTGGCTTTCGCCGTACCAGGCGTGCAGGTTGGTGATTTCGAGAGCGACTTCAGCCATGCTCAATGTGCTCCCTGCAGTTCGGTCGCTTCGCTGCCCATATAGGCCTCGAGCACTGCCGGATGCCTGGAGACCTCTTCGTACGTGCCTTCCGCCAGCACAGCGCCGCGCGCCAGCACGGTGATGCGGTCGGCGATCTTGGAGACCACACGCATGTTGTGCTCCACCATCAGGACGGTGCGGCCTTCGGCCACACGCTTGATCAGCGCGGTCACGCGCTCCACGTCTTCATGGCCCATGCCTTGCGTCGGCTCGTCCAGCAGCATCAGCTCGGGTTCCATCGCCATGGTGGTGGCGATCTCCAGCGCGCGCTTGCGGCCATAGGGCAGGTCGCCGGCGCGCAGCTGGGCCATGTCTTGCAGGTCCACTTGCTCGAGCAGCTCCATCACGCGGGCGTCGAGCTTGGCCAGGCCGCCCAGGCCCTTCCAGAAATGGAAGCTCGTGCCGGTGAATCGCTGCAGGCCGATGCGCACGTTCTCCAGCACGGTGAGGTGCGGGAACACGGCCGAGATCTGGAAGCTGCGGATCACGCCGCGGCGGGCGATCTCTGCCGGCTTCTCGCCGGTGATGTCCACGCCATTGAAATGAATGCTGCCGCGCGTTGGCGTCAGAAACTTGGTCAGCAGGTTGAAGCAGGTGGTCTTGCCGGCGCCGTTGGGGCCGATCAAGGCATGGATGTGGCCACGCCGCACCTGCAGGTTCACGCCGTCGACGGCGGTGAATCCCTTGAAGTCCTTGCTGAGGCCTTTTGTCTCGAGTATCAGTTCGCTCATGGGCTCTGAAAGCTTCCTCGTGCCTGCGCACTGCAGCCGCCGAATGTAGGACTCTCTCAGCCTGCATGGACCCCGGGCCTTCCCTTTACGTAGATTTGCACAAGGGTTTGCCCCGGGGCGCTTTTGTCAGGCCGGTGTCAGGGCCGAGCCGTCTGAAACTGAGGTGCGCACAAGGGCTGCAGATGCACTTTGGCGAGCGGCCCACAGGCGTCTAGGATCGGCCCCTTCTGTGATGAGCGACGAGAGCCTTCCGATGTCGACGAACCTGCCCTTCAAGCGATTTGCCCTGCTGGCCCTGCTGCCGCTTTGCGCCCAGGCGGCGCCTGACTTCGACAAATGGGCCGAGGGCCTGGCCGTGGCGCGCATGCGCGCCGAGCCCACGCTGGCCACCATGCGCCAGTACCTGCCCGAGGCCGAGCAGCAGGTGCTGGACGGCCAGCTCACGCCCAATACCCGCGAGCAGCGCGCCGCGCGCATCGCCGCGGCCAAGGCGGCCTTGAAGGAGCTGGGCGGCTTCGACCGCAGCAAGCTGAGCCCGCAGGAGCGCACCTCGGCGGCGGTGGTCGAGTGGTCGCTGCGCAGCACGGTGGACAGCGAGCCCTATGAGGATTTCGATTTCGTCTTCAACCAGTTCCGCGGCCTGCATGTCAGCCTCGTGAACTTCCTGAGCCAGAGCCACCCGATCCGCAATGAGCGCGACATCGCCAACTACCTGGCGCGCCTCGGGCAGGTGGCCGGCCAGATCGACACCGGCATCGCCCGCGCCAGGGAGGGCGAGGCGCGCGGCTTCCTGATGCCGCGCTTCATCACCGAGGCGGCGCTGGGTCAGTTCGAGCGCTTCCTGGCTGCGCCTGCCGCCGGCAATGTGCTGGTCGTGTCGCTGGCGCAGCGCAGCGAGAAGCTGTCCGGCCTGAGCGCCGAAGCCCGCGCCAAGGCCATCATCGAGGCCGAGAAGATCACCGCCGAATCCATCCTGCCGGCCTTCCGCCGCGCCCAGGCCTTGCTGCAGGCGCAGCTGCCCAAGACGACGGACGACGCCGGCCTCTGGCGCCTGAAGGGCGGCGACAAGGCCTATGCCTACGAGCTGCGCCGCAACACCACGACCGACTACACACCGGCGCAGATCCATGCCATCGGGCTCTCGGAAGTGGCACGGATCGAAGGCGAGATGGACGGGCTCCTCAAGCAGCTTGGCTACAAGGAAGGCAGCGTCAAAGAGCGCATGGTCAAGCTCGATGCCGACCTGCAGCCCAAGGAGGCAGAGCCTCGCCCGGCGCTCCTGGCCCGCTACGAAAGCCTGCTGCGCGACGCGGAGAAGCGCGCCAAGCTGATCTTCGATATCACGCCCAAGGCGCCGGTCATCGTCAAGCGCGAGCCGCCGTTCACGGAGAAGACCGCAGCCGCGCACTACTCGGCTCCGGCCAAGGACGGCACGCTGCCCGGCATCTTCTGGGCGCCGTTGCCGGGCCCCGTCTTCCGCATGACCAATATGCGTACCCTGACGTACCACGAGGGCGTGCCGGGCCACCATTTCCAGATCGCCCTGCAGCAGGAGGCCGAGAACCTGCCGCGCTACCGGCGCGACGGCGTGTTCGCCGCCGGCTCGGCGTTCGCAGAAGGCTGGGCCCTGTATTCGGAGCAACTGGCCGCCGAGAACGGCTGGTATGAGGGCGATATCGCCGGCCGCCTGGGCCAACTGGATGCCGAACTGTTCCGCGCCAAGCGCCTGGTGGTCGACACCGGCCTGCACGCGATGAAGTGGACCCGCCAGCAGGTGCTGGACTACGGCATTCCGGTGGCCGAGGCCGAGCGCTATGTGGTCATGCCCGGCCAGGCCTGTGCCTACAAGATGGGCATGCTGCACATCCTGGCCGAGCGGGCCAAGGCGCAAAAGGCGCTGGGCGCCAGGTTCGAGATGAAGAAGTTCCACAACCTCGTTCTGCAGACCGGCAATGTGCCGCTGGCGGTGCTCAGCCAGGTCGTGGATGAATGGGTGGCCGGCCAGCAGAAATAGCGCGCAGCCGCTATCCTGCGGCGCTGTTGCTGATCACCCCAAGGAGACTGTCATGAACATTCGTTTCACCACCCTGGGCTTCGCGCTCGCCCTTGCCGCTGCCACCAGCGCCCAGGCCGCCGCTCCCTTCGTCAAGAGCCAGGCGCCGGGCGTCTTCCGCATGATGCTGGGCGACTTCGAGGTCACTGCCATCAACGACGGCACGCTGGACCTGCCCGTCGACAAGCTCCTGAAGGAAAACCGCCCGGGCCAGGTGGCCGAGGCGCTGAAGCACAACCATCTTCATCTGCCACTTGAGACCTCGGTCAATGCCTATGTGATCAACACCGGCACCAAGCTGGTGATGGTGGATGCCGGTGCCGCCAGCGTGTTCGGCCCGACGCTGGGTCGCGTGCTGGCCAACCTGAAGGCGGCCGGCTACCAGCCCGAACAGGTCGACGAGATCTACATCACGCACCGCCACGGCGACCACATCGGCGGCCTGACCGTGGACGGCAAGCCGGTGTTCCGCAATGCCGTCGTGCGCCTGGACAAGCGTGACGCCGAGTACCTCACCGCCGCGCCAGCTGCTGGCAAGGGCCCGGACGGTGTGCAGCTGGCCGCCAAGCCCTATGTGGACAGTGGCCGGCTGAAGCCCTTCGACGGTGCCACCGAGCTGGTGCCCGGCGTTCGCGCCCAGCCGGCCTATGGCCACACGCCTGGCCACACGGTCTTTGTTGCCGAGAGCAAGGGCCAGAAGATGGTGTTCGGTGGCGACTCGATGCATGTGGCCTCGGTGCAGTTCCCCGACCCGACGGTGACCATCAGCTTCGACAGCGATTCCACCAAGGCCATGCCCGAGCGCCAGAAGCTCTATGCCGAGGCAGCGGCCGGCGGCTACTACCTGGCCTTCACCCATGTGTCCTTCCCCGGCATCGGCCGCGTCAAGGCCGAGGGCAAGGGCTACAGCTGGCAGCCGGTGAACTACACGCGCCTGCCTTGAGGCTGCTCCGGTGCATGACGCTGGCCGGCGCGCTGCTGGCCAGCCTGTTGCCGGTTCATGCCCAGGAACGCTCCTGGCGTGACCCCGACCGGATCGTCGGCCGCGCGGATGCCGATGCCAGCGGCCGCTGGCCGGTGGCCTTGCTGGTGCTGGACGGTGAGCGAAGGACCCTGACGATACGGGCACGGCGCGAGCAGCTGGGAACGCTTGAGGGCCGCGAATGGCGTGCCGTCGATGCCGATGCCTTGATGAGCCTGGAGCGCTATGGTGCGCCGCACCTTGTTGAGCAGAAGGACTTCGACAACTGCCTGGATGAGCTGACTTGGCGGCGCCCGCTGCTGGCGCCGCCTTCGGACTACATACGACCGGTCCGATTCGAGTTGGCGCATCCCGATTGCCAGGGCCCGCATTGCCAGGAGGCGGCCACGGCCTGGCAGATCGAGTTGAACCAGAGCGATGGGCCAGACCTGCCACTGGGCCGGCTCTTGCCTGGGCTGGGTCGGGCGCAGGCGGAACGGCTGGTTCTCTATGTAGCCTCTCGAGGTCAGGGGGCTCGCGTGGAGCGCCTGAAGGAGCTTGTACAGCCATCATTTCGCATGATTCACTGGCCGGCCGGCGCTGCTACCCGGTTTCCGAGCCTGCATGTCGCAATGCTGGAGCACTATGGCGAGGAGCTGGGGTTTGCGAAGCTTTCCGTGGTCGAGCGGGTGGAAGGCTCCGGTCCCGTCGGCCCATCGCTGTGGGGCCGCCGTTGGGGCGCCACCGAAGGGCAGCGCCAGGCGTTGGGCCTTGACGGACCCTCCCTGCGCGACCATCGGCTGACGCGCATCCTCCTGCGTTTGCATCCCGAGGACGTGGTGGAGTCCTTGCCTGTGCGGCCGGTCACGGCGGGCGGTGTCGGGTCCATCATCCGCTTCTGGGCGCTCGCTCCGGCCACGGCGGGCGTGGCCGCCTGCGAATCTCGCCTGCAAGCCTTGCACTGCGAGCCCGCTTGCGAGGAGCGCCTCAAGCTTCTGGGGGAGCGACGCCCGCCCTACCGGGAGATGTGGGGGGTCCCGCTTGGAGACGACCTGGCAAGCTGCAAAGCGTCCTGCGAAGCCCAGAAGCTGGCGGTACCCAAATTGGCCGAGCGCTATTACGGCACAGAGGCCGAGGCCCGCCAGCAACGTGGCTGGCAATTGGTCGAGGAGTTGACCGGCAAGCCGGCCGCGGAGTGGCGCAAGTCCGGCCCATCAGTGCAACACTGACTGTGAAGGCCTTACATCCGGTCACGCCCGTCACATGCTGTGTGTCGGCCCCGGCCCCTGCGACCTCGTTGTCTGCTCACGGCGCGGCCTTTGCCGTGCACGCAAGCAAGGAGCTCCGCATGAGCCTGAATCGCAAACTCGCCCTCCTGATGGTGGCTGCCGCTGGCGTCTTGTCGGCTGGCCTGGCCCAAGCCCGTGACGATGTCCGCTGGGCCGTCAGCGTCGGTGCGCCGGGTCTTGGTGTGCAGGTCGGTTCGGATCGCGGCTACGGCGTTGCCGTGCCGGTCTACCAGCCGGTCGTCGAGTACCGTCGTGTCTACTACCGCGAGCCGACCCGCTGGGATCGTGATGCCGATGGCATTCCGGACCGCTACGAGCGCAACTACTACCTGCCGCGCCATGGTCACGGCCATTGGGACCGTCGCGACTACCGGGATCACCGGGACTACCGCGACCGTGATGGCGACGGCGTGCCCAACCGCTACGACCGCCGGCCGGACAATCCGTACCGCCGCTGAATCCCGTCCTTGTCAGCGCCCGTGCGTGGGCGGTCAACCATCCAGCCGCTTCTGGAACACCAGCCCCGCATGCTCGCGCAGCGCGTGGAACTTGATCTTGGGCCAGTTGCTCTCGATGGCGCGCAGCTCGGGCGCGTATTCCACCAGGACGGTGGGCGCATCGACGGCGTCATAGGCCATGCGGTGGTCGTTGGCGTCGATGAAGCGCTTGAGCTCCTGCGGGTCGTCGCAGGTCACCCAGCGGGCCACCTGGAAGCGGCTGGGCATGATGCGGGCCTTGACACCGTACTCATGCTCCAGGCGGTGAGCGACGACTTCGAACTGCAGTTGACCGACAGCGCCGAGCAAGAGCACGGTACCGGCGATGGGGCGGAAGACCTGGATCGCGCCTTCTTCGCCGAGCTGCGTGAGGCCGGCCTTCAGCTGCTTGGTCTTCAAGGGGTCGGCCACTTCAACCGAGCGGAACATTTCCGGCGCGAAGAAGGGCAGGCCGGTGTATTGCAGGGCCTCGCCTTCGGTGATCGTGTCGCCCAGCTGCAGCACGCCGTGGTTGGGGATGCCGATGATGTCGCCGGCAAAGGCCTCGTCCAGCAGCTCGCGGCGCTGTGACAGGAAGCTCACCACGGTGTTGGGGCGCAGCTCCTTGCCCGAGCGCACGACCTTCAAGCGCATGCCGCGCTCGAAATGGCCCGAGGCCACGCGCAGGAAGGCGATGCGGTCGCGATGCGCCGGGTCCATGTTCGCCTGGATCTTGAACACCACGCCGGTGAACTTGGGCTCTTCCGGCTGCACCACGCGCTGCATGGCTGCGCGTTCGCCCGGCGCCGGCGCCAGCTCCACGAGCGCGTCCAGCACTTCCTGCACGCCGAAGTTGTTGACGGCCGAGCCGAAGAACATCGGCGTCTGCTTGCCGGTGAGGAACTCTTGCAGATCGAATTCGGGCGCGGCCTCGCGCACCAGTTCGATCTCGCCCTGGGCGTTGTCGTATTGCATGCCGAAGCGCTGGGCATAGGCCGGGTTGTCCAGGCCTTCCAGCACTTCCTCGGTGCCGGCGGCGCGGTCTTCACCGGGCGCGAACACGCGCATGCGCTGCTGGCGCAGGTCCATCACGCCATGGAACTGCTTGCCCATGCCCACCGGCCAGGTGAAGGGCACGACGGTCATGCCGAGCTCGCGCTCGATCTCGTCCATCAGGGCCAGCGGGTCCTGCACCTCGCGGTCCATCTTGTTGACGAAGGTGAGGATAGGCGTGTTGCGGGCGCGGCAGACCTGCAGCAGGCGCCGGGTCTGCGGCTCCACGCCGTTGGCCGCGTCGATCACCATCAGCGCCGCGTCCACGGCGGTCAGCACGCGGTAGGTGTCTTCGGAGAAGTCCTGGTGGCCGGGCGTGTCGAGCAGGTTGATCACGCAGTCGCGGTACTCCATCTGCATGACCGAGGAGGCCACCGAGATGCCGCGCTGCTTTTCGATTTCCATCCAGTCGGACGTCGCATGGCGCGAGGCCTTGCGGGCCTTCACCGAGCCGGCGATCTGGATCGCGCCCGAGAACAGCAGCAGCTTCTCGGTCAGCGTGGTCTTGCCCGCGTCAGGGTGGGAAATGATGGCGAAGGTGCGGCGGCGGCGCACTTCACCATCGATGCGGGTGGACAGATCGGTGGACATGAGGCTTTGTGGATTCGAAACGGGCTCGGGCAAGGAGCGAACCCGCGATTATCCCCGCAGCCTCAAATCCCGGCTGATCGGGCCGGCTCAGCGCATGGCTTCGCTATTGCCCGCTGATCACCTTCACCGTGCCGTCGACCTTGCTGCTGTCCAGCACGCCGATGCTGTTGGGCGTCGCGGCGATCCATTTCTTCAGCTCGTCGTCGTTCTCGAACTGCTTGGGCGCTTGCGCCTTGCCGGTGAAGATCAGCTGAGTCCAGACCGCCTTGTACTGCTGGTTGCTTTTGCCGACAAAGCCGGAGAGGAAGTCCTCGCGGACCTTGCCATCCTTGGGCAGGCCGGGCGTCACGGCGCCGGCGCCTGGCAGGGCGCTGGACTGGCCGAGGAAGATGGCCTTGATGTCGTCTGCCGCCGGCTTGCCCGCGAGGGCCGGGTTGGCCACGACGACCGGGCCGGCTGACGCCGCAACGCTGCCGATCAGCAGGACGAGGGCGGCAAACGCTTGGTGCATGGATTGCTTGCGCATGGCTGTGCTCCTCAGAAGGTGAAGTCCAGCGACATGGCGATGGCCTTGGAATTGCCAACGAAGGGGAAGGCCGACTTGTCCTTGAACACGTCGTACTCGAGCTTCAGCGCCATGTTGTCGCGGAAGTCCCAGCGCAGCGTGGCCGCCAGCGTGTTGTGCTTTTCATTGGCGGTCGGGTCGTCCTTGAAGTCTTCCGTGAAGCGCGAGTAGGTCAGCATCGGCAGCCAGTCGCCGAAGCGCCGGCCGGCGCCGACGAAGTAGACGTTGTAGATGTCCTTGGGTGCGTCGGGCCGCACGAAGCGGTTGAACTCGGTGCGCAGCACCCAGTCCGACTGGTCGACATTGAAGGTGAAGCCGTAGAAGTTCTGCTTCACGCCGGACTTGTTGACTGCGCCGCCAACGAGGCGATCCACCTTGTTGGTCATCATCACGAAGCGGGCCGAACCCCAGTCGGTGCCCAGCTCCACATAGCCGCCGACGATGCCCTTCCATTTCTCGTCGATCGGCGCGTCGTAGTAGATCTTGTCGAGCATGCGGTTGCCCTTGTCGCTCTCGCTGCCGGCCCAGATATTGGCCGAGACCGACAGGCCGCCAAAGTTCTTGCGGTAGAGCAGATTGGCGCCGTTGTAGGCCACGATCTGCCAGCCGTAGAGGTCACCCGGCGGACGGATCCAGGGGTAGGCATAGCCGACCTGGAAGAAGTCGGAGTAGCCGAACAGCGGCAGGCGCTTGCGGCCGGCCTGCAGGGTGAGCGAGTCGCTCAGTGCAAAGGAGCCATAGGCCCAGTCGACCGCAGGTTTGAGGCCGTTGCCGCCATGGGTGGTGATCTGGCCGGTGAGGCTCAGGCCGCCCTCGAAGCGGTAGACACCCTGCACGCCGAAGCGCGAATCAGGCCCGAAATCGATGCCTTTGCCATACACGCCCACATCGGGATAGTTGGCGATGAAGCAGGGGCACTTGAAGCCGAAGTAGGTCTGGTCGACACCGGAGATGGCTTTGCCGACTGCCAGCGTGCCGAAGCCCGACACCGTGAGCTCACCGGCGCTGGCACCAGCGGCAGCGCCGAGCAGCGCAAGCCCCAGTCCGAAAGAACGCAGTCCCGAAACGAAGACGCTAGAACCTTTGAACGCTAGACGCATGGCAACTCCCAACGTGATTGGTAGAAGGAGAGGAGGAGGCGAAGCAGGCGAGGCGCGATTGATGATGCTCCCGGTCGCCAGCGCCTGCCAATGGCTGCTTGGGCCAAATGTGGCGTCAGGCTGACGCAGGCCCGAAGCGCCGGACCTTGCCCAGCAGGCGCTCCACATAGGCGGCCTGCTCACCCACGGGTGCGGACCGCCACAAGGCCTCGCGCGCCGCCGTTTCACCGGCTTTGACATACATCACCCAGGCGGCCAGGTACTGGGCCGCGAGGCAGCCACCCGCCGTGGCGACCGGCCCCTGAGCATGGAAGGCTTCTTCATCGAGAACGCGCACGCCCGCCTGGATCAGGAAGGGCTTGCTGACGCTGTCGGTGCAGGCCGGTGAGCTGCCCAGCAGGCCGAGCCGAGCCAGCAGCAGGGCGCCCGAGCATTGGGCGCCGATCAATTGCTTCACCGGATCGAGTTGAAGGCGGTCCAGCAATGCGGAGTTCTCGGCGATGGCGCGGGTGTAGAGCCCCGAGCCGAACAGCACGACCTCGGCCTCGTTGGCCCATTCCAGCGGCCGCTGGATCTGCACCTGCACGCCGTTCATCGAGGTGGCCATGGTGCCGGGCCCGCACAGCTCGGGCGCGAAACCCTGGGCGCGCAGCCGGCCGAGCAGGCCCAGAGCGACGAAGCTGTCGATCTCGTTGAAGCCATCGAACGTCAGGATGGCGATGCGGGTGGCGGCCGGCATGGTGGGGTAATTGTGGAGCGAAGCCGGCCTTTGCGGCGCGCATCATGCGCGCCATCGCAAATTCACCGCTCTCCCCATGACGACCCTCGCCATCAACGATTCCAGACGCTGGGCCTGGCTGCCGCCCGTCGGCAGCTGGGGCTACTACACCCTGCTGGCCTGCGTCGGCATGTTCATCCTCGGCCCCCTGGGCGGCATCACGGCCGCCTTCATGAACTTCTCCATCGGCTTCTTCGTCGGCGGGCAGGTGCTGGCTGGCATCCTGGGCTCGGTGGTCACCTATGGCTACGGGGCCGAAGGCCGCCACGGCGCCAACTACATCCAGACCACGGCCGCCTCGGTGGCCGGCATGATGGCCATGAGCGCGCTGATCCAGGCCATGGTCTGGATGGGCATGCCGCCGGTGCCCAACTGGCAGCTGATGGCCTATCTGATGTGCATCGCCATGATGGCGGCCGGCATCGGCATGCTTTACACGCCCATCCTCGTCGAACGGATGCAACTGACCTTTCCCTCGGGCCTGGCGGTTGCGAACATCCTGCGCGCCCTGACCGACCCCGAACTGCTGCGCCGCTCGGTCTCGCGCCTGTTTGGCGGCATGGGCCTGGGCGTTGTGGGCGGCCTCGCCACCAACAAGGTGGCCTGGATCGCCGCCACCGAGTTCAGCTGCTCCACCTTTGGCGCCGGCCTGATCGTCGGCGCCCGCGTGGGCGTGCCGGCCATCGTGGGCGGCCTGACGTTCTGGTCGCTGACGCCGTACTTCATCAGCATCGGCTGGCTGAAGGACAACGAACCCTTCCGCAAGATCGCCTTCCTGATCGCCCTGGGCATGGTGCTGGGCGCGGCCATCATCGACCTGACGCTGATCTTCTGGCGCATTGCCAAGCAGCTGGCGCAGCCGGGCGAGAAGGTCCATGTGCCGGACGAGCAGCGCACCGGCCCCAAGGCCAGCATCAAGCGCCTGCTGGTCTGGGTGGGCTTCTGGACCGTGGCCACGCTGGTGGCCGGCATGCAGTTCTTCCACCTGAGCTTTGGCTACATGATCTTCGCCGTGGCCCTGGTGTTCCTGTTTGCCCTGGTCAACGGCATCTCGCTGGGCCTGACCGACTGGAACCCGATCTCCTCGGCCTTCGTCGTCACCGTGCTCCTGATGGCCACGCTGGGCCTGCACGACCCGATCCTGGCACTGATGGGCGCGACCGTGGTCTTCGTCTCCTGCAGCGTCGCCGGCGACATGCAGCAGGACCGCTCGACCGGCTGGCGCCTGGGCTCCAACCGGGCGCTGCAGTTCCGCTTCCAGGCCATCGGCCTGGTGCTGGGTGCGGTGATGACGGTGGTGATCGCCGAGTTCTTCATGACCGCGCACCCGGTGCTGCGCCTGGACCAGACGGTGATGAGCGCCTCCGAGGCGCCCTCGCAATGGACCTCGGCCATGACCTACAAGTTCGTCGGCGCGCTGCGCTCGATCACTGACCCCAAGCCCTACCAGACGCAGGCCATCCTGATCGGTATCGCGCTGGGCCTTTTGACCGAGTTCCTGCGCAAATTCATTCGCAGCCGGCAGGGCTACAAGAAGTTCGCGGCTTCTGGCCGGGCCGGATTCGCCACCGACTTTGTCGTCGACGCCGTGTTGCTGCCCAGCCCCTATGCCTCGTCCTTCGGTGGCTTCGTCAATCTGCCGACCTCGCTGTGGTTCGGTGCCGGCGGCGTGGTGGCCAGCCTGATCCAGACCCTGACGCCCAAGCCCAAGGCCGGCGAAGCAGCCCTGCCTGACGACATGAAGCCGACCTCGCTGTTCGGTGGCGGCCTGATTGCGGGCGACGCGCTGGCCGCGCTGGGCATCGGCATCGTCGGCCTGCTGGCGGTGCTGTGAGGTCATGACGGTTCCCAGCGCACGCATACAGGGCCTGATCGACCAGGCCGACCAGCGCGCCGACGAGGGTGATTTCGAGGCGGCGCTGGCGTTGTTCGAGCAGGCGCTGGAACTGGTTCCCGAGCCCTGGTCCGAACACGACGAGGCGCTGGGCCTGCTGATCTCGCTCGCCGACATGCAGTTCCTGCTCGACGACTTCGAGTCGGCTCGCGACAGCTTCCTGGCCGCGGTCAACTGCTTCGAAGATGCAGGCGACGAGCTGCTCGTGCAGCTGCGCCTGGGCCAGTCGCTGCTGGAGATGGGTGACGAAGCGGGCGCGGTCGAATGGCTGGCGGCCGCGCACAAGAGCGGCGGCGCCAAGGCCTTCGAGGTCGAGGATCCGAAGTACCTGGCCTTTCTCAAGGCGCAGGCCGACAGCGCTTGAATCGGTGGCGGGTGCCCGGGAGGGCGCCCATTCACTGCGTCAGTGGGTGGTGCTCATAGCTGAGCACCCGCATCATTTCCCAGCGCTCGCCCTTGCGCTGCCAGACGTTCACATACTTGCCCTGGCCCTCGCAGCGGCTGCCGTCCGGGGTGCAGAACTTGTGATCGCCCATCTGGATCGCGCCGAATTTCTCCAGTGGATAGACCACCATCGTGCCGGCGATCGGCTCGCGGCGGAACTTGCCGCAGACATTGTTCCTGACCGCCTTGATGAAGGCCTGGCGCGAGCGCATCAGGCCGTTCTTGTCGTGGAAGAACTCCAGGTCCTCGGCCACCATCCCGGTGAGCTTCTCTATCTTGCAGTTGTTGAAGGCGTCGAAGAATTCCTTATCCAGGGCCTCGACCTGGCGGGACAGTTCCTCGCGGGTCGGCTCGGCAGCCCAGGTGGCGTTGCTGGCCAACAGCAGCGCGGCAGCAAGAGCCGGGATCAAACGGGACATGGGGCGCATTGATAGCCTCTTGAATGAGTCTGTCCACGCGGAATGCGTGTGAGCGGTGCAGTGTGCCGACCTCGCCTGCGGTGACGGGTCAGCGGCCGACGGACGGCAGTATCAGCCTGCCGAGATGTCACCGTGGCGAGGGCCGCCAGCTGCCTTCCTGCTCGCGCTTGGGGCCGCCGATCACCAGCTGCGGCCGCGGCTCGCCCTGCAGGGGTACGGCCAGCAGGTCCATGTTGTTGGCATCTGCGCCGACGAGTGACGGGCCGGTGACCAGCAACCAGCGGCCATCCGCCGACCAGCGCGGATACCAGTTCTTGCCCTCGGCCCGCAGCGTGCGGCGCTCGCTGCCGTCGGGCCTGATCAATTGCAGCTGGGCGCTGCCCTTGCCAGCGTCGGAGTAGAAGGCGATCCACTGCCCGTCGGGCGAGAAGCTGGGTGAACCATTGTGGATGTCTTGCGCGCTGTCCTGTGTCAGCCGCCGTTCATTGCTGCCATCGCGGTCCACGATGAAGAGCTCGGCCCCCTTGCCGTCGACCTGGCGGGAGAAGACCAGCCGGCGGCTGTCGGGCGACCAGCTGGCGCCGGCCGAGGTCTTCAGCGACGCGATGGGCAGGCGGCGCTGCTCGCTGCCGTCAGGCTTCATCAGGTAAAGATGGGCGGCGCGCTCAGTCTCGCCGGCTTCCTTGCGCCAGGAGGTGAAGACGATCTCCCGGCCATCGGGTGACCACTCGGCCAGGTAGTCAGGCTCCGGATCGTTCGTCAGCTGGCGCGGCTCGCCGCCAGCCAGGTCCATTGCGTAGATGTCGAGATTGCCCGCGCGCCGGCTCTGGAAGACGATGCGTTGGCCGTCCGGCGCCCATGCCGGCCAGTTGCCTGGGCCACTGGCAAGCTTCTCGGGCTCGCTCTGGCCGGCCCTCAGCAGGTAGAGGGCGGCCGCGCCGTCACGCGTGGCGCTGAACAGCAGATCAGCAGCGGGCGGCGCCGTCGGCACCGCCACGCAGCCGGCCAGAGTCAGCACGGCGAGCGCGGCGGACTTCATCATCACTCCTCCAGCAGGCTGCGCAGCATCCATGCCGTCTGTTGGCTGCGCCGACAGCCTGCGGGCACGAGTCCGCGCCGTAAGCCTTGCGGCTTGCAGATGCTCATTCTTCAAGAAGACTCCTGAGCATCCAAGCAGTCTGTTCATGCACCGTGATCCGCTGCGTCAAGAGGTCGGCCGTCGGCTCGTCCGAAGCCTTCTCCACCGCCGGGAACAGGCTGCGCGCCGTGCGGGCGACGCCCTCGTGGCCTTGCATCAGGATGCGCACCATCTCCAGCGCCTTGGGCGGCGTGGCCGGCGCGTCCTTCAGGGAGCTGAGCTTGGCGAACTGGGCATAGGAGCCCGGCGCCACATGGCCCAGCGAGCGGATGCGCTCGGCCACCGGGTCCACCGCGTTCCAGAGCTCGGTGTACTGGGCCATGAACATCGCGTGCAGCGAATTGAACATGGGCCCGGTCACGTTCCAGTGGAAGTTGTGCGTGGTCAGGTAGAGCGTGTAGGTGTCGGCCAGCAGCTTGGAAAGACCGGCCGCGATGGCGGCGCGGTCCTTCTCGCTGATGCCGATGTTGATCGTGGAGGCGGGGGCTTTCTTGGCCATGGCGGGTCCTTGAAGTGGGTGGAGGTCGCTGGGTCGCAGCCATGCTAAGGGATTTGCTGCCCTGACGCTGGCCGGCGCTCGCCGGGCTTGGTTCGGCAGCGCACAGACGAGGCTCGGTCGCAACCGCAGGCTTGCGGCAACGGAATGCCCATGCCTGCCAACTCCTTTGATGCCAATCCAGCCGAGGGCGATGCCCCACAGACTGCGCCCAGCCCACGCCGAAGTCTGACCACCGGTCATCGCGCGATCGTCCTGGGCGCCGTCGTGGCGGTGACGCTGATCTTCAGCGCCGGGTTCGGCTGGTCTGCACCGGCGCCGCATCCCTGGCTGGGCTTCGCGGGCGGCATTCCAAGTGACCAGGCCCTGTGGAAGCTGGCCGGTGTGCAGCTGCTGGCTGCCGGGCTGTGTGGCTACCTGGCCGGGCAACGGCGCCATCATGTAGCGGTCGGCATGCGGCACGAACAGCGCGATGCCGTCGTCGCCTGGCTGCTTGCCCTGATGGTGCTTGCCATGCTGACGGTTTTCGTTGGCGATGCCAATCGCCGCGGCGCCGCTTTTGTGGAGATGCCTCACGATGTCTTGATGCGGCATGTCAATGGCTTGTTCCAAAGCCCGCAGGCCGCCAGCCTGGCGCCGCTGACGCCCGAGGCGGAGCTTGCGGCCCGGCGTGCCGTGAATGAGGTGGCCGAGACCTTCATCAACGCCGGTCAGATGAGCTCGCTGCCGCCGTCCGACCTGCGCTACGTGGGCCGGCTGGTCGCGTTGCGCACCGGGCTGGGTCAGCGCGAGGCGGAGTTGCGCGTGCGTGCGGCTCATGGACTGGCCAAGCAGGACTTGCAACAACTGGACGCAAACATCCAGGCCATCGAGGACCGCCGGTTCCATACCGCCTTGGTGGGTTCTCTGTGGCTGTGCGTCTCCCTGCTGGCGGGCGCGTTTGTGGCGAGCAAGGCCGCGATGTGCGGTCGTCGGCGCTAGAGGACTTGTCGGCGTGCGCCGTCGCTGCGCTGCGTCTGCAGCCTGCGCCGACGGCCCTCCCAGCCACACTCGGCCGTCACGCAGCGAAAGCGCAGCACAGGTATCAGCGTGTCGATCAGCATGTCGATGGCATGGCGATGCACGCGCCGCAGGGGCCCGCCGCATTGCGGGCAGACGGGGCGATGCTGTGCATCTTCAGTAGTCAGGTAGCGAGGGCTGTTCATTGCGCATCTCCGGCACAGGCGCCGTAGCGCCAATGCCTTCGACTCTCGCCCCACGCGGCGGCCGGCGCTGTGCGCTACCGCACATGCCGACCGCCGATTGCTGCCCGCGCATGCAGCTCAAGTCAGATCGAAACGGTCCAGGTTCATCACCTTGACCCAGGCTGCAACAAAGTCCCGCACCAGCTTGCCTTGGCCGTCCGCGCTGGCATAGACCTCGGCATAGGCGCGCAGCACGGAGTTGGAACCGAAGATCAGGTCGTTGCGCGTGCCCGTGTACTTCACGGCGCCAGTCTTGCGATCACGGCCCTCGAAGAGTTCAGCCTCGCCGTCAACCGCCTTCCAGGCCAGGTTCATGTCGAGCAGCTTGACGAAGAAGTCGTTGCTCAGGACCCCGACCTTTTCGGTGAACACGCCATGCTTGCTGTCGTCGGCATTGGCGCCGAGTACCCGCAGGCCGCCGACCAGGGCCGTCATCTCCGGCGCGGTGAGCGTCAGCAGCTGGGCGCGGTCGATCAGCAGCGCCTCGGTGGCTGCGCCGAGCTTGCCCGCCCCGTAGTTGCGGAATCCATCCACCACCGGCTCCAGCACGGCGAAGGATTCGACATCGGTCTGCGCCTGCGTGGCGTCCACTCGGCCCGGGGCGAACGGCACTTCCAGCGTCACGCCCGCCGCCTTGGCCGCCTGCTCGATGCCGACGCCACCGGCCAGCACGATCACATCGGCCAGCGAGAGCTTGCCGGCGATGCCCGCAAGCAGGGCCACGGCCTTGGCCACGCCCTGGTTGATCGCCCAGTCCTTCTGCGGCGCCAGCGCGATGCGCGCGCCATTGGCGCCGCCGCGCTTGTCGCCACCCCGGAAGGTGGAGGCCGAGGCCCAGGCCACCGAGACCAGCTCGGACACCGACAGGCCGGAGGCCGCGATCCGCGCCTTGGCATCGGCAATGTCGGCCGCTGTGGGCGCGAGCGTCGCGGCCGGCAGCGGGTCCTGCCACAGCAGCTCTTCCTTCGGCACTTCCGGGCCCAGGTAGCGAGCCTTGGGGCCCATGTCGCGGTGGGTCAGCTTGAACCAGGCACGGGCGAAGGCCTCGGCAAAGGCCTGCGGGTCCTCGAGGAAGCGCTTGGAAATCTTGCCGAACTCGGGGTCGAAGCGCAGCGTCAGGTCGGTGGTCAGCATCGTGGGCTTGTGGAACAGGCCCTTCACATGCGCATCCGGAATGATGTCCTCGGCGTCCTTGGCCACCCATTGCTTGGCGCCAGCCGGCGACCTGACCATGTCCCATTCGTACTTGAACAGGTTCTCGAAGAAGTTGTTGCTCCACAGCGCCGGCGTCTTGGTCCAGGTGACCTCGAGGCCGCTGGAGACCGTGTCCTTGCCATGGCCGCTGCCGAAATTGCTGGTCCAGCCGAGGCCCTGCTCGTGGATCTCTGCACCTTCGGGCTCGGCGCCCTTGTGCGACTCGGGCGCCGCGCCATGGGCCTTGCCGAAGGTGTGGCCACCGGCTATCAGGGCGACGATCTCTTCGTCGTCCATCGCCATGTTGTTGAAGGTGGCGCGGATGTCCTTGGCGGCGGCCAGGTAGTCGCCGCTCGCGTTCGGGCCTTCCGGGTTCACATAGATCAGGCCCATGTGGGTGGCGGCGAGGTTCTTGTCCAGCTCCCGGTCGCCATGGAAGCGCTTGTCAGTGGCCAGCCAGCTCGTTTCGGCGCCGAAATTCACGTCCATGTCCGGCTCCCACACGTCCTCGCGGCCACCGGCAAAGCCGAAGGTGCGAAAGCCCATGCTTTCCAGGGCCACATTGCCGGCGAGGATGAAGAGGTCGGCCCAGGAAATCTTCTGGCCGTACTTCTGCTTGATCGGCCAGAGCAGGCGGCGGCTCTTGTCGATGTTGACGTTGTCAGGCCAGGAATTGAGCGGCGCGAAACGCTGCTGGCCGCGCCCGCCACCGCCGCGGCCGTCCAGCGTGCGGTAGGTGCCGGCCGCATGCCAGGCCATGCGCACCATCTGAGGGCCGTAGTGGCCGAAGTCGGCCGGCCACCAGTCCTGGCTGTCGGTCATCAGCTTGACCAGGTCTGCCTTCAGGGCCTTGTAGTCGAGCTTCTTGAACTCGGCGGCGTAGTCAAAGCCTTCGCCCAGCGGATGGGACTTGTTCGAATGCTGGTTCAGGAGCTCAACGCGGAGCTGCTTGGGCCACCAGTCCTTGTTGGTGGTGCCGCCACCTGCTGCGTGGTGGAAGGGGCATTTGGCTTCGCTGGTCATCGTGGATCTCCGCTGAGTGCAGGCTGGGCTGCGATGGCGGCAACGATAGGCCCATGCTCCGGGGCTGGCAATTTGAATGGCTCAACCGCGGCGATAGCCAAAAAGATGGGGCCGCCTCCAGGCTGGAGGCGGCCCCGGTTTCAATCAGCGGCGAGGGCTCAGCCTTGCTGCTTCTTGCGGCGGGTCAGACCCAGGCCCAGCAGGCCCAGGCCCACCAGGGCCATGCTGGCCGGCTCAGGAATGAAGCTGGAGCGGATGAAGTCGGCATGGATCGAGGTCGGCACGAAGCCGTTGAACTCGCCGAAGCTGCTGTTCAGGCCTGGGTTGATGTCGCCGTAGAAGCCGCCGAAGCTCAGGCCGAACGAGGTCACCGATGCGACCTTTCCGTCGACGAACTCAGGGCCGCCGGAGTCGCCGCCGGCGCTGGACACCTCGTCGGCACCCACGCCCAGGTCGCAGTACTTGCCGGAGGCCGGCAAGCCCAGGCCCAGCACCACGGTGCGGCAGCTGGCGTCGTTGGCGTCCTGGCCGTTGTCGAAGTCCGCCAGGTAGGTGTACTCGATCTGCGACGAGGGTTCACCCAGCACATCGCTCCAGACCGTGTGGCCGTCCGGGAACAGGAAATCGTCGTCGCCCATGCGGAAGTCGTAGCGGTTGTCGCCCTGGCGCAGGCGGCCCGTACCCAGGTTGGTACCCACAGTGCCGCCGGTGTTGGAGCGGCCGCCGTAGCCGGCAATGTTGTAGCCCTGACCGGTCAGGTCGCTGGTGTAGAGGTCATAGGTGCTGATCGACGAGTCGACCCAGTTGTCCAGGGTCAGCACGGCGATGTCGTTCTGGTCGATCACGTGGCCGGTGTAGGCCGAGTGCACCTTGTAGTTGCTCACGGCATAGCTGAAGCTGGGCGCGGCGAGCGGGACGGTGTCCGGATTGGTGCCGTTGTAGAAATAGACGGTCGTGCTCAGCGGACGGTCGGCCGAGCCGTCGCTGACGCAGTGGGCGGCGGTCAGGATGGTGCGACGGTCTTCCATCAGCGAGCCGGTGCAGATGAAGGAACCGGCGGCGCCGTAGTTCATGATCAAGGTGGCCACGCCGCTGTACTGGGGCATGGGTGCAAAGTAGCGCGGATCGCCGCCGGCAGCGCCGGTGGCCGTGGAGGTCACGCCGACGATATTGCTCTGGGCGCTCCAGCTCAGGTCGCCATAGCTGCCGGAAACGGTTCGGGTGTCCAGGGCCAGGGCGGGGTTGGCCGCGGCCAATGCGGCAGCTGCCAGTGCCGCCACCAGGGCGGTACGCTTGTTGATCATGGTAGTGATCCCTCTGATTCAGTCTTGTTGTTGGACGATCAGCCGGGGTGGCCGGCGACCGACGCCGCCGGATGTCGTGAACTAATGCTCACATACTGGCGGTGCGGGCGCAGCATAAGGCTGATCGGTGCGGCCTGCGCCCGTGATGCCCGCAAATGAAGGGCGGGGTTTGCCCGAATTTGCAGGGCTCAGGACAGCCGCGTCACCCCGCCCAGCTCGCAGGCGTAGATCGCGTTGCGCAGCGCTGCGATGGCCTCGTAGCGGGTGAAGGTGCGACGCCAGGCCAGCACCACGCGGCGGCTGGGGATGGGCGCCTCAAACGGAACGAAGCGCAGGTGGGGCGAAGGATGGGGCGGTACGCTCAAGCTGGGCACGACGGTCACGCCCATGCCCGAAGCCACCATGTGCTTGATCGTCTCCAGCGAGCTGCCTTCGAAGCTCTTGCGAATGCCTTCGGCGTCGGACGAGAAGCGGGCGAACTCGGGGCAGACCTCGAGCACATGGTCGCGGAAGCAGTGGCCGGTGCCGAGCAGGAGCATGGTTTCCTTCTTCAGCTCGGCGGCGCTGATGCTTTCGCGCCCGGCAAACGGGTGGCTGGCGGGCACGGCCACGACAAAGGGCTCGTCATACAGCGGTGCGATGGCGAGACCCGTGTCCGGAAAGGGCTCGGCCATGATGGCGCAGTCCAGCTCGCCGGTGCGCAGCATCTCCAGCAGCTTGACGGTGAAGTTCTCCTGCAGCATCAGGGGCATCTGCGGGTAGAGCTCGATGGTCTGCTTGACCAGCGCCGGCAGGAGGTAGGGGCCAATCGTGTAGATGATGCCCAGCTTCAGGGCGCCAGCGAGCGGGTCCTTGCCGCGCTTGGCGATCTCCTTGATCGCACCGGCCTGCTCGATCACGGCCTGCGCCTGCCGCACGATCTCTTCGCCCAATGGGGTGACCGAGACCTCGGCCGCGCCGCGCTCGAAGATCTTGACGTCCAGCTCTTCCTCGAGCTTCTTGATCGCCACGCTCAGCGTTGGCTGCGACACGAAGCAGGCCTCGGCCGCGCGGCCGAAGTGCCGTTCGCGGGCGACTGCAACGATGTAACGCAACTCGGTGAGGGTCATGCGGGCTCCGACAACTTGAGCGCCGAGCCTAACCCGAGGGCCCCTCCGTGCAAACCCGGGGTGCCACCGCTACACTGCGCCCCGCCTGCCGTTTCGGCATTTTCGCGCCCAATCCGGGCGCACAGCGCCCATGAACACGACCACCGAAAGAAAGTCCGTCACGCTGCAGCGCCTGCTGGACATGCATGCCAGCGGGGACAAGATCGCCATGCTGACCTGCTACGACGCGGCCTTCGCCAGCTTGCTGGACGAAGCCGGCGTTGACGTTCTGCTGGTGGGTGACTCGCTGGGCAATGTGCTGCAAGGCCAGACCAGCACGGTGCCGGTGAGCCTGGCCGACATGGTCTATCACACGGCCAGCGTGGCCCGCGGCCGCAAGAGCGCCTGGGTGATCGGCGACATGCCCTTCGACAGCTACCAGGCCTCCACGGCGGAAGCCTGGAAGAGCGCGGCTGCGCTCGTGAAGGCCGGCGCCCACATGGTCAAGCTCGAAGGCGGCGGCTGGACGGCCGAGACGGTGCGCTTCCTGGTCGAGCGTGGCATCCCGGTCTGTGCCCACCTCGGCTTCACGCCGCAGACGGTCACCGCGCTGGGCGGCTACAAGGTCCAGGGCCGCGATGAAGCCGGCGCCGCCCTGCTGAAGAAGCAGGCGCATGAGCTGGCCGCTGCCGGCGCGCAGATGCTGGTGCTGGAGATGGTGCCCGCCGCCCTGGCCGCCGAATTGACGGCCGAGCTGCAGATTCCCGTGATCGGCATCGGTGCGGGTGTGGGTTGCTCGGGCCAGGTGCTCGTGCTGCACGACATGCTGGACATCACGCCCGGCCGCCGCCCGCGCTTCGTCAAGAACTTCATGCAGGGCGCATCCTCGGTGCAGGATGCCGTACGCCGCTATGTGGCGGAAGTGAAGGCGCAGACCTTCCCGCAAGACGACCTGCACGGCTATTGAGGCGATCGACCGACCGATGAAGCTGATCCACACCATCGCCGAGTTGCGCGCCGAGCTGGCGGGCCGGACGGGCCGCGCCTTCGTGCCGACCATGGGCAATCTGCATGAGGGCCATCTGGCCCTGGTGCGCCAGGCTCGCAGCGCGACGGCCGGCCCGGTGATCGCCAGCATCTTCGTCAACCGGCTGCAGTTCCTGCCGCACGAAGACTTCGACCGCTATCCGCGCACGCTGGAGAACGACTGCCGGATGCTGGAGAGCGCCGGTTGCGACCTCGTTTTCGCGCCGGACGAGCGTGAGCTCTATCCCGAGCCGCAGGGCTACAAGGTGCATCCGCCGGCCGAGCTGGCCGACATTCTGGAAGGCCATTTCCGGCCCGGCTTCTTCACCGGGGTCAGCACGGTCGTTCACAAGCTGTTCAACATCGTCCAGCCGCAGCTGGCCGTGTTCGGCAAGAAGGACTACCAGCAGCTGATGGTCATCCGCCGCATGGTGGCGCAGATGGCGCTGCCCATCGAGATCATCGGCGGCGAGACCTGCCGCAGCGAGCAGGGCCTGGCGCTGTCGTCACGCAATGGCTACCTGAGCGACGCGGAGAAGGTCGAGGCGCTGCGCCTGTCAGCCACGCTGAAGTCCTTGATCGCCGGCTGGCAGGCTGGCCGCCGCGACGTGGCGCCGCTGGAAACCGAGGCCCTGGAGGCCTTGCGCGCCCATGGCTGGCAGCCCGACTACGTTGTGCTGCGCCGCCAGCGCGACCTGGGCGCGCCCTTGGACGGCGAGCCGCTGGTGGCCCTGGCCGCTGCGAAGCTGGGCGCTACCCGGTTGATCGACAACCTGGAGCTGTAAGCTCTTCGGACTTGCTAGATGGAGGCCACGCTGGCCTTCAGTTGATCGACAGCAGTTCGACGTCGAAAACCAAGGCGGCGGCGCCCGGGATGGACCCTTTGCCGGCACTGCCATAGCCCAACGATGCAGGGATGATCAGTTGGCGCTTGCCGCCTACCTTCATGCCGACCAGGCCTTGGTCCCAGCCCTTGATCACCAGCCCCATGCCGAAGACGATTTCCTCGGGCTTGTTGCGGTCGACCGAGCTGTCGAACTTGGTGCCCTTGAAATCGGCCTTGCTCTGGTCATAGAGCCAACCCGTGTAGTGCACCATCACAGCATTGGCGGTGGCGATGGTGGCACCGGTACCGACCTTGATGTCGGTCGTCTTCAAGGCCGTGACAGACGACCAGCCGTAGGGATCGCTGTTGCCGGACGAGCCGCCATCGCCGCCGCCACCACCGCAGGCGGAGAGGGCCAGACCGAGGGCCAGGGCGGACAGCGTGGCGCGGCGGGAGATCAGGGACTTCGTGAACATCGGAGCAGCTCGGGTGGCAGAAAACAGGTCGGCGGACTATAGCCGCGCGCGCTGATCGCCCGTCGGCAAGGGGTGGCAGCAGTCGCCCTGCGACACTTGCGCTGCCGCGATTGGTGACCTTGGTCAGGTGAGCGGCGCCTCCCGGACAATGCTGAAACCCGAGCCTCGGGCTCCTTTCCTTCCCTAACTTCATGACGCTGACTTCCCTCGCAATCGCGCGCCGCACGCTGCTCCTGGCTGCCTGTTCCCTGGCTCTCACCGCCTGTGGTGGTGGTGGCTCCTCCTCTTCCGGTGGCGGAACCCCCGGCATGCCGGCACCGGTGCCGGCCGTGACGCTGACGGTCACGCACAAGATCCGCATCACGACCAACAAGGGCGTGATCGACCTGGGCCTGGACGCGACGCACGCGCCCACCACGGTCGCCAACTTCCTCAAGTACGTCAACGACGGCTTCTACAAGGACACGATCTTCCACCGCGTGATCTCGAACTTCGTGATCCAGGGGGGCGGCGTTGTCCGCACGGCCAACGGGCTGGTCGAGAAGACCGCGACCTATGCGCCCATCGTGCTGGAAAGCAATACCGGCCTGCGCAATGTGCGCGGCACGATTGCCATGGCCCGCACCAATATCGCCAACAGCGCGACCAGCCAGTTCTATATCAACGTGGTGGACAACGCGAGCCTGAACTATCCCGGCGCCGACAACGGCGGCGGCTATGCCGTCTTCGGCATGGTGACGGCGGGCCTGGACGTGGTGGATGCGATCAAGGGCGTGCAGACCGGCGCCAATGACGTGCCCGTCGCCGACGTGGTCATCACCGACGTCAAAGTCTTGCCTTGACCTGACATGACACCAGCCCACATGCGCCTGCGCTACAGCGCTGCGGCGTTGTGGGCCCTGGCGCGCCGCTGGGGCGCCTTCGTGCTGGTGTTGGCGGCCCTGCTGGGCCAGTACGCCGGCCAGGCGATTGGCTGGCCGGCGCTGCCGCTTTTCTGGGCCGTCAGCTTGCCGCTGTGGCCGGGCATTGCGGTGGTGGTGGCACACGCGCTCGTCGCGACGATGCTCTCCTGGGCCCTGCGTGACGCGCTGCTGCCCCGCCATTGGCTGGAGGCCGAGCGTGCCTTGCCCCAGCCGCGTGCAGCGGTGTACCGCGCCGACGCTGCAGTCGTGGCGCTGGCGCAGGCGCCGCTGCTCCTGCTGCATGCGCTCTCCTGGCTCAGCTGGCGCCTGCATCAGCCGGCCTGGATGCATGGCCTCTGGCTCGGCTCGGCTGTGGCGTTTGCCGCCTCGCTGCTGCTGGGGCTGGCGCTGGGTGTGCTGCTCCTGCGGTGGCGGCGTCAGCCCGGGCGCGCACGCTGGATGCGGGGTACCCAGATCGCCTCGGCAAGCCGGCCGCGGGTCTGGGCTGCCTTGCTCCTGATGCCTCTGTGGCGCGGCCCTGCGCGGCCCTTGGGTCTGTGGCTGCTTGCCGTGGCCACCGGCCTGCTCATCTGCCTGCAGCAGGCCTGGCATGCACCCGAGCATCTGCGCTGGTGGCTGGCGGGCTATGCCTTCGTCGCCTTGCTCGGCAGCAGCCGTGCCTTGGCGCTGGCCGAACGTGATCTGCAAGGCCTTGTGGACGCCAGCCTGCCCTTGCCGCTGCCAGCACGAGCCTGGCACCATGCCCGCCGCATGCTGGCGCTGGCGCCCGTGCTGCTCTGCTGGCCACTGCTGCTGCTCATGATGCTGGCCGGCCCCTGGCAGCTCGCGCCCCTGGCCGGGCCGCTGTCCCTGTTGGCCGCATTGCTGGCGCCCGTGCTGGCGCTCTATCTGCCAGCAGACCCTGGCCGCAAGGGCGACGAGATCCGCGCAGCGCGCTGGCTCTTGTTCCTGGCCGTCTGGATCGTGCTGGTCACCGAATGCCTGAAAGCCTGAAGCCCATGAGCGAAGCTGCTCCCTTGCTCTCCACCACCTCGCTGAGCATTGCCTATGAGCGCCGCCGCGTCGTCGATCTCTGGAGCCAGGATTTCGGACCCGGCCTGTGCTGGATGCGCGGCCCCAATGGCACGGGAAAGTCCACGCGGCTGAAGTTGCTGGCCGGTGCGTTGCAGCCGCAATGGGGCACGGCTCGCATTGCCGGCATCGACTTGATCAAGCAGCCGCTGGACTACCGGCGCGAGGTCTTCTTTGTCGCTGCCGAGCCGCCACCGTTCGAGCACCTGAGCCCGGCCGAGCGCTTCGGCTTCCTGGCGCGGCTCTACCCGCATGCCGACGCGGCCGTCTGGCAGCGCCATGTCGAAGGCTTCGGCCTGCAGGCCTTCCTGAATCAGCCGCTGCGCGCGCTCTCTACGGGCACGCAACACAAGGCCGCCCTTGCGGCCGCGCTGGCCTTGGGCACGCGGCTGCTGCTGCTGGATGAGCCCTTGATCGCGCTCGACGCCGCTTCGCATGCCCATCTGCAAGAGGCCTTGGCCGAGGCCTCTGCCTGGCGCGAGCGGCTGTGCCTGGTGGTCAGCCATGAAGCGCTGGGCGTGGAGCCCAGCACGGTCATCGAACTCGAAGCAGCCTAGGCACCGATGGCGTGCAACTGCGCGCCGTTGACCGCATAGACGAGGCCGCCCGGGCCTATCAGGCTGGGCGTGTAGGCCTGGCCGATGCCGTCATTCATCTTGACGTTTTCGGTCAGGTCATTGGCACGGAAGTCCCAGCGGTAGATCCGGCCATCCTCGTTGTTGACCAGGGCTGCGCCGGTCTGCAGGTCGACTACCGCCGTGTTGACGCACCATTCGCGCACACCCTGGCCGGTGCTGGTGTCAAAGGTCAGGCCGTTGGCGGTGAGGATTTCCTTCATCACCAGGACCTTGGCCTCGCTGGCGCCGGTGAAGCGGTCTTCCTGGCTGCTGAACGGGTCGACCACGGCCATCTGGTTCTGGCCGTTGCCGGTGCCGATGCCGGCGTAGTTGTTGTACTTGACCAGCAGCAGGTAGCTGGAGCTGCCGGTATAGCTGGGCACCAGGGCGGCTGGCACCACGGCCGGCGTGTCGTCCCAGCCGAAGGAGCCGGGAATCTTGGCCGTCGTCAGCCCGGCGTCGAAGTGCAGCAGCCAGCCGCGGCCGTTGTGGATGTCGCGCACGGCGTTGGTGACGCCGTAGTAGACGTCACCGTCGGGCCCGACCATGGGCGAGGCGGTCGAGATGTCGGTGACCCGCGCCGGCTGGTTGCCTTGCGGCTCGCGCAGCAACTGCTTGGCCTTGAAGGCCAGCGTGCCTGCGTCCAGCGCCATCAGATAGCCCGACTGGTTCGAACCGGCGCTCACCGATGAATTGACGACTACGTAGAGCGTCTTCTGGTCCAGCGACAGCGCCGGTGCCGCGTTTATCGCCGGCTGCGTCATTGTCGGGTCAGCGGCCAGCGCGGCGGCGCCCATCCACAGCCCGGAGCCGTCGGCCGCCACGCGGGCAAAGCCGCTGGACAGGCCGGCCGGGTTGCCGGCATTGGCCATGAAGCCGAAGAACACATTGCCCGCGTCGTCGACGGTCAGGGGCGTGCTGATCTTGATCTGCGTGTCCAGCGCCGTGGCATTGGCGCTGTAGACGGCATTGCCATAGAAGGCGATGCGGGTGATTGCGCCTGTCGCCAGGTCCACGTCGTCGCGGCGCAGGAGGCGGCCGCCGGACTCGGGAATGTAGACCCGCTTGTAGCGGTCCAGCGCGATGTTGAAGCTGGGCGTCCAGCTGCTGATCGGCAGGGTGTAGCCAGTGCTCTGCTCCCACAGCTTGGTGCCCGTGGCACCGGCGCGCGCCTCGACGATGAAGTCACCCTCGGCCGTGGTCTTGACCGGCACCAGCACGGTGTTGGCCGCCGAGATGGCCGGAGAGCCGTAGTGGATCAGCAGGAAGCCGCCGGAGCGGTAGGGCGGCACGCGATCAATGGGCGTGCTCCAGACGATGCGCTTGAGCGACTGGCTGGCAATGCTGCTCTGTGCCTGATGCTGGGCATTGCCCGCATAACCGGCCCAGGCCGGTGCGACCGCGGGGCCCGGTGCCGGGGCTGGCGCAGGTGTTGGCGCAGGCGTGGGTGCGGGCGTTGGTGCAGGGCTGGGGGCGGGGCTTGGCGCCGGGCTTGGCGCGCTGCTGCCACCACCACCGCCGCATCCGGCCAGCAGCACGGGCAGGCCCAGAGCCAGCACCTCGCGGCGGGTCTTCTTGCTGTCGCTCATGTCTTCGTCTCCTCAATCCGGATTTCTGATCAAGCCGCCGCACGTCGAGGTGCGGACTTGGGTGGTCGGAGGTTAGCATCGGCCCGCCATGAATCGCAGACCGCACAGCTACCTATTACTTTTGGCTCTCGGCCTGCTGCTGAGCCTCGGCGCTTGCGGTGGCGGTGGTGGCAGTTCGGCCGCTTCGGCCTCCGTGCCCACGCCCGCGCCGCCCGCTTCCACGCCAGCGCCGGTGCAGACGCTCAGCGCCATGGCTGCGCTCGGTGAGCGCGCCTTCAACGACCGCACGCTTTCGGGCTCGGGCCGCATGACCTGCGCCACCTGCCATGACCCTGACTTCGCGCATGGATCGCCCAATGCGCTGGCGGTGCAGATTGGCGGGCAATTCGAAAGCGAATTCGGCCAGCGCTCCGCGCCTTCCATCCGTTATCTGGAACGCCAGCCGGCCTTTGATCCGGTCGGGATCACCGGCGGCCTGACCGCTGATGGTCGGGCCGATTCCTTGGCGGCGCAATCGCACCTGGTGCTGTTCAATCCGCTGGAGTTTGACAACACCAGCGTGGAGCGCCTGGCCCAGCGTGTCCGCGCCTCGGTGATTGCCGCTGACTTCGCCAAGGTCTTCGGCACCGATGGCGACGCCGCCACCACGGTGGCCCAGCTGGAGCAGGCGCTGCAGGCCTTCCAGCTCGAGGACAAACGCCTGCATCCCTACGACAGCAAGTTCGATTGGGTGCAGGCCGGCAAGGAAACATTCACCGCGCCAGAGCAGCGCGGCCAGCAGGTCTTTCGCGACCCGGCGCGCGGCGCCTGCATCGGCTGCCACCTGGACACCAGCAGCGACGGCAAGCCACCGCTGTTCACCAACTTCGGCTATGTGGCCACCGGCGCGCCGCGCAACGCGAAGATTCCGGCCAATGCCGACCCGGCCTACTTCGACCTCGGCCTGTGCGGGCCGCTGCGCAAGGACCTGGCCCAGCGAGCCGAGCTGTGCGGCCTGTTCCGCACGCCGGGCCTGCGCAATGTGGCGCAGCGCCAGGTGTTCTTCCACAACGGCATCTTCAGCTCGCTGCCCCAGGTGCTGGACTTCTACAACACCCGCGACACCTCGCCCGAGCGCTGGTACCCGACGGTCGCCGGCAAGCTGCAGAAGTTCGACGACCTGCCGCCGGCCTACCGGGGCAATCTCTCCACGCTGCCGCCTTTCGCCGGCCTGCGCCCGGGCGACAAGCCGCCAATGAGCGCGCGCGACCTGCTGGACCTGGAGTGCTTCCTGATGACGCTCAGCGATGGCCATGTGATCGGCACGCCAGCCGTGGCCAGCTGCCGCTGATCGCCGCCTTCATCTGCCATTGATCGCACGAGCTTGCCATTCGTCGCAGGCCGGCTGAGCCGCGCCGGCCACGCCGGCACAGTCCGCTCCACTGTCAACCCGCAGGAGGAGAAAAGCATGAAGAAACAACTGACGAGCCGCACCCCTTGGATCGTTCTGGCGATTGCCATTGTTGCCGCGGTGAGCAGCGGTCGCAGCCAGGCAGCCACGCCTGAAGCACCGACCACTGCCTACCGCGACCTGCAGGTCCAGGTGATCGGTACCGGCAAGCCGGTGCTGATGATTCCCGGCCTGAACAGCGCTGCCAGCGTCTGGACCGAGACCTGCGCCACACTGCAACCGCAGGTGCAATGCCACATTGTCCAGCTGCCCGGCTTTGCAGGTGCCAAGCCGGTGCAAAAGGAGCAATGGCTGACGAGCATGCGCGACGAGCTGCTCGCCTACGTCGACGCCAACAAGCTCGACAAGCCGGTGGTCATGGGCCACAGCCTCGGCGGCGCGCTGGCCCTGATGATGGGCAGCGAGGCGCCGCAGCGCTTCGAGCGCCTGGTCGTTGTTGACTCGCTGGCCTTCATCGGCGCGGTGCAGAACCCGGCGGCGACCGAGGCGAGCGTCAAGCCCATGCTGCAGGGCATGCGTCAGCAGATGCTGGCAGCCACCGAGGAGCAGACCGCCATGCAGGTCCGCAGGATGGCGCCCGGCATGACACTCAGCCCGCAAGGCGTCGAGCGAGTCGTCGCCTGGGGCCTCACCAGTGACCGAGCGACCTCGGCCCAGGCCATGACCGAGCTGTGGGGCACGGACCTGCGCCCTGCCCTGAGCAAGATCCAGGTGCCGACCCTGGTGCTGGGTTCCTGGGCTGCCTACAAGCCCATGGGCGCGACACTGGAAAGCACCCGCCAGATCTTCACAACCCAGTACGCCAACCTCAAGGGTGTGGACATCCGCATGAGCGAGGCCGGCTACCACTTCCTGATGTGGGACGACGCCGCCTGGCTGACCGGCGAGGTCAAGCGCTTCATCAAGCTTTGAGGAACTCGGCCTTGCCGCCCAGCCAGCGTTCCACCTGGCGGCGGGCCGCCTCCGGATGCTCATTCAGCAGGCGCGGCGCCATGGCCCGCGCTTCTTTCAGCAGTGGTGCATCTTCCTGGAGATCGGCGAAGCGGAGCAACTCGGCACCGCTTTGCCGTGCGCCCATGAACTCGCCCGGGCCGCGGATGTCCAGGTCGCGACGGGCGATCTCGAAACCGTCATTCGTCTCGGCCATGGCCTTGAGCCGCGACTTGCCGGTGTCCGACAGGGGGCCGGTGTAGAGCAGCACGCAGACGCTGGCCACCGCGCCACGGCCCACGCGGCCGCGCAGCTGGTGCAATTGAGAGAGCCCGAAGCGCTCCGCATGCTCGACAACCATCAGGCTGGCGTTGGGCACGTCCACGCCCACCTCAATCACCGTCGTGGCCACCAGCACCTTCATCTGGTTGCCGCTGAACTGCGCCATCACGGCCGCCTTCTCGGCCGGCGGCATGCGGCCGTGCAGCAAGCCCACGGCATGGCCGGGCAGGGCGGCGCCAAGTTCTGCATGGGTGTCGGTCGCGTTCTTCAGGTCCAGTGCCTCCGATTCCTCGATCAGCGGGCAGACCCAGTAGACCTGCCTGCCTTGCTCCACCGCATCGCGGATCTTGGCGATCACCTCGTCGCGCTTGGCATCACCAAACACCTTGGTGACGATGGGGCTGCGGCCGGGCGGCAGCTCGTCGATGGTGCTCACATCGAGGTCGGCGAAGTAGGTCATCGCCAAGGTGCGCGGTATCGGTGTGGCGCTCATCATCAGCAAGTGAGGCTCGAGACCTGTTGGCCCCCCCGTCGCCTTCGGCGCCGGCCCCCCGAGGGGGTGCTCGACGCCTTGGGGCGGCCCTGCGGCGTCGGCCTGCGCAGCGAGCTTCTTGCGCAAGGCCAGCCGCTGCGCCACGCCAAAGCGATGCTGCTCGTCGATCACGGCCAGGCCCAGCTTCGCGAACTGCACCTTGTCTTCGATCACTGCATGCGTACCGACGACGAGATTCGCCTCACCCGAGGCCACGGCGTCCAGCATCTTCTGCCGCGTCTTGCCCTTCACGCTGCCGGTCAGCCAGGCCACCTGCACGCCCAGGGGTTCCAGCCAGGCGATCAGCTTTCGGAAATGCTGCTCGGCGAGGATCTCGGTCGGTGCCATCAAGGCGCATTGCCAGCCGGCGTCCATGCAGACGGCCGCGGCCAGGGCCGCCACCACGGTCTTGCCCGAACCCACATCGCCCTGCAAGAGCCGGTGCATGGGCTGCGGGCGCGCCAGGTCTTGCGCGATCTCTTCGGCCACGCGCTGCTGGGCGGCTGTGAGCTGAAATGGCAGGTGGCGCAGCAGCTGTTCCTGCAAGCCTTCGCGGCGGCCGCGCAGGGCCGGCGCCTTCAGGTGCGCTCGCTCTCGCTGCGACTTCAGCTGGCTCAGTTGCTGGGCCAGCAGCTCTTCGAACTTGAGCCGCTGCCAGGCCGGATGCGTATGGTCTTCCAGCGTGGCAAGCGGCACGCGCGGCGGCGGGTGATGCAGAAAATTCAGCGCATCGCGCAGTGAAGGCAGATGGGACGGCACGGTTCGCGGTGGCAGCAGCTCCTCCAGCGGCGCACGCTTCAAGGAGGCCTCGATGGCCTTGCGCAGATAGCTTTGCGGCAGGCCGGCGCTGGCCGGGTAGACGGGTGTCAGCGACTGGGCCAGCGGCGTGTGCTCATCCACCGCCTTGATGACCGGATGCACCATTTCGCGACCGAAGAAGCCGCCGCGCAGCTCGCCGCGCACACGCAATCGCTGGCCCTGGGCCATCTGCTTCTGCTGCGAGGGATAGAAGTTCAGGAAGCGCAGGAGCAGCTCGCCGCTCTCATCCTCGATCTTGACCAGCAGCTGGCGCCGGCCGCGCAGCTCGATGCGGCTCTCGATCACCTCGCCTTCGCATTGCACCGTCTCGCCTTCGCGGGCGGCGGCTATGCGCGTGGTCTGCGTTTCATCTTCATAGCGCAGCGGCAGGTGCAAGGCCAGGTCGATGTCGCGCAGGAGCCCGAGCTTGTCCATGGCCTTGCGGGGCGCGGATTTGGGCTTGTTGGCGTTGGCGCTGGCAGTGGGACGGGCCTCGGGCATGGGCGAGATTCTGCCTTGGGCGCACGCCCCAGGCGCCCGAGCTTGCAAGGCACTGCTGGCATCGCGTTAGGATGAAGCCCATAGCCAGAATGGCAGGGAGGAAAGTGAACATGCGTATAGCCAAGACGCGGATCGGTCTTGTCAGTGCACTGATACTGCTGCTGCAGGCATGCGGTGGCGGTGGTTCAAGCGGCGGTGCTGGCAGCCCGGCCGCCACGCCCTTGCCGACCCTGCTGACGATCTCCCTTGCCGGAGCCGAGGCCGACGTCGCCGCCCCGGTGCAGTTCGAGAACAGCGCGGCCGGCCTGACGGGCTTGCGCCATGAATGGAACTTCGGCGACGGCAGCAGCAGCACCGAAGCCCGTCCGGCCCATGGTTTCGCCAAGCCGGGCGACTACGAGGTGCGGCTGCGCATCCTCAATGCCCGCGATGAGGCCAAGACCGTCACGCTGACGGTGGCCGTGAACAACAAGGCCACCGTGCGCGACCAGATCTGCAGCGGCGCCAATCAATCCGGCTGGTGCTTCCAGTCCCCCTTGCCAGCGGGCCACATCGTCACCCAGCCGCAGCTCCTGACGGCCCAGCTGGGCTGGGCCCTGGCCGGCGATCGGCGGCTGATCAAGACCACCGATGGCGGGCGCAGCTGGAAGGTGCAGCCCATTGGCAGCAGCGGCAAGCTCGAGCGCTATGTCTTCACGGACGCCAACCTGGGCTGGGCGCTGGGAACACAGGGGCAGGTCTGGCGCAGTACGGACGGGGGCCAGTCCTGGGCGGCAGGGGCCAATGTGCCCTTCACGCAGCTGGAAAGCGACAAGACGCTGGAAGCCTTTGACACGCAACTGCTGCGTGTCGGCAATGCCGCTGGCGAGCGATTCGCCAGCCTGGATGGTGGAGCCAGCTGGTCGCGGATTTCTTCGCCGGCCTATCTCAGCGTCACGACGGCAGCGGGCCTCGTCTTTGCCCGCACCAGCGAGAACAACATCCTGCGCTCGACCGATCTGGGCTTGAGCTTCAGCGCGCAGGGCAGCCTGCCGCAGGAATGCCCGGGCGATCGGACCGACAGCTTCCTGGCCGATGGCGAATCCACTCTGCTGCTTTCGGGCTGGGCCGACCTGATCTCCGGCCCGTACAGCCACAGCCCGGTGACCGCTTCGCGCTGGTTTTGCCGCAGCACCGATGGGGGCAAGACCTGGCGCGTTGCCGCTGGCAAGGGCCTGCCCGAACGCGACCACATCAGGTACTGGACGCCGGGCCTGTGGTCGGTGGAGGGCGTGCTCTGGTTCGATTGGGGGCAGCTGTACCGCAGCACCGATGGCGGCGAGAACTGGGCGCCGGTCAGCAAGCCGGACCTTGGATCGCTGACGCTCACGGCGCTTGGCGCCTCTGCGGTGATGTTGACGGACGGCCGGATGAGCGTTGACGCGGGCCAGACATGGTCGGCCCTTCCAGGGCGACCGGTCCATTCGGCCAAGCGCCTGGATGCGCAGACCTACCAGCTGATGTCGAGCGGCCGGGCCTATCTCAGCAGCAATGCCGGCCAGATCTGGACACCGCTGTTCGAGCAGCTGGGCGATGGTCAAACGCTGGGGAGCCTGGGTGCTATCGTCTCGACGCCTGCCAATGCCCTGCTGGCCTTCAATGGCGCAGGCTTGCTGCAGAGCTTCAATGCCGGCCAGACCTGGTCGTCACGGGCCATGTTCCCGTTTGGAAACAGCGCCAGCTTGCAGTTCGCCTCGGCCACGCGTGGCTGGCTGATCGCCGGCTACGACGAGCTGTTTCGCACGCTGGACGGTGGCGTGAGCTGGTCGCGCATCTGGTCGGCTTCCTCTGCGGCCGGCCTTCCGCCCTTCAGCTTGCAGGTCTCGGCCCTGCAGTTCTTCGATGAAAGCAATGGCTGGCTGGCGCTGCAGACCAGCGACTTTGCCAGCGCGATCCGGCAATCGCGTGATGGCGGCCAGACCTGGTCAGCGCGACCGGAGCTGCAGTTGGCTGAACCCGCCCTGCTGGGACTGGATGCGGAAACATTGCTGGCCGGCGGTCGCGATGGCGCGATCCATGTCCTGGGCGCCAGCGGCGAGTGGAAGCTGCGCTTCCGGCTCAGTGTCGGCGGCGCTATCAAGCGCCTGGTTCGGCAGGACGCCCAACGGCTGTGGGCGGTGGGCAGCGAGGGCCTGCTGCTGTCCAGCAGCGATGGCGGCCAGAGCTGGAGCAAGCAGGACACCGGCGTGAGCACTGGCTTGAACGACATCCGCTTTGCTGACGACAAGCATGGCTGGATCGTTGGCAATGCCGGCCTCGTGCTGGCCACGCTGGACGGCGGCAAGACCTGGCAGCGCCAGGAGAGCGCCACCAGCGACGACCTGCTGAGCCTGGTTGCGCGGGATGCCAAGACGGTCTGGATCGTCGGCAGCTGGGGCACGGTGCTGGCGACGGGTACGGGTGGCTTCTAGGCGTCATGCAGGTGCATGGGACAATCCTGCCACCACCATTGGTACGGGTCCGTCCGGCCCTCAATCCCCATGTCCCAGCCCCGCGCCTACACGGTTGCCGATTTCGATTTCGAGCTGCCGCCTGAACTGATCGCCCAGCATCCGGCGGCCGAACGCAGCGGCTCGCGCCTGCTCGATGGCCGCGGGGCCGATCCGGTGGATCGAACTTTCCGCGAGCTGCCCAGCCTCTTGAACGCAGGCGATCTGCTGGTCTTCAACGACACCCAGGTCATCAAGGCCCGGCTTTACGGCCACAAGGCCAGCGGTGGCGCGGTCGAGGCGCTGGTCGAGCGAGTGCTGCCAGGAACGCAGGAGGTCTGGGCCCATGTGCGCGCCAGCAAGTCTCCGAAGCCGGGCACCCTGATCCGTTTTGCCGAGGCCTTCGACGCCGAGGTGCTGGGCCGCTGCGGCCCGGACGGCGGCATGTTTCACCTGCGCTTCCCCGCAGATCCCTTCCAGCTGCTCGAAGCGCATGGCCATGTGCCCTTGCCGCCCTATATCGAGCATGAAGATTCGGCCGACGATGTGCGGCGCTATCAGACCGTCTTTGCGCGCGCGCCCGGCGCGGTCGCGGCGCCGACGGCGGCTCTCCATTTCGATGAAGGCGTGCTCGCCGCACTGGCTGCCCGAGGTGTGCAAACCGCCAGCGTCACGCTGCATGTGGGTGCTGGTACTTTCCAGCCGGTGCGCGTCGAGCAGATTGCCGACCACAAGATGCACAGCGAATGGTTCGAGGTGCCGGCCGCCACCGTGGCGGCGATTGCCGCTACCCGCGCCGCTGGCGGCCGCGTGATCTCGGTGGGCACGACCAGCTTGCGCGCGCTCGAGTCCGCCGCGCGCGGCGGCGAGCTCAAGGCCGGCGCCAGCGAAACCGAGATCTTCATCACCCCGGGCTTCCAGTTCCGTGTGGTCGACGGCTTGCTGACCAACTTCCACCTGCCCAAGAGCACCCTGATGATGCTGGTCAGCGCACTGGCCGGCTATGAGCGGGTGCGCTCGCTGTATCGCCATGCGATCGAGCAGCGCTACCGCTTCTTCAGCTATGGCGACGCGATGCTGCTCGAGCGCAGCAGCGGCGGCTGAGCCGGCCCCGGACCATGCCCATGCGCGCCTGGCTGCTCGCTCTGCTGATGTTCCTGGCCCTGCCGGCCTCGGCCCAGCATGAGGCGGTGACGCGCCTGACCCGCGCCGAGTTCGCCACCAGCATCGACGGGCCCTGGCAGACCGTGGCCCTGCCCGACAGCTGGAGCAAGCGCGGACTGGCCTCGGGCAGCCGCGGCGTCTACCGTTTCGAGTTCGAGCTGCAGGCGCGGCCGCAACTGCCCTGGGCCCTGTGGGCCGCGCGCCTGTCCAATGCCCATGAGCTCTGGATCAATGGCCAGCACCTCAGCGGCGACCTGGGCAAGGACGCCCTGCAGCAACGCGGCCGCATGCAGACGCTGTGGATAGGCATTCCGCCGGTGATGCTCAAGCCCGGCGTCAACACGCTGGAGCTGCGCGTGGACAACGGTCCGCGCGCCGGCCTGTCGGTGCTCAACCTGGGCCCGGCGGACGAACTGGCCGGCGAGTTCGAGCGCGCCGAGATGCTGTGGGCCGACCTGCCGCGCTGGCTCAATATCGGCGGCGCCTCGCTGTCGGCCTTCATGCTGCTGATCTGGTGGCGGCGGCGCTCCGAGGTGGCCATCGGCTGTGTCGGCGCGTTGTGGCTGCTGTCTTCGCTGCGCAACTACAGCTACTTCACGCACAACCCGCTGAACAGCCACGTCTTCGTCGACTGGCTCTATTTCAGCTCCTTCGCCGTCTCCACCCTGCTGCTGGGCGAGCTGGCCATGGCCCTGGCCGATCGGCGGCTGATCTGGTGGCGGCGCATGCTGTACGCAACCGCCATCGGCCTCCCGGTGCTGGGCGTGATGCTGATGCCCTGGGGACTGCTGCAATGGATGCGGGGCTGGGCTTTTCCGCTGATGCTGCTGGTGTCGCTGCCGGCGCTTTCGCTGGTGCTCAGGCATGGGCGCGACAAGGGCTGGCAGCAGTACCGGGCGTTCGCGGTGGGCTTGGCCCTGACTCTGGCCGCCGGCGTGCACGACTACCTCTATCACCAGGGGCACACCTCGGTGATGGACCGGTACTGGATGCCGCTGTTCATGCCGGTGGTGCTGTGCCTGTTCGGCTGGGCGCTGATCACCCGCATGATCAACGCCATGGCCGAGGTGCAGAACCTCAATACCGAGCTGGAGCTGCGCGTCGCGCAACGCACGCGCGCGCTCGAGCTGGCCAATGCGGCCAAGACCCGCTTCCTCTCCAGCGCCAGCCATGACCTGCGCCAGCCGGTGGTGGCCATCGGCCTGTCGGTGGGTCTGCTGCGCGAGCAGATCGAGGCGCCGCCGCAGCGCCGCATGCTGGACCAGGTGATCGAGGCCGTCGGCGCGCTGGAGCGGCTCCTGATCGGCCTGCTGGACCTGTCGCGGCTGGACGCCGGCACCACGCGCACGTCGGTGCAGCCGCTGCGCCTGCAGGTGCTGTTCGATGCGATTGCGGTGCACGAGGCCGAGCCCGCGCGCAGCCGCGGACTGCGCCTGCGCTTCCGACCGACTTCGCTGGCCGTGCTGTCCGACCCGGTGCTGCTGGAGCAGATCCTGCGCAACCTGGTCAGCAACGCCTTGCGCTATACCCGTCGCGGCGGCGTGCTGGTGGTGGCACGCAAGCGCCAGGGCGGTGTGCTGCTGCAGGTCTGGGACAGCGGCGTTGGCATTGCGCAGGCCGACCAGGCGGCGATCTTTGAAGAGTTTGTGCAGGTCGACAACCCGGCTCGTCAGCGCCGCCATGACGGCGGCATGGGTCTCGGGCTGGCCATCGTGCGGCGCAGTGTGAACCTGCTGGGCCACAGGCTGAGCCTGGCTTCCAAGCCGGGCCGTGGCAGTTGCTTCAGCCTCTGGCTGCCTTGTGCCGGCCATGTCGAACAGCCGGTAGTGGAAGTTCAGCCCTTGCCGCTGAGCCTCGTGGGCATGCGGGTGCTGCTTGCCGAGGACGATGACGCCGTGCGTGCCACGCTGAAGGCCAGGCTGCAGGCCTGGGGCGCCACCGTGCTGGCCCATGGCTCGGGGCACAGCCTGCTCGCTGCGCTGCCGGGAGACCCCGAGAACGCCGCCCTGTATGCCGACCTCCTGATCAGCGATCAGCGCCTGCCTGACATCCCCGGCGTGACGCTGGTGCAATCGGTGCGCAAGCGCTGCGGTGCCTTGCCGGCCTTGCTGATCACCGGAGACACCGCGCCCGAGCAGCTCGCCCTCTTGCAGGCCAGCGGCGTGCCGGTGCTGCACAAGCCTTTCCGTGCCGAAGCCTTGATGGCGGCGCTGGAGCGCCTGCTGGTGGCTCAGTCCTCGGACCTCAACCAGCCTATCCTGCCCTGAGCGGCCTCGTTGAGCCGGGCCACGAAGGCGGCCGAGGCCGGTTCGGGCAGACTGAGGCTCATCTGCACCTGCGCGCCATGCAGCACCTCGCCGAGCTGCGCCTGGGCCAGCTCGATCTCGCGGCGGACCAGGCCTTCCAGCGCATAGGGCAGGGTGCAGCGCAGCGAGGCCTGCTTCACCAGCGGCACCTTCTCGGCGTGCAGCAGGGCCTGTGCCACCGCGTCGGTGTAGGCGCGCACCAGGCCGCCGGCACCGAGCTTGACCCCGCCCCAATAGCGCACCACGGTGGCCAGCACCAGTTCGAGGTCCTGATGGCGCAAGACCTCCAGCATTGGTCGTCCGGCCGTACCGCCGGGCTCGCCATCATCGTTGGCAGCAGACTGCCCGCCGGCCAGCAAGGCCCAGCAGACGTGGACGGCATTGGGATGCTGCGCACGCAGTTCCGCGACCCTGGCCAGCGCCGCTTCGCGGCCGGCGCAGGCTTGCACGCAGCCGATGAAGCGGCTCTTCTTGATGATCAATTCGCTGTGGGCCGGTCCGGCCAGGCTGAAGGGCATGCGGGCGGGTTCCGGGCGGTTCAGCGTGTGCTGGGGGCGGACTGCAGGCGGGTTGCGCGCGCCAGCTTCGCACCGAGGTGACGGACCAGGATGGCGTCCATGCTGCCGTCGGCCAGCAGCGCGTTCAGGGCGGCATGCAGGCGCTCGCGATCCCGGGCGGCCACGCGCTGCCGCGACACCACCAGGGAGCCCAGCACATCGTCGCCCGGCGCCCAGTCCATCAGCGCCAGGTCGGCCATCTCGCGCTCTGGCAGCAGCAGGTTGATCGGGTGTGCGAGCATCAGGTCGACCCGGCCGGCACGAAAGACGCGCAGTGCCGTGTCGAAATCGGCAGCTTCATGGACACGCCCTTCACTACGGAGTTGCTCCAGCCAGGCGTCGAAGAAGCGGCCGTGCCGGAAACTCTTCACCACCACCACCCGACGCTGGGTGTCGGCCAGGAATGCGGCCGGCGTCGACAGCTGGGACGCGACGCTGCGGCGCATCAGGGCCTGATTGCGGCTGCGCAGGTAGGGCCAAAATTCCGCCAGCTGCTCCCGCTCCGGCGTCGCGACCCCCGAAACCGTGATGTCCAGGTCGCCGCGCGACAGCCTCTCCCAGATGCGGGCGCGCGAATTCAATTCGGGCAGCAGCTCGCAGCCGCTGCGCCGGGCCAGCTGCTCGATCAGGTCGGTATCGATGCCCCGCGCCTGTCCCTGGTCGTCGCGGTAGAAGAAGCGTCCGAACTCGTAGAACGAGACATGGTAGGGGCCGCAAGGGGTGGTTTCGGCCATCGCAGCCGGCCACGCCATGGCGGCCAGCGTCCAGGCAATCGCAAGGCGGACCAGGGCATCGAAGCGCATTTTTTTGTTCTCGAGTAGCGGCGCACCGCCGGAGCCTGCGGGTCGCGCCGGGGGCCAACGATCCCCGGGCGGAGAGTTTACGCAGAGGGCCGGGCTGCGACAACGGCCCCAGCATGCTGAAGCTCGACCTGCCAAGGACCGAAGGCCGCGTTGAAGATCAGTTCGCCAGGGACCGCATCGGCCAGGCAGGAGCGCAAGGCGAGGCTGTGTCTATGCCCCGCCGGTCGGCAGGCCATATGCGCGCTTGAGCTTGTCGATCGCGCCGTTGCGGCGCAGCTGCTCCAGCGCCTTCTGCAAGGGCTCGGCCTGCCCGAGGTCGGCATCCAGGTGCAGGCCAAAGCTGTAGTCGGCCGATGCGTCGAGCACGGCCACTTCCTTGACGCGCTCCGGCAGCTCCTGCAGCTGCCCGAGTTGCCAGTAGAGGTTGAGGTCGCCTATCACCAGCAGGTCCATGCGGCCGGCCAGCAGCTTGCGGACGCTGGCGTCATAGCTTGGCGAAACCTCCAGCTCCTTGCCGGGCTTCAGGCCCTCGGCCAGCAGCTGTTCCAGCGTGGCCGTACCGGCCGTGGCGCCGAGCTTCAGGCCTTCGAGCTGCTGCAGGCCCTTGAAACGGATGTCGGCTCGCTGGCTGAGGCTGTAGATGGCAACGCGGCGCGGCAGCACCGGCCCGACCCAGCGGAAACGGTTCTCGCGCTCGGGCAGCCGGGCCAGCGGGAAAAGAAGGCTTGCGGGCGTTTCCAGAAATGACTTCTCGGCACGCAGCCGGGGTTGCAGTGCCAGCGCGAGGTCCATGCCGGCGTGCTCGGCCATGCGCTGCAAGAGTTCGACCATCAAGCCGGCCGGCCGGCCGTCCTGCTCGAAGCTCAGGGGCGGCAGGGCATGGCCAAAAGCCTGCAGCGGCGTGCGGGCTGCCAGGGCGGGCAGGGGCAGGGCGGCAGCGGCGAGGGCCAGCAAGGGTCGGCGGCGCAGCATGGCTCCCTTCCTGGCCTCAGCGTCGCGGCTCGGCATCGCTCAGCCGCAAGGCATGTGCCAGTTTGTCGCCCAGGTGGCGGCGCATGATGGCATCCAGGCTGCCGTCGAGGCGCATGGCCTGCAGCGCCTCGCGCAAGCGCGCCCGGTCCACCTCATTGACCCGCTCGCGCGACATGGCGAAGGCCCCCACCACCCGTTCGGTCGGCGCCCAGATGGCGGCCTCGTAGCTGTTGAAATCGGGGTCCTGCTGGCGCACGAGGGCCAGGCTGGTGACGCCGATCAGCAGCGCATCGGCCCGGCCCGCCTTGAAGGCCCTGATGGCGGTGGGCTGGTCTGGCGCCTCGACGATGCGCCCGCGCTCGCGCAACTGCGCCAGCAAGGCCTCCATCTGCGGGCCGTCGCGGGAGGCGCGCACCGTCAGCAGGTTTCGCTTGGCATCCATCAGAAATGCCTCGGAAGTGGTGGGCACGCTGCGGTTCTGCAGCAGCACCACGCGGCGCGACTGCAGATAGGGCACCAGCTCGACCAGCCGCTCCCGCTCGGGCGTGATGAGGGCCGAGACGGTGATGTCCAGGCCTCCGGACTCCAACAGCGCCCAGGTGCGCGCGCGCGACTCCAGCACGGTGTTGAAGCGGCAGCCGCTGCGTTTGGCCAGTTCCTCGACGACGTCCTTGTCGATGCCGCGGTACTGGCCGTCGGCATCGCGGTGGTAGAGGGAGGCGTACTCGTAGAAAGCCAGGCGATAGGGGCCGCAGGCATGGGCAATGGCAGGCAGCACGAACAGCAGGAGGCTGGCCAGGAAGGAGCGCCGCATGAATTTCAAGGAATACCGCATTGCGGGCCAGTGTAGGTGTGCAGGCCGGGCTGCGACAATCAGCCCCATCATGCTGAAGTTCGACCTGCTCAAGACCGAAGGCCGCGCCCGCCGCGGCACGCTCACCCTCAACCACGGCGTCGTGCAGACGCCGATCTTCATGCCGGTGGGCACCTATGGCACGGTCAAGGGCGTGATGCCCCGCTCGCTGGAAGAAATGGGCGCCCAGATCATCCTGGGCAACACCTTCCACCTGTGGATGCGCCCCGGGCTGGACATCATGGGTCAGTTCGGCGGCCTGCACAGGTTCGAGAGCTGGGACAAACCCATCCTCACCGACAGCGGCGGCTTCCAGGTCTGGAGCCTCGGCGACATGCGCAAGATCAGCGAGGAGGGCGTCAAGTTCGCTTCGCCGGTCAATGGCGACAAGCTCTTCCTGACGCCCGAGATCTCGATGCAGATCCAGACCGTGCTCAACAGCGACATCGTCATGCAGTTCGACGAATGCACGCCTTACGAGAGCAAGGGCAAGCTGACGACGGAGCGCGAAGCCCGTGCCTCGATGGAGATGAGCCTGCGCTGGGCCAAGCGCTGCCAGGACGAATTCACCAAGTTGCAGAACCCTAACGCGCTGTTCGGCATCGTGCAGGGCGGCATGTTCGAGAACCTGCGCGACCATTCCCTGGCCGGCCTGGCCGCGCTGGACCTGCCCGGCTATGCCATCGGCGGCCTGTCGGTGGGTGAACCCAAGGAAGACATGCTGCGCGTGCTGGACCACATCGGCCACCAGCTGCCCGCGAACAAGCCGCGCTACCTGATGGGCGTGGGCACACCGGAAGACCTGGTGGAAGGCGTGCGTCAGGGCATCGACATGTTCGACTGCGTGATGCCCACCCGCAATGCCCGCAACGGCCATCTGTTCACCCGCTTCGGCGACCTGCGCCTGCGCAATGCCCGATACAAGACCGACGAGCGGCCGGTGGATGAGACCTGCAGCTGCTACTGCTGCAAAGGCTCGACAACGCCCGACGGCCGGACGTCAGGCGGCTTCAGCCGCGCCTACCTGCACCACCTCGACCGCTGCGGCGAGATGCTCGGCCCCATGCTCACCAGCATCCACAACCTGCACTACTACCTCAACCTGATGAAGGAGCAGCGCGAGGCGCTGGATGCAGGCAGGTATGAAGCCTGGCGCCAGCAGTTCCTGGCGGACCGTGCGCGCGGGGTGTAAACCGGCAGGGGAGCTGCCCCGAGGCATGATCGGCGCATGTTGAAGATGCTCTTCAAGCCCATCCGGGGCTTGTTCCGCCTGGTGCTCGCCCTGCTCATCCTGTTCGAGGAATGGGGCTGGGCGCCCTTGCAGCGGGCCATGGCCTGGATCGGCCAGTTGCCTGTCCTGCGCCAGCTCGAGGCCCTGATCCAGCGCCTGCCACCCTATGCGGCGCTGCTGGTGTTCTTCCTGCCGGGGCTCTTGCTGCTGCCGGTCAAGCTGCTGGCGCTCTGGTTCATCAGCATCGGGCGTGCTGGCCTCGGCGTGGCGGTCATCGTGCTTGCCAAGGTCATCGGCACGGCCATCGTGGCGCGCATCTTCGCGCTGACGCAGCCGGCGCTGATGAGCCTGCCCTGGTTCGCGCGGCTCTACCTGCGCTGGTCGGCCTGGAAGGAGCAGCTGCTCGCCTGGATACGCGCCAGCGCCGCCTGGCGTCTGGCCCGGGCGATCAAGCTGAGACTGCGGCGCGTGCTGCGCCGCAGTTCTTCGTCTTCAGGCGCGGCCTAGCAAGTCGCCGACCCGGCGCTGCAGCAGTTCCGGCGACACTTCGTTCGCCTTCAGCGGCTCGGCTGCCACCAGGCCAACGCGGCTCCACAGCCCGCGCCGGAACGGCTTGACCATGGCCGTTCCGCTCTCGACGCGCGAGAAGAAGGAGCCCCAGAGATTGGTCAGGGCCATGGGCACGACCGGCATGGCTTCCTTGCCCTCGAGCAGCTTCATCACGCCGCCCTTGAAGGGCTGCAGCGTGCCGTCGCGGGTGATGCCGCCCTCGGGGAAGATGCACAGCAGCTCGCCGTCGTCGAGGACGGCGCGGGCCTTGGCGAAGGCGGCCTCATAGGTGGCCGGGTCTTCCTTCTGCGGAGCGATGGGAATCGCCTTGCCGAGCTTGAACAGCCAGCCCAGCACCGGCGTGGCAAAGATGCGGTGGTCCATCAGGAAGCGGATCGGCCGCGGCGAGGCGGCCATCACCAGCACCGCGTCGATGAAGCTCACATGGTTGCAGACCAGCACGGCCGGGCCCGTGGTCGGGATGCTCTCGTCGCCGGTCACCTTGAAGCGGTAGATCAGGCGCGACACGATGAAGGCGACGAAGCGCAAGAGGTACTCGGGCACGATCAGGAAGATGTAGAAGGCCACCACCGCATTGGCCAGGCCCACGACCAGGAACAGCTGCGGAATCGTCAGGCCCGAGCTCAGCAAGGCGCCGGCCGCCACCGAGCTGGCGATCATGAAGATGGCGTTCAGGATGTTGTTGGCCGCGATGATGCGGGCGCGGTGCGAGGCTTGAGAGCGCAGCTGTATCAAGGCATACATCGGCACGCTGTAGAGCCCGGCGAACAGGGCCACCAGGCACAGGTCCGCCAGCACACGCCAATGCGCCACCTGGGCCATGAACTGCGCGATCGTCAGGCTGTCGGCCGGCGGCAGGCCGCGCGAGGCAAAGTAGAGGTCGATGGCAAAGATGCTCATGCCGATGGCGCCCAGCGGCACCAGGCCGATTTCTACATGGCGGCGCGACATCAGCTCGCACAGCAGCGAGCCCACGCCGATGCCCACCGAGAACACCACCAGCAAGAGTGATGCGACCTGCTCGTTGCCATGCAGCACGTCCTTGGCAAACGAAGGAAAGTTGGAGAGGAAGACCGCGCCGAAGAACCACATCCAGGAAATGCCCAGCAGCGAGCGGAACACGGCCAGTTGCTGATGGGCCAGCTTCAGGTTGCGCCAGGTCTCGGTGACCGGGTTCCAGTTGATCTGCAATGAGGGGTCGGCTGCCGGGCTCATCGGAATGACCTGCGCCGTCAGGCGCCCCAGCACGGCCAGGCCCAGGCAGGCGATGGCCACATGCTGCGGCCCGACCTGCGGCGTGGCGATCAGGATGCCGCCCGCCACATTGCCCAGGAGGATGGCGACGAAGGTGCCCATCTCGACCATGCCGTTGCCGCCGGTCAGCTCGCGTTCGCTGAGCTGCTGCGGCAGGTAGGCGTACTTGACCGGGCCGAACAGCGTGGAGTGCAGGCCCAGCAGCAGCACGCAGCCGAGCAGCGCCGGCACGTTCACCGTGAAGAAGCCCCAGGCGGCGATCACCATGATGGCGATCTCGAGCGACTTGATGAAGCGGATCAGCCGCGTCTTGTCGTACTTGTCTGCCAGCTGGCCGCTGGTGGCCGAGAACAGCACATAGGGCAGGATGAAGAGCGCACCGATCACCAGGCCGGCCTGCGCCCGCGGCAGCCAGTCCAGGCTCAGTTGGTAGGTCACCAGCACGGTGAACGCGAACTTGAAGAGGTTGTCATTTGCCGCGCCGAGGAACTGCGTCCAGAAGAAGGGTGCGAAACGGCGCTGGGCAAGAAGCGCGAACTGGCTGCTGTGTTCTTGATGGCTCATGGTGTTCCAAGCTTGATCATCTGGTTCGGTCGGCCCAGGCCGCTGCGGGCCAGCCAGTTGAACATGGAGTCGGCGGTGATGGTTTCGATGTGGCCGCTGAAGCGCTTGTCAGCCGGATGGTCGTCGAAGGCCACGTTGGCCATGCTGATGCGTGCGCCCAGTCGCGTGAAGGTGGACAGGCGCAGGTCGGTCGGCTGGTAGTCGCGTGAGCGCAGCCAGGCTTGTGCCTCGCGGCGGCCAGCCACGCCGGGTGAGGCGGCCAGGGCCAGCGTCTCCAGCGCCCATTGATTGCTCTGCTGATAGCGCGTGCCCCAGGCATAGGACAGCATGCTGTAGCGCGGCTCATCAAGCCGCGCTGCGCGCCCGTTGTCGCGCAGCAGCGGCAGCAGGGCCGCCTGCAGCTCGGGCTGCAGGACCGAGTACGCTGCTTCATAGCGAACAGGCCGGTCCATGAAGAACTCGCCCAGACCCTGGCGGTAGAGGGCCGCGTTCGCCGTGCCGCAATGGTTGAGCTTGTGCAGCACCCGCCAGGCGCGGGCGTCAGGGTCGCGGTAGGCGAAGCCCACATGCGACCACTGCAGCCCGTACTTGCCCAGGTCCTGGCCGGCGCGGGCCAGCAGCACCACTTGCGCGCCGCTGGCGTCCAGCTGGGCGGCGGTGGCCTGCGCCAGGTTCATGCCGCGCTCGACCTGCTGAACGCTGAGTGGCTGCTCCTCGCAAGGCCGGCCCGCTTGCGCCAGGCCGGCGGCCAGCACCAGGAGCAGCAGGGCGGAGCGCCAGGCTTTCACTTGCTGACGCGCTCGTTGTAGAGCAGCGAGGCGCCAATCTCGTTCGGTATGAAGGCGATGGCCTTGCCCGCGGCCGACAACACATGGCCGCTGCCGATCAGGCCCACGGTGACCACCACGCCGGTGGACATCACGACGCCAGAGGCCAGCTGGCCAGACACCTGCAAGCTGATGCGAGCGCCGTCCGAGGCCCGCTCCAGCAACCACACCGTGCCTCGCGCCGTGGACTCGATGGCCACCACGGTCAGCGCCATGCCGGCCGATAGCACCACCGAGGGCGCTGCCACCGACACCGCCACCGGCAGCATCGACACCGCGCTCAGCTCCGAGGCCGCCATCGACTGGGCTTGCGCAGCGCCGCCGAGCAGCAGGCACAGGCTCAGAGGTATCAGTGCCAGACGTTTCTTCATCGCTTCATCTCCATCCATCAGGCTGTTTCAGTGAACTCGCGCTGCTCGCGGCGGCCGCGGCCTTCCAGCAGGTCGGCTTCGTGCGCATCGCGCAGCATCTTGGCCAGCGCGTCACGCTACCGACGCAAAGTGGCGGCGCGTGGCGAAGACCTGCGGCAGCAAGGCCTGACCCTGCCAGCGAACCACCCGCTTGAGCGCCAGGTCGAAGAGCAGCGGGTTGTGTTCGCGCAGCCGCTCCAGCGGCGACCGGTCGGCCTCGGCAAGCAGGCCGGCGCGCACCAGGCCACCGAGCCGGTACAGCGGGCCGACGCCGGGCAGGGGATAGTCCGATCCGTGCAGCAGGCGCGCATGCCAGTCCTGGCGCTTCAGCACGGTCTGCCAGACCTCGGGCCGCCGGTTGAACTGGAACAGGGCCGATACGTCGCCCAGCAGCAAATCCTTCCAGGCCGGTTCGTCCATCAGCCGGTCAAACAGCGAGAAGGCGCTGACCAGGCGCGGCCGGGCCTGGTCCAGGTCCAGCGCATCGCCCAGCGAGGCGCAGTGCGCCATGATCACCCGCACGCCGTGCGACAAGGGCAGCCGCGCGAGCAGCGGGTTGCCGAGCTCGCTGCGGCCGGCACCGGGCACGGCCTTCTCTTCGCCGCAATGGATGATCAAGGGCAGGCGCGCTTGTGCGAGCCGGTCGTAGAAGGGCCGCAGGCGGGCATCGCGCAGGTCGATGTTCATGCTGCTGGGCAGCCACTTCAGGGCCACCGCGCCGGCCTGGATGGCGGCGTCGAGGCGGGCCAGCGCATCTTCGCGGTAGGGATGGACCGAGCAGACCCAGGCGAATCGCTGCGGTATGGCTGCCGCCACCGCGGCGGCATAGCGGTCGGGCACATGGAAGCTGGTCCATTCGGGGCGCGGGCAGCTCTTCTCGTCGAGTGCCTCGTCGAAGGCATAGAGCATCCAGCGGGCGCCCGGCGGGAAATCGGCAGCCAGCTGTTGCAGGCGCTGCAGATACGCCTTGTCGACGCTGGGCGCATCGGCAGGCACGCAGGCGCCGGCCAGGATGACTTTGCGCCGCACGCTTTCCATCGGATGCCACCACTGCGTCATCCGCGCATCGATGCGGCAACCCGAGCCCGAGTCGCCGGTGCCCAGCAGGTGGGCATGCACGTCCCAGAGCTGCGTCGCGTCAATGCCCTGCCAGCAGCGCTGCATCAGCGGGTGCTCGCGCAGTTGCGCAGGCAGCGCACCGCGGCAGGGGTTGATCAGGTTGCCAGCGCGGGCTGCACTGCTCAGCGCGCTGAACAGGCCGGCCGCCGCAGCGCCGCCGCAGCACAGCAGATGGCGTCTTCGCTCTTGCATCTCGACTTCGCTCCTTTGCTGGGACGCGATGCTCGCCGCAAGGCCGGCGCTGGCAGCCGCTCTTTCTGCGCTGTAGCAAACACCGAGGCCGGCGGTATCGTTTTACGCTACCGTCCTGCCATGCCAAGCACCCAAACCCTGGTCGAGCTGATCAAGGCCGAGTTGAAGACGGCCGGCCTCAGCTATGCGCAGCTGGCGGCCGAACTGGGCCTGTCGGAATCCAGCGTCAAGCGCATGTTCGCCAGCGGCGGCGAGATGCCGCTGTCGCGCGTGGACGAGATCTGCCGCGCCTTGAAGACCGACTTTGCCGAACTCTCGCGCAAGGTCGCGGCCGCCGAGCCCTTGCGGCGCGAGCTGACGCTGGCGCAGGAGAAGGCCGTGGTGGCCGACCCCAGGCTGCTGCTGCTGGCGATCTGCTGCCTGAGCCAGTGGAGCCTGGAGCAGGTCGTTGCCAGCTATGCGATCAGCGAGGCGGAGGCCACGCGCTACCTGGCGCAGCTGGACCGGCTCGGTGTCATCGAGCTGCGGCCCCTGAACCGCTACAAGCTGAAGCTGGCCAAGACCTTCCGGTGGCGCGCGCAGGGGCCGGTGATGCAGTTCTTCCGCGAAGAGGTGATCAGCGACTACTTCTCGGGCGGCTTTGACGGCGACGGCGAACTGCTGATGCTGGTGCATGGCCAGCTGAGCCACGGCCAGGCGCGCGAACTGTCGGAGCGCTTGCAGCGCGTGGCCGAAGACTTTGCCCGCCAGCACCTGCTCGACCAGAAGCTGCCCGAAGGCGAGAAGCGCTCCTACACCCTGGTGATGGGCATGCGCTCCTGGCTCTTCGAGCGCTTCAGGTATCTGCAGCGCGATGCGAAGCTGCGCCGCTGAAGGTTTTCACCAGAACTGCCACTGCCCGGTCTTGATCACCCACAGGCCCAAGGCGCCATTGGTTACTGCATGGGCGATCACGGCGGTCCATAGCTTGCCGGTGCGGATGTAGAGCAGCGCATAGGCCAGGCCGGCCAGGATGGCGGCCAGCCACAGCGTGTGGGCCAGCATGAAGATGAAGGTCGAGAGCACGAGGGCCTTGATGCCCACGCGTGCAGGCTCCACCGCCTGAAACTGCGGCCGCTCAATCCAGCGCATCAGGAAGCTGCGCCAGAACAGCTCTTCCATCACTGGCACCAGCAGGGCCGCGCCGATCAGTCGGGCGGCCACCAAAGGCCAGATCAGGCCGCCGCTGCCATCCAGCGGCACAAAGCTGGCGGTGGGCGTGCCGAGTTGCAGCGCCGGCGCATCGAGGTGTATCCACAAGGCGAAGACGACCAAGCCGGTCGCCACACTCAGCCAGGCTTCGCGCATCGAAGGCAGGTTCTGCCGGCTGAGCTCGCCGTATTCGCGCCGGTAGTGCAGGAGCAGGCCGCCAACGACGAGCACGCCCGCTCCATAGATCCAGCGCGGGTCCAGGCCAGGCAGGCCTTCGGGCAGCATGCCACGCAGGCCCAGCAAGGCCATGAAGACGGCGAAGGGCAGGCAGCGGGCGAGGGCGGCGGGTTGGATGTTCATCATCGTCGCGACGGTGGGCTGATCGGTGGTGGCCCGCAGCCTAGCATTAGCGCTTGAGATGCCCGTTGTGCTCACCCAGCGCGGGCGCCAGCGAGCGAATCGCGCCGGGCGTGTCGCTGAGCTTGGGGCAGATGCCGGGCACCTCGAGCCGCAGGCCGGCGACCGTCGTGATCGTCTCGATCATCTGCCGGGCGCGGTAGTGCGGGTCTTCGGCGATGTCGCGGGCGGTGTAGATGCGACCCACGGGCACGCGTGCTTGCTGCAAGGTCTCGACCACGTCGGCCACCTTGCGCTGCACGGTCCAGGCGGTGATGGCGGCGTCCAGCTCGTCCACGCGCCCGGCGCGGCCGGCATTGCCAGCGAGGCCAGCGTCCTGCCCGAGGTCGTCGCGGCCGATGGCCGTCATCAGGCGTTTGAAGATCGAATCGCCATTGCCGCCGATGACGACCTGGCCGTCGGCGCAGCGGTAGGCATTGCTCGGCGCGATTCCGGGCAGGGCGGAGCCCGCCGGCTCGCGCACCGCACCGAAGGCGCTGTATTCGGGCAGCAAGGATTCCATGCAGTTGAAGACCGATTCGTACAACGCCACGTCGACCATCTGGCCGCGGCCCGTCGTTGCGCGCGCCTGCAGCGCCAGCAGCACGCCGATCACGCCGTGCAGCGCAGCCAGGGTGTCGCCGAGGCTCACACCGGCGCGCACCGGAACACGACCTGGCTCGCCCATCAGATGCCGCAAGCCACCCATGGCCTCGGCCACGACGGCGAAGCCGGGGCGGTCGCGATAGGGCCCGGTCTGGCCGTAGCCACTGATGCGCAGCATGATCAGCCGAGGGTTCAGGGCGGCCAGCGCATCAAAGCCCAGGCCCCAGTCCTCCATCAGGCCGGGGCGGAAGTTCTCGATCAGGACATCGGCCTCGGCGGCGAGCCGGCGGGCGACCTGGCGGTCTTCCTCGCTACGCAGGTCCAGCGTGATGCTCTGCTTGTTGCGGCTCTGCACCTGCCACCAGACGCTGATGCCCTCATGCAGCATCCGCCATTGGCGCAGCGGGTCGCCTTCGGGTGGCTCTACCTTGATCACTTCGGCGCCGAAGTCGGCCAGGGTCTTGCCGGCAAAGGGGCCGGCGATCAATTGCCCCAGCTCCAGCACCTTGATGCCGGTGAGCGGGCCGTTCTTGAGCGGGTTCTCGGTCATGGTGGAAGTATCGAAGCGAGATGGGTCTTCAAGGCCTGGATCGCATGCCGGACCTTGGCCGGCTGAGCGTCGCGCTGCGGTGCCAGGGCGTAGATGGGCAGGGCCGGCAGCTGTACGCCAGGCATCAGCGGCAGCAGGCGGCCCGCTTCGCGGGATTCGCGCACGTCGTCGGTGCCCAACATCGCCAGGCCCAGGCCCGATTCGCACAGCTGCTGCAGGCTCAGCTGGTTGTTGCTGCTGGCGCGCGGACTGATGCGCAATTGCTGCTGCGCTGCCTCCTGCTGCAGGTCCAGCATCTGCACGCCCTCGGTGCTGGAGCGCAGCACGAGCCAGTCATGCTGGCTCAGGTCGCTCAAGCTGGCCGGCACACCGCGCCGCGCCAGATAGCTGGGCGCGGCATACAGCGCCACCGGCTGAGCGCCTATGCGTTGCGCCACCCAGGGGCTGTCGGGCAGGCGACCGAAGCGGATTGCCAGGTCGATGCGCTTGGCAATCAGGTCGGTGAAGCCGTCTTCCACTTCCAGGTGCAGGCTCAGGGCTGGGTTGGCAGCGAGCAGGGGCGCCAAAGCGGGCCCGACGTGGCGTGCAAACCCCACCGGCGCCGCCACGCGCAGCTCGCCCTCCGGCGCATCACGCATTTGCAGCAGGCGCTCCTGCGCGCCCCGAGCCGCAGCCAGCATGGCGGCGCAGCCTTCATGGAAACGCGCGCCGGCGGGTGTCAGGGAAAGCTTGCGCGTGGAGCGGTGCAAGAGCGTCACGCCCATGTCGCGCTCCAGCGAGCGCACCTGCTGGCTCACCGCCGAGGTGGTGGTCTTGAGTTGCCGGGCGGCCGCCACAAAGCTGCCCTGCTCGACGACGGTGGCCAGCACGGCCATGCGCTTTAACTGGTCCAGCATGAAGTTTGTCTAAAGAGTGATGGCCAATTCTGAGGACTTCTGCAGTGATTGTGAAGTTTCTACAGTTCACCCATCGCAACAAGGGCCCGTTCAAGGGCAAGGAAATCATCATGAAGATCGCCCTCATCGGTTCCACCGGTTTCGTTGGCAGCGCCATCCTCAGCGAACTGCTGGCCCGTGGTCACCAGGTCACGGCCCTGGCTCGCACGCCAGCCAAGATCGCTGCCCAGCAAGGCTTGAATGTGGCCCAGGCCGATGTCCTGAACCCGGATGCCGTGGCCGCCGCGGTGCGTGGCGCGGACGCCGTGGTCAGCGCCTACAACCCCGGCTGGACCAACCCGGACCTGCATGACGAGTTCCTGCGTGGTTCAGACTCGATCACGGCCGGCACCAAGCAGGCCGGCGTCAAGCGCCTGGTCGTGGTTGGCGGCGCCGGCAGCCTGTTCATCGCGCCGGGTGTGCAGCTGGTCGACACGCCGGAATTCCCGGCGCAATGGAAGCCGGGCGCGCTGGCAGCCCGCGAAGCGCTGAACCGCATTCGCCAAGAGAAGGACCTGGACTGGAGCTTTGTCTCGCCCGCCGCCCACCTGGTGCCCGGCGAACGCCGCGGCAGCTATCGCCTGGGTGGCGAGGAGCTGGTGGTCGATGCTGCCGGTGAATCGAACCTCAGCGTCGCCGACCTGGCGGTCGCCATCGTCGACGAGCTGGAAGCGCCCAAGCACATCCAGCGCCGCTTCACGGCCGCCTACTGAGGCAAGCTGAGGCCGCTCAGGCGACCCGCTGTTCCAGCACGAAGTTCGCGCCGTCGTACTGGCCGAGCTTGTCGACCAGCCAGGGCAGGCTGTCCTTGAGCTGGTCGTGCAGGGTGAACGGCGGGTTGACCACAAACATGCCGCTGCCCAGCATGCCGAAGCCTTTTTCGTCAGGCTGCGTGACGGTCAGGCGCACATGCAGCCAGCCCTTCTTGGCCAGCGTGTCGGCGCTGGCCTTGAGGCGCTGGGCGAGCTGGGTGGATTCAAGCAGGGCGAGCTGCGGATACCAGATCAGGAACACGGTGTCCGGGAACTTCTGCAGGCCCTCGCGCATGGTGGCCAGCACCTTGGCGTAGTCGCTCTTGAGCTCGTAGGACGGGTCCATCAAGACCACGGCACGGCGCGAGGGCGGCGGCAGCTCGCCCTTCAGCGAGCTGAAGCCGTCCTTGTCGGACACCTGCGTGTTGGGCCGTGTCGAGAGGTAGCTCGCGAGGATGCGGTAGTCGGTCGGGTGCAGCTCGAATACGCGCAGCCGGTCCTGTTCACGCATCAGGAGATTGGCCAGCGCCGGCGAGCCCGGGTATTGGCGCAACTGGCCGTCGGGGTTGAATTCCTTGACCAGCTCGATGTAGGGCTTCAGGGGCTCGGGCAGGTCTTTGGCGTCGTAGAGCCGGGCGACACCGCCGCTGTACTCGCCCTTCTTCTGCGCATAGCGGCCTTCGATCGAATAGCCGCCGGCGCCGGCATGGGTGTCCACCAGGGTGTAGGCCTTGTCCTTTTCCGCCATGTAGCGAAGTACCTGGACCAGGACCAGGTGCTTGAGGACATCGGCATGATTGCCGGCGTGGAAGGCGTGTCGGTAGGCGAGCATAGGCCCGCATTGTCGCCGCTCAGGGCTCTTGCAGGGCGCCCACGCGCCGGGCCGGGCCACCGAGGCGCCGCCGGCCGCGGGGCTCGGCAGCCTGGTGGGTGGGCATCAGCTCGGGCGGCAGGGGTGCGGGCGGCTCAAGGGACGGTACGACCTCGAGCCTCGCCCACTGGTTGCTGGCAGCCTGCCAGCCGGGCTCGTCGCGCCAGGGTCGGCGTCCCAGCAGCAGGTTGTTGAAGGCCCGCACGCGGGTCTGCCCACCGCCACTGACGCGCAGGACGGAGCCGCCCAGTCGGTCGATCCAGGTGTTGTGCACCAGGTCCAGTTCGTTGCGCGGCCAGGCCCAGCCCTCGACGCCATAGGACAGCATCAGCGGGTTCTCGCTGTCGCGGCCCTGCTCGATCACGTTGCCAAGCACGCACACCTGCCCGCCATTGGGAAACTCCAGCTCGTAGCTGGCGCGTCCGCTGGCGAAGCGGTTGTATTCAACCCGGCTTTGCGCCGCCCGGCTCTTCAGGAGATGGCCGTGGTGCCCGTCGTGGAAGTTGCAGCCGCGCACCTCCAGCTGGGCGATGCGGCCGGCGTAGAGCAGGTGGGTGAAGGCCTGGGCCGGCCGAGGCCGGCCGAAGTCGCAGTCTTCCACGACCAGGCGTGCTGCGCCGTCATTGCTGCTCATCAGGCCACATTCGCAATCGCTGAAGCTGCAATCGCGCAAGGTCAGCGAGCCGCTTTCGAAGCGGATGCCGGCGCCGTTGCGGTCGGGCACGGTCGCACCGCTGAAATCAAAGCCTTCGACCTCCACGCCGCGGCCATTGATGACGAAGAGCGCCTTGCCCTCGGCATGCGCACCATCGGCAATCAAGCGCACCCGGCCGCCGACCGCGCGCAGCCGCAAGCCATCGCGCCGCCAGCTGGCCACATCGGCCCGGTAGTCACCGGCGGCCACCTCGATCAGCCAGCCATCGCGAGCCAGCCGTGCGGCCTCGGCCAAGGTGCGCACCCTCTCATTCGGGCCGACGCGCAAGTCGGGCCTGGTGGCCTGCGCCGGCAGCGCCAGCGTAGTCTGCACAGGCAGCGCCAGCGCTGCCAGGCCGGCGAGCAGCGCCCGGCGCTGGCTAGCAGCTTTGCCGCCGGCTTGCAGCAAGCATTGATGAGCCACTGCAGGGCCTGCGGCTGTCGCCGACGGGGCTGCAGCGCCAGCCACTTGCCGGTACGCTGCGTCTCTTCTTCTCACGCTTCCTGACATCGCCCATGCCCAGTCTTTTCGATCCGGTCCAGATCGGTGATCTGCAACTCGCCAACCGCATTGTGATGGCGCCCCTGACCCGCAGCCGCTCGCGCGGCCTCTTGCCGGGCGACATGGCGGTCGAGTACTACCGCCAGCGCGCCAGCGCCGGCTTGATCATCAGCGAAGGCGCGCAGGTGGTGGCCGCGGGCCAGGGTTACCTGGACACACCGGGCATCCACACGCCCGAGCAGGTTGCCGCCTGGAGGCAGGTGACCGACGCCGTGCATGCCGAAGGCGGCAAAGTCGCGGTGCAGCTCTGGCATGTGGGCCGGGTCTCGCACCAGGTGTTCCAGCCAAATGGCGCGGCGCCGGTTTCTTCCACGAGCAAGCCGGCGAACGGCAAGACCTTCACCAATGATGGCCTGCTGCCGCTGTCGGCACCCCGTGCGCTGGCCACCGAAGAAATTCCGGGCGTGATTGCCGGCTTCGTCCATGCCGCGCACTGCGCGATGGAGGCCGGCTTCGATGCCGTCGAGGTTCATGGTGCCAATGGCTACCTGATCGACCAGTTCCTGCGCGACAGCATCAATGACCGGACGGACCGCTATGGCGGCCCGATCGAGAACCGCGCTCGGCTGCTGGTCGAGCTGATGACCGCCATCGTCGCCGCCATCGGCCCGGGCCGCACCGGGCTGCGCCTGTCGCCGGTGACGCCGGTGAACGACGCCGGCCAGGACAGCGAGGCACAAGCCCTCTTCAACCATGTGGCCGAGCAGTTGGCGCCGCTGAAGCTGGCCTTCCTGCACATCATCGAAGGCCAGACCGGCGGCGCTCGCGACGTGGCGCCCTTCGACTACCAGGCGATGCGCCAGCGCTTCGGCGGCGCCTGGATTGCCAACAACGGCTACACCCGCGAGATGGCGCTGAAGGCCGTGGCTGAAGGGCAGGCCGACGCGATTTCCTTCGGCCGCGACTTCATCTCCAACCCGGACCTGGTGCGCCGATTGCGTCTGAATGCGCCGCTGCAGCCGCTCGACCGGGCCACGCTCTATGGCGGCGGTCCGGCTGGCTATACGGACTATCCGACGCTGGCGGCCTAGGTTGCGCGCCGGGTGCGCGCCTTGAACAGCTCGACGATGCCCACTTCGCGCGGGCCGGCGAGCAACTCGAACGGCTGGCCGGTTGACAGTGTGCCCGCGCGCGCCACGGCCAGGTAGAAGCCGCACCAGGCGCTCTGTGTCATCAGCTTGGCGGCCTGGTTGAAGCCCATCACCGCATTGAACTTGAAGCAGGGATAGCGCGGCTCGCTGACGATCAGCTCGCAGTCGGGGAAGACCAGCCGGTCGCCAATCCAGACCTCGTTCTCCAGGAGGCCGGACAGCGTCAGGTTCTCGCCCAGGCTGCCCCAGGGCAAGACCTGGCCCCATTCGGACACGCCGGCCTGGGCGCGCACCGTCTGCCAGAAGGCGTAGTGCTCGCTGGCGTAGGCATAGATCGCCTTGGCCGGCCCGCCGTGCACCGTGAGGTCGGCTTGCTCGTCGCCCTCCAGGCCCAGCGTACCCACGGCTGCCGCGCCGTCGCGGCCACGCTTGGCAATGCCGCTGCGGACTTCGCCTTGCGGCGTGGCCAGGGCCTGGACCCGGGCGGTATTGAGGCTGAGCAGGTGCAGGCTCATTGCTGTTGCGACTGCCGGCTCTGCTGCTCGCCGCGCAGCTCGGTGACATCGACGGCCGAGGCCAATGCGCAGGGCTCGCCGCGATAGTCGATCAGATCGCCGCTGACCAGCAGGCGACGCTGGCGGCCGTCGCGGCTGCGCAGCGCGATCTCCATATTGCGCACCTGGCCCCGTGCCTTGATTTCGCCATAGAGGCGGTTTCTGTCCGCCTCGCTCATGCCCACGCCGAGGTCGCCCGGACGCCGGCCCAGCAGTTCGGCGCGCGCAATGCCGTAGTAGCGGCACAGCTGCTCGTTGATTTCCATCACCGTGCCGTCGGCGATGCGGATCAGCGCAGCGGACACCGACGAGGCATTGAACAGCAGCTCGAACAAGGCCCGTTCGGCCTGCACCTTGCTCAGGCTTTCCAGCAGGACCCGGTCGCGCTCCAGGTTGTCGAGGGCGAACGAGACATCGCCGGCCATCTCGTCCAGCAGGGTCAGCATCGCGTGGTCAAAGAAGTCGAGCTCGCCGGCCAGCAGGCTCAGCGCGCCGACCACCTGGCCATTGCGGCGCAGCGGAAACGCCGCCATCGCTTCAACGCCAGGCGGAATCACACCGCCCACGGCCGTGCGGTTCTCGGCAATTGCCCGGTTGCTGATGGCGTGTTCGCCCGTGCCAATGGCCTCGCTGCTGAGCGCGGCCAGTGCATAGGGCGCGTCGGCGCTCCAACGCTTGGGGGCACCTGGCATCAGGCGCTCGAGCGGGCCGAAGCAGGCCGTGCGTTCGTACTGCCCGCCCTCGACCTGCTCGACCACCATGGCCAGCTTGGCTTGGCCAGTCTCCACGCAGATACGGCACAGCGCCTCATAGAGCTGCTGTGCGGACTCGGGCTTGCGCACGATCAGCTGGTTGGTCTGCGACAGTGCCATGTAGAAGCGCTGCAAGCGCGCCTCGCTGGCCAGGGACTCACTCTGTTCCTGCTGATGGCTTTGCAGCACCGACCAGGCCAGGGCCAGCCCCAGCGCAGCGGTCAGCAGCACCATCAGCGAGACCCAGAGCACGGCTTCGCCGAAGGCCTTGTTGCTGTCCTCCGCCTCGCGCCGCCCGATCTGCAACTGCACGTCGATCAGCTCGTTGAGGAGGCTCAGCAAGGGCTCGGTTTCGTTGCGCAGATCGGTGCTGTAAGCCGAAGTCAGGCTGTCCAGCTGGCCTTGCTGCAGCAACAGCCGCAGCCGGGCAATCGCCGCATGGCTGCGTTGCAGCTCAGGCTCGGTGCGCTGGATCAGACGCTTTTCCGCCTCGACCAGGTAGGTCTCGAGGTAGTCGCTCCAGCTGCGGCGCGCCGCCTGCTCGGCCCGCTCCAGCTGCTGGCGCGCCAATGGCAGGGACAGGCGGCCGTCGCGCAACTGGCCGACCATCATCGGCAGGTCGGTCTGAAAGGTCTGGGCGACGCGGCGCAACTGCTCGACCGGCAGCAGACGGTCCTTGTAGAGCGACTCCACACTTTGCGACACGCTGCTCAGCTGTCGCAGCGTCAGCACACCAGTGGCTGCCATCAGCAAGAGCACCAGCCCGATCAGCAACAGCAAGCGCTGGCGCAGTTTCGAGGGCTTGGTGGAGCTCATGGAGGGTGAGGGCTGGTATGCAAGAGGACTGGGAAGGCCGATTGATTGTGTACCGATCACAGGCCGGGTTCGAGCCTCGCACCGTGCCGGCCGGTATGCGCATGAACTTATTCCGGAATTGCATGACCCCGGGGGTGCGGGAGGTTACGGCATGGTTACATTGCGCCGACAATCGGCAGACCGGGCCCCACCATGGCCTGGCATAGGAGGAGCGGCTATCGCCCCGACCTCTGGTTCACCGCTGTTTGCCTGTCCCGGTCTTGTAATCCTTGGGCGATGAGACGAGCGGCATTGGGCCAGCCCCGGCCCAGCCTTCGCCCTGTGGGTGAAGCGCCTGCCGAGGTTGACCCAATCCTGCTTTTTTAATCTTGAATTGGATGGGTACAACCATGAACCAACCCGTGATGGAAGGCCTGCGCCTGAACGCACCGGCCTACTTGAAGCACCAGCGCCTCCTGGCCTGGGTGGCCGAGATTGCCGCGCTGACCGAAGCGCGCGACGTCTACTGGTGCGACGGCAGCCAGGCCGAGTACGACCGGCTGTGCGCCAAGCTGGTCGAGGCGGGCACCTTCAAGAAGCTCAATCCTGCACTGCGCCCCGGCAGCTTCCTCGCCTGCTCGGACCCGAGCGATGTGGCCCGCGTCGAAGATCGCACCTTCATCTGCTCCGAGAAGAAGGAAGACGCCGGCCCGACCAACAACTGGATGGCGCCGGCCGAGATGCGCCAGCTGCTGCAGACCGGTGATACGGCGCTGTTCCGTGGCTCCATGCGCGGCCGCACGCTCTACGTCGTGCCCTTCAGCATGGGCCCGCTGGGCTCACCGATCGCGCAGATTGGCGTCGAGCTCTCCGACAGTCCTTATGTGGCTGTCAACATGCGCATCATGACCCGCATGGGCCGCGCCGTGATCGAGCTGCTCGGTGAAGACGGCAATTTCGTGCCCTGTGTCCACACCGTGGGCGCACCGCTACAAGCCGGCCAGAAGGATGTGGCCTGGCCCTGCAACGCCACCAAGTACATCGTCCACTATCCCGAGACCCGCGAAATCTGGTCCTATGGTTCGGGTTACGGCGGCAATGCGCTGCTGGGCAAGAAGTGCCTGGCCCTGCGCATCGCCTCCTGCATGGGCCGTCAAGCTTCTGAAGGGCCCTCCGGTAGCCCAGGCTGGCTGGCCGAGCACATGCTGATCCTGGGCGTCACCTCGCCGGCCGGCAAGAAGTACCACGTGGCCGCCGCCTTCCCCAGCGCCTGCGGCAAGACCAACTTCGCCATGCTGATCGCCCCCCAGGCCTTCGCTGGCTGGAAGGTCACGACCATCGGCGACGACATCGCCTGGATCAAGCCGCACAGCGACGGGCGCCTCTACGCGATCAACCCGGAAGCCGGCTATTTCGGCGTCGCGCCGGGCACGAACTCGCTGACCAATGCCAACTGCATGGCCAGCCTCGGCAAGGACGTGATCTTCACCAACGTCGCGCTGACCGACGATGGCGATGTCTGGTGGGAAGGCATGACCGACACCCCGCCGGCCCACCTGATCGACTGGCAGGGCAAGGACTGGACGCCGGCGCTTGCCAAGGAAACCGGCGCCAAGGCCTCGCACCCGAACGCACGCTTCACCGTGGCCGCCACCAACAATCCGGCGCTGGACAGCGAATGGGACAACCCTTCCGGCGTGGCCATCGATGCCTTCATCTTCGGCGGCCGTCGCTCCACCACGGTGCCGCTGGTAACCGAGGCGCGCGACTGGGTCGAAGGCGTCTACATGGCTGCCACCATGGGCTCGGAAACCACCGCTGCGGCCGCCGGCCAGCAGGGTGTGGTGCGCCGCGACCCCTTCGCCATGTTGCCCTTCATGGGCTACAACATGGCCGACTACTTCCAGCACTGGCTGGATCTGGGTGCCAAGCTCGAGGCCTCCGGCGCCAAGCTGCCCAAGATCTTCTGCGTCAACTGGTTCCGCAAGGGCCCGGACGGCAAGTTCGTCTGGCCCGGCTACGGCGAGAACATGCGCGTGCTGAAGTGGATGCTGGACCGCGTCGAAGGCCAGGGCCATGGCGAGGAGCATGTGTTCGGCGTGACGCCGAACTACGAAGACATCAACTGGCAAGGCCTCGCCTTCAGCCGCGAGCAGTTCGATCAGGTCACCAGCATCGACAAGGCGGCCTGGCTGGCCGAGCTGGGTTTGCACGAGCAGTTGTTCCAGCAACTGGCTCAGGGCCTGCCGGCTGCGCTGCCAGCGACCAAGGCGAAGATCGAAGGGCGGCTCGCCGGCCTGTGAGCGTGGGGCTTCGCCTCATTCCCAATGCAAAAGCCCGCTCACCGAGCGGGCTTTTTGCTGGGGCCTTCAAGCGGCGCTCACTGATCCGGCTTTGCCGGGTCGTTGAGCGCGCCCCTTGAGGGGGAGGTGCGCAGCGCCTCGGGGGTGGGCTTATTTCCGTGCGTGCGCCGCGCGCAGCTCGGCGGCGAACGAGGGCATGCTGCTCTCGTACTGGGCGGCCAGGGCCAGCAGTTCGCGCTCGGCACGGACGGCGGCGGCGGCTTCCAGGCGGGCCTGGATCGAGGCCAACAGGCGCAGCCAGATGCGGGCGCCGATCGAGGCGAACGAGCCGCCGTGGGCGATTTGGCGACCCAGGGGCAGGCCGTAGGTTTGAGTTGCAATGCTCATGGCGGGTTCCTCCAGTGACAGACTCTCGTGGAGCCAATGCCGCGATTCTGGGTAAACCCTAGGAATGCGTCTAATGAATGTTTCGGATCTAAGATATTCGCAATCCTGATTTCAAGGGCGAATCGTGAATTTCCGCACACTGGATCTGAACCTCCTGCGCGTGTTCGATGCCGTGATGGCCGAGCGCAACCTCACCCGAGCCGCCGAACGCCTGGCCATGACCCAGCCGGCGGTCAGCCATGCGATCAAGCGGCTGCGGGAATCCATGGGCGAGGAGCTGTTCAGCCGCCAGGCCTTTGGCATGAAGCCCAGCCCCCGTGCCGAAGCCTTGTGGCCGGAGGTGCGGGAGGCGCTGGGCAGGCTGCAGCAGTTGCTGGACCCGGGCGAGTTCGACCCCCAGCAGCAGCCCTCCACCTTCCGCATGGCGATGGCCGACGCGACCGCCGCCCTGGTCCTGCCGCCGCTGGTGCGTCAGCTGGAGGCGGCCGGCGCTCAGGCGCAGGTCCATGTGCTGCCCCTGACCACGCGAGATCCGCGAGCGTTGCTCGAGCAGGGCGATGCCGACATGGCCTTGGGCTTTTTCCCCAATGCCGTCGCCGCCTTGCAGGCCCAGGGCCATGCCGCATCGATCCGCCAGCACCGGCTCTACAACAGCGAATACGTCTGCGTGATGCGCCGCGACCACCCGCTCGCCGCCCAGCCGCTGACGCTGGACGTCTATTGCGCCGCCCGTCACCTGCTGGTCAGTTTCTCGGGGCGGCCCCATGGCTTTGTTGACGAGGCGCTGGCGGCCCTGCACCGCAGCCGGCGCATCGAGTTGACGGTCAACCAGTTCTTCACTGCCGGGCGCATCGTGGCCCAGTCGGACCTGCTGACCGTCTTGCCAGCCTCGTTTGTGGAAGCCACCGGCTACCGCCAGCAACTCACCGAGCGGCGGCTGCCGATGCCGCTGACGCCGGTCCATGTCGACATGCTCTGGCACCTGCGCAACGAGGCCCGCAGCGAGCAGCGCTGGATGCGCGGGCAAGTGGTGGCCGCCTGCAAGGCCGCCGAAGCGGCGACAATCACCGCATGAGCACCAATGCCACAGATCTGACCGACGCCGAGTTCGCTGAACTCGACGAAATGCTGGCCACCACGCCGGAGCCGCTGCAAGCGCTGGACGCCTCCATGCTCGACGGCTATCTCTGCGGCGTGCTGGTGCAGCCGCGGCTGATCCCGGTCGACGAATGGATGCCCAACATCTTTGACTACGACGGGGGCTTGCTGCCCGAGGATGTCGACCAGGTTTGGCTCGGCCGCGTGCGCGAACTGGTGGAGCGCCGCCATGCTGCGCTGAACCGCCAGCTGGTGGAAGACGGCTGGTTCGACCCGGTCGTGCTGGACCTCGATGAAAGCGAAGCGCCTGACCCGCAAGACGACCCGGAAGTGGCCGCGATGAGCCCGATCTCGCGCACGCTGTTGCCTTGGGTGGCCGGTTTCCAGCATGCGCAGCTCTGCTTCCCCGAGCTGTCCGACATGCCGGACGACGCCGTGATGGCCGCGCTGGCACGCCTGTACCGCCACCTGCCGGCCGAGACCGACGAGGAGAAGGAAATCATCGCCACGCTGGACCGCGAGCATCCGCTCAAGGACCTGGACGATGCGATCGAGGAGATGGTGGTGACGGTGGCCGACCTCTGCGACCTAACCGAGGCCGAGCGCTATCGCGTGGAGACGATCCAGCGCGAAGGCCCCAAGGTCGGCCGCAACGATCCTTGCCCTTGCGGCTCGGGCCGCAAGTACAAGCAGTGCCACGGCAGCAATTGAAGCGCTGTGCGGCTGCAGCTGCTCTCTGACCTGCATTTGGAGACCGAGGCCTTCGACGCCGAGCCGGCGCCAGGGGCTGAGTTTCTGGTGCTGGCCGGCGACGTGGACAGCGGCTGGGCCGGTCTGCGGCATTTCCGCGATTGGCCAGTGCCGGTGCTTTTCGTGCCCGGCAACCATGAGTACGACCGGCGCGATGTCGATGAAGCACGCCTGGGCCTGCAAAGCCTCTCGGACGATCTCGGCTTCCTGATGCTCGACGCCGCGAGCCTGGTGCTCAAGGACGCAGAAGGCCGGCGCGTGCGCTTCATCGGCAGCACGCGCTGGACCGACTTCGATCTCTTCGGCGAGCGCGAGCGCGACCGGGCCTTGCGCGCGGCCGGCTATTTCCAGCGCGTGATGGCAGCCACCCGCGAGGGCCAGCCTTTTGATGCGCTGGCCGTGCGCGAGGAGGGTCTGCGTTGCCGAGCCTGGCTGGCAGCGCAGCTGAGTCAGCCAGAGCAGGGCGCCGATTGGGACGCGACCGTGGTCGTCACGCATTTCGCGCCCAGCCTGCGCAGCTGCGACCCGCGCTATGGGCGCCAGCCCGGCACGGCCAGCTTCTGCAACAACGATGAAGCGCTGCTGCCGCAGGCGCGCTTGTGGCTGCATGGCCACCTGCATTGCCGGCACGACTATCGGTTCGCGCATGCGGCGGGTAGCACCCGCGTGGTTTGCAATGCGCGCGGCCATCGTCACAAGGGCGAGGCCGAGGGCTGGCAGGGCCAGCGCGTGATCGAAGTTTTTGAGCCTGTCCCTGCTTGAGAACAAGCCGGCATGGCGCGCCCATGCCAGACTGTGAAGATCTATATCGACCGAGGAGCAGCTGATGAAAATCCTGGCAGCCGTTGATGGCAGCGACTACAGCAAACGCATGCTGGCCTATCTGGCCGCGCATGACGAATGGCTGGGCCCGGCCCACGAGTACACGGTCTTGCATGTCGTCCCGGCTGTGCCGTCGCGGGCGGCAGCCATGTTCGACAAGGAGACGCTGAAGGGCTATTACGACGACGAGGCGGAAAAAGTGCTGAAGCCGGTGCGCAGCTTCTTTGCCAAGCAGAAGATTGCCGCCAACTTCCTCACCAAGGTCGGCCCGGCGGCCGATGCCATTGCGGCCCTGGCGGAGAAAGGGAAATTCGATCTCTTGATGCTGGGCTCACATGGCCACGGCAGCCTGGGAAACCTGGTGCTGGGCTCTGTCGCCACCAAGGTGATGGCGCAGTGCGGCGTACCGGTCGTGCTGGTGCGCTGATGCCGCAGAAAAACGCTTGAGCTGCCTCGAGAGGGCTCAGGAGCGCGGACGTGAGAGCCAGGCCAGCGGCGATTCGCTGTCGGCACCCGAGCGCTCGGATTCGAGTGCATAGCTCGAGGTGCTGCGCTGATTCGGGTCCTCGCCTTCCAGGCTGGCCTCCATGCCGAAAGCAGTGCCCAGGTCGGCCGGGTCATGTTCGATGACCGGCGCGGGAGTCTTGCGGAAGAAACGGAGGGAGGGAGCGAATCTCATGACGAACCTCATCGGCTGCTGAACGAAGTGTGCGCGCTCCTGGGCCTGTCGTACCCCCCAAACTGAGTGCCGAAGTGGCTGCAGTTGGGAAAAACTCACGCGGGCACAAACGGAAACACAAGGACACATGTCCTGTAACAAGTGAGCGCTCTACTGCGTGCGGCCACCGGGCAACAAAGTCGGGTTCGGCTGGCAGGCCAATTCCCACTTCTGGAGGCTGTCCCAAGCGCTCGGCGCCACCTAAGCTTTCCCATCATGAATCAGCGTTTGCTCATCTGGCTGTCCCGCACCATCGTCACGTCGGTGGTGATGTCCGTCATGTGGCTGGCCCACCAGACCTCGCAGATCCCGGCAATCCCCGCCGCCAGCAAGCTGATGCTGGTGGCGGCACAGGCCCCGGCCCTGGCCGCCTCGGTCCCGATGCGCTGACCGGCACTGAGCCGACCTGAACTTCAGCCCGGCTGGCGCTTGCCCAGCGCGCTGCGAGCCCCGGCGGCCAGGGCCGCCCCGATCTGATCCAGCAAGGCCACCCGGCCCGGCGCGCCCAGCGCCTGGGCTTCAAGCTTCCATTGGTGCCAGTACAAGGCCACGTCCACGCTGGTCTGCGGTTGCAGCGCCACCAGGGCGCCGCTCTTGATGAAGGGCCGAACCAGCAGCTCACTGGTCACGCCTATTCCCCATCCGAGGCAGACCGCCCGGGTATAGGCCTCGCTGGAGGGCACGAAGCGTTCTCTCAACCGCGGCTTGCGCACGCCCAGTGCCTTGCTGACCCAGAGTGCCTGCGCGTCGTCCTTGCGATTGAACACCAGGAAGGGCTGGTGGGCGAAGTTGCCGGCGTTGAGCTCGCCGCCCAGGTGGTTCTTGACGAAGTCGGGGCTGGCTACGGCAACGTAGCGCATCACGCCCAGCGGCTGCACCACGCAGCCACGCAAGGCCTGCTTGACCGTGCTGACGCAGCCCAGCACCTCGCCCTGGCGCAGCCAGTCGTGGGTGAAATCCTGGTCGTCCACCACCAGCTCCAAGCCGAAGCCTTCCTCCAGGCCGCGCTGTACCAGCGGGTCCAGTGCCGGCAGCACCCAGGTGGCCAGGCTGTCGGCATTGACGGCAATCGCGATGCGCTCATGCGGAGCCGCACGCTCGCCCAGCTCCCGCACCACATCGCTGCGCAGGGCCTGCAATTGGCGGGCGAAGCGCAAGAGGATCTTGCCGCCCTCCGTCAGCCGCAATGGGCGTGAGCGCACCACGAGGAGCTGGCCGACCTGGGCTTCCAGGCTGCGCAGGCGCTGGGAGACGGCGCTCTGCGTGATGGAAAGCCGCTCGGCCGCGCGCTCGAAGCTGCGCTCGTCAGCCAGGGCGGCCAGGCAATCGAGGCCGGCGGAGTCCAGGTCTTTCATAAGTGCAACTAATGTACCGCTACAAATATGAATCCCGCTTCTTGTTTGAGAGGCCGCTCCCGACAATCCGCGCTTCGCCGCCCGCCGTGATGGACGCGGCCCCCGCTTGGGATTAAAAAGGCCTCCGGGCTGCAGGAGTTGGCATGAAAGTCGTCGTTCTCGGAGCCGGCATCATCGGCATCAGCACCGCCTGGTATCTGCTCGAGCAGGGCCATGAGGTGGTGGTGGTCGACCGCCAGATTGAGGCGGCGCTGGAAACCAGCTTTGCCAATGGCGCACAGATCTCGGTCAGCTTCTGCGAACCCTGGGCCAATGCCGGCGCACCTTTCAAGGTGGCCAAGTGGCTCTTGCGCGACGATTCGCCCCTCCTGTTCCGCCCGCGCATGGACCCGGCGCAATGGCGTTGGGGCCTGTCCTTCCTGACGCAATGCACCACCGCGGCTTTCGAGCGCAATGTCGAGAGCCTGGTGCAGCTGGGCCGCTACAGCCACGAGTCCCTGAAGTCGCTGGTGGCGCAGACCGGCATCGAGTACGAGCGCCTGGAGCGCGGCATCCTGCACTTCTTCTCCAGCCAGGCCGACTTCGAAGCCGGCGTGGCCGCCTGCGAGATCATGCGCCGCCATGGCGTGGACCGGCGTGTGCTGAACCACGATGAAGTCCTGAAGGTTGAGCCGGCCCTGGCGGCCTTCGGCGGGCAGGTCTTCGGTGGCACCTTCACGCCCAGCGACGAATCGGGCGATGCCCGGGTGTTCACGCAGAAGCTGGCCCGGCTGTGCGCCGAGCGCGGCGCCACCTTCCTCTACGGCCATGACGTGATCGCCCTGCAGCAGAGCGGCGGCAAGATCGAGTCGGTGCAGATCAGCTCCCGCCGGACCGGCCAGGCTCTGAGCCTCAAGGGCGATGCCTTCGTCACCGCCATGGCCAGCTACACGCCGGCCCTGCTGAAGCCGCTGGGCGAGTACCTCGCCATCTATCCTGCCAAGGGCTACTCGGCCACCTTGAAGCTCAAGAAGCCCGACCAAGCCAGCGTGGTCAGCCTGCTGGACGACACCCGCAAGATCGCCATCTCGCGCCTCGGAGACACGATCCGCATCGCGGGCACGGCCGAGCTCAGCGGCTTCGACCTCAACCTCGACAGTGCCACCGCCAAGGTGCGTTGCGACGCCCTGGTGAACCGCTATGAAGAGCTGTTCCCCGGGGTGGCTGACTTGTCCGAGCGCAATTACTGGACCGGCCTGCGCCCCAGCACGCCGACCAACATCCCCTACATCGGCAAGAGCAAGAAGGCCGGCAACCTCTGGATCAATGCCGGGCATGGCACGCTGGGCTGGACTCATGGCGCCGGCTCCGGCCACGCCCTGGCGGAGCTGATGGCAGGCCGCCGCCCGGACATCGACTTCGGCTTCTATGGCGACGCGATGCCGGCCAAGGCTATCCGGAGCATGGCCCACGCCTGAGGACAGCAGGCGGGAAAAATCGGCGCGGGCCTACAATCCGCGCCCCTCGTTCGTCCGGCCCGCCATGAGCAGTTCTCCGTCCTTCTGTGCCATCGACTTCGGCACCTCCAACTCGGCCGTGGCCATTCCCGGGCCTGAATCGGGTGCGCGAGCCATGCGCCTCGTCGAGCTGGAGCCGGGCCACAAGACCATGCCGACGGCGGTCTTCTATTACGCCGAAGGCCGGCACGACGCCGACGGCCCGCCGCGCGCCTTTGGCCGCGCCGCCGTGGCGGCCTATGTGGACGGCATCGACGGGCGCCTGATGCGCTCGATGAAGAGCATCCTCGGATCCGGTCTGATCGACCAGACGACCGACGTCGGCGGCGGCCGTGGCGCCAAGTACAGCGACATCCTCTCCGGCTACCTGAAGCGCTTGCGCAACCGCGCGCTGGCCGATGGTGCGACCGGCGCCCTGAACAAGCTGGTGCTGGGCCGTCCGGTGTTTTTCGTGGACGGTGAACCGGAGCGCGACGCCGCAGCGCAGAGCTCGCTGGAAGCGGCGGCTCATGCCGTGGGTTTCGATGAAGTGCATTTCCAGTTCGAGCCGATTGCCGCGGCCTTCGACTACGAGAGCCAGATCGACCGCGAACGCATCGTGCTGGTGGCTGACATTGGTGGCGGTACATCCGACTTCTCGGTCGTGCGCGTGGGCCCCGATCGCATGCAGCGCCTGGACCGTCGCGACGATATCCTGGCCAACCACGGTGTACACATCGCCGGCACCGACTTCGACCGCCACATCGAGCTGGCCAGCATCCTGCGCGAGTTCGGCTACCGCTCCCTGGGTCCGGTGCGCCCGGATGGCTCGGCCCGCGAAGTGCCCAGCGGCGTCTATTTCGACCTCGCCACCTGGCACTTGATCAACACCGTCTACAGCCCCGGGCGGGTTGCTGAACTGCGCAGCATGCGCAGTTTCTATGCCGATGTGCAGCAGCATCAGCGGCTGATGACCGTGGTCGAAGAACGGCTCGGCCATGAGTTGGCGGCGCGCGCCGAGGGCGCCAAGATCGAGGTCTCGGGCGGTGGCGACGCATTGATCGACCTCGGCCTGATCGAGAATGGCCTCGAAGTGCGCCTGAGCGAGGCGACGGCCGTGGCTTCGCTGGATGCCGACATCGGCCGCATCGTGGCCGCCGGCCGCGACACCGTGGCTCAGGCAGGCCTCAAGCCCGAGCAGATCGACGCGCTCTATTTCACCGGTGGTTCCACCGGCCTGCGCCTGCTGGCCGAGCGCATTGCCGCCGACTACCCGGCCGCCCAGCAAGTGCGCGGCGACCGCTTCGCCTCGGTGGCCACAGGACTGGGTCTGCACGCCGCACGCCTGTTTGCGCACTGAAGCCTTCGGCACGCGCGCCGCGCGGCCGGCTCTGCTAGATTGCTCGCTTTTCGACTTCACGAGAGACGAGCGCGATGAGCAGTTTGAGCAGCAGCAACAAGCGTCTTACCCTGTCGGCCCTGGCCTTGGCAACAGCCCTGGCTTTCGGCCCCGCAAGCTCGGCGCTGGCAGCCGAATCGCAGGTCTACCAGCAACCCTCGGCCGAGATCAGCGCCGTGCTGGACGCCAAGGGCCTGCCTGGCCACATGCTCTCGCCCGATCAGCGCACGCTGGCAAGCATCGAGACGCAGCGCAGCCGCAAGGTGGCCGAGCTGGCACGCCCGATCGCGCGCCTGGCCGGCAAGCGCATCGACATCGCTGCCAACGGCGTGCAGCTGATTCCGCACATCGAGTCGATCAAGCTGCGTGAGCTGGCCAATCCGGCCGCCGCCGAGCGTGAAGTGAAGCTGCCGGCCGGCGGCACGTTCTACCAGCTGCGCTGGTCGCCGGACAGCAAGCGATTCCTGCTCAATCGCCGCACTGCCAACGCCACCGAACTGTGGCTGGGCGATGTGGCCACGGCCAAGATCAGCCAGGTCAAGGGCATCAAGCTCAACACGGTGCTCGAGACCTCGGTGGTCTGGCTCGGCGCCGACGAAATCATTGCGCTGACCGTGCCCGAGAAGCGCGGCGCCGCACCGGTGTTCGAAGCACCCTCGGGCCCGACCATCCAGGAATCGATGGGCCGCATCTCGCCCGAGCGCACGCTGCAAGACCTCTTGAAGAACAGCCAGGACGACGCGCTGTTCACCTACTACGCCACCTCGGCGCTGCGCCGCATCAAGCTGAGCACCGGTGCCTCGCACGAGGTCGGCACACCGGGTCTGTACGCCAACCTCGAAGCCGTCGGCACCCAGGGCGCCTTCATCTCCGAGCGTCTGGTCGCACCATTCAGCTACCAGGTCACCTGGAATGACTTCGCCCGCCAGGTCGAGCTGCGCGACGCCGGTGGCAAGCTGCTGCGCGACCTGGGCCAGATCAAGCTGAAGGAAAGCGTGCCGGTCGAAGGCGTGATCACCGGCCCGCGCAACTTCTGGGCTTCGCCGCAGCTTGACGGCGCCGTCTACTGGGTCGAGGCTCTGGACGGTGGCGACCAGAAGAAGAAGGTGCCCTTCCGCGACCGCCTGATGAAGCTGGAAGCGCCCTACAAGGGCGAGGCCAAGGAAGTGCATCGCACGGTGGGGCGCCTCTCGGGCATGAGCTTCGTCGAAGGCGGCAATCGCGCCATCATCGGCGACGTGGACCGCGAGCGCCGCTGGATCGCCGCCGACCTGGTGTCGCTGGACGGCAGCGCCAAGCCGCAGCGCCTGCAGGACCGCGACATGCGCGACCGCTACCGCGACCCCGGCCAGCCGCTCACCCGCATCCTGCCCAATGGCCGCGCCATCGTTCGCGTGGAGGGCGGCGACAAGCTGATCTTCGTGGGCCAGGGCGCCAGCAAGGACGGCGACCTGCCCTTCATCGACAGCTACAGCCTGAAGGAAGGCCAGGCCACGCGCCTGTTCCGCTCCGGCCTCACGCACTACGAGCGCCCGATCACGCTGCTGGCCGATGGCCGCGTGCTCACCAGCCGCGAGACCTTCGCCGAGCCGCCCAACCTCGTGCTGCGAAGCGGCGCCGGATTCGAGCAGATGCAGGCGCTGACCAAGTACACCGACCCGACACCGCAGCTGCGCAACATCAAGCGCGAGCTGATCAAGTACAAGCGTGCGGACGGCGTCGAGCTGTCGTTCTGGCTCTACCTGCCGCCGGACTACAAGGCTGGCGAGCGCCGCCCGACCTTTGTCTGGGCCTATCCGCTGGAGTTCACCGATGCCTCCACGGCCGGCCAGGTCAGCGGTTCCACCAGCCGCTTCACCACCTTCTCCGGCGCCAGCCCGCTGATGCTGACGCTGGACGGTTACGTGGTGCTGATGGACGCGACCATGCCCATCGTCGGCGACCCAAAGACGGTCAACGACAGTTTTGTCGAGCAGATCACAGCGAACGCCAAGGCCATCATCCAGAAGGCCGACGAGCTCGGCGTGAGCGACCCGAAGCAGATGGTGGTCGGCGGCCACAGCTACGGCGCCTTCATGACGGCCAACCTGCTGGCGCACACCGACCTGTTCAAGGCCGGCATTGCCCGCAGCGGCGCCTACAACCGCACGCTGACGCCCTTCGGCTTCCAGAGCGAGCGCCGCACCTACTGGGAGGCGCAGGACGTCTATCTGAAGCTGTCGCCGTTCAACTATGCGGACAAGCTGAAGGAGCCCATCCTGCTGATCCACGGTGAAAGCGACGACAACCCGGGCACCTTCCCGATCCAGAGCGCGCGCCTGTATCAGGCGTTGGCAGGCACGGGTGGCAATGTCCGCTACGTGGTGCTGCCCAATGAATCACACGGCTACTCGGCCCGTGAATCCATCGGCCACACGCTGCGTGAGATGAGCGACTGGATGAAGCGCCAGACGAGCGACCCGCGCAGCGCCAAGTAAATAGCGCATCTCAGTAGCGCCCGCGTACCGGCGGGCCCTTTCTCTGCGGCGGCCTGCGGGCCGCCGTATTCATTTGGCTCCCATCTTTCTGCGGTCGGGCCACATCGGCCAGCAGCATGGTCGCGACGACGAGGCTCTCGACGGCCGCTTCCAGGTCCGTCGGCGGTTCCATCGATTCGATTTCCTCGAGCAGCTCGTCGGCATCCTCGAGATCGTCCGGATCGATGTGCATGTAGAGCATGGCCAGCGGCTCCAGCAGCTCCGCGCCGTCCTGCTTCATCAGCGCCGGGAACAGCTCCGTGGCCAGCGAGAAGCCGGCGACCCAGGGCATCAGCACTTCGGAGGGGTCGGCGTCTTCCTCCAGCTCGAACACCCAGGGGTCGAACCATTGGCGCTGCGAGATCGCCTGGTTCAGTTCCTTGTGGCGTCGCAGGATCAGGCCCTTCGCCGGCGCGAGATCAAGCCCGGGCGGAATGGGCCTGCCTTCGCTGTCGAAGATGGCGGGCAGCCATTGCGCGTCCGGCACCGCCTTGGGCTGCAGCAGCACGCCGCAGAGGTAGCCATCCAGCATGCTGATGTCCAGCGGCTCCAGCGGCGCGGGCAGTTTGTCCAGCAGCGACTGCAGGCGCTCCATCTCGGCTTCGCTCAAGCCGGCAGCGACGGCCTTGGCAGGCTTTGCGGCCGGCTTGCCTGGCCTGGCGGGCCCTTTGGCCGCAGGGCTGGGGCGAGCGTGACTTTTGGCAGGGGGCTTGGGTGCGTTCATTCACGGATTGTCACTTCAATGTCCCTGCTTTGCGGGCCAACTTCCCACCTCTTGGGGATGGCTGCGGGCGGGGGTGGGTCCTACAGTTGCGTTCAAGCGGTGTAGCAAGGCGCACCGCACCGATCCCAACGACGTCCTTTTCTGAAGGACTTGAAGCCCGCCCGGTTCGCCGGCCGGGCCTTTTTTTGCACCTTCGCCGACCTTTGTGGAAGGCGCCTACCGGCACGTAGCAGCCGTTCGCGTTGAAGCTCGTTCGCGCTGCCGAGGCCATCGGGTGAGGGCTTGTGCTCCTGTCCCCCGGACCGGGCTTCGCCCGATCCTCCTCCTTTACCTCGCCCAAACCCTCACCCGACACCCTCGGCCGAACCTGCGCATGCCACCAGGCGAAGGCCACAGTGGTGCGGATCAGGTCGGCAGTGGGTTTCCCGAAGCGAGGTAAAGGAGGAGGACCTGGCGCAGCCAGGGCCGGGGGACACGAGCGCAGGGGAACCCGCTGGCGGCCTGATCTTCGACCAACAGAGGAACAAGAAAACGAATGGCAGCAATGTGCCGTCAAGAGACATCGCCGGAACTCGGCGATGAACCTTTCATAGGCTCCTTCGCTGAGCGCCGGCTTTCATAGCTTGATGCTGAAGGGCGTGAAGTTGGTGTTGCGGTCGTAGAAGTCCTCGTTCTCGACGCGCTTCAGGAAGCCCACCACCTTGTAGGTGATCGGCGTCATCGCCGCTTCCCAGCAGGTCTTGAACAGATATTGCGTGATCGTCACTGCGATCAACTGTTCCTGCGGCCAGATGCCCCAGAAGGCGATCACGAAGAAGAAGCTGGTGTCGACGAACTGGCCGACGACCGTCGAACCGATGGTGCGCGCCCACAGATGCCGGCCCTGCGTGAGGATCTTCATCTTGGCCATCACGAAGCTGTTGACGAAGCTGCCGCAGCAGAAGGCGATCATCGAGCCGGCGACGATGCGCCAGGTGTTGCCGAACACGCCCTCGACCTGCTTTTGGTAGACGGCCATGAACTCGTTCTGCGCCGGCGGCAGGTTCACCACCACATAGGCCATGAAGGCCGCGAACAGCAGGGCGCCGAAGCCGGCCCAGACGACGCGGCGGTCGCGGCCGTAGCCATAGACCTCGGTCAGGATGTCGCCAAAGATGTAGGACAACGGGAAGAACATCAGGTCTGCGCCGAACGTGACCTGGCCAAGCAGCGGCAGGTTGAGCGTGGCCGCCTTGGCCGCACCGATCAGGTTGGAGCACAGCAGCACGCAGACGAAGGCGGCCATGATCAGGTCGTAATACTTGTAGCTGCGTGCTGTCTGGGTCATTGCGGGCCTTCTCTCTTGTCGATGTTCGCGCGAGTGTAGGGACGCCCTAGAACCCTGCACTCAGGTGTTGCCGCAGGTGCTCGATGAGGAGCTTGAGCGGCCGCGGCGTCGTGCTGCTCCAGGGGTGGATCGCATAGATCGCATCGCCGAAGAAGCCGACCGGCTTCCAGTCCGACAGCACCTCGACCAGCGCGCCGCTGCGCAGGGCCGGGCCGGCGCTGAAGTCAGGGAGGAGCGCCAGTCCCAGGCCGGCCAGTGCCGCATCGCGCAGGATTTCGCTGTTGCCGGCGCGCAAGGGGCCCTGAACGGGAACGCGCAGGCGCTGGCCGCGCTTCTCGAACAGCCATTGCGCCGGGCCGGGGCGCAGATAGGGCAGGCAGGCATGGCTCGCCAGTTCCTCGGGGTGCCGTGGCTCGCCATGGGCCGCCAGGTAGGCGGGTGCGGCGAGCAAGAGGGCACGCGAGCTGCAGAGCTTCACCGCCACATGCGAATCCGGCGGGCTGCTGGTGTGGCGTACCGCCAGGTCAAAGCCTTCTTGCGCCAATGGCTGCAGCCGGTCGCTCAGGTCCAGCTCGATGCGGATTTCCGGGTAGCGCTGGAAGAAGCTGGCCAAGAGTGGCGCCACATGCTGGCGGCCCAGCGCCACTGGCGCCGTCACTCGCAAAAGGCCGCGCGGCTGGCCCACCGCATCGCGCGTGACGCCCAGCGTGCGGGTGATGTGGGCAAAGCTCGCCTCGGTCTGCTCGACCAGCTCCCGCCCGGCCTCCGAGAGGCGCACCGCGCGCGTGGTGCGGTGCACCAGCTGCTGGCCCAGGGCCTTCTCCAGCTCGGCAATGCGCTGGCTCACCGCCGCCTTTGAAAGCCCCAGTCGCTGCGCCGCCTTGGTGAAGCTGCCCAGTTGCGAGATCACCGTCAGCGCATGCATCTGCCCCCACAGCAGTTCATGTCGCAGTTCGCTCGGTTTTGTCGTGGCCATTGTTCATATTAACGAACAATCAAATCGCCGAAAGCGGATTGGCAGTTGCGGTCGTCATTCCTAGACTTGGCTCATCTCCAGGAGACAAGAATGACCTCAGCTTTCAGCGGCAGCGCAGCCGTCACCCACTTCATCAACGGCACCGCCGTGCCCGCCACTTCAGGCCGCAGCCAGGCCGTCTACAACCCGACGACGGGCGCCGTGGCGCGCCAGCTGCAGCTCGCCAGCGTGCAAGACGTGGACCTGGCCGTGGCCTCTGCCCAGGCTGCCTTCCCGGCATGGGCAGATTCGCCGCCCTTGCGCCGCGCGCGGGTGATGTTCAAGTTTCTGGAGCTGCTGAACAAGCACCGCGACGACATCGCAGCGATGATCACGGCCGAGCATGGCAAGGTCTTCACCGACGCGCAGGGGGAGGTGACGCGCGGCATCGACGTCGTCGAATTTGCCTGCGGCATCCCGCAGCTCCTGAAGGGCGACTACACCGAGCAGGTGTCCACCGGCATCGACAACTGGACGATGCGCCAGCCCTTGGGCGTGGTCGCCGGCATCACGCCATTCAACTTCCCCTTCATGGTGCCAATGTGGATGGCGCCGCTGGCCATTGCCACCGGCAACTGCTTCATCCTGAAGCCGAGCGAACGCGACCCTTCGCCCAGCCTCTTCATCGCCGAGCTGCTCAAGCAGGCCGGCCTGCCGGACGGCGTGTTCAACGTGGTGCAGGGCGACAAGGTGGCGGTCGATGCGCTCCTGAATCATCCGGATGTGAAGGCGCTGTCCTTCGTCGGCTCCACGCCGATTGCCCAGTACATCTACGAGACCGGCGCCAGGAACGGCAAGCGCGTGCAGGCCCTGGGCGGCGCCAAGAACCACATGGTGGTGATGCCGGACGCCGACATTGATCAAGCCGTCGATGCGCTCATCGGCGCGGCTTACGGCTCGGCCGGCGAGCGCTGCATGGCGATCTCGGTGGCCGTGCTGGTTGGCGACGCGGCCGACAAGATCATTCCGAAGCTGGCCGAACGCGCCCGCACGCTGAAGATCAAGAACGGCATGGCACTCGATGCCGAGATGGGCCCCATCGTCACGCGGGAAGCGCGCGACCGCATCGAGAACTACATCGGCATCGGCGTCGAGGAGGGTGCCACGCTGGTGGTCGATGGCCGCGGCCACAAGGTGGCGGGTCTGGAAAACGGCTTCTTCACCGGCGGCACGCTGTTCGACAACGTCAAGCCGACCATGCGCATCTACAAGGAAGAGATCTTCGGCCCGGTGCTGGCCTGCGTGCGTGCGCACGACTTCGCTGAAGCCGTGCAGCTCGTGAATGATCACGAGTACGGCAACGGCGTGGCCTGCTTCACCAGCGACGGCAATGTGGCACGTGAATTTGCACGTCGAATCCAGGTCGGCATGGTGGGCATCAATGTGCCGATTCCGGTGCCCATGGCCTGGCAGGGCTTTGGCGGCTGGAAGCGCAGCCTGTTCGGCGACATGCATGCCTACGGTGAAGAAGGCGTGCGCTTCTACACCAAGCAGAAGAGCGTGATGCAGCGCTGGCCGGCCAGCATCGGCAAGGGCGCCGAGTTCGTCATGCCTACCAGCCGCTGACGCGCCAGTCGTTGCAGACCAACAGCCCCGTTTCTGCGGGGCTTGCACGGGGCATGACTTCCGCTACGCTGACGGGCCCATGCAGTACGCCACGCCACAGGATCCCGCCGTACCCGCCGCCGCCTCGCTGCCCGAGCTGATTGCGCAGGCCCGTGCCGCGCAGACGGCCTCGCGGCTGGAAGTCGGGCTCAACCTGGCCGGGCAGGCCTGGGCCCTGGGCCTGAGTCAAGGCCAGGTCAGCGAGCAGATCGAGGCCGGCCGGCTGCGCTGCTTCTTCCTCATGCGCCGCGGCCAGCTGGCCGACATGCTCGCCGCTGTCGAGCAGTTGCTGCCCCTGATGCGTGCCGGCGGCGCCAGCCCCGGCCTGTGTGAAGTCTTGCGCTGGACCGCCCTGGCCGCTGCCGATCAGGGGGAATTCGAAACTGCCCTGGCCGCCGCACAGGAAGCCGGTGCCGCTGCCAAGGAACTCGCGGATCTGCGCCTCGAGTCGGTGGCCCTGAACGCCTTGGGCATGGTGTTCGAGCGCATGGGCGACCCCTGGCAGGCCGAGCGCCTGATGAACGAAGCCGCCGCCCTGGTGCGCGAGCAGGCCACGCCCTTCGAGCAGGTGGTGGCGCTGAACAATCTCTGGACCGTGGCCATGGGCCGCTTTCAGCTGCTGCGCGATACCGGCCGCGAGGCCGAGTCGCAGCAGTCCCTGCAACGCGCCTTGCAGCTCGGCCGCCAGGTGCGGCCGCATCTGCGCGAGCTGGGCGACCCCTATGCCGTCGCGCTCGGCGACAGCCATCTCGGCGAGACCCTCCTGCATCTGCGCCAGCTGGACGAAGCCGGCGTGTTTCTCGACAGCGCCCAGCGCTGCTGCCAGGAGCATGGTTTCCTCGCGCTGGCCGGCCGGGTCGGCTGCCTGCGTGCCGAGCTGGCCCAGGCCCGCGGCCATGCCGATGCGGCCTATGCGGCGCTGGGCCGGCTCCTGCATGAGATGGTCGGCCAGTCCAATCTCGCCGAGCAGCGCCGGCTGCACGGCACCGCCTACCGATGCGCCAGGCAGTTGGGGCTGAACGAAGCGGCGCTGCGCCATCTGGAAGCGCTCACTCTCCTGGAGCGACGTCGCGCCAGCGCGCAGCTGATCGCCCAGTCCCGCTATGTGGCCAGCCGCATCGAGGCGCAACGGCCGCGTGCCGGTGAAGCCGCGCGCGCGCCCGAGGATACCGACGTGCTGCGCGACCCGCTCACCGGCCTGGGCAACCGCCGCCTGATGGAGCAACGCCTGCCCGAGCTGGTGGCCGAGGCCCAGGCGCGCGGCACGCCGCTCACGCTCGCGCTGGTCGACCTGGACCATTTCAGCGCCATCAATGCCCAGCACGGCGCCGCGGTCGGAGACCGCGTGCTGCAGGCCCTGGCCGGCATGCTGCAGGACAACACCCGCGGCAGCGACCTGCTGCTGCGCTACGGCGGCGAGGAATTCCTCGTGGTCCTGCCCGACACCGTGCCCGACCGTGCCTTCGAGGTCTGCGAGCGCCTGCGTCAATGCGTGGAGGGCTTTGCCTGGTCGGAGCTGGCGCCGGGCCTTGATGCGACGCTGAGCATCGGCCTGGCCACCGCGCCGCCGCATTCCACTGACCTGCTGGTGGCACGCGCAGAGAGCGCGATGTACCGCGCCAAGCACCTGGGGCGCAATCGCGTGGCACTGGCCTGAGGTGGCGACGGCCCCGCCTGCCGATCCACTCGCCGATCAGTCCGCTTCCACCCGGTTGCGGCCCGCCTCCTTGGCCCGGTAGAGCGCTGCGTCGGCGCGCTGCATCAGCGCATCGGCATCGTCGTGCGGCGCCTGAGCCACCGCGACACCGAAGCTGGCCGTCATCGGCCATGGCTGGCCCTGCCAGAGCAGAGGATGCGCTTGCAGCGTGGCACGCATGCGCTCTGCGGCAAGCAGGGCACCTGCCTGGTCGCTCAGCGGCAGCAGCACGCCGAACTCCTCGCCGCCCAGGCGGCCCAGGCGGTCGGCTTCGCGCAGGCAGCCTTGCAGCTGCTGCACGAGATGCTTCAAGGCTGCGTCGCCGGCTGCGTGGCCCAGCGTGTCGTTGATGCGCTTGAAATGATCGACGTCCAGCATCACCAGCGCATGGCCCTGGCCGCGAGCCAGCTGTGCCTGCTCGCGCGACAGCAAGGCACCGAAAGCGCGGCGGTTCAACGCATCGGTCAGCGCATCGCGCTCGGTCAGGCGGCGGATGCGCAGTATCAAGCGCATCAGCACCATGAAGGCCAGTGTCGCGTTCAGCACCAGGCCCATCAGCAGCACCGCCCACAGCCAGGCGACATTGCCCACGCTGGCGTCACGGATGCGTGCACCGGAACCCTGCAGCAGCAGGGCCAGGCGCAGCAGCAGCAGGGCGGTGACAAGGATCAGCGGGCTGCACAGGCCCAGCGCCAAGGCGAGCTTGAGCCGTCGGCGCAGGTGGCGCCAGGTCTCGAAGCTGGTGAAGCCCATCAACAGGCTCAAGCAGCTGAAGTTGATGACGGGCATCCAGTCGCTGTCCGGCGGCATCGGCGCCAGCAGCAGGCCCGCTACGGCCAGCAGCGCCAAGGTCGGCCACCAGGAGGGCGCCGCACCGATGGCCGTCGGAATGGACTGGCGCAGGAGCGCAAAGCTGCTGATCGCCATCATGTTGGCACCCCAGTAGCTCAGTCCGTCCCAGGCGATGCCGCGCAAGGCATTGCAGCCCAGCGATGCGGCCAGAAGCGCATTGGCCAAGGCCAGCAGCAGCACCGTGCGCTGCCCGATGACGAGCACCTGGCTCAAGCCCGCCCAGACCAGGGCGGCAGTCAGCAGGAACAGCATATTGGCTGCCAACAGCGTGAGCGGCACGGTCTCCAGCATCAGGCCGACCCTCCTGCGGCGGCTTCTTCCCCTGGCGCTTCCCGTTCGCCGTCTCCTTCCACGCAGACCCGGTTGCGGCCCAGCGACTTGGCCCGGTACAGCAATTGATCGGCCAGCACCAGCACGGCTTCGGGCCGCAATTCACCAGGCCGCGCCTGCGCCACGCCGAAACTGGCGCTGAGCGCGATATCGCCGATCGTGCCTGGGCAGGGCCGGTTTTCCAGACGGGCACGCAGTCGCTCGGCGATGCCGGCCGCCTCCGGCAACTGCGTGTGTGGCAGCAGCACGCAAAATTCCTCGCCACCCAGGCGGCCCAGCACGTCCGCCGGGCGCAACTCCTGGTGCAGCTCGCGCACCAGATGGACCAGCGCCGCATCGCCGCCGGCATGGCCGTGGCGATCATTGATGGACTTGAAATGATCGATGTCCAGGAGCACCGCGCAGAAGGGATGGCCGCGCTGCACCAAGGCCTGCAGACGCTGCAGCTCGCGCATCAGCGCGCGGCGGTTCAGGGCGCAAGTCAGCGGGTCCTCCAGCGAGAGCTGTGAGATCCGCCCGACCAGCCGGTCCAGGACCAGCGCCATCAGGCTGACCGCGCTCGCCAGGCTCAGGAGCAGCCAGAGCCAGATCGTCAGCGGCGAGATGCTGGTCGAGTCAGCGTCCCAGAAGGGCCGCGAGCCGCGCCACGCGAGCGCGGCGGCGATGGCCAGATAGGGCAGAGCGAGCAGCCAGCGCAGGCTGGTTCTCAGCAGCGGCCGCGCGCCGATGCGCACGTCGTGCCAGGTCAGCAGCGCGAGCAGGGCCATCGCGGCAGAGCCACCCACCTGCAGCAGGACAGGCTGGTCTCGCAGCGCCAGCACGAGCAGGGTGCCCGCCCCGACGATGAGGGCCACGTCGGTCCACCAGAAGCGCAGCCGCAGCAACTGGCGCACGCCCAGGCACATCAGGGCCAGGGTCAGCAGCGCGAACAAGTCGGGCAGCGCGGGCCAGGCGTGCAGCGGCCAATCGACGCGGCATTCATGACAGCGCAGTGCACCCAGCCTGGCCAGGTGGGCGCCCGCCAGCAGCCAGCTGGCGCGCGGCGCCACGCGGAACACGCTGCCCAGCAAAGCCCAGGACAAGGCGGCCATGCCGTTGAACAAGGCATTGACCAGCAACAGGGTGGTGGCGTCGAAGAACTGCATTCCGTTCGATCAGGGTGCGAGCCATCATCGCGCAGGCCCGTGCGCTGACACAATGCCTCCATGCACAGGATTGCCCTCATCACCGGCGCGAGCCGAGGCATCGGCGCTGCCATTGCGCGGCGAGCTGCAAGCGCCGGCTATGGGCTTGCACTCAACTATGCGCGCGATGCGGCCGCTGCTGAAAGCCTGGCCGCCGAATTGCGTGCCGGCGGCAGTCGCGTCGTCACGCTGCAGGCCGATGTCGCCGACGAGGGGCAGGTCTTGCACATGTTCGAGCGCATCGACGCCGAGCTCGGCCCGCTCTCAGCCCTGGTCAACAACGCCGGCATCGTGGTGCCGGGCGCCCGGTTGGTGGACATGGACCTGGCCCGTTGGCAGCGCCTGTTCGAGGTCAATGTGTTCGGCGCCCTCTTGTGCAGCCGCGAGGCGGCCAGGCGCATGAGCACGGCCCGTGGCGGCCGCGGCGGCGCCATCGTCAACATCTCGTCGCGCGCCGCGCAGCTCGGCTCGCCCGGGCTCTACGTGGACTACGCCGCCAGCAAAGGCGCGCTCGACAGCCTCACTGTGGGCCTGGGCCGCGAGCTGATCGAAGAGGGCATACGGGTCAACGGCGTGCGGCCCGGCATCATCGAAACCGAGATCCACCAGACCAGCGGCTTCGACGACGCGAAACTGCAAGCCGCCGCTGCGCAGATACCGATCCGCCGGCTCGGCCGTGCCGAAGAAGTGGCCGAGGCGGTGCTGTGGCTGATGTCCGATGCGGCGAGCTATACGGTCGGCGCCACACTGGACGTGGCGGGCGGCCGCTGAGCTTTGCTTGCAGCTACTTGCGCTCGACGATCTTCGCCGGCTCCTTCAAGAGCAAGTTGAAACGCGCGGCGGCCTCTTCGGCTTCCGCTCGCGAGCCATAGGGGCCCGCCATCAACTGGTGCTGCCCGCCTTGCTTGAAGACCGTCAAGAGTGGTGCCAGCGCCGGCTCGTCACCCACCAGCAGGCTGCGGAAGGCTTCCGCGCCATCGAGCAGCTTGAAGCTGCCGAGCTGCAGCCAGATCCTGCCGCTGCTGCTGGCGGCAGTGTTCAGCGACTCGCGCTGCGGCGCGCCCACAGGCTCCTGCGCCACATAGACCGGTGGCGGTTCCTTGGCATCGCGCTTCCATGCGCCGCTGCGGATCTGCTCGGCCGTCAGCCGCTCCACCTCCACCGGCGCCACGCCGCGCAGCAGGTCGAGCTTCAGGGCCGCGGTGTAGCTGAGGTCGATCACACGCCCCGGATGGAAGGGGCCGCGGTCGTTGATGCGCACGACCACCTCGCGGCCATTGGCCGGGTTGCGCACCCGCGCATAGCTGGGGATGGGCATGGTCGCGTGGGCCGCCGTCATCGCATACATGTTGTAGACCTCGCCATTGGCGGTCGGCCGGCCATGGAACTTCTTGCCATACCAGGAGGCCAGGCCGCGCTGCACCAGGGGCTTGTCCTCGACGAAGGGCTGGTAGCGAACGCCCTCGATCTCGTAGGGCTTGTTGGGACCGGAGAGGCGCACCAGCTCGACCTTGGGCACTGCGTCCGGCACCGTCATCAGATTGCTGGGTGGGTTGGCTTCCGGTCCGTCGCGGCCCGTCGCTGGCGTGTTCGACACCGGCGTCGGCGCACGCGTGGCGCAGCCGCCGAGAACGGCCAGCAGGGCGAGCGAGCAAAGAAGGGCGACGAGTCGGCGCATCGGGCGCGATGGTAGCCTCTCGGGCATGAGCGATTACATCTTCCCGCCAGCCTCCCAGGCTTCGGTGGCCGTGCGTGGCCGAGGCGAGCGCTACGCCGTCTCCCGCATCTTCTGCGTCGGCCGCAACTACGCGGCCCATGCCCGCGAGATGGGCTCCGACCCGGACCGCGAGCCGCCGTTCTTCTTCTGCAAGCCCGCCAGCGCGCTGTTCCCGTCTGGCGGCACGGTGGCCTATCCGCCGGGCACTCGCAATTTCCACTACGAGATGGAGCTGGTCATCGCCTTGGGCGCGCCGGTGTTCAAGGTCGGCGCCGAAGAGGCGAAGGCGGCCCTCTGGGGCTATGCGGCGGGCCTGGACATGACGCGGCGCGACCTGCAGAACGAGGCCAAGGCGACCGGGCGTCCCTGGGACTTCGGCAAGGCCTTCGAACAATCGGCGGTCATCAGCGAGCTCGTGCCCGCGGCCGGGATCGGCCACCCTATGGCGGGTGCCATCATGCTGTCGGTGAACGGGGAGGAACGGCAGCGCGGCGACCTGTCGGACATGATCTGGAACTCCGCCGAGATCGTGGCCAATCTCTCGCAGTACTACCACCTGGGCCCGGGCGACCTGATCTACACCGGGACGCCCGAAGGCGTGGGTCCGGTCAAGCCGGGCGACCAGCTGCAAGGCCTGATCGAAGGCGTGGCCGCGCTCACGCTGACAATTGGCGAACCCGAATAAGCAAGAAGAAGAACCCCATGTTCGATCACAACGAAACCCTGGACGAAGCGCGGCAGCGCAATATCCGCGAGGCCTTGTTCGAGGACATCGGCGTCTGCGACTGGACCGCGCAGCTGGTGCCGGCCGGCCGCCGCGTGCGCGCCCACGTGAGGGTGCGCGAGAACGCCGTGCTCTGCGGCCGCGAATGGTTTGACGGCGTGTTCGCCGCGATGGACGGCACGGCCCGCATCGACTGGCAATACGCGGAGGGCGCTGACATGGCGGCCGACAGCATCGTGTGCCGCATCGAGGCGGACGGCCGCGCGCTCTTGTCGGCCGAGCGGCCCGCCCTGAACTTCCTGCAGCTGATGTCGGCCACCGCGAGCCTCACGCGAGCGCATGCCCGCGCCATCGAGGGCGCCAGCCCCAACCCGCGCGGCTGCGCCGTGCTCGACACCCGCAAGACCATCCCGGGCTTGCGCCTGGCGCAGAAGTACGCGGTGCGGGTCGGCGGCGGTGCCAACCAGCGCCTGGCGCTGTACGACGGCATCCTGATCAAGGAGAACCACATCGCCGCGGCCGGTGGCGTGGGCGCCGCCTTGCGGGCGGCGCAGGCCATGAACGCGAACGTCGGCATCCAGGTCGAGGTCGAATCGATTGCCGAGCTGCGCGAAGCGCTCGATGCCGGTGCGGTCAGCGTGCTGCTGGACAACTTCAGCGAAGCGGCAATGCGCGAGGCCGTGGCCTTGAACGCCGCGAAGGGGAATCAGGCGCTGCTCGAAGTCTCCGGTGGGGTGGCAATCGACCAGCTGCGCTGGATTGCCGCCACCGGTGTTGATCGCATCTCCATAGGCCGTCTCACTAAGGACGTGAAAGCCGTGGACTATTCGATGCGCGTGGAAAATCCGGTCTGATGAGCCCTGCGCCGCGCAGCTTCAGCGACCTTCCAGCACCGGCCGGACTGCCACTGCTGGGCCAGATCTTCCAGGTGCGGCCGGCCCGCATGCATCAGCAGCTGGAGCAATGGGCGCGCGAGCTGGGGCCGTTCTACCGCGTGCACCTGGGGCGGCAGAAGTTGCTGGTGGTGGGCGACCACCAGGCCGTGGCCCAAGTGTTGAAGGACAGGCCCGAGGGCTTCCGGCGCACGCCCAGGCTGCAGCAACTCTGGACCGAGCTGGGCCTGCCCATCGGCCTGTTTGGCGCCAACGGCGATGTCTGGAAGCGCCAACGTCGCATGGTGATGGCTGGTTTCGACCCCGCCCACATACGCGGTTATTTTCCGAGCATGCAGGGCGTCAGTGATCGGCTTGGCGGGCGCTGGCGCAAAGCGGCGCACGGCGGCCAGATGATCGACCTGCAGTCGGACCTGATGCGCTACACGGTCGACACCATTGCCGGCCTGGCCTTTGGTGCCGAGGTCAACACCCTGGAGTCGGATGCGGACCGCATCCAGCAGCATCTGGACAAGCTGTTTCCTGCGGTGTTCGACCGGCTCCTGAAGCCCTTGCCGACCTGGCGCTGGTGGCCGAGCCAGGCCGACCGCGAGCTGGCGGCCAGCATCGTCGAGATCAAGTCCGCCGTGGCCGGCTTCATCGCGCTGGCGCGGCAGCGTTTGCTTGATCAGCCCGAGCTGCGCGAGCATCCCCGCAACCTGCTCGAGGCCATGATCGTGGCCGCCGACCAGCCCGACAGCGGTATCGACGACGAGCAGGTGGCGGGCAATGTGCTGACCATGCTCCTGGCCGGCGAAGACACGACGGCCAATACCCTGGCCTGGATGATCGACCTGCTGTGGCGCCATCCGGCTGCTCTGCAGAAGGCCACGGACGAAGTGCGCGCCGCGCTGGCCGCGCCAGGTGGCCTGAGCAGCATCGACAGCTACGCAGGCCTTGATTTCCTCGACGCCTGCACGCAAGAGACAATGCGCTTGAAGCCGGTCGCGCCGGTCCTGCCGTTCCAGGCGCTGCGCGACACGGTGATTGGTGATGTGCAGGTCAAGGCCGGCACCCTGATCGTCTGCCTGATGCGCCGCGACAGCGTGAGCGCGAGTCACGTGGAGCGCGCCGATGCATTCGAGCCGGAGCGCTGGCTCAGCGAGGGCGCGGGCACCGTGCATTCGGCCAAGCGCATCAGCATGCCTTTCGGGGCCGGGCCGCGCATCTGCCCGGGGCGCTACCTTGCGCTGCTGGAGATCAAGATGGCGATGGCAGCGCTGCTTGGCAACTTCGACATCGAGGCCCTCAGCACGCCCGACGGCGGCCCGGCGCGCGAGCTCATGGCCTTCACGATGGCGCCGGTCGGCCTGGCAATGAAGTTGCGCGAACGCATCGCGTGACGGCGGCCCCGCTAACATCGCCACTCCCTTCAACAAGGAGTGGCGATGCGTTTTCTGGCTTCCGTTTTGCTGATGATGGCCTGTGCCCAGGCGGCCGCCGATGGCCTGGTCGGCACGCTGGCCGTGGCCCGGCGCGAACCGGTGCTGGGCTGGGAGCTGGAGCTGGGTTACCGCGCGACGCTGGGCCCGCTGTCGCTGAGCCTGATGCCGGTGGGCGGCATCCTTTACCAGAACAGCACACCCGGGCGCTTTCGGTCCGAGCAGCGCGGCAGCGGCACGAATATCGGCTATGCCTGCGTGGACACGCAAAGCGGCCAGACCACCTTTGCCGGCTTCTGCGCCGGTCGGCTCAGCTACGCGGGCAGCGTGTCGGCCGACCTGCGCCTGTTTGGCGATTCGGAGATGGCCCTGCACCTGGGCGGCGGCGTGCGACTGGGTCGCGAGAACGACGGCTTCGGCCTCCTGAGCCTGGTAAGCAATCGCACCGGCGTCGGCCTGCAGGTGCGTGCCGGCCCGAGCTATTGGTCAATAGGTGGCAGCTACCGCTATTGAGGCGTGGCGCAGTGTCCGCCCGCCCTACTTGTTGAACCAGTCCTCGTCCGGCAGCTTCTCGAAGGTCTTGCGCAGGCCTTCACCCCAGCCGCGGCGCAGCTTGTTGAAGTACGGGTCGTCGGCCGTGATGCGATGCGGGTCGGCCGGCGCGAAGCTGTCGGTCTTGTAGAGCAGCATGTCGATGGGCAGGCCCACCGAGAGGTTGCTGCGTATCGTCGAATCGAATGAGATCAGCGTGCACTTGGCCGCTTCCTTCAGCGAGGTCTTCGGCTTGATCACGCGGTCGATGATGGGCTTGCCGTACTTGCTCTCGCCGATCTGGAAGTAGGGCGTGTCCTCGCAGGCCTCGATGAAGTTGCCCTGCGCATAGACATGGAAGAGCCGCGGCGCTTCGCCGCGAATCTGGCCGCCGACGATGAAGTTGCCGCCGAAGTCCACACCCTGGCCCAGCGACTGGGCATCGGCATCGCGGGCCACCACCTCCTTGACCGTGCGGCCCACCAGCTCGGCCACGTCGTACATGCTCGGGCACTTGAACAGGTGTTCTTCCTGTCCTTTCAGGCGCTGTGTGAGGAGGCTGATCACGCTCTGCGTGGTGGCCAGGTTGCCGGCGCTCAGGAGCACGATGAGGCGTTCGCCCGGCTGCTCGAACACGCTCATCTTGCGGAAGGTGGCAATGTGGTCCACGCCCGCATTGGTGCGCGAATCACTGGCGAACAGCAGGCCGGCTTCCAGCCGCATGGCAACGCAATAGGTCATGACGCGATTATCCGCAGGGAATCAGCTGGCCTGCAGGTAGGCGCCGCGGATCGCCTCGCTCAGGGCGGCAGACTCATCCAGAAAGCCGGTCAGCCAGCGGTGCAGGCCTTGCTCGAGGATCTCGTCCACCGAGCCGTATTCCAGGCGCAGGGCCAGCTGCCCGGCGCGCTTCTTGACCACGCGGCCGGCGTCCAGCGCGCCCTGGTTGGCTTCGATCTTCGGGAGGATGGCGACGATCTCGTCGCAGCAGGCGCGCAGGCTCCGGGGCACGTCGGGGCGCAGGATCAGGAGCTCGGTGACGCGGCGGCCCTCCAGGCTGTCGCGGTAGATCGCGTGATAGGCCTCGAAGGCCGAGAGCGAGCGCAAGAGCGCGCTCCAGGCATAGAAGTCGGGCGCGCTGTCGCTGGCCACTTCCACCGGCGCCAAGGTCTCGACCGCCGGTTCGATCAACTGCGATTTCACGTCCAGCAGGCGTGCCGTGTTGTCGGCCCGCTCGATGAAGGTGCCCAGGCGGATGAACATATAGGCGTCGTTGCGCTGCAAGGTGCCGTAGGTGGCGCCGCGGAACAGGTGCGAGCGCTCCTTCACCCAGTCGAAGAAGCTGGAGACGCTCGGGATGCCGCGCTTCGGGAAGCTGCGGCCTTCCAGCCAGGTGCTGTTGATGGCCTCCCACATCTCGGCCGTGATCTGGCCGCGCACCGCATGGGCGTTCTCGCGCGCGGAGCGCAGGCAGCTCAGGACCGAGGCCGGGTTGTCCAGGTCCAGCGCCATGAAGTTGAAGAGATGCTCGGCATCGAGCTGCGGATGCCGCGCGCTGTAGTCCTGCAGGGCGCCGGTCACGGCCAGCGGCGCGGCCAGTTCGGTGCGCGCGCCGTGCGACTGCGGCAGCATCGACAGCGATTGGGTCACGTCGAGCATGCGCACCAGGTTCTCGGCGCGTTCGACATAGCGGCTCATCCAATAGAGCTGGGAGGCGGTGCGAGACAGCATGATCAGGACTCCCGCCGGGCTGCCCCAAGGGAGGCCTGCGCCCCCTCGGGGAGCAGAGAACGAAGTGAACGTGGGGGCTTCATATCAACTTTCCAGAATCCAGGTGTCCTTGGTGCCGCCGCCTTGGCTGCTGTTCACCACCAATGAGCCTTCCTTCAAGGCCACGCGCGTGAGCCCGCCGGCCACCATCGTGATCTCCCGCCCGGTCAACACGAACGGCCGCAGGTCGATATGTCGGGGCGCGATGCCGCTCTCCACGAAGGTGGGGCAGCTCGAGAGGCACAGCGTTGGCTGCGCGATGTAGTTGCTCGGGTTGGCCTTGACGCGCAGCTTGAAGTCCTCGACCTCGGCAGCCGTGGCGGCCGGGCCGACCAGCATGCCGTAGCCGCCGGCGCCATGCACTTCCTTCACCACAAGGTCTTTCATGTGGTTCAAGACATGGTCGAGGTCCGCGCTCTTGCGGCATTGCCAGGTCGGCACGTTGTGCAGGATCGGCTCCTCGCCCAGGTAGAAGCGGATCATGTCCGGCACATAGGGGTAGATGGACTTGTCGTCCGCCACGCCGGTGCCGATGGCGTTCGCCAGGATCAGGTGGCCCTTCTGGTAGACCGAGAGCAGCCCCGGCACGCCCAGCATCGAATCGGCACGGAAGGCCAGCGGGTCGAGGAAGGCGTCGTCGATGCGGCGGTAGATCACGTCCACCCGCTTGGGGCCGACCGTGGTGCGCATGTAGAGCCAGTCGTCCTTGACGAACAGGTCCTGGCCCTCGACCAGCTCCACACCCATCTGCTGCGCCAGGAAGGCATGCTCGAAGTAGGCGGAGTTGAAGGGGCCGGGCGTCAGCACCACGGCGGTCGGGTTCTCCTCAAGGCTGGCATGGCGCAGCGTGTTGAGCAGCAGCGTCGGGTAGTGCGCCACCGGCGCCACCGCATAGCGCGAGAACAGCTCGGGGAAGAGCCGCATCATCATCTTGCGGTTCTCCAGCATGTAGCTCACACCGCTGGGCACGCGCAGGTTGTCTTCCAGCACGTAGTAGCCGCCGTCGGAATGGCGGATCAGGTCCACGCCGGTGATGTGGGCGTAGATGCCATGCGGCAGGTCCAGGCCCTGCATCGCCTGCTGGTACTGCGCGTTGCCGAGCACCTGCTCGGTCGGTATCAGGCCGGCCTTGAGGATTTCATGGTCGTGATAGATGTCCCAGAGAAAGCGGTTCAGCGCCGTGACCCGCTGGCGCAGGCCCTTTTCCAGCATCTGCCATTCCGAGGCCGGCACGATGCGGGGCACCATGTCGAAGGGAATCAGCCGCTCGGCGCCGGCCTCGTCGCCATAGACGGCGAAGGTGATGCCGACCTTGTGGAACAGCAGGTCGGCCTCGGCGCGCTTCTTGGCCAGGGTCTCGGCCGACTGCGCCTGCAGCCAGCTGCCGAAAGCGCCGTAGTGTTGGCGGAGGGCACCACCGGCCTCCAGCATCTCGTCGTAGTGGCCGGCGGGCGGCAGGGTCAGCGCATGCATGGGGAACAACTCCGAAAGGCTCAGATCCATCAATGCAAGGCCCGTGCCTGTTTGATGGCTGATCTGAGCAGCAAGCATGAACCTTGTTGGTGCCGAAAGCCAGTGTGCCTGCATCTGGTGCCTGCCGCGTGTGCCAGCTTGGTGCGCCAGGTCTTGCCTGCGGGGCGTGCGTGCAAAAAAAGAGCCTCGGACCTTGCGGCCCGAGGCTGAATCCATCCTTGGGGGATAGAGGAGACAACTGCAGTTGATGTTGCAGTCGCACATAACGTGCCAGGTCTTGCCTGGCTGGGCGATATTCGCCAGCCGCTGCCTCAAAGCTGCCCTCAGAGTTGCCCTCAGAGTTGCTTGAAGCGGTGCGAATAGGCCGGGCTGACCTCCAGCGACTCGGGCCGGCTCTTCAGCGTGATGCTGAGCTTGCCGCTCAAGGCCCGGCTGACCGACTTGATGGCATGGGCATTGACGATGGTCGAGCGGTGCACCTGCCAGAAGTGCTCGCCGTCCAGTCGCTGGATCAGCTCCTTCAAGGGCACCGAGATCAGGGCCTCGGTGTCGGCAGTGACCACGGCCACGTATTTGTTGTCGGCGCGGAAATAGACCACGTCGTCCACCGTGATCAGTTGCAGCTCGCGGCCGCGCTGCACGGTGATCCAGCGCAAGGCCTCGGTGCCGGCCGGCGCGGCCTGCGCTTTGAGCCCGCCAAGGTCGGCCGGTTGCTGCGGCAGCCGCTCCTTCAGGCGCAGCAGGGTCTTGGCCATGCGCGCCGGGTCCAGCGGCTTCAGGAGGTAGCCGACCGCACCTTCGTCGAAGGCCTGCACCGCATAGCGCTCATGCGCCGTGATGAAGACGACGTGGGCACGGCGGCCAATCAATTGCGCCACCTCAAGGCCGGAGAGCCCGGGCATCTGCACGTCCAGGAAGCAGACCTCGGGCTGCAATTGCTCCACCAGGCGCAAGGCCTCATGGCCGTCGCGAGCGATGGCCACGACCTGGGCCTCGGGCCATTGGCGCAAGAGCTCCTCGCGGATTTCGCTGGCGAGCAGCGCTTCGTCTTCGGCGATCAGGATGCGGGTCATGGCGCGATCAGGGCGTGGCAATGGGGATGGGCCAGTTCAGCTTGAACAGCGGCATCTCGTTGGCGGCCAGTGTCAGTGAAGACTGATTGCCGTGCACGGCCCGCAGGCGCTGGTTCAGCTCGGCCATCGGCACGCGTGCGGCGGCGGCTTGTGTCCGCTCGGCATCTGGCCCGAGCGCCTGCAGCCACAGCTCGGCACGTCCCTCGGCGGCCAGCAGCGACAGGCTCCACAGCGTGGTGCCCTCATCGAGCAACGGCCGCACCAGCGGCAGCAAGACCATGGGCGCCAGCGGCCATTCCGGTGGGTCGTTCAGGCCGGCCAGATGCAGCCGCTCGGTGCTCCTGGCATCGGCGCTGACCAGGCTCGCATAGGAGCGCAAGGCGACAAGCTCGCGGGCCAGTGTCGACAGTTCGGCTTCCACATGCGGCTGCAAGGCGCGCAGCAGCTCGATCAAGGCCGCCAGCCGGGCCTGGCCGCGGGCTGGCTGCTCCAGCAGCTCGGTGTCGATGGTGGCCAGGCGCTCCGACAGCAGCGCCGGGTCGACGCGCGCCTGCAGCGCCAGCAATTGCGCCGCCGCCAGCTTGCGCTCGCGCTCGGCGGCTTCTTCCTGCAGCGACTTCAGTCGTGCCTGTGCACGCCGCGAGTAGCGCTGCTGCAAATAGACCGTCATGCCCAGCGAATGCCAGATGAAGCTGCTGCCGGCCAGCCTGAAGTCTTCCTTGCGTCCCCACCAGTCTGCCTTGCCGAGCACCGGGTAAAGCGACGGTGCGATGACCCAGACCCCCAGGCCTATGGTCAGGAGCAGCACAGCCGGGTAAGCCAGCAAGGCGGGCAGCTTTCGCGTGTCGACCAGCTCATTGGCCAGACGCGTGAGGAGCACCGCCGGCAGGCCGAACTGCAGGACGTTGTAGGTCAAGGCGGTGAGCACGCCGTCCGCAGGGTTGCCCAGGGGCGTGCCGTTGGCGACCAGCGTTCCGCCGCCCACCAGCAGCACCCAGCCGAGATCGCCGCGCGCGAATTTCACTGCCATGGCAGATGCACCCTGGCGATCAGGCCGGTCGGCTGGTTGAGGTGCAGGCTGAGCTTGGCGCGGGGCCCGTGCAGCGCCGCCAGGCGGGCGCGCAGCGTGGCCAGGCCGGTGCCGCCGCCCGTGCTGGCCGACATGCCGGCCCCGGTGTCGGCCACCTCCAGCACCAATTGGCCCGGCTGCTCAGGGTCAGGTCGTGCGCTCACGCAGATTTCTCCGCCATCGACCTGGGGCGTGATGCCATGTTTGATCGCGTTTTCGGCCAGCGTGAGCAAGCAGGTCGAGGGCACGATGACTGCTTCCAGGCCGGGCGCGATGTCAAAGCGCAATGTCAGCCGGTCCGGCCCGATGCGGCGCTGGTGCAGAGCGAGGAAGGCGCGCACCAGCTCAAGCTCCCGGGCGAGCGGAGTTTCAGGCTGGCGCAACTCGGGCAGCGCGGCAGCAAGGTAGACCCGCAGGTCGGACAGCATCGCGCGGGCGGCCTGGACATCGGTGTGGGCGAGGCGGCGCAGATGGGCCAGCGTATTGAAAAGGAAGTGCGGCTCGACCTGGGCTTGCAGCAGCGCGGTACGGGCCTGGTCGAGCTGGCGGGCGAGGGCCGGCGCGTTGTGGCGCAGCGATTCCGCATCCGCCTCGCCCCTGCGGCGGCGTTGGCGGTACTCGACGGCGAGGCAGGCCACCGCCGCGACGCTGGCGTGTACCTGCAGGTCGTACCAGCTGCTGGGCGTGAACCCGCCGCCCGACAGCCCCAGCATCCTGCCGAGCAAGGGCGACAGCAAGGTCAGCACGAAGATCTGCAACCCGAGGGCGCGCGGGCGCTGCTCGGCAGCATCGGGCAGCCAATGCTGCGTCAGGCTGGCAAGCAGCCACAGGCACCAGATCCAGCACGCCACGCAGACGCCGGTATGGAAGCGACTGCGCAGCCGGATGCCGCAATGCTCACCATCGATCAGGCGGCAGCCGATCAGCTCTGGCAGTACCCACGCCGCTCCCAGCACCAGGCTCAGGCCCGCCGCGATCAGCATCTCGCGGCGCTCGGGGCGTGTCAGGCGCAGCAGGCGGGCCAGGGGCATGGGTTCAGCGGACCTCGGAAATGGCAATCATCGGCGCCGAAGCCTTGGCCAGGCTGGTCGGTGCAGTTTCTGCGAAGCGGATATTAAGCACGTAGCGCTGCGGCGTACCGCCCTTGCAGTCCAGCGAGTAGAGCGCACTGCGCACGAAGCTGCGGTAGCGGCGGTGGCCGTCGACCGAGATCGGTCGCACCTGGCCGCGGGCATTGACCTCGAACTCGGCGCGGACCTCGCCCTCGCTGCCGATGCGCTGCATGGGGGTGGCCAGCAGTTCGGGCAGTTGCTCGGCGGCCTGGGGGCAGGCGGCGGGTTCTGCGGACCTGGCGGGGCCGGCAGACCCGGCGGCCCCTGCAAAAGAGACCGGTGCGGCCAGAGCCAGCGCGGCGACGAGGGTGGTCAGGGTGCTTGATTTCATGGGGGACTCCGGCAAAGTTGTTCGGTGGCGCAAAGTTACGCACCCAGGCCCGGCCGGTCACGGCCGGCCGGACGAAGCCTGGAATTCATCCGACGAAGCGGGCTGGAAGCCTGACGGTGAAGGTGAGAATGGCGGTGGCGCCGGCAAGAACTGCTGGCGCCGACTTGGCCGACAACACGGAAGTCCTGATCCATGATGCGTGGCATTCGACGTAGGCGAGGCTTGCTGTCTGCAGCGTTCGGACTGCTATTCCTTGCGCAGGCGCAGGCGCGCTGCCCGGCGCAGCTGCGCATCGGCTTCCTGGACTATGAGCTGGCCCCGCTGCTGCTGGGCCGGGACAAGTCCCAGCCGCCGCAAGGCAAGCTGGTGGATTGGGTGCGCCAGGCGGTGGTCAGGGCGGGTTGCACATCGTCGCGGCTGGAGCTGCTGCGCTTTCCCATCATCCGGGGCCGCGAGCTGCTGTCGCGCAACGAAATCGACATCTGGGCCGTGGCCTTCCCGGGGGCCGACCTGCTGGCCATCGGTGCCTTGCCCATGGATGGCGAGGCGGTCGACCCGCAACTTGGCTTCTACTCGGCCAGCTATTCGCTCTACATAGATAGTCGTGACACCACGGTGAGCTGGAATGGCAGCAAGCTCAGCGGCCCGGACGATCTGCGCGTCGGCGTGGCGCCGGTGCCGGCGCTGCGGGCCCTGGTGGCCGAGCGCAACTGGACGCCCGAGAACGGCATGGACACGCAGAACGTGCTGAACAAGCTGGTCTCGGGCCGCAGCACCGTGGCCATCCTGCCTGACCTGATCATGAGCACCCAGACGCCCGAGGTGCTGGAGCGCCTGCGCCGGCTCACCCCGCCGGTGCTGACCAGCTGGTACTACTCGGTCGCCAGCAAGGATCTGCTGCGCCGCCATCCGGCTTTCATCAAGAACTACTGGCTGGAGATGTGCCGCGCCGGGCGGGCGGACCAGCAGATCAAGGCGCCTTGCCGGGAATGAATCGCCCCGGGGCCGACTTGCCGGAAGCGATGCGCAAAGCCTCGCCTGAATACTGTTTATTCATACAGTATTTGCGCTAGACTGGCCGCACCCGTTAGTGGCCAGGAGTGCCCCATGCTTTTGAACCTGAATGACCCCGACAGCATCGTCAGCTGGTGGCTGACCTTCCCGCAGCGGCACGACGCCTATCTCGACTACGTGGCCCGGCATTCGCCGCAGTTCGGCCCGGCCATCCGTCAGGCCCGCCAGCAGCTGAGGGCCGACCCCCGGCTGCGAAAGCTGCTGGAGCAGGCCACCCAGGCGGCGCAGGCCGCACAGGCCGAAGTATTGGCCCGACAGCTGCCCGAAACCGAAGGCGATTGGGACGATGACAGCCAGGCATCGGTGTCCACCTATCTGGAGATGGCCCACTGAGGCGGGCGCTGCCCGCAGCGATTGCAGTTGCTGGACGTCGACTTGAAGACACAGCATTTGGGCTTGGCCGCCAGACGGCCAGGCCCTTTTTTGCATTCAGCGGCCCTGTACCATCGCCGCGATGAGCCACAAGCCCACCACCGTCAAGCAACTGGCCGAGTTCTCGGTACTGATCGATGTGCGCTCGCCGGCCGAGTACGCCCTAGACCACATTCCGGGCGCCATCAATTGCCCGGTGCTGAACGATGAAGAGCGCCGCATCGTGGGCACCACCTATGTCCAGGTCTCGGCCTTCGAGGCCCGCAAGATCGGCGGCGCCATGGTGGCACGCAACATCGCCCGCCATCTCGACGCGCTGTTCCGCGACAAACCCAAGGAATGGCGCCCGCTCCTCTATTGCTGGCGAGGCGGCATGCGCAGCGGCAGCTTCGTCAACTGGCTGCGCCTTGTGGGCTGGGATGCGCAGCAGCTCCAGGGCGGCTACAAGGCCTGGCGCGGGCACGTCATCGAGCAGATCGAGCAGATCGCACCCCGGCTTGCGCTGCGCGTGCTGTGCGGCCCGACCGGCAGCGCCAAGACGCGCGTGCTGCAGGCCCTGGCGGCACAAGGTGCTCAGGTGCTCGACCTGGAAGACCTGGCGGCCCATCGGGGCTCCGTGCTCGGTGCCATGCCGGACCGGCCGCAGCCTTCGCAGAAAGCCTTCGAGACGCAGCTGATGCACCGCATGGCCGACTTTGATCTCGGCCAGCCGGTCTGGATCGAAGCCGAGAGCCGGCGCATCGGCCGCCTCAACGTGCCCGAACCCCTCCTGCAGCGCCTGCGCGAGAGCCCCGTCGTCGAGATCGATGCCACGCCGGTAGCGCGGCTCGACTACCTGCTGCGCGACTACGCCTGGCTGGGCCAGGATCGCCAGGCCCTGGCCGACAAGCTCGGCACCCTGCGCGAGCTGCTGGCCAAGGAAGTGTTGGCGCAATGGCAGGACTGGGCCCTGCAAGGCGCCCTGCCGGAGTTGTTCGCAGCGCTGATGGCGCAGCACTACGACCCGCTCTATGCCCGATCACAAGGACGCCATCTCGCGCGTCTTGCTCACGCCCAGCGCGTGCCCTGCACCGACCTGTCGGATACCGGCATCCTGGCACTGGCCGGCCGCATCGCCGCACTGGCGTTCAACCATCCTGAAGAGCCCCGATGACACCCTCCCAAGCCCCGCAACAACAAGTGCCGCGCCTGAGCTCGCTCTCCCATGGCGGCGGCTGCGGCTGCAAGATCGCGCCCGGTGTGCTGAGCGAAATCCTCAAGAAATCGCAGCATTTCCCGGTGCCCAAGGAGCTGCTTGTCGGCATCGAAACCTCGGACGATGCGGCGGTCTACCAGCTCAGCGACGAGATCGCGGTGATTGCCACCACCGACTTCTTCATGCCCATCGTCGATGACCCCTTCGACTTCGGCCGGATCGCCGCGACCAATGCGATCAGCGACGTCTACGCCATGGGCGGCACACCCATCATGGCGCTGGCGCTGGTGGGCATGCCGATCAATGTGTTGCCACTCGAGGTGATAGGCAAGATCTTGCAAGGCGGCGAATCGGTCTGCGGCCAGGCCGGTATCCCGATTGCCGGCGGCCACACGATCGACTCGGTCGAGCCGATCTACGGTCTGGTGGTGCTGGGTGTCGTGCATCCCAAGCGCATCAAGCGCAATTCAGACGCGCGGCCGGGCGACCGGCTCGTGCTTGGCAAGCCGCTGGGCGTGGGCATCCTGTCGGCAGCGCTCAAGAAGGAGGCTCTCGATGCCGAGGGCTACGCGCAGATGATTGCCACCACGACGCAGCTCAACAAGCCGGGCATCGAGCTTGCGGCCCTGGCCGGCGTCCATGCGATGACCGATGTCACCGGCTTCGGCCTGGCCGGCCATGCGCTGGAGCTGGCGCGCGGCGCGCAGGCCGATGTTGCAATCGACTGGCCGCGGGTGCCACTGCTGCCGGGCGTGCGCGAGCTCGCCGTGCGCGGCATGGTCACCGGCGCATCAGGCCGCAACTGGGCCAGCTACGGCTCGGAAGTGCTGCTGCCGGAGAGCTTGTCGGCCAGCGACCGAGCGCTCCTGACTGACCCCCAGACCAGCGGAGGCTTGCTGGTGTCCTGCGAAGCTGGCGCTGTGGAAGACGTGCTGCGCATCTTTCACCGTCACGGTTTCGACGCGGCCGCGGAAATCGGGACGGTGCTGCCAGCTGGGCCGCAGGGCAGTCGACTGAGGCTGGCGCAATAAAAAAGCTCGCACACCGTGCGAGCTTTTCATGCGAATCATGTCCATGGTGCGCCCGGTTGGGATCGAACCAACAACCCCTGCCTTCGGAGGGCAGTACTCTATCCATTGAGCTACGGGCGCCAAAGGCTGCGGATTCTAGCAGTGCCGTGAGCAATGCCTGGTCCGGGGGCGCAGGCGCTAGATATAATCCCTGGCTTTGTGTCCTGCCGGCCCTGGGGTCAGCGGGATCTGCGTGACCTGATTCAGGCCAGATTCAGTCCAAAGACAGCCGACGCCAAAGAGGATTTCATGAGCGGAACCCACGAACACCACGACGAAGCCCACGAAGGCCCGATCAAGACGCCCAAGCAACTGATCTGGGCAGTGGGCTTTGCCTTTGTTGTGCCGGTGATCGTCATCATCATGCTGGCCAACTATGTCGCCACCGCCACCAAGCCGGCCGCCGGTAGCGTGGGACTGGAAGATCAGGCCATCGCAGCCCGCATCCAGCCGGTGGGCAGCATCGAGATCAAGGACCTGAGCGACGCGGCTTCGATGAAGACCGGCGAGCAGGTGTTCCAGGCTCAATGCTCGGCCTGCCACACCAGCGGCGCCGCTGGCGCTCCCAAGCTGGGCGATGCCGCAGCCTGGGGCCCGCGCATCAAGACCGGTGTCGATGCGCTGGTGACCTCGGCCCTGAAAGGCAAGGGCAATATGGGCGCGCAGGGCGGCGGCGATTTCAGCGACTTTGAAATCCAGCGCGCCGTGGTCTACCTGGCCAACCAGGGCGGCGCCAAGTTCGACGAGCCCAAGGCACCGGCTGCAGCCGCTTCGGCCGCCAAGTAAGCGAGCCAGCGAGCGATCAAGCCCTCAGCGATCCTGCGGGATCCAAAGAGAAGCCGACCCTCGGGTCGGCTTTTTTGTGGGCGTCTTGGCGCGAAGGGTCGTCAGGGCGGTAGCGGTTTCAACTGCACCGCATGCCGGGCCAGCAAGTCGGCATGCCGCGCGGCTTGCGGCTGCCACAGCCCTTGCTCGACGGCCAGCGCCGCCTCATGCATGTCCATGCTGTGCACGATGCCCAGGCCCAAGCGCGTGGCGATGAAAAGCCGGTCCTGCTCGTCGAGCCAGCTGGCCTGCGCCTCGCAGGGCAGGCCGGTGTGGCTGCTGATCTGGCCGCCGGCCGCGACGCGCCAGACCCAGGGCGCCGCCTCCAGCTCCACATAGACGCGCTGCGGCCCGTTCTGGAAGAACCAGCAGCCGGTCGGGTCGGCCGCGTAGTTGCGCTCAATGAACTCGATCAGCTTGCGGTGTTCGATGCGGCTGCCCTTGACCTGCGGAAACGGCCCGGCATGCTGGATGCGCTCGTCGCGCATGTACCAGTCGCCGCGCGCATCCAGCGCCAGCCAGCCATAGCAGTGCGGCACATTGGGCCACTTCTTCAACGCGGCTTCGACGATGGGGTCCATGGCTTGAGTCTAGAGCGCTAAAGAGAAGCTGACAGCCAATCGCACACGCGCTGCGGCACTTGCAACACGTGCCCTGGCGGCCAGCCACTGGGGAAGCCGACATGGCCGCCATGCGGCGGTTGCCACAGGCGCACCAGATCGTTGCCGACTTCTTCCTGGCTGGGCAGGCAGGCAGCGGGCACGAAGGGGTCGTTGCGGGCATTGAGCACCAGGGCCGGCACGCGGATGCGGTGCAGGTGCGGCTTGGCCGATCCGCGCGCCCAGTAGTCGTTGGTGTCTTTGTAGCCGTGCAGCGGCGCGGTGAAGAGCTTGTCGAACTCATAGAGGTCGCGTACCTCGCGCAGCCGCTCGCCGTCGAACAGCCCCGGGTGCTGCTCGAGCTTCTTCATGGCCTTGGGCACCATGCTGCGCAGGAACATGCGCGTATAGACCAGGCGGTTGAAGCCACGGCCAATGGCCATGCCACAGGCCGCCAGGTCGATGGGCGAGCAGATCGAACAGACGGCGCGGGCCGTGGCCGAGGCGCTGTCACCGGCCTCCTCGGCCCAGCGCAGGAGCGCATTGCCGCCGAGCGACACGCCTGCCGCAACCAGGGGGCCTGGATGCGCGGCCTTGAAGCGATCCAGCATCCAGCCGATTTCCTCGAAGTCACCCGAGTGGTAGGCGCGCGGCGCCAGGTTCAGCTCGCCCGAGCAGCCACGAAAGTGCGGCAGCGCAAACGCCCAGCCGCGCTCACGCGCGATGCTGGCAAAGGCCCTGGAGTAGTGGCTTTGCGAGCTGCCCTCAAGGCCATGGAACAGCACCAGCAAGGGCGCGTCGGGCGCCGACGGTGCATCGAGTCGGTCCACGTCGATAAAGTCGCCATCCGCCGTGGTCCAGCGCTCGCGCTTGAACTGCGGCGCATCGCTCCAGGAGCTGCGCGAGAACAGCGCCGGCCAGATCGTCTGCGCCTGGCCACCGGGCAGCCACAGCGGCGCGCGGTACTGCAAAGGGATCGGCTTGCTCAATGCAAGGTGGCCGGGCCTTCGCTCAGCTCCTGCACATCGCTGGCACTGCCGGGGCTCGCGTGGTGCAAGGCCATGCGCCAGCCCAGAGCCGTCTTCATGTAGACGTTGCTTGCAATCACCCACGCGGTTTGTGCCTCGCCCTTGGCGCCGGCCACCTGCACGCGCTCAAGCACCTGGTGAATCGCCATGTCGCCGCTGTGCAGCTTGCGCACGCGCTCCGGGTGCGCATTGATCGGGCCGTGGCCGAACAGGGTTTCGAAGGCAGAGCGGATCGCGCCATGCCCCACCAGACGCGGGCCACCGGGATGGACGCAGGAGATCTCGTCCTCGTCGGACCACAGCGCCATCAGGCGGTCCAGGTCGGCGCGTTGCAGCGCTTCGTAGAACAGCGCTTCGCTGTCCTCGGGCGTCGAGGCCAGCAGTTGGGCGGCGGCTTGCGGGGGCAACGGCATCGCGAGTTCAGTGCGCGTGGCCGAGCGTCTCGCCGGCCTTGAGCTTGTAGACGGTGCCGCAATAGGAGCACTTGCCGCCGCCTTCATGCGTCACGTCGATGAACACGCGCGGGTGGTTGCTCCACAGCGGCATCTTGGGGTTGGGGCAGGCGACGACGCCGGGGCCCTGCACGTCCTTGGCCGTCACTTCGACGATGGCTTTGGCTTGATCGTTGGACATCTTGGGTTCTCTTTCAGTTCGGTGCTTCAGACCAGGCTCAGCCAGTGGGCGTACTTCGGGTTGCGTCCGTTGACGATGTCGAAGAAGGCGGCCTGGATTTTCTCGGTGATCGGGCCGCGCGAGCCGCTACCGAGCTCGATGCGGTCCAGCTCGCGGATCGGCGTCACTTCGGCGGCCGTGCCGGTGAAGAAGGCCTCGTCGCAGATGTAGACCTCGTCGCGGGTGATGCGCTTCTCCACCAGTTTCAGGCCCAGGTCCTGGCAGATGTGGAAGATGGTGTTGCGGGTGATGCCGTTGAGTGCGCCGGCCGACAGGTCGGGCGTGTAGACCACGCCGTTCTTGATGATGAAGAGGTTTTCGCCCGCGCCCTCAGACACGAAGCCCGAAGCGTCGAGCAGCATCGCTTCGTCGTAGCCGTCGTCGGTGGCTTCCATGTTCGCCAGGATCGAGTTGGTGTAGTTGGACACCGTCTTGGCCTGCGTCATCGTGATGTTGACGTGATGGCGCGTGTAGGAGCTGGTCTTGACACGGATGCCGCGCTTCAAGCCTTCCTCGCCCAGGTAGGCGCCCCAGCTCCAGGCCGCCACCATGGCGTGGATCTTGTTGCCCTTGGGGCTGACACCGAGCTTCTCGGAGCCGATCCAGATCAAGGGGCGCAGGTAGCAGCTCTCGAGTTTGTTCTCGCGCACCACGGCCTTCTGGGCTTCCTCGACCTGTTCGATCGAGAAGGGAATCTTCATGCGCAGGATCTTGCCGCTGTTGAACAGCCGCTCGGTATGTTCCTTCAGGCGGAAGATGGCCGTGCCCTTGTCCGTCTTGTAGGCGCGCACGCCTTCGAAGGCGCCGCAGCCGTAGTGCAGCGTGTGGGTCAGGACATGGATCTTGGCATCACGCCAATCGACCAATTGGCCGTCCATCCAGATCTTGCCGTCGCGGTCTTCCATGGACATGGGTGCTACTCCTTGCTGTAGCCCGCCATTCTACGAGTGGGCAGGCCCCTCACTGCGGCTCCAGCCATAGGCGCGCTCGATGCGGGCGACCCGCAGCTCGTAGTGCTCGTACCACTGGGCTCGGCCCTGCTCGCGGATCGCCGTGTGCTCGATGTGGGTGCGCCAGGCCTGGATGGCCTCCAGGCTGGCCCAGTACGAAACCGTGATGCCCAGCCCATCAGCGCCACGTGTGCTTTCAACGCCCAGGTAACCGGGCTGCTCGGCCGCCAGTGCTGCCATGCGCTCGGCGGCTTCGGCGTAGCCAGCCGCGTCATTCTGCGTGCGCAGGCTGGTGAAGATCACGGCGTAGTAGGGGGGCTCGGGGCGGGGGGCGAAACCGGTGGGCGCGCTCATCAGCAGTCTCCTAGAACTCACGCAGGGCGGTGATCGCCTCTTCGATGCGCTCCACCGGGTAGACCTTCAGGCCTTCAATCGGCTTCTTGGGCGCATTGGCCTTGGGCACGATGGCGATGGAGAAGCCGAGCTTGGCCGCTTCCTTCAGCCGCTCCTGACCGCGCGGTGCCGGCCGCACCTCGCCGGCCAGACCCACTTCGCCAAAGGCGATGAAGCCCTTGGGCAGGGCCTTGCCGCGCAGCGAGCTCTGGATCGCCAGCATCACGGCCAGGTCGGCCGCCGGCTCGCTGATGCGCACACCGCCCACCGCGTTGACGAACACGTCCTGGTCGTTCGTCATCACGCCGGCATGGCGGTGCAGCACTGCCAAGAGCATGGCCAGCCGGTCGCGCTCCAGGCCCACCGAGAGCCGGCGCGGGTTGGGCCCGCCGCCATCGACCAGCGCCTGCAGCTCCACCAGCAGCGGCCGTGTGCCTTCCAGCGTCACCAGCACGCAGGAGCCGGGCACCGGCTCGGCATGCGTGGACAGGAAGATCGCGCTCGGATTGCTGACGCCCTTGAGCCCCTTCTCGGTCATGGCGAACACGCCGATCTCGTTGACCGCGCCGAAGCGGTTCTTGATCGCACGCACCAGGCGGTAGCTGCTGTGGGTGTCGCCCTCGAAGTACAGCACCGTGTCGACGATGTGCTCCAGCACGCGCGGCCCAGCCAGCGCGCCTTCCTTGGTGACATGGCCTACCAGCACCATCGCGCAGCCGCTGGACTTGGCGGTGCGCGTCAGTTGCGCTGCGCATTCACGCACCTGGGCCACCGAGCCCGGCGCCGAGCTGAGCTGCTCGGAATAAAGCGTCTGGATCGAGTCGATCACGCAGAAGGCTGGCTGCTCGGCCTCGATCGTCGCCATGATCTTCTCCAGGCTGATCTCGGCAAGCACGCGCACCTGCGTGCCGGCGAGTCCGAGGCGCCGCGAACGCATCGCCACCTGCGCACCGCTCTCTTCACCCGTCACATAAAGCACCTTGACGCGCTGCGAGAGCGCATCGATGGCCTGCAGGAGCAGTGTCGACTTGCCGATGCCCGGGTCGCCACCGATCAGCACCACGCCACCGGCCACGATGCCGCCGCCGAGCACGCGGTCCAGCTCTTCCTGGCCGGTGGGCGTGCGGTCAAAGTCGGTGGCCTCGATTTCACTGAGCGTGGCCACCGGCTGGCTGCGCGCCAGCGACTGGTAGCGGTTCTTGCCGGCGCCGGGCGTCTCGGCAATGCTTTCCACCAGCGTGTTCCAGGCGCCGCAATGCGGGCAGCGGCCCAGCCATTTCGGGTTGGTGCCGCCGCAATCGCTGCAGCTGTAGATCGTCTTTTCTTTGGCCATGGGCGCGATTGTCAGTGTTGCAGCAACAGCTTCATGGCATGCGGCAATGAATCCGCCGCCGGCAGCCAGTGGTCGATCACCCAGCCCAGGGCCACGCCCAGCACCAGCATGGCCAGCGCGCCGCGCCAGGTGTGGCCAATCGCCGTGCCGAACCAGCCTTCGCGCTGGCGCCGGTAGGCGAAGGAGCCTGCCAGGGCGGCCAGGGCGACTTCGACGGCCACGGCCAGGAGCACGTCCACACCGAACAGCGCGAACACGCCCACGCCCAGCAGGGCCGCCAGCAGGGTGGCGATGCCTATCACTACAGCGAGCGGAATTGCGATGACGATGCCTTCGTCGGCATCGGCCAGCGCGCCGAGCGTCTTGCCGCCGGCACTGAGGCCGGACTCGACCGCGCCGTCGGTGAAGTCGCCGCTGGCGCCGCCACCGCCGAAATCGCCGCCCATGTCACTGCGGAACGCCCGCGCGGGGACGGGCACGCCATCCGCCAGATCCAGCGCGACGTCGGCCACGTCGAACGCGCCATCCGCCGGCTCGTCGTCCAGCAGCATCCGGGCCCACAGACGCAAGAGGCCCAGATAGAGCAGGTAGGTCAGGGGCAAGAGCAGCGCATAGCGCAGGGCCAGTGCTTCAAAGCCGGCCCAGCGAAGCAGGGCGCCGCCGAGCCAGAGCCCGGCCAGGGTCAGCATGGCGATCAGCATCACATGCAGGCGCAGCCAGCGGGTGGTGCGCAGCTTCATGCGGGTGTGCTGCTCCAGTGCGAGCGCCGGGTCGCGCCGCCGCGGGATCTTGTTCAAGCCCATCGTTGTCTCCCTCGGATTCCGGCCTTCGATGCCTGACTTTCTGCGTGGCCAAGGTCGCCATGCTAAAACCCTCCTTCGTCAGGGCCGCGTGGCCCTGCTGCCTTTTTGAAAGCCGCCGCCATGGACCTCTCTGTCTGGTTGACCTTTTTTGCCGCCTCCTGGGCGATCAGCCTGTCCCCCGGGGCGGGCGCCATCGCTGCCATGAGCTCGGGCCTCAATCATGGCTTTCGCCGCGGCTACTTCACCACCTTCGGCCTGATCCTGGGCATCCTCACGCAAGTCGTGCTGGTCGGCGCCGGGCTCGGCGCCCTGATCGCCGCCTCGTCCATGGGCTTTGCCATCGTCAAGTGGCTGGGCGTGGCCTATCTGGTGTGGCTGGGCATTGCGCAATGGCGCGCGCCTGCCAAGCCTATGGTGGCCGAGAGCGGCGATGCCTCGATGGTCACGCGCCGCCAGCTGGTCTTGCGTGGCTGGGCGATCAATGCGGTCAACCCCAAGGGCACGGTCTTCCTGCTGGCCGTGGTGCCGCAGTTCCTGGACCTGCATGCCGCGCTGGCGCCGCAATACCTGGTGATCGGTGCCACACTGTGCTTCACCGACCTGGTGGTGATGGCCGGCTACACGGTGCTGGCGGCCAAGGTGCTGGCCGCGCTGCGCTCGCCCTCCCACATCAAGACGATGAACCGGGTCTTCGGTTCGCTTTTCATCGCCGCCGGCGCCCTGCTGGCCACGTTCAAGCGCGCCGCCTGAACTTCCACACTTGCGGATGAGGGCCGCCTGGACTGGCGGCCTTTTTCATTTCACCAATGAGCACCTCTTCGATTTCGCCGCGCTGGCTGTTCTGGATACCGACGCTGATCTGGGCCAGCACCTGGCATGTGATCCTGTTCCAGCTCGACAGCCCGGTGCCGGTGCTCAATTCGGTCGCCTGGCGCTTCGGCCTGGCCTCGATCATGCTCTTCGCCATCGCTCGTTGGCGTGGCGAGCGTCTGATGCTGCCGCACTCGGCGCATTGGCTGGCGCTGGCCACGGGCATCGTCCAGTACTGCGGCAATTACTGGGGCGTCTATGAAGCCGAACGGCACATTCCCAGCGGCCTGGTGGCGGTGCTGTTCTGCCTGATGGTGTTCGGCAATGCCTTGTCGGGCAGCCTCTTCTTCGGTCAGCAGGTGACGCGGCGTTTCCTGCTCGCCTCCAGTGGCGCGGTGCTGGGCGTGGTCTTGATCTTCTGGCCAGAGATTGCCGCCACCGGCGAGCGGCCGACGGCTGCGCTGGGCCTGGCCCTTGGCCTTGGCGCCGTGCTGGCTGCATGCGCCGGCAATGTGCTGACCCTGACGCTGACGCGCCGCTCCTTGCCGCTCGTGCCCGTACTGGCCTGGAGCATGGGCTATGGCTCGCTGTTCGTGATGGGCCTGTCCCTGCTCACCGGGGCCGGCCTGCATTTCGACTTCAGCCCGCGCTATCTCGGCAGCCTTCTCTACCTCGCGGTGTTCGGCTCGGTGACGGCCTTCGTGCTCTTCTTCAGGCTGGCTCAGCTGGAGGGCGCGGCCCGCGCTGCGCTGACCGGCGTCGTGATCCCGGTGATCGCGCTGGCGGTGTCGGCGCTGCTGGAGGGCTGGCAGCCGACCGTGCTGGCCGTCGCCGGCATGGCCCTGTGCCTGGCTTGCGTCTATATCGCTACTCGTCCCGCACACGCCCCCGCGCGGACTTGATGCCGCTGCGCAGCGACTTGCCTTCCAGCCGCCGCTGCTGCGAGCCATAAGTGGGCTTGGTCGCCCGCCGCGCCTTGGGCGTGTGAGCCACGCTTTGCGCCAGGTCGATCAGGCGCTGCACCGCGTCGGCCCGGTTCTGTTCCTGGCTGCGCGACTCCTGCGCCTTGATCACGACCACGCCTTCGCTGGTGATGCGCTGGTCGGACAGCTTCAGCAGCCGCTCCTTGATGAGGGCGGGCAAGCTGGAGCGCTGGATGTCGAAGCGCAGATGCACGGCGCTCGAGACCTTGTTGACGTTCTGGCCGCCCGGGCCGCTGGCGCGAATGGCGCTGAAGTCCAGCTCCCAGTCGGCGGGCGTCCAGTCCAGCTTCATTCCATGCGCTCGACCGTGACTGGCACCCGCCGCGTCACGGCGCACATCAGCTCATAGCCGATGGTGCCGGCAGCCCGGGCCACCTCGTCGATGGGCAAGACCTGGCCCTTGGGGCCGCGACCCCACAGCGTCACTTCGCTGCCCCAGCCGCTTTCCGGCAGCTCGGTCAGGTCCACCGCCAGCATGTCCATCGAGACTCGGCCGATGGTGCGCGTGCGCTGGCCGTTGACCAGCACCGGCGTGCCGGTCGGGCAATGGCGCGGGTAGCCGTCGGCATAGCCGCAGGCCACGATGCCGATGCGCATGGGCTTGTCGGCCGTGAAGGCGCTGCCGTAGCCGACCGTGTCGCCGGGCTGCAGGTTCTGGATGCCGATGATCTTCGAGCGCAGCGTCATGCCGGGCTGCAGGTCCCAGGCCTCGGGCTGGCGCTCGGGATAGTCTGGCACGCCGCCGTAGCTCATGATGCCGGCGCGCACCCAGTCGCCGTTGGCGCGCGCCGCATGGCGCAAGGTGGCCGCGCTGTTGCAGACCGAGCGCTCGCCCGGCAGGTCCGAGCAGGCGGCCTCGAAGGCGGCGAGCTGATGAGCGATGCCGTCCTGGCCGAAGCGCGTGGCGTCGGCATCGGAGAAGTGGGTCATCAGGGAGATCTCGTCGACCTGGGGCAGGGCGTTCAGCCGCGTCCAGGCCGCGCGGAAGGCGGCCGGCGTGAATCCGAGGCGGTTCATGCCGCTGTTGAGCTTCAGGAAGACGCGGTGCGGCTCGTGCGTCTTGTGCATGGCCAGCCAGTCGATCTGCTGCTCGCAGTGCACGGCATGCCAGAGGTGCAGGCGCGAGCAGAGCTCGAGGTCGCGGGTTTCGAAGCAGCCTTCGAGCAGGAGGATGGGCCCGCGCCAGCCGAGATTGCGCACGCGCTGGGCTTCGTCCAGGTCGATCAGGGCAAAGCCGTCAGCCCCGCGCAGGCCGTCGAATACGTTCTCGATGCCGTGGCCATAGGCGTTGGCCTTGACCACGGCCCAGACCCGGGCGTCCGGCGCGGCGGCGCGGGCGCGGGCCAGGTTGTGGGCCAGGGCGGACTGGTGGATCAGGGCTTCTATCGGACGGGGCATGTCCTGGATTGTTGCACCGCGAGGAAGGCGCACGGCTGCGCCCGATTGAAGCGGCGGGCCCGCCTGATTGCGGGGCTCCCAACCGTCCCACCTAAGGGGGGCATGCTATAAACCCGCTGCTGTGCGAGGCCCCGAAATGGTGTTTCGGCAGCGACGCGATCGAGAGAGCTTGTGCCCACCGGGTGCAGGGCAGACCCCCGCAGTTATCGATGGGTAAATGAAAAAAGGCTTCTACACCATCATGTCAGCGCAGTTCTTCAGCTCGCTGGCTGATCAGGCATTGCTGGTCGGAGCCATCGAACTGTTGAAGAGCACCCAGGCACCCGCCTGGCAGATTCCGGCCCTGGGGCCGATGTTTGCGCTTTTCTATGTGCTCCTGGCGCCCTTTGTGGGCGCGTTCGCCGATGCCGTGCCCAAAGGCAAGGTCATGTTCTATTCGAACACGATCAAGGTGGCGGGCTGTCTGATGATGCTCCTGGGCATGCATCCGCTGCTGGCCTATTCGGTCGTGGGCCTGGGGGCTGCGGCCTATTCGCCCGCCAAGTACGGCATCCTCACCGAACTCCTGCCACCCTCGCAACTGGTCAAGGCCAATGGCTGGATCGAGGGCCTGACGATCGCCTCCATCATTCTGGGCATCCTGTTGGGCGGCCAGCTGGTCGGGCCGCAGCTCTCGCCCATGCTGCTGGGCGTCGACATCCCGTTCTTCGATTCCGGCATAGACACCGCGCCCGAAGCCGCCATCTGCAGCCTGATTCTGCTGTACCTGGTGGCGGCCGTCTTCAATCTCTACATCCCGCGCACCGAGACGCCGCTGCAGCCGCTGTCGAACAGCCCGCTGGAGCTGGTGCGCGACTTCGCTTCCTGCAACTCGCGCCTGTGGCAGGACAAGCTGGGCCAGATCTCGCTGGCCACGACCACGCTGTTCTGGGGTGTGTCGGGCAATCTGCGCATCATCCTGTTCCCCTGGGCCGCGGCAGCGCTGGGCTACAGCACCACGCAGGCCTCCAACCTCGGCGGCGTGGTGGCCATCGGCACCGCAGCCGGCGCCGTGGTGGCTTCGGTCTACATGCGGCTGGACAAGGCCACCTCGGTGATCCCCCTGGGCATCGCCATGGGCCTCCTGGTGATGGGCCTGAACGTGGCGACCAATATCTGGGTGGCCATTCCCTTCCTGATCTTCCTGGGCCTGGTGGGAGGCTACCTGGTCGTGCCGATGAATGCGCTCCTGCAGCACCGCGGCCACAACCTGATGGGTGCCGGCCGCTCGATTGCGGTGCAGAACTTCAACGAGCAGGCCTGCATCCTGGCGCTCGGCGCGCTCTACACCGGCATGACCAAGGGCGGCATGTCGGCCTTTGCCGCCATTGCGGTGTTCGGCCTGATCGTGGCCGGCACCATGTGGCTGATCCGCCGCTGGCACATCAGCAACTGCGCCAAGCATCCGCAGGAGCTGGCGCGGCTGATGGAGCTGGCCCGCTCGGACGGCGGCCACTGAAGCAAGGCTTTGCGCCCCAAGGAAAAAGACCGCCGGTGGGCGGTCTTCTCATTTGTCAGGCTGCCGATGCGGCGCCTCGCCGCCCCGGCGCCGGTGGCGGCTTGACCGGCTTGTTGAATACCGCGTCGATCGCATCCGACCAGGCGCGGCCGATCTTGAAGCTGCCGCTGTGGTTCAGATGGATCTCGTTGTGCCAATCGCCGCTGATGCCGGTGGAACCCGGTGCGGCCAGGGCGAGGGGTACGGCCGTGCTGTCGAACACATGCAGGCCGGGGAAGTTCTCCTTGTCGGCCGCCAGGCTCTTCAAGAGCTGGGCCAGGTGCATCACCATCAGGCGGCTGACGGCCAACCAGTCGGCCGCAGGCACGGCATAGGCCTTCAGCGTCGGGTAGAGCCAGGGGCCGCGGCCATCGGAGGCGGCGGCCGGGCGTGGCAGCGGCACGGCGTAGCAATGCAGGAAGATCGGCTTGCCGGCGCTGGGACCTTGCTCGCGCAAGGTCAGCAGATGGCGCAGATTGGTCTTCAGGTACTCGGCAAAGGTTGCCCAGCCGGGCTCGGAGAAGTAGCGGGCCACGCCAGCGGACGGCGGGCCCCATTCGGTCTGGCGGCGCAGCAGGCGCTTTTCCAGCGGCACGGCGCTGCCGTCCTCCAGATGCGCCGGCGTTTGTGCGGCGGCAATCACGTCATTGCCACCCACCGACAGCAGGATGCCGTCCCATACGGGCGCGTCGGCTGCGGTGAGCAGGCGAACGAACTCGGGCGCCGACTCCAGGTCGACCATGTGCGACAGCGCATCGCCGCTGCCAGCGCAGTTCACGGCCACGGCCGGCTGCTTGAACATCAGCTCCTGCAGCAGGCTGCCGTGGGCTTGCGCCGCGGCAACCGAGAACCAGGAATCGCCTTGCGCCAGGAGGCGCCAGCGTTGGCCTTCAAGAAGGGCCGGTTTGGAGCGCAAATCGTCGGGCGAGAAACAGGCCAGGTGATCCAAGAGCGGGCTCCATATCGCAAAACTATCGAGACTGGGCGGGGGATTGGGCGGCGCCCCGATTGGAAGGCTTAGCCCCTTGGGCGCGCCAGGGGTAAAACCCTGGCGCATGTTGTCTGGTCTGACCGCGCTTTGCCAGAGCCTGTTGAGGGGGACAACACCAAGTGTTGCAGCCACCCAACCCGGGCTAGCATCGCCGCTTCATTCACTGGAGCAGCGCATGGCTCAGAGCCTCTACGACTTTCAGGCCCTGTCGATCGAGGGCAAGCCGGCCGACCTGGCCAGCCAGCGTGGCAAGGTGCTCCTGATCGTCAACACGGCCAGCGCCTGCGGCTTCACGCCGCAGTTCAAGGGCCTGGAGCAGCTGTGGAAAGACTATGCGGCGCGCGGTCTGGTGGTGATCGGCTTCCCGAGCAACGAGTTCGGCGGCCAGGACCCGGGCAGCAACGGCGATATTGCCTCGTTCTGCGAGCTGAACTACGGCGTGTCGTTCCCGATGATGGCCAAGGTCAAGGTGAACGGCAAAGACGCGCACCCGCTGTGGCAATGGCTCAAGGGTGAGAAGCCGGGCATCCTGGGCACCGAGGCGATCAAGTGGAATTTCACCAAGTTCCTGGTCGGCCGCAACGGCCAGGTCATCAAGCGCTATGCGCCCAACGATGAGCCCGAGAAGATGCGAGCGGACATTGAGGCCGCTTTGGCGGCCTGACCTTTTACTTGATCAAGCGGATCGCGAACGGATAGCGGTAGTGCTCGCCGTTGCTGGCCTTGACGGCGGCGACGATGCACAGCACCAGGTTCACCAGGCCGACCACCCAGAACAGCAGGATGCCGATCAGGATCACGGTCAGCACGGCGCAGACGAAGTAGGCGATGAAGATCGTCAACTGGAAGTTCAGCGCTTCCTTGGCCTGGTCGGTGGCAAAGGCGCCGTCGGGCTCGCTCTTCTTGATCAGATAGATGATCAGAGGCGCCACCCAGCTGGTGAACAGGCCGCCGATATGGGCCAGGATGGCCATGGTGCGGTCGTCGCTGTTCGAGGTGGTGACGTCGTTCATGGGGTGGTGCTCCGGGGATGGCTTGTTGGGCGGCAGTGTCGGACCGGGGATGTGATCCGTCATTGGCGCAAACCCCCGTGCCGGGCATCGCTCCATGCCGGATTGGCTGCACGGCTTCACGGCCAACGCGCTTAGGCTGCGGGGCATGAAACCCAGCCCCTCGCTCGCTGCGCAGTTCCGCCACTTTGCAACGCATGAATGCCCGCACGACCCGCTCTACCAGGCGATTTGCAGCAGCGTGGCCGAGTCGCCGGCGCTGCTGGCCTTGATGGAGCATGCGCCGCCCACGCAGCAAAAGCCGGTGCTGCTGCTGGCGAGCTTGCACGAGCGGATCCTGAGCGGCGCCGACCATGCGCTGGCGGCCTACTACCCGAGCGTCGGCGGTACGCGGGCGCCAGATCCGGACCTGCTGCCGGCGCTGCTGGATTTCGTCGATCAGGAGCGGGCTGGCCTGCTCGAATCGCTGCGCCGTCGCAACACGCAGACGAACGAGATCGGCCGCTGCGCCGCGCTCTGGCCCGCGCTGCAGGCGATAGCCGCGCAATCGGGTAGGCAGGACCTGGCGCTGTTCGACTTCGGCTGCAGCGCCGGGCTGAACCTGGGCGTTGATCAGTACCGCTACGACTACGGCTCCTGCCAGCGAGGTGCTGCGGCCGAACCCGGCCGGCCGTTGATCCATTGCGAGTGGCGGGGCGATGCGCCGCTGCCGCGCGAGGCCGCGGGCTTTCGACTGGTCGAGCGCATGGGCATGGATCCGTCGGCCATCGCCCTGGGCGACGAAGACGCGGTGCGCTGGCTGCGCGCCTGCGTCTGGCCAAGCGAACGCGAGCGCGCCCTGCGCCTGGACCAGGCCATCGAGCTCGCTCGCGTCGCAGCTCATCGCGTGCAGCAGGCCGCCTCGGGCCTGGACCTCTTGCGGGAATGGCTTGATCAACTGCCGCCTGGCGTGCAGCCGGTGCTGTTCAACAGCTGGGTGCTCTACTACTTCAGCGCAGAAGATTTGCAGCGGCATGTCGAAGCCGTCGCCGCCCTGGTGCGCGGGCGTGGCCTCATCTGGCTCAATGCCGAACTGCCGGGCTCGCATGCACCGGGCCTGGCCAGGCCGGCCCCGCTGGCAGACGAAGCCAGCGCCACGCTATGGAGCCTGCAATGGGCCGAGGCCGGGGAGCTGCAGCACCGCGCCCTGGCCTGGTCGCATCCGCATGGTCGCTGGCTGCAGTGGCTCGCGCCCTGAATGGCTCCCTATACTGCGGCGGCCGTGCGCTGGTCGCACCGAATGACAAAGAGCCGAGGAGGAGCCGCCATGCTCATGACGAAGTCCCGCTGCATTCTTGCCGCCGCGCTGGTGGCCGCACCACTGGCCAGCCAGGCCGATACCCTGTCCGAGCTGCGCGCCCAGTTGGCCAAGCCGGCCCTCAGCCCCTTGAAGGCGACCATCGAGGTCAAGTCGCTCAGCCGCAATGGCGAAGGCAAGGACCTGGAGGAGTCGGTCGGCGAGGCTGCGGTGCAGGTCGAAGACGGTCCGCAAGGCCTGCGCGTGGCCTTTGCCCGCGAGCTCCTTCAGAAGGCCGAGGCCGAGGAGCAGGCCAAGGCCGCCGATCCCAAGTCCAAGACGCCGGCTTCGAGCGGCATGGGCAGGCTGTCGCCGGCTTCGCTGCGCGAGCTGCTCAACCCGGCCGCCCGCTTGAGCCGCCTGCTGGACCGCGCCAAGCTCAAGGGCGAGAAGGCCGACAGCTGGCAGGGCAAGCCGGCGACGCTGCTGAGCTTCGAGCTCGAGAAGCCAAAGATGAGCGGCCAGTTTGCAGATGCCGTCAAGAAATACGCCGCCACGCTGGAGCTGTGGGTCGGCCCGCAAGGCCTGCCGCTGGCGGCCAAGACCCGGGAGTCGGTATCAGGCCGTGCCTTCCTGGTCTTCAGTTTCGAGCAGCAAAGCGAAGACGAGCATCACTACGGCTTGCAGGCCGACCGCCTGGTGCTGCTCAAGAGCGAATCACGCAACCAGGGTTCGGGCACGGTCGGCAAGAACGAGGCCCGCACGACCCATGTGCTCAAGCTTCAGTCCTGAGCTGAAGCGGCTCAGGCGTAGATCTCGGCCTCGGGGTCGGTGACCTCGAGTTCGTAGCTGGCCGCCAGCATGGCCAGGCGGGCGATCACGCCGTACATATAGAAGCGGTTGGGCGCACTGACGCCCGGTTTCTCGCCGGGCTTGGGCAGTTGCGAGCTCTCGGCAAAAGCCAGGGGCACGAAGCTGGCACCGGGGGCGTTCAGGTTCTCGTCGACGCCGCGCTCGGCATGCACGCGGTAGAAGCCGCCCACGACGTAACGGTCCATCATGTAGACAACCGGCTCGGCCACGGCATCGTTCACGCGTTCATTGGTCGGCACGCCTTCCTGGATGATGACCTCGGAGACCTCCTGGCCGTCCTTGATCACGCTCATCTTGTTGCGGGCCTTGCGGTTCAGCGCTTCCAGGTCCTTGGCGTCGCGCACGGTCATGATGCCCATGCCGTAGGTGCCGGCATCGGCCTTGACGATGACGAAGGGCTTGTCCTGGATGCCGTATTCCTTGTACTTGCGGCGGATCTTGGTGAGCAGCGCGTCGGTCTGCGACTGCAGGGCCTCGATGCCGGTGCCGTCGGCGAAATTCAGCTCACCGGCGCCGGCAAACATCGGGTCGATCAGCCACGGGTCCATGCCCAGCAGCTTGGCGAACTTCTTGGCCACATTGCTGTAGGCGGCGAAATGCTTGGTCTTGCGGCGCACGGCCCAGCCGGCATGCAGCGGCGGCAGCAGGTATTGCTCGTGCAGGTTCTCCAGCACGCTGGGAATGCCGGCCGAGAGGTCGTTGTTCAGCAGCACGGTGCAAGGATCGAAGTCCTTGAGCATCACGCGGCCGCGGTTGCGGATCAGCGGCTCGACCGTCAGCGTCGTGCCGTCGGCCAGGTTGAGCGGCGTCGGCTCGGTGATGGTTTCGTCCAGCGTGCCCAGGCGCACGTTCAGGCCGGCCTGCGTGAAGATGCGGACCAGGGTGGCGACATTGCTCAGGTAGAAGGTGTTGCGCGTGTGCTTTTCAGGCACCAGCAGGAGGTTCTTGGCCTCGGGGCAGATCTTTTCGATGGCTGCCATTGCCGCCTGTACGGCCAGCGGCAGCATCTCGGGCGTCAGGTTGTTGAAGCCGCCGGGATAGAGATTGGTGTCCACCGGTGCCAGCTTGAAGCCGGCATTGCGCACGTCCACCGAGGTGTAGAAGGGCGGCGTGTGTTCCATCCATTCCAGGCGGAACCATCGTTCGATGGCCGGCATCGACTCCAGGATGCGCTGCTCCAGCTCGTTGATCGGACCATTCAGAGCGGTGATGAGGTGGGGAACCATGGCGTGCGGCTTCTTGGAGCTGGGTGTCGGCTCATTCTAGGGACTGGCGCAGATAGGGGCGCAAGTCAGGGAATCAAGGCCCGGGTCTGGCGGGGCGATCCGATTGCGCAATGAAAAGAGCCGCCCGAAGGCGGCTCTTGAGCGGTCTCAAGCCCTTTGGCGGGCTTGCGTGTAGATCATTTGTGATAGGCCGTCTCGCCGTGCGAGGTGATGTCCAGGCCTTCGCGTTCGTCTTCCTCGCTGACCCGCAGGCCCAGCACCAGGTCGACGATCTTGTAGGCGATCACGGAGACCACGCCGGACCAGACAATGGTCACGCCGACGGCCTTGGCTTGCGTCAGCACCTGGGCGCCGATGCTGTAGGCGTCCGGGGCGATCATGGCCACCGTGACCCAGTCGCCGACGGCGCTCGGGCCTCCCAGGGCGGGCGAGTTGAACACGCCGGTGAGCAGGGCGCCGACGATGCCGCCGACACCGTGCACGCCGAACACGTCCAGCGAGTCGTCGGCACCGATCACCTTCTTCAGGCCGGTGACACCCCACAGGCAGGCGAAGCCGGCGACGAAGCCGATGACCAGGCCACCACCGATGCCGACGTTGCCGGCTGCCGGCGTGATCGCCACCAGGCCAGCCACTGCACCCGAGGCTGCACCCAGCATCGAAGCCTTGCCCTTCATCAGCGCTTCACCGATGCACCAGGCCAGCACGGCGGCAGCCGTGGCAGCGAAGGTGTTGATGAAGGCCAGGGCAGCGAAGCCGTTGGCTTCCAGTGCCGAGCCGGCGTTGAAGCCGAACCAGCCCACCCACAGCAGCGAGGCACCGACCATGGTCAGCGTCAGGCTGTGAGGCGTGAACGCCTCCTTGCCGTAGCCGACGCGCTTGCCGATCATGAAGGCGCCCACCAGGCCAGCCACAGCGGCGTTGATGTGCACCACCGTGCCGCCGGCGAAGTCCAGCGCGCCCCATTGCCAGATCATGCCGGCCTTGGCGTTCATCTCATCGACCACGGCGGCGCTGGTGTAGGCGTCCGGGCCCGCCCAGAACCAGACCATGTGGGCAATCGGCAGGTAGCTGAAGGTGAACCACAGGGCCAGGAAGAGCAGGGCGGCCGAGAACTTGATGCGTTCGGCGAAGGCACCGACGATCAGGCAGGCCGTGATGCCGGCGAAGGTGGCCTGGAAGGCGGCGAACACCATCTCGTACATCGGCACACCCTTGCTGAAGGTGGCGCCAGTGGCGAAGGTGCCGGCGACGTTGTCCCAGAGGCCCTTCATGAACAGCCGGTCGGTGCCGCCGATGAACTGGTTGCCCTCGGTGAACGCGAAGCTGTAGCCGTAGAGCACCCACAGCACGACGATCAGCGAGAACGCGACCATCACCTGCATCAGCACCGACAGCATGTTCTTGCTGCGGACCAGGCCGCCATAGAACAGCGCCAGGCCCGGCACCGTCATCAGGATGACGAGCAGGGTCGAGAGCAGCATCCAGCCGGTGTCGCCCTTGTTGGGCACGGGTGCCGGTGCGGCGGCCGAAGCCGCTTCAGCGGGAGCCGAGGCGGCCGGTGCGGCTGCAGATGCCGCGTCAGCAGCAGCAACGACTGCCGAAGCAGCCACGGGAGCCGAAGCGGCCTGATCCTGGGCCCAGGCGGCGGGCGCGAAGACCGCAGCGGCCAGGGCCAGGGAGGCGAGAAGTTTCTTCATCGTTTGTTCTCCAACAGGCTTCTTGTTGTCAAAGAGCGTCCGTGCCGGTCTCGCCGGTACGGATGCGCACGACCTGGTCCAGCGGCGAGACAAAGATCTTGCCGTCGCCGATCTTGCCGGTGCGGGCCGAGGACTCGATGGCCTCGATCACCTGCTCCACCACGTCGTCGGCCACCGCCGCTTCGATCTTCACCTTGGGCAGGAAATCGACGACGTATTCGGCGCCGCGGTACAGCTCGGTATGGCCTTTCTGGCGGCCGAAGCCCTTGACCTCGGTGACGGTCAGGCCCTGCACGCCGATGGCGCTGAGGGCTTCGCGCACTTCGTCAAGCTTGAAGGGCTTGATGACGGCGGTGATCAGTTTCATGGTGGGTTACTCCGTGCGTGCGACGTGCGCTTGTTTCTTCAGAAGCTCTTCTTGAGCGACAGGACCAGGCCGGCCTTGCCCAGGTTCTTGGACGAGGGGCCGCCGACATAGGCGTCGGTATCGGTGCCGATGACGGCGCCCGAGACCACCAGGCCGCTGAAGTCCTTGGACAGGGCGAGGCTGTAGTCGGTGTAGCTGTACGTCTTGTTGTGACGCACTTCCTGGCGGCCCAGGTGCGGGGTGAGCATCAGGCCGTCGCCGAGGTCGAAGCTGGCGCTCAGGTCGAGGTAGAGGCTGCCCTTGCTGTCGGCGAAGCCGAACAGATTGCTGGTGCTGTACGACAGCTTGCCCGTGACCGGGCCGGCGGTCAGGGCACCGTAGAGCTCCAGCGTGTTGGCGCTGGGGTTCAGCTTGTTCTTGCTGTAGTAGTACTGCAGCACGCCGACGTCCAGCAGCAGGTCCTTGGAGACTTCGGTCTTGTAGCCGGCGTAGACGTCGACTTCGGCCGGGGCATCGCCGCCCGCGTCCTTGATCCACTTGATCGTGGAGCCCCAGGCGCCGATGTAGAAGCCGCTCGGCGAAGCGTAATCGGCGCCGCCCTGCAGGGCCGGCTTCAGGCGGGTCTGCGAAATGCCGCGGTAGCGGTAGTCGGTGGTGACACTGACATTGAAGGACAAGGGATCGACCGGTGCGGCTGCTTCCTGGGCAAAAGCGGGCAGTGCAGCGGAAAGGGCCAGGGCCAGGGTGGCAAGTTGTTGCTTCATTCGCAGGACTCCTTGATTGGGGGAATGGGTCAGGATGGCAAACAGGATTTCAAGCCAGCTCTTGCAGCTTCCGTGCCAGCACCGGTTTGGTCCGTTCCAGGGGCTGTGCCCCCGGGGAAGGCAGGGCTCACGTGCCGTATCGGGTGGTCGCGGTGCACCACAATGGCTCATTTGCGCCGCTTGCGCCAGTCTGGTGCGCGCCCCACAAGCGTGCGGATGGGGTCGGGACGGCAAGGGCTTGCGCCGGGTTAGCATCGGCCGCGATACGAACATCCGGAGGTCATTCTTGAGCCAGCGATCTCGTGCCACCTTGCGGGTGGCCACCGCCTTCTTCCTCTCCGGCTTTGCGGCGCTGGTCTACCAACTGGCCTGGCAACGCCTGCTCTTCGTGGTGATCGGGGTCGACATCGAGTCGGTGACCATCGTGGTCTCGACCTTCATGCTGGGCCTGGGTCTCGGTGCCCTGCTGGGAGGTGCGCTGGCTGATCGCTGGCCGGCCCGCATCCTCCTGGCCTTTTGCCTGTTCGAGGGCGCGATCGCGGCCTATGGCCTGGTCAGCGTGGACCTGCTGCAGGCTTGCGCAGCCCTGTTCGCCGGGCTGTCGAGGCCGGCGGCGGCGGCCCTGAGCTTTGCCCTGCTCCTCTTGCCCACCGTCTGCATGGGCGCGACGCTGCCAATGCTGGTCGCTCATGCCTGGCGGAGCTCGGGCAATGTGGGCGTGTCCACGGGCACGCTGTATTTCATCAACACCCTGGGCGCGGCCACTGGCGCGCTGGCCATTGGCTTCTTCCTGCTGTATTGGCTGGACCTGCGTCAGGCCGTCTGGCTGGCGGCCGCGCTCAATGCCGTAGCAAGCCTGATCGTTGCCAGCGCTCTGCGCGGGAGGGCCGCGGCATGAACGAGAACCAAACCGGGCTGCGCCGTCTGGCCCTGGCCTTGTCCTTCAGCGTCGGTCTGCTGTCGCTGAGCCAGGAAATCCTCTGGGTCCGGCTGCTCTCCTTCGGGCAGCAGGGGCGACCCCAGGCCTTCGCCATCGTGCTGGCGGCCTTTCTGCTGGGCATCTCCATTGGTGCCGTCGTCGGGCGGCGCATCTGTGCGAACAGTCCAGCCGTGCTGGCTTCGGCGGCACGGGCGCTGTGCTGGGCCGCGGCGCTGGACCTGGTCGCCCTGCAACTGATGGCGCCGTTGCTTGGCAATTCGCCAATTCGCCTGGCCGGCCTGGTGTTGATGATCGCGGTGACCGCAGGCGCCAAGGGCGTTCTGTTCCCCATCGTCCATCACCTCGGCTCCGCGACGGCCGAAGCTGACCTCGGTCGCTCGGTGTCGCGTGTCTATCTGGCCAATGTCATGGGCTCGGCACTTGGCCCCCTGATCACCGGCTTCTGGCTGCTGGATGTGCTGCGGGTCGAGAGCGTCTGGGCGCTGGTGTGTGGCGCGACGGCGCTGCTGGGCTTGTTGACGCTCGCTGCAACGCCGCAGCGGCGCGTCAGCTGGTTCGCCATGCCGGCGGCGTTGCTGGCGCTGGGCCTGGTCCTGGTCGTGCACCCCCTGGTCGTCATCGACAAGGTCGCCGAGCCCTGGCAGGGCGACGCACCCTTGGCGCACCTGATCCAGAACAAGCACGGCATCCTGCATGTCACCCACGGCGACGACAGCGACACCACCTATGGTGGCAACGCCTATGACGGCCGCATCAATGTCGACATGGCACAGAACTCGAACGGACTGGACCGTGCCTACCTGATGGCGCTGCTGCACAACAAGCCTCGCCGGGTGCTCGTGATCGGCCTGTCCACCGGGGCCTGGACCGAGGTCATCCTGGGCTTTCCAGGTGTCGAGCAGGTTGACGTGGTGGAGATCAACCCGGGCTACCGCGAAATGATCTCGCGCTATCCGGCGGTGGCGCCGCTCCTGAGCGACCCACGCGTGCGCCTGCACATCGACGATGGCCGGCGCTGGCTGCGAGCGCATCCGCAGGCGCAGTACGACCTGATTTTCCAGAACACCACCTTCCACTGGCGCGCGTACACGACGCTCCTGCTGTCGCACGAGTACCTGAGCGAGCTGGGCAGGCATCTGGCGCCCGGTGGCGTTGCGGCCATGAACACCACCAGCAGTCGCGATGCGTATGCCACGGCGCTGGCCGTATTTCCGCACGTCATCCGCTACGGCAACTTCGCCTACATGAGCGCCGCTGCGCTGCAACGCCGGCCCGATGCAGAGGCCGTCCTGCGTGCCTGCCGCACCGGCGGTAAGCCAAGCTTTGGCGAAGCCTTGTTCACCAAGCCTCACGTGGCCTGGAAGCTCTTGAATGAACCCCTGCAGCCGGCAGCGGAGTACCTTCAGGCCAACGCCGGTGCGGTGCCGCCGATGGTGATCACGGATCTGAACATGATCAGCGAATACCGCCATGGGCAGCCGCCGCTGTTCGGCCTGCTGGCACCCCTGCTGCCGCCAACGCCGTAGCACAATCGCCGGCATTTGCTAACTCACAAGGGGAGCGTCCATGTCATTGGCCGTGATCCACAGCCGCGCGCTCGACGGCCTGGCCGCGGCGCCGGTCAGTGTCGAAGTGCATCTGGCCAACGGCCTGCCCAGCTTCACCCTGGTGGGCCTGGCCGATACCGAGGTCAAGGAAGCGCGTGAGCGGGTGCGGGCCGCCTTGCAGAGCAGTGGCCTGGCCTTTCCCCATGACAAGCGGATCACGGTCAATCTGGCGCCCGCCGACCTGCCCAAGGAGGGCGCGCGCTTCGACCTGCCGATTGCGCTGGGCATCCTGGCGGCCAGTGGCCAGCTCGATGCAAGCCGGCTCGATGGCTTTGAGTGCGCCGGCGAGCTCTCGCTGGCCGGGCATCTGCGCCCGGTGCGCGGCGCGCTGGCCATGGCGCTGGCCTTGCGGCGCGAGGCTTCGCCGCGGCGCCTGCTCTTGCCAGTGGCCAGTGCGGCGGAGGCATCGCTGGTCGAAGGCGTGGACGTGCGAGAGGCGGCGCATCTGCTCGACCTGGTGGCCTGCCTGCTGCCGGCTGCTGAGCAGCAGCTTCCCCGCGCCCAGGCGGCGCCCCGGCAGGCGGCGGAGCCAGGCCCGGACCTGCGTGACATCAAGGGCCAGGCCGCGCCCAAGCGGGCGCTGGAGATCGCCGCGGCTGGCGAGCTGAGCCTGCTCTTGATTGGCCCGCCGGGCAGCGGCAAGTCGATGCTGGCCCAGCGTCTGCCCGGCTTGCTGCCGCCGCTGGATGATGAGGAGGCGCTGGAATCGGCTGCCGTGCTCAGCCTGGCCGGCGCCTTCATGCCAGCGCGTTGGGGGCGTCGCTCGTTCAGGTCGCCGCATCACAGTGCTTCCAGTGTGGCGCTGGTGGGCGGTGGTTCGCCGCCGCGGCCGGGCGAGATTTCCCTGGCACAGCACGGCGTGCTCTTCCTGGATGAATTCCCCGAATTTCAAAGGACGGCCCTTGAGGCCTTGCGCGAGCCCCTGGAAACAGGGCGCATCCTGATTGCCCGCGCGGCCCGACATGCGGAGTTCCCGGCCCGCTTCCAGCTGGTGGCGGCGATGAACCCCTGCCCGTGCGGCCATCATGGCAGCCAGGTGCAGGCCTGCCGCTGCACGCCGGAACAGGTGAGCCGCTACCAAGGCCGACTCAGCGGGCCGCTGCTGGACCGCATCGACCTGCGCATCGAGGTGCCGGCGGTGGCGCCGGCCTCGATGGCCAGCGCGGCAGGAGGCCAAAGCAGCGCCGAGGTTGCCGCCCGCGTCGCCGCGGCGCGGGCGCGTGCCCTGCATCGCCAGGGCTGCAGCAACGCCCGCCTGGCGGCCCAGGCGCTGGACCAGCATGCGCACCTGGGCGCGGCCGAGGCGCGCTTCCTGGACAAGACGGCCACCAGCCTCGGCTGGTCGGCGCGCAGCTACCACCGCGTGTTGCGAGTGGCCCGGACCGTGGCGGACCTGGCCGATGAAACCCTGATCACGACCGGCCATCTGGCCGAGGCAGTGCAACTGCGGCGCGGCTTTCCTGTAGCCTGATGGCATGAGCGACAACGATCTCTTCGTCCCGGCCACCGCGCCGCTCGCACCTGCCTCGGTCGAGGCCTGGTGCTTTGCCTTCGTCGATGGCCAGCTGCTGCTGCAGGAGGGCCAGGTCTTGCGCCCCAGCGAGCCGCCAGCTGCGGCGCCGCGCCACTACCTGGGCCGGCTGGGTGCGCTGGACAGCTGGACCATGCGGCTGGACGAAGTTCCAAGTGGCTGGGAAGCGCATCCCTTGCGCGCCGCGATGCGGGTCCTGCCCGAGCCGCTGATGGCCCTGGCTTCGCGGGCCGCACAGGTGCTGGAATGGGACCGTGCGCACGCCTTCTGCGGTGTCTGCGGCACCCCGACGGCGCCGGTACCGAACGAGCGCGCGCGGCGTTGCCCGTCCTGCCAGCACACGGTCTACCCGCGCATCAATCCAGCCATGATGGCCTTGATCTGGCGCGGCCGCGAGCTGCTGCTGGCCCGATCGCCCGGCTACACGCCCGGCTCATACAGCGCGCTGGCGGGCTTTGTCGAGGCGGGTGAGACGCTGGAAGAGTGCGTGCACCGCGAGGTGGCCGAGGAGGTGGGCGTACGAGTGCAAGGCCTGCGCTACTACGGCAGCCAGAGCTGGCCTTTTCCGCACAGCCTGATGGTGGCCTACACGGCCGAATGGGTGGGTGGCGAGATCGTGCCCCAGCCAGGCGAGATCGAGGATGCCCGCTGGTTCGACATCGACGAGCTGCCCGGCATTCCGCCGCGCTTCAGCATCTCCGGCCACCTGATCCGCGACACGGCGGACTGGCTGCGCTCAAGGGGCTGAGCGCTCAGGCAGCGTGCGCCGCTTCAGCGGCGCAGCAGCTGTCCCTGGCGCAGTTCGACCACGTCGCCGGCCTGCAGGTTTGGGTTGCTGGCCTGCTCGCGCGTCTGTGTCGTGCCGTCATCGGCTTGCAGCTTGACCACCCAGACCTTGTGCGTGTTGCGGCGCTTCTCGATCTCGTTGCCGGCATAGCCGCCGGCAACGGCGCCACCCACGGTGGCGAGCTTCTTGCCGTTGCCGCCGCCGATCTGGTTGCCGATCAGGCCGCCGATGACGGCCCCACCGACGACGCCCACGCCGCTGGTCTTGCTGGTGCGCTCCTCGGTGTGCACTTCCACGACGCGCAGGCAGCCCTTGCACAGATCGGCCTTGGCCGCCGGGGCCGAGGGCTTGGCGCGCGCCGCCTTGCTGTCATCGGTCGCCGCCTGTGGCCCCGGTGGCGTGCTGCTGCTGCTGTTCATCTTGCCCAGCGCGAAGGCGCCGCCGAGCAAGCCGCCGGCGATGGCGATGGAGGCAATGGTCTGGCTGGCAGTGAGGGGGAACTTCATGGGCTGGGCCTCTCGTTATCAGAACTACGGCCGAAAGCTTGTCACGCTGCGAGCGCCGGTGGCGCCGCAGCGGGCTTGGAGATGCAAGAGGATGTGACTAGCCGAGCAGCGGCGCGAGCGCCCGCTCGGCATCGCGCTGGTCCAGCGCCATGCGAGCGGCCCAATCCTGCACCTGGTCGTCGCCGATGCGGCCGACATTGAAGTAACTCGCCTCGGGGTGCGCCATGTAGAAGCCCGACACACTGGCAGCGGGCGTCATGGCCATGCTGTCAGTCAGGCCCATGCCGATCTCTTCCGGCGTCAAGACGCGGAACATCTCGGCCTTGACCAGATGGTCGGGGCAGGCCGGGTAGCCGGGCGCCGGGCGGATGCCGCGGTACTTCTCGGCGATCAGGTCTTCGTTGGACAGCGCTTCATCGGACGCATAGGCCCAGAACTCGGTGCGCACGCGCTGGTGCAGGCGTTCGGCCAGCGCTTCGGCCAGGCGGTCGGCCAGGGCCTTCAGCATGATGGCCGAGTAGTCGTCATGATCGGCAAGGAACTGCGCTTCCTTCTTGTCGCAGCCGATGCCGGCGGTAACGGCGAACATGCCGATGTAATCAGGCACGCTGCCTTTGGCAGCGATGTAGTCGGACAGGCAGCGGTTGGGGCGCATCTCGCCGTCCACCACCGGGCGCTCCGACTGCATGCGCAGGCCGTGCCAGGTCATCAATACCTCGCTGCGGCTCTCGTCCTTGTAGATCTCGATATCGTCGTCATTCACCTGCGCGGCCGGGTAGAGGCCCAGCACCGCATTGGCGGTCAGCCAGCGGCCTTCGATCAGGCGCTGCAGCATGCGCTTGCCGTCGCTGAACACGCGTTGTGCCTCGGTGCCGACGACTTCATCCTTCAGGATGGCGGGAAAAGGGCCGGCCAGGTCCCAGGTCTGGAAGAACGGGCCCCAATCGATGTGTTGCGCCAGCTCGGCCAGGTCGTAGTTCTTGAAGACGCGACGGCCGATGAATTTCGGCGCCGGCGGTTGGTAGCCCGCCCAGTCGACCTTGGTCTTGTTGGCGCGCGCGGCGGCCAGCGTGACCAGTGGCGTCTGCTTCTTGTTGGCGTGAAGCTCGCGCACCTTGTCGTAGTCGGCCTTGAGCTCGGCGATGAAGCGCGCGGCGCGCTCGTCGCTCAGGAGCTCTGAGCAGACGCCCACCGAGCGCGAGGCGTCCGGCACATAGACCACCGGGCCTTCGTAGTGCGGCGAGATCTTGACGGCTGTGTGCACGCGACTGCAGGTGGCGCCACCGATCAAGAGCGGGATCTTCTTCATGCGGAAGTAGTCGTCGCGCTGCATCTCGGCCGCCACATGCTGCATCTCTTCGAGGCTCGGCGTGATCAGGCCGGAGAGGCCGATGATGTCGGCGCCCTCGACCTTGGCCTTGGCCAGGATGTCCTGGCACGGGACCATCACGCCCATGTTGACGACCTCGTAGTTGTTGCACTGCAGGACCACGGTGACGATGTTCTTGCCGATGTCGTGCACGTCACCCTTGACGGTGGCGATGACGATCTTGCCCTTGGGTTTCACGTCGCCGCCGGCCGCTTCGAGCTGGCGCTTTTCTTCCTCGATGTAGGGAATCAGGTGGGCCACGGCGGACTTCATCACACGCGCGCTCTTCACCACTTGCGGCAGGAACATCTTGCCCTGGCCGAACAGGTCGCCCACGATATTCATGCCGGCCATCAGCGGGCCTTCGATCACGTGCAACGGCCGGCCACCGGTGGCCTTGATTGCCTGCCAGCATTCCTCGGTGTCTTCGGTGATGAAGTCGGTGATGCCATGCACAAGCGCATGCGAGAGCCGCGCATTCACGTCGCCAGCGCGCCAGGCCAAACGGGCCGAATCGTCCTTGGCGGCGCCTTTGGCGCTTTCGGCCACTTCGATCAGGCGCTCGCCACTGTCCGGGCGGCGGTTCAGCACCACGTCTTCCACGCGCTCGCGCAGCACCGGCTCCAGGTCGTCGTACACGCCCACCATGCCGGCGTTGACGATGCCCATGTCCATGCCGGCTTGAATAGCGTGATACAGGAAGACGGTGTGGATGGCCTCGCGAACCGGGTCGTTGCCGCGGAAGCTGAACGACACGTTGGAGACGCCGCCCGAGACCTTGGCGCCGGGCAGGTTCTGCTTGATCCAGCGCGTGGCATTGATGAAGTCGACCGCGTAGTTGTCGTGCTCCTCGATGCCGGTGGCGATGGCGAAGATGTTGGGGTCGAAGATGATGTCCTCGGGGTCGAAGCCGACTTCGTCCACGAGGATCTTGTAGGCGCGCTCGCAGATCTCGATCTTGCGCTCGAAGGTGTCGGCCTGGCCCTTCTCGTCGAAGGCCATCACCACGGCGGCGGCGCCGTAGCGGCGCACCAGATTGGCCTGGCGGCGGAACTCGGCCTCGCCCTCCTTCATCGAGATCGAGTTGACGATGCCCTTGCCCTGGATGCACTTGAGGCCGGCTTCGATCACGTCCCACTTGGACGAGTCGATCATGATGGGCACGCGAGCGATCTCGGGCTCGGAGGCGATCAGGTTCAGGAAGCGCACCATGGCCGCCTTGCTGTCCAGCATGGCCTCGTCCATGTTCACGTCGATGACCTGCGCGCCGTTCTCGACCTGCTGGCGGGCCACGGCCAGCGCTTCCTCGAACTGGCCGGCCAGGATCATGCGGGCAAAGGCCTTGGAGCCGGTGACGTTGGTGCGCTCGCCGATGTTGACGAACAGGCTGCCTTCGCCGATCAGCACCGGCTCAAGCCCGGAGAGCTTCATCGGTGCGGGGCGGGTGGCGGTGGATGCGGTCATGGCGGCCTCAGGAGCTTCAGATCGGGCCGCGCACTCACCGCGGCCCCCAGGGAATACAGGGTTCGGTGAGCGTCGTTGGAGACGGCCATCGGGTGAATCCGGGGTGATCGGCCGTCCGGTCCAAGCCTGGCGGCGGGCTGCCCTGGGGTAGCCCCTCGTCGCAACGCTCCTCGGACCGTGCGGGATTTTACGCGCAGGGCTTCAGCAGATGTCCGTCAAGGCCGACAATCGTGAAAGAACGGGAGCGTAAATCCTTGGACCTCATCCATCTTCCACCGAACTCACTGCGCATCGGCCAGGTGCTGGGCTTCTCGCTGCGCGATGCGAGCGGCAAGCTGCTGTTCGCCTCGGGCCAGGTGCTGCCCAACACGCCGCAGGTGCAGGCGCTGATCGAGCGCGGCGCCTATGTGCAGGCGCACGAGACCAAGGAATACCAGAAGGCACTCAACCACAAGATGGACACGATGATGCACCAGGGTGCCACCCTGGGCAGCATCGCCGGTGCCAAGGCGGACTACCGCCCGGAAACGCTGGCCAAGCGCGGCCCGGTCAGCTTCAGCGACCAGGCGGCCTGGGTCGATCTGATCCTGCATGTGCACACGCTCTTGCGCGACCCGAAGCCGGAAGACTTCGCCAACCGCTTCGAGCTGCACTATGGCGAGATGATGGCCCGCGTGCAGCAGAACGCCGATGCGATGCTGATGCGCCTGGTCTTCGATGTCAGCCACGAGTACCAGCAGTACAGCGCCAAGCATGGCCTCCTGTGCCTGCTGCTGGCCGAGCTCTGCGCGCGCAACCTGGGCTGGCGCGAGGAATGGCGCGGCTCACTGACCCGCGCGGCCCTGAGCATGAATATCGCGATCAGCGAACTGCAGGACCGGCTCTGTGCCCGCGACGATGCGCTCACGGAGGCGCAGCGCGAGGAAGTGCGGCAGCGCGCCGCCACGGCGCCGCAACTCTTGCGCACGCTGGGCGTGCAAGACGAACTCTGGTTGCAGACCCTGATGCTGCGCCATGAAGCGGGCCCGGGGGCCTTGGCGGGCCGGGGTGGCGCCGAGCAGCTGGCGCGCATGCTTCGTCGCATCGACATCTTTGCCGCCCGCCTGTCGCCGCGCCGTTCGCGCAAGGCGATGTCAGCGGGTGCTGCGGCCCGCGCGGTCTACCTGGACGAATTGCAGAAGCCCGACGAGGCGGGCGCGGCGCTCATCAAGGCCGTGGGGCTCTATCCGCCGGGCAGCCTGGTGCGCCTGGCCAACAACGAAATGGGCGTTGTCGCCAAGCGCGGCCACAGCGCCAATGAGCCGCTGGTGGCCTCATTGATCGGCAAGAGCGGCAACCCCTTGAGCGAGCCGGTGCCGCGCGACACCCGCCTGGCCGCACAGGCCGTGGCGGCCAGCCTGGCGCCCCACGAGCTCAAGCTGCACGTCAATATGGAACGCTTGCTCAAACTGTATTGATCAAGCCTCGACCAGCTCGCTGAAGAACTTCTGCCCGCTGACGCGTGGCTTGTAGGCCGACACCTGCTTGGCGATGGCGGCGATATGGCCCGGCGTCGTGCCGCAGCAGCCGCCGGCGATGTTCAGGAAGCCGCACTTGGCGAACTCTTCCATCAGCCGCCCGGTCACGTCCGGTGTTTCGTCGAAGCCGGTGTCGCTCATCGGGTTGGGCAGGCCGGCGTTCGGGTAGCAGCTGATCGCCGTGGCGCCGGCCACCTTGGCCAGCTCCTCGATGTAGGGCCGCATCAGCGTGGCACCGAGCGCGCAATTGAGGCCGATGGCCAGCGGCTTGGCATGGCGCACCGAATGCCAGAAGGCGGTCACGGTCTGGCCCGAGAGGATGCGGCCGGAAGCATCGGTCACCGTGCCGGAGATGATCACCGGCAGGCGCTCGCCCGTGTCTTCCATCAGCTCGTCCAGCGCGAAGATGGCGGCCTTGGCGTTCAGTGTGTCGAAGATGGTTTCGACCAGGAACAGGTCGACGCCGCCTTCCAGCAAGCCCTTGGCCTGCTCGTAGTAGGCGGCGCGCAAGGTGTCGAAATCGACATTGCGGGCGCCGGGGTCGTTCACATCCGGGCTGATCGAGGCGGTGCGCGGCGTGGGGCCGAGGGCGCCGGCGGCGAAGCGCGGTTTCTCGGGCGTCGAGTACTTGTCGCAGGCGGCGCGGGCCAGCCGGGCGGCGGCCACGTTCATCTCGTAGGCGTACTCGCCCAGCTCGTAGTCTTCCTGCGCCACCGAGGTGGTGCCGAAGGTGTTGGTCTCGATGATGTCGGAGCCGGCGGCCAGGTACTGCTCGTGGATCTCGGAGATCACTTCGGGCTTGGTCAAGACCAGCAGGTCGTTGTTGCCCTTGAGGTCCTTGTGGTGATTTGCGAAGCGCTCACCGCGGTAATCGGCCTCGCCCAGCTTGTAGCGCTGGATCATCGTGCCCATGGCGCCATCCAGGATGGCGATCCGTTGTTGCAGAATGTCCGGCAGCTGGGCGCCGCGCGTGTAGCGGATGGAGGCGTTCTTCATGTGCCCATTGTAGGAAACCAGGCAAGACCCCATGCAGCACCTGTTACCGAAGGACGCTCACGCCTTCCTGCAACGAAGGCCCGAGGCTTTGTTCCTGGACATCCGCATGGAGCTGGAATACCTCTATGTGGGCCATCCGCCGGGCGTGGTGCACCTGGCCTGGTATGAATACCCGGAGATGCAGGCGGATGCCGCGCAGTTCGTGGCCCAGGTGCGGCGCGAAGCGCGCGATCGGCTGGACACGCCGGTGGTCCTGATCTGTCGCTCAGGCCAGCGCACCGTGGCGGCCGGCGAGGCCCTGGAGGCCGCCGGCTTCACCGAGGTGGTCAACGTGCTGCATGGTTTCGAGGGTGAACTCGACGCCAACTTCCAGCGCGGCCGCCTCAGCGGCTGGCGTTTCGACGGCCTGCCTTGGGAGCAGATGTAGGGCCGGTGCTGGGGTTGGCGCCGGGCCGGCCGCCGCCTTCTCGGCGCTGCGGCTGGCGACGCTGGTCCGGGCGCGGCTCGCGCGGGCGCTGTTCCATCTCGGGCGGGCGCTCGGCGGCTTCCTTCCTGGCAATCTCGAGGATGCCGGGCAGCTCTTCCAGGGTCAGGCCTTTCAGCACGCAGAAATTGGCTTCGGTCAGCGTGGTGCGCTGGAAATCGCGCAGGAGCTGGGCGCGGTTGTTGCGCTGCTGGTTCTCCAGCGCCTCGCGCTCCTGCTGCACGCCGCGGCGCCGCTTGAGTTCCTCGCGGGCGGCCAGGCGGTGCTCTTCCAGGAGCTCGTCACCAGGCTGGCCGTCCAGGTCGTAGCGATGCGTGGCCTTGCCCAGGGCGATCAGGTAGCCGGTGCTGCCCGTGTGGCGGCGCAGGAAGGCTGAGAGCTGGGCCTTGGTGAACCTGCCCGGCGCACGTTGCTGGATGTCGGCCTGGATGCGCAGCTTCAGGGGCTTCTGCATGCCGGTGAACAGGGCCGGGAACAGCGCCTTCAGCTGCGAGGCCACCTCGGCGGGGCTCAGCGTGGAGGCAGCAACGGCGCCGGCTTCCGTCGTTTCCGGTGCTTCACCGGCATGCGCCGCGTCTGCTGCTTCCGTCGCTTCGGCAGCCTCGTTTACCTGGGTTTCCTCGTTGGCAGGAGCCTCGGGCGTGGGGGTGGTCTCGGTCATGAATGCAGGATCGGCGCGCGGGCCAGTTCGGTCGGGAAAGGGGCGTATTGTCCACGCAGCTCATGTCCTTGTGCCAGCCATTCATCCGATGTCAGCGTGCGATGCGCCCGCTCGCCGCTACGCTGCAAGCCTCACTACAACCCCTCAGAAGGAGAAGGAGCCATGTATTCCTCGTCATCACCGTCGCGCTTCGGCGCCCTGCCCAAGATCGCAGTCGGCGTCCTGGCCGTCGTCATCCTGGTCAGCATGATCAACCCCGTGCGCATCGTGCAGTCGGGTACGCGCGGCGTGATCACCACCTTTGGCAAGGTCGATCCCGAGCCGCTGGGCGAGGGCCTGCATTTCGTCATGCCGTTCGTGAACCGGGTGCACATGATCGATGTGCGCCTTCAGAAGAACGAGGGCAAGGGCGTTGCCGCATCGAAAGACCTGCAGCAGGTGGCTGTTTCAGCGGCTTTGAACTGGCGCCTGGACCCAGCCCTCGTGTCGCAGACCTACCAGGCCATTGGCAACGAGCATGCCGTGGCCGCCCGCGTGATCGAGCCGGCCGCTCAGGAAGCCACCAAGGCCATTGCCGCCCAGTACACCGCCGAAGAGCTGGTGACCAAGCGCACCGAGGTCAGCAGCAAGATCCGCGACGCCCTGGAACAGCGCCTGAAGCGCCATGGCGTGATCGTGGACTCGCTGGCCGCAGTGAACTACGACTTCTCCGCTGTGTTCGACAAGGCCATCGAAGCCAAGGTCGAAGCAGAGCAGAAGAAGCTCACCGCCGAGCGTGACCTGGAGCGCATCAAGGTGGAAGCCGAGCAGGCACTGGCCAAGGCCCGCGGTGAAGCCGAATCCTTGAAAGCCAAGCGGCTGGAAGTGACGCCCGAACTGCTGCGCCTGAAGCAGCTGGAGAACGAGTCCGACGCGATCAAGAAGTGGGACGGCCGCCTGCCCCACTACACCGGTGGCGGTACGCCCTTCATCCAGCTGAATTCGGGCGGCAGCGCCACAAAGCAATGAACCATGCGACCAAGGGGTCGATCCGGAAGGATGCCCCCCTTGGCTCATGCAAGTGCCGAGGGGTGTCTGGAAGCGTCACATTGCTGCCATTCTTTTGACGGAGGCTCCTATGCGCTGCCACGGACAGGGGTGGGTACTTGCGCTCATGTCCCCCGGCCTTCGGCCTCCGCCTTTACTTCGCTCCAGTACCCACCCCTATCCGCGGCCGAACCTGCGCATGCCCGCTGGCGGCCTGATCTTCGACCAATCCAAACACCAGAACACGAACGGCTGCTACGTGCCGCAAGCGACCTACGCCGCGAAAGTCACCTGCCCCCGAACACTTTCTTCAAGAGCGCGCTGCCGGTGCCTATCGGGTCCTGGCGGATCTTTCTTTCTTCCTCGCCAATCATCAGGAACAGGCCGTCCAGCGCGCGGGCCGTGACGTACTGCTGGATGTTGGCCTCTTCGCCCTTCATGAGGCCCAAGCTGGCCGCCTTGCCGGCAACGGCGTTGTACTTGTCGGCCAGCGCCACCTTCTCCGTGGCCTGCGTGACGATGGGCAGGAACTGCTTGCCCAAGGGCTCGCGGGTTTTGCCGGCGAAGAAATCGGTCACGGCCTTGTCGTTGCCGCCGCGCACGAGCTTCAAGGCGTCTTCTACGCTGATGTCTCTCACCGCCTTGACCAGCAGTGGCTTGGCGGCCGGCACGGCGGCCTCGGCCGCGCGGTTCATGGCCAGCAGCAGCTCGTCGACCTTCCTGCCCTGGCCGGTGGCCTTCAGGAGCTTGACCGCGCTTTTCAGCCGCTCCGGCAACTCGATGCGCACCAGCGGATTGCCCATGAAGCCATCGTTCCTGCCGAGCATGGCCACGGCCGATTCGGCGCCTCGCTCCAGCGCTGCACGGATGCCGCTGGCGGCATCGGTTTCGCTGATGGCGGCCCAGCTTGTTGGGATCAAGAGGCCGGATGCGGCCAGGACAGTGAACTCACGACGCTTCATGGCAAGGCCCCCAGTCTTTCGGTGATCAGCTTGAAATAGCCCTCGGCATCGATGCCGCCCAGCACCAGCGCATTCTGCTTGCGTGGCGTGACGCCCCACCAGTCCACCACGCTCATGCCCAGGGTCAAGTCGCTGCTGGTCTCGATCTCGACATTGCAGCGGCGGCCCGTAAAGAGCTCGGGCTTCAGCAGCCAGGCGATCACGCAGGGGTCGTGCAGCGGGCCGCCTTCCTGGCCGTATTTCTCTTCGTCGAAACGCTCGAAGAATTCCATCCACGCGGCGCAGGCCAGGCCGGTGCGGTTGCCCAGGGCGCGCAAGGCTGCAATGCGTGGGCGCGTGGTCAGGGCCTGGTGCGTCACGTCCAGCGGTGCCATCGTGATCGGGATGCCGGCAGCGAAGACCAGTGCCGCAGCTTGCGGGTCCACAAAGAAATTGAACTCGGCCGCCGGCGTGATGTTGCCGCCTTCGAAGCAACCGCCGCCCATCAGCACGATCTGCTCGATGCGTGCAGCGATGCGCGGCTCCTTCTGAAGCGCCAGTGCGATGTTGGTCAGCGGGCCCAATGCGCAGACGGTGATGCCTTCAAGCCGCATCAAGGTCTCAACCAGGAAGTCGACCGCATGGCCTTCTCGCAAACGCATCTGTGGCTCGGGCAATTCGATGCCATCCAGGCCGCTCTTGCCATGGACGAACTCGGCGGTGACCAGCTCGCGCTGCAAGGGCTTGGCAGCGCCGGCGAATATCGGCATGTCTGTGCGGCCCGCCAGCTCGCAAATGATTCGTGCGTTGCGGCTGGTCAACGGCAGCGGCACGTTGCCAGCCACCGTCGTGATGCCGACGACTTCGAGCTCGGGGCTGGCCAGCGCCAGCAGGATGGCGATGGCGTCATCCTGGCCGGGGTCGGTATCGATGAGGATCTTCTTGACGGTCATTTGGCGTCGGGATCATGCAGCGGCAGCACATCCTGCTCGATGGCACCGAAGATGCTCTGCCCGTCCCGTCCCTTCATCTCGATGCGCACCGTGTCGCCAAACTTCATGAACTCGGTCTTGGCTTCGCCGCCGCTCTCGATCATCTCGATCGCGCGCTTCTCGGCAATGCAGCTGTAGCCCTTGGCCCAGTCCTTGTTCGAGACCGTGCCCGAGCCGATGACCGAGCCGGCACGCAGATTGCGTGTCTTGGCCACGTGGGCGATCAACTGGCCGAAGTGGAAGCTCATCTCCGGCCCGGCCTCGCACTGGCCAACCTTGCGGCCGTTCCACATCGTCTGCAAAGTGAGATGCAAGCGGCCCTTCTTCCAGGCGTCGCCGAGCTCGTCGGGCGTGACTGCCACCGGGCTGAAAGCAGTCGCCGGCTTGCTCTGGAAGAAACCGAAGCCCTTGGCCAGCTCGGCCGGTATCAGGTTGCGCAGGCTCCAGTCGTTGGCCAGCATCACGAGGCGGATGCATTCCAGCGCGGCGTCGGCGTCGGTGCTCATGGCCACATCGCCGGTGACCACGGCGATCTCGGCCTCGAAGTCGATGCCCATGGCTTCAGAAACGAAGCGGGCGCCTTCGCAGGCGCCGAGGAAGTCGTCGCTGCCGCCTTGGTACATCAGCGGGTCGGTGTAGAAGCTTTCGGGGACTTCGGCGCCGCGGGCCTTGCGCACCAGTTCCACATGGTTGATGTAGGCCGAGCCATCGGCCCATTGATAGGCGCGTGGCAGCGGCGCCATGCAGCGCTGCGGCTCGAACGGGAAGGCGTGGCGCGCCTTGCCATGGTTCAGGTTCTGCGAAATCTCTTCCAGCTGCGGTGCGACGAAGTTCCAGTCGTCCAGCAGCTGCTGCATGCGGGTGGCGATGCCGCTGGCGTAGTGCGCCAGGCTGAGGTCGCGCGAGACGACCAGCAGCTGGCCGTCGCGGGAGCCGTCGTTGTAGGTGGCGAGTTTCATGGCTTGGATGGTCGATGCGGGCAGGGCGCCGCTTTGGCTAGCATTGTCCACATGCTTCAAGCCCTGGCGACAACGACCCTCCATGCACCGCGCCCGCGCGTGCTGGTTGGGGCCTTGGCGGCGGCCGTGGCACTGCATCTGCTCCTGGTCTGGAGCCTGCTCAGCAGGCCTTCGGCACTGCCTTTGGGCCAGCCGGCCAAGGCCTTCACGACCAGCGTTCTGTTGATCCCTGCCCAGCCCGAGCTTGCGGCCGCTGCGGCGCCTGCAATGCCCCGTGAACCCGCCGCCAAGTTGCCGAAGCTGAGGCCGAGCACGCCCTTGGCGGCCACTGCCGCACCGCGCCCGGTGGCGGGCTTCAGCTGGCAGTACCTGCTGATCCAGGGCGAGCGGCAGGGCACGGCGCGGCTGAGCTGGCGCCCCGATGAGCAAGGCCACTACGAGGCCTTGCTGGAGCGTGAGCTTGCCGGCAAGGCCTTGCCCACCTGGCGCAGCCTGGGTGATCTGGACCCGGATGCTGGCCTCGCGCCGCGCCGCTTTGCGCAAAGACAGCAGGGCAAGCAAGGCATGCGCGACCGCCAGGCCACCAATTTCCGTCGGGACGAAGGGGTGGTCAGCTTTTCAGCCAGCCCGGCGGTCCTGCCCTTGCAACAAGGTTCGCAGGACCGCATCAGCTGGTGGCTGCAGCTCGCCGCCCTGGTCGAGGCCGAGCCGCAACGCTATCAAGCCGGCACGGAGCTCTTGATGCCCGTGGCCAGCCTGCGCGGCGAGCTGCAGCAGTGGCGATTCAAGGTGCTGGGTCGCGAGGGCCTGGAGCTGCCTGCCGGGCGCCTGGAGTCGGCCGTGCGGCTGGTGCGCGAGCCGCTTGGTGCCTGGGATTCCCGGGTCGAGCTCTGGCTGGACCCGGCGCGCCATCACCTGCCGGTGCGCATCCGGCATACGCAGGCCGACACCCTGCGCTGGGAATTGCTGCTCCAGAGTGAAGGGAAGCCCGAGTTGCCGTGATCTTGTGCCGCTTCCACCACAGCGGGTCCTCATGGATTCCCCTGAAGTGGGGGGCTTTCTGCCAGTATTTGGCTCAGCGCGCTCTTGAAAGCGCTTAGTCTGGATCCAGCTACCGGCCATAGGAGAGTTCTCATGCACATGCTTTACAACTCCCCCAGCTACATCGTGGTCCAGTTCGAGGTGCCGGTTGATACGGGCGTCAGCGAAGATGCACCGCAATGTCTGAGTCGGGGTGGCTTCGAGATCGTCGACAAGTTCGCTCGTCGCGAGATCTTCATCGAGGGCGCGATGGCGCAGCAGTTCCAGGAAGGTGTCGAGGCGCTGATTGGCGACCGCGAGCCGTCCGAAGATGAGCTGGACGACTTCATTGAGCGGTACGCCAACATGGGACAGCAGCCGGTCGTGATGCATTAACGAACGACAAACACAGGGGCCTCACGGGGCCCCTTGTTCTTGGCGCCGGGCTGCGCCAAGATCGGACCACGCCGCCCGATCCAACAAGGGCGGGCGAAGGTAGCGAGGAGTCGCCCATGGTCAAGCGTCTGGCAGAGCAGCAAAGCGTGCTGGCTTCGCCCGGGCTCAGCAATGCCCCGGTGCTGGATCGCATGTGCTCGCATTTCGTCCTGACGCTGACGGTGCGGCATGCTGGCCGCTTCAACCTGCGCCGCGATTTCAACGGCCTCCTGTCCTTCACCGGCCGGCATCTCGTCTGGCCGGTGCGCGTGCTGACAAGGCTGCGCGAGTTCCTCGAGCGGCGCGTGCAGGGCAATGAGCTGTGGGCCGGTCACACGGCGCTGGGTGATGCCGCCTTCCTGGACCGTTTCGGCGTCTGGAACGGCCCCTTCGCCGAAGCCACGCTGTTCTTCTACCTCGACGAGTACGTGAAGGACGCGCCCAAGGACGTGCTGGCCGTGCTGGCCACCACCTGCGACCACCTCGACCGCCAGCTCAAGCGCGAGTCCACCCTGGTCGAGAAGAACATCGCGGCCCTGGGCAATCTCCTGCAGCTCAATCCGGCCGAGCGGGCCTTGCTGCTCTACGGTACCTTGGCCCGCTACCAGCGCGAGCTGCGCGGCGCCCTGGTCGAGTTCAAGGTCAACAACGCGCAAGAAGCCTTCGCCGCGATTGCGGCCGTGGCCGGCGTGGACGAGCGCGATGTGGCCGAGGCCTTGCGCGCCGGTTCGCGGCTCGAGCGCATCGGCATGGTCGAGAACCTGATCTCGGAGCACAACATCACCGACCTGGCCGACCTGATGAAGGTCAGCGACCAGCTGCCGCCGGTGCTGATGCGCGAATACCAGGGCCCGCACGACCTGATGGCCGTGTTCACGCGGCCGGTGGTCAAGAGCAGCTTGAGTGGCCGCGACTTCCAATTCGTCGCTGAAGACCTGCAGGTGCTAGGCACCCTGCTGCGACAGGCGGTCGCGCGGCGCGAACCTGGCGTCAACGTGCTGCTTTACGGGCCGCCGGGCACGGGCAAGACCGAGCTGGCGAAAGTGGCGGCCGAAGAGGCGGGCCTGGATCTTTACGAGGTCGAATACGACGACCGTGACGGCAACTCGCTGACCGGCCGAGACCGCTACCGCTCCTTGCAGATCAGTCAGCAGTTCCTGAAGGCCAGTGAGCAGGTGGCTCTTCTGTTCGACGAGGTCGAGGACGTGTTCCCGCCGCTGTCGAGCGACACCATGCACCTGATGGCGCGGCTCGATTCAGCGCTCGAGGCGCCGCATTCCGCCTCGGTCAGCGGCAAGGCCTGGGTCAACCAGATCCTCGAGACCAACCCGGTGCCGGTGGTCTGGGTGACCAACCGCATCGAGCAGATCGACCCGGCCTTCCGACGCCGCTTCCAGTACCACCTCGAACTCAAGTCGCCGCCGCCGGGCGCGCGCCTGGGCCTGGTGCAGCGCGCCCTGTCGGAGGTGAAGGTCGGCGACGGCTTTGCCGCCAAGCTGGCAGAGCGCCGCGCGCTCACGCCGGCGCAGATCCGCACCGCGGTTCGCTTTGCCCAGCTCGCGGGCGATGGTGAGGACTGCGAAAAGCTGATCGAGCGCCAGTTGCTCAACGCCGACAAGGCCTTGGGCTCGGCTGGCCAGGAGCGCGGCGCGCGCGTGACGGTCACGCGCTACGAGCCCGAGCTCCTCAACTGCGAATCACGCTTCGAGATCTCGCGCATCGTCGAGGCCCTGCAGCGCCGCGGCCGCGGCAACCTCTGCTTCTTCGGCCCGCCTGGCAGCGGCAAGACGGCGCTGGCCGAACACATCGCCCAGCAACTGCACCGGCCCTTGATGGTGCGCCAGGCCAGCGACCTGGTGAGCAAGTTCGTCGGCGAGACCGAGGCGAACATGGCCCGGATGTTCGAGGCTGCCTCGCATGAAGGCGCGGTGCTGTTGCTGGACGAGGCCGACAGCTTTCTGCGCAGCCGGCGCATGGCCGAGCGTAACTACGAGGTAAGCGAGGTCAACGAGATGCTCGCCGGCATGGAGCGTTTCGACGGGCTCTTCATCTGCACGACCAATCTGTTCGACGACCTGGATGAAGCCGCCCTGCGCCGCTTTGCCTTCAAGATACGCTTCCATCCCCTGAAGCCCGCTCAGCGCGAGCGCATGTTTGCGCGCGAGGCGCTGGGCGGCGATGCGGCAGAGTTGAGCAGCGAGCAATGCGAAAGGCTGGCACGGCTCGATCAGCTGACGCACGGCGACTTTGCCGCGGTCAGCGAGCAGGTCGCCATCCTCGGTGAGCAGTTCGCCCCGGATGAATACCTGGCCCAGCTGGAGTCCGAACACCGCGTCAAGCCGGAAGTTCGGCAGCGGCGGGAGATTGGCTTCCGCTGACGGCACATTGCGGACTCTTGCCTTCTCCCTCGAAGGTACGTCGAAGATCAGGCCGCCAGCGGGCACCCCTTCGCTCCTGTCCCCCGTCACCGGCCTGCGGCCGGCGCCTCCTCCTTTACCTCGCTGCGGGGCACCCACTGCCGTCCTGCTCCGCACCACCGTGGCCTGCGCCGGGTGGCAGGCGCAGGTTCGGCCGAGGGCGTCGGGTGAGGGTTTGGGCGAGGTAAAGGAGGAGGATCGGGCGAAGCCCGGTCCGGGGGACAGGAGCACAAGCCCTCACCCGATGGCCTCGGCAGCGCGAAAGAAGGAAACAGCGTGTGGCTGCTATGTGCCGAGAGCCGCCCCTCCCGAGGCGGCTCTGCCGGACTTACTTGGCCGTCACGAGCCCGCGCTTCTCCAGCAGCGGCTCGATTTTGGGTGCATGGCCCACGAGCTTGCCGAACAGCACCATCGCATCCTCAGCACCACCACGCGAGAGCAGCGTGGCGCGGAACTTGTCGCCGTTCTCGCGCTTGAGGCCGCCATTGGCATGGAACCAGGCCACGGTGTTGGCGTCCAGTACTTCGCTCCAGATGTAGGCGTAATAACCGGCAGAGTAGCCGCCCATGATGTGGCTGAAGTAGGGCGTGCGATAGCGCGGCGGCACCGGCGAGAAGTCAACGCCGGCGTCCTTCAAGGCCTTGGCTTCGAAAGCCATGACCTGGTCGGCGGTCGGAACGTCAACGGCCTTCAGCTGATGCCAGCGCTGGTCCAGCAGCGACGCGGCCAGGTACTCGGTAGTCGCGAAGCCCTGGTTGAACTTCTTGGCAGCGGCCATCTTCTCCAGCAGCGCCTTGGGCATTGGTTCGCCGGTCTTGTGATGCTTGGCGTAGTTGGCCAGCACGCTGGGCCAGGAGGCCCACATCTCGTTGACCTGCGAGGGGTACTCGACGAAATCGCGCGGCACGCTGGTGCCGGCAAAGCTCGGGAACATCACGTTCGAGAACATGCCGTGCAGTGCATGGCCGAACTCATGGAACAGCGTCGTCACCTCGTCCCAGGTCAGGAGCGTGGGCTGGCCGGCCGCGGGCGGCGGGATGTTCAGGTGGTTGGCCACCACCGGCAGCGTGCCGTTGAGCTTGTTCTGCTGCACATAGGCGTTCATCCAGGCGCCACCGCGCTTGGACGGGCGCGAGTACATGTCGGCGATGAAGATCGCCAGCTGCGAACCATCGGCGTTGTACACGTCATAGACGGTCACGCTCGGATGGTAGACCGGCAGGTCGCCGCGCTGCTTGAACTTCAGGCCGTAGAGCTGGCCGGCGGCGTAGAACACGCCGTTTTCCAGCACGTTCTTCAGCTCCAGATAGGGCTTGAGCTGCGACTCGTCGAAGCCGTATTTCTCAGCGCGCAGCTTCTCGCTGTACAGGCTCCAGTCCCAGGCTTCGAGCTTGAAGCTCGGCTGTTTCTTCGCGGCCTGTTCCTTGTCGATGATGGCTTGCAGCTCGGCCGCTTCACGCTTGGCCGAGGCGACTGCCGCGGGAGCCAGCTTGCCGAGCAAGTCGTTCACGGCCTGCGGTGTCTTGGCGGTCTCGACCTGCAGCACATAGTCGGCATGCGTGGCATAGCCCAGCAGTGCGGCGCGCTCGGCGCGCAGCGTGGCCACGCGGGCGACGATGGCCGTGTTGTCGAAGTTGTTGCCGCGGCTGCCACGGGCCACCGAGGCCTTGTACAGGCGCTCGCGCAGGGCGCGGTCGTTCAGCTGATTCAGATAGGGCTGGCCGGTGGTGTTGAGCAGCGCAATGACGTACTTGCCTTCCAGCTTGCGGGCCTTGGCGGCAGCCGCAGCGCCGGCGATCTGGTCGGGTGTGAGGCCGTCGAGCTGCTCGGCCTTGTCGACCACCAGGGCCGAGTCGTTCACCTCGGCCAGCACGTTCTGGTTGAACCGGGTCGAGAGCGTCGCCATCTCGGCGTTGATGGCCTTGATGCGGGTCTTCTGGGCTTCGTCCAGCTGGGCGCCGGCACGCACGAAATTGCGCTGGTAGCGTTCGATCAGGCGCACCGATTCGGTGTCCAGACCGAGCTTGTCGCGCTGGGCGTGCAGGGCCTGCAGGCGGGCGAACAGCTTGGCATTGAGCGAGATCGCGTCGCTGTGCGCGGCGAGCTTGGTGGCGTACTCGGCCTGCAGCTTCTGGCGGGCCGGGTTGGTGTCGGCGCCCAGCAGCGAGAACAGCACCGTGCTGGCGCGGCTGAGCGTTCGGCCGCTGCGCTCCAGCGCGACGATGGTGTTGTCGAAGGTGGCGGCGGCCGGGTTGTTGGCAATCGCCTCGACCTCGGCCAGCTGCTCGGCCATGCCGGCGTCCAGTGCGGGGCCGAAGTGCGTGTCGGCAATCTTGTCGAAGGCCGGGTATTGCAGGGGCAGGGTGCTGGGCTTGAGCAGCGGGTTGCTGCTGTCAGCGGGCGCCTGGGCCAGGCTCATCGAGGCAACGGCGGCCAGGGTGGCGGACGCGGCAATCGCGCGGCTGACGCGGCTGACGCGGGTGAGGCGGGAAATCCTCATGGGATGTACTCCAGAAACGGGGTGCGAAGCGCGCAAGGCTAACCGATGCGGGCAAAGAACTTCGAAGTTCGACCCCGCCCGAATCCATGGCATCGTTCGGGCATGCACAACAACGGCCCCAAAGAACTTCCTTCCAGTCTCAAGGTCTGGACCATCTGGCTGCTGGTGCTCCTGCTGGTCTTCCTCGGCTTCAAGGCCTGGGAGCGCGAGCAGGGCCGCAGCCGCTTCCTTGTGGAGGACAGCGGCGAGATCGTGCTCAAGCGCGGGCCGGACGGCCATTTCCATTGGCCCGGTCGCCTGGGCGATGTGGAAGTGATGTTCATGGTCGACACCGGCGCCACCTCCACCGCCTTGCCCGAGGGCCTGGCGCGCCAGGCCGGCCTGGTCTCGGAGGGCGAGGTGCGCTCCAGCACGGCGGGCGGTATCGCTCGCGGCTGGCGGGCGCGGGCTCATCTGCAGCTGGACGGCGGCGTGGAGGCGCGGCAGTTGCCGGTGACGGTGCTGCCGCAGCTGGATGCGCCGCTCCTGGGCATGGACATGCTGTCCAAGCTGCAGATGACGATGAGCGGCAATGAGCTGCGATTGAAGGGAGGCCGTTGATGCCCGTTCGCTATCTGCTGGCCGGCCTGCTCTTGTGGGCGGGCGCGGCATTCGCGCAGGACTGCCCCACCGTGCCCATGCCCGGCGCCGCCAAGCTGCGCCAGCTGGAGTCCGAGGCGGTGGACCGCGGACCGCTGTGGCGCATCCGCCGCGACGGCCATGACAGCTATCTCTACGGCAGCATCCACATCGGCCGCCCGGCCTGGCTGTTTCCCGGCCCGGCCTTGCGCCAGGCCTGGAGCCGCACCGACACCCTGGTGCTGGAGCTGGACCCCGGTGACCCGCAGTTGATGCAGGCGCTCCGGGCGATGCCCGCGATGGAGCTGGACCTGCGCAGCCAGAAGCGCCTGCAGGCGCAGATGCTCGCGGCCTGTCTGAGCGAACAGTCGCTGGCCGGACTGCATCCTCTGCTGCAGGTGGCCAGCATCGCCAGCATCGCCGGCCGTGCCGATGGCCTGGACCCGGCCTATGCGCAGGAGATGTCCCTGCTGGCCCGTGCGCGCGGCGAAGGGCGCCCCGTGCATGCACTCGAGACCGCCGCCGAGCAGATGGCAGCCTTGGTTCCGGCCGATGCGGCCACGGCCAAGCGCGAGCTGAGCGTGAGCCTGGAGCAGATGGAGAAGGGCCGGCTGCGGCCCATGCTGCGCGGCCTGGCCGATGCCTGGGAGCGCGGCGACCTGCAGGCGCTGAGCCAGGTCGAGCCGCCCTGCAATTGCCCGGACGACGACATCGAGCGCGAGCAGCTGCGCCGCCTCAACGATGGCCGCAACGAGGCGCTGGCGCAACGCATCGCCGCCCTGCATGCCTCCGGCAAGCGGGCGCTGGTGGCGGTGGGTGCCTTGCACATGAGCGGCGCCAAGGCCCTGCCCCTGCTCCTGAAGCAGCAGGGTTTCGAGGTGGAACAACTGCTGCCCAAGCCCCGCTGACGGCGTAGGATGCTGCCACCCCTTTCAACAGCGGAGACAGCGCGCATGGCCGACACCAGCTTCACCAAGTTCGTCCCGGGCTTCGACTTCCTGCAAGGCCTGGTCAAGAACGCCGGCTCGGCCCTGCCGGGCATCGGCCAGTGGGTCGCGCCCACCTTGAACCCGGAAGAGCTGGGCAAGCGCATCGAGGAGCTGCGCACCGTGCAGTTCTGGCTGGAGCAGAACGCCCGCATGCTCAACGCCACGATCCAGGCACTCGAAGTGCAAAGGATGACCCTGTCGACCTTGCAGACCATGAACGTGCCGCTGACCGAGCTGCGCGAGAGCCTGAAGATGCCCATGCCCGAGATGCCGGCCTTCCCCGGCCTGCCGGCTGCGCCCAAGGTGGCGGCGCGCGTCAAGAAGCAGGCGGCTGCCAAGGTGGATGCAGAAAGCACGAAGCCGGCGGCCAAGGCAGATGCCAAGACACCGCCGGTCGACCCCATGCAATGGTGGGGCGCCTTGAGCCAGCAGTTCACGCAGCTTGCCGCCAACGCCATGAAAGACCAGGCCACGGACGCCGCCAAGAACCTGGCCGGCGCCATGGTCAAGCAGAGCTTCGATGCTGCCGGCGAAACGCTGCGCAAGGCCGCCTCGGTGCCAGGCGCCGTGGCCAGCAGCGTGGCCAAGGGCCTGGCGGGCAAGCCGGCCGCCAAGAAGGCCGTCAGCAAGCCTGCGGTGCGCCGCCGCTGAAGCTGCCCCGGGCCGCCATGAAGCCCTTTGCCAGCGCGCACGCCACCCATCCGCTGCCGCAGATGGCCATGGCGCTCGCGGCGGCGCAGATCGACGCGCAGCGCGCCGAGTCCGGCCTGCAGCCCACGCTGGGCTGGCTCTATCTGAGTGCCCGATTCGTCAGCGCCGCGGAGGTCTTGCTTGACGAAGCGCGCCAGCGCTGGCCAGGTGTCGATTGGGTGGGTTGCAGCGCCATCGGGCTGATTGCCGGCGAGGCCGAGTATTTCGATGACGAGCCGGCGCTGGCCCTGATGCTGGCCGAGCTGCCGCGCGAGCAGTTCCGTGTGTTCTCGGGCGCCGCGCCGCTGGCGCGCTGGCCGGCCGAGCTCGCGCAAGTGCATGCCGATGCCGCAGCGCCCGAGCTGGGCGAGCTGCTTCAGGACATGGCCAGCCACACCCGTGACGGCTATCTGTTCGGCGGTCTGCCCAGCAGCCAGCCCACCGAGGCCGGCGTGCAAGTGGCCAATGGCGTCTGGCGTGGCGGGCTCTCGGGTGTGGCCTTCGGGCCGGGCATCGAGATCATTTCGCGCGTCAGCCAGGGCTGCCAGCCGCTGGGCGAGGAGCGCGAGGTCAGCGACTGCGATGGCAACCTGCTGCTGGCGCTGGATGGCGAACCCGCGCTGGACCTGCTGCTACAAGACCTGGCCCTGCCGGTGCTGACCGAGGCCGACGACTGGCGCGAGGCCTTGCCGCGGCTGCGCCAGACGCTGGCCGGCCTTCGCCGCACGGCCCTGTCTGCTCAGCCGCGCCTGCATGCCTTCGGGCCCGAGGTGATGGTGCGCCATCTGGTGGGTATTGATCCGGCCCGTCACGGCGTGGCCATTGGCGAGCGTCTGCATCAGGGCGACCACCTGAGCTTCTGCCAGCGTAACCGCGAGGCCGCGCGCCGCGACCTGGTGCGCATCTGCGCCGAACTGCGCGAGCTGGCCGGCGAAAGGCCCATGCTCGGTGCGGTCTACGTCAGCTGCGCAGGGCGCGGCGGCCCGCATTTCGGCAGCCCTTCGGCCGAGGCCCGCATCGTTCGCCATGCACTTGGCGAGGTGCCGCTTGTGGGGTTTTTCGCGGCCGGCGAGATCGCGCATCAGCATCTCTATGGCTACACCGGCGTGCTGTCGGTATTCTTGGGTCCATGACGATGGATCGTCGAAGCCTGCTTGCCGCTGCCAGTGCCCTCGCTGCGGGAGCCGGGCATGCCGCAGCGCCCCTGGTCGTGCGCGTGGCCAAGCACGAGGCCATGCAAGACCCGCAGGTGCGCTACATGCTGCTGCTCCTGCGCCTGGCCCTGGAGCGAAGCGGCAAGAAAGTCGAGATCCAGTCCAGCCGCAATGTGATGGTGCAGAGCCGCTCCTTGCTGGAGCTGGCAAGACCCGACCCCGGGCTCGACGTGTTCTGGACCATGACCAATCCCGAGCGCGAGCAGCAATTGCTGCCGGTCCGTATCCCGCTGGACCGTGGTTTGCTCGGCTGGCGCCTCCTGCTGGTACGCGAGGCGCAGCTCGGGCGATGGGCCGGCGTCAAGACGCTGGAGCAATTGGGCGCCTTGCAGGCCGGCCAGATGAACGACTGGCCCGACACCGCCATCCTGCGCGCCAACGGTCTCAAGGTGCAGACGGGCACGCATTTCGAAAGCCTGTTCAGCTGGCTGGCCGAGGGCCGTTTCGACTACTTTCCGCGCTCGGTGCTGGAGATCGGCCTGGAGGCGCAGGAACATGCCGCTCGTGGCGTGGTGATCGAGCCGCATCTGCTGCTGCAGTACCCGACCGCGCTCTACTTCTTCGTCGCACCCGCCAAGCCGCAATTGCATGAGCTGTTGACCCAGGGCATGGAAGCCCTGGTTGCCGACGGCACCCTGGAGCGGCTCTGGCAGGCCCAGTTCGGCGATGTGATCGAGCGCTACAAGCTGCGCTCGCGCCACTTGCTCAAGTTGCAGAACCCGCTGCTGCCTACCGCCACGCCGCTGGCGCGCAAGCAGTTGTGGTTCGGGCTCTGAACGAGTAACGGCTCAAGGCGGCAACTGCCAGCGCTCAACGATGCGCCGGTACTCGCCCGAGGCTTTCAGTGCCGCCAGGCCCTGGTCCAGCAAGGCCGCGTGGCGCGGCGCCTCGGCTCGCTTGCGCGAGAAGGCCACATAGATCGGCAGATCGTTGAAGGCGCGGCCCACGCGTTTCAACTTGCCGCGCAATTCGCCGGCATTGGCTTGCACCAGGTAGTCGAAGACGCGGTCGTCCAGCACGGTGAAATCGGCGCGGCCTGCCGCCAGCATGCGCAGATTGGCCAGGTCGCTCAGCGCGACGACGCGGACGATGCTCTGGTTCGCCTCGATGGTGTCGCCATACGAGCCGCCGTGCGTCAGGACCACGCGCCGGCCCGACAGGGCTGCCGGCCCCAGGCCGCTTTCCTTGCTGTCGACCCGGGCGTAGATGCCGTTGCTGTTGAGCAGCAGCGGCGTGGCGTGGAAGAGATAGGAGTCCTGGCTGTGCTTGAGGTCCTGGCCGCTGTTGAAGCAGCCCAGTTCGTCGCCACGCTCGACCAGGGTCATGCAGCGGGCAAAGGGCATGCTTTTCAGTTGCAAACTGACCCCGACGCTGGCATAGGCTGCGCGCACGAGGTCGACGGTCAGGCCGGTGATGCGCCCGTCCCGCTGCGCCGTGTAGGGGTACCAGTCGTTCTCCGCTACCAGGGTGATCTGCTCTGCCCGCGCTGGCGCCTGGCTCAGGCTCAGCAAGAGAGAGAGGACTGAGAGCAGCGCGCGCATGGTCCGCCCAATATAGACCTTGCGGGCTTCAGCGGCCACGCCGCCACGTCCCCTGATTGATGCCCAGGCCCAGCAGCACCGCCGCCGTGCCGGCCCACTGCAGGGGGCTCGGCCATTCGCTGAAGGCGGCGGCCGCAGCGAGCAGGCCCACCACCGGCACCAGCAGCGACCAGGGCACGACCTTGCTGGCCGCATGGCGCTTGAGCAAGCGGGTCCAGAGGCTGTAGGCCAGCAGTGTTGCCAGCAGGCCGAGGTAGAGCACGGCGGCACAGGCCTTCAGATCCATGGCATGGATCTGCTCGCGGATGGCGTCGTGGCCCTGCTGCCAGAGTGCCATCGCGAAGAAGGGAGCTATGGGCACCAGACTGCTCCAGGCGATGAAGGACACCGGGTCGTAGTCGCCTTGCTTCGCCGCGACGCGACCGACCAGGTTGGACACGGCCCACATGAAGGCTGCACCCAGGGTCAGCAGGAAGCCGATCAGCGTCATTTGCCCGGGGCCTTCGCCATGGGCGGCGGCAATCGCGATCAGGCCGGCCAAGGCCACCGTGAGGCCGGCCCATTGCGAGCGGTGCGTCGGCTCCCCCAGCAGCGGGGCTGCGAGCAGCAGGGTGAAGAAGGCCTGCGTCTGCATCACCACCGAGGCCATGCCGGCCGTCATGCCGAGTTGCAGCCCGGTGAACAGAAGGCCGAACTGGCCCACGCCTTGTGCCAGGCCGTAGGCCAGCAGATAGCGCCAGGGCAGGGGTGGCGCGCGCCAGATCACGAGCAGGGCGGAGGCCGCCACGCAGAAGCGCAGGGCGCCCAGCAGCATCGGCGAGAGCCCCTGCAGGCCCAGCTTCATCACGACGAAGTTGAGACCCCAGATCACGACGACGGCGGCGATGCGCACGGCGTCGCCGCGAGACAGCGTCGTCGTGCTCATCGGCTGATCTTCCGGCCCTGCGCGGCACGGGCGGCGACGAAGGCCTCGAACGCTTCAGCGCTGCTCTTTCCTGGCACGAAGCCCAGCTCTTCCTTCAAGCGCTTGTTCAGGAGCACGGGTCGAAAGCGCAGGAAGTCCAGTTGCTCGGGCCCATAGCGGCTGATGCCCAGCTTCGATCCCACGGCCAGCGCGAACTGCAGCAGCCCGGCCGGCAGGTCCAGCACCGGCTTGCCCAGCCGCGCCGCGATCTCGCGCAGCGGCAGCGCGCCATCGCCGGCCACATTGAAGAGGCCCGCCTGGCCGGTGCGCAGCGCATGAGCAAAGGCCGCGCAGACGTCTTCATCCCAGATGAAGACGAAGGGGCTGGCGCTGCCGCGTATCGCCAACAGGCGCTTCTTTTCGAACAGCGCGGTGATCTGGTTGTCGACCCGCTCGCCGAGGATGGTGCCGATGCGGAACACCGTCTGCTTCAGCTCGGGGTGCCGCACGCGGTAGTCGGCCAGCATCTCCTCGACCAGGCGCTTGTGGTGCGAGTAGGCAAAGCTCTCGTTGCCGCGCAGCGCCTGCTCTTCGCTGATCCAGTCCGGGTTGTCGGCGTGATAGCCGTAGGCCGCGCCGCTGCTGCTCACCAGCAGGTGCCGAACGCCGGCGGCCACGCAGGCCTGCAGGACGTTCTTGCTGCCCAGCACGTCGACCGAATATTCCAGCTCGCGGCTGGAGCCGCGGCCCGGCGTGACGATGGAGGCGAGATGGACGACGGTGTCGATGCGGTGCAGCTGCAGCGCATGCACGAGGCTGGCATCGCGCACATCCTGCTTTTCGTAGACGACGCCGGCCAGGCGGCGCTCAGTCGGCACTTCGCGCACGTCCTGCGCCAGCAGCAGTTCGCAGTCGCCGGCTTCGGCCAGCAGCTTCAGCAGCGAGCGGCCGAGAAAGCCGTCCGCGCCCGTGATCAGTATCCTCATGCCAGTCGCTCCGCGTCCCGCCTTGGTATTGCTGCGGGCCGAGCGCCGGGCCGCTCCCAAGCCGGCCCGCATTGGGCGAGAGCTTGCTGGTCAAGCCAGCAAGAATCGCCGTCCCCTCGGGGGACCGGCCAAGGTACGCCTTGGACGAGGGGCCTCATATTGAGTCGCCCTTGAAGCGTGTTCTTGCGGCTGGCCGGTTTGCCCACCAGGCCGCCAGCCCCATGCCGATGATGATGTCGAGGAAGCCCCAGGCGCCGGCCACCACGGCCATGCCGCCGAGGCCACCGAAGAAGCTGAAGATCAAGACCAGGCCGAGGCCCGCATTGCGGATTCCCACCTCGACGGACATGGCCCGCCGCTCGTACTCCGCCAGGCCTGCCAGCGCCGCGCAGCCATAGCCCAGGCCATAGGCCAGAGCGTCATGCAGGATCACGGCACCCATCACCAGGCCGAGGTACTCGAGGAAGTAGCGCCAGTTGCCGGCAATCGCCGCAACGATGAAGAGCACGAGGAAGACAAAGCTCAGGATGCGCGCCGGCTTCTTGACCTTGTCGGTGAAGGCCGCAAACAGCTTGGCGCAGGCCATGCCCAGCACAAAGGGCAGGCCGATGATGATGACGATGTGCAGGCCCATCTCGAGCGGGTCCAGCGCGATGCTGCGCAGGAGCGGCGCGGCCGTCGGATGCATGCCGCCCCAGAAGGCGACATTGAGCGGCATCAGCACGATGGCGAGCGCGTTCGACACGGCGGTCATCGACACCGACAGCGCCACATTGCCGCCAGCCCGGTGCGTGATGATGTTGGAGATGTTCCCCGGCGGGCAGCAGGCCACCAGGATCATGCCCAGCGCGATGCTGGGTGCCGGCTGCAGCACGAGCGTCAAGACATAGGTGATGGCCGGCAGCAGGAGGAACTGCGCTGCAATTGCTACCGCCATCGCGATGGGCATGCGCGCTACGCGCTTGAAGTCCTCGACCCGGGTGTCCAGCGCGATGCCAAACATCAGGAAGGCCAGCACGCCGTTGAGCAATTGCAGCGACGCGGGGTTGAAGTTGAGGCGGACCTCGTCGACAGGGATCATCTTCAGGCTCCTGCGAGGGCGGCAGCTTCGGCACGCACGGTGCGGCGGTAGACGTCCTTGTTGACGTAGTAGGCCATGCGCTCGAGCTTGAGGTAGCGGTAGCCGCCGCTGAGGTCGGGCGCCGGGCCCGTGAGCTTGGCGGCGAAGCCGGCGGCCTTGGCCGGCTCGCTGGCCTGGGCCTTCAGGAAGCGCGCCACCAGCTCGGCCTGCTCGTAGCGGCCCTGCCATCCCAGGCCGCTGGCCTCGACCATGCCGATGACCGCGAGGTTGGTGAAGCGCGGCGCAAAGATGTTCAGGTAGAGCTGCGGCGCCATGCCCTGCCAGTTCAAGAGCTCGCGGCTGATGAAGGGGTAGTGCAGCTGATAGCCGGTGGCCGCCAGCACCAGGTCGTAGTCGCGCGAGCTGCCGTCCTTGAAGTGCACGGTCTGGCCCTCGAAGCGCGCGATGTCGGGCCGCACCTTCACGTCGCCATGGCCGATGTGATGCAGGATCAGGGAGTTCACCACGGGGTGCGACTCGTACATCCTGTACTCGGGCTTGGGGAAGCCGAAGCGCACCGGGTCGCCGGTGAACCATTGCAGGATGCGGCTGTCAATTCTCTGCTTCAGCCAGGGCGGCAGCGTGATCTTGCCGCCTATGGTGTCGGCCGGTTTGCCGAACACATACTTGGGCACGAAGTAATAGCCGCGGCGCACCGAGATGTCCACGCTCTTTGCGTAGTGCACCGCATCCACCGCGATGTCGCAGCCCGAGTTGCCAGCGCCGATGATCAGCACCCGCTTGTCCTTGAACATCTCCGCGCTCTTGTAGGCGCTGGTGTGATGCAGCTCGCCCGTGAAGTTGCCTTCGAAGCGCGGCATATTGGGCTCGGCCAGCGTGCCATTGGCAATGACCACGGCCTTGAACTCGGCGCTGTGCTCGCCGCCTGCAGCATCGAGCCAGCTGACGCGCCACAGCGGCGCCGGGCCGTTGCCCACCGGCTCCACGCGCTGCACCCGCGTGCTGAAGCGATAGTGCTGGCGCAGGCCGAACTTGTCGGCAAAGGCGGCGAAGTAGCGCTGCAGTTCCTTGTGGCTGGGATAGTCGGCCACCGAGTCGTCCATGGGGAACTCGCTGAACTCGGTCATGCGCTTGCTCGAGATCAGGTGAGCCGACTCGTAGACCGTGCTGCGCGGGTTGGCGATGTTCCACAGCCCGCCCACATCGCTGTAGGCCTCGAAGCCCTGGAAAGGAAGTCCGGCCTTTTGCAGATTGCGCGCGGCGGCCAGGCCCGAGGGGCCGGCGCCGATCAGGGCGACTTGCTGGCGGGTGTCTTGTTCGCTCATTGTCTTGTCTCTTGGTTCTTGTTCAGGCCAGGGATCTCGGTGGCGCCGGCTTCGCCCACGCGTGGCTTGCGCGGCTGCTTCAGGAGGATGCGCTCATGCAGCTGCTCGGGCAGCAGGGCCAGGGCGCTGGAAAGCCAGCCCAGGCGCCGCGGCAGCACGATGTCTTCGTGGCCGCGCGTGAGGCCGGCCAGGATGCGGGCGGCTGCCACTTCGGGCTCCAGCAAACCCGGCATGGCGAAGCGGTTGCCCGCCGTCAGCGAGGTGCGCAGGTAGCCGGGGCTGACGGTCGTCACCTGCAGGCCGCTGGCGCGTAGGTCGGCGCGCAGGCTTTGCAGATAGACGATCAGGCCGGCCTTGCTGGCGCAATAGGCGCCATTGCCCGGCAGTCCGCGCCGGCCGGCGAGGCTGGCAATGCCCACCAGCGTGCCGCGGCCGGCCGCCTGCAATGGCGCGACAAAGGGCTGGAAGGTGGTGGCCACGCCCAGCAGATTGATCTCCAGCATGCGGCGCAGCACGGCCAGGTCTTCGGCGCGGGCGCCATCGAAGCCGCCTGCCACGCCGGCGTTGGCGATCACCAGGTCGGGTGTGCCGTGATGACTCGTCCAGTCATCCGCCATGGCCTGCATGGCCGCGCCATCGCTGACGTCGGGCGTGTAGATGCGGCTGCGAGCCGGAGCCAGGTCTTGCAGGGCCTGGAGGCGCTCCCGGTTCAGGCCGACCAGGGCCACGGCCGCGCCGGACGCGAGCAACTGGCGCGCCAGGGCCTGGCCCAGGCCGCCGCAGGCGCCGGTGACGATGGCATTGCTGAACATGGCCGCGAGCTTAGCCAGCGGCGAGAATCGTCTCGGATTGTTTTATTGATTCGTCCCGGAATCCGAGATTTGACAAGCATGCCTGAAGACGCCACCCCGGGCCTGCGCCTGCTCGACCTGCTGGAATTGCTGGCTCGCGCGGGCGTGCCGCAAAGCCTTTCGGAGCTGCTGCCGCAATCGCCCTGGCCCAAGCCCACCCTGCACCGCATGCTGCAGCAGTTGGAGGCGGGCAATTGGCTGCAGCGCGAGCCCGATGGCCGCCGCTATGCGCTGGCCGGCCGCGCGCGCGCGCTGGCCGAGGCGACTCTGTCGGGCAGTGCCCAGGCCGGCGTGCGCCACGCGGTGCTGCGCGCGCTGGTGGCCGACATTGGCGAAAGCTGCAATCTCACGGCACTGTCGGGCGCGGAGGTGATCTATCTCGATCGCGTCGAAACCGCGTTCCCGCTGCGCCTGGAGCTCAAGCCCGGCACGCGCGTGCCCCTGCATTGCTCGGCCAGCGGCAAGCTGTTCCTGGCCTTTGCGCCGGCGCGGCAGCGGCAGCAGTTGCTCGAGGGCTTGAATCTCACGCGCCACACCGCCACGACCCTGCACAGCCGCGAGCAACTGGAGGCGGAGCTGGTCCGCATCCGCCGGCAAGGCTATTCGGTGGACGACCAGGAGTTCGTCGAAGGGCTCAACTGCGTGGCCGTGCCGGTGCGCGAAAGCGGCGCCGCGTCCACGAGCCCGGCTCGCTGCGCCGTGGCCTTGCAGGCACCGAGCGCGCGCCTTCCCTTGAGCGAGGCGCTGGGCTTGGTCGGGCGCTTGCGTGAGGCGGCTGCGGCGCTCGCGCGCAGCCTGTGATCAGCGTTCCTTGAGCAGGTCCAGGCTGTAGCTGCGGTATTCGAAATCGATGTCTGGCGGCGGCGCAGTCCGCAGATGATGGATGCGTCGCTTGGACAGCTCCACCAATTGCAGCGAGGGCAGGAGATGCTTGCGCATCAAGGCTTGCAGCGAACCATCGGCATGGGCCTGCTGCAGGCCCAGGGTGAGGCGCTCGATCACCGCCGTGTTGTCGCGGTGCGTGTAGATGAACTGCGGCATGTCGTAGACCAGCGCGAAGCTGCGGTCCAGCAACAGGCCGGGCTGGGCTTGCGCCTGGGCTTCGGCCTGCACCTCCAGCACGCTGCGGCAGAACAAGTCGGCGCGGCCTCGGGCCACCATGCGGAACAGGGCCTCGTAGCCGGCGCCCTCGATGACATGGAAGCCGTTGTCGCGCAGCACCGGCACATCGGACCAGCCCAGCCCTTGCAGGATGCTGAACTTGTTGCGCAATTCGTCCAGCGTGCTGGCCTGGGCGACCGCCTGCTGCGACTGCGGCGACACGAAACAGACGCGGTAGCCGGTGGCCCCCAGCATCAGCGGGAAGCGCACGGGCGCGAGCAGGCCCGTCTCATGGGCCTCGCTGGCGCCAGTCATGATCATCAGATTGGGATGGGTCTTCTGCCGCGCACTGAGCAGCGCGCGCTGCTTGTTCATTGGCGGCGAACTCAGGAGCTTGTAGGGGCCATGGCTGGCCAAGGTCTTGTCGAGCGCCAGCCGCAGCGCAGCATTGATGTAGATCTGCCGCTTGTCCGTGGGGCTTTCCGGCGATCGCAAGGTCAACAGCAGTTCGGCCGCCGACGCGGTGATGCTGACGCTGCAGGCGAGCAGCGCGGCGAAAAGGGCGCGGAATGGCTTCACGATCAGGGGGAATGGCTTGGCCGCATTAGAGCGCATCGAAGCCGCTACAGTCACGGCTTGTCGCTGGAGAAGCCTGTTGTCAAACGCCTCTGAAGCTCCGCATGCCACGCTACGCCGCCAAGCCCAGGCGAGGCTTGTCGACGCGTTGCTGGATGTGCTGCCTGCGCATGCGCTCTTGTGGCAGTCGGAAGACACCACGCCCTATGAATGCGATGGCCTGACCGCCTATCGCACGCGGCCGCTGGCCGTGGCGCTGCCCGAGAACGAACAGCAGGCGGGCGCGGTCCTGAAGGTCTGCCATGACTTGCAGATCCCGGTCGTTGCGCGCGGTGCCGGTACCGGCCTGTCGGGCGGCGCCTTGCCGCATGAGCAGGGCCTCACGCTGGCCCTGGCCAAGTTCAACAAGATCATCGCCGTCGATCCGCTGGCCCGCACGGCTCGCGTGCAATGCGGCGTGCGCAACCTCGCCATCTCTGAAGCAGTCGCGCCGCATGGCCTGTACTACGCGCCCGACCCCAGCAGCCAGATCGCCTGCACGATTGGCGGCAATGTGGCCGAGAACTCCGGTGGCGTGCATTGCCTCAAGTACGGCCTCACGCTGCACAACGTCTTGAAGGTGCGCGGCCTGACGGTCGAGGGCGAGCCGGTCGAGTTCGGCTCCGAGGCGCTCGATGCCGCCGGCCTGGACTTGCTGAGCCTGATCGTCGGCAGCGAAGGCATGCTGGCGGTGATCACCGAGGTGACGGTCAAGCTCACGCCCAAGCCGCAGCTGGCGCGCTGCATCATGGCCAGCTTCGACGACATCCGCAAGGCCGGCGAGGCGGTGGCGGCCATCATTGCGGCTGGCATCATTCCGGCTGGCCTGGAGATGATGGACAAGCCGATGACCGCGGCGGTCGAAGACTTCGTCCACGCCGGCTACGACCTGACGGCCGAGGCCATCCTGCTGTGCGAAAGCGATGGCACGCCGGAAGAGGTGGCCGAAGAGATCGAGCACATGAGCGCCGTGCTGCGCGCAAGTGGCGCCACGCAGATTTCGGTCAGCGAGAACGAGGCCCAGCGCCTGAAATTCTGGAGCGGCCGCAAGAACGCCTTCCCGGCCTCGGGCCGCATCAGCCCCGACTACATGTGCATGGACTCGACCATTCCGCGCAAGCGCCTGGCCGACATCCTGCTGGCCATCCAGCAGATGGAAGAGAAGTACGGCCTGCGCTGCGCGAATGTCTTCCATGCCGGCGACGGCAATCTGCACCCCTTGATCCTGTTCGACGCCAACGACCCGGACCAGCTCCACCGCTGCGAGCAGTTCGGCGCCGAGATCCTCGAGGCCAGCGTGGCCATGGGCGGCACGGTCACCGGCGAGCATGGCGTGGGCATCGAGAAGCTGAACTCCATGTGCGTGCAGTTCTCGGCCGAAGAGCGCGCGCAGATGATGGCCGTGAAACGCGCGTTCGATCCGACCGAGGGTCTCAACCCCGGCAAGGTGATTCCGACGCTGCAGCGCTGCGCCGAATACGGCCGCATGCACGTGAAGCGGGGCTTGCTGGCCTTCCCGGAACTGGAGCGCTTTTGATGACGTCGCGGCTGTTGAAAGACTTGCAGGAGCAGATCCGCGCAGCCACGGCGCCATTCGAGGTTCGTGGTCACGGCAGCAAGCGCTTCTATGGCGGTGAGCCGCGCGGCGAAGTCTTGAGCACGGCAGGCTTGAGCGGCATCAGCAGCTACGAGCCGAGCGAGCTGGTGGTGACGGTGCAGGCCGGCACGCCGATCAGCGAGCTGGAGAAGGTGCTGGCGGCGCAAGGCCAGCACCTCGCCTTCGAGCCGCCCCGCATCAACGGTGAAGGCACGGTGGGCGGCATGGTCGCCTCCGGCCTGGCCGGCCCCGCACGGGCCAATGCCGGCGGCGCGCGCGACCATGTGCTCGGCGCCACGCTGCTGAATGGCAAGGGCGAGCTGATGAACTTCGGTGGCACGGTGATGAAGAACGTGGCCGGCTATGACGTCTCGCGTCTGCTCGCCGGTTCGCTGGGCGTGCTGGGCCTGATCGCCGAGGTGTCCTTGAAGGTCTTGCCGCGCCCGGTCGTGCAGGCCACGCTGCGCTTCGACATGGACCAGGCGCAAGCCCTGCAGCAACTCAATCGCTGGGGCGGCCAGCCTTTGCCGATCACCGCCAGCGCCTGGTGGGATGGCGCCCTGGTGCTGCGCCTGGCCGGTGCCGAGGGTGCCGTGCGCAGCGCCTTCCACAAGCTCGGTGGCGAGCTGATTCCCGACAGCCTGGCCCTGCCTTTCTGGGAAGGCCTGCGTGACCAGCGCGATGAGTTCTTCGTCGGTGCCGAGCGGGCGGTGAGCGCCGGTGCGCGGCTGTGGCGTCTGTCCTTGCCGCAGACGGCGCCGGCCCTGAAGCTGCCGGGCGAGCAATTGATCGAATGGGGTGGTGCCCAGCGCTGGGTCACGACCAGCGCGCCACCCGCGCAGATGCGCGAGGCGGCCAGTTCAGTCGGCGGTCATGCCACGCTCTACCGCGCGCAAGACAAGAGCAGTGGCGTATTTGCGCCCTTGTCGCCGCCGCTGGCACGCATTCACCAGCAGCTGAAGCTGGCCTTCGATCCCAAGGGGCTGTTCAACCCCGGCCGCCTCTACCCAGACTTCTGATGCAAACCAAGCTCGCCCCCGAATTCCAAGGCACGCAGGAAGGCAAGACGGCCGAGGAGATCCTGCGCCGCTGCGTGCACTGCGGCTTCTGCACCGCCACCTGCCCGACCTATCAGTTGCTGGGCGATGAGCTCGACGGTCCGCGCGGCCGCATCTACCTGATGAAGCAGGTGCTGGAAGGCGAAACGCCCACGCGCAAGACGCAAGCGCACCTGGACCGCTGCCTGACCTGCCGCAACTGCGAATCCACCTGTCCCTCGGGCGTGCAATACGGGCAGTTGCTGGAGATAGGCCGCAACATCGTCGAAGCCAAGGTCGAGCGCCCGGCTGATGAGCGCCGCCAGCGCTGGCTCCTGAAGGAAGGCCTGACCTCGCGCGCCTTCGCGCCAGCCATGAAGCTCGGCCAATGGTTCAGGCCCCTGGTGCCTGGCGCCTTGAAGGACAAGATCCCGGCCCGACCCGACAAGCACGCGCACCAATGGCCCACGCGCGTGCACAAGCGCAAGGTCCTGATGCTGCTGGGCTGCGTGCAGCCCGCGATGATGCCCAACATCAATTCCGCCACGGCCCGTGTGCTCGATGCGGCCGGTGTGCAGACGCTGGTGGCCGACGACGCCGGCTGCTGCGGCGCGGTGCGCAGCCACCTGAGCGACCACGAGGGTGGCCTGGCCGACATGCGCCGCAATATCGACGCCTGGTGGCCGGTCCTGAAGGCCGACCCGTCCATCGAAGCCATCGTCATGAATGCCTCCGGCTGTGGCGTGACGGTGAAGGAATATGGACAGTCCTTGAAGCACGACCCGAACTACGCCGAGAAGGCCGCGCGCATCAGCGCGTTGACCAAGGACCTCAGCGAGCTGCTGCCGTCGCTGGTGCCGGCGCTGAAGTCGCGCCTGGCCAAGCGCAGCGGCGGCACCGTGGCCTATCACCCGCCGTGCACCTTGCAGCATGGCCAGCAATTGCGCGGCGGCGTTGAAGCGGGGATGCGCGAGCTCGGTTTCCGGGTGGAGACCGCGGCTTGCGAGAGCCATCTCTGCTGCGGCTCGGCCGGTACCTATTCGGTGCTGCAGCCCGAACTCTCACGCCAGCTGCGCGACCGCAAGCTGGCCGCGCTGGCGCCGCTGCAGGCCGAGACCATCGTCTCGGCCAATATCGGCTGCATCCAGCATCTGCAGTCCGGTACCGCGGTGCCGGTGCAGCATTGGGTCGAGCTGCTGGATGCCCAGCTGCGCTGAGACCGCATTCTTTACATGCGGCGTATAAAGTCGCCGTCTGCCCCGTGTTGAAGTGAAGTTGAAGTGAAGACATCCGCCATGAGCCAACGCCGTTCCTTCCTGCTGTTGACGACGCTTGCCACAGCCCTGCTGGCTGCCTGCTCGGGCCCGATCCCGATCCTGGAGCCTGCCGCGACCAAGGCGGTTGCCGCTCCTGCTTCGCCGGCCCGGCCCAAGCTGGTGGTCTTCATCGTCATTGACGGGCTGCCCATGCGCCAGGTGCTCGAGAACCGCGAGCAGTTCTCGCCGGACGGCTTCCGCCGCTTCCTGGACCGCGGTGCCACCTTCATGGATGCCCATTACGCCCATGCCCACACGGTCACCGCGGCCGGCCATTCGGTGATGATGACCGGCGCCTATCCGCAGCGCACCGGCATCATCAGCAATGAATGGGTGGACCCCGAGACCCGCAAGCCCGTCTACAACACCCAGGACACCGATTACCACTACATCGGCAACAAGACCGGCCCGATGGCGGGCACCAGCCCGCGCATGCTGCAGGCCGAGACGGTGGGCGACGTGTTGCGCACGGCAGACCCGCTGTCCAAGGTGCTCGGCATCTCGGGCAAGGACCGGGGCGCCATCCTGCCGGCCGGCCACAAAGGCACGGCATATATGTACATGAGCAGCACGGGCCAGTTCGCCTCGAGCACGTACTACATGCCGCAGCATCCGCAGTGGGTCGAGGCCTTCAATGCGGCCAAGCCGGCCGACGCCTTGTTCGGCCAGACCTGGGCGCCCTTGCTGCCCGACAAATGCGATGACGGCAGCACGCGGCGCCAGCCGGTCGCCGGCGGCCCGATCTACGCCTGCGACGCCTATGCACGCTCGGCCGCCGATGGCCAGCCCTTCCAGAGCGCCGAGGGCAGCGTCAATGGCAACCGCCTGCCCGCCGTGCTGGGCCAGCAGCTGAGCGGCCCCGGCCCCGACTTCTACAAGCTCATCCTGCCCACCCCCTATGGCGACCAGCTGACGCTGGCCTTCGCGCGCGCAGCCGTGGAAGGCGAGGGCCTGGGCCAGGACGATCATCCCGACATCCTGAGCGTGAGCCTCTCAAGCCACGACTACATCAACCATGCCTTCGGCCCCGAGTCCAAGCTCTCGCATGACCACATGCTGCGCCTGGACCGCGATCTGCAGGCATTCTTCCAGTACCTGGACCAGCGCCTAGGCGCCGGCAACTACATGGCCATGCTGACGGCCGACCACGGCTTTGCCGACACGCCGGAGTGGGCGAAGTCGCTCGGGCGCGATGCCAAGCGCTTTGGCAGCAAGGCCCTGGTGGCGCATGCCAACGTGGGTCTGTCCATGCGCTTCGGCGAGGGCAAGTGGGTGACCGAGACCTCGGCCATGGGCCTGCTGTTCGACGAGAAGCTGATCGCCCAGCGTGGCTTGAAGCCAGACCAGGTCTACCTGGCGGCGCGCGACATCATGCTGATGCATCCCGAGGTCGAGGCTGTCTTCACCCCCGATCAGCTGCGCAGCAATGACGAGCGCACGCCCTACCTGGCGCAGATGCGCAAGTCCTGGCACCCGGAGCGCGCCGCGCCGGTACAGGTGATCATGAAGGAAGGGCGCTTGTTCAGTACCCGCACCTCCGGCAGCTCGCATGGCACGCCCTACGCCTACGACCATCATGTGCCCATTCTGGCCTGGGGCCCGGCCTGGGTGGGCCAGGGGGCGGTGAACCGCTGGGTCGAGGTGGCCGACATCGCGCCCACGCTGGCCGGCATCCTCAAGGTCGGCGTGCCGCGCCAAGCCCAGGGAAAGCCCTTGCCATTGCCGCGCTGAGGCAGCGCCGGAGCGTGAACTATCCCCATTGAAGTGCAGGTGCTGGCCGGCCTAGTATCGACCTGTGAGCAAGCCTGCCGCCCAGCCCCGCAAACGAGATATCAAGGCCTACGCCAGCGGCGCCTTCAAGCCGCACGGCCATATCGAGTTCTGGACCGAAGGTCAGGTCGTGCGTATCGAGGCCCAGGGTCCGTTCAACCGCGAAGCCTTCCAGGCTGTCGGCCTGGCCATGCGCGAGCTGTTTGCCACCATGCCGCCGGCGCCGGTGTTTGCCGACATCCTGGAAATCAGGCGCAGCATCATGATTTCGCCCGAGGCGCTGGAAGCCTTCGGTCACTTCCTGGCACAGATGAGCGCCAACAAGTCGGCGCCAAGAGCCGTGGCCTACGTCGTGGCGCCCGATGTCGAGGGCCGCAGCCTTGTGCTGCCCTTGCTGGACAGGCTCTATGCCGAGCATGGCCGGCAGTTCGCCGCGTTTGAGACCATGGCGCCGGCCGAAGCCTGGGTGCGCGAGCGCCTGAGTCAGCGCTGAGCGGCTTCAGCCCGCGTCCCTTTCAATCCGGTCCCGCCCTGCGGCCTTGGCGCGGTACAGCGCCGCATCGGCCCGCTGCAGCAAGACCTCGGAACTTTCGCCCCATTGCGCTTCCACCAGGCCCGCCGAGCAGCGGTAGCCAAACTCGGGTTGCTCGGCCAGCGGCCGGCTCTGGCGCACGCGGGCCAGCAGCCGCTCGACGATGACGCCGGCCTGCCCCAGGGCCGCGGCCGGCAGGATCAAGAGGAACTCCTCGCCGCCAATGCGGGCGCAGCCGTCTTCGCGCCGGGTGCTGGCCAGCATCTGGCGGGCAAAGTCGCACAGCACCTGGTCGCCGGCGGCATGGCCCAGGCTGTCATTGATCTGCTTGAAATGGTCCAGGTCCAGCAGCGCGACGCACAGCGGCCAGGCTTCAGACTCAGCCAGCGCCTGCTGCAGCAGTTGCAAGCCCTGGCGGCGATTGGCCAGGCCGGTCAGCGCATCGGTCTGCGAGGCCCGCAGCGCCTTGGCGTGGGCCTGTCTCAGGGACCGGCTGTCCTGGCGCAGCGGCGTGATGTCGATGGCCAGGCACATCAGCCAGCCGTCCGGCAGAACCGTCTCGCTCATCCAGATCCAGCGACCATCGGTCAGGTCGGCCTCGAAGGCGCGGTGCGGCAGCTTGCCGCGGCGCGAGGCGGTGGCGGCCAGCCAGGCCTCGATGTCGTCCGCCTCGATCACCGCGCCCTGGCCGCTGGCATGGTTGCTGCGCATCATGTCCGACCAGGTCAAGTGCCCATCCGGCTGCACCTTGTAGGCCTCGCAGAAGGCCTTGTTGGCCCAGCGCAGCACATCCTGCGCATCGAACAGCGCCGCGGGATTGGGGCTGGCCTCATGCGAGGCAAGCAGGGTCTGCGGCAGTAGGGCTTCGCTCATGGGCCGGTGCGGGTCTCCTGAGCGGCATTCTGACCCATTGCGGCGAGGCTGGCAGCCTCGCCTGTCTTGGCGTCAGCGTGCGCTGACTTCTCCCGAGCCGCTGACACGCTGCGTCAACTTGGGTCGGCCGGCGTAGCTCAGGTCGCCGGACCCGCTGAGGTTGACGTCCAGGATGTCCACCACGCCCAGCGACAAGTCGCCCGAGCCGCTCAATTGCGCCTTGGCCGAGGCGCCGCCCAGGCTGCGGGCTTCGACGTCGCCGGAGCCGTGCAGGGCCCAGGTTTGCTGGTCTGCCCGGCCGGCGACATGCACATCGCCCGAACCGCTGAGATGCGCCGACAGCTGCTTGACCTCCAGCATGCCGATGGCCAGGTCGCCCGAACCGCTCAGCGAGACATTGAAGCTCTCGCCCTTGAGCCGCTCGATCGTGACGTCGCCGGAACCGCTGATCTGCAGTGCCTGCAATTGCTTGACGTCGAGCCAGACGACCGGCGCATGGCGGGTCGAATAGCCGCTGCGCTCCTGGATGCGCAGGATGAGGGTGTCGCCCTCGACGCGGCTTTCCACCAGCGGTTCGATATTGTCGTCAGCGCTGACCTTCAGCCCCTCGCTGCCGGCCTGGTTGATGCGCACGTCGAAGGGACCTTCGAGGCGCACCTTGCTGAACGAGCTCACAGCGCGGGCTTTCTCGACGATATTGCCGGAGCCCTTGATCCGACGGCCGCTGGGGCCGTATTCGCTGGTGCCGCTGAAATGCGCGCTCCAGCCGTTGGCCTCCTTCTTGATGCGCAGGCGCCAGTCGTTTTCGTCCCCGGCCAGGGCGGCCTGGCCCAGCAGGGCAAGGGCCAGTGGCAACAGCAGGGTCTTCTTCTTGAGATTCAACATGGGCGGCTCCTGAAACACAAAGTGCGGCGAGTGTGCCCAGGCCGACAGCCGCCACCAACAAGGCGCTGACAGACTGCAATTTGAGCCGGATGGGGCGCAGGCGGCTAGGATGGAATGCCAAGCAAGGAGCATTGCATGAAGTGGGAAGGCCAGCGCGAGAGCGACAACGTGGAGGATCGCCGCAGTTCGAGCGGGAGCGGCGCAGGCGGCTTGCCCGTTGGCGGGCGGGGCCTGGGCATTGGCGGCATCGTCGTCGCACTGCTGGTGTCCTGGGCCTTTGGCATCAATCCGATGACCGTTCTGGGGCTGATGGAAGGCGGAGTTGGCGGCGCGCTGCCGCAGGCTGAGCAGCTCGAGCAGCCTGCGGGCGAAAAGCCGCAGGATCCCGCCGGGCGCTTTGCGGCCGTCGTACTGGCCGACACCGAGGATGTCTGGAACGCCTACTTCGGCCGTGCCCAGAAACAATATGAGGCACCTCGCCTGGTCCTCTATACCGGGCGCTACCCGACCGCCTGCGGCACCGGCGACGCCGCGATGGGGCCGTTCTACTGCCCTGGCGACCGCAAGGTCTACCTGGACCTGAGCTTCAATGACACCTTGCGCCAGCGCCTCGGCGCGCCCGGCGACTTCGCCCAGGCCTATGTGATTGCGCACGAGGTCGGCCATCACATCCAGAACCTGTTGGGCACCAGTGCCAGGATGGAGGCGGCGCGCGGCCGGCTGTCGGAGCGCGAATACAAGGCCTTGAGCGTCAAGCTGGAGCTGCAGGCCGATTGCCTGGCCGGCGTCTGGGGCCATCACTCCCAGCGCAGCAAGAACTGGCTCGAGCGCGGCGACATCGAGGAGGGGATCAATGCCGCCTCCCAGATCGGCGACGACACCCTGCAGCGTCAGGCCGGCCGGGCGGTCGTGCCCGAGAGCTTCACCCATGGCAGTAGCGCCCAGCGGGTCGCCTGGTTCAAGCGCGGCATGGAGTCGGGTGAAATGAAGGCCTGCGACACCTTCAAGGCGGCATCGCTCTGAAGGCACGCACCCCTTATTCTTCGCGTGGCGGCTCGCCTTTGACGGGCTGGAAAGACAGCCAGGTCTTGCGGGCCAGGTGCACGGCCAGCAGGTGAGGCGGCATCCGCAGGGCATGTGCGCGCCAGTAGGCTGCGGTCTGCGCCCAGGCATCGCCGCTTCTCAAGGGCGGGCGCAGGGCATGCGAGCGGATGGCCCGTGGCAGGATCGCCGCATGCCAGCGGCCCAGCTGCGCTTCGCTGGCGGGATCGAGCGCGCGCAGCACAGCCTCGGGCACCGGCGTGCCCACGCAGTCGCGCGCCAGCAGCAGGCCCAGGCGCACGGGCGCGGCCAGCTCATTGCCCAGCGCGGCGCTGCTGACTCGTTGCCAGAAATCGACTGAATCCGCGGCGCTGGCAATCAGGCCGTCGATGTCGATCAGGTCGCGCAAGCCGTTGTGGAACTCACCCTCGTGGACCAGGTGCACCAGGCTGTGGATCAGCAGGTCTTCCAGCGCCGGCAGGCGGATGCAGCCATGTGCCGCCAGCGCATGCGAACGCGCCAGGATTTTTTCGGGATCGGGATGCAGGCGGGCCGTGCGCGGCAGCAGGTTGTGGTGCACGTCGATGACGCTGCCGCGACGCACGTTGAACATGGGCGGCAGCTCATGCATCCATTGCCGGTAGTAGCGCTGGTCGTAGGGTTCGGACTTCGCCGAGGCCCAGCCCGCCTTCATCAGTTCACTCTCCACGTCCCCCAGTGCCTCGCTGGGCACGAGGATGTCAACGTCGCCGAAAAGCCGGCCGCGGCTGACGGCATGGTCCGCCATGACGTAGGCAGACCCTTTCAGCAGCAGCACCGGCACGCCAAGTGGCGCCAGGCAGTCGTCAATGCAGCGGACCTCCCAGCGGACCGACTGCCGTTGGCGCTCGCTGAGCAGCCGGGCGCCATCGAAATGGCGCGCAATGGCCGCTGGCAGCCGCTGGCCACGCGAATGCAAGGCCTCGCCGACGGTGCCGATCAGGTTCAGGCGCCGCGCGACAGTGACATGTTCGAGCCAGGCCGCTTCATCGAGCGCGTGGCTGGCGCCCGGGTCGCGCAGCAGCGCGACCAGGCGATCAATGGCGGCCTTGGCGTCGATGGGCCTCATGCTTGCTCGCCGGTGATTTCTCGAATCACGGCCAGGCCTTCCGAAGTGCTGCCGTATTGAGCCGTGAAGCAGCGCGCGCCGCCCAGCAGGCCCATCATGGCGTCGAAGCCGACGCCGCCCATGCGCTCGCGGTTGAAAGACTGTTCAGCGATCAACTTGAATGCCTCGGCTCGGTCGATTTCCTCGATGGCAGGGGGCTGGCCGGCCACGAAGCGCGGGAACAGCACCCAGCGGACTCGGGCACCCTGCTCGCTCATGGCCAGCGAAGCCTCGGGAACGGCCGCATGCGTGACCGTGCCCTTGCGGGTGTCCGTGTAGACCGGGCCGATGCGGGCCCCAGGGAAGCCGCGTACAACCTCGATCGATGCATTCTTCAGGCTGATCGGCCTGGGGTGAGGCAGCAGCTCGCCGCGCGCCGGATCCAGGATGGCCAGCTCGTCCGAGAGCAACTGCCAGCCCTCGATCAAGGCCAGCGAAGCGCACAGCGTGCTTTTGCCTGCGCCAGGGAAGCCGGGCAGCATCAATGCCTGGCCGTTGCGCGCCAGCACCGCCGCGTGCATCACCAGATAACCCAAGGCCTGGCTGGCCACACACCAGTTGAGGCCCCACTCGAACACCGGTCCGGCTTGCTCCGCTGGCAGCGGCAGGAAGAACTCGGCACCATCCAGCAGGAAGCGCACCTGCGGGCGCCACCAGCGCCTCAGGCCTGTGCCTGGCAGCAGCTCGATGTCGAAGTCGACGAACTGGCCGCCCGGCGCCTCAGTGGCGCCCGCATAGAAAGTCTCGAGGTGCAGGGCGAGCCCGGGCAATTCGGAGCGCAGCCGTATGGTGAACGGCGCAAGCCGCAGAACCGTGTCGATCACCGCAACGACCTCAGCCGACGGCCTGTATCAGGTCGGCGCGGAGCAGTTCGGCCACGGTATCGCCGGCGGGCAGCTCGCGCGGCTCAGCCAGCAGGCTGGCCAGCAGGTCGGCCGCTGGATTGGTCAGCAGCCAGAAGTCGCCCGAGTGGCGGTCAAAGACGATGCGGGCCGATTCGTCCGGCCAGGCGGGCGAAAGGCTCAACGCGCGCCCGCGCCGCGGCTGCAGCCGCGGGCCCATCAGAGGGCTGACCACCGGCCCTCAGCCGAGCAGTGGAAAATCACTTCGTGCACAGGTCCGGATCGGCGCCAACGTCGGCATTGATGTCGTACATGCCCGAGATGTAGTTGATGACGTCGGTCGCAGTCCAGGGCTTGGAGCAGGTCACGCCAGCGGCGCACCAGGTGCCGCCTGACTTGGTGGCATTCCACATCGAGAGGATTTGCGCCTTGGTGATCGGGTATTCGCTGGGCCAGTAGCTGGCATTGAGGTAGGCGGCCAGCAGGTGGCGCTGCAACTGACCACCCGGGAAGGAGGTCGGGAACGCGAGCACGGCCCAAACGCCGTACGCGGTGCTGCCAATATAGCCAGCACCAGGCAGGATGGCATTGGCCAGCGTGCCTTGAGTCTTGATGTCGGTCAGTGCCAGCCCCTGCATGCCGGCGCTGCAGACGTCCACGGCCTTGTAGAACGTCGGGTAGGAGACGCCGGTCCAGTAGTTGAATTTCTGGGGCACTTTCCAGAAACCAGGCGATCGGCCGCCGCTGCAGGAGCCAGAGCCACCCGGTCGGGGGCTCATATTGCCGCTCATCACGGCCGAAGGGCTCTTGCAGGTGCCGGTGGTGGTGCCCGTGCCCAGCGCGGTCTTGGATGCCGACGCCAGCAAGACGCCGGTGCCGCCAGCAACGCCGGACACCAGGCGACGGCGCGAACGGTTGATCGGGGCGATGGAGGCGGCGATAACCGCGCGGCTCGAGTGCTCCGGCGCTGCGGATGCGCTTGAAGGTTCTTCTCGATTCATGTCGAACTCCATCGGTGATCAATAGTGCAATATTGTTGGCTTGAGCCCGCCGTGCGCGCCTGCGCACGGAGAGGCGCAATGGCGGGACGCTAGCTGCCGACGTAGTGTTGCATAGTCTCCCTGGCGTCGCCCCCCGCAAACAGGGGTGGATCTGTGAACTGCTTTGGCTGCGCCGGGGCTTTGAAGCCCGCTCAGGGGACAAGCAGGGGGCGTTCCCGGCTTTTGCGCAAAGCGCCTGCACTGCCGCCACGCCTCAGGGGGCCTTGCTGTCGCACCAGGCGGCCACGGCCCCGCGCTCCTGGGCGCTCAGCCGCAGGCCCAGCTTGGAGCGGCGCCACAGCATGTCGTTCGCGCTGCAGGCCCATTCCTCGCGGTGCATGAATTCGAGTTCGGCTTCGTGGAGACCGGCGCCATGGTGTGCGCCCATGTCATCCAGGCTCTTGAACGAGCCCAGCAGGCCTTCGATGCGCGTGCCCTGTGCATGCGAGAGCCGTCTCGCCATCGCGGGCGGCAGCCAGGGCCAGCGCTGCTGGACGGCGGCGACGAAATGCTCGATATCCTGGTCGGGCCGGCCCGGCTTCTTGCCCGACCAGGCGGCCAGGTCGCCACCGGGCAAGAGCGCGTCATGGGTCCAGGCCGTGCCCTTCTGCCCAAGCATGTCGCCGATCAGGCCGGCTGCATCTTCGGCCAGCTTGCGGAAAGTGGTGATCTTGCCGCCCCAGACGCTCAGGAGCGGCGCGGCCCCGTCGTGCAGCGTTTCCAGTGCGTAGTCTCGCGTGATGGCGGCGGCGCTGCCCGAGGCGTCATCCAGCAAGGGGCGCACGCCGGCGTAGCTCCAGACCACGTCGTCTGGCTGCACCGGTGATTTGAAATAGCGACTGGCCTGCGTGCACAGATAGTCGATTTCGGCTTCGCTGATGCAGGCGCGTGCAAAGCCGGCGATGGCTTCGTCAGGCTGCTCCACATCGGTGGTGCCAATCATCGTGAAATCGCCCTCGTAGGGGATGGCGAAGATGATGCGGCCGTCCGGGTTCTGGAACAGGTAGGCGTGGTCGTGCGTGAAGCGGCGCGGCACGACGATGTGGCTGCCCTTGACCAGGCGCAGGCTCTTGGTGGCCAGTGCCTCGTGCCTGGCCGGCTTGGCCACGCCACGCAGAAAGCTCTCAGCCCAGGGGCCGGCCGCGTTGACCAGTGCACGCGCCTTCACCTGGCGGTCGCCTGCCGGCGTGGCAATCGTGGCTTGCCAGTCCTGCTCGCCGCGCTGGGCCCGCAGCACCGGGCTGCGGGTCAGGATCTCGGCGCCGCGCGCCTTCGCGTCGAGCGCGTTCAGGAGCACCAGCCGCGCGTCGTCCACCCAGCCGTCCGAATAGACGAAACCGCGGCTGAATCGGTCCTGCAAGGGCGCGCCAAGCACTGAGCCACGCAGCCTCACGCCATGGGAGCCCGGCAGCCATTCGCGCCGGGCGAGATGGTCGTAGAGGAAGAGGCCGGCGCGGATCATCCAGGCCGGCCGCATCGCCTGGTCATGCGGCATCACGAAGCGCAGCGGCCGCATGATGTGCGGCGCGCTCTTCAGCAGCACTTCGCGCTCCAGTAGGGCCTTGCGCACCAGCGAAAACTCGTAGTACTCGAGATATCGCAGGCCGCCGTGGATCAGCTTGGTGCTGGCCGAGGAGGTATGCGATGCCAGGTCTTGCGCCTCGGCAAGCAGCACCGAGAAGCCGCGCCCAGCGAGATCACGGGCAATGCCGGCGCCATTGATGCCGCCTCCAACCACCAGAACATCGACCTGTTCCATGCGGCCTATCCTAGACTACGTCGATGGACTATCTGCTCGCGCTTGACCAGGGAACCTCCAGTTCCCGCAGCATCGTCTTCGACGCTCGAGGCCGGTTGGTCGCCCAGGCGCAGCGCGAGTTCACCCAGCATTACCCGCAGCCGGGCTGGGTCGAGCATGACGCGATGGAGATCTGGCAAAGCCAGTTGGCCACTGCGCGCGAAGCCATCGCGAAGGCGGGCCTGAGGGCGCAGGACATCCGTTCGATTGGCATCACCAACCAGCGCGAGACCACGGTGCTGTGGAACCGTGCCACCGGCCAGCCCATTCATGCGGCCATCGTCTGGCAGGACCGGCGCACCGAGCCCCTGTGCGCGCGCCTGCGGGACGACGGGCACGAGGCGCTGTTCCGCCAGCGCACCGGCCTCCTGCTGGATCCGTATTTCTCCGGCACCAAGCTCGCCTGGCTGCTGGACCACGTGCCCGGCGCACGCGAGATGGCCGAGCGCGGCGAGCTCGCGTTTGGGACGATGGACAGCTGGCTCGTCTGGCAGCTCACCGGCGGCGAGGTGCATGCCACCGATGTGTCGAATGCTTCGCGCACCCTGATGTTCGACGTGCACCAGAACCGCTGGGACGAAGAGCTGCTGGCGCTGCTCAATATTCCGGCTTGCCTCCTGCCCGAGGTTCATCCGTCGGCCCACCACTTCGGCCAGACCGCGTCTTCATTGCTCGGCGCAGCGCTCTCCATCGGCGGCATCGCTGGCGACCAGCAGGCGGCGCTGTTCGGCCAGGGCTGCTTTCGCGCGGGCATGGCCAAGAACACCTATGGCACCGGCTGCTTCATGCTGATGCACACGGGCGGGCGCTTCGAGCGCTCAGTCAATGGCTTGATCACGACCAGCGCAGCCCAGGTGTCATCGCGGCCCGAATACGCGCTGGAAGGCAGCGTCTTCATTGGTGGCGCCGTGGTGCAGTGGCTGCGGGACGGCCTGCATGCCATCAAGTCCAGCAGCGAAGTGCAGGCCCTGGCGGCGAGCGTGCCAGATGCCGGCGGCGTGATGCTGGTGCCGGCCTTCACCGGGCTTGGCGCGCCCTACTGGAACCCCGAGGCGCGCGGTGCCATCGTGGGCCTGAGCCGCGGCAGCAGCATGGCGCATATCGCGCGCGCGGCATTGGAAAGCATCGCCTTCCAGAGCGCCGCGCTGTTGCAGGCCATGAGCCGCGATGCGGTGGCGGCGGGTGGCGAGCCGGTCAGCGAGTTGCGCGTCGATGGTGGTGCCTGCGTGAACGACCTGCTGATGCAGTTCCAGGCCGACCTGCTGGGCATCCGCGTCGTGCGCCCGCGGGTCATCGAGACCACGGCGCTCGGTGCGGCCTGTCTTGCCGGCTTGAGCAGCGGTCTCTATGCGGGCCTGGACGAGCTGTCCGGCCAATGGCAGGCCGAGCGTGTGTTTGAACCCGCCATGTCGCGCGAGCGTGCCGCCGAGCTGATGGCGCAATGGGAGCGCGCCGTGCGCCAGACCGTGGCGCGCTGAAGCAGCTCTGCAGCACGCTCAGTCGTTGTTCCAGGCCGAGACCAGCAGGAGGATCTTGCCGTCGATGCCGGGCTTCTGCGCGGCTGTGGGCATGGGCACCTCGATGCGGATCTGTCCGCCCTTCACCTGGGTGTAGCTGAGCGCCTGCGTGGCCTGGCCCACATGCTGGCTCTCCCAGCTGTGCATCACCTTCCAGGCGCCGCCCTCCTGCTCAGGCGGCTCCAGCGAGATCAGGAGGCTGTCACGGAACAGATGGCTGCCCTCGAAATGCTGGTCGGCCCAGAACTTGCGGTCGATCACGTAGTCGGGCACGCGCACCGACACGTCCATGGCATAGGCCAGCGTGCGGTCCACGGTCGAGACCTTGGCCTTGTTGGCCAGGAAGACCGTGGACAGATAGACCAGGTTGCCGCCGCGCGCCTTTTGCTGCGTCAACTCGGCGTGGCTGCGGCAGGCCGGCGAGTCTTCTTCGGCGGTGCGGCGGCTCAGGTACCAGCGCTTGCCGCGCGGCCGCGCCAGCAGTTCGAACTGGTAGAGCGCTTGCACCTCGGGTTTGTCTTCGATGGCGACCGGCAGCCGCACTTCGTCCACCTCGATCCACAGGTCCACGCGCACATCGCCGAACAGGAAGCGAGAGAGGTTCTGGTAGGACTCCTCGCTGTTGACGATGCCGAAGGGCCCGGAGTGCGTGCGGTAGCAATAGGCGGTGGCGGCGGTGCCGCTGATATTGTTGTTGCGGTCCAGCCCCCAGACCGAGGCGTTGTCCACCTTGACCAGGCCATCGCTGCCATGGCCGGCAAAGGTGCGCGACAGGCCCATGGCCACGTCGTAGTCGTCGCGGTTGGTGCCCACCATGCAGAAGATGCGCTCGATGGGGAAGGCCGCGGCCGGCAGGAAGTCGACCCGCTTGTAGCGCTCGAGGGCGGCTTCGAGATTAAGGTACTCGCCCATGCGCTCGCGGTTGAAGGTGTTGATCTCGCTCAGGCCCAGCCAGGAGGGCACGTTGCGGCCGCCGGCGTCGATGCCGTTGTGCGGCGTGGCGTAGGTGAAGATCTTGTCGACGGCCTTGCGCGCAGCGTCGCTGCCAAGCTTCGGGTTCTGCAAGAAGCCGCGCACCACCAGGCCGCCCATCGAATGCGCCACCAGATAGCAGCGGAACTCTTCCGGCTTTAGCGCACCGCGTTCCTGCGCCACGACCAGCTCGCGCACCCGCAGGATCAGGGCCGACAGGCCTTGGCAGTAATGCTCGATCTTGCGCGCCTCGCCATCACCGAGCAGGGAGGAGCCTTCGTCGTAGTAGCGGTAGATCACCACCGAGCTGGCCGGTATGCCCAGGTTGGGCTGGCCGCTCATGCTGGTGCGGGGGCGCCAGTCGGGGTCGAGGATGTCCAGGCCGTTCTCGTAGACATCGCTGTAGCCGTACTCGGCCGAGAGCCGCAGTAGCGGCGACTCGAACACGAACTTCTTCGCCGGCTCATGCTTGTTCGGATTGGCGCGGAAGATGGTGGAGCCGAGGTTGAAGCCGCAGAACGGGTCGGCCGCGGTTTCATTGCGCTCGGCCTCGGTCATGGCGTAGCCGCGCACGTAGATGATCGGGTAGAAGGGCTTTTGCATGAGCAGGGCCGTGGCTTTGAAGGCCCTGCTTATAGGTCCCGATGCCTGGTCCTACAACCCCAAGAATCGACCCGCGCCGAGCAAGGTGGCCACGCCCAGCAGGGCGAACACGACGGCGGCAATGCCATGCACGAGGCGCACCGGCACGCGGCCGGCGATGCGCTCGCCCAGCAGCACGGCCGGCACATTGGCAATCATCATGCCGGCCGTGGTGCCCGCGACGACGGCGAGCAAGGCGCCATCAAAGCGTGCCGCCAATGCCACCGTGGCGATCTGCGTCTTGTCGCCCATCTCGGCGAGGAAGAACGCCACCACCGTCGTGCCCAGAACCCCGAGGCCGAGGCGCCCGCCGCCTTCGGTTTCTTCGTCAATCTTGTCGGGCACCAGCGTCCACAGTGCCATTGCGATGAAACCCAGGCCCAAGCCCCAGCGCAGGATCCCGGGGCTCAACAGGCTCGTGATCCAGCTGCCCAGCGCGCCGGCGCCGGCATGGTTGACGAGTGTGGCGATCAGGATGCCCAGGCAAATCGTGCCGGCGCGGCCCTTGAAACGCGCGGCCAGCAGAAAGGCCAGCAACTGGGTCTTGTCGCCGATTTCGGCGAGGGCCACGAGGCCGGTGGAGACGAGGAAGGCTTCCATCAGAGTGCTTCTTTGCAGCGGCCGGCAATGAAAACCGATTGACCATGCACAGGCCGGCCGCTGAAGCAGGACTGCGATGGTCAAAGGTCTTGCCAGGTGCAGGTGTGTGGACTGCCAGCGCCACGAGCCGAGAGGGCTCAAGTGTGTTGACGCGGGCCTGCGCTGTGGTCGCGCAGCGGCTACTCCCCAATGACGAGCACGATTGTACGGCCCTGCTGCCAGCACGCTGTCAGCAGCACCGGCGCAGCATGCGGCCTGATTCATTCATTCATCAACGGAGGAGAAAGCAATGAACGCACTCAACTGGTTCGAGAACCCGGTATTCCCATACGAAGATGGCAACCGCATCGGCTTGCACGCGGCCGCCTGAATCCCACCGCAAGGAGTTCCCCATGAAGCTCGCCTACACCATCGTCTATGTGGCCGACGTGGCCGCCTCGCTCGAGTTCTTCGAGCGTGCCTTCGGCTTTGAACGCCGCTTTCTGCATGAGTCGGGCGGCTATGGCGAGCTGGCCACCGGGGCCACCACGCTGTCGTTCGCCCAGCACGAGGTGGCGCGCGGCAACCTGGGCCACGACTATGTGGCGGCCGATCGCAGCGCCCAGCCGCTGGGCATGGAGCTGGGCCTGAGCTGCACCGACGTTCCGGCCGCCTACCAGCGCGCGCTCGCGGCGGGTGCTGCCGGCCTCGCGGAGCCGGTCAGCAAGCCCTGGGGCCAGGTCGTGGCCTATGTGCGCTGCCCGGATGGCACGCTGGTGGAGCTCTGCACGCCGATGGGCTGATCGTGAAGTGTCACGGCCTGCGCGAGCCGGCCGTGCATCGAGGTCTGGGGCACGATACTGCGGCTTCCTGAGAAACACGGCTGAGAGGGAACGGATGGGAACTCGCCATGTCGCCTTGTTCCGCGGCATCAACGTCGGCAAGGCCAAGCGCATCGCGATGGCCGATCTGCGCGCGCTGCTCGAAGAGATGGGCTATCTGAAAGTCAGCACCTTGCTGAACAGCGGCAACGCGGTCTTCGAGGCCAAGGGCCGCGCCAAGCATGCCGAGCGCATCCGCTCGGCAGTGCATGAAAAGCTCGGCGTCGACGCGCGGGTGATCGTCAAGGCGGCCGCCGAGATCGAGGCGGCGGTGACTGGCCTGCCCTTGAAGGAGCAGGCCGAGACCGACCCCTCGCGACTGCTGGTGGTTTTTTGTGAAGACGCCGCCGGCTTGGCCGCGCTGAGCGGCCTGGCCGAACAGGCTGTTGGCGAAGAGCGTTTTCTCGTCGGCCCGGATGCGGCCTACCTCTGGTGCGCAAACGGCATCCTGGAAAGCCGCCTGCCCGAGGCCCTGCTCAAGATGACGGGCAACACCGGCACCACGCGCAACTGGGCGACGCTCATGAAGATCCATCAGGCCTTGTCGGCTTGAGTGCTGCCGGCGGTTTCCGCATAGACCCGCGCATACCGCTGGAAGCTCCAGTAGGCCCAGGCCCAGTCCATCAGCACCACCAGGCGGTTGCGGAAGCCGATCAGGAAGTAGATGTGGATGAAGAGCCAGAACAGCCAGGCGAAATAGCCGCTGAACTGCCAGCGTCCCACATCTGCCACCGCTGCCTTGCGGCCTATCGTGGCGAGCGAGCCGTAGTCGAGGTAGCGGAAGGGCGGCAGCGGCGGGCTGCCGGCCCTACGCGCCAGGATGCTCAGCGCCGCATGGCGCCCCATCTGCTTGGCGCCCGGGCTCACGCCGGGCACCGGCTTGCTCGTGCCGTCCTTCTCGACGCTTTGCGCCGACGCCAGGTCGCCAACGACAAAGATCTCCGCATGGCCCGGTATGTTGAGGCCGCCATCGACGACCACGCGACCGGCGCGATCTACCGGCACCTCCAGCGCTCGGCCCAAGGGTGATGCCGCGACGCCGGCGGCCCAGACCACGGTGCGCGCGGCGATGCGGCGGCGCTCGCCGGCCTGTTCGAGCTCCACGCCCTGCGCGTCGATGGCGACCACGCGAGCGCCGGTCTGCACCTGCACGCCCAGCGCCTGCAGTTGCTTGCGCGCCTTTTCAGACAGCTCGGGCTTGAACGCTTGCAGGACGCGCTCCGAGCCTTCCAGCAGCATCACCTGTGCCTGTGCCGGGTCGATGCGGCGGAACTCGTTGCGCAAAGTGTGGCGGGCGATCTCGGCCAGCGTGCCGGCCATCTCCACGCCGGTGGGCCCGGCGCCGATGACGATGAAATTCAGGAGCGCCGCCCGCTCGGCTGCATCGTTGCTCAGCTCGGCCTGTTCAAAGGCAGAGAGCAGCCTGGCACGCAACTGGAAGGCATCGCCCAGGGTCTTCAGCCCCGGTGCATGCTCGGCCCATTCGTCCCGGCCGAAGTAGCTGTGCGTGGCGCCGCTGGCCACGATCAGGGAGTCGTAGCCGAGCTTCTGGCCGTCGCCGAGCAAGACCTGGCGCTGTGCCTTGTCGATGCCGGTGACTTCGGCCATCAAGACCGTGGCATTGCGCTGCTTGCGCAGCATGTGCCGGATCGGCGCGGCAATGGACGGTGCCGACAGGCCCGCCGTGGCGACCTGGTAAAGCAAGGGCTGGAACAAGTGATGGTTGCTGCGGTCCACCAGCGTGATGCGCACGCCCGGCCGGTTCAAGGTCTTGGCCGCTTCCAGGCCACCGAAACCGCAGCCGATGATGAGGACATGATGGAGAGGGTCTCTGTCGTTGGCTTCGTTCATGTGGCGATTGTTGGCCACCTTTGAGCTCGATCAGAATGCGCGCCATGCAATAACGCTATGGCTTGATACATGAAAATTCTCGGCAAACCTACGTCCATCAATGTGCGCAAGGTCTTGTGGACCTGCGTAGAGCTCGGCCTCGAGCCCGAGCTGGAACCCTGGGGCAGTGGCTACCGCGACACGAACACGCCGGAATTCCTGTCGCTGAACCCCAATGCCATGGTGCCGGTGCTGAAGGACGGCGAGCTGGTGCTGTGGGAGTCGAACACCATCTGCCGCTACCTGGCGGGCCGCGAGCAGCGGCAGGACTTGCTGCCCGCCGAACCGGCTGCGCGCGCCCGCGTCGAACAATGGATGGACTGGCAGGCCACCGAGCTCAACAACGCCTGGCGCTATGCCTTCATGTCGCTGGTGCGCCAGAGCCCTGCGCACCAGGACCCGGCCGCGCTGCAGGCGGGCATCTCGGGTTGGCATCGCCACATGGGCTTGCTGGATGCGCAACTCGCCAAGACCGGCGCTTTCGCCGCTGGCGATCAGTTCAGCTTGGCGGACGTGGTGCTGGGCCTGTCGGCGCAGCGCTGGCTGATGGCGCCGATGGAACACCCCGAGCTGCCTGCCGTGGCGTCTTGGCTGCAGCGCCTGAACGAGCGGCCGGGCTTCCAGCTGCATGGCGCCAACGGCATGCCCTGAGCAGGCTTCAGTGGCGCTTTCGTGGCGCTTTTTGTGGCGCGTTACGTGGCTCGGCCTTCCAGCAATCGCTGCGCCAGGCGTGGGTCGGCCAGCTTGTCCAGCCACCAGCGCAAGGCCTGACCCTCGGAGCCTGCTTCGCCCGGGCTGCGCCAGCCGATGTAGAGCACATTGGGCTCGCGTGCCTGTTCCACGCGTTTGGCCACCAGCTGTCCGCTCTTGATCAGCGGCTGCACCCGCTGCGCCGGCAACCAGCCCACGCCCAGCCCCTCGCATTGCGCGAGGATCTTGGCCCGCATCGAGGGCACGGCCAGGCTGGGCTGGCCGCCCAGGACGCCATAGCTGCGCTCGCCCTTGTGCCGCGAGCTGTCGCCCACCACAACGGAGCGATGCTTCTGCACCGTCTCGGCCTGCAGAGGCTCTTTCGCCTTGGCCAGCGCGTGGCGCGGCGAGACCGCAAAGAGCCAGTCCATGCGCCCCAGTTCCCGCCAGTGCAGGTCGGCCATCGATGGCGGCTCATTGGTGGCGCCTATCACCAGGTCGGCTCGGCCCTCCCGCAAAGCCTCCCAGGTGCCGCCCAGCACCTCGTGCGAGAAGCGCAGGTGCACGCCTGAATCCAGCGCGTCGAAGTCGCGTATCAGCGGCAGCAGGGTCTCGAACTCGAAGATCTCGTCGGTGCAGATGCTCAGCCGGTCTTCCCAGCCGCGCGCCACCTGCTTGACCCGGCGGGTCAGGCGGTGCGCGTCCTGCTGGATGCGTTCGGCCTCCAGCGCCAGCAGCGCGCCGGCCGGCGTCAATTGCAGCCGATAGCGGCGCCGGTCGAACAAGAGGGCATCCAGCCGGTTCTCGAGCTGGCGCGCCGCATGCGAGATCGTCGAGGGTGCTTTTCCCAGCTGCGCCGCAGCACGCGAGAGGCTGCCGGTCTGCCTGATCGCCAGCAGCAAGTGCAGCTCGTCTTCCGACAACATGTTCGACTCCTTCGAACGTTGGCATCGACGGCATGGTACGGCAGCGAAGGGCAGAAATCCGACATTGGACTCACGGCAACACCGCCGCTTTGACCACCAACGGAGTTCCAGATGACACACACGACACGCACCACCGCGCAGCGCTTCCTCAACAAGACGGTCCTGGTGACCGGCGGCAACAGTGGCATCGGCCTGGCCGCCGCACATGCTTTCGTCGACGAAGGCGCCCGCGTCTTCATTACCGGCCGCGATCCCATTGCCCTGGACAAGGCCGCGGAGCAGCTCGGTGCAGCCGCCGTCGCGCTGCGCAGCGATGCCGGCAAGCTCGAAGACGCCAAGCGCCTGGCCGACACGCTGGCCGCGCAGGGCGTGCGCCTGGATGCCGTCTTCATCAACGCCGGCTCGGCCAAGTTCGCCAGCCTGGAGGACGCCAGCAGCGCGCTGTGGGACAGCATCTTCGACGTCAATGTGAAGGGCGCCTTCTTCCAGATCCAGGCCTTGGCACCGCTGCTGAACAAGGGCGCGTCCATCGTCCTGAACGGTTCGATCAATGCCCACATAGGCATGCCCAACAGCTCGATCTATGCTGCCAGCAAGGCTGCATTGATCTCGCTGGCCAAGACGCTCTCGGCCGAGCTGCTGCCGCGCGGCGTGCGGGTCAATGTGGTCAGCCCCGGCCCGGTCGGCACGCCGCTGTACGGCAAGCTGGGCTTCGATGAAGCCACGCTCAGCACGGTGGCGGCGCAGATCCAGAGCCAGGTGCCGCTCGGCCGCTTCGGCACGCCGGCCGAGGTCGCCTCGACCGTGCTGCACCTGGCGGCGCCGGAGTCGGCGTTCATCGTCGGCACCGAAATCATCGTCGACGGCGGCATGAGCCAGCTGTAACCAGCGTCGGGGGGCGGCACAATGCCGCCCCATGCGCCGCGCCGACCGTTTGTTCCAGATCGTTCAACTGATTCGAGGCCGCCGCCTCACCACCGCCGAGTTCCTGGCGGAGAGGCTGGAGGTGTCGGTGCGCACCGTCTACCGCGATGTGGCTGCATTGCAGATGCAGGGTGTGCCCATCGATGGCGAGGCGGGCGTGGGCTATCGCATGAAGGCCGGTTTCGACCTGCCGCCGCTGATGTTCAGCAAGGACGAAGCGCAGGCCCTGGTGGCCGCCGTGCGGCTCTCGCAGCCGCAGCTCGATGAAGGCCTGGCCGATGAGGCCGAAGGCGCGCTGGGCAAGATCCTGGCGGTGCTTACCCCAGCGGCCCGTGCTTCCGCCGAGAGCCTGGCCGTCTTCGCGCCGCAGACCGGCCTGGATGCCGCCACCCGCCAGCGCCTGGCGCGCCTGCGCGAGGCCACCGAGAACCGCAACAAGCTGAGCCTGCATTACCAGGACCTCAGCGAGCAGACCAGCGAACGCCTGGTGCGGCCCCTGGCCTGCCTGTTCTGGGGCCAGGTCTGGACCCTGGCAGCCTGGTGCGAGCTGCGCGAGGATTTCCGCAGCTTCCGGGTCGACCGCATCCGGTCCTTGCGCGTGCTGGACGAGCGATTCCGCGACGAGCCCGGCAAGACCCTCGCGGACATGACCCGCCGGCAGCGCGGCTGATCCAGATCAAGTCGACGCGGCGCGTCCAGGCGCATAGTCCGTCCATACATTCGTGATGACTGATGGATAAAAAGGAGCACAAGATGTTCAAGACCAATGTGGGCAGCGTGGACCGTGTCTTGCGGATTGCCATCGGCCTGGCGTTGATCGTCGGGGCCGCTACCGGCACGGTGGGTGCCTGGGCCTGGGTGGGCATCGTGCCGCTACTGACCGGCGCCTTCCGCTTCTGTCCTGCCTACCTGCCCTTCGGCTGGAGCACCTGCGCGACCGGGAAGCGCTGAGCAGCATTCGGTCGCGCATTGCGGGGCGAGCCGCGGAGGGTGGCACTGCAGGGTTGTCCAGGAATCAGGCAAACTTCGGGGCACATCGAACTCGATGCGAAACCAGCCATGCCCTCGTCCTCTTCCTCCTTCTCTGCGTCGACCTTCACGCCGCTCGACGGCACGCCGCAAGACTGCCATGACTGTGGCAATGGCGAGCGCGTGGGCTTTCAGTTCGACTATGCATTTCAGCCCATCGTCGACCTGCAAAGCCGCCAGGTATTCGCGCACGAAGCACTGGTGCGCGGCCCGAACGGCGAGGGCGCGATGTCGGTGCTCAGCCAGGTGAATGACGGCAACCGCTACCGCTTCGATCAGGCGTGCCGGGTCAAGGCCATCAAGGGGGCGCACCAGCTCGGTATTCGAGAGCACCTCTCGATCAACTTCCTGCCCAACGCGATCTACAAGCCCGAGGTCTGCATCCGCACCACGCTGGCTGCGGCACGCCAGCACGGATTTCCGCTGGATCGGATCATCTTCGAGGTGACCGAGGGCGAAGAGGTGAATGACGGCGCCTGGCTTGCCTCCATCCTGCGCGAGTACAAGCGCTGTGGCTTCAAGACGGCCATCGACGATTTCGGGGCAGGCTACGCCGGCCTGTCCTTGCTGGCCGACTTCCAGCCCGACATCATCAAGCTCGACATGGGCCTGGTCCGCAATGTCAATGCTGACCGGCCTCGGCAGGCCATCGTCCGCAGCCTGGTCAGCCTGTGTCAGGACCTGGGCATTGCTGTCGTGGCCGAAGGCATCGAGACTGAGGCCGAGCGCGACTTCCTCCGCGCGGCGGGCATTCGCCTGATGCAGGGCTGGTTGTTCGCGCGCCCTGCGTTTCGCTCGGTGGCCGAGGTGTCGCCCGAGGCCTGGGGCCCGCTTTCGTAGCGCCCGTCAGACCTTGCCCGTGAAGATTCGGCCCAGCCAGCCGAGGTACCAGTCGAGGAAGCGCCTGCCCAGCGGCTTCTTCGGCTCAGGTGGCGGCGGGGGTGCGACTGCGTAGCGCTCCTGCAGCGCTGCGTTGAAAGCCGCGAAGAAGTCGCCAGCCATCTTCTGCGCCGCCATGTCCACGAGGCGCGAACCGATCTGCGCAATCTTGCCGCCCACGCTGGCCACCACCGCGTAGTGCAGAAGCGTTTGCGTCGGTCCCAGCGTTTCCAGCCGCACGTGCGCCGAGCCCTTGCCGTGGCCGGCTGCGCCGCCCTGGCCTTCGAAGGCGATCTGATAGCTGCTGGGCGGCTTCAGGTCGGAGAGCTTCAGCCGGCCTTTGAACTTGGCTTTCACCGGGCCGATGGACACGGCCACCAGCGCCTCGTATTCATGCTCATCCACCAGCGTCAAGGACTCGCAGCCGGTGATGGCCTGCTTCAGGATCTCGACATCGTTGAGCGCCTCCCAGGCTTGCGCTTGAGAAACTGGAAGGGTTTCTTCGCCGGTCAGATTCATGATGATGAGGAGGAGAGGCAGTCGGTGAGTGCTTCGAGGCTGGCCAGATTGTGAGCCTTCATGTGCGCCGACACCTCCGGCAGCAGGGCCTTGATGCCGGCCGCGCGGGGCTCGAAGCCCTCGAAGCGCAGCAAGGGGTTGAGCCACAGCAGGCGGCGGCAGGAGAGCCGCAGGCGGCGCGCCTCGAAGGCCAGGCGTTCGCAGCGTGGGTCATCTTCCGCGCCTTGTTCCAGGCCGTCGGTGATCAGGAGCACGGTGGCATCGGATCTGAGCACCCGGCGCGACCAGCGCTTGTTGAACTCATGCAGGCAGGCGCTGATGCGGGTGCCGCCCGACCAGTCTTCAACCCGGCGCGAGACGGCCGCCACGGCCAGGTCCGGGTCGCGCTGCTTCATGAGCCGCGTGATCGGCGTGAGGCGGGTGCCGAAGACAAAGCTGTCGACCCGGGGCGCGCGGCGGCGCTCGGCCGGGTTGCTCAGGCCATGGGCCAGATGCAGCAGCATGCGCGAGTAGCGGCTCATCGAGCCGGAGATGTCGGCCAGGATCAAGAGTGGCGCCACGCGCTCGCCGGCACGCTCGCGCTTGGGAAGCAGGGCGGCACTGCGCGCCTCCGCGCGCAGCGTGGCGCGCCAGTCGATGCGACCGCGCGGGGCGGCCTGTTGTCGACGCGTGGGCCGCGTCTCGAACAAGGGCTGCACACGCTGCAGCACCCGCTTGGCCTGGCTCCATTCCGTGGCCGACATCGTTTCGAAGTCGCGTTGGCGCAAGACCTCGCGCTGGCTCCAGGTCAGGGCCGCGTCGAGCTCGATCTGCTCGGGCTCATCTTCCGGTACCTTCGATGGCTGGCGAGGAAACAGGGCATCAGCCAGGCGGCGGTTTTCGGGCGGCGCCGGCGTGCCTGGCTTGGACGACGCCTGCGGCAGGAGCATGGCCATCACGCGGCCGAGCAGGTCGGGGTCGCGCCAGAAGATGTGGAAGGCCTGCTCGAACAGCGCGCGGTGTTCGGCGCGGTCGATCAGGCAGGCCGCCAACGTGGCCTTGAAGTCGCGGCGCGATTCGAGGCCGGCGACTTGCAGCGCTTGCAGTGCGAGCTGAATTCGGTCGGTGCCGACGGGCATGCCGGCTGTTCGCAGCACGCGGGCGAAGTGCAGGACATTCTCGGCAAGTCGGTCAGCCATGATGGACCTGGGCGCGCACCTGTTCGAGCAGTCGCGCGGCCTCCGAACCCTGCACCCGCGCAATGTCGTCCTGGTACTTCAGGAGCACGCCCAGCGTCTGCTGCACTGTTTGCGGGTCCAGCGCCACGGCATTCAACTCCAGCAGCGCGCGCGACCATTCAATGGTCTCGGCCACGCCGGGCAGCTTGTAGAGGTCCAGCATTCGCAAACCCTGAATGAAGGCCACCACCTGCCTGGCCAGTGCTTCAGGTGCGCCGGGTACGCGCTGGCGCAGGATCTCCAGCTCGCGCGCCGCGTCCGGGAAGTCCACCCAGTGATAGAGACAGCGGCGCTTCACCGCGTCGTGGATCTCGCGCGTGCGGTTGGAGGTGATGACGACGATGGGCGGCTCGGCCGCCTTGATGGTGCCGAGCTCCGGAATCGTGAGCTGGAACTCGCTCAGTACTTCAAGGAGAAAGGCCTCGAAAGGCTCATCGGCGCGGTCCAGCTCATCGATCAGCAAGACCGGTGGGCCGGGCAGTTCCAATGCCTGCAGCAGCGCACGCGGTATCAGGAAGCGGCGGGAGAACAGATCGTCGGCGCTCAGCTTCGCGTCGGCCGTCTTTATCTCCAGCATCTGCCGCGCGTAGTTCCACTCATAGGCTGCGGCCGCCATGTCCAGGCCTTCATAGCATTGCAGCCGTAGCAGCGGGCGACCGAGCATCGCGGCCAGCGTCTTGGCGATCTCGGTCTTGCCCGTGCCGGGCTCGCCTTCAAGAAACAGCGGCCGTTGCAGGCGCAAGGCCAGGAAGGCGGCCGTGGCGAGCTCGCGCTCGGCCACATAGCCCTGCGCCAGCAGCTGGCCTGCGCATTCGTCGATGCTGGTCGGCAGCGTCATCCTGCGGCGGTCACGGCGCGCCCGGCCAGCACAGGGATCAGCGCGGCGCGGTAGTCTGCCGAGCCGTGCAGGTCGGTGTTGAGGCCCTCGGGGCTGATGCTGACCTTCTGTGCTGCCGCCGCGCTCCATTCCTGCGCCAGGGCTGCTTCGAGCTTGCTGGCGCGGAACACGCAGGCGGCGGCGCCAGTCACCGCGACCCGCACGCCGGTGTCCATCCTGCAGACGAACACGCCGACAAGCGAGAAGCGCGAAGCCGGCTGCCTGAACTTCTGCCAGCCGGCCTTGTCTGGCACCGGGAAGCTGACCGAGGTGATGATCTCGCCCGGCTGCAGTGCCGTTTCGTACAGGCCGGTGAAGAAGCTGTCGGCCGCGATGCTGCGCCTGTCGGTCGTGATCGTTGCGCCCAGTCCCAGCACGGCCGCCGGATAGCAGGCGGCCGGGTCGTTGTTGGCCAGGCTGCCACCAAGGGTGCCGCGGTTGCGCACCTGGCGGTCGCCGATATGGCCGGCCAGGTCGGCCAGCGCCGGAATCGCGCGCTGAACCTCGGCCGAGGCGGCCACGTCGGCATGCGTGGTCATCGCGCCAATGACGATCATTCCGGCGGTGAGGCGCACGCCGCGCAGTTCCTGGAGGGCCGAAAGATCGACCAGCGACTCCGGCGCCGCCAGCCCCAGCTTGATCGCGCCAAGCAGCGACTGCCCGCCGGCAATGATCTTGGTGTCCATGCCCGCGGCGGCCTTGGCTGCATCGGCCACCGAGGTGGCTTGTTGGTAAGTGAAGCTCATCGCCATCTCCTCAACGGTTGGTCTGGATGGCCTGCCAGACGGTGTGCGGTGTCGCGGGCATCGCGATGTCCTTGATGCCGAGCGCATGGCAGATCGCGTTGATCACCGCCGGCGGCGAGCCGATGGCGCCTGCCTCGCCGCAACCCTTCACACCCAGCGGGTTGTGGGTGCAGGGCGTGCCCTTGGCTGTTTCGATGGTGAAGCTGGGCAGGTCGTCGGCGCGTGGCATCGCGTAGTCCATGTAGCTGCCGGTGAGCAGCTGGCCGCTTTCGCCGTCGTAGATGCCGTGCTCCAGGAGCGCCTGGCCCAGGCCTTGCGCGATGCCGCCCTGCACCTGGCCCTCGACGATCATCGGATTGACGATATTGCCGAAGTCGTCCACGGCGCTGAACCGGTCAACCCTCACGACGCCGGTCTGCGGATCCACCTCCACCTCGCACACATAGCTGCCCGCCGGGTAGGTGAAATTGGTCGGGTCGTAGAAGGCGTTCTCGTTGAGGCCGGGCTCCAGCTTGTCGAGCGGATAGTTGTGCGGCACATAGGCGGTGAGCGAGACAGAGGCGAAGGGCACGCTCTTGTCGGTGCCGGCGACCTTGAACACACCATTCTCGAACTCGATGTCGGTGTCGGCCGCCTCGAGCAGATGCGCGGCAATCTTCTTGCCCTTGGCAATCACCTTGTCCACCGCCTTGACGATGGCCGTGCCGCCGACCGAGAGCGAACGGCTGCCGTAGGTGCCCATGCCGAAGAGCACCTTGCCGGTGTCGCCATGCTCGATGCTCACGTCGTCGATGGGGATGCCCAACTTGTCGGCCACCACTTGCGCGAAGGTCGTCTCATGCCCCTGGCCATGCGAATGCGAGCCGGTGAAGATGGTGACCTTGCCGGTGGGATGAACGCGCACCTCGCCCGCCTCGAACAGGCCGGCCCGTGCGCCGAGCGCGCCGGCGATGTTGGACGGCGCCAAACCGCAGGCTTCGATGTAGGTCGAATAGCCCATGCCGCGCTTCAGTCCCTTGGCCTCGCTGGCGGCACGGCGCGCGCCGAAGCCGGCCACATCGGCGATCTCGATCACGCGCTTCAAGGTCGCGTCGTAGTCGCCGGTGTCGTAGGTCAGGCCGACCGGCGTGGCGTAGGGGAACTCGTGGATGAAATTTCGCCGACGCAATTCAGCCGGGTCGATCTTCATTTCATGCGCGGCTGTTTCAACGAGGCGCTCGACCACATAGGTGGCTTCAGGGCGGCCGGCGCCGCGATAGGCGTCGACCGGGGCGGTGTTGGTGAACACGCCGGTGACCTCGGCGTAGATCCTGGGCGTCGTGTACTGGCCGGCCAGGAGCGTCGCGTAGAGGATGGTCGGCACGCTCGACGCGAAGGTGGAGAGATAGGAGCCGAGATTGGCCGTCGTCGTCACCCGCATGGCCAGGAACTTGCCATTGGCGTCGAGCCCCAGTTCGGCCACCGTCGCATGATCGCGGCCGTGGGCGTCCGACAGGAAGCTCTCGCTGCGCTCGGCCGTCCACTTGATCGGACGCTTGATCTGCTTGCTGGCCCAGACCAGGGCAGTTTCCTCGGCGTAGAGAAAGATCTTGGAGCCGAAGCCGCCGCCGACATCGGGCGCCACCACGCGCATCTTGTGTTCCGGGATGCCCAGCACGAAGGCGCACATCAGGAGCCGCTCGACATGCGGGTTCTGGTTGGCCACATAGAGCGTGTAGCTGTCGTCGCTGGGGTTGTAGGCCGCGTTGGCCGCGCGCGGCTCGATGGCGTTCGGTATCAGCCGGTTGTTGCGGAACTCCAGCCGTGTCACATGGGTGGCGGCAGCCATGGCCGCATCGGTGGCGGCCTTGTCGCCGCAGCCCCAGGTGTAGCAGACGTTGTCGGGTGCTTCGTCATGCACCGTGCCCGGCACCAGCTTGGCGGCCGCGCAATCGACAACCGCCGGCAGCTCCTCGTAGTCGACCTCGACCAGCTGCGCCGCGGCCTTGGCCTGCGCATAGGTCTCGGCCACGATCAGCGCCACCGCGTCGCCGACGAAGCGCACCTTGCCGTCGGCCAGGATCGGATGCTTGGGCTCCTTCATCGGCGAGCCATCGAGGCTGTTGATCAGCCAGCCGCAAGGCAGGCCGCCCACGGCCTTGAAATGCTCGCCGCTGAAAACGCCGAGTACGCCGGGCGCGGCCTTGGCGGCGCTGGCGTCCAGGCTCTTGATGCGTGCATGGGCATAGGGGCTGCGCAGGAAGAAGCCGTAGCTCTGGCGCGGCAGCACGATGTCGTCGGTGTACTGGCCGCGGCCGGTGAGGAAGCGCGCGTCTTCGCGGCGGCGGACCGATTGGCCAATGAATCCTGCCGTTGTTGCAGTGGCGGGTGCATTCATGATCCGCTCCTCACTTCATGGATTGCGCAGCGGTCTGCACCGCGCGCACGATGTTCTGGTAGCCGGTGCAGCGGCAGAGGTTGCCCTCCAGGCCTGCGCGGATTTCGACCTCTGTCTTGCAGCTGTGGTGCTTCACCAGGTCCACGGCGCTCATCACCATGCCCGGCGTGCAGAAGCCGCATTGCAGACCATGGCATTCCTTGAAGGCGGCCTGCATAGGATGCAGCGTGCCGTCTTCTGCGGCCAGGCCTTCAATGGTGGTGATCTCGCTGCCATTGGCTTGCACCGCCAGCATGGCGCAGGCTTTCACCGCGCGGCCGTTCAGGTGGATGGTGCAGGCGCCGCACTGGCTGGTGTCGCAGCCGACGTGGGTGCCGGTCAGCGCGAGGTCCTCGCGGATGAACTGGACCAGCAACTGCTCCGGCGCGACCTCGCGCGTCAGCGTCTGCCCATTGATCTTGAGCGTGATCGGGATGCCCATGGTGTTGTCTCCGGTTTGCGATCCTGGCGAGCGGTGTGCCGGATCGTCTGAGGCCTATCGTCAGGCCGTAGCGGGCAGACGCGAAGCTGACGCAAACCCTCATGGATATTCATCCATGGCTGCGGCGGTACCTGGGTTGGCGCCTCGCCGGGCACGCTTTGCGCAGACCGGCCAGAATGCGCCGATGGACAACGTCGACCTGAATGTTCTGCGCCAGCTGGTGCATTGGCGCGCCGAGGGGCGCCGCGTGGTGCTCGGCACCATCGTGCGCACCTGGGGCTCGGCACCGCGGCCGGTGGGCTCCTGGGTGGCGGTGCGGGATGACGGCGCCATCGCCGGCTCGGTTTCGGGCGGCTGCATCGAGGACGACCTGATTGCGCGCATCCGCGCCGGTGCCTTGACGCTGAAGCTGCCGGAGCTGGTGCGTTACGGCGTCGGCGCCGAGGAAGCGACGCGTTTTGGCCTGCCCTGCGGCGGCACGCTGGAGCTGCTGCTGGAGCCGGTGACTGAGCATTCCGCATGCGAGGAGCTCCTGCGCCGGCTCGATGCCGGCCAGCGCGTGCGCCGGGAGCTGGACCTGGCCACCGGCGTGGTCAGCTTGTTCGACGAGCATGGCGCCGATGTCCTGCGCCTGAGCGACACGCAGCTGATCAGCAACCACGGCCCACGCTGGCGCCTCTTGATCATCGGCGCCGGCCAGTTGACGCAGTACCTGGCCGGCATGGCGCTGGCGCTGGACTACCAGGTGCTGGTCTGCGACCCGCGCGAGGAGTACGCGGAGGATTGGGCCGTCTCCGGCACGCGGCTGCTGCGCGGCATGCCGGACGATGTGGTGCAGGAGTTCCGGCCGGATGCGCACAGCGCCATCGTGGCCCTGACGCACGACCCCAAACTGGACGACCTGGCGTTGATGGAGGCCTTGAAGAGCCCGGCCTTCTATGTGGGCGCCATCGGCTCGCGGGTCAATCAGGCCAAGCGCCGGGCACGCCTGGCTGAGCATTTCGACCTGAGCGAGGCCGAGCTGGACCGGCTGCACGGCCCCATCGGCCTGGCCATAGGCGCGCGCACGCCGCCGGAGATCGCCGTCTCCATCCTGGCCCAGCTGACGGCCGAGCGCTACGGTGCGCAGGGCAGTGGCGCGGAGGCCGGCTGCGAGGTCTGACCTAGGGGGAGGGGGCGAGCACCACTGGCCGCCTGCAATCTTGCCTGCTATGGTCGTCCGCCATGAGCAGCGCATCGCGTGGTTCTGGGCTGACCCGTCGCCAATGGCTGCACGCCATGGGTCGGCGCAGCGGTGGTGCCGGCGTCTATGCAGCGATGTCCTTCCTGGGCCTGGCGGAAGCTTCGACGGCCACGCCCGCGTTCTCGCTCGGCGAGGCGCCCAAGGGCGCGACGGTGCTGGTGATAGGCGCCGGCGTGGCCGGCCTGGTCTCGGCACTGGAGCTGCAGCGCGCCGGCTACCAGGTTCAATTGCTCGAGTACAACGACAGGCCCGGCGGCCGCAGCTGGACGCTGCGTGGCGGCGACCGCTACACCGAGCTGGGCGGCGCCACCCAGCATTGCCAGTTCGACCAGGGCCAGTATCTGAACCCGGGGCCCTGGCGCCTGCCCTACCATCATCACGGCGTGTTGTCCTATTGCAAGCAGCTGGGCGTGGCGCTCGAGCCTTTCGTCCAGGTCAATCACAACGCCTATGTCCACAGCACGCGCTCCTTTGGCGGCCAGCCGCAGCGCTGGCGCAAGGTGCAGGCAGACTTTCAAGGCGACGTGGCCGAGCTGCTGGCCAAGGTGCTGCAGCAGCGCAAGCTGGACGAGCCGCTGACCGAGGACGACCGCGAGCGCCTGCTCGCCGCGCTGCGCAACACCGGTGGCCTGGACAACGAGATGCGCTACCGCGGCGGCTTCGCGGCCAGCAAGCGCCGCGGCACCGAGCCCGCGCAGGACGACGGCCTGCACATGGTCAAGGACCATGAGCAGCCGCGCAGCCTGCAGGAGATGCTGGACCCCGAGTTCTGGGCACGGATGAACGAGAGCCGTGACTTCGAATACCAGACGCCGCTGTTCCAGCCGGTGGGTGGCATGGACGCGATACCGCGTGCGCTGGCCAAGGCCGTGGGCCCCAAGATCCGCTACCGCGCCCGTGTCACCGAGATCAGCCAGGACGATCACGGCGTTGTCGCCCGCTATGAAGACCTGAACCGCCCGGGCCGGATGCTGACGGCGCGTGCCCAGTGGTGCGTCTGCACCTTGCCGCTGTCCATCCTCTCGCAGCTGGAAATCCGCGTCGGCGATGAGCTGCGCAATGCCATCCAGTCCGTGCCCTACTTTGCCGCCACCAAGGTGGGCCTGCAGTTCAAGCGCCGCTTCTGGGAAGAGGATGAAGCCATCTACGGCGGCATCAGCCTGACCGACCTGCCCATCATGCAGATCGGCTATCCGAACTACGGCTTCCAGGGCCGCAAGGGCGTGCTGCTGGGCGCTTACACCTTCGGCACCAATGCCTATGAATTTGCTGCGATGTCGCCAGCGCAGCGCATCCGCGAAACAGTGCGCCTGGGCACGCGGATCCACAAGCAATACCCGGCCGAGTTCGAGAACGGCATGGCCGTGGCCTGGCACCGCTCGCCGTTCACCCTGGGCTGCTTCGGCTGGTGGACCGAAGAGACCCGCGCGCGTCACTATCCGGCGATGCTGAAGATGGACGGCCGCATCATCCTGGCCGGCGAGCATGCCTCGCTCCTGACCGCCTGGCAGGAGGGCGCCGTGCTCTCGGCCCGGCATGCGATCACGCAATTGCACAAGAAGGCGGTGGGCGCATGAAGTCGAATCAAGGAGCCGGCCTGAGTCTCGCCCTGCTCCTGGCCCTGCTGATGGGGGCGCCTGTGCATGCCGCCGAGCCCGAGGCGACGCTCTCGCAAGGCTGGCAATTCCAGCAGCGCAGCGGTCCGGCGCTCTATGCCTCGATCTGTGCCGGCTGCCACATGGCCGAGGGCCAGGGCGCTCGCGGTGCCGGCAGCTATCCGGCGCTCAAAGGCAATGCCCGCCTGGCCTCGGCCCCTTACGTGCTGATGATGGTGATGCGCGGCAACAAGGGCATGCCCGGCTTTGCCTGGCAGCTCGACGACGAGCAGGTGCTCACCATTGCCAACCATGCGGTGCAGCGCTTCGGCCCGAAGGGCGCCGCGCTCCTGAGCGCCGCCGACGTTGCCGCCCTGCGATCCCAGATGCCCAGACAGGAGCCTTTCCCATGAATGTCTTGATGAAGCTGTGTTCGGTCAGCCTCTTGACGCTGATGACCGTGTTGGCCCAGGCGCAGAGCAGCGCCGAGGTGATCCGGCACAAGATCCCGAACTCTGATTTCCCGATTGCCGCGGCCATCGAGATTCCGCCCGGCAAGACCCTGGTACTGCTCAGTGGCGCGGTGCCGCCGGTAGCGGACGACAAGGCCGAGAAAGGCTCGCTGGCGGCTTATGGCGACACGCGCACCCAGACCGTGGGCACGCTCAAGGCCATCGAGCGCTCGCTCAAGGGCCTGGGGTTGACGATGGGCGATGTGGTGAAGATGCAGGTCTTCCTGGTCGGCGACCCGGGCAAGGCCGGCAAGATGGACTTCGACGGCTTCATGGCCGGCTACCGCGAGTTTTTCGGCACCGCCGCCCAGCCCAAGCTGCCCACGCGCTCAGTGATGCAGGTCGCCGGGCTGGTCGCGCCCGGCTGGCTGGTCGAGATCGAGGTGATGGCAATACGCTGACGCGCACGGGCATTGCCTTGACGGGCCGAGCGCCGGGCCGCTCCCAAGCCGTCCCCATGGGCGAGGGGCTTACCGCAATGTATATCCGCGGCCGTCCATGCAGGCATCGACGGCACGGTTGAACACGCTGGCATCGTTCATTGCTGACTGCTGGGTGCTGGCCCAGCGGTTGCATTCCCTACGGTCGAACTCGAGCTGTTCGGCGCTTTGGCCGTTGCGCGGGTAGATGACGGGTTCGCCACGCGACGGCGGCAGGGGCTGCAGAATGACTGGCGCTGGCGGCGGCAGCGGTGCCGGCGGCGGCACATAGACCACCTCGGGTTCGCGATCAGCCTTGCTGGCGATGGCGATCAGCGGCACCGCAATGGCCAGGCCCAGCAGGGCGCCGCCAAGGCCAATCCCGCGGTGGTGATGGTGGTGATGGCGCGGCGGCTCGTAGTGGCGCGGGCCGGCGGCCGCAAAACCATGGGCCAGGACCAGGGCCGAGACGATCAGGGTGCGGGGAAGCAGTTTCATTGCGGGCTCCGTGGGGCAATGGTCCGCCAACGCAGCCCACCTGCCGTTGGTGTACCGGCGGTAACAACTCCATGCATCTGGCGCGCCGGGTTCACCGGGGCGACCCTTGCTGAAGGGAAAGGAATTTCGGCTCTGCGATGATGCCTCTCCCACCCGGAGGCCATCGATGATCAAGCTGCACTACTACCCCAGCAACGCCAGTTTTGCCCCTCATGTCTTGCTGGAAGAACTGCAAATTCCCTACCAGCGCGTGCTGGTGGACCGCAATGTCGGCGCGCACAAGTCGCCAGAGTACCTGAAGCTCAATCCCAATGGCCTGATCCCGGTGCTGGAGGATGGTGAGCTGGTGCTGTATGAAACCGCCGCCATCCTGCTGCATCTGGCCGATACACATCCGGCTGCCAGGCTGGCGCCGCCGCTGGGCACACCTGAGCGGGCCGAGTTCTACAAATGGCTGGTCTGGCTGACCAACAGCCTGCAGCCGCTGCTGATCGGCTATTACTACCCGGAGCGCTGGGTGGAAGAAGGCAACTCGGCGGGCGTGGCCCAGGTGAAGGCCTCGGCCGAGCGCCGCATCGGCCCCATGCTGGATCAACTGGACGCGCAATTGGCCAGGAGCGGTGGCCCTTGGCTGCTGGGCACGCAATACAGCGCAGCCGATCCGCTTGCCTTCATGCTGTGCCGCTGGACCCGCAACTTCGCGCGGCCTGCGCGCAGTTTGCCCAACATCGGCGCCTACCTGCAGCGCATGCTGGCCAGGCCGGCTGTGGCCAAGGCGATTGAGACGGAACAGCTGCCGCAGCCCTGGGTTTGATCAGGGGGAGGTCAGGAACGACCGTCTCTTTTCTCGACCAACTCCCGGATCCTGGCGCATTCGGGGTGGGCCTGGAAATCCGCCTTCTTGCAGCTGCGCTCCAGGCAGTCCATGTAGATGAGGTTCACCGCGTCCGGCACAAAGCTGCTGCGGCGCTTGGCGCAGGCGGCTTTCGGGTCCTGTGGTGCGCTGGCGGCGGCCTCGGCCGGCCGGCTGGCCACCTGGGAGGCCGGCGCGGAAGCGCTGGTCCCGGCGCTGCCCGTGATCCCGGTATTCGCGGCGAGCACCGGCTGCTGGCTCAGGCTCGGGTCCTGGTGCGGCAGGCTCGGAATCGGCGCCGGCTTTTCCTTGACCGCTGTCTTGGTGGCGTTGTCCCGGCGAGCCGGCGCCGGTGCGCTGGCACGCGGCTCGACCGGCCGCAGGCCCGAGGCGCGCAGGGCTGGCGCGGAGGCGGCCGAAGCGGCGGCGACCGATGCCGTGCTCGGCGCGGAGGGCGTGGGCAGGGTGGCACTCGCCGCCAAGGCCACCGTCCGGACCGGCTCTGAAGCTGCCGCCAGCAGCGGCGCGGAGGCGGCGGCATCGGGAGCGACCGGACGAGGCTGCTCTCCCTTGTCGCGCCCCAGGACCAGCCAGCCCAGCACCAGGAGGAGCAGCAGGCCGACAACGGCGCCCATCATGCCTCGGCGGGTCGAGCCGCTGTCCATCAGCACGGCGGGTGGCGCCGGCCGCGGCGCAGGTTCAGGCTGTGGCGAGGGAGAGGGCAACGGTGATGGCGGCGGCGCAGGAGGCGGCGGTGCGGCAGGGGGCTCGGCGGGCGCAAGTTCCGCCAGCGAAGCTCCTGCCACGGTGGCCTCCACCGTCTCGTCAATGCTCGTCGGCTCCAGGCCGCCGCTGAGCAATTGGGTGCTCTCGTAGGCTCGCGCGCCACGCGGCGCAATGATGGTGCGTTCGGGGTCGAAATGAGCCCGCGATTCAGGCGGCTTGATTTCGCCCAGCAGTGCCGCGCGGAACTCGCGCATGGACTGGGGCCGGTCCTGAGGGCGCACGCCCAGCGACCAGTCGATGGCGGCCAGGAAATGCTGCGAGAAGCCAGCCACGCCGCGCTCGGCCAGCGGCACGAATTCGTCCGCCACGGTGCGCGTGGTGCTGGGCGGCGGCGTGTGGCCCATGACCAGGTAATGCAGCACGGCGCCGAGCGCATAGACGTCGGTCCAGGGCCCCTGGCGCAGCGAGGCGGCCTCGGCGTACTGCTCGATCGGCGCGTAGCTGGGCTTCAGGATGGCGGTGAAGGACTGCGTCTTGTCGCTGATCGCGCGGCGCGCGGCACCGAAGTCCAGCAGGATGGGGTCGGCCTCGTCGAGCGGCAGCAGCACGTTGTCGGGTGCGATGTCGCGGTGGTAGACCTGCTCGGCATGCAGGATGCTGAGGCCGTCCAGCAGCGGCACAAGCCGCCTCATGATCCAGGCCTCCGTGGGCGCCTCGGTCATCTGCTGGCGCGCCTGCTTCAGCGTGATGCCTTGCAGATAGGGCATGACCATATAGGCCGTGCCATTGGCTTCCCAGAAGCGGTAGACCTTCAGGAGCGAGCGGTGGTCGAAGCGGGCCAGCAGCCGCGCTTCATTGACGAAGCTTCGCCGGCCGAGGTCGAAGGTCTCGGACAGCGAGCCCGAACGCACCGACACATGCGAGCCTTCGCTGCGCTTGGCCAGTTGCCCGGGCATGTATTCCTTGATCGCCACCAGGCGCTCCAGTGCATGGTCCTGCGCCAGGTAGACGATGCCGAAGCCGCCCACGCCCAAGGTGCGCAGGATCTCCAGCTCACCAAAGCGGGTGCCGGCGGGAAGGGCGTTGAAATCGTCCTCGGCCGAATGGCCCGGTATCTGGCTGCGATCGTCTGAAGCGTCGGTCATGTAACTCCTGACGGGGCCCCAGGTTGATTCAGCCGAAATTCATGGCGAGCCGGCTCATGCCTTGCGCAGGGAGGCCAGGGCCTCGACGCGCTTGAGCAGCTCGCGGTCGTTCCAGGGCTTCTTGAAGATGCCGAACAGGCCCTGCACTTCATGCACCCGGGTCTGCAGCTCCTCGTGGCCGGTGATGGCGATGATGGGCAGGTCCTCGGTGGCCAGGCTGCCCCTGACGTCGGCGATCAGCTCGAAGCCGTCCTTGTTGGGCATTTCCAGGTCGGTGATCAGCACATCGACTTTCTGCCGGCCCAGCACTTCCAGCGCCTCGACGCCGTCCTTGGCCGAAGCGACCAGGTAGCCGGCTTCGTTGAACAGCTTCACGAGCTTGGTGCGCGCGACGGTGGAATCGTCCACCACCAGCACCGCGGCCGGCGAGCGGGTTTGCGGCACGACCGGCGCGGGTGCCGGCGCCATGGGTTCGACGCGCGGCGGGCGTTCCACCAGGGTGTCCTCGCCTTTGCGCAAGCTGATCAGGATGACCACGATGGCCAGCGGCACCGCGATCAGGAACGGCAGCAGGTAGTTGCCCAGTGCGTCCTGCAATTCTGCAAACATGCTTGCTTTCTCCTCAAGCCGGCCAGTGACGGGCGAATATTTCTGCGACGGCCGGATGCTGCTCCACCGTCAGCAGCAGTGCATGGAACTCGGGCCTTGCCTGCTGAAGATGGGGCCGGCTGCCCGACCATTTGGAAACGACGGTGGCCAGCAGCTCCAGCGCGCCGGGGCGGCCACCGGCCATGAAAGTGCTGCCGAACTGCTCGGCGAACAAGGACCAATGGCGATGCAGGCGCTCGCGCGAGCCGGCGCGGATGCGCTCGACATCGTCGTCATCGGCGCCCACGCACCAGCGGGCCGGGTAGTCGATGATGCTGATTGCGGCGTAGCAGTTGGCCGCCACGAACACCAGGCCGCGGATCGCCCGGGCACGCGCGGTCGGGTGCGCGGGCAGCAGGCCGGAGTCGGGATGGCGCAAGCCCAGCTCGATCAGGATGGCCGCGCTTTCGGTCAGCACCGTGCCGTCGTCCAGCACCAGCGTCGGAATCTGCTGCAGCGGATTGACCCGGGCCAGGGCCTCAAGACCTGGCCCTGGCTGCCATGACGAGGCCTCCACCTGCTCGAAGGGCAGGCCGGCCATCGTCAGCGCCGCCTCGATGGCGGCCGAGCCGGAGCCCTGGGTGCCAAAAAGGGTGAGATTGCTCATAGCCGCAGTGTTGCACGCTCCAGCGGGTATTTGTGCTTCGGGCAGGGTTCTCCCCGGAACATTGCCCTGTGTATCGCCCCCTGTTTCGGGCGCAGACGTCCCAACAGTCGCAGGCAGGCCACATCGGCGCCGCCGCTCAGGGCGTGGGCCAGGGTTGTTGCGGGCCGCGCAAGGCCTCGAAAGCAGCCGAAAGTTGCAGCACGCCGAGGTCGTCATGGCGCTTTCCGATGATCTGCAGGCCTATGGGCAGGCCGGCCTTTGTGCAGCCGCAATTGATGGACGCTGCCGGCTGTTCGCTGAAGTTGAAGGGCACGGTGAAGGCGATGTGTTCGAAGGGCCGGGCCGGGTCGTCCAGGGGGCTGGCCAGCTCGGCCTCAAAGGCCGGGACCGGCGCCACCGGTGAGATCACGAAGTCAAAGGCCTGGCAGGCGGCAATGGCCGAATCGCGGAACGCTGCCATCTGGCTGTAGCCCTGGAACAGCTCGGCTGCCGAGCAGTGCTCGCCGGCCGCCACCCACTGGCGGATGTAGGGCAGGACGCGGGCCCGCCGCTCGGGCGCGAGCGCCGAGATGTCCAGCCAGGAACGCATGCGCCAGAAGCGGTCGAGCCCGTCGATCATGGCCCGGGTCGAGAAGGGCGCAAGCGGCTCGACGATGGCGCCGGCCTGCTCGAGCAGGCGAGCCGCGGCTTCGATGGCACCCTGGACCTCCGGGTCGACCGGCAGGCCCCAGCCGGCGTCGGTCCACAAGCCGATCCTCAGACCCCGCAGGTCCAGCGGCGCACTCTGCCAGGCGATGTCCTGCGCCGGCAGGCTCATGCCGTCGCGCCAGTCGGGCCGGCTCAGCGGCCCCATCATCAGGGCGGCGTCGGCGACCGTGCGCGTCATCGGCCCGGCCACGCGGCCGGCGTAGGGCGGCTGGATGGGAATGCGGCCGAGGCTGGGCTTCAGGGTGAAGATGCCGCACCAGGAAGCTGGCAGGCGCAGGGAGCCGCCGATATCGGTGCCCACATGCAAGGGGCCATAGCCGGCCGCTGCCGCTGCCGCGGCGCCGGCACTGCTGCCGCCCGGGCCCTTGCTCAGGTCCCAGGGGTTGCGTGCCGCTGCGTGCAGGCTGGACAGGCCCGAGCTCAGCATGCCGTAGTCCGGCATCGTGGTCTTGCCCAGCAGCACGGCGCCGGCTTCTCGCAGGCGCGCTGCGGGTGGCGCGTCGGCCAGCGCCGGTGCGGCGTCGGCCAGTGCGGCCGTGCCCAGGGGCATGGCGCAGCCGGCGGTGGCAATGTTCTCTTTCAGCGTCAGCGGCACGCCGTCCAGCGCCAGCGCCTCGCCGCGCTGCCAGCGTTGCTCCGACGCGCGCGCCTGGGCCAGCGCCGCCTCGGGATCGAAGCGGTAGAAGGCATGCAGCCGGGGCTCCCAGCGTTCGATGTGGGCGATGGTCGCGCGCGCGACCTCCACCGGCGACAGGCTGCCGCGCCGATAGTGCTGCAGCAGCTCGCAGGCGCTCAGGTCATGCATGGCAGGTCAGCTCCAGCTCAGGGCGGCGATGTCGTTGGCGAAGATCGGCATGTCGGCCCACAGGCCCTTGAGCCCCTTCTTCGCCACGGTCAGCCATTGCGGCTGGTAGAGGTAGATGGCCGCTGCATCCTGGGCCAGCAATCGCTGCGCATCGCCCAGCATCTGCAGGCGCTCGGCCTCGCGCGGGCTTTCGCGCAGTTTCTCGAACAGCTTGTTGAACTCGGGGTTCTGGTAGCCCCAGTAGTAGCCCGTCTTGGCGTAGTTGCCGAGGTCCAGCGGCTCGACATGCGAGATCAGCGTCAGCTCGTAATTGCGCTGGCCATAGACCGAGGCCATCCACTGCGCCCATTCGATGTTCTCCAGCTTCAGGTTCACGCCCACCTGGGCCAGCTGCGCCTTGACCAGCTCGCCGCCCTGGCGGGCATAGGGCACCGGTGGCAGCTTCAGTGTGAGATTCAGGGCGCCAACGCCCGCCTCCTTCAGCAGGGCGCGGGCGCGCGGCGGGTCGAAGGGGTTGATGGCCGTGGTGTCCACGTAGCCTGGTGCGCCGGGCACATAGTGGCTGCCGATGGGCACGCCAAAGCCGTCGGCAGCCGCGGCGATCACGGCCTTGCGATCGATGGCAGCGGCCAGGGCGCGCCGCACGCGCACATCGCCCAGGGGCTTGCGCTGATGGTTGATGGCGATCAGGGTCTTGGCTCGCGAGCCGCTGACGATGACCTGGAAGCGCGCATCGCTCCTGAACTGCGCCAGGCTGCGCGCCACCGCCACGCGCGGGAAGGTGTCGATATCGCCGGCCAGCAGCGAGGCCACCTGTGCTGCCGGCTCACTGATGAAGCGGAACTGCACCCGCTTGATCGCCGCTGGCGAGCGGTACTGCGGCCATGCCTTCAGCGTCAGCGAGGCACCGCGCGACCAGGCTTCGAACTGGTACGGCCCGGTGCCCACGGGCATCTGGGCATTGCCCTGGGCACTGCGCGGCTCGACGATGCAGGCGCTGGCCTGGCCGAGCAGGAAGGGCAGGTCGGGCTCGGGGCTCTTCAGCGTGATCTGCAGCGTCGCCTCATCGGCTGCCACGACGCTGGCAAAGCCGGCGAACAGGCGCTTGTCCTTGTTGGTGCTGGCCTCGCTGGCGGCGCGCTCGAACGAGAACTTCACGGCGGCCGCATTGAAGGCCTCGCCGTTGTGGAACCTGAGCCCCCGCTTGAGCTTGAAGCGGTAGGTCTTCTGGTCGGCCGAGATCTCCCAGCTGTCGGCCAGCAGCGGCCGCGCCTGGCCGTCAGGGCCGATCTTGGTCAGCGTCTCCAGCACGTTGTAGAGCACCACCTCGGCAATCGCCGAGGCCGCGCCCACGGTCGGGTCCAGGCCGGGCGGCTCCAGGGTCATGCCGACCACGAGGGTGTCACGCGGGCGCTGCGCCCACAGCGGCAGCGGCGCGGCAAGGCCCAGGGCAAGAGCGGCACGTCGGTTCAAGAAAGGCATGCGCAAGGATAAGCGCAACACATGACCCTGGTCTCCTCAGAGTGCCTGGAGCAGGTCCTCGGTGCGGCCCTGGCGGGTGATGCGGCCGGCTTCCAGCACCATCAGGCGCTCGCACAGTTGCGCCACCACCGCCAGGTCATGGCTGATCAGCAGGAGGCCCATGCCGAAGCGCTGGCGCAGGTCCTGCAGGAGGTTCAGGACCTGGGCCTGGACCGACATGTCCAGCGCGCTGACGGGCTCGTCCGCAATGATCAGCCGGGGCCTGGTTACCAGAGCACGGGCAATCGCGATGCGCTGGCGCTGGCCGCCGGAGAACTGATGCGGGTAGCGGCCGAGGTCCGCCGCTGACAGGCCGACGGCCTCCAGCGTTTCCAGCACGCGCTCGCGGCGCATCGCCCGGGGCATGCGCTCGAGCATTTCCAGCGGCTCGCCGACGCTGCGCTCCACCGTCATGCGCGGGTCCAGCGCACCGGCCGGGTCCTGGAACACGATGGCGATGTCGCGCCGCGCATTGCGCAGATCGCGCGGGTTCAAGGCATGCAGCTCGCGGCCCAGCAGCTCCACCCGGCCGGCGTCCGGCCGCTCCAGCGCCATCAGCAGGCGCGCCAGCGTGCTCTTGCCCGAGCCGGACGCGCCGACCAGGCCCAAGGCGCCGCCGCTTTCAAGCTCGAACGAAACGCCGTCCAGCGCCTGCAGCCGGCCTGGCGCGGTGAACAGCGATTGGCGCGGCAGCGGGTAGTGCTTGCCGAGACCTTCGACCTTGAGCAGCGGCGGCGGCCTGTCGTTCATGACGCTCATGCCTGCAGCCTCCAGCAGTCGGCGCTGCCATGGGCGCCCACGAGCGCCCGCGGCGGCGCTTCATCGATGCAGCGCTGGTCGCCCAAGGCGCAGCGACCGGCGAAGGGGCAGCCCCTGGGCCATTGGCCCGCGGCCGGCACCTGGCCGGGAATCGCCGGCAAGACCTGGCCCCGCGTGGCAAGGCCGGGGCGCGCGGCCAGCAAGGCCTGCGTGTAGGGATGGGCCGGTGCGCTGAGGAGTTCGCTGGCCAGGCCCTGTTCCATGATGCGCCCGCCATACATGACCAGCAGCCGATCGGCGCGGCGCGCCACCAGGCCCAGGTCGTGGGAGATCAGGAGCAGCGCCAGGCCCTGCTCCCGGCCCAGTTCGGCCAACAGGTCCAGCACCTGGCGCTGTGAGGCCGGGTCCAGCGCCGAGGTCGGCTCGTCGGCAATCAGGAGCGAGGGCCCGCAGGCCAGCGCCTGGGCAATCAGCACCCGCTGGCGCTGGCCGCCCGATAGCTCATGCGGCCAGGCCCGCCAGCGCGACTCGGGCAGGCCCACGCGAGCCAGTACTTCGCGGGCGCGCTGCTCGGCGCCGTCAGTCAGGCCATGCATGCGCAGCGGCAGCATCACCTGATGCAGGACGCGCTGCAGCGGGTTCAGGGCACTGAGCGGCTCCTGCGGCACCAGCGCGATGCGGCGGCCGCGCTGCTTGCACAGTGCCGCCTCGTTCAGCTTGAGCAGATCCTCGCCGGCCAGCAGCAGGCGGCCGCGGGCGCGCGCAGCCTCGGGCAGCAAGCCCATCAGGGCCAGCGCTGTCATGCTCTTGCCGCTGCCCGATTCGCCGATCAGGGCCAGCGTCTCGCCGGCGCGCAATTCGAAATCGAGGCCGCGCACGGCGGCCCGGCCATTGCCGAGGCTGACCCGCAGGTCTTCAACGAGCAGCAAGGGCAGGCTCATTGCAGCCCCTCGCCCGGCGGGTGCACCGGTCGATCCCCCAAGGGGATGCGCGCCGGCTTGGGAGCGGCCCTGCGCTCGGCCCTCATCGGGCACGCTCCTGCCGCGGGTCCAGATGATCCCGCAAGCCATCGCCCAGGAGATTCAATCCGAGCACGGCCAGCATGATGGCCAGGCCCGGGTAGATGGCCAGCTGCGGCGCCTGAAAGAGCCAGGTCTGCGCCTCGGCCAGCATGCGGCCCCATGATGGGTCGGGCGGCTGCGTGCCAAGGCCGAGATACGACAGTGCAGCCTCGGCCAGGATGGCCAGGGCGAACTGTATCGTGGCCTGCACGATCAGCGGCGCGGCGATGTTCGGCAGCACATGGTCGATGCTGATGCGCCAGGGGCCCTTGCCGCAGGCACGCGCGGCCAGCACATAGTCGCGCGACCAGACCGACAGTGCTGCGCCTCTCGCCACCCGCGCAAACGTCGGCACCGCATGCAGGCCGATTGCGGCAATCGCGTTGATGATGCCCGGCCCCCAGACCGCCGTGAACACCAGCGCGATCAGCAGCGCCGGGAAGGCAAAGCCGATATCGGCCGCGCGCATCACCACCTGCTCGACCCAGCCGCGCCGCGCCGCCGCCCACAGGCCCAGCACCGTGCCGCCGACCAGGCCGATGCCGACCGCGATCACGCCGACCAGCAGCGCATTGCGGGCCCCAGCCATCAGGAGGCTCAGCACGTCGCGACCCAGCGCGTCGGTGCCCAGCCAGTGGTTGGCGCTGGCGGGCAGCAGCCGGGCCTGCATGTCCACTTCGACAAGCGATCCCGGCGTCCAGAAGAAGGAAAGGGCGGCCACCGCCAGCACGCACAGGCTCAGGGTCGCTCCGATACGCAGGGCCGCCTTCATAGCCGGCCTCCGCCACGCAGCCGCGGATCGATCCACAGATAGAGCAGGTCGACGATGAAATTGATGACAAGCACCGCCGCCACCAGGAACATCACCGCGTTGCGCACCAGGGCGAGGTCGCGGTTGGCAATGGCCTGGAAGATCAGGCGGCCGAGGCCGGGCAGGGTGAAGACGTTTTCCACCACGATGGCTCCGGCCAGCAGATTGGCGAACTGCAGACCGGCGATGGTCAGCACCGGCAGCAGTGCATTGCGCAGCACCGGCCCCCACAGCAGCGCACGCCGGCTCATGCCCTGGGCCCGCGCATTGCGGACGAAGTCGTCGCGCAGCAGTTCGACGAGGGCCGAACGGCTGACGCGTGCCAGGATCGCGCCCTGCACCAGTGCCAGCGCGAGCGCCGGCAAGAGCAGGGCTTGCAGTGCGGCCGTCCAGCCGCCTTCGCCGCGCCAGCCCGGGAAGCCGCCGGCCGGCAGCCATTGCAGCTGCACCGAGAACAGCAGCGTCAGCAGGATGCCCAGCCAGAAGCTGGGCAAGGCGATGCCCAGCTGGCTGATGCCCATCACCAGGAGATCGCCGGTGCGGCCCTGGCGGCTTGCCGCGAACACGGCCGCCGGCAGTGCGACAGCCAAGGCCAGCATGAAAGCGAAGAACGACAGCGGCAGCGTCACCGCCAGCCGCTCAAGCATCAGCGGCCACACCGGCGCGCCGCCATAGCTGGCACTCTCGCCCAGCTCGCCCTGCAGGAGTCCGCCTGTCCATTGCAGGTAGCGCTGGAGGGCGCTCTGGTCCAGCCCGAGCTGGCGGCTCAGGGCCTCGACCGCTTCAGGCGCAGCATCCGGCCCCAGGAGCACCTGGGCCGCGTTGCCGGGCAGCAGGTCCAGGAGGCCGAAGATCAGCGCCGAGGCGGCTGCCAGCGTGGCCAGCAGCCAGAGCAAGCGACGCAGCAGGGCCAGGCTCATCGCTCTGCTGCTCTTCAGCGCCGGCGCGGTGGCAGGCTGGTGGGCGGGTCCTGCTGGTAGCGTGCCGCCTGCTTCAGGCAGCCCAGCGTGGCGCGGATATGGCTGCGGGCGGCTTGCTCGGCGGCGTCGCCATTGCCGGCCGCGATGGCTTGGGCGATGGCGCGGTGCTCGGCAATGGCCGGATGCGCGCGGTCCTTGGAAATCAGCACGGCCGGCGCGAAGACCTGCGAGGTCTTGCGCACCAGGGCCATCTGGCTGTCCAGGAACTCGTTGTCGGCCAGCTCCACGATGGCCGCGTGGAAGTCGACATTGCTTTGCGCATAGTCGCTGGGCGACCAGGGCGTGAGTGCCGCTTCCTGGCGCGCCAGCAGCGGTGTCAGCAGCTCGGCGGCGCGCTCGCTTCCGCGCTCGGCGGCCTGGCGCGCGGCCAGCGCATCGAGCATCTCGCGCATCGCATAGGCATCCATCAGCCGGCGGTGGTCGGCCCGGGCGACGCAGACGCCGCGCACGCTGTCGGCCTCCACCAGGCCTTCGGACTGCAGCATGCGCAAGGCTTCGCGCAGCGGCGTGCGGCTGACCTTGAGGTCGGCTGCCAGTTGTACCTGTCGCAGCATTTCACCGGGTGGGTAGTGGCCCATGTAAATCCGCTGGCGCAAGACCTGCGCCACTTCATCGACGAGCCTCACGCGGCCTCGCCATTCGGTCTGTTCTGTCACTTGTCCCTCGACATCCCGTCCCGGGCCTGCTGCATTCTTGTTGATGCTGATTGGCGCCGGAATGGTTGGATACTTGGCTTACCCTTGGGCGCGAATGATAGCCGCCATGCGCTGACACCAGCGCAGGCATCCAGGGCGAGTGCTGAAGCAAGGTTTTCAAGATGCTGCTGGACGAGTTCGATCTCCTGCTGCGCTCTCTGGACGAGTCTCTGGACGCTGTCGACGTTCAGACGGCGCGGCGTCTGCTCGACAACCTCAAGGACCTCGCCTTCGACGATTCTCGCCACGCCCGCCTGGCCTGTCGCCAGCTGGTGCTCGAGATGCACAGCCGCGAGCAGGAGCCCGAGCTTGATCCGGCCTACGCGCTGCTGAATGCGGCCCGTCGTGCCCTGGACCTGCCGGCCCAGGCCGACGCCCTGGTGGCGCTGGCCCGCCTGCAGTCGCGAGCGCGCATGGTGACGCAGGCGCTGGAGTCCTTTGGGGAAGCCGAGGCGCTGTACGAGCAACTCGGCGACCCCGCAAGCGTCGCCCTGGCCAAGGTGCGCGCCAGCAGTGCCCTGTACGAGGGCGAGCTGTTCGCCGAGCTGTTGCAGCGCTTCGAACCTCTGGCCGCCGACCTTGGGCAGCTGGCCCTGCTGCCGTCCGCCGCGAGGCACAGCCTGATGACCAACATCGGCGCGGCCTACTCCTTCCTGGACCGCTATGAGGAAGCTGCCGCCATCTCGCAGCGGCTCTATGAGGAGTCGCTGCAGTCGGGCACGCCGACGGCGCGGATGCGCGACACGGTCAATCTGGCGAACCAATACCTTTGGCTGGGCAAGCTGGATGCGGTTGAACGGCTGCTGCGCGAGGCGGGCGAACTGCTGGCTGGCGGCGAGGTGCTGGAGCGGCAGCAGATCTTCTACTTCCAGAATTGCGCCCTGCTGGCCTGGAAGCGCGGCCGGCACCTGGAGGCCTTGCCCTTGTTTGATCGGGCCTGGGCGCTGGCCCTGCCGCATCCGATGATGCCCATCCGCGGCCGCATCCTGATGCGCAAGGCCGAATGTGCCGAAGAGGCCGGTCTGTTCGAAACCGCGCTGGCCGCACGCAAGGCGCAGGTCAGCCTGGTGCAGGAGCGGGCCCGCCACCAGGCCAGGTCCTTCGGCCTGACGCTGGAGCGCGTCAGCAGCCATGCCCGCATGCAAGGTCAGAACGAGTACCTGCGCCGCCAGGGCAGCCAGCTGGAGCGCGAGCTGGCCGAGGCGCGCGATGCGCTGGAGCTGAAGGTCGAGCAGCGCAATCGCGAGCTGGAGCGCGCCGTGCGCATGCTGCTGGAGCGCGAGAAGCAGGCCGCCCTGACGCACCTCGTGGCCGGCGTGGCTCATGAGCTGAACACGCCGCTGGGCAACGCGCTGCTGGCGATCGGCACGATGGCCGCAGTCATCGACCAGAACAAGCAGGCTTTTGAGGAGGGGCGGCTGTCGCGGCGAGATATCCATGAGTTGCACGGCGGCCTGGAAGAGGGCCTGGCGCTGGCTCAGCGCGGCCTGGAGCGCGCGAGCGCCCTGGTGCGCAGCTTCAAGGCGCTCGCGCTGGAGCAGGCCGGTATGGAGCCGGTCGACTTCCATCCGAGCGATGTGGTCGAGAACACGCTGGCCGTGATGGATCGTGGCTTGCGTGAGGCCGGTGTCGAGGTGGAATTGCAATGCCCGGGCGGTCAGGTGCTGCATGGCAACCCCGGCGCGCTGGGCCAAGTGCTGGCCCAGCTGTTCGAGAACAGCCTGGTGCATGCCTTCAGGGGTTGGCAGGGCGAGCGGCGCTTGCGCATCAGTGCCAGCCTGCAGGGCGACGACTACTGCCTGGAGGTCGGCGACAGCGGACACGGCATTGCGCAGGCCAACCGCCCCCGCGTGTTCGATCCCTTCTTCACGACGCGGCTTGGCCAGGGCTCCTCGGGCCTCGGGCTGCACCTGGCTTACCGCCTGGTGACGCAGCGCCTGGGCGGTGAGATCCGTCTGCTCGAAGCGCCGGGCGGTGGCGCGCTGTTCGAACTGCGCTTGCCGCGCCGGCTCAGCCACTGAACCTGGCGCAGCTGCCGCAGGCAAGACCTGCCCCCCTTCGGAGGGGCAAGGCATTCCTTCCGTGCATGGATGCCCCTCAATTCGTGATGAAGTTCACAGGTTTGCCCTATGTACCAATTGGTCTAGTGGCGACGACCATTGCTGCGAGTTGGCACTGATCATCAGGGTTAGCTCCTGGCGACGCTCATGCGTCGACCTCAATGTCGCGCTTGCTGCTCGCTGGCTTGCTGGCCCTGTGCCCGCATGGACGCGCTCGTCTGCTGCATGTCGCGTTTCGGCCCTTGAGGCGCCCGGCCTGACCGGTGTGCCGGGCGCGCTTTTGGAACGAGATGACCATGACGATGAAGACCCTGAAATCTGCATTTGCCTGCCTCGCACTGGGTGCCCTGCTGGCACCCGCCCAGGCCTCGCTGCAACTGCGCGGCGGCAACAACGACATGGTGTACGACACCGCCACCGGCCTGACCTGGGTGCGCAATGCCAGCCTGGGCGGCATGCGCAGCTGGTCCGATGCCAAGGCCTGGGCCGAGGCGTTGGAGTTCGGTGGCCGCGATGACTGGCGTCTGCCGGGCCTCACACCGGTCAATGGCACAGCGCTCAATCTCGATTTCTCGGATGACGGCAGCACCGACAGCGGCTTCAACAACAGCGGCTTGAACAGCGAACTGGGCTACCTCTTCTACACCAGCCTGGGCAACAACGCCTTCGACGGACTGACCCAGACCGGCCCCTTCCAGGATCTTGCCGCCTGGGCTTACTGGACCGGCACGGCCTCGCTCTATGAAGGCGAGGCGATGCACTTCTTCACTGCCTTTGGCGACCAGGGCAGCTCCTCCACGGACAACCTCTATTACGCCTGGGCGGTGCGCGTCGGTGATGTGCCGGAGCCGCAGACCGCGGGGCTGGCGCTGGCTGCCCTTGCCGCGCTGTCGCTGACCCGCCGCCGCAGCCGCCGTTGATCGGCCTGGCAGCGTTTCGCTTCCCCCATCCACCTCCGCTCAGGGAGTCCTGTGCCATGAAGAAACTGCTATCTCGTCTCGCCCTGCTGGCCTGTGGCCTCTTGGGCCTGGGCCAGGCCCAGGCCGGCTATACGCCGACGATCGACTTCTGGGAATGTGCCAACAAGGTCGGCGGTACCTTCACGCACGGCCGCGTGCCCAGCGGCTGTGATGTGGCCTCGTTCGGCCCCGACAGCTTCGTGCGCGGCAATTACGGCCAGGCCATCTTCAACGATGCGGCCTACAACACGGCCAACTCGAGCGACCCGATCAGCGTGGCCGAGCGCAAGCGCTACATGCAGGAGATGTACCCCATCATCCGCGATGCAACGGAGCGCTATCTGAAGGCGCGCAAGCCCGGCGTGCTGCCCGATGAACTGGCGGCCTATCAGCGCGGCGTCTTTGCCCTGCTGCGCCAGGAGAGCTTCTGGTCGCATTACCGCGACGCGCAGCTCGCCGCCGGCCAGGCCTTCCTGCTGAAGATGGTTCGCGGCGACAACGGCCATGGCCACGGGATGATGCAGCTGGATGACCGCTACCACCTGGTACCGCTGCAAGAGGGCAAGGGCTGGAACATGCTCCAGAACTTTACCTACGCGATCGACATCTACTACGACGCCTGGCAAAAGGCGCCGGCAAGCTGCCTCGGCGGCGCCACAACCGGGACCGGCACGCAGGCGCAGATCGACGAGTACTGGCGCAGCCGCGCGCGCTCGGCCTGGTCGGCCTACAACGGAGGCCCGACCAAGGTCTGCCGCTGGCAGAACACGGCCGATGCCAATGTGGCCAAGGACAATGGCTATCGCGACAACTACGACCTGCGCCGCTGGCTGCCGGACGTGAGCGACCTGAACAAGGTCGCCAGCATCGACGTGCCCTGCCTGATGGACATGGGCGCTTCCTGCCCGTTGCCCACCTCGGGCGGCCCCTTGCCAAACACGCTGATGAAGCTCGGCAGCGCCGCCTGCGTGCTGGTGGGCGACAAGCTGGAATGCGTGGACGACATGCGCGACGCCGCTTGCCTGGGCTCGCGCACCACGTTTGACGACAGTGTCGCCACCACGATCTACGCCGCCGCCGTCTCCGGCCGCGCTCGCGTCGATCACAACCGCCATCAGCTCTGCCGTGCCGGCACGCCGGGCCTGCAGTCGCTGGGCAGCGCGATTGCTACCAGCAGCCCGCTGGAACTGCGCTCGGCCGTTGGCGGCATGGTGCTGGGCACCTTGCCCGCCGGCAACTACCAGGTGCTGGACTTCGAAGTGCGCGGCGTGCTGAAGCAGGACCGCTACTACCGTGTTCGCGGCGCATTGACCACCGGCGCGCAGCAGGACGGCTGGATCCTCGCTGGCGACAGCAGCAACCACGCCGGCATCGCGGCCGCCGCGGCGCCCACCGCTGCGGGCGCCATTGCCTATCCAGGCGACTGGGTGGCGGTCAACGTCACCACCAGCCTGAACCTGCGCGCCTCGCCGCCCAGCGGCACCGTCCTCACCACGATGCCTCGCGGCGCCGTGGTGCAGGTCAAGGAGGTCTATGGCACGGCATCTGCCAACAATCTCTACTACCGCACCGAGTACCTGGGCAAGGATGGCTGGTTCTTCGCCGGCAATCTCTACCCGAGCTCGACGCTGGCCAACTGGGCGATTCCGGCTGCGACGCCGGCCTCGCCGACCAAGCATGCACATTGCCCGGCCGGCACGCGCTACGACATCCACAGCCGCCAGTGCATGAGCGCCAGCGCGGTCTACGGCCCGTTCACGGCCGCAGCGACCCAGGCCTGCCTGGACAGCGGTGCCGGCGCGGTCTGCACGGCCGGTCGCGGGGTGGTGGTCGACGGTGCCCTGCTGCAAGTGCAGCTCTGGAACAAAGCGACCAACACGGCGGCTGTCGGCAATGGCGACTGCCCGCGCGGCGCCTCGCGCTCGGTCGCGCATCGATTCCATTGCACGGAAGCCGTGGTGCGCGGCGGTGCGCCCGAGACCGATGTCTACGGCCCGTTCGGCACGACGCTGGTCAATGCCTGCCTGGCCGCCAATGCCAACGCCGCCTTCTGCCGCAGCAACCGCTGGCCCGGCAGCGTCTACACGGCATTGCAGCCCTGACGAAAGAGGTGCGGCATGAACGCGAGGCAGCGAAATGCGCTGATGGCTGCGGTGCTCGTGCTGGCTGCGGCAGTGGCTGCCTTCGCCTGGCTGGGGCCGGACGCCGCGGTCGCCGAGCAGCCAGGCCCGAGCCAGCTGCTCGCCTCACCGGGCTCGGCCACGGCAGTCATGCCTTCCGCCGCTGCGGCGCTTGACGCAGCCAGTGCGGCGGCTTCAGCGGCAGCGCCGGGCCAGCTCGCCGTTGCTGGCACCATGCCCGCGGCAGCCGCGCTGAGGCTGCTCAAGCAGTGCTACTACGCCGACAACTGCGGCCTGGCCGGCAGCGAGGGGCTCGATGCCCATTTCGCGGCGTCGCGCGCCATCGTTGCCCAGCTCAAGGCCTTGCCGGCGCAGGCCAGCACGGCCGAGCAGGCACAGCTGGTGCGGGAGTTCCTGGCCTTTCCTGATGGGCATGTCCAGGCCGAGGCCCTGGCCATGGCAGCGCGCCTGCCGCCCGACGCGGCCACGGTGCAGGCCGCGGTGGCGGCGCTGCGCGAGAGCTACGACTCGGTGCTGTTCCAGAAGGCCTTCCCTGTCCTGCAGCAATGGCAGCGGCAGGGCTTGAGCGTGGGCTATGAGGACATGCTGGCCGAGGTGCTGCACACCGGCGGCTGGCATGCCGCTCAGGCCGTGGCGGAGAACCTCACGCCCTTCCTGACCGACAGCAATTTCGCTCGCTTCGAAGCGCTGCGCGGCCAGCTGGCCGAGGGCGCCCGCAAGGCGGCCCTGACCCGCTCGCTGGCCGACTATCGCCTGCAGCAAACGGGTGGCTGAACCTGCACTCATGATCCGGAAGGATCATGAGGCTGGCGAAGGCCTGGACGCGATACCGGCGGCCGGGCCGGATAGGCCTCAGCGCTTGGCCTTGAGCTGCTCGGCCGCCTTCAGCATGCTCTCGATATGGCCCTCGGGCTTCATCGCAGCGTGGACCGCGGCGATGCGGCCATCGCTGCTGATCAGGTAGGAGATGCGGTCGGCCATGTCGATGGGCTTGAGCAGCTTGGCGTCGTAGTCCCTCATCACCTTGGCACCGGCATCGGCGGCGACGGCGAACTTGTTGCGGCAGGCCTCGACCGAAAACTTTTTCAGGGTGTCGATGCTGTCGTTGGAGATGCCGACCACGGTGGCGCCGAGGGCCTCGAACTTCTCGCTCGCCTCGGCGAACAGATGGGCCTCGACGGTGCAGCCGCTGGTGAAAGCCTTGGGATAGAAGTACAGGACCACCGGCCCCTTCTTCAAGGCCGCAGCCAGGCTGAACTTGTAGGGCTGGCCGCCGAGTGCGGCTTCGGCCGTGAAGTCAGGCGCCGGGGCACCGACGGGCAGGGCTGCCTGGGCCAGGCCGGCGATCATCAGCGCGGAAAGAGTCAGGGCATGCTTGAAGAACATCGGAAATCCTGCAGCGGTAGGGAAGGTGCCGCATCATGCCTCGCCAACGAAAATTTCGCTGGACAGCAACTCGTCGGCCAGCCATTGCTGCAGGCAGGCGATGACGGCGGCGGCAGCGCCTCCTTCGCCCTGGCTTTGCGCGGCTTGCTCGCAAAGGTCGGCAAAGCTGGCGCCACCCTGCAGCGCTTGCAGCAGCGAGGCCTCCAGCGGAGGAAAGGTCCGCCAGCGCGTCTCCAGCCCCTGGCGCCAGACCAGCAGGACATGCGGACCAGCCACCGGCGCCGCCAGCTCGGGCAACTCGGTGTCGCACTCGGCGGCCCGCAGCGCCGCCCATGCCGGCTCGATCACCCAGTCCATCTCGAGCAGGCCCGTGCCCGGCTGCAGATGGAGCCGCAGGCCCGGCCAGCTTTCGCCGGCGAGTGAGGCCAGGTCGGCCCCTGCCAGCGGGGTGTTGTCGGCGGCATCAAAGGCTGCTCGCAGGGCCCAGTCCATGCGGGCGATGTCGATGAGGGAAGGGTGTTCCACCTGCGCCGCACCGGCGCCAGCCATGAAGCCGGCCAGGCCGTCGCCGAACCAGCGGATCGAGCGGTGGCGGGAGGGCTGGGCTTCGATATAGGCCAGGGCCAGGGCCTCGAAGGCCGCGTCGCCCATGGCCCGGTACAGCACCTCGTGGTTGTCGCGCAGCGCGGCTATCAAACGGGCGCGGTAGGCATGGGCATAGACATCGATGCGCGAGCCGGCCTTCAGGAGACCGGCCGCATCGCCGCCCGTCCGGATCGCCAACTGCAAGGCTTGCTGCAGCGCTGCATTCATGCCGGCACCAGCGCTTGTGCCAACGTGGCGGCGGCCAGGGCGCGCGCCTGGTCCAGCTCGGCGAGCAGCTCGGGCAAGGGCGGCATGTGGTCGTCGCGTTCGATCATGCTGGGGCGCGGGCCCATGCGGCGCAGGGTGTAGGCATAGAGCTGCCACACCGCATTGCAGATCGGGTGGTCGTGGGTGTCTATCACCAGCCCGCCCTGGTCCTCATGGCCGGCCAGATGAATTTGCACGACGGACTCGGCCGGGATGGTGTCGATATAGGCTTGTGCATCGAAGCCGTGGTTGCGGCTCGACACATAGACGTTGTTCACGTCCAGCAGCAGACCGCAGCCGCTGCGCCGGGCCAGCTCGGCAATGAACTGCGCCTCACCCTGCGCGTCGGCTTCGAACTGCAGGTAGCTGGAGACGTTTTCCAGCACGAGCCGCCGGCCGAGCAGCTCCTGCACCTGCGCGATGCGCGGCAAGAGATGCTCCAGCGTCGCGCGGTTCAGGGCCAGCGGCAGCAGGTCGTGCAGGTTGCGATGGTCGACGCCGGTCCAGCACAGGTGGTCGGAGATCCAGGCGGGCTCGATGCGATCCGCCAGTGCGCGCAGCTCGCGCAGGTAGCCCAGGTCCAGCGGGTCGGCGCTGCCGATGGACATCGACACCCCATGCATCACCACCGGGTAATCGCGCCGCAGGCGATCCAGATGCCACAGCGGCTTGCCACCGGGCACCATGAAATTCTCTGAAATGATCTCCAGCCAGTCGGGCTTGGAGACCAGATCGGTCTCGGCCAAGGCCGCGTAGTGTTCGACACGCAGGCCCAGGCCGAAGCTATTTGCAGGCAAGAGCATGTGATGGTGGAGGTCGGCGGTGTCTGGAATTGAATCATCCGCCGGGCCGCCCCAAGGATGATTCAAGCTGATGTCATGGCCGGGGGCTCCCCCGGCCATGATCGGCGTCCCCTCGGGGGACCGCCCGTGTACTCACGGGCGAGGGGTTGTCATTTTTCTACTTTGCCGCCGGCCTTGGTGCATTCGTCGGCGGTCTTCTTGCTGACCCAGCCCTGGCCCTTGCAGGCGTTGTGGCCCTTGCAGTCGCTCTTGGCGGTCTTGCATTCCGAGGTGCCCTTGCAGGCATTGATGCCCGAGCACTTGACCATGCCGTCCGCGGCTTGCACCGTGGTGGCCAGGCCGGTGGTGGCAAACAGGGCGGCCGCTGCGGCAGCAACACCGAGGCCGGTCTTCAGAATCTTGGCTTGCATATGCGTGTCTCCGAAAATGTGAGGAAGAGAGAGAACATTGAGAGATACAGGCCGGATGGCTGAACAGAACAGACCCGGCTTGCCAACTTGCGTCGGCGCAGGGCCGGCAGACCTTACACCTGAGCTCGCTGAGTGAGGGGATGCCACAAGATTTATGCAGTCTTGTATTGCCTGAAGTTATGACCTGAGTCTGCAAGCGCATTGGTCAGACCATTTGTAGACCATTAGAGTCCGGTCAACACTGAAAGCCCGCACCATGCTGAAGACCGAAACCCCCAGCGCCGCCCATCCGGACCTGGACCTCTACGAGCTGCCCCAACTGGTCAGCGCGTTCATCGAGGACCAGGTGGAGGCGGTCGACGCCGTGCGTCGCGCCGGGCCGCAGCTGGCTGCAGCCGTGGCAGCCGCCTTGCCGCGCATTCAGGCCGGTGGCCGCATCCTCTATGCCGGCGCTGGCACCTCGGGCCGTCTGGGCGTGCTCGACAGCGTGGAGCTCTACCCCACCTTCTCCTGGCCGCGCGAGCGCGCCGTGGCCGTGATTGCCGGCGGCCAGCAGGCCATGTTCGTCGCCATCGAAGGCGCTGAAGACGACGATGTGCAGGGCGCGGCCGACATCGCGGCCCTGAACCCCGGTCCCAACGACGTGCTGCTGGCGCTGGCCGCTTCGGGCGGCACGCCCTATGTGCTGGGCGCGATCCGCGCGGCCCGTGAGGCCGGCGCCCTCGCCATCGGCTTTGCCAACAATGCCGGCGCGCCGGTGACGGCCGCCGCCGAGCTGGGCATCACGCTGGACACCGGCCCCGAGGTCATCTCGGGCAGCACACGGCTGAAGGCCGGCAGCGCGCAGAAGATGGCGCTCAACACCTTCTCCAGCAGTCTGATGGTCAAGCTGAACAAGGTCTACGGCAATCTGATGGTCGACCTGAAAGCCACCAACGCCAAGCTCCTGCGCCGGGCCGTGGCGCTCACCATGCGCGCCAGCGGCGCCGACGAAGCCCTTGCCCGCGAGGTGCTGGCCAAGTGCGACAACCATGTGAAGGTGGCTCTGGTGGCGATCAAGAAGAACCTGACAGTCCAGCAGTCGCGTGAGCTGCTGGACGCCTCCGGCGGCAGCGTCCGGCGCGCGCTGAACGGCTGACCGAAACGATGCGACGCCTGCCGCGCTGCGAGTACACGCTGGGCTTCAAGCTGGAGGCGGTGCAACGCTCCGAGCAGTGCGGCATCTATGCGGCGGCGCGCGAACTGGGCCTGGCCGAGCAGACGCTGCGCAACTGGGTCAAGGCCCAGCGTGAGCGCGGGCTCTCCGAAGCCAGGGCGGTGACGCCGCAGCAGATGGAAGCCTCCCGACTGCGTGCGGCCGAAGCACGGAACCGCCTTCGTGCTCAGTGGCGGCAAGCGCCAATGCAACCCTCCACCGCCGCCACAATGCCCGCATGAACGACACCACCGCCGCATCGCGCAATCCCTGGGCCTGGATTCCCACGCTCTACTTCGGGCAAGGCATTCCCTACGTCGTCGTGATGACCCTCTCGGTCATCATGTACAAGAACCTCGAGGTATCGAACACCGACATCGCGCTGTACACCAGCTGGCTCTACCTGCCCTGGGTGATCAAGCCGCTGTGGTCGCCGCTGATCGAACTGTTCGGCACCAAGCGGATCTGGATCACGGCACTGCAGTTCCTCGTCGGCGTGGCGCTGGCCATGGTGGCACTCACCATTCCCGGCCCCGACTACTTCCGCATGACGCTGGCGGTGTTCTGGCTGATGGCCTTTGCCTCGGCATCGCACGACATTGCGGCCGACGGCTTCTACATGCTGGCCTTGAAGACGCATGAGCAAGCGGCCTTTGTCGGCGTGCGCTCGACCTTCTATCGCCTGGCCAATATCGGCGGCCAGGGCGGCCTCGTCTACCTGGCCGGCGAGCTGCAGGAACGCACCGGCAGCATGAAGACGGCCTGGAGCATCGTCTTCTTCGTCCTCTGCGCCATGTTCGTGGCGTTGGCGATCTATCACCAGTTCATGCTGCCCAAGCCGGCTCTTGACCAGAAGACGGCACGCGGCGACGACACGATGGCCGAGTTCTGGCGCGTGTTCGCCCGCTTCTTCAGCAAGCCCGGCATCTGGGTGATCCTCGGCTTCCTGCTGCTGTACCGCTTCCCCGAGGCGCAGCTCCTGAAGCTGGCCACGCCCTTCCTGCTCGACAAGCCCGAGCTGGGCGGCCTGGGCCTCTCGACCAAGCAGGTGGGCATCGCCTACGGCACCGTCGGCCTGATCGCCCTGACGCTGGGCGGCCTGCTGGGCGGCTGGGTGATCTCGCGTGTGGGCCTGAAGCGGGCGCTGTGGCCGCTGATCCTGATCATGCATGTGCCGAACGCGGTGTTCCTGCTGCTGGCCTTCGCGCAGCCGCACAACCTGTGGCTGGTGAGCACGGCACTGGCGGTCGAGCAGTTCGGCTACGGCCTCGGCTTCACCGCCTACCTGATGTACATGATCATGGTGGCCGACGGCCCCCACAAGACCGCGCATTACGCCATCTGCACCGGCTTCATGGCCCTCGGCATGATGCTGCCCGGCATGTGGAGCGGCTGGCTGCAAGCGCAGATCGGCTACCTCTGGTTCTTTGCCTGGGTGCTCATCGCGACCCTGCCTTCGTTTGCGATGGCCGCGCTGATCAAGGTGCCGGAAGCCTTTGGCAAGAAGGTGGCGGAGTCATGAGCGCCGCGCCGGGCCGCCCCAAGCAAGCTCGCTCCCGCTTGGCGGGACAGGCCGCAGGCCGAAGGGTGCACAAATGACTGGCAGGATCAACAGCCTCGATGCCTTCCGCGGTTTCACCATCGCGGCGATGCTGCTGGTCAACAACCCCGGCGACTGGGGCCATCTCTATGGCCCGCTGGCCCACGCCAAATGGCATGGCTGGACCTTCACCGACTGGATCTTTCCCTTCTTCGTCTTCATCAGCGGCATCTCGATGACGATCAGCCTGGGTCGCCGCGCAGCACTGGGCGACTCGAAGACAGCACTTCTGGTGCAGACGCTGCGCCGCGGCGCCACCATCATCACCATCGGCCTGCTGCTGAACCTGATCCCCGCGTTCAACTTCGCCGAACTGCGCATTCCCGGCGTGCTACAGCGCCTGGGCCTGTGCACCATGCTCGCCGCGCCCTTCGTGCTCTGGCTGAACTGGCGTCAGCAGCTCGGCGCCTTGCTGACCCTGCTGGTGGTCTACAGCTTCTTGCTGCTGGCGGTGCCGGTGCCGGACGTGAACGGCAACATCCTGATCGGCTCGCTCAACCCGGGTGAAGACACCGGTGCCTGGCTGGATCGACTGCTGATGGATGGCCACCTCTGGAGGCAGGCAAAGACCTGGGACCCGGAAGGCCTGCTCTCCACCGTGCCCGCCGTGGCCAGCCAGCTCGCTGGCGTGCTGGCCGGGCATTGGCTCGCATCCAGGCGCGAGCCGGCGGCCAAGGCCATGGGCTTCATGGTGGGCGGACTCGCCTGCCTGTGGATCGGCCAGGTGCTGGACGCCTGGCTGATGCCGATCAACAAGAGCCTGTGGACTCCGCCCTATGTGTTCGCAATGGCGGGCTGGGCCTGCCTGGTGTTCGGCACCTGCTACTGGCTGCTCGATGCGCAGCCTTCGGCCGCGATGCGCGAGCGTGTTGCCCGCTGGGCCAGGCCGTTGCTGGTGTTCGGCATGAATGCGCTGTTCCTGTTTGCCATCTCCGGCCTGATTGCCAAGCTGATGGGCTACTTCAAGCCGGGTGGCCTGTCGCTGAAGGCCTGGGCCTACCAGCCGATCCAGTCGCTGGGCCTTGCGCCGGTCAATGCCTCGCTGCTGTATGCGCTTTGCTTCGTGGCCGTGCTGTACGGCATCGCCCACTTCATGTGGTCCAAGAAATGGTTTGTGAAAGTCTGATGCCATGCTGACTCGCCGTTCCCTCGTCCTCTCCAGCGCCGCTGCGCTGGCCGCCTGCGCCGACCTGCCGACCACGGGCGGTGTCGCCCTGCGCGAGGCGCCGGACCTGACCTTGCAGCCGCCCGCAGCGCCGCGCGAGTTCCGCGCCGCCTGGGTGGCGACGGTGGCCAATATCGACTGGCCCAGCAAGAAGGGCCTGACGATGGAGCAGCAGCAGGCCGAGGCCCGCGCCATGCTCGACAAGGCCGTGGCCCTGAAGTTCAACGCCATCGTCTTCCAGATCCGCACGGCGGCCGATGCGCTTTACGACTCCAAGCTGGAGCCCTGGAGCGAATACCTCACCGGCACGCAAGGCGTGTCGCCGGGCTACGACCCGCTGGCCTTCTGGGTGGCCGAGGCCCATGCCCGCGGCCTGGAGCTGCATGCCTGGTTCAACCCCTTCCGCGCGCGCCAGAACTCCGCCAAGTCGGCCGCTTCGGCCACGCACCTGAGCCAGACGCATCCGCACTGGGTCAAGGCCTATGGCGACCAGCTCTGGATCGACCCGGGCGAGATCGAGGCCGGCGAGCACACGCTGGCGGTCTTCAAGGATGTCTTGAAGCGCTACGACGTCGACGGCCTGCACATCGACGACTACTTCTATCCCTACCCGATCGCCTTGCCCGGCCGCGCTGCCGACAGCAAGGAAGAGCTGGACTTCCCCGACGAGCCGAGCTGGCAGCGCTATGTGCAGGCCGGCGGCAAGCTGGCCCGCAACGACTGGCGCCGCCAGAACGTGGACCGCCTGATCGAGCGCATCTACGGCATGATCCGCTCGACCAAGCCCTGGGTGCGCTTCGGCGTCAGCCCCTTCGGCATTCCGAAGCCGGCGATCCGCAACGAGAACATCGCCGGCTTCAGCCAGTACGACAAGCTCTATGCCCATGTCGAGCTGTGGCTGAACGAAGGCTGGATGGACTACCTCGTGCCTCAGCTCTACTGGAGCCGTGTGCAGAAGGGCCAGGCCTTCGAGCCCTTGATGGACGTGTGGCTGGCTAACAACCCGATGAAGCGCCACGTCTGGCCGGGCCTGTTCACCAGCCGCATCCAGAACGACAAGCCCGAGAGCTGGGGGCCGGACGAAATCATCGGCCAGATCGACATCGTGCGCCGCCGCGCACCGGGCTCGGGCCATGTGCACTTCAGCATGGTGGCGATCACGCAGAACCGCAAGGGCCTGTTCGATGCCTTGCAGTCGGGCGGCTACCGCGATGCCGTCGTCGTGCCGGCCACGCCGTGGCTGGAGTCAGGTGCGCCGAGCATGCCGACCCTGGGCATCGAGCGGCAAGGTGCGCAATTGCTCTTGAAGCCAGCGCCCGGCGCCGGCAGCAAGCCGGTCAGCCGCTATGCGATCTGGCTGCGCGTGGGCGGCCAGTGGCGCTTCGAGGTCACGACCGGCATGCTGAGCGTGCCGGCCGCAGGCGTCGACGCCGTGGTGGTGTCGGCGCTGGACCGGGTCAGCAACGAGAGCGAGCGGCGCGGCTACAAGCTCTGAGCGGTTTGTCGATCCGCATGCACCTCGAAGTGCAGCAGGTCGAACCAGCTGTCGTTCAGCTGGAAGCAGCGCCTTGAATGTCCGAACTGCTGGAAGCCGCTGGACTGCAGCACGCGCCTGGAGGCCGGGTTCTCGGGCCGGCAGGTCGCTTCGACCCGCCACAGGCCGTGGCGGCCGAAGGCTTCGGGCAGCACGCACAGCACCGCGGCCTTGGCGATGCCGCGGCCGTTGTGGGCCTCGCCGATGCGGTAGCCCAGGGAGGCCGATTGGTAGCCCAGGCGCTGGATCTGGCTCAGGTTGATGCGGCCGACCAGCAGGCCGTTCTCGCGCACCAGGTATTGATAGGCGCGGTCCTGCTCGGCATCGAGCTGGGCTGCGCGGATGGCCCTGCTCACGCCATCTGGCGTGTAGAAGCTTTCGGGCCGCGGGTTGACCCAGCGCTCGAAGAAGCGGCGGTTCGTGAACTCGAATGCCTGCAGTTCGTCGTGGTCAGATGGCGCGATGGGCGCGATGGTGATGGCGGCGTTAGGCATGCGCCATGCTAGCGCGGCGCGACCACCGCCTCGGCGCGCAGGCCCGCTGCCTGCGCCGCCAATGTACCCAGCTGCTCGTACAGCGGCAGGGTGTTTGTCGGCCCGCCCTGGTGCACGCGATTGGCCAGCAGGATGGTGAAGCTGCGGCTGCCCGGGTCCAGCCAGAAGGCGCAGCCGGTGAAGCCGGTGTGGCCGAAGCTGGTTTTCGGGTACAGCTTGCCGCGCGGCCGTGAGAAAGGCGTGTCGATGTCGAAGCCCAGGCCGCGCTTTTCTTTCAGCTCGGGTGGCGATTGCGGCCGACTCAGCAGCGCCACGCTCTCTTCGCTCAGGAAGCGGCGGCCGTCCGGCAGCAGGCCGCCGGCCAGCAGCATGCGGGCATAACGAGCCAGGTCGCTGCTGGTGGTGAACAGGCCGGCATGGCCTGCCATGCCGCACATGCGCCGTGCCGTGGGGTCGTGCACCACGCCGCGCAGGATCTCGCCGTCGGCCAGCTTCTCGGTTGGCGCGATCCGGCTGACTGCCAAGCCGTTCCGCAGAGGCTGGTAGCCGCTGTCGGCCATGCCCAGGGGTGCAAACAGCAGTTGTCGCGCTTGCTGATCCAGCGGTGCTTCGCCCACGCGCTCGATGACCATGCCCAGCAGGATGAAGCCGATGTCCGAATAGACGAACTGCGCGCCCGGTGCCGCGCGCAGCTTCTGGCTGCAGGCCTGGCTCAGCGCGCCGTTCGACCCACTCCAGATCTCGCCATTCGCAAGCTTGGCGCCCATGCCGGGCGGCAAGCCGGCGGTGTGGGTCAGCAGATGGCGCAAGCTGATGCCGCGCCAGCTCTCATTGCCGCAGCCGGGCAGGTAGCGCTGCAGCGGCGCGTCGATTTCGAGCTTGCCTTGCTCGCGCAGCAGCTGCACCAGCGGTGCGGTGACGACCACCTTGGTCAGCGAGGCCGCATCGTAGATCGTCGCTTCGTCGGCCACCTCGGGCGCCGGGTACAGCGCGCGCTGGCCGTAGGCACGGTGATGGCTCTGGCCTTCGCGCTCGATCCACCAGACGCCGCCGGGCATCTGCTGCTTGTCGATCATGGCCTGGATGGCCGCATCGCCTTGGCGCAAGGGCTCGGCATCGAGCGGCCGCTGCGGCGTGACCGCGCAGGCGGCGAGGGCCAGGGAGATCAACGAAACAGCGAGCTTGCGGGCCAAGGCATTCCAACAGCAAGAATGGAGCTTCGATTGTGGTCGATGAGCTGGCGCCACTGCACTGCTGTGCTCTGCCAAATGGCGATGTGGCCATGCGGCCAGGTTATGTTGCGGGCCCGCATTGACATTGGCGCCCGCCTGGTCGCGCCCCTAAGCTGAGCCGGCTTTGCCGACCAGCCGTCCATGAACACTTCCATGCCCGCCACGAACCAGTCCAGCGCCCACGCGTTGGGCCTGGGCCTGGACGCCGGCGGCACACAAACGCGCTGGGCCCTGGCCGATGCAGACGGCAGCCTGCGCGCCGAAGGCCATGTCAGCGGTTTCAGCGGGCTCTTGCTGAACGACCCGGCCGGTCGCATCGCGCTGGCCCAGATCAGCCATCAGCTGGCCGCGGCCGTGCTGTCCCATGGCCGGCCATCGCGAGCAATTGCCGGCGTGACCGGCCTGTCCGAGCGGCCGCAGGCGCGCCAGATGGAGGACCTGCTTTCGCAGGCACTGGGTCTGCCGCCCTCAGCCATCCGCTGTGGCGGCGACATGGACATCGCCTACCGTGCCGCCTTCAAGCCGGGCGAAGGCTATCTGCTCTACGCCGGCACGGGTTCCATTGCCGCCTTCGTCGACGAACAGGGCCAGTTGCAGCGCGCCGGTGGCCGCGGCGGCTTGCTGGGCGACGAGGGCAGCGGCTACTGGATTGCCCGCGAAGCGCTGGCCGCCGTCTGGCGTGGCGAAGATGAAAACCCCGGCGGCTGGCAGGACTCGGCCCTGGCCCGCGCCCTGTTCGACGCCATCGGCGGCCATGAATGGTCCACCAGCCGCGCCTTCGTCTACGGTGCCGACCGCGGCGCCATCGGTCGCCTGGCCCTGGCCGTGGCCGAGGCCGCTCGTCAGGGCGATGCGCAGGCGCTGGCCTTGCTCGAGCGTGCCGGCCGCGAACTGGCACGGCCACTGCTGGCCCTGCTCAAACGATATGGTCGCCGTCCGGTCGCGGCAGCCGGCCGCGCCCTGCAATTGCATCCGATGATCGCCCAGGGCCTGCGCCAGGCGCTGCCCGAGGGCCTAGAGTTGCGTATCGTCCATCTGGAACCCCATAAAAGTGCCGCCATTCACGCGGCCCAAGGCTCATCACAATGAAGACTCGTTGGTCCAAGTACTCGCTGGCCGCTTCGGTGGCCCTGCTCCTCTCCGCCTGCGCCACCGGCCCGGTGATCGACACCAGCTATGTCTCGCAGAACCAGGACAGCCGTGCGCTCTTCCTGGTGCTGCACTACACGGTGATCGATTTCGAGAAGTCGCTGCGGGTGCTGACCACCGGCGGCCAGGTGTCCAGCCATTACCTGGTGCGCGATGAGCCGCCCACGATCTACCGCCTGGTCGACGAGAACCGCCGCAGCTGGCATGCCGGCGCCAGTTCCTGGACCGGCCACACCAACCTGAACGCCTCGTCCATCGGCATCGAGATCGTCAACGCCGGCTACGTAGACGGGCCGAACGGCCGTGTCTATGCCCCTTATCCGCAGAAGCAGATCGACCAGGTGATCGCACTCTGCAAGGACATCATTGCGCGCCACAAGATCCGCCCCGAGCGTGTGATCGGCCATGCCGACATCGCCCCCGGCCGCAAGCAGGACCCGGGCCCGATGTTCCCCTGGAAGCAGTTGGCCGACGCGGGCGTCATCCCCTGGCCCGATGAGGCCAAGCTGGACGCCAAACGCGCCGAATACGCGGCCAAGGAACTGCCGCCGGCCGAATGGTTCCAGGAGCGGCTGGCCAAGGTCGGTTACGCGCTGCCAAAGAGCGGCGAGATCGACACGGCCACCAAGGAAACGCTGGCCACGTTCCAGATGAAGTACCGCCCGAGCGACTTTGCCGGCAAGCCGGATTCGGAAACGGCTGCGCTGCTGGACGTGGTCACTTCGCCGGGCGGCATGGTGCTCAAGGGCGAAGCTGATCAGCCGCCGCGCCCTTACACCTCCCGCTGGTGATGCTGAAATTTCTTGCCCGGAAATTGCTGGGCCTCGTGCCCACCTTGTTGGGCATCACCCTGCTCGCCTTCGGCCTGATACGGCTGATCCCGGGTGACCCCATCGAGGTGATGATGGGCGAGCGCCGGCTCGACCCCGAGGCGCATGCGGCCCTGGTTCATCGGCTCGGTCTGGACCAGCCCTTGCATCTGCAGTACCTCGACTACCTGGCCAAGCTGGCCCAGGGCGACCTCGGCGAATCGATGGTCAGCCGCGAGCCGGTGGCCAAGGAATTCGCGGCGCTGTTTCCGGCCACGCTGGAGCTGGCCGGCGTCGCGCTGCTGCTGGCCATCATGCTGGGCCTGACGCTGGGCCTGCTGGCGGCGCTCAAGCGCGGCTCCCTGCTCGACCAGGGCGTGATGGGCGCGGCCACGCTCGGTCACTCGATGCCGGTGTTCTGGTGGGGCCTGATCCTGATCATGTATTTCTCGGTGGGCCTTGGGTGGACCCCGGTGTCGGGACGCCTGAGCGTGATCTATGAGGTCGAGCCGCACACCGGTTTCATGCTGATAGACAGCCTTTTCTGGGGCGAGCCCGGCGCGTTCGGCTCGGCCTGCCTGCACCTGCTCTTGCCGGGGCTGGTGCTGGGCACCAGCAGCATGGCCGTGGTGGCGCGCATGACGCGCAGCTCGATGCTGGAAGTGCTGCGCGAAGACTATGTGCGCACGGCGCGGGCCAAGGGCCTGTCGCCCAAGCGTGTGCTGGTCGTGCATGCCTTGCGCAATGCCCTGATCCCGGTGCTGACCGTGATCGGCATGCAGACCGGCAGCCTGCTGGCCGGCGCGGTGCTGACCGAAACCATCTTCTCCTGGCCGGGCATCGGCAAGTGGCTGATCGAGGCGATTGCGCGGCGTGACTATCCGGTCGTGCAGGCCGGCATCCTGATCTCGGCCACCACCTTCATCGCGATCAACCTCGTGGTCGATCTGCTCTACGGTGTGGTCAATCCGCGCATCCGGAGCGAGCGATGAGTGTTGAGAACAAGTTCCCTTCACCGGCCCGCGAGTTCTGGACCGGCTTTGCAGCGAACCGCGGCGCGCTGGCCGCTCTGGTCTTCTTCGCACTGGTTGCAACAGCCGCCTTGCTCGCGCCCTGGATCGCGCCGCATGACCCGGTGGAGCAATACCGCAGCCAGATGCTGGCGCCACCGGTCTGGGACGGCGGCAGCTGGCGCTTCGTCTTCGGCACCGACGAGCTGGGCCGCGACCTGCTCTCCCGGCTGCTGCATGGCGGGCGCGTGTCGCTGGGTATCGGCTTGGCGTCGGTGCTCCTGTCGATGATCCCGGGCGTGGTGCTGGGCTTGCTGGCGGCTTTCCATCAACGCTGGCTGTCGCCGCTGGTGATGCGCGTCATGGACATCATGCTGGCGCTGCCCGGCCTCTTGCTGGCGATCTGCGTGATCACGGTGCTGGGGCCAGGTCTTGTCAACACCGTGATCGCCATCGCCATCGGCGCGCTGCCGGGGTACACGCGACTGGCGCGAGCTGCGGCCCTGGCCGAAATCGAGCGCGAGTACGTGACTGCGAGCCGCGTGGCTGGCGCCGGCACCTTGCGCCTGATGTTCGTGGCCGTGCTGCCCAACTGCCTGGCACCGCTGATCGTCAATGCCACCTTGAGCTTCTCGGCGGCCATTCTCGAGACGGCGGGCCTGGGCTTTCTCGGCCTGGGCGTGCAGGCGCCGATGGCGGAATGGGGCGGCATGCTGTCTTCGGCACGCGACTACATCCAGCGCGCACCCTGGGTCGTGACCTTGCCTGGGCTCACGATCCTGGCCACGGTGCTGTCGGTGAATCTGATGGGCGACGGGCTGCGCGATGCGCTGGATCCGAAATTGAAGAAGGTCTCGTGATGTTGTCGATCCGCAATCTGCGCGTGCAGTTCGGGAACTTCCCGGCGGTGGATGGCGTCGATATCGACCTTGCCGCCGGCGAGCTGCTGGGCATCGTCGGCGAATCGGGCTCGGGCAAGTCGGTCACGATGCTCGCCTTGATGGGCTTGATCGAAGCGCCCGGCGTGGTGACGGCCGACAAGCTGGAGTTCCAGGGCCGTGACCTCTTGAAGCTGAATGCCGGCGAACGCCGCAAGCTGGTCGGCGCCGAGCTCTCCATGGTGTTCCAGGACGCACTGACCAGCCTGAACCCGAGCTACACGGTCGGCTACCAGATCGGCGAGAGCCTGAAGGCGCATCGCGGCCTGCGCGGCGCAGCGCTGGAGCGGCGGGTGCTGGAGCTGCTGGAGCTGGTCGAGATCCCGGACCCGAAGCGCCGCATCAAGGCCTATCCGCATGAACTCTCGGGCGGCATGAACCAGCGCGTGATGATCGCGATGGCCATCGCCTGCGAGCCCAAGCTCCTGATTGCGGACGAGCCCACGACGGCGCTGGACGTGACCATCCAGGCGCAGATCATGGACCTGCTCCTGCGCCTGCAGCGCGAGCAGGGCATGGGGCTGATCATGATCACGCACGACCTGGCTGTGGTTGCTGAAATGGCAAGGACCGAGCCCCCACGCGACACACAGCGTGTGCCGCTGCCTCTGGAGCGGCCCCTCGCCGGCGCGCGCGTCGCTGTGATGTACGCCGGTCAGGTGGTCGAGACCGGTCCTGTGCCCGGCCTGTTCGATTCCCCACACCATCCCTATACACAGGCCTTGCTCGCGGCCATTCCCGAGCACAGCCGCGGCGCGGCACGGCTGGCGGCCTTGCCCGGCATCGTGCCCGGCGCGCAAGACAGGCCGTCGGGCTGCCTGCTCTCGCCGCGCTGCCCGCGCGTGCAGCCGCGCTGCAATGCCGAGCGGCCGGCACTGGCGCAGGGCGTGCGCTGCTTCTTCCCAGGTGAGATGCATGGCTGACCAAGAGCAGATCCTGCTGCGCGCGCAAGACCTGGCCCGCCACTACAAGGTGAGCCAGGGCCTCTTCAAGCCCAAGGCCACCGTCAAGGCGCTGGACGGTGTTTCCTTCACCTTGAAGCGCGGCCGCACGCTGGCTGTGGTTGGCGAATCTGGCTGCGGCAAGTCGACGCTGGCGCGCCAGCTCACGCTGATCGAGTCGCCCAGCGCCGGCTCGCTGGAGATCGCTGGCGTCGATGCGGCCCTGGCTTCGAGGGATGTGGTGAAGACCCTGCGCCGCGAGGTGCAGATGGTGTTCCAGAACCCCTTTGCCTCGCTCAACCCGCGCCGCAGCATCCTGGCCACGCTGGACGAGCCGCTCTTGATCAACACCACGATGAGCAAGGCCGAAAGGCACGAGCGCATCGAGGCACTGGCGGCCAAGGTGGGCTTGCGCAGCGAGCATCTGCGGCGCTATCCGCACATGTTCTCGGGCGGTCAGCGCCAGCGCATCGCGATTGCGCGGGCCATGATCCTCAACCCTGGCATCGTGGTGGCGGACGAGCCGGTGTCCGCACTCGACCTGTCGATCCAGGCGCAGATCCTCAACCTCTTCATGGACCTGCAGGCCGAGTTCCAGACCGGCTATGTTTTCATCTCGCACAACCTGTCGGTGGTCGAGCATGTGGCCGACGAGCTGATGGTGATGTACCTCGGCCGCGCCGTCGAGGTCGGCGACAAGGCGACGATCTATGCCCGGCCCCTGCATCCGTACACGCAGGCACTGATGAGCGCCACGCCCGCGCTGCGGGCAGCAGACCGCCGCCAGCGCATCGTCATCAGGGGCGAGCTGCCCAGCCCTCTGAACCCGCCCGGCGGCTGTGCTTTCCACAAGCGCTGCCCGCTGGCGCAAGCTCGCTGTGCGGTTGAGGTGCCGCTGCTGCGCGCTGTTGAAGGCAGGCAGCTGGCCTGTCATCTCGTCTAGTTTTCTTTGAATGAAGCCGCCCATCGCGCGGCCGGGTTCCTAGGGTTGACCCGAGGTTTTCGGGCATTCTTTACCTTGGCTATAACCGCGATACATACAACGGCGACACAAAGTAACTGTTGCAGAGGCGGCAGCAGGACGATGCTCAGCAACTAGACCAATTGGCCTAGTTGGCCACACCGGAGGCAAGTCCATGATCCCGTCGTTCAAGCCCACACCCCTGGCTCAGGCCGTCTCGCTGGCCCTGCTGCTGGCCGGCAGCAGCCTGGTTGCCGCCCAGGGCGCGCCCGCTCAAACCGAAGCCGAGGCCAAGAAGGCCGCGGATGCCAAGAAGCAGCTGGAGACCGTGCAGGTGACCGGCATTCGCGCATCGACCGAGCAGTCGCTGCTGATGAAGCGCGACGCCTCGGCCAATATCGATGTGATCACGGCGCTGGACGTGGGCAAGATGCCCGACAAGAACCTGGCCGATTCGCTGCAACGCGTCGTCGGCGTCTATGTGCGCACCGACTACGACGAGGCCGAGAAGGTCTCGATGCGCGGTACCAATCCGGACATGGCCCTGATCCTGTTCAATGGCCACACGGTCAGCGGCGGTGACTGGTATCTCGCCGACCAGAGCTCCAGCTCGCGCAGCACGTCGCTGAGCCTGATGCCTTCGTCGGTGCTGAATGCGGCCACGGTCTACAAGACCTCGCAGGCCAACATCGTCGACGGCGGCCTGGCCGGCACGATCAACGTGACCACCCGCAAGCCGCTCGACCAGAAGAAGAGCTTTGGCGGTGTGGTCAGCGTCGGCGGCGTCTACGCCGACCTGCCGAAGAAGACCAGCCCGCAGCTGAACGCCAGCTTCAACTGGAAGAACGAAGCCAACAACTTCGGCGTCATTGCCCAGGCCTTCGCCGAGAAGCGCTATGTGCGCCGCGATTCCGTCTCGCGCGCTGGCTACGGTGCCAATTCCGGTTGGGACGTGATCAATACCAGCATCATGAAGGGCATCACGGATGCATCGCTGGCGGGCACCGGCTACAAGGCGTCCGACCTGGAGGGCGTGCGCCTGCCGGGCAGCATGGCCGTGGAATTCGTCGAAGGTGTGCGCGACCGCAAGGGCGGCATGTTCGCCGTGCAGGCACGGCCGACCAATCAGTTCGAAACCGGGCTGACGGGGTTCTACTCCAAGATGAACTCCAACAACTTTGGCCGCGCTGCGTACAGCAACATCCAGAGCATGCTGCGCGGCCTCAATGGCGTGCAGGGCGCCACGACGCCGGTCACGAGTTCGGGCGGCAAGCAGGTCTTCGCCGAAATCAAGAATCCGGTGATCGTCACGGAGACGACGCTTTATGGTCACGAACTGAAGGTGCTCAAGAGCGCCGACATCTTGTTCCCGACCGGCACGACACCACAGCTGGTCGGTGAGAACGAGGGCTTCTACCGCAGCGGTGCCGCGGCGAGCAGCGGCTTCCTCGACTGGGACTTCAAGTACGACTTCGGCCGTGGCCTCGTGGTCAAGGGCCTCTTGAGCACCACGCGCGGCGTCGGCACGACCGACCAGGACCGTGGCTATGGCTTCGCCCGCTACGGCACGGGCATGTCGTACAAGCTCAACGGCCTGGAAGAGGCACCTGACTTCCAGTTCTACGGCACCGGCGCCAACGTGCCTGTCCTGAACGCCGACGGCAGCGGCTACAAGCTGGTGGCCGCCAACGGCGCGAACAAGCACCACACCGTGGATCGCGAGAAGAGCTTCGCCCTGGACGCCGAGTACACGCAGGACAGCGGCTTCTTCACGACCCTGAACCTGGGCATGCGCCATGCCGACCATCACCGCGACTACCGCCGCACGATCAAGGCGGTTCACACGGCAGCGGTGCCGCAATTCGACCCGGCCCTGGCCGTGTCCTACCCGAGCGACTTCGGCAAGTACCTGGACGGCGGCAACTGGGACCGCAGCGGCTTCTACTTCCCGAGCAATGTGCTGGTCGACTACTTCAACGCACGCAACAAGGAAACGACGCCCGAGTGGGAACGCTTCGTCAGCTCCGAGATCTCGGTGCGTGAGCGCCAGACCTCGTTCTACGCGATGCAGAACCTGGAAGGCGCTGGCAACAAGTGGTCCGGCAATATCGGCCTGCGCTTCGTGCGCACCGAAGTGGATGCGCAAATCCCGACACCCATCCCCTCGGGCATCTGCGCCCGTACCGAGCCGGGCAAGACGCCGGTGCCTTGTGCCGCGTTCCCCGACGCCATCACGACGGCCGGCAATGCACTGTCCTACTACGACGGCGCGGTCTGGAACCCGACCGGCCAGACCTGGTACAAGAAGGCCACCAACCGCGTGTTCGACAACGTGCTGCCCAGCATGAATCTGCGCGTGGAGCTGGCTGACAAGCTGATCGGCCGCCTGGGCCTGAGCCAGACCATCGGCCGCCAGAATTACAACGTCTATGGCGCCGGCCTGTCCGGTCAGACCTGCGGCGCTGCCGGTTGCACGGTGAACGGCCCGAACCCGGACATGAAGCCGCTGACCGCCCGCAATGCCGACCTTTCGGTGGCCTGGTACTTCGCTCGCCGCTCGATGGTCTCGATCAGTGCCTACACCTCGCTGATCGAAGGCTATGCCAAGACCGGCCTGGTCAAGCAGGACTCGACCATCGACCTGTACGACACCGCAGCCAATATCATGCGCACGTACTTCATCCAGTCGTCGCAGCAGCAGAAGGCTGTCATCCGCGGCGTCGAGCTGGCCTACGAGCAGCCGATCGGTGCGGGCTTCGGATTCCAGTCCAACGTCAGCATTGCACGAACCAAGGTCGAGGATGGCCGCCCGATGACGGGTGCTTCGAAGTTCTCCGGCAACCTGGGCGTGTACTTCGAAAACGACGACTTCAGCGCGCGTCTGGTCTACAACTATCGCGACAAGTACGTGGCCAGCTCGACGGCACCGGCACCGACGACGAACAGCCAAGGCCTGTCGGTGATCAACGGCGTCGCCATGCCCACGGCACCGACCATGGCGGCCCCGGTCTCCAATGTTGCAATGTCGATGAACTACAACCTGACCAAGGAACTGCAGCTGTCGTTCAACGCAACCAATCTGACCAACCCGGCCCGTGCGACCTATCGCTACAGCGAAGCCGAACAGCAGAAGCTGGACGTGAGCGGTCGTCAGTACTACCTGGAAGCACGCTACAAGTTCTAAGGCTTGTTGGCCCCTCGCCCGGATGCACCTCGCTGAACGCGGGTGCAGCCGGCCGGCCAATCGGCAAGCATGCCGATTGGCGCTTGCCAGCCGCGATCCAGCGCGCAGGCGCTCGATCGGTGCGGGCTCGCTCCCCCGAGGGGACGACCATGAATGCGGCATCGAGCCGCATTCATGGGCAAGCGGGCCGGCTTGGGGCGGCCCTGCGCTCGGCCCAAATGCCGAAATACCGACCCGGTCAACCGCGAAAGCGGCTGGCCGGGTCGATCTTCTTCAGGCTGTGCTGATCAGCCTGCCGGCTGCGGCCAGTCGATGGCCACGCAGGTGCCGCCCTCGGCGCCCTGGCCGATGTGCAGCACGGCGCCGATGCTGGCCGCCCGGGCGCGCATATTGGCCAGGCCGTGGCCGGCCGGCGTGCCTTCGGGTGCCGCTTGCGGCCCGATGCCGTCGTCAATCAGGCGCAGCTGCACTTCGGCCGCATGGCCGTCGCGGGCGGGCAGCCAACGGGCGCTGACGGTCACCTGCCGGGCCTGCGCATGCTTGAGCACATTCGTGAAGGCCTCCAGCAGGATGCGCTGCAGTTGCAGCACCGCCTGTGGCGCGAGTTCCGCCAGGGGCGGCAGGCTGGCCACGTCCCAGACCACGCGCAGGCCTGCGGCCTGCAAGCGCGGCTGCAGCCGGTAGCGCAGAGTGGCCAGCACGGTGGTCAGGTCGGCATCCATCGGCTGCAGCGAGTCGACGGCCATGCGCATCTCGTCCAGCGCATGGCGCACCTGGGCTTCGAGCTCGCGGCGGTCTCCGCCGCCCTCATGGCTGACCATGTTCAGCAGCCCGACGAGCTGCGAACCGATGCCGTCATGGATCTCGCGCATGATGCGCTGGCGTTCGTTCAGCACCGCCTGCTCCTGCTGCTTGCTGCGCAGCGCCTCAAAGGCCTGGCGCAGATGCTCCTCTCGCTCGGCCACTCGCTCGGCCAGGTGCTCGTTGAGCGCGCGATAGTCGGTCACGGTGTGGCTGTAGCGGGTCACCACGACCCAGGCGAGCACCAGCACGAAGCCGAACAGGGCATGCGGTGTCAGTTGCCGGCTCACCTCGCCCAGCCAGCCGGTGCGCACCAGGAAGAAATCGTGCACGCCCGCGGCCACGGCCAGGGCGCCACTGAGCACCACCAGCCAGGCTATCGCCTGCCGCTCCAGCCAGGCCACGCGCAGCACCATGGCCAGGCAGGCCACGCTCAAGCCCAGCATCAGGCCCAGGGCCAGGGTCCAGAAATGGCGCTGCAGAAGCAGAAAGGACAGGCAGGCCAGCACCGCCATGACCGCCAGCACGAGCATGATGGCGCGCACCATCCAGCGCGGGTTCTTGCCCAGCACCAGCACGATGAAGCGGTTCAAGAGCACGATCTGGCAGCCATAAGCGAGCGCCAGCACGGCGCCCCACAAGGGCCAGGGCACCAGCGCGTCAGGCCAGACCGCATCCAGGGGCCGCAGGACACCGGCCAGGGCCGCCAGGCAGAAGCAGCCGAAGACCGGGTCACGCTGGCGCCACCACAGGCCGGCGGTCAGCCCGCCCATCAGCAGGAAGCTGGCCACATAGGCGGCTGGCAGGACCTGGTCGAACAGCTGCCAGCGCGCCTGCAAAGCCTCCGCCTCGGCGGGCGGACCCAGGCGCAGCGAACCGAGCAGGGCGCCGCGCAGCGCCTGGGCCTGCAGCTCCACGCGCAGCTCGTTGCGGCCTTCGTTCAGGAGCTCCACCGGCAGCATGACCAAGTGGCTCTGCCTGGAAACATCCTGCGAAGGGCGCCTGCCGATGACGGCCAGCCGATGGCCGTTGAGCGTCAGTGCGGCCTGGTTGCCAATCCGGTCGATCAGCAGGGCCAGCGCCTGCCTGCCCTCGGGCAGCTGCAGGCGCAGGAGCGCACGGCCGGCCTGGCCATTGCGCTGCTTGTCCCAGCGCACGGGCAGGGCCATGGCCTGTTCGGCGCTCGCGGTCTCGCCCTCGGCCTGCAGGCTGACGCAGGCGTTGTCGACCCGCCACCAGCCCGCCATGGCGGCATCGCTGCGCGCGCGGCCCGGCTCGCAGGCCGCCGCCTGGCCACAGCTCATCAACAGCCCGGCGAGGAGCAGGGCGGAGCGCGCGGGCCTAGCGAAGAAGCCCATACTGCCTGGCTTCGTACACCGCCTCGCTGCGGTTGTGCACGCCCAGCTTGCCGTAGATATTGCGCACATGGGTCTGCACCGTGGTCACCGAGATGCTCATCTGCTGGGCGATCTCGGCATAGGTGAAGCCGCGGGCAATCAGGTCCAGCACCTCGGTTTCGCGCCGTGACAGCGCCTCCGGCTGCTGACCTTCGCGCTGGGCCGGCGGCGGCTGATCGGCGCGCCAGCGGGCCAGCAGCTGGCGGGCGATGATGGGTGTCATCGGTGAGCCGCCGGCATGCAGGCTCAGCACATGGGTGGCAAGGTCGGCTTCGGTGCCGTCCTTCAGGAGGTAGCCGCGCGCGCCGGCCTCGAAGGCGCGCAGCATATTGGCCTCGTCGCCGAACATGGTGATCACCATCGCCGCGCAGGCAGGCTGCATGCGGCAGCAGCGCTGGATCAGTTCCAGGCCCGACAGGTCGGGCAAGCCCAGGTCGACCAGCAGCACATCCACCGGGTTATCGACGAACCACTGGAGCAGCTCACTCGCCGTGGACGCGCTGAAAACCAGGCGCAGGGAGGGCTCGGCACTGATGACATGGCACAGCCGTTCGCGGGTGCGGCTCTCGTCCTCGACCAGGGCGACAGTGATGGCGGCGGCTTGCATGGCGGCGATATTGGCAGGGCGGGATCGACAATGCCAGCACCGGGCCTTCCTGCAAACTGAGGAGGATCCCCAGTCCTGGCGACGGCAATCCGTGGCGGCTCCTCATTTCGAGGGATACGCCGACTTAGGCAAATTCCTAACACTGTGCGTCCACGACAAGGCGATCACGCCTGCACAGGGAGCTTTCATGCTGAATCTTCTGGATCGTTCGGGCCCGGACGCGGGCCTGCCTGGCGCGGCTTTCATTGAACGGAGGCGCTCGACGGCCAGTCGAGCGACACAGGGCCAGGGGCTCTTCGGCGCGCTGGCCGGCACTGTCCTCGATGAGCTCGACTCCCCGGTGTTGCTGGTGGACGCCGAACTGCGGCTCCAGCATGGCAACCGCATCGCCCGATCGCTGCTGGCCCGGCGCGATCCCTTCCTGATCGAGGCTGGCCAGCTGCAGCTGCGAAGCGAATGCCAGCAGGCCCAGCTGCGCCGGGCGGTCGATGCCGCGGTAGAGCGCGGCCGCCGCAGCCTCATCACTACCCGGGCCGACCGCGGCAATCAGCCAACACTGGCCGTGCTGCCCACCGGCCAGGGAAGCAAGCTGGCCCTGCTGGTGCTGGCCAGGCCGACGCTGTGCCAAAGCCTCACGCTGCAGGCCTACGCCCGCGAGCAGGGGCTGACGGAAGGCGAGCGCGAGGTGCTGGGCGCCCTGTGCGCCGGCTGCTCGCCGGAAGAGATCTCCCAGCAGCGGCAGGTGGCCCTGTCGACGGTGCGCACCCAGATTGGGGCCATCCGGGCCAAGACCGGCGCCCGCGACATTGGCGCCCTGGTGCGCAGCATGGCCATGCTGCCGCCGCTGGTACATGCCTTGGTGGAGGGGCATTGATTCACGCTCTTTGGCGCCTTGCCAACGTGGGGCTTTGAGCCCGGGCCCCGGCTCGGTCACAATCGCCCACCGTGTCAAACCCAGCCCCTGCTGTATCCCTGCTGCGATCCTGGTTGCGCGCGCTGCCCGCCGGCGCTGTGCTGGGCATCGCTTTGCTGCTGCCCGCCCATGCGGGCCCGCAGGCGCCCGGGCAGGCGGCGCAAGCCGCTGCGCAACGCTGGTCGCAACTGACCGAGCTGAGCTTCCGTCATCTGCGCCAGGACGATGGCCTGCCTAACGAGATCGCCACGGCGGTGGCCGAAGACGGCTCGGGCTATCTGTGGATAGGCTCCCTGGGTGGCCTGGCCCGCTGGGACGGATACCGTTTCCGCATCTACCAGACTGACAGCAAGCGCCCCGGTGCGTTGCCCGACAGCTATGTGCAGACGCTGCACGGCGACCGCAAGGGCCGGCTGTGGGTGGGCACCAATGGCGCGGGACTGGCCCGTTATGAGCCGACCACCGACAACTTCGTCAGCTATCCCGCCGGCCCCAATGGCCTGGCGCATGTCAGCGTGCGCGCCATTGCCGAGGATGGCGCCGGCGGCCTCTGGATCGCCAGCGAAGGTGGGCTGGACCACTTGAACCCTGAGAACGGCGCCGTGCGCCGGGTCTTGCCGACCACCGGCGCCGATGCGCCAGGCAGCCGCGTGGCGGCCGTGATGCAGGACAGCAAGGGCGGCCTCTGGGTTGGCACCGAGCGTGGCCTGTTCCACCGCCCAGCGAATGCCAGGCGATTCGTCGCCTTTGCCCTGCCTGCGCAAGGCCGTCAGCCGGAGCCGCAGGCGCTGACCGAAGATGCCGCCGGGCGGCTGTGGATAGGCACGCTGCAGCATGGCGGCTTCGTCATCGACCCCGATGCCAGCCACGCCCAGGCCCTGGACATGGCGCTGCCGGGCCTGCCGCCCCTGCAGGTGCAGCAGGTGGTGACGATCAACGAAGTGCGGCCGGGCGAGGTCTGGCTCGGCACCCTGAGCCATGGCATCGTGGCCATCGACTCGGCCACGCTGCGCGGCCGGGCGATCACGCACAAGCCGGCGCTGCCCGTCAGCCTGGCCGACAACTCGATCCGCGCGCTCTACCGCGACCGTTCGGGCCTGCTGTGGGTGGCAACCAACCGCGGCCTGAGCCGGCACGACCCGAGCCAGCGCGCGGTGCTGACCATGTATGGCGCGCCGACCTGCCCCAACCTGCATTGCAACGAGGTTTCGCTGTCCAACGAGGTCAGCTGGATCCTGCCCACGGCGGATGGTCGCATCTGGCTGGGCACGCACAAGCGCGGCGTCGAGATCATCGACCCCAGCGGTGCCCGCGTCGCCTGGCTCAAGCCCGATGCCACCAAGCCCGAGACCGCGCTGCCGCAAGACATCGTGGTGGCCCTGGAGCAGGCGGCCGATGGCTCGGTCTTCATCGGCACCAAGCGCGGCCTGTACCGCGCCAGTGGCGACGGCAGCCAGGTGCGCCGGGTCACCCTGGCCGGGCGCGATCCGAACGCCTCCACCTGGGCCTTGCTGGCTGATGGCGACACCTTGTGGATCGGTGGCCAGTCCGACGGCCTTTGGGCGCTGGACCTGATGAACGGGCGCGCCCGCGTGGTGCTGCCCGAGCCGGTGCGGCAGCTGAGCGACCAGCGCATCTTCACGCTGGCGCGAGGGCCGGGCGGCAGCCTCTGGATCGGTACCCGCATGGGACTGAACCGCTTCTTTCCCGCCAGTGGCCGAGTGCAGCGCATCGTGCCCGAAGCGGCGCGGCCGGACAGCCTCTCGTCCGGCTTCATCACCTCGCTCTATACCGACCGCCAGCAGCGCCTCTGGGTCGGCACCTATGGCGGCGGCATCAACATCCTCGAGAGCAGCGCCGAGCCGCTGCGCTTCCGCCATGTCGGCAAGGCCCAGGGCATGCCGGACGAGAACATCAACTCGCTGCTGGAAGACCGCAGCGGCCTTGTCTGGGCCAGCACCGACAACGGCCTCGCGCGCATCGACCCCGCCACGCTGAAGGCGCAAGGTCTGCGCCGCGCCGAGGGCGTCGAGTTCCTGACCTACTGGACGGGCTCGGCCGCGCGCACCAATGCCGGCGAGCTGCTGTTTGGCGGTGCAGGCGGCATGTCCATCGTCCGCCCCGAGCAGTTCAAGGCCTGGACCTACAAGCCGCCGGTGGTGCTCACCGCCTTGCGCCTGGGTTCGGAATGGCTGGACCCGCAGCAGCTGGCCACGCTGCCGACCGGTCCGCTCAAGATTGCCGCCGACGCCAACAGCCTGGCGGCCGAAATCGCCGCACTCGACTACTCGGCGCCCGAGCGCAACCGCTACGCCTACAAGCTCGAGGGCCTGGACAAGCAGTGGGTGGAGCTCGACGCCGGCCAGCGCCAGCTCAGCTACAACAACCTGCCGCCGGGTCATTACAAACTGCTGCTGCGCGGCGCCAACCGGGACGGCGCCTGGGCCGAGAAGGAGCTGAACCTGCCGCTGCATGTGCTGCCGGCCTGGCACCAGACCTGGTGGTTCCGCGTGCTCGCCTCACTGCTGGTACTCACCGGCGTGGTGCTGGTCGTGCATCTGCGCACCCGCTGGCTGCGCGAGCGCCAGCAGCAGCTCAAGCACCTGGTGGCCGAACGCACCGCCGAACTGGAAAGGCTTTCGCTGGCCCTGGCCGAGAAGTCGCGCGTGCTGGAGCGCGCCAGCATCAGCGACCCGCTGACCGGCCTGCACAACCGCCGCTTCCTGACCGAACACATCGACACCGCGCTGGCCGCCAGCCTGCGCCGCGTGCGCGAGGCCAAGCTACACGCAAACGAGCCGCCGCCCGACTGCGACACGCTGTTCTTCCTGATCGACGTTGACCATTTCAAGCGCGTGAACGACCAGTACGGCCATGCCGCCGGCGATGCGGTGCTGGTCCAGTTCGGCCGCCGGCTGCAGCAATTGATGCGCGAGTCCGACTATGTGGTGCGCTGGGGTGGTGAGGAATTCCTGGCCGTGGCCCGCGACACCAACCGCAGCCGCGCCGCCGAGCTGGCCGAGCGCATCCGCGGCATCATGGCCGATACGCCCTTCGAGCTCGACGACGGCCGACTGCTGCGCGTCAGCTGCTCGATAGGCTTTGCCTCCATGCCCTTCATCAGCGACAAGCCCAAGGCGCTGGGCTGGCAAGACGCCGTCAAGCTGGCCGACCAGGCCTTGCTGGGCGCCAAGCGCAGCGGCCGCAATGCCTGGGTGGGCCTGCAAGCCACCCCGTCCACGCCGGACTTCCGCCTCGCCGAGCATCTGCAGACGGGCTTGCATGCACTGCTGTGGGCCGGCCAGCTGGAGCTGCTCAGCTCCAAGCCGCCGGTACTCGTCAGCGCGGCGCTCTCGCCCGATGCGGCGCAGCCCACGGGCGATACGCGCTAGCCAGGGCAGGGCCGCCTTGGCGCGGCTCGCTCAGTAGGGCAGCACCTGATCCTGCTCACCGGCCTTGCAGCCCTCGGCCACGGGCTCCCAGCCGCGGTGGATCACGATCTGCTCGCGGTTGTGGCAGAACTCGATGCGCTGCGCCTGCGGCCAGCGTTCGCGCACAAAGCTTTCGATCGAATCGGGCAGGCTCACCTGGTAGCGCTTGGCGGCCAGGTCTTCGGCGGGATGGTCGTCGCTGTGCAGCCAGGGAATGAGCTGCGAGAGCCACATCAGGGCGCGCCAGCCGACATCCACCGCGCGCGGCCTGTAGCCTTGCGCCTCCAGCCATTGCAGGGCTTGCTGCCGAGGTGAGGTTGCGGTTTCGGCTTCAGCCTCGGCTGAGGCGCCCCAGGCGGTGGCCAGCAGCTCCACCAGCCATTGATTGCAGTTCTGGTACTGCAGGCTCCACGCATAGGCATTGGCGCTGTAGCGCTCGCCCAGCAGCGCGCGGGCGCGGGCGTCGTCTAGGCCGGCGCGGGCCAGTGGCTCGGCGGCCTCGGCCGGCAGGAGCACGACGGAGGCATAGCCCAGCGCCGGGTCATGCGTGCCGAGCAGAAAGCCGCTGAGCCCTTCGTCGTACAGCCGGGGCTTCTTCGCTTCGCAGTCGTAGTAGAGCTGGCGCACCGACCAGGGCGCGTTCGTGTTGTCCTTCAGGCTCAGGCCGGCATGCGAGTAGCGCAGGCCGAAGCGGGCCAGGTCCAGGCCGGAGCGGGCCACCAGCGCCAGGGCCTGGCCCGAGCCCTGCAGCTCGGCCTTGATGACGGCGGCGAAGCGGATCAGGCGGTCCTGCTCGCTCGCGCTGGCCTCGGGCGGCTTGCTGCAGAGTTGCAGGCTGCCTGCCTGGCAAGTGAGAGTCGCCGCCGTCAGCAGTGCCGCGGCGGCGAGGGTGCGCAACATCAGACGGGGCGCGCCTTCAGCTCGCGATGCCAGTCATCTTCCAGCACCAGGAAAAATGCTTTCGCTGTGGCGGTATTCGAGAACTCCAGGCCGTAGGGCCGCTGGACCGCCGTGATCTGGGCACCGGCGGTGATGACGCCGGCCTTGTCACCGGTCTGGCGTGGCAGGATCAGCACGAACTCGCCGCCTTGCGGAGCCAGCGCCTGCAGACGCAGGCGCAGATGCGTGGGGCGGTTGGGCGTTTCGGCCACCTCGATGACCTTGTAGTCACCGGCTGCAACCTTGTCGCCGCCGCCGCTGCTGCTGTGGCTGCTGCGTTCGATCGAGTCCGACACGCTGCCCGAGGTCGAGGAGGCGCTGTTGGAGGCCGAGGAGGCAATCGAGGAATCGGCCTGGGCGCTGGCGCTGGCCAGGCAAAGCACCGCGGTGCCCAAGGTGAAGATCAGCGTTCTGGACATGCTTGCCCTTGGTGAAATGCGATTCGGGCGAGGATACCGCGGCGCCTGTCCGCCAGGCCATGAGTCAAAGTTATAGTCAGAGCCGGTGTTCTCACTTGTTGTACCTCGGGGCGCTTCCAACAATGGCCGACCCCATCAGACCCCCGCTAGCGCCATGAAGTTGCTGCAGTTGCTGTTCCGTGTCGCCCTTGGCGCAGCGCTGCTCGCGGGCCTTGCCGTGCAGGCCAAGCCCCTGGTGTTCTGCAGCGATGCCAGCCCGGAGGGTTTTGACCCGGGCCTCTGGGACAGCGCCTCCACCAACACGGTCACCCACCAGATCTTTCAGGGCCTGATCGGCTTCAAGCGAGGCAGCACCGAGCTGGAGCCGGCACTGGCCACGCGCTGGGAGATCGCGCCAGATGCGCGCAGCATTACGTTTGAGCTGCGCCGCGGTGTGCGCTTCCAGACCACGGCCTTCTTCAAGCCGACGCGCGAGTTCAATGCGGACGATGTGCTGTTCACGTTCGGCCGCTTTACCGACCCCGGGCATGCATTCAACAAGGCGTTCCCAGCCAACTTCATCTATCCGTCCAACCTCGGCCTGGCCAAGCTGATCGAGGGCATCGACAAGCTGGATGAGTACCGCATCCGCTTCCGGCTGCGCCAGCCCAATGTCACCTTCCTGGCCAATTTTGCGATGGCCTGGGCCGGCATCCATTCGGCGGAATACGGCGCCAAGCTGCTCCGCGAAGGCCGGGCGCGGCAGATCAATAACCTGCCGGTGGGCACAGGGCCTTTTCGCTTCAAGTCCTATGCCAAGGACGATGTGATCAGGCTGGAGGCCAACCCCGACTACTGGGGCCAGCCCCAGCGCAGCGAGAAGCTGATCTTCGCGATCAGCCGCGAACCCAATGTGCGGGTGCAAAAGCTCCTGGCCGGCGAATGCCATGTGGCGGCCGCGCTGCGCGACGTGGACCTGGCCGCGCTCGACAAGCGGGCCGATGTGGTGACGGTGGCCAAGGCGCCGGCCCTGAACATCTCCTACCTGTCCTTCAACCTGCGCAAGCCGCCGACGGACCAGCGCCTGGTCCGCGAGGCACTGGACATCGCCATCGACCGCGACAGCATCTTCAAGGCCCTGTTCCCGCGCGGCGATGCCTTGCAGGCAGTCAGCGCCTTCCCGCCGGCCATCCCCGGCTACAACAAGGCGCTGAAGAACGAATACAACCCCGCTCGTGCCCGCGAATTGCTTGCGCAGGCCGGCTTTGCCAAGGGCCTGGACATCGAGCTCTGGGCATTGCCCGTGACGCGGCCGACCAATCCCAATGGCCAGCTGATGGCGCAATTGATCCAGCAGGACTGGGCGCGCATCGGCGTGCGCGCCAGCATCAAGACCTATGAATGGGGCGAGTACCTGAAGCGCGCCAACAACGGCGAGCACAGCGTCTACATGAGCGGCTGGGCCGGTGAATCCGGCGATGCGGACGAGTTCCTGACGCCCAATCTGTCCTGCGCGGCCAACACCACCGGCGTGAAGTTCTGCAACCGCGAGTTCGAGGCGCTGATCGACGCGGCCCGCGCCACGCCGGATGCGCAAAAGCGCCGCCAGCTCTATGAGCAGGCGCAGGTGATCTTCAAGCGCGAGCGGCCCTGGATCACCATGGCGCACTCGACCGTCTACATTCCGATGCGACGCGATGTACAGGGCTTTGTGATGTCGCCCAACGGCAGCGTCGATTTCGAAAACGTCTACAGGAACTGAGCAGCAAGCATGCGACTCCGCCATATCGAGGTCTTCCACGCCGTGATGCAGGCCGGCACCATCAGCGGTGCCGCCCAGCTCCTGCACATCTCGCAGCCCGCGGTCACCAAGGTGCTGCAGCATTGCGAACTGCAACTGGGCATGGCCTTGTTCGACCGCGTTCGCGGCAAGCTCTATCCGACGCCGGAGGCCCAGCGCCTCTTTATCGAGATCGACAAGCTCAATCGCGACCTGGTGGCGATACGTCGGCTGGCTGCCAATCTGCGCAGCGGCGAATCCGAGCTGGTGCGCCTGGTGGCCACGCCAACGCTGGGCGCGGCGGTGATACCGGCGGCGATGACGCATTGGGTGCGCGCCTTCCCGGCCAGCCACTGTTCCCTGGCCACCAATCACACCCGGGAAATCGTCTCGGCCCTGCTGCTGGGCGAGGCCGACCTGGCGTTGTCATTGCAGGACCCCCGCCATCCCGGCATCAAGGCCGAGGTGATTGCCAGCGGCCAGATGATGGCCCTGTGCCCGGTCAGCTCGCCGGAGGCGCAAGGTCTGGGCCCCTTGTCGGTGGCCGAGATCCAGACCGAGCTGGTGGGCCTGGCCGGTGACGACCCGCTGGGCAATGTGGTGCACAACGCCGGCGAGGCGCAGGGCGCCCATCTGCACAGCCGCATCACGGTGCAAACCTATCAGCTGGCGCGCACGCTGTGCGAGGCCGGTGTCGGCGTGACCGTGGTGGACCCGTTCACCGCTGCTTCCGCCAACCGTGATCGCGTACGCCTGCGGCCGCTGGCCCCGGCCATCCCGGTGCAGCTCTACCTGCTGACCGCTTCCAATGCACCACTGGCGCAGACCGCGCGCCGACTGGTCAAGTACCTCAGCGAGGCTGCGCAGCAAAGCCTGCACTCGCTCGTAGCATCATGATTCCCTGCGAAGAGATCGCCAGCCACCCGGACTTCCGCGCGCTGGCCAGCCTGCCCGATATCGAGGTGGACCTGCGCTATGCCGGGCCTGACAACTTCGTCGGCCGCAATGTCTATGGCGGTCTCGACTGCGCCTGGCTGCGCCGCGAGGCTGCCGAGGCGCTGATCAATGCTTCCGAATGGCTGGCCCGCCAGCGCCCGGGCTACCGCTTCCTGGTGCTCGACGCGCTGCGGCCGCAGCGGGTGCAGGAGACGCTCTATGCCGAGCTGGCCGGCACGCCGCTGGCCATGTACCTGGCCCATCCCGAGCGCGGCTCCATCCATTCCTTCGGCATGGCGGTGGATTTGACCGTGCTGGACCCGCAAGGCGCCGAGGTTGACATGGGCACCGGCTTTGACGAGATGACCCTGATCTCGCACCCCGACCACGAGGCCGATCACCTGGCCCTGGGCCTGCTCACGGCGGCGCAAGTCACCGAGCGCGGCTGGCTGCGCGCCGCGATGCGGCAGGCGGGCTTCCACGGCATCAGCACCGAGTGGTGGCATTTTGATTTTGGTGACCGCATCGCCGTGCGCCGCGACCTGCCGCGCGTACTTTAGGCGTTAATTCAGACCTTAGGAATTGAATCCATGACCCCGCCCCGTCGCCAGTTTGTCCAGTCTCTCGCTGTCGCCGCTGCCGGCGTTGCGGCTTTGCCTGTTGCCGCCCAAGCTGCTGCTCAACCTGCAGCCCAGCCCGCGCCGCTGCTGGCGCGCCGCCTGCGCCCGGGCGACACCATCGCGCTGGTCAGCCCGGCCAATGCCACCTTCGAGCGCGAGCCCATCGAGCTGGCCACCGAGGCGCTGCAGGCGCTGGGATTCAAGGTCAGGCATGGCGCGAACTTGCGCGCCCGCTACGGCCAGTTCGGCGGCACCGATGCGCAACGCGCCGGCGACATCAACGCGATGTTTGCAGACGACTCGGTGGCCGGCATCATCGCGATGACCGGTGGCTCGGGCTGCAACCGCATCGTCGACAAGCTCGACTACAAGCTGATTGCCGCCAAGCCGAAGTTCTTCGGCGGCTTCTCCGACCTCACCTCGCTGGTCAACGGCATGCAGCGCCAGACCGGCCTCGTCACCTTCCACTGCCCGGTGGCCAGTTCGCAATGGAACGGCTACAGCGTGGCGGCCTTTCGCTCCCTGGTGATGGAAGCCGAGGCAGCGCTGCTGAAAAACCCGCCGCCAGAGCGTAGCGACAACATCATCCCGACCCAGTACCGCACCCGCGCGCTGCGCGGCGGCAAGGCACGAGGCCGTTTGGTGGGCGGCAACCTGGCGGTCCTGAGCTCGCTGATCGGCACGCCCTATGCGCCCGAGTTCCGCGGCGCGATCCTCTTCCTCGAGGAGATCAACGAATACATCTACCGGGTCGATCGCATGCTCTCGACGCTGCGCCTGGCCGGCGCCCTGAACCAGGTGGCCGGCGTGGTGCTGGGTCACTTCACCAAGTGCGAGCCGGGCGACAACAACTATGGCGTGCTGACGCTGGACGAGGTCTTCGACGACTACTTCCTGTCGCTCAATGTGCCGGTCTATCGCGGCGCGCAGTTCGGCCATGTGTCGCGCAAGCTGACGATTCCTGTGGGTGGCGAAGCCGAGATGGATGCCGATGCCGGCACCATCCAACTCCTGCGTCCGGTGGTGCTGTGATGACGATGAAGAAGACATTTCTGGCCCTGGGTCTTGCACTCCTGAACTTCGGTGCGCAAGCACAGCAAAGCGCCAGTGATTTCGCCTGGAGCGTGGGCCCCGAGACCGAGGTGCGCGCCAATCTCGTCTACTCGCTGGCCAGCGGCCAGGAGTTGAAGCTCGACCTCTACCTGCCCTGGCCGCGCAGCAAGGCCGTGCCGCTGCTGGTGCATTTCCATGGCGGCGGCTGGATTGCCGGCGCGAAGGAAGGCTCCACGCTTCACCTGCTGCCCTATCTGGCTCAGGGCTATGCCGTGGCCTCGGTGCAATACCGGCTGGCCAAGGTGGCGCCGGCACCGGCAGCGGTGGAAGACGTGCGTTGCGCGCTGCGTTACCTGGCGATCCGAGCGAACGATCTGAAGCTCGACCCGCAGCGCATCGTCGTGACCGGCGGCTCGGCCGGCGGCCACCTGGCCCTGATGGCCGGCATGCTGCCAGCCGGCAACCGCTTCGACCGCGGCTGCGCAACACCCGAGCAGGACCGCTGGGTCAACGGCAAGGAGCCGGCGGTGAAGGTGGCGGCCATCGTCAACTGGTTCGGCATCACCGATGTCGGCGATCTGCTGCAAGGCGCCAATGCCAAGCACTACGCCATCGAGTGGTTCGGCGCGATGCCCGACGAGCAACGCGCCCGGCTGGCGCGCGAAGTGTCACCGCTGAGCCTGGTGGCACGCGACAACCCGCCCATCATCACCATCCATGGCGATAACGACGGCCTCGTGCCCTACAGCCATGCCCAGCGCCTGCACGAGGCGCTGAACAAGGCCGGGGTGAGCAATCAGCTGCTCACCATGCCCGGTGGCGGTCACGGCGGCTTCGGCCGCGAAGCGCAGCTCAAGGCCGCGGCGGCAATCCAGGCCTTCCTGCAGAAGCAGGGCCTGTAGCGCTGCGGCGCCGGGCCCGGCGCTCAGCGCCGCGCCAGCCAGTCGATCAGCGCATCCAGCACCGGCCGGCCCTTGGCGGCGGCCTTCTCGTCATTGACCATCGCGGCCACGATCCACATGCGGCCCTGGCTGTCCGGCACGAAGCCGGCCAACGCCACGGCATCGCGCAGCGTGCCGGTCTTGAGCCGCGCGCGCTGGGCGGCCGGGCTGTCCTTCAGTCGCCGGGCCATGGTGCCGTCATAGCCGGCAACGGGCAGCGCCTGCTGCAGCTCGGGCAGCCACTTGCCGTCGTTGGCGGCGAGCAGCAGGGCGGCCATCTGCGCCGGACTGATGCGCTCGATTCTTGAAAGACCCGAGCCGTTCTCCAGCACCAGGCCCTCGGTGGCGATGCCATGCTCGGCAAACCAACTGCGCACTGCGCGGTCGGCCGCCGCGAAGGTGGTTTCTTCCGGCGTGGCGGCCTGCGCGCCCACGCTCAGGTAGATGAGGCGGGTCAGCGGGTTGTCCGAGCTTTTCATCATGCCGCGCAGGACTTCGGTCAGCGGCCGGCTGCGATGCGCTGCCAGCACGCGGGCACCAGCCGGCGTTGCGCCTTCGACGTCGCCGGCAGCGATCTCGCCGCCCAATTCGCGCCACAGCTGACGCACTGCGGCGGCCGTGACGGCCTGGCGCTCGTGCACATTCAACTCGGGCTTCTGGCTGCAGTTCTTCGGGAAGGCGCCTTGCAGGATCGCCGTCTTGCCGTCCGCGCTGACGCGCGGAATCTTCCAGCCGTCTTCCCAGTCCTTGCAGGCCTTGTCGTTCAGGCCGAGGGCGCTGGCATCCACGGCGAGGCCCGACCAGCTGGGTCCCACACGCGCCGTGACCCGCTCGCCATCGGCTTGCAGATGGAAGTCCAGCATCGCGCCATTCAGGTACAGCGCGTCCGGGATCACGTTGTACTGGAACTCGGGCTGCTCATCGAAGGGCGGCTGACCCGTGTCGAAGCGGGCCGGCCGGAACAGCGTGCGGTCGACCACCAGGCCGCCCTGGATGACGCGCAGCCCCTGCTCGCGAACCTTGCGCAGCATGGCCTGCAGCTCGCCCCAGTCGAGGTCGGCGTCGGCCGCGCCGCGCAGATAGAGCGGGCCGGCCAGCACATCTCCTTGCACGGCCGCGTCGGCGAGCAGCTCGGTGCGTCCGCGCCAGTTGGGGCCGAGCTTGTCCAGCGCGACGATGGTCGTGACCAGCTTCATGGTCGACGCCGGCGACATGGGCCGCTGCGGCTGCAGGCGCAGGCCGCTGTCGCGTGCATCGAGCGGCAAGGCGACCGCGGCCAGAGCGCTGTCCGGCATGCCGGCCTTGCCGAGGGCTTCGCGCACCGGCGGCGGAATCTCGTTGCTGACGCGAAATGAGGCACAGGCGCTCAGGAGGAGGGCGCTGCCAAGCAGCGCGGTGGAGCGCAGCAAATGGTTCTTCATGCTTGCAATGCCTGGTAGACCTGGTGGGCGATGGCCACATCCTCGAGGCCGATGCCGACGCTCTTGTAGACCACGATGGCGTCGGCGCCAACGCTGCGCGGTGGCTCGGCCAGCAGCGCGCCCAGCTCGACCACGCGCTCAGCAGCGATCACCCCCGGCGCGGCGCGGCAGAACTCACCGGCCTCGCCGGTGGCCGCCGGCTTCCATTCGACGACCAGCAGAGCCGCGCGGGCCAGCAGGGCGTCGTCAAGCTCGCGAGCCGCCGGCTTGCTGGAGCCCACGGCGGCCACCAGGGCGCCCGGTCGTACCAGCGCGCCATCGAACAGCGGCTCGCTGGCGCGTGTGCAGGTGACGATCACATCGGCTTGCGCGGCGGCGCTGGCCGCGTCAACGGCAACGGCGCTGACTTCAAATCGTTCGGCCAGTTCCGCGGCCAGCTCGCCGGCACTACTGCGGGCGCAGACCAGCACCCGCTGGAAGGGCCGCAGCGGCAACAGTGCCTCGGCGTGCGCCCGCGCCTGCGTGCCGGCACCAAAGATGGCCAGCACCTTCGCGTCCGGCCGGGCCAGCGCCTCGACGGCCACGGCCGTGGTGGCCGCAGTGCGCAGCCGGGTCAGCTCGTTGGCCTCGATGCAGGCCAGCGGCAGGCCGGTTTCGCTGCTGAAGAGGTTGATCACGAACTGGAACTGGCCGTTGCGGGTCGAGTAGACCTTGGTACCCAGCACGCCCATCTGCGGCAGCACGGCGCCCATGGCGCTGACCATCAGCGCGGCGCCATCAGGGGAGTTGGCCGCGGCCCGACCGCGCGCGAGCACGGCGCCCTGGCCCTGGCCGAACTGCACAAAGGCCTCGCGCAGCGCGGCACTGGCTGCGGGCAGGGTCAGCACGCTGGCGACCTGTTCTTCGGAAATGACTTGCATGGCAACGCGCCCAATACGGCAAAGCTGGGAATGGCTGCCAATGTAGGGCGTGATGCACCATTGCGGCACGAAATTTGCGCCGCAAGGGCTAGCAGCTTGGGCGCCCTGCATTCCCTGCAGTTATGAGTTGCCGTCAAGCATTCAGTGCACAACGCGCAACAGCTGCGGAGGAGCCCTATGGCGGCGTCCGTGGCGCTCCCCGATCATCGGATGCGAATCGCAACATTCGGCCATGTTCAGCAATACGGACCCGGCCCGGCATCACCAGGAGTAGCAGCATGAAATTGAACAAGCTCGCACGCAGCCTCGCGCTCGTTGGCATCGGCACCCAGCTGATCGGCGCCGCCATGGCGCAAACCACGACCACGACGCAGAAGGTCGAGAAGGTCGAAGTGACCGGCTCCAGCATCAAGCGGGTCAACCAGAACGCCCTGCCGCTGCAGGTGATCACGGCGGACGAAATCCGCAATTCCGGCTCGCAAACCGCCGAAGAACTCTTGAACTCCCTGGGCGAAAACTCGGCCAACGTCGACAACGCCACCTCGCGCAACAGCGTGTTCGGCGCCGACCAGGACCGCCTGACCGGCGGCTCGTCCTTTGCCAACCTGCGCGGCCTGGGCCCCACGGGCACCCTGGTGCTGCTGAACGGCCGCCGCGTCTCGACGCATGGCATGTCGGGCGGTGCGGTCGACCTGAATGCGATCCCCATCGAGGCGGTCGAGCGGGTCGAAGTGCTGAAGGACGGCGCATCGGCCATCTACGGCACGGACGCCATCGGCGGCGTCATCAACTTCATCCTGAAGAAGAATTACCAGGGCGCGGCATTGCGGGTCAACCTGACCAATCCGATGCAGTCGGGCGGTGGCCAGACCAAGCGGGCCTCGATCTCGGGCGGCTATGGTTCGATGGAGAAGGACCGCTTCAACGTGATGGCCAGCCTCACGATGGACCGAAACACCATCCTGCGCGGCATCGACCGGCAGTGGGCCAGCGGCTTCAACCCGGCCTGGGGCCTGAGCCCTGACACCACCAGCGCCCCGCATGCCAACATCATTGCATCGGCCGGCACCGCACTGACCTCCGCCGGCACGACTGTGGGCACGGGCGACGCCACCAAGTACACCAACCTGAACCTGCTGGCCTACCGCAACCAGTGCGACCAGGTGCCGTTCGGCGTGGCTCTTTCCCCCAACATCACGCTGTGGGACAAGTTCGGCTACACCAAGGCCAACGCGCAATTCCGCTGCGCCACCGACTACGGCCGCCAGTTCATGCTGTCGCCGCCGAAGGAGGGCTACAACGCCCTGGCGCGCGCCACCTTCGCCGTGACCGACACCGACACGGCCTTCGTCGAGTTCAATGGCTCCCGCACCGATGTGCGCTCGGAGTTCACGCCCTATCAGTTCAGCACCAGCACCAATGCCATCACCAACTACCCGGTGAACGGCCCCTACTACCTGAACATGAAGGCGTTGATCGGAGCGAATGACTTCGACCCGACCAAGCCGATCGCCTATCGCCTGCGCATGTGGGACTGGGGCTACCGTACGGTCGAGAACCGTTCGGAGAACAAGCGCGCGGCCGCCGGTCTGGACGGTGAGGTCTTCGGCTACGACTACAAGCTGGGCGTCTCCAAGGGTGAGGCCAAGGGCTCGGCCTACCTGTACGACGGCTATGCCTACACGCAAAAGCTGGTCGACCTGCTGGCCAGCGGCAAGTACAACCCCTTCCTGTTGCCGGGCCAGAGCCAGACCCAGGAAGTGATGCAGCTGATCGAGGCCACCAAGGCCCGCGGTCGCATCTTCGGCGGCAAGACCAAGGTGACGCAGTTCGACGGCGGCCTGTCGGGATCGCTGCTGAAGCTGCCTGCCGGCTCCCTGGACTTTGCTGTCGGCTTTGACTACCGCAAGGAGTTCTACGGCTTCTCAGGCTCCGAAGAGGCCTCGATTGCCTGCCGCGATACCTTCTCGGCTGCCAACCTGCTCGTCAAGAATGCCGTGATGGGCTGCGCCAGCAATGCACGCTCGCCGGATCAGGAACGCACGATCAAGGCCGCCTACGCAGAGTTGCTGGTGCCTGTGTTCAAGAACCTGGAACTGCAACTGGCTGTGCGTACCGACAAGTACTCGCAGATCGGCAGCACCACCAACCCCAAGATTGCGTTCAAGTTCACGCCGATGCGTGGCCTGCTGTTCCGTGGTTCGGCCAACACCGGCTTCCGCGCCCCGACGCCGCAGCAGCTGAACCTGGGCATGCTGGAGAACACCCTGACCGGCGTTTTCAACGACCCGGTGCGCTGCCCGACCGATCCGACACAGTGCGCGCGCAGCGGCGTGCTGTACCGCACCGGTGGCAATGCCTTGCTCAAGCCCGAGGAAAGCAAGCAGGCCACCTTCGGCGTGGTGTACGAGCCGATGAGCAATCTGCAGGTCTTCGCCGACTACTGGCAGGTCAAGCTGGATGATCGCATCCGCACGCTCAGCGTGACTCAGATGATCACGAACTACGACCTGTTCAAGGACAACTTCGTTCGTGACCCCGCCACCGGCAATGTCAGCTACATCCAGGCCGGCTGGGTCAATGCTGCCTCCAGCGAAACCAAGGGCCTCGACATGGGGGCTGTGTTCACCAGCTCGCTCGAAGGCGGGCGCCTGACTGCCAAGCTGAACCTGACCAAGATGATCAGCCACAAGGAGCGCCTGATCGACACGGCGCCTCTGGTTCAGTATGTCGGCAAGTGGAGCTCGACCACGCTGTACCTGCCCTGGAAGGGCAGCGCCAGCGTGGCCTACAAGAAGGGCTCGTTCAACACCACGCTGTCGGCTACCTACAAGGACAGCTACGACGACGAGGACATGAGCGCCTACCGCAGCACTGGCGAGACCAAGCGCACCATCGGCAGCTACACCACGTTCAACCTGTTCACGACCTACAGCGGCTTCAAGAACATGACGATCACCGGCGGTATCGTGAACCTGTTCGACAAGCAGCCGCCGTTCACCTGGCACAACGTTGACAGCGTGATCGGCGCAGGCTGGGATCCGCGCGTGGCTGACCCACGCGGCCGCACGCTGTCGGTCTCGGCCAAGTACGAGTTCTTCTAAGCCGACCAGCGCCAGCTGCCCGGAGCGGCTGGCCAAACAGAAAAGCCCCGCCGGTGTGCAGCCGGCGGGGCTTTGCTTCTTGCGGCCCTGTGGGCGAAGTGATCAGCCGACCAGCGTCAGGCGCCGCTGCTGCACATCCATGCGCACGCGCAAGCCGATGGGCACGGTCTGGTTGGGGCGGCCATGGCCCGAGGGCCAGCCGGCGAGCACCGGCTTGGCCAGCGGGCGCAGGTAGTCGGCCAGCACCGCGTCCGGCGATTCGGCGTCGCTGAAGCTGCCGACAAGGAAGCCGGCCGCGGCATCGAGCACACCGGCCAGGCGCAGTTGCGCCAGCAGCCGGTCGACCCGGTAGGGCTCTTCGGCAATGTCCTCGAAGAACAGGATCGCGCCTTCGGCGCGCGGCGCCCAGGGCGTACCCAGCAGGGCGGTGAACACGGCCAGGTTGCCGCCGATGAGTCGGCCGCTGGCCGACTGGCCTTGCGAGAGCGGATGGGCGGCGACAGCGGGCGCTATCGTGTCGCCGCTGCGCAGGCCGCGCTGCAGCAGGCCGAACAGGGCCAGCGCATCGGCGCGGGCGTCCGCGTGCAGCAGGTCGGAGGCAGGCATCGGCGCATGCAGCCCTCGCAGGCCCAGCGTGTCGCGCAGGCCGTGCAGCGAGGTGATGTCGCTGTAGCCAATGAGGAGCTTGGGGTGACGGCGCATCAGTTCGACGTCGATCTGGTCCAGCAGCCTGGCGCAGCCGTAGCCGCCACGCAGGCACAGCACCGCATCCACTTCCGGGTCGGTGAATGCCGCATGCAGGTCGGCCAGGCGCTGGGCATCGCTGGCGGCCAGGAAGCCCAGATGGTTGGGCCCGGCACAACCCGGAAAGATCTTGGCCTTGAAGCCGTGGCCGGCGAGCAGCGCCGGCACCTGCTCCAGCGCGCCCGGCTTGGGCGGGCCCGCCGGCGCAACGATGCCCAGTGTGGCGCCTGGCGGCAGGGCGGGTATCAGCATCATGGATTCAGTCTCCCATCCATTGGCGCAGTCGCGTGTCCACAGCCGCGCCGAGCGCCGGCAGGCGCCAGGTGGTGGCGCAGGGCTCGCCCGGCGAATAGCGCCGGCCCAGGCTGCTGGTCAGCGCGATCAGGTAGTGACGCCTGGAGGGAGCGATGCCGCGCACGATGCCGGCATCGGAACAGTAGTTCTCGGTGTTGCCGGTCTTGTGGGCAAACAGCAGGTCGCTGCGGGCCTGCTCGGGCCGCAGGTCGGCCGGGAACACCAGCTCGTCCGACAGCCGGGCCGAGCCGTCCGTCTGCAGCCAGCGCTGGGGCAGGCGCGCCGGCAGGCCGCGCACGTGGCCGGGCACACCAGCCAGCACGCCGCTGGAGAGAATTTCATGCAGGCCCTGCTCGCGCAGGCAGTGCAGGACGACGGCGCGGCTGGCCGGGCTCAGGAGCGGGGCCAGGTCTTGCTTCAGCCAGGGCGCCGGCGGCGCGTCTTCGTCGAGCAGCCAGAGCAGGCGCAGCGTGTCCCAGGCCGTCATCTGCAGCTGGCCGACACCCGCGCCGTCGCTGTTGCGCCAGCCGCCATCGGGCCGGGTATTGCAAAGGCGCAGGCTGTGCAGGCCGTGGGCGGCGAAAAGCAGGTGCAGCTCGTTGCGAACTTCGCTGTCCCGCTCGCGGCGAATCGCGCCACGGGCATGCAGCAGCGCGACGAGGGCCGAGGTGGCGTCGTTGCAGCTGATCACCGTCATGTCGAAAGCCCAGTCGCGCACCGTGCGGCTGCGGCCCTGCCAGGCCCAGGCTTGCTCCCAGTTCGCGTGACCCTGGTCGACTTGATGGGCCACGCCCACCAGCACCATCAGCTTGATCAAGGAGGCTGGATAGGGCGCGACGAAGCGCGGCTGGCCCGCGCTGCCGGCCAGCGTCTGCCAGGCAAGCTGGGACCAGTCGCTGCCGGGCAGCCAGGCGACGGAGCGGCCGTCCTGGTCGAGCTGGTCGGCCTGGTAGTGGACATTGCACACCGCACCTGCCTCGCCGCTGAACTCGGCCACCAGGCCTCGGGGATGCTCGCGCGAGAACAGCACATTGGCGAACACCGGCGCGGCCGCCGGCGGGAAGGCGGCGATCGCCAGGTCGATGCTGGGCATGCAAGCCGCGGGTGCGCCGTTTTGCAGCTGGTCGGCGCTGTGCTCGAAGCCCTGCTCGCGCACCGCGCCAAGCAGGGCCTGCGCGAGCTGCCCGCCGTTCATGCGGGCTGCAGCTGCAACCCGTCCAGGGCCACCGGACTGCTGCGGCCCGAGATCAGCTCGGCCACGATGTCGGCCGTGGCAAAGGAGAAGGTGAAACCCAGCGCGCCGTGGCCGACATTGAGCCAGAGATTGCCGACCGGCGTTGCGCCCACGATGGGCGCGCCCGAGGGCGTGGCGGGACGCAGCCCGGCCCAGGCGACGGCCCGGTCGTAGTCGGCCGCCTTGGGGAAGGTGGCTCGCACCGTGCGCTGCAGCGATGCGATGCGATGCGGGTCGATGCTTTCGTCTTCGCCCACCAGGTCGACCATGGCGGCCACGCGCAGCTGGTCGCCGATGCGGGCATAGAGGATCTTCTTCTCGAAATCGGTGACGCTGACTTCTGGCGGGCGGTGCCCGCTGCCGATGGGCGCGGTCAGGCTGTAGCCCTTGAGCGGGTACAGCGGCAGCTTGATGCCCAGCGACTGCGCGAGCGCGCGGCTTTGCAGGCCGGCGGCGAGCACCACCTGGTCCGCGGCGACATCGCCCTGGCTGGTCTTGACGGCGGCGACGCTGTTGCCCCGCTGCACGAAGCCGGTCACCTCAGCCGTGACGAAGCCGCGGAAATTGCCGTGTGCCTTGAGCGCCTGGGCCAGTTGCAGGCAGAACTGCTTGCAGTCCGCCACCGCCTCGCCGGGGGTGAAGATGCCGCCGGCCATCTGGGTGTCGCTGTCGGCCAGGGCCGGCTCCAGCGCCACGCATTCGTCATGGTTGAGTGCCTGCTCCAAGCCGCCCGCCTGAGCCTGGATGCGGCCAGCCACGCGGGCGAACTCCTCGTTCTTGCGATAGACCACCAGCTTGCCCGGCGCGCGCAGCGCGATGTCGTCGAGCTCGGCGGCCTCATGCAGGCGGGCAAAGGCCGACTGGCTGAAAGCGCCCAGCGCCAGCAGCTTCTCGGTCATGCGGCGGTTCACCGGCCCGCGGCAGGCACGCAGGAAGTCAAGCAGCCAGGACCACTGCTGCCAACTGGCTTCGGGCTTGAAGCGCAGCGGGCCATCGGGATCGAGCAGCCAGCGCATCGCCTTCAGCGGCACGCCCTCGTCGGCCAAGGGCGAGACATAGCGATAGCTCAACTGGCCGCCATTGGCATGGCTGGCGCCGCTGGCGACCTCGCGCTCCTTTTCGATCAGCGTGACCTGATGGCCCCGCTCGGCCAAGGCCCAGGCCGAGGTCAGGCCGACCACGCCACCACCAATCACCACAACATGTTTCATCCGACCCCTGGCCCGGTTCCAAGCGATTACAGCTTTCGCAGCGTAAGGAACAGAGGGGCTCAGGGCCAATGAAAGCGGCGGCGGCGCCTATAACCGTTTCGCATGATCAGGCGGCCGGGGCTCAGGGCTTGGCCGGCGCTGGCTTGAACGGGCCGTTGCGCCGCTGAAGCAGCTGTTGCAACTGAACCGCATGGCGGCGCTGCTCGTCGGCACTCATCACCGCATCGACCTGCTTGCGTATCAAGGCCATGCCTTGCGGCGTCGCAAAGGCATGCTCGATCGCCTGGATCGCGAGCCGCCCCCAGGGCGTTTGCGGGCAGGCGACGCCGGAGTACACCGGCTCGGAGGCGCCGGCAATCGTGTAGACGTCCAGCGAGGCGAGGTCCGGCGATTGCCGGGCCATCTGCTCGACGCCTTGCGGATGCTCGATGGTGTAGTGCGCCCGGCCGCGCGCCAGCATGGTGGGCAGGGTGGCGCCGAAATCAGCAGCCGAGTAGAAGCTGACGGCGTCGGGGTCTCGGGGGCGCGCCGCCAGCATGTTGTCGATCACCTCGCCGTAGCTGCGCCCTTCCACCAGGGCGCCAGCCAGAGCCTGGATGTGCAGGAGGCGCGGCAGCTCCACTTCGCCAGCAGGGTTCAGCGGCAAGGATTGTCGAACGCCGTGCGTGACGATCAAGCGTGGCGGCAGGCTCATGGCCGCGAGGCTGAAGAAGGCGATCTGCGTACGCTCCTTGGTGAGGAGTGTGGCCACATGGCAGGCCTTCTCGCCCGCGGCGATCATCTGCCAGCTGCGCTTGGCATTGGCCTGGATGGTCTTGCTGGCCTTGGGCAAACCGAGCTGCCCGTCCAGGAACTGGATCAACAGCTCGTTCTGAGCGCGCGAGTCGGAGTGCGCAGGCGCGCTGCTGAGCCAGGTGATGCTGTCCAGCCGTTCGGCGGCCATGGCGAGCCTGCCCACCAGCGCCGCGCTGGCCAGCAGCATGAAGATCCCGACCCGCTTGCCGTCCATGGGGCCAGTATCAGCTCAACACAGCCGCGAAAGCCCGCGCCGTCGCTTCAACATTCTTGGTGTTGAGGCCGGCCACGCACATGCGGCCCGAGCGCAGGATGTAGACGCCGAACTCGCTTCTCAGCCGATTCACCTGCTCCGGCGTCATGCCGGTGTAGCTGAACATGCCGCGCTGGGTCAGGAAGTAGTCGAAGTTGCCACCGGGCAGCTTGGCCGCCAGCACCTCGTAGAGTGCATTGCGCATTGCATGGATGCGCAGGCGCATCTCGGCCACTTCGCCTTCCCACAGCGAGCGCAGTTGCGGGTCGCTCAGCACGCGGGCCACCACCTGGCCGCCGTGCAGCGGTGGGTTGGAATAGTTGCGGCGGATCATGAACTTCAGCTGGCCGAGAACCAGCTGTGCCTGCGCCGCATCCGGGCAGACCACGCTCAGCGCGCCACAACGCTCGCCGTACAGGCTCATGCTCTTGGAGAAGCTGTTGGCGATCAGGAAGGACAGGCCGGCGTCGGCCATCGCGCGCACGGCAAAGGCGTCTTCATCGAGGCCATCGCCATAGCCCTGATAGGCCAGATCGAGGAAGGGCAGCAGCTCGCGTTCCTTCAGCACCGGGATCAGCTCGTCCCACTGCAGCGGTGTCAGGTCGACGCCGGTCGGGTTGTGGCAGCAGGCATGCATCAGCACCACGCTCTTGGCGGGCAGCTCGCGAATGGCTGCCAGCATGTCGGCAAAACGGACGCCGCCGGTGGCTGCGTCGTAGTAAGGATAGGTCTTGACCTCGATGCCCGATCCTTCGAAGACGGCGCGGTGGTTGTCCCAGGTCGGGTCGGAGACGTAGATGGCGCTGTCGGGGAAGTAGCGCTTGATGAAGTCGGCACCGACCTTCAGGCCGCCGCTGGAGCCCACGCTCTGAATGGTGACGATGCGGCCTTGCTTGCGGGCCGGGTGCTCGGCACCGAACAGCAGCACCTGCACCGCCTCGCGGAAGTTGGCCGCGCCTTCCATCGGCAGATAGGGGCGGGCGCCGGCATCGGCCACCACGGCCAGTTCGGCCTTGCGCACGGAGTCCAGCATCGGGATGCGGCCGTCGTCGTCAAAGTAGATGCCGATGGAAAGATTGATCTTGTCCTGTCGCGGGTCCTTCTGGAAAGCCTCGTTGAGGCTCAGGATGGGATCGCCTGCGTAGGCGTCGACGTGCTTGAACATGGGGCCGGGCTCCTGGCGGATCGTGAATCGGCCCATTATCGACGGCGATGCCCCGAATTCCCGGGCGGCGCTCCTTGACCTAGACAGGCGACTGCGCCGCCTCCAGCAGCAGCTCCTTGAAACGCTCCACCATGGCGGCCTGCGGCTCGCGCAGGTGCCATACGGTCAGGTCCGACAGGCTTTGATCCACGGTCACCGGCAGGATCACGAGCACGCCCGTCTGGGCCGCCAGCTTGGCCACATGTTGCGGCATGACCGTGAGCAGTGGCATGCGTTTCATCAAGCTCAGCGCCAGCATCAGGTCGCCGGTCTCGATCACATTGGTCGGCAGCGGCAGGCCGAGGTTCTGCCACATGCGGTCCTGCAGCGCCCGCGAGCGGGTGCCCGGCAGCTCCCAGATCCAGGCCTGCTGCGTCAGCAATTCCCAATCCAGCTCGCGAACCTTGGCCAGCGGGTGATGGCTGCTGATCGTCAGCACCTGCGACTGCTCGATCAGGCGCAGGCCTTCGAGGTCGGCGGGCAGCTCCTGTGGCGGCACGCGGGCGATCACCAGGTCCAACCGGCCCTCGCGCAGCTCGGCGAACAGGCTGCTGAGCGCGTGGGTGCGCACGCTGATCGTGACCTTGGGCTGCTCCTGCTTCATGGCCACGATGGCCTCGGGCAGCAGCTTGGCCAGTGCAGCATTGGTTGAGCCGATCAGCAGCTCGCCGGAGGCGCCGCGCACGATGGAGCCGAGGTCTCCGGCGCCGCGGCGCAGGTCTGCATCCAGCTTTTGCGCCAGCTCAACGAGCCTTTGGCCGCAGGCGGTGGCGCGCAGGCTGCGCCCGCGACGGGCAAACAGGGTCTGGCCCATGCCCGACTCGATCTCGCTCAGCGCCTTGCTGATGGCCGGCTGGGTGACAAAGAGCGCCTGCGCTGCCGCACTCAGGCTGCCGGTTTCATGCAGGGCCAGCAGCACGCGCAGGTGGCGCAGGCTCATCCGGCGCAGGACGAAGTTCTCGGCCTCCTCGGGGCTGTTCTTGCTCGCATTCGGGGTTGCCATCGGGAAACTGTAGCAAAGCGCCCCGTTCGACCTGGATCTGATCTTTGCGTTGCTGGCACCCCCTCCTTTGGGGGAGGGCTGGGCCTGGCGGGCCTGAAACAGGGCCGGCATGAGTGATTGGAAAGTTTTCCAGAAAAGAATTCATGCGGGATCTGAGGGTTGTCGTCGGCAATTCCGACCTGGCTGGCCAGCCAATGGAGGTCGCGGGAGCTGGATCGCCCGCCGGGCTGAATCCAAAGCAGACCGCATAGGTGCTGGCGCGCTGCTGGTGCGGCTTGAAAATTAAGTAATAACCCTTGGTATTGGGTCGATTCAGCCGAATTTTGGTGAAGGCGGGAGTGCTTGGGTCAGCGTCGTCAAGTGCCAGTTGGCTCGCCGTTGTAAGCCTGGAACGACGGAGTCATCGGCAATTCACACTGCTTTACCATTTGCCGCTTGGCCTGTGCGTGGCTCACCACGGTGCCTTTACCCCTGATTTCAGGCATTTCGCAGTCGGCCCAGGTCGACCCCGGCCGAACGTTGCCGCGCCAAACGCGGGGCAGACCGCGACTGCGAAAAATCTAGTTGAGCTTTTGAAGGAGCGATACATGCAATTCCGTCCTACCGCACTTGCCCTGGCCGTCGTCGGTCTGGTTTCGCAAGCGCAGGCCCAGCAGGCCGCACCGGCTGCCGAACCGCAAAAGATCGAGCGCGTTGAAGTGACCGGCTCGATGATCAAGCGCACCGACCGCGAAACGCCGTCGGTCGTTCAAGTGATCACCGCCGAAGACATCAAGAACTCCGGCTACTCGAACATTGAAGACCTGCTCAAGGCCAACAGCTCGGTGGACCTGGGTTCGGTGGGTGACGGCGCCGCCAGCGGCTTCGTCTCCGGCGTTGCTGCCATCTCGCTGCGTGGCCTGGGCGCCCAAGGCACCCTGACCCTGATCAACGGTCGCCGCCTGGCACCGGTCGGCGCCGTCGACATCAACTTCGGCCGCGGCAACCTGGTCAGCGTCAACACGATTCCGAAGGGCGCGATCGAGCGCATCGAAATCCTGAAGGATGGCGCCTCCGCCATCTACGGTTCTGACGCCATGGCCGGCGTTGTGAACTACGTGCTGAAGAAGGAATACCAGGGCGTTGAAATCGGCGGCTCCGTCGGTGCCAACGACCAGGGCGCTGGCAAGAACCAGAACGTCAACGTGTCCTTCGGCTTCGGCAATCTGGACACCCAGAAGTTCAACATTTTCGGCGGCCTGGACGTGTTCCATCGCGACCGCGTCGGCTACAACGAGCTGAAGAACGTCGGCGACCTGGCTCTCTACGACAAGTGGAATGCCGACCAGGGCGTGCTGCCCAGCTTCTTCCCGAGCAGCCGCAACTCGTTCTACGGCAACTACTACGCCGTCCCGACCGCACTGACGACCGCCAACTCCAACGTTGACGGCACGTCCTTCCTGGGCACGCTGAGCGCCTGCCCGGACGACCTGACGGTGGGCAAGGGCATCGCCACCAAGTCGCCGGTCAGCACGGCTGTCTACCCGGTGGGCCAGTGCCGCTTCAACACCGACGCCTACGCCGAAGCCATCGCCAAGCAGGACCGCGTTGCCGGCTCCCTGCGCGCCAACTTCCTGCTGAACAGCGACACCACGGCCTACGCCGACCTGATGGTCTCGCGTACCAAGACCGTGCAGCGTGCGTCGCCCTACGCCCTGACCTCCAGCCTGGTTTCGTCGGCTGACCCGCGTGCCGCCACCTGGCCGCTGCCCACCGGCTCGATCCTGTCGCAGAGCGCCATCATCCTGCCGATCGGCCATCCGGACAACCCGACCAATGGCACCTCGGCACCGCGCGCCGTGCAAGTGCTGTACCGCTTCGATGACGTGCCGCAAGACGTCATCTCCGACCTGAAGGCTGCCCGCTTCACCGCCGGCGTCATCGGCGTGTTCGCAGGCTGGGACTATGACGCAGCGCTGGTCTACAGCCGTCAGGACAACGAAGCCATCCGTACCGGCCGTATCCTGGCCTCGGGCCTGAACAAGGCCATCTCGGCTGGCGGCAGCGCCTACCACTTCGGCAAGAAGAACGACGCCGCCGGCATCGCTTCGATCTCCGCGGACGCTTCGAACGAAGGCCAGGGCGAAGTCACCTCGCTGGACGTGCGTGGCAGCCGCGAGCTGTTCAACATGGCCGGCGGCAAGGCTGCCATGGCCGTGGGCCTGGAAGCTCGCCGTGAATCGCTGAGCTCGACGCCTGATGAAAACTACCAGAAGGGCGACTACATCGGCCTGGTGGGCAACTCGACCAAGGGCACGCGCGACATGTACGGCGGCTTCGCCGAGCTGCGCCTGCCGGTGCAGAAGAACCTGGAAGTGCAAGCCGCCCTGCGTGGCGAGCACTACAGCGACTTCGGCAACTCGACCACGGGCAAGCTGGGCTTCAAGTGGAGCGCACTGCCGAGCACGCTGGCCATCCGCGGCACGGCCGCCACCGGCTACCGCGCGCCGTCGATCTCGCAGATCGGCGACTCGTTCGTGATGAGCTTCCACTCGAACACCGCCGAACGTGCCATCGACCCGCTGCGCTGCGACCCGGTCACGCTGAAGAGCAAGTCGACGATCCCGGCCCAGTACCGCGATTGCAACCTGCTCGGCTACACCGCCGGCATCCCGACGACGGAACGTACCGGCAGCCTGGCTACCATCGTTGCCGCCAACCCGAAGCTGAAGCCGGAAACCTCGCAGTCCGCCACCCTGGGCTTCCTGTTCTCGCCGACCAACTCGATCGACCTGTCGATCGACACCTGGTACTTCAAGCGCAGCAAGGAAATCCGTGTCCAGGGCGGTATCGACGTGGTCAATGCCTACAAGGCTGATCCCGCTGGCAACGAGCAGTACGTGCTGCGCGACACCAACCAGGCCACCTGGCTGCGTGATGGCGCTGGCAACCTGATCGCCAACAGCGGCCCGATCCTGGCCCTGAAGCGTCAGTACGGCAACTTCAACTACACCATCACCTCGGGCGTCGACTACGAGCTGAACATCCGCCTGCCGGCCAACCAGTTCGGCAAGTTCAAGTTCAAGATCGAAGGCACCTACACCGGTCGCTACGACCAGAAGGTGCTGGACACCTCGCCGGTCAGCTACTGGGCTGGCACGACCTCGTCGCTGCTTCCCAAGACCAAGGCTTCGGCCCGTGTCGATTGGAGCAAGGCTGACTGGAACGCCTGGGCACGCTTCAACCATACCGACGGCCTGTGGAGCAACACCACGTCCGCCGCTTGCCAGACGGCTCCGGCTACCAGCACCACGCTGGGCATCCCGAGCCAAAACGGCTGGTGCACGTCGGGTGGCGAGAACACCCTGGACCTGGGCATTGGCTACAAGGGCTTCAAGAACCTGCGCCTGAATGCCAGCATGCTGAACGTGACCAACCAGTACACGGCCACCAACGCTGGTCAAGTGCCTGCCATGTGGACGTTCTACGACCTGAACACGACGCCGATGTTGGGCCGTCGCTGGAGCATCAGCGCGACCTACAGCTTCGAGTAATCGACGCAGCGCTTGTCGCGAAGGGCCGGCACCTCAGGGTGCCGGCCCTTTTTCTTTGATGCGGCCGCATGATGCAGCGCACAAACGCGCACACGCGGTAGCAAAATAGCGCTTTTCGACTCGACGTGGCCTCGCGCGGCTGCGCGACCCACCCGTGAGTTCTCCCACTACGGCGCATCGTTCGCCGGCGGCACTGGCCGCACTGACCCTGGCTGCGCTGGGCGTGGTCTATGGCGACATCGGCACCAGCCCGCTGTATGCGCTGAAGGAAGTCTTCCATGGTGGCCATGTGCCACTGACGCCCGAGAACATCCTCGGCGTGCTCTCTCTCCTGTTCTGGACCATGACCACGGTGGTCTCGGTCAAGTACGTGCTGCTGATCCTGCGCGCCGACAACAATGGCGAAGGCGGCCTGATCGCCATGTTGGCCCTGGCCACGCAGGCAGTGAAGGACAAGCCGCAGTTGCGCCGCGGCCTGATGCTGGTGGGCCTCTTCGGCACGGCCATCTTCTTCGGCGACGCGGTGATCACGCCTGCAATGACGGTGCTGGGCGCGGTCGAAGGTATCGATGTCTATGCGCCGCAGTACCACGATGCCATCGTGCCGATCTCGCTGATCGTGCTGGCGGGCCTGTTCTCGGTGCAGCGCTTTGGCACCAGCGGCGTGGGCAAGTTCTTCGGGCCGGTGATGTTGATCTGGTTCGCCAGCCTCACGCTGCTGGGCCTGCCGCAGATCATCGAGAACCCCAAGGTGCTCGCGGCCATCAACCCGATGTACGCCCTCGATTTCTGCCTGCACTACGGCTGGATCGCCTTCATTGCGCTGGGCGCCGTGGTGCTGGTCGTGACTGGCGGCGAAGCGCTCTATGCCGACCTCGGCCACTTCGGCAAGAAGCCGATCCGCATCGCCTGGTACAGCATCGTGATGCCGGCGCTGGTGATCAACTACTTCGGCCAGGGGGCCTTGCTGCTCGAGCGGCCTGAGGCGATCAAGAACCCCTTCTACCTGATCGCGCCTTCCTGGGCCGAGCTGCCCCTGTTCGGCCTGGCCACGCTGGCCGCCATCGTCGCTTCGCAGGCGCTGATCACGGCGGCGTTCTCGGTCACGAAGCAGGCGATCCAGCTGGGCATCCTGCCTCGCATGCGCATCGTGCACACCTCGGTGCGCGACACCGGCCAGATCTATGTGCCCTTCATCAACTGGGGCCTGTTTGCCTTTGTGGTGCTGGCCGTGGTTTTCTTCGGCTCGTCCAGCAAGCTGGCAGGCGCCTATGGCGTGGCCGTCACGATAGACATGACCATCACCACGGTGATGACCTTCTACGTGATCCGCTTCGGCTGGAAGTACCCGCTGCTGCCCTGCATCCTGGCCACGGGCGTGTTCTTCCTGATCGACATCACCTTCCTCGCGTCCAACCTCCTGAAGGTGGCGCATGGTGGCTGGTTCCCGCTGCTGATCGGCATCTGGATGTTCACGCTGATGCTGACCTGGAAGCAGGGCCGGCGCCTGCTCAGCGACAAGCTGCGGCACGACGCCATCGAGCTGCCTGGCTTCCTCGAGGCCGTGTTCATGAGCCCGCCGGTGCGCGTGCCCGGCACTGCCGTGTTCCTTTCCGCCGAGCCTGGCGTGACGCCCAACGCCTTGCTGCACAACCTCAAGCACAACAAGGTGCTGCATGAGCAGAACCTCTTTGTGACGGTGAAGCATCACGAGGTACCCTGGATCGGTTTCGACAAGCGCGTCGAGATGGAAGCCATGGGCAACGATTGCTGGCAGGTCGTGCTGCACTTCGGCTTCAAGAACGAGCCCGACGTGCCTTATGCGCTCAAGCTGCTGGAGCAGCATGGTGTGCAACTGGATGAGATGGAAACCAGCTACTTCCTGTCGCGAGACATCGTCATCCCGACGATAGGCTCGGGCATGGCCCTGTGGCGCGAGAAGCTGTTTGCCAGCATGCACCGCAATGCGGCGGCCGCGGCCGACTTCCTGCACCTGCCGACCAACCGAATCGTGGAGCTGGGGTCGAAGGTCGAAATTTGAGAGGCGGCTTGCGGCACATTGCTGCCATTCGTTTTCTTGTTCCTCTGTTGGTCGAAGATCAGGCCGCCAGCGGGTTCCCCTGCGCTCGTGTCCCCCGGCCCTGGCTGCGCCAGGTCCTCCTCCTTTACCTCGCTTCGGGAAACCCACTGCCGACCTGATCCGCACCACTGTGGCCTTCGCCTGGTGGCATGCGCAGGTTCGGCCGAGGGTGTCGGGTGAGGGTTTGGGCGAGGTAAAGGAGGAGGATCGGGCGAAGCCCGGTCCGGGGGACAGGAGCACAAGCCCTCACCCGATGGCCTCGGCAGCGCGAACGAGCTTCAACGCGAACGGCTGCTACGTGCCGCCACCTTGCATTCAGGCCAATGCGGCGCTGTGATGCCCCTGCGCATCAAAGCGCACCACCGTGCCTTGCGGAATCAGCTCCCAGCCCGTGTGGTCGTCCACCAGCGGCTCGGAGGCCACCAGCAGGCCGCGGGTCTCGAAGTGGTGCAGATAGAGCGTGGGCGCGCGCTTGTCGCTCGAGTAGCGGAAGGCGTGCACCTGCTTGCCGTCGGCCAGCGCAGCAGCAAAGCGCAGCGGCGCCTGGATGTGCAGGACGTGCATCATCGCCAGCGTTTCATTGAGTACCTGGCTGACCGCATCGGGCACCGTCTCGCCCATCTCCATGCGCGCCAGGATCAGCAGGAACAAGAGCTCTGAATCGGTCGCGCCCTTGCGCTGCGCGTACAGATGATCGGGCAGCCGGGCCTCCATCGCACGGCGCAACTGGCCGTAGCCGCCAATCTGCCCGTTGTGCATGAAGAGATAAGGCCCGTAATGGAACGGGTGGCAGTTCTGCCGTGCGATGCCGGTGCCGGTGGCCGCACGCACATGCGCAAAGAACAGGTGCGAGCGCACATTGGCGCACAGGCCCAGCAGGTTCTCGTCCGACCAGGCCGGCATCACCTCGCGGTAGACGCCGGGCGCCTCGCGTTCGCCATACCAGCCGATGCCGAAGCCGTCGCCGTTCGTGACCACCTTGGCCTCGTCGGCCCGCAGCGACTGGCGCACCAGCGAATGCGGCGGCGTGCAGACCAGCTCGTCCAGGAAGATCGCATCGCCTACATAAGCCAGGAATCGGCACATGTTTGACTCGCTCGCTATGCTTGGTCCATGTCGATGATCCAGCAACGCCTGCAACAGCTTTCGCTCAGCGCCATCGTGGCCGGTTTCGTGGCCGTGCTGGTCGGCTTCACCAGTTCGGTGGCCATCGTATTCCAGGCCGCCCAGGCCGTGGGTGCCAACGCGCAACAGACCACCTCGTGGATCTGGGCGCTGGGCCTCGGCATGGGCATCACCAGCCTCGGGCTGTCGTTGTGGACCCGGCTGCCGGTCAAGGTTGCGTGGTCCACGCCGGGCGCTGCATTGATCGCGGCCACGCAAGGGCTGACGCTGCCGGAGGCGGTGGGCGCCTTCCTGCTCTGCGGCGCGCTGATCCTGGTCAGCGGCCTCACGGGCTGGTTTGAGAAGTTGATGGACCGCATCCCGCTTGCCGTGGCGGCTGCGCTGCTGGCCGGCGTGCTGGCACGTTTCGGGCTCGATGCGGTGATGAGCGTGAAGACCGCGCCCTTGCTGGTGCTCCTGATGGCTGCGGCCTATCTGCTCGGCCGGCGCTGGTGGCCGCGCTATGCGGTGCCTGGCGTGCTGCTTGTGGGGATCCTTGTGGCCGCCGGGCAGGGCCATCTGCACATGGACGCCGTGACGCTTGAATGGGCGCAACCGGTCTGGACAACACCGGACTTCAGCTGGGCCGCGGCCATCGGCGTGGGCCTGCCACTCTTCATGGTCACGATGGCCTCGCAGAACCTGCCCGGCGTGGCCGTGCAAAGGGCGTCCGGCTATCAGACTCCGATCTCGCCGACCATCACGGTGACAGGTCTTGCCACCTTGATCCTGGCGCCCTTTGGCGGCTATGCCTTCAACCTCGCGGCCATCACCGCGGCCATCTGCATGGGCCGCGAAGCGCACGAAGATCCGGCGCGCCGCTACTGGGCGGCAGCCATGGCCGGCGTTTTCTACATCCTGCTTGGCTTGTGCGGCGGCGCGGTGGTTGGCCTGCTGGCCGCGTTCCCGAAGGAGCTGGTGGCCGCGATTGCCGGCTTGGCCCTCTTGGGCACCATCGCCGGCGGCCTGGCGCAGGCCTTGAAGGAAGAGCAGCATCGCGATGCCGCGATTCTCACCTTCCTCGTCACCCTGTCGGGCGTTTCGATGCTGGGCATCGGCTCGGCCTTCTGGGGCGTGGTCGCCGGCACGGTTTCCCTGTTGGTGCAACACTTCCGCAAACGCGCCTGAAGCCGCAGGCGCCCGAGACCGATTCAAGAGAGATTGCCCATGAAGATGCTTTTCGTCGCCGACCCGCTCGAGTCCTTCAAGATCTACAAGGACACCACGTTCTCGATGATGCGCGAGGCCGCCCGCCGCGGGCATGAGCTGTGGGCCTGCCATCCGGCCGATCTCGTGTGGCGCTCCGGTGGCCGCGTCGTCGCTCGCGCTGCACGAGCGATCACGCTGACCGGTGATGCCGATGCGTGGTTCAACGTCGTCAGCCAAGGCGAGCTGGCCCTCGCCGACACCGACGCGGTGATCATGCGCAAGGACCCGCCTTTCGACAGCGAATATTTCTACGCCACCCACCTCCTGCAGCAGGCCGAGCGCGAGGGCGCCAAGGTCTTCAACAAGCCGGCGGCGCTGCGCGACCATCCCGAGAAGCTCTCGCTGCTGGAGTTCCCGCAGTTCAGCGCGCCGACCCTGGTCACGCGCAGCGAGGAGGCTGTCCGCGCCTTCCACAAGGAGCATGGCGACATCATCCTGAAGCCGCTGGACGGCATGGGCGGTACCGGCATCTTCCGCGTCGGCGCCGACGGCCTGAATCTCGGCGCGATCATCGAGACGCTCAACAAGGGCGGCGCCGAGACGGTGATGGTCCAGCGCTACCTGCCGGCCATCAAGGACGGCGACAAGCGCGTGCTGGTGATCGGGGGGCAGGTCGTGCCCTTCTGCCTGGCGCGCATACCGCAAGGCGGCGAGGTGCGCGGCAACCTGGCGGCTGGCGGCAAGGGCGTGGCGCAGCCGATCAGCGCGCGCGACCGCGAGATTGCCGAGACGCTGGGCCCCATCCTCGCCGCACGCGGCCTGCTGCTCGTGGGCCTGGACGTGATCGGTGACTCGCTCACCGAGATCAACGTCACCAGCCCGACCTGCTTCCAGGAAATCACCGACCAGACCGGGTTCGACGTGCCCAGGATGTTCATCGACGCGCTGGAACGCAGCCTCTGATCAAGCCGGCGCCAGGGCGCGCAGCAGGTCGCGCCAGGTGACGATGCCGACCGGACGGAATGCCTCGTCGACGACGGGCAGGCAGGACACACCGTGCTCGAGGAACATCTGCACCGCCTCCGTGATCGTGGCCTCGGGCCGCAGCGTCAGCGGCTTGCGGCTCATCACCTGATGGACCCGCTTGTTGAGCGTGGCCTGGTCGCGCGGCGTCTCGACGATGGTGCCCGCGAACGGGCTCAACGCCCGCAGCAGGTCGCGATCGGAGACCACGCCGAACAGCCGGCCTTCCTCGACTACCAGCAGGTGGTGGAACCGGGCCTTGTCGAAGATGTTCTTGACCGTGTTCAGGCTGTCGTCCAGCTCCACGGTCACCAGCGTGGTCGACATCAGCTCGCGAATCTGCATCATCTGTGGGCGTCTCCGGCCAGGTGCTGGCGCCAGCAGATTTTGCCGCGTCCCCTTATGCTTCGCCAACGCAATTCAAAGGAGCTGTTCGATGATCACCACCCGTGCCGCCGTTGCCTGGAAGGCGGGCGCCCCGCTGACCATTGAAGAAGTGCAGCTCGAGGGCCCGCGCGCCGGTGAAGTGCTGGTCGAGGTGAAGGCCACAGGCATCTGCCATACCGATGCCTTCACGCTCTCGGGCGCCGACCCCGAAGGCATGTTCCCGGCCATCCTCGGCCACGAAGGCGCGGGCATCGTGCTGGAGGTGGGCGCTGGCGTCACCTGGCTCAAGCCTGGCGACCATGTGATTCCGCTCTACACACCCGAGTGCCGGCAGTGCAAGTTCTGTCTCTCGCGCAAGACCAACCTCTGCCAGGCGATCCGCCCGACGCAGGGCAAGGGCCTGATGCCTGACGGCACATCGCGCTTCTCCATCGGCGGCCAGCCCATCCTGCACTACATGGGCACGTCCACCTTCTCCAATCACATCGTGGTGCCAGGTATTGCCCTGGCCAAGATCCGCGAGGACGCGCCGTTTGACAAGGTCTGCTACATCGGCTGCGGCGTCACGACAGGCGTGGGCGCCGTGCTGTTCACCGCCAAGGTGGAAGCGGGCGCAACGGTCGTGGTGTTCGGCCTCGGCGGCATTGGCCTGAACGTGATCCAGGGCGCCAGGATGGTGGGTGCCGACAAGATCATCGGCGTCGACATCAACCCGGGCCGCGAGGCGATGGCGCGCCAGTTCGGCATGACGCATTTCATCAATCCGAAGAACGTGGCCAACGTGGTCGACGAGATCGTGCAACTGACCGATGGCGGCGCCGACTACAGCTTCGAATGCGTGGGCAATACGACGCTGATGCGCCAGGCGCTGGAGTGCACTCACAAGGGTTGGGGGCGCAGCATCATCATCGGCGTGGCACCCGCTGGTGCCGAGATCAGCACGCGGCCCTTCCAGTTGGTGACTGGCCGCAAATGGGAGGGTTCGGCCTTCGGCGGCGCGCGTGGCCGCACCGACGTGCCCAAGATCGTCGACTGGTACATGGACGGCAAGCTGAAGATCGATGAACTGATCACCCACAAGCTGCCGCTGGAACGCATCAACGAAGGCTTTGACCTGATGCATCGCGGCGAATCGATCCGCGCGGTGGTGGAGTTCGGATGACGGAGCTTTTGAGCGAGCACGGCTGCTTTGGCGGCGTGCAGCGCTTTCATCGCCACGAGTCGGCCGAGATCGGCTTGCCGATGCGCTTCGGCCTTTTCGTGCCGCCCCAGCCGCGTGCGCTGCTGGTGTTCCTCGCGGGCCTGACCTGCACCGAGGAGACATTCGCCATCAAGGCCGGTGCGCAGCGCCTGGCGGCTGAGCTGGGCCTGGCGCTGCTCACGCCAGACACCAGCCCGCGCGGCGCGAACGTGGCGGGTGAAAGCGAGAGCTGGGACTTCGGTGTCGGCGCTGGCTTCTATCTCGATGCCACTCAAGAGCCTTGGGCCAGGCACTGGCGCATGGAGAGCTATCTCCTGAACGAACTCGTGCCGCTGGCGCAGACCGAGCTGGGCCTGGACGCAGCGCGCACCGGGCTGTTCGGTCACTCGATGGGTGGCCATGGGGCCTTGACGCTGGCGCTGCGCCATCCCGGGTGCTTCGCCTCGCTGTCGGCCTTCGCGCCAATTGCCAATCCGATGCAGTGCCCCTGGGGCCAGAAGGCTTTCACGGGCTATCTCGGCGACAACACGCAGCCCTGGCGCGCCCACGATGCGAGCGAGCTGATGCGCGCTCAGGACGCCGCGCCATACCCGGCCGGCATCCTCATCGACCAGGGGCTGGCCGACAAATTCCTGGCCGAGCAACTGCAGCCGGAGGCCTTCGAAGCGGCCTGTGCGGCGGTGGGGCAGCCGCTGACCCTGCGTCGCCATGAGGGCTACGACCATGGCTACTACTTCATCGCCAGTGTGATGGACGAGCACTTGCGCCATCACGCCGCCCGGCTCGGCGCCGCCGAGGCGCCGTGAGATAAAAAAAGCGGCCCGAGGGCCGCTTGCTACTGGCGGGATCGAAGCCGCGAGGCTTACTTGAAGTCGCCCGCAAACACGAGCTGGAAGCCGTCCAGCTTGAAGTGCTTGCGCAGCGCGGCGTTCACCGCTTCCGGCGTCAATTGCGCGATCTGGTCGAGCTGCTGCTGGCGCTGCGTCATCTTGCGCTCCAGATGCAGGTCGCTCGCCAGCATGCCGGCCAGGGCCGCATCCTGAGCCAGACGCAGGCGGCTTTCGCTGAGCAGTGACTGGCGGCCGTCAAGCACTTCCTCGGCCGTGAAGCCGTCAGCCAGCGCGCGAGCGACTTCCTCACGCAGCGCGGCTTCGACCTTGGCACGGTTCTGCGGCGCGAAGATCGCGTACAGATACCAGCTTGAATCCGCATCGCGCGGGCTCAACTGCACGCCTGAACCGACGCCGTAGGACAGACCGTCCTTTTCGCGGATGCGCAGCCACAGGCGCGAGCTCATGCCGCCGCCGAGCAGGTGGTTGGCCAGCTTCAGGGCCGCATGGTCCGGATGAGCGTCGTTCAAGGACATCGGCAGCAGGCCGAACAGCATGGCATTCTGCTTTTCAGGCGTGGCCACCTGTTGCAGGTGACCCGGCTTGGTCGAGGCGGTGTCGGCAATGCGGGTGTAGCCCTGCTGCGCCTTCCAGTCGCCGAGCGCCTGCGCCGTGGCGGCCTGGACTGCCGCTGCATCGAAGTCGCCGACCAAGGCCAGCTCGGCCGACCCAGCGCCGTACAGGCGGCTGTGGAATGCCTTGACCGCGGCGAGCTTGACGGCCTTCAGATCGGCTTCCTGCTCGGCAAAGTTGCGGGTATGGCGAGCGTCGCCGCGCGGGTACTCGTTGAGCGCCGCAGATGCAACGACCGGCGCCAGCGCCTGCGGCTCATCCTTTTGCGACTGGATGCCGGTCAGGCCTTGCGCCCGCAGCTCTTCCAGCGCCGCGGCATCGAAGCGCGGCTGGCGCAGGATCTCGCCTATCAGCGCCAGCGCCGGCACGGCGTACTCGCGCTTGGTGCTCCAGCTCACGTGCACCATGTCCGGCCGCGGCGCAGCAATGGTGAGCTCAACCTTGAGGGCTTCGAGTGCATCCTTCAATTGCTCGCGGCTGCGCTTGAGCGTGCCCATCTTCAGCATCGCCGCAGTCAGCTCGGCCACGCTTTGCTGGCCTTGCAGGCTCTGGGCCGAACCCAGGTGCAGTGTCAATTGGCCACGCACCGCTTCGCCGCGGGTGGGCTTGGGCAGCAGTGCGAGCTGCAGGCCGTTCTTCAGGCGCGAGGTCTGCGTGGCGCGCTCGACATTGGCCGGCGTTGCATCAAAGGCCGCCACTTCGGCGGCTGCGGCCTGTGGCTTGAAGCTGGCCATTTCCTTGTCGAGCTCGACGAAGGCGGGCTTGGGTGCGCGCTGCGGTTTGTCGGTCGGGATGTACTGGGCCAGCGTGCGGTTGCTGCGCAGGAAGCGCTCATTGGCGACGCGCTGCACGTCTGCGAGCTTGGCGGCCTTGACACGGTCACGCAGCAGGAAGAACAGGCGCCAGTCGCCTTGCGAGATGAACTCGGACAGCGTCACGCCCACGGCCTCGGGGCTGGTGAAGCGTTTTTCCCAGCTGTTGAGCCAGCGGGTGCGTGCGCGCTCCAGTTCGGCGGCTGTCACCGGCTTGTCGGAAAAACCTTCGACGACGCCAATCAGTTCCTTGTTGAGCGCATCCTGCGATGCCTTCGGCGCCAGCTCGGCCATCAGCATGGTGAAGCCGGGCTCGGCCAGGGCCAGGCCGAAATGGCCGACCGAGGAGGCAAGCTTGGTCTGCTCGACCAGGCGCTTGTGCAGACGGCCGCCCGGTGCTTCAGACAGGACCAGCTGCAAGAGTTCGATGGCGGCGTAGTCGGGGTGCGGGCCCGGCGGCACGTGATAAGCGGCCAGCGATTGCGCGGTGCCGCCCACCCGGCGGATCGTCACCAGCGATTCACCGTCCTGCACCGGGTCGATGGTGTAGGTCGGCTTGCGCGGCGCTTGCGAGGCCGGCAGTTTGCCGAAGCTTTGCTCCACCCAGTCCAGCACCTTGTTCGGGTCGAACTTGCCCGAGACGATCAGCGTCGCGTTGTCTGGCTGGTAGTAGCTCTTGTAGAAAGCCTGAAGGCGGCCGATGTCCACGTTCTCGACATCAGCCCGAGCGCCGATCGTGTCCTTGCCGTAGTTGTGCCACTGGTACATCGCGGCCAGCGCGCGCTGCGAGGTGACATTGCCCGGGTCGTTCTCGCCCATCTCCATCTCATTGCGCACCACCGTCATCTCGGTGTCGAGGTGGGCCTTGGCGATGAAGCTGTTGACCATGGCATCGGCCTGCCAGTCAAGGTACCACTGCAGGTTGTCGTCGTTCGCGGCAAAGGCGGCGAAGTAGTTGGTGCGGTCGAACCAGGTCGAGCCATTGGCCTGCAGGCCGCGCTTGGTGAACTCGCCCCAGGGCTCCTTGTACTTGGGGCTGCCCTTGAAGATCAGGTGCTCCAGCAAGTGGGCCATGCCCGTCTCGCCGTAGTTCTCGTGCCTGGAGCCGACGCGGTAGGTCACGTTGACCGTCGTCGTGGGCTTGCTGGCGTCGGGGGCCAGCAGGATCTGCAGGCCGTTGGGCAGGCGGTACTCGGTGATGCCTTCCACCGCATTCACGGGCTTCAGGCTATGGGCGTTGAGCACGCCAGAGAGCCCCGCCAGGCTGAGCGCCAGTGCCAGCTTCTTCATCGTCTCGTTCATTTTTTGTCGGTTCTCCATGTCCTCCGAGGGCCCTTGGTGAGCCCTTCCCCGGGGGCGCACAGTCTAAGCGCCATGGGTGGGGAGGAACCTTCGTCAGGCTTTGACGGACGACAGGAGCTCGAGCCTGGAAGCCTGGTTCTGCTGGTACAGCGACACGGCCTTCAGGGCGGCCTGTTGCTGCATCGTGGCCTGGGAGGCCTGGCTGCTTTCGGCGGCGAGGTCGGCGTCGACCCGGCGGCTGCGCGTGGAGGCGAGCGACTCATAGCTGACCGACAAGCCGCTGACCGTTGCTTCCAGGGCCGACTGTGCGGCGCCGATGCTGGCCTGCTGGTCGCTCACCTGGGCCAGTGCCTGGTCGATCTTGCCGATGGCATCGCGGGCGCTTTCCGGGCTGGTCACCGAGGTGGCGTCCAGTCCCAGGCCCTGGGCCGATACATCGGCGAGATCCAACTGCACGCCTTGCTCTTCGCTGGTCTGGATCTTGGCGCCGAAGCTGCCGTCGAGCAGGGGGCGGCCGTTGTAGCGGGTGCCGGTGGCCTGCTGGTTGAGCGTCTCGGACAGCTTGGCGTATTCGATGTCGATGGCCGTGCGGTCGCGGACCGTGAGGCCGGCTTCATTGGCTTGCAATGCCAGCTCGCGCATGCGCTGCAGGGCGGCGTTGACCTGGCCCAGGGAGCCGCTGGCTGTATCAGTGAGCGAGAGGGCGTCGCTGACATTGCGGCGCAACTGGCTGGAGGCGCTGAGCTGAGCGGAAAGGCGCACGGCAATGGCTGCGCCAGCCGCATCGTCGGCGGCGCTGTTGATGCGCTTGCCACTCGCTATCCGCTGGTTGGCTCTGTCTCTGGAACTGTTGGCTTGGTCGAGTTGGCGCGCGTTGATTTCGATGCCGTTGGCCATGAGCCTGCCTCGTCAAGAATCGCTCGCGAGCCTGAAGGATAGAGCCACAAGGGGCCTGATGTCGAGCCATCAGGGACAATCCGGGTATGAATCCCCTCGACTGCACGTACGCGCGGCACTGATATGGCCGTCCTTTCCATCTCCAACGCCCATCTCGCCTTCGGCCATGTGGCCCTGCTCGACGGTGCGAATTTCGCCCTGGAAACCGGCGAACGCGTCGGCCTGATCGGCCGCAACGGAACGGGCAAGAGCTCGCTGCTGAAGATCCTGGCCGGTATCGACAAGATGGACGACGGCCTCCTGCAACTGCAGCAAGGCCTGACCAGCGTCTATGTGCCGCAGGAGCCCGAGCTGCGACCGGAAGCCACCATCTTCGAGGTGGTCAGCGAAGGCGTGGCCGAGGCCAAGGCCCTGCGCGAGCGCTACGAGATCCACGACGAGAACGACGACCTGGCCTGGGTCCAGGAGCGCATCGAGCACATCGGCGCCTGGAACTGGGAACAGCGGGTCGACGAAACCCTGCACCGCCTGGGCCTGGATGGGGACCGTGTGGTCGGCTCTCTGTCCGGCGGCTTGAAGAAGCGGGTGGCGCTCGGCCGCGCGCTGGTGGCCCAGCCGGATGTGCTGCTGCTTGACGAGCCGACCAACCACCTGGACCTGGACGCGATCACCTGGCTGGAAGGCCTGTTGAACGACTTCAAGGGATCGCTGCTGCTGATCACCCACGACCGGGCCTTCCTGGACAACGTGGCCAACCGCATCGTCGAGCTGGACCGCGGGCAGTTGCGCGGCTACCCGGGCAATTTCGCCGCCTTCCAGGCCGCCAAGGCCTATGAGCTGGAGAACGAGGCACTGTTCAACGCCCGGTTCGACAAGCTGCTGGCGCAGGAAGAGGTATGGATCCGCAAGGGCGTCGAAGCCCGGCGCACCCGAAGCGTGGCGCGCATCCAGCGACTGGAGGCCATGCGCCTGGCCCATGCGGCCCGCCGTGATGTGCAGGGCAAGGTCAGGCTCGATATCGACACCGGCGGCGCCAGCGGCAAGATCGTGGCCGAGCTGGAGAACGTCAGCAAGAGCTACGGCGACCGCTGCATCGTGCGCGACTTCACCGCCACCATCTTGCGTGGCGACAAGGTCGGCCTGGTGGGTTCCAACGGCGCCGGCAAGACCACACTCTTGAAGATGATCCTCGGCGAGCTGCAGCCCGACTCAGGCACGGTGCGCCAGGGCTCGCGCCTGACGGTGGCGTACTTCGACCAGATGCGCGACACCTTGAACCTGGACGCGACCTTGGCTGACACGATCAGCCCGGGCAGCGAGTGGATCGAGATCGGCAGCCAGAAAAAGCACGTCAAGAGCTATCTGGGCGACTTCCTGTTCTCGCCGGCGCGCGCCAATTCACCGGTGCGCAGCCTCTCTGGCGGCGAGCGCAATCGCCTCTTGCTGGCGCGCCTGTTCGCCCGCCCGGCCAATGTGCTGGTGCTGGACGAACCGACCAACGACCTCGACATCGAAACCCTGGAGCTGCTGGAAGAGCTGCTGGCGGACTACGACGGCACGGTCTTCCTGGTCAGCCACGACCGCCGCTTCCTGGACAACGTTGTCACCTCGACCATCGTCAACGAGGCTGACGGCCGTTGGCGCGAATACGAAGGCGGCGTGCAGGACTGGCTGATACAGAGCAAGCGTGCGGCTGCCTTGCAGGCCAAGCAGGCCGCTGCCGCACCGGCCCCCGCGCCAGCTCCGGCACCCGCTCCGGCCCCTGTTGCGGCGGCTGCGCCCAAGCGCAAGCTCAGCTACAAGGAGCAGCGCGAGCTGGACGAGATGCCTCAGCGCATCGCAGCGCTTGAGGCCGAGCAAGCCGTCCTGAACGGCCTGCTCAATGGCAGCGAGCTCTACAGCCAGGGTGCTGCACGCATCGCCGAAGTGACCGAGCGTGCCGCCGCCATCGACGGCGAGCTGCTGGCGCTGATGGAGCGCTGGGAGGCGCTCGAGGCTCGTTGAGGCCCTTCAGAGCTTGTTCAGCTGGCTGGCCGGAACCAGGCTGCCCTGGCCGCGCAGCTGGACCACCAGCTCGCCATGGCGGATCACCACGTATTCGATCGTGGCGGTCTTGCCGCCATGGTTGACCTTGTCGCCAGGCTTCAAGGGCGCTTGCATGGGGGGCAGCACGATGGGACGGGGCGGCGCGGCCTTGGGCGCGGCCGGCGCTTTCATCACCTGCATCATCCGGGCATGGAGCTCGGGCCGTTCCTGGGCCATGCTGTCCAGCGACTTGCGCATGGTGTCGCGCAGGTCGGCGGCAGTGAAGGGCTTCTTCAAGACAAAGCGCGCACCGGCCTGTGCCGCGCGGGCCTCCAGCTCGGGCGTGATCTCGAAGCTCAAGAGCGCCAGTCGGCAGCCCGGGTGCGCCTGCTGCAAGTGCTGGTGCAGGCCGAAGGCATCCATCTCGGCCTTGGGAAAGCTGTCGCTGATCAGGAAGTCGGGCTTGAAATCCAGCCCCTGCTGCAGCGCGCTGGCGATATCGCCGCAGCAGCGGATGCTGTCGGCGGGAAACCCGTAGCTCTCCAGCAGCTGGCGGGCGAAGGTCTGGACACCGGGCAGCGGGTCGACGATCAGGAATCGAAGCGGGTTGGCGGCGCTCATGCAGCTGGGAACTTCCATTGGTGATGGCGGTGATACTAGCGGCCTCTTGCCAATTTCCGATCAAGCGAATGACGCCTTCACGATCATTTTTTTGCGCGATGTCGCTGCTGTCCGCGATGCTTCTGCCGAACGGCGTGAAGGCTGCCGGTGGGCCACCGCTGTGGGAGGTGGGACTGCTTGGATTCAGCGCCAGCCAGAATGCCTATCCAGGCGCCAGTGAGCGCACACAAAAGACGCTTGTCCTGCCTTGGCTGATCTATCGCGGCCCCTTTTTGCGTGCTGATCGTGGCAGCGTCGGCCTGCGGGCGGTGCGTACGCCCGAGTTCGAGCTGGATCTCGGCTTCGCCGCTGCGCTGGGCGCGAGCTCCGAAAAGGTGCAGGCCCGCAGCGGCATGCCCGACCTGGGGTTGCTGCTGGAAGCCGGCCCCAAGCTGCGCTGGAACCTGGCCGAGCAGGGCGCGCTGCGCTGGCGTGCCGACCTGCCGCTGCGCGCGGTGTTCGACGCATCGGACTCGATGAAGATGCGCGGCTGGTCGCTGGAGCCGGCCTTGCAGCTGGAGCATCGGGGCGAAACCTGGATGAGCAGCTGGAGCGTGGCTGCGCTGCTGGGCAATCGGCGGCTGGCCGATACCTTCTATGGTGTGGCACCCGTCTACGCGACGGTCGAACGGCCCGCCTATGAGGCACGCGCCGGCCTGATTGCCTGGCGCGCCAATCTCGCGGTTTCACGCGCCCTGGCAAAAGATTGGCGCGTGTTCGGCTTCACGCGGCTGGAAAGCCTGGCCGGCGCCGCCAACCGCGCCAGCCCGCTGGTGCAGCGGCACAGCGGTGTGAGCTTTGGCATCGGCCTGTCCTGGAGCGGCTGGCGTTCGGACCAGTCAGCCGCCGATTGACTGGCTCCTAGAGCTCCTGCCGCAGCTGCTGCAGGAGCTTCCAGAAACGCGCGTCCTGCGCCGTGGCGAAGTTGATGCGCATCAGCGTGCCGGCGCGCCGCGTCGCGCTGAACAGGAGGCCGGGCGCTATCAGCCAGCCCAGGTCCAGCAGGCGCTGGGCCAGGCGCTCGGTATCCACGCCCACATCGACCCAGCCGAACAGGCCTTGCGGTGGCGTGATGAATTGGCAGCCGGCTTCCAGCGCCAGTCGAACGGCTCGCTGGCGCGCTGCGTCCAGCCGGGTCGTGACGCGCTCGGCATGCCGGCGCAACTGCCCTTGTTCCAGACACAGCGCCACGGCCCGCTCCAGCAAGGGGCTGGTGGTGAGCGTGGACAGGAGCTTCAGGTCGGTCAGCTTCTCGATGCGCTCCGTGCTGCCCGCCAGATAGCCCACGCGCCAGGCGGGCGTGAGGATTTTCGAGAAGCCGGAGACATAGAGCGTGCGCTTCAAGCCATCGAGCGCCGACAAGCGCGGCGCATGGTTGGGCGCCATGAAGGCATAGGTGTCGTCCTCGACGATGAGGAAGTCGCCTCGCTCGGCCAGTCTCAGGATCTGATGGGCTGCGGCCAGGCTCAGGGTCTGGCCGGTCGGGTTGTGCAAGACCGAGACGGTCACGTACATGCGCGGCCGGTGCTCGTCGACCAGGCGCTCCATTGCCGCGAGATCGGGCCCGTCCGCGCCGCGGGGCACCGGCAGCAGGCGCATGCCGGCTTGAGTCAGGCGCGCGTACTCGATCGCCCAGCCGGGATCGTCCACCAGCACGGCATCGCCGGGCTGCAGGAGGCCCCGGGTGATCAGGTCCAGCGCATGGGTCGCGCCCACCGTGGTCAGCACCTGCGCCGGTGTGGCTGCGATGCCGAGGTCTGCATTGAGGCGCTGCGCCAACACCTCGCGCAGCCGCACGTCGCCGCCGGGCTCGCCGTATTGCAGGGCCAGCGCGTCGGCGCTCTGGCTCACCACCTTGCGCAAGGCGCTCTGCAACATGGGCAGGTCGAGCCAATCGGCGGGGAGGGTGCCGAGACCCGGCGAGGTGGCTGCTTCGGCCTGGAACATGCCGCGTATCAGCGCCGTGGCATCGAAGGGCTTGTGCGCAGGCGTTGCCGCAGCAGGCGCGGCACGAGCGGCCGGCTTGGGCCTGGGCGCGGCCTCGCGCACGAAGAAGCCGCGCTGCTTGCGCGCTTCTAGCAGTCCCGCAGCGAGCAACTGGTCATAGGCCGCCACCACGGTGTAGGGGCTCACGCCATGGTGCTGCGCGCAATCACGCACCGAGGGCAGGCGGGCGCCGGGCAGGAGCAGGCGCTGCTGGATGCGCTCAGCGAATCGCTGCGCCAATTGCTGGGCCAGCGGCACGCTGGAGCCGCGGGTCAGGGTGTCGCGTGGAGCGCTTGTGCTGGTGTTCATGCCAATACAGATCCGCAGGATGTCTGGCCAAGTGTATTGGTTCTGTACTGGTCGAGGCGGCTAGACTGGGGCGATGAAAGCTGAACGCATGCTCGGCATCCTGGGCGGCATGAGCTGGGAGTCGACCAGCCACCTCTACCAATTGCTGAACCGCGGCGTGGCCGCGCGCCTGGGCGGCCTGCACAGCGCCAATCTTGTGATGCGCAGCGTGGACTTCGAAACCATCGCGGCCCTGCAGCGCAGTGACGACTGGGCCCAAGCCGGCGCCATCCTCGGCGAAGCGGGCGCTGGCCTGAGGGCTGCCGGTGCGCAGGCCTTGCTGATCGCAGCGAACACCATGCACAAGGTGGCCGACGAGGTCGAGCGCCTCAGCGGCCTGCACTTGATCCACATCGTCGATGCCACGGCCGAAGCCTTGAAGCAGGCCGGCGTGCGCCGCGCGGGCCTGCTGGCCACGCGTTACACCATGGAAGGCGCGTTCTACCGCGAGCGCATGCGCGAACGCCACGGCATCGAGATCCTCATTCCCGGTGATGCGACCCGTGCTGAAGTCCATCGCGTGATCTATGACGAGCTGTGCCTGGGCAAGGTCTGCGAGCCCTCGCACCAGTTCTACCGCCGCGCCATCGCCGAGCTGGCGCAGGTGGGCGCGCAAGGCGTGATCCTTGGCTGCACCGAACTCTGCCTGCTGCTCGATACCGAGCGCGATGGCGACATCCTGCCGCTTTTCGATGGCACCGCCCTGCATGCGCAGGCGGCCGTCGACTGGCTGACCTCCGATAATTCCTGAAGGCTCTTTGAGAGCCGCAACCGAGACCCCCATGAGCAGCACTGTCTGGACCCAAGCGCGCCGCGCCGCGCGCATGAACCCTTCCATCATTCGCGAGATCCTCAAGGTCACCGAGAAGCCCGGCGTGCTGTCGATGGCGGGCGGCCTGCCGTCGAGCGACACCTTCCCGGTCGATGCCCTGAAGGCCGCCTGCGACACCGTGCTCAGCAAGAACGCCAAGGAGGCGCTGCAATACGCCGCCAGCGAAGGCTTTGCGCCGCTGCGCGAATGGGTGGCCGAGCGCGTGAAGGCGCTGGGCATGAACATCAGCCCGGACCAGGTCTTGATCACCAGCGGCTCCCAGCAGGGCCTGGACCTGGTGGGCAAGATCCTGTGCGACCAGGGCGTGCCGGTGGCCGTGGAAACGCCCACCTATCTCGGCGCGCTGCAGGCCTTCACGCCCTATGAGCCGAACTTCACCAGCCTGGAAACCGACGAAGGCGGCGTGCGCCCCGAGGCCTTCGGCCGCCTGGCACATGATGCACCCGGCACGCGCTTTGCGTACCTCCTGCCCAACTACCAGAACCCCACCGGCCGTGTGATGAGCCTGGAGCGCCGCGAAGCCGTGATGGCTGCAGCCAAGGCGGCTGGCGTGCCGGTGGTTGAAGACAACCCCTATGGTGACCTCTGGTTCGACGAAGCCCCGCCGCCGGCGCTGGCCTCGCTGTGGCCCGAAGGCACGATCTATCTCGGCTCCTTCTCCAAGGTGCTGACGCCGGGCTTCCGCCTGGGCTTCCTGATCGCGCCCAAGGAGCTGTACCCGAAGTTCCTGCAGGCCAAGCAGGCGGCCGACCTGCACACGCCCGGCTTCAACCAGCGCGTGGTGCACGAGGTGGTGAAGAACGGTTTCCTCGACCAGCATGTGCCCAAGATCCGCGCGATCTACAAGGCCAACCGCGATGCGATGGCCGAGGGTCTGCGCAAGCACCTGCCCGAGGGCTGCGAATGGCAGAGCCCCAAGGGCGGCATGTTCTTCTGGATCCGTCTGCCGGAAGGCTTTGACGCAATGGCGCTGCTGCCACTGGCGGTGGAGGCGGGCATCGCCTTTGTGCCGGGCGCTGCGTTCTATGCGCAGTCGCCGGACCCGCGCACGATGCGCCTGTCCTTCGTCACCTTGACGCCCGAGCTGATCGCCGACGGCATCGCCATCCTTGGCAAGGTCTTGCGCGAAGCGATGGCCGTCGTCGACGAGCCCACGCCCTGAAGAGCGACGTGATGCAGGCGCAGGGCTGGCGTGTTGATCGCGAATGGACGGCCGAGGATTTCGACGCCATCCACGCCTTCCTCAGCCGCGCCTACTGGTGCGAAGGCATACCGCGCGAGACGCTCGAGCGGGCCATGCGCGGCTCGCTCAACTTCGTCCTGCGCAATGCCACGGGCCGCCTGCAGGGCTATGCCCGCGTCATCAGCGACCAGGCGACATTTGCCTATCTCTGCGATGTCTTCATCGATGAATCGCAGCGCGGCCAGGGCCTGGGTGACTGGCTGATCGGTCAAGTGATGGCGGCCCGCGAGCTGCAAGGCCTGCGCCGCTTCTCACTGTTCACCCGCGATGCCCATGGGCTCTACGAGCGCCATGGCTTCAAGCCGCTCGCCACGCCCGACCGCGGCATGGAAATCGTGCGCCCCGGCCTCTATCTCCAACAAGCCTCCAAGCCATGAGCCTCTTGCGCCGTTTTGTCCAGGTCGATGTGTTCACCGCCGAGGCGCTGAAGGGCAATGCGCTGGCCGTCGTGGTCGATGGTGGTGGTTTGAATGAGGCCGAGATGGCGGCATTTGCGCGCTGGACCAATCTGTCGGAGACGACTTTTCTCCTGCCGCCCACGGATGCTGCTGCCGACTACCGCGTGCGCATCTTCACGCCGGGCGGTGAGCTGCCTTTTGCCGGTCATCCGACGCTGGGCTCGGCCCATGCCTGGCTGGCCAGCGGCGGCGATCCGAAGAAGCCCGGCGAGGTGGTGCAGCAATGCGAGATCGGCCTGGTGCGTGTGAAGCGCATGGGCCAGCGACTGGCGTTTGCCGCGCCGCCGCTGCGTCGCTCTGGGCCTGTCGAGCCCGAGTTGCGAGCGCAAGCCTTGCGCTCGCTGGGCATTGCCGAGGCCGATCTGCTGGACCTGGTCTGGGTTGACAACGGCCCGGCATGGATGGCCGCACGCTTGAAGAGCGCCGAGGCCGTGCTCACCTTGAAGCCGGACTTCGTCGCAATGAAAGGCTTGAAGCTGGGCGTCGTCGGCGCCTATCCGGCCGGCTCTGACCTGCAGTTCGAGGTGCGGGCCTTTGTGCCGGACATCGGTGTGCCTGAAGACCCGGTCACCGGCAGCCTGAACGCCGGCCTCGCCCTGTGGCTGATGCAGGCCGGCCATGCCGCCGACCGCTATGTGGCCGGCCAGGGCCAGGCACTCGGCCGTGACGGCCGCGTGCATGTCTCTCGCGACGCCGAGGCGACCTGGATCGGCGGCGATGTGACGCCGCTGATCCATGGACAAGTCCGGCTGTAGGCGCGCGGCCTTACCTCTCGGATTGGAAGGCGTCGTGGCAGGCCTTGCAGGTCTTGCCGACGGCGCCCACGGCGGCCTTGATCTGGGCCAGGTCACCGCTCTTGCCAGCCGCGTCGAGCTTGGATGCCTCGGCCTGGAAAGCTTCGACGGCTTCCTTGAACTTGCCGGCCTCGCTCCAGACCTCGGGCTTGGCGCGGTTGGGCAGGCCCTTGTCGGTGCCGGGGCCGAAGGAGTTGAAGGGCAGCTTGGCCAGCAGGGCCACCAGATGCGCGTTGTCGGCGGCAACCGTGGCGTCGAAGGGAATGCGACCCTGGGCCATGCCGTTCAGGCGGCCGAAATGTGCACCCATCAATGTCATCGCCGACTGACGGTACTTGATCGCCTGTTCGGGGCGGGGTTGCGGCTGGGCATGGCTGGACAGGGCGACGCACAGCGGCAGTGCTGCACATGCGGCGATCTTCAAATGACGCTTCATCCTTGGATCCTCATTCTGCAAGGTTGGCAGGGGCTGCGACCGGTCGGCCGCGCCGGGCGAGTGTATGGAATTTGCAGCTTCGGCATGCTGCGGTATCGTTGCCGCCTTGTTGCAGTTTTCAAGAAGGCATGACCGAAGGTCAACGCGAAGAGGTGCGGGTATGGGACCTGCCAACACGACTGTTCCACTGGGCCCTGGTGCTGTGCGTGTTCGGTTCGGTCGTGAGCGCCAAGGTCGGCGGCAATGCCATGGTCTGGCACATGCGGCTGGGCTATGCCGTGCTGGCACTGGTGGCTTTTCGGATCCTGTGGGGCCTGGTCGGCGGTCGCTGGTCGCGCTTCACGCATTTCATCTACAGCCCGGCTTCCATCTTTCGCTACCTGCGCCGCAAGCCCAACGCGGGCGAGCGCTTTGATGTGGGCCACAACCCGCTGGGTGGGCTCTCGGTGCTGGCCATGCTGGCCTGGCTGCTGCTGCAGATCGGCTCGGGCCTGATTGCCGACGACGAGATAGCGACCACCGGCCCCTTGATTCGCTTCGTCTCCGGCGACGCGAGCCTGGCCTGGACCGGCTATCACAAGAGCTGGGGCCAATGGGGCATCTTCGCGCTGACGGGTCTGCACATCGCAGCCATCCTGTACTACCGCTTCGGCCATGGCCACGATCTGATCGGGCCGATGCTCAGTGGTGACAAGAAGCTGTCGTGCGGTGCGCAGGCTTCGCGCGATACCTTGGCCACGCGCGTCTTTGCCTTGACCTTGTTGCTGGCTTGTGCGGCGGCGGTGTATCTGATGGTGGTGATCGGAGAGGGGGGTGGATGAGCCAGCCTTTGGTTGAGTTGATCGTGCCTGAGAGCACGGAGCATTGGGATGAAGTGAGGCGGCTGCTCATCGACTACAGCGAAAGTCTGAAGGTCGACCTGTGCTTCCAGGGTTTCGAGGCGGAGCTGGCGAGTCTGCCCGGACCTTATGCCGGCGAGACGGGCCTGTTCCTGCTGGCGCTTGTTGACGGGCAGGCTGCGGGTTGCGGGGCATTCCGAGACCTGCCGGATTCCGACTATCCGAACGCCTGCGAGATGAAGCGCCTCTTCGTCCGCCCGGCCTTCCGCCGCTTTGGCCTCGGCCGCACGCTGGCTCAGACGCTGATAGACCGGGCCGCGCAGGCCGGCTATTCAAACATGCTGCTGGATACGCTGGACGATATGGAGGCGGCGCGCGGCCTGTACGAGAGCCTCGGGTTCGAAGAGGTGCCGCCCTTCTATTTCAACCCGATCCCGGGCGCGCACTACCTGAAGGTGGAGCTGGGCTGACACCAACCCTGGTTACGGCGGGTTTCGGCCCTAGCATCGCGACCATGAGCGAATTCAAGATCGAGCAAGCGGGCCCGACGCCCGCGCGCCTGGGCGAATCCCCAGTCTGGAGCGTGGCCGAACAGGCGCTGTACTACGTGGACATTGCCGCGCATCAGGTCTTGCGCCTGGGTGCAGACGGGCGCCTGAAGCAATGGCAGATGGACGCCGAGCCCGGCTGCATTGCCTTGACTGGAGGCGGCTTGCTGGTCGCACGGCGCGATGGTCTCTGGTGTCTTGACACCGCTAGCGGCGAGGAGCAGCAGATCGCTCCACCACCCTTCGACCCGGCCAGGCAGCGATTCAACGACGGCAAGACCGACGCCGCCGGCCGCTTCTGGATCGGCACGATCGATGACGCCCGGGCGCCGCAGGCCGCGCTCTACCGCTGGGCTGACGGCCAGTTCACGGCCATGGCCGACGGCATCACCAATTCCAACGGCCTGGCCTGGAGCCCCGACCAGTGCACGCTGTACTGGACCGACACCAAGGCGCATGAGATCTACGCCTTTGATTTCGACCTTGCCACCGGCGGCATCGCGAATCGCCGCATCTTCGCCAGCTTCGAGCCGCGCGCCCCTGGTCAGCCCCTGGAGGCATACGGCGGCCGGCCCGATGGCGCCGCCATCGACGCAGAAGGCTGCCTCTGGGTGGCGATGTACGAGGGCGCCCGGCTGGTGCGTCTTGCGCCGACGGGCGAGCTGCTGGGCGAGGTTCGCCTGCCGGTGCGCTGCCCGACCATGCCGACCTTCGGCGGCCCCGATCTGCGCACGCTCTATGTGACAAGCGCGCGCGATGGCAGGCCGCAGGAAGAGCTGGCTCGCGAGCCCTGGGCGGGCTGCGTCCTGAAGCTGCAAACGGCAGTGCCAGGCCGCCCGCCGAACCTGGCGCGCCGCTGAACGGGACTTCCGGCACTGTTGGAGTGCGCCGACCTCGCCACTTTTTGGGGCGGGCACCCAGGGTTTGTCAGGAAACTTCGGGTTTCCACATATAATCTTTGGGTTTTGCCGACAGCCCCCGGATCGATCGTGACCCCTACTGAGACGCGCGACAAAGTGCTTGCAGCGCGGAATGCCAAGGCAGGCACCTGGGATGACGAGAAGTCCGGAGATGCGGGCGGCGAAGCAGCTTTCAAGGTCCTGACGCGAGAAGAAGCCCAGGCCCTGCGAGCGAAAAACCCCTTGTTGTCACCGTGGAAGGTGGTCGCGGCACAGGCTGCGGCGGGCGTGGTGTTCACCGCGCTGTGGTGGTTGTTCGCCGAAGGAAGTGTGAAAGCGTGGTCGGCGCTGTATGGCGCCGTCGCGGTGGTGCTGCCGAATGCCTTGATGGCATGGGGCACGACCCGGCGTCAGGTCACGAACGCAAGCGCTGCGGTGCTTTCGTTTGCGGTCTGGGAGCTTGTCAAGATTTTGCTGGTCATCGCCATCCTGGTGGTGGTGGCCAAGCAGGTGGCTGATCTGAGTTGGGTGGCGATGCTGCTGACCATGATGGGCTGCCTGAAAGTTAACTGGCTGGTCCTGCTCACGCGGGGCCGAAACAAAAGCATTAGCGACGGAAACTGAACATGTCAGCTGAAGGTCACGCGCCCAGTGCTGGTGAGTACATCACTCACCACCTGCAACATTTCCAGAAGAACTTCGCGTTCGAGAACGTCAAGCAAGTCAGCATCGTCGACTTCAGCCTGTTCAACCTCGACTCCCTGATCTACTCCGTGGTCCTGGGTTTCCTGGGCTGCTTCATCCTGTGGCGTGCCGCTCGCAAGGCCACCTCCGGCGTGCCGGGCCGCTTCCAGGCCGCCGTCGAAATCCTCTCTGAAATGGTCGAGAACCAGGCCAAGGGCGTGATCCACAACGAAGCGAGCCGCAAGCTCGTCTCGCCGCTGGCACTCACCGTCTTTGTCTGGATCTTCCTGATGAACGGCATGGACATGCTGCCGGTCGACCTGCTGCCCGCCGCCTGGGGCCAAGCCTACGGCGCGATGGGCCATGACCCGCACCACGCCTACATGCGTGTCGTCCCGACCGCCGACCTGTCAACCACGCTGGGTCTGTCGACGAGCGTGCTCTTGATGTGCTTCTTCTACAACATCAAGATCAAGGGCCTGGGCGGCTGGGGTCACGAGCTGATCTCGGCACCGTTTGGTGCCCACCCGGCCCTGTGGCCCTTCAATTTCCTGATGCAGCTGATCGAGTTCGTCGCCAAGACGGTCTCGCACGGCATGCGACTGTTCGGCAACATGTTTGCCGGCGAACTGGTGTTCATGCTGATCGCACTGATGGGTGGTGCGTTCACGCTGTCGGCTTCCGGTTTCGGTCTGGCCATTGGCCATCTCGTTGCCGGTACGGTGTGGACCCTGTTCCACATTCTTGTGATCACGCTGCAAGCCTTCATCTTCATGATGCTGACGCTGATCTATATCGGCCAGGCGCACGACGCGCACTGATCGACCGCTTTACTTTCCCTTCCTTTCTTTTCTTTCTCATCTCTCTAGGAGCTTCAAATGGAAAACATCCTCGGCCTCGTGGCACTGGCTTGCGGCATCATCGTTGGTCTGGGCGCTATCGGCGCTTCCATCGGCATCGCGCTGATGGGTGGCAAGTTCCTGGAATCGTCGGCTCGCCAGCCTGAGCTGATGAACGAACTGCAAACCAAGATGTTCATCTTGGCCGGCCTGATCGACGCTGCTTTCCTGATCGGCGTTGCTATCGCTCTGCTGTTCGCCTTCGCCAACCCGTTCGCCGCTACGCTGCTGGCCAACCTGCCGAAGTAATCACCGCTTCCCTTTCACGACCGAAAGGATTGAGCCGTGAATATCAATGCAACACTGATCCTCCAGGCGATCGTTTTCGCGATCCTGGTCTGGTTCACGATGAGCTTCGTCTGGCCGCCTATCACCAAGGCACTGGACGAGCGCGCTGCCAAGATCCGCGACGGCCTGGCCGCTGCGGACAAGGCCAAGTCCGAGCTGGCCAACGCCAGCAAGGCGGCCGACGAGCAACGCGCGCAAGCCCGTGGTGAAACCACCCAGCTGCTGTCCGACGCTGAAAAGCGCGCAGCGGCCATCGTGGAAGAAGCCAAGAAGCGTGCAGAGGAAGTCGGCGCCAAGATCGTGGCTGATGCCAAGGCCGAGGCCGACCAGCAAGTCACCCGTGCCCGTGAGGCCCTGCGCGAGCAGGTTGCTGCGCTGGCCGTCAAGGGTGCCGAGCAGATCCTGCAGCGCGAGGTCAATGCCAGCGTGCATGCCGAATTGCTGGGCCGTCTGAAGACGGAGCTGTAATCATGGCCGAGCTCGCAACCATTGCCCGCCCGTACGCTGAAGCGCTCTACCAGGTCGCCAAGAAGCACGATGTGAAGGCCTGGGGCGCAGCGCTCGACGCGCTGTCCCTGGTCTCGCAGGATGCCGAGCTGCGCCAGTTCGCCGACAGCCCCAAGGTCACGGCCGAGCAGGTCTTCGCGGTCACCACCGCGGCGGCCAAGCAAGAAGCCCTGGCCCCGGAGCTGCAGAACTTCCTGCGCGCAGTGATCGAGAACGGCCGCCTGTCGGCGCTGCCGGCGGTGGTCGAGCAGTTCCATGTCCTGGCCAATGCGGCCGCGGGCGTGGCCGATGCGCAAATCTTCAGCGCCTACCCCATCGAAGCAGCCCAGCTGAGCGATGTGGTGGCCACGCTGGAAAAGCGCTTCGGCCGCAAGCTCGAGGCTCATGTGACGCTCGAACCCGCGCTGATCGGCGGCATCCGCGTGGTGGTTGGCGACGAGGTGCTGGACACCTCGGTCAAGGCCCGCCTGGAACGCATGAAGGTGGCACTGACCGCCTGAGCCCTTGGGCTCACGCGCGACGAACATCGACCGAATCACCCCCTCAGTACCAAGGCGCCGCGCTGCACACAGCAGCGCGCGCCGCGGGACCGAGCAGATGGGAGCAAGCAATGCAACTGAATCCTGCTGAAATTTCCGAACTCATCAAGTCCCGCATCGAGGGTCTTGGTGCCTCGACGGACGTCCGAAACCAGGGCACCGTGGTGTCCGTGTCCGACGGCATCTGCCGCATCCACGGTCTGTCCGACGTGATGCAAGGCGAAATGCTGGAGTTCCCGGCCGACGTCTCTGGTCAGCCTTCCTACGGCCTGGCCCTGAACCTCGAGCGCGACTCCGTCGGCGCCGTGATTCTGGGTGCCTACGAGCACATCTCCGAAGGCGACACCGTGAAGTGCACGGGTCGCATCCTGGAAGTGCCGGTCGGCCCCGAGCTGATCGGCCGCGTCGTCAACGCGCTGGGTCAGCCGATTGACGGCAAGGGTCCGATCAACGCCAAGATGACCGACGTGATCGAAAAGGTCGCTCCGGGCGTGATCGCGCGTAAGTCTGTCGACCAGCCGGTGCAGACCGGCCTGAAGTCGATCGACTCGATGGTGCCCGTCGGCCGTGGCCAGCGCGAGCTGATCATTGGCGACCGCCAGACCGGCAAGACCGCCGTGGCCATCGACGCCATCATCAACCAGAAGGGTCAGAACATGACCTGCGTCTACGTTGCGATCGGCCAGAAGGCTTCGTCGATCAAGAACGTGGTGCGCGCCCTGGAACAAGCCGGCGCGATGGAATACACCATCGTCGTGGCCGCTTCGGCGTCCGAATCCGCTGCCATGCAGTACGTCTCGGCCTACTCGGGCTGCACGATGGGCGAGTACTTCCGCGACCGCGGCCAAGACGCGCTGATCGTCTATGACGACCTGTCCAAGCAAGCCGTGGCTTACCGCCAGGTCTCGCTGCTGCTGCGCCGCCCGCCGGGCCGCGAAGCTTTCCCTGGCGATGTGTTCTATCTCCACAGCCGTCTGCTGGAGCGTGCCGCTCGTGTGAATGCCGACTACGTCGAAGCGTTCACCAAGGGTGAAGTGAAGGGCAAGACCGGTTCGCTGACCGCGCTGCCCATCATCGAAACCCAGGCCGGTGACGTGTCCGCCTTCGTTCCGACCAACGTGATCTCGATCACCGACGGCCAGATCTTCCTGGAAACCAGCCTGTTCAACGCCGGTATCCGCCCCGCCATCAACGCCGGTATCTCGGTGTCGCGCGTCGGTGGTGCTGCACAGACCAAGCTGATCAAGTCGCTGTCCGGCGGTATCCGTACCGACCTGGCCCAGTACCGTGAGCTGGCTGCGTTCGCGCAGTTCGCTTCCGACCTGGACGAGTCGACCCGCAAGCAACTCGACCGCGGTGCCCGCGTGACCGAGCTGCTCAAGCAGGCTCAGTACTCGCCGCTGCCGATCAGCCTGATGGGCGCGACGCTGTATGCCGTGAACAAGGGCTTCATGGACAGCATCGACACCAAGAAGGTCCTCGCGTTCGAGCACGGCCTGCACCAGTTCCTGAAGACCAGCCACGCCGCTCTGCTGGCCAAGCTGGAAGCCGACAAGGCCATGGACAAGGATGCTGAAGCCGAGCTGAACGCCGCAATCACGACCTTCAAGAAGTCGTTTGCTTAATTGACCATGACCGGGCTGTGATGCAAAGAACGGCCCGGACCTAACAGGAGAAATCATGGCATCAAGCAAGGAAATTCGCGGCAAGATCAAGTCGGTCGAGAACACCAAGAAGATCACCAAGGCCATGGAAATGGTCGCGGCTTCGAAGATGCGCAAGGCCCAGGAGCGCATGCGCTCGGCTCGTCCGTACAGCGAGAAGATCGGCAACATCGCCGCCAATCTCGCCACGGCCAACCCCGAGTACAAGCACCCTTTCCTGGTCAGCAATGACCAGGCCAAGGCGGCCGGCTTCGTGGTGGTAACGACGGACAAGGGCCTGTGCGGTGGTTTGAATACCAACCTGCTGCGCGCGACGACTGCCAAGCTGAAGGAACTAGAAGCCGCCGGCCAGAAGGCCGAGGTCGTTGCCATCGGCAACAAGGGCCTGGGCTTCATGAACCGCATCGGCGCCAAGGTCGTTTCTCAGGTGACGCAGCTGGGCGACCAGCCGCACATCGAGAAGATGATCGGCCCGGTCAAGGTGCTGCTCGACGCATACGCCGAAGGCAAGCTCTCGGCTGTGTACCTCTGCTACACCCGCTTCATCAACACGATGAAGCAGGAGCCGGTGGTGCAACAGCTCTTGCCCCTGACGACCGAAGGCATGAAGACGGCCGGTGGCAGCCACTCGTGGGACTACATCTACGAGCCGGACGCCAACACCGTCATCGACGAATTGCTGCTCCGATACACCGAGGCCCTGGTCTACCAGGCTGTCGCGGAAAACATGGCGTCCGAGCAATCGGCACGCATGGTGGCCATGAAGGCCGCCACCGACAACGCCGGCACCCTGATCGGTGAGCTGAAGCTGGTCTACAACAAGACCCGCCAGGCCGCGATCACCAAGGAGCTGAGCGAGATTGTCAGTGGCGCCGCCGCCGTGGGCTGATCCCGATCGAACGCTAATAGTTTTGAATTAAGGAACGAAAAAATGGCTAACACTCAACAAGTGGGCAAGATCGTTCAGTGCATCGGCGCCGTGGTGGACGTGGAATTTCCGCGCAACCAGATGCCGAAGATTTATGACGCGCTGAAGATGGAAGGCTCTGCCCTGACCCTGGAAGTCCAGCAACAGCTGGGCGACGGCGTGGTGCGTACCATCGCCCTGGGTTCGTCCGACGGCCTGCGCCGCGGTTCGCAGGTCTACAACACCGGTGAGAACATCAAGGTACCGGTGGGCAAGGCCACGCTGGGTCGCATCATGGACGTGCTGGGCGCGCCCATCGACGAACGTGGTCCGGTCGACCAGGCGCAAACCGCTTCGATCCACCGCGCTGCACCGGCCTACGACGAGCTGAGCCCGTCGCAAGAGCTGCTGGAAACCGGCATCAAGGTGATCGACCTGATCTGCCCGTTCGCCAAGGGCGGCAAGGTGGGTCTGTTCGGTGGTGCCGGTGTGGGCAAGACCGTGAACATGATGGAGCTGATCAACAACATCGCCAAGGCCCACAGTGGTCTGTCGGTGTTCGCTGGTGTCGGCGAGCGTACCCGCGAGGGCAACGACTTCTATCACGAGATGGCCGATTCGGGCGTCGTGAACCTCGAGAAGCTCGAAGACTCCAAGGTCGCCATGGTCTACGGCCAGATGAACGAGCCCCCGGGCAACCGTCTGCGCGTGGCCCTGACCGGCCTGACCATCGCCGAGTCGTTCCGCGACGAAGGCAAGGACGTGCTGTTCTTCGTGGACAACATCTACCGCTACACGCTGGCCGGTACCGAAGTGTCCGCTCTGCTGGGTCGTATGCCTTCCGCCGTGGGCTACCAGCCGACGCTGGCCGAGGAAATGGGCCGTCTGCAAGAGCGCATCACGTCGACCAAGATTGGCTCGATCACCTCGATCCAGGCCGTCTACGTCCCTGCGGATGACTTGACCGACCCGTCGCCTGCCACGACCTTCGCCCACTTGGACGCAACCGTCGTGCTGTCGCGTGACATCGCTTCGCTGGGTATCTACCCCGCGGTCGACCCGCTCGACTCGACTTCGCGTCAGATCGACCCGAACGTCATCGGCGAAGAGCACTACAGCACGACCCGTGCGGTGCAGGGCATCCTGCAGCGCTACAAGGAACTGCGCGACATCATCGCGATCCTGGGTATGGACGAGCTGGCACCGGAAGACAAGCTGACCGTGGCTCGCGCCCGCAAGATCCAGCGCTTCCTGTCGCAGCCTTTCCACGTGGCCGAAGTCTTCACCGGCTCGCCGGGCAAGTACGTGCCGCTGAAGGAAACCATCCGCGGCTTCAAGATGATCGTGGCTGGCGAATGCGACCACATGCCGGAACAAGCGTTCTACATGGTCGGCACCATCGACGAAGCGATCGAGAAAGCGAAGAAGTTGGGCTGATCGTTGGCGACGGAGCGGGCAACCGCTCCGTACCAAGAACAACCCTCTCAACTACGCTAAGGAAGATTGAACATGGCAACCATTCATGTTGACGTGGTGTCCGCCGAGGAGCAGATCTTCTCCGGCGAGGCCAAGTTCGTCGCGCTGCCGGGCGAAGGCGGTGAGCTGGGCATCCTGCCCCAGCACACGCCGCTGATCACCCGCATCAAGCCGGGCGCCGTGCGCATCGAGAAGGCCGACGGCAGCGAAGAGTTCGTCTTCGTCGCTGGCGGCATCCTGGAAGTGCAACCGGGCACCGTGACCGTGCTGGCCGACACCGCCATCCGCGGCAAGGACCTGGACGAGGCCAAGGCCCTTGAGGCCAAGAAGATGGCCGAGGAAGCGATGAAGAACGCCAAGAGCGACATCGACTTTGCCGCCGCGCAAAGCGAGTTCGCCGCCATGGCCGCCCAGATCGCGGCGCTGCGCAAGTTCCGCAAGAAGTAATCGGTCAGTCACCAGCACAGGCGCCGGCCTCGACAGCCCCGCCAATGCCGACGACGATAGACGCCCGCCGACGCGAGTCAGGCGGGCGTTGTTTTTACCAAGCTCTACGCCATGTCCACACCCATTCCCCTGACCCGCCACCAAGGCCTGGAAGCGCTGGAACTGCGCGCGCCCGATGGCGCAGCGGCCACGCTGCTCCTGCATGGCGCGCACCTGCTGTCGTGGACGCCGGCCGGCGCCGGCGAGCAGCTGTATCTGTCGCCCAGCAGTGCCTACGCCACGGGCCAGGCGGTGCGCGGCGGTGTGCCGGTGATCTTTCCGCAGTTCGCCGGTCGCGGCACCGGCTTGCGCCACGGCTTTGCACGCACCAAGCCCTGGCAGCTGGTCTCGGCCGAGGTGGGCAGCGACGACGCCATGGCCGTGCTCCGCCTGCAAGACGACGATGCCACGCGCCTCGTGTGGCCGCACCGCTTCGAGGCAGAGCTGTGCGTGCGCGTCGCCGGCCGCAGCCTCGAGATCGAGCTGGCCTGTGAGAACCGCGGCGAGGAGTCGTTCGACTTCACCGCCGCGCTGCACACCTACCTGGGCCTCGGCAGCCTGCTGGACGCGAGCGTGCGCGGCTTCTCGGGTCTGCATTACTGGGATTCGATCAAGAACAGCGAGCAGCGCCAGCGCGTCGACCTCCTGTTGCCCGAGCCTCCGCTGGACCGCATCTACCACCAGGTCGAGCAAGACCTGACCCTGACTGAGGAGCCAGTCGGCCGCCCGGGTCGCCGCGTCACGATCCGTCAGCAGGGCTTTGCCGATGCGGTGATCTGGAACCCTGGAGCCGAGGCTTGCGCCCAGCTGCCCGACATGCCCGATTCGGATTGGCAGCGGATGTTGTGCATCGAGGCTGCAGCGATTGACCGCCCGATCAGGCTAGAGCCCGGCGAAAGCTGGGCAGGCATGCAAAGCCTGGTCCTAGAGTAGGACCGGCGCGTCCGGAAGTTCGTTGCGGTTGGCCTCGCCGGCCGCCAGCGGGAAGTGCTGGAACAGCAGCTCGCTGACACTCTCCACCGCCTCGATCAGCCCGGCTTCAAACAGGCCGGCTCGGAACTGTTCGCGCATGCGGTCCACCATGCGCTGCCAGACCATGCTGTCGACCTTGTTCATGAGGCCGCGGTCGGCCACCAGTTCGATGCTGTGTTCGGCCAGCAGCAGATAGATCAGCACGCCGTTGTTGTTCTCCGTGTCCCAGACGCGCAGTTTGCCGAACAGGGCCACCGCCCGCTCGCGCGGCGTGGCATCGCGCATCAGGTAGGAGGTCGGCAAGCCGGCCTCGACGACCACACGCAGCTCGCCGCTGTGCAGCCGCTCCGAGGACTGGATACGCTGTTGCAGCGCTTCCATGGCGTGCGGTCCGAGCACGCGGCGCGAGTCGCCGGCATCGAGACTGCGATGCTTGACCAGGCGTTTCAGGCGTCGGAACCAGGCCATCACCAATCTCCCGAGGCGCCACCGCCACCAAAGTCGCCGCCACCGCCAGAGGAGAAGCCACCGCCATCGCTGCTGCTTCCTCCGCCGCCACTCCAGCTGCCTCCGCCACCCCAGATGATGGGCATGTCGCTGCCACCGCCATAGCGCCGGCCGATGCTGCGGCGCGAGGAGCCGATGCCCAGCACGCCCACCAGCACCAGCGACAGCAGTGCTGCCAGGCCGGCAATCCACCAGCTGTTGGCGATCAGCCATCCGACGCCGCCGACACCCACGCTGGTACCCAGGCTGCCGAGCTTGCGGCCGAGTATCGAAGTCAGCACTACACCGACGATGGGCACGCCGATGAAGAACAGCATGGCCAGGGTTTCGAAATCAAAGTCGCTGCCGCCTGTCGCAGCAGCCGGGCCCGACTTCGTGCTCGGGGCCGGCAACGCCTCGCCGCGGATCCGTGCCTGCAATTGATCAACCGCCTGGTTCAGGCCGCCGGCGTAGTCGCCCTTCTTGAAAGCGGGCGTGATCGCGTTCTGGATGATCTGGCGCGCGGCCAGGTCGGGCACGGCGCCTTCCAGCGCCTTGGCCACTTCGATGCGCACCTTGCGCTCGTTCTTGGCGACGATGATCAAGAGGCCGTCGCCAACATCGCGCCGGCCGATCTTCCAGGCATCGCCCACGCGCTGCGCGAAGGCGGCAATGTCTTCCGGCGCGGTGGCCGGCAGCATCAAGATGACGATCTGCGGGCCGGCCTGCTGCTCGAAGGCCGCCAGCTTGTTCTCCAGGCTGGTGACCTGCAGTGCATCCAGGGTGCCGGTCTGGTCGATCACGCGGGCGGTCAGCACCGGCACCGGGCGCAGCTCCTGCGCCCAGGCGGGCAGTGCCAGGGCCAGCAGCAGGGTGGCAAGCAGCCAGCGCATCAAGGGCCTACTTGGAAGCGGGCGCTGCAGGCGCTGCAGGCTTGTCGAAACTGACCGTCGGGGCCGCCGTGATGGCCGCTTCGTTCTGCACCTGGAAGTTGGGCTTCACCTGGTAGCCGAACATCATCGCGGTCAGGTTGTTCGGGAAGCTGCGAGCGTGCACGTTGTAGTCGGCCACCGACTTGATGTAGCGGTTGCGGGCCACAGTGATGCGGTTCTCGGTGCCTTCGAGCTGCACGCGCAAATCCTGGAAGCCCTGGTTGGCCTTCAGGTTCGGGTAGTTCTCGCTAACGACCAGCAGGCGCGACAGCGCGCTGGAGAGCTCGCCCTGCGCGGCCTGGAACTTCTTCAGCGCTTCCGGATCGCGGGCCAGCTCGGGCGTCACATTGATGCTGGTGGCCTTGGCCCGGGCCTCGACCACCTTGGTCAGCGTTTCCTGCTCGAAATTGGCTTCGCCCTTGACCGTGTTGACGATGTTGGGAATCAGGTCGGCGCGGCGCTGGTACTGGCTCAGCACCTCGCTCCAGCTCGCCGTGGTCTGTTCGTCCAGGCGCTGGAATTCGTTGTAGCCGCAGCCCGAGAGGCTCAGGGTGGCTGCGAGCAGGACGGTGGCACCGAGGCTGCGCTTCAGGGTCATGGTCATGTGTTTCTCCAGTGAGGGACGCCGCTGCAGATGGTGCCGGTCTGGCCTGCATCAAGTGCCGGCCGAGTATCGCAGCGGATAATGTTCGGATGACCGCAGTCCTGCAAAACGATACTTTCCTGCGCGCCTGCCTGCGCCAGCCGACCGACTACACGCCGCTGTGGCTGATGCGCCAGGCGGGCCGCTACCTGCCCGAGTACCGCGCCACCCGCGCCAAGGCTGGCAGCTTCATGGGCCTGGCCACCAACCGCGACTACGCCACCGAGGTGACGCTGCAGCCGCTGGAGCGCTATGCGCTGGACGCCGCGATTCTCTTCAGCGACATCCTGACCGTGCCGGATGCAATGGGCCTGGGCCTGTCGTTCGCGCAGGGCGAGGGCCCGAAGTTCGAGAAGGTCGTGCGCGACGAAGCCGCCGTGGCCGCCCTCGAAGTACCCGACATGAACAAGCTGCGCTATGTGTTCGACGCGGTGAGCTCGATCCGCCAGGCGCTGAACGGCCGCGTGCCGCTGATCGGCTTCTCCGGCAGCCCCTGGACCCTGGCCTGCTACATGGTCGAGGGCGGCGGCTCGGACGACTACCGCCACGTCAAGGCCCTGATGTATTCGCGCCCCGACCTGATGGAGCGCATCCTGGCTGTCAACGCCGAGGCGGTGGCGCAATACCTCAACGCCCAGATAGAAGCCGGCGCGCAAGCGGTGATGCTGTTCGACTCCTGGGGCGGCGTGCTGGCCGATGGCGCCTTTCAGCGCTTCAGCCTGGCCTACTCGCGCCAGGTGCTGGCCAAGGTCAAGACCGAACACGCGGGCCAGCGCATCCCGCGCATCCTTTTCACCAAGGGTGGCGGCCTGTGGCTGGACGAAATCGCCGATGCCGGCGCTGACGTGGTGGGCCTGGACTGGACGGTCAACCTGGCCCGCGCCCGCAAGCAGCTGAACGACCGCGTGGCCTTGCAGGGCAACCTGGACCCCAACGTGCTGTTCGCGCCGCCCGAGGCGATCGCCGAGCAGGCCAAGGCGGTGCTCGACAGCTTTGGCAACCCGCTGCGCGCCGATGGCTCCCATGGCGGCCATGTGTTCAATCTGGGCCATGGCATCAGCCAGTTCACGCCTCCCGAACATGTCAGCGCCCTGGTCGAAACGGTGCACAGCCATTCGCGCCGTTTGCGTGCCGGCGCCTGAGCGCGCCGCGGCGCGCCAATTCGTGAAGTAAGCACTCAGGGTTTGGACTTATCCCCAAATGTGTGCAAGCGACGTGCGGCTGCCGGCCATGCTGCGCCGCAAGTTCTCGTTTTCCCGATTGCGGGCTAAGTCCTTGATTTCCAAAGCAAGTACGCATTTCGCACAAGCGGAGCTCCAAGAGGCCGGAGCGTCAGCTTGTTCCACGGAGCAGGGCCTGTGCGTATCTTTCCCACAAAGTTATCCACAGCTTGTGGGAAAGCATTTCAATCCCTTGCAAATCATGGACTTGGGACGGAATGCTGAGCTTTCACCTGAGCGATGGCTTGAGCCATGAGCGAGCAGGCGCCGTCGCAGCTTTTGCCGCCGCTGCAGCGCTTGCGCGTCGCGGTTGACGCGCCCCAGCACAGCGGACTGACGGGCCCGCTGGACTACGCCAGTGAGCAGGCGCTCGCTCCAGGCAGCCTGGTGCGGGTGCCGCTGGGCCGGCGCGAGCTGCTGGGCGTGGTCTGGCCGGCTGCGCGTGAAGATGCGGCAACTGGCGCGGAATTTCCACTGCAAGACTTGCGGCCGGTCACGGCAGCGCTGGACGCGCTGCCGCCCCTGTCGGCGCACTGGTGCTCGCTGGTCGAATTCGCTGCGCTCTATTACCAGCGCAGCGTCGGCGAGTTGGCGGCTGCTGTCCTGCCGCCCCAGTTGCGGGAGCTCGAGCCCAAGCAATTGCAGCTCCGGCTCAAGAAGCTGGACAAGCTGGCCCTGCCGGTGCCCGCAGAGCCTGCCGCCAGGCCGGAGCTGAGCCCGGCCCAGGCTGAGGCGCTGGCTCAGCTCGATGAGCTGCTGGCACAGAACGGTACACAGTCGCCGCAGCCATTGCTGCTCTATGGCGTGACCGGCAGCGGCAAGACCGAGGTCTATCTGCGTGCCGCCGAGCATGCGCTGGCAGCCGGCCGCCAGGTGCTGGTGCTGGTGCCCGAGATCAACCTGACCCCGCAACTGGAAGCCCGCTTTGCCGAGCGCTTTGCAGGCACAGCCATGGTCTCGCTGCACAGCGGGCTCACGCCGGCCCAGCGTCTGCGCAATTGGCTGGCCGCGCATTTCGGGCGGGCGCAACTGGTGCTGGGCACGCGGCTGGCGGTGTTCGCCTCCATGCCCAAGCTTGGTCTGATCGTGGTCGATGAAGAGCACGACCCGTCCTACAAGCAGCAGGACGGCGCCCGCTACTCGGCGCGCGACCTCGCCGTCTACCGGGCGCATCTCGAGAAGCTGCCGGTGATTCTTGGCTCGGCCACGCCATCGCTTGAAAGTTGGCACAGAGCCGAAGAAGGGCGCTATCGCCGCTTGTCGATGCCGCAACGCATAGGCGGTGGCGCGCTACCCAAAGTGCGCCTGTTCGACATGAACAGCCTGCCGCGCAACAAGGGCGTTACCACGGCCTTGAGCAAACCGCTGATCGAAGCGCTGCGCCAGCGTCTTGAGCGGGGCGAGCAAAGCCTGATGTTCCTGAACCGGCGCGGCTATGCGCCGGTCCTGCACTGCCTGGAATGCGGCTGGAAGAGCGAATGCCCGCACTGCAGCGCCTTCCGCGTCTTCCACAAGCTGGACCGCACGCTGCGCTGCCACCACTGCGGTTTCACCGAGCGGGTGCCGCCCGCCTGCCCGGGCTGCGGCAATCCGGACATCGCGCCCCTGGGCCGCGGCACCGAGAAGCTGGAAGAGCAGTTGGCCGAGGCCTTGCCGGGCGCGCGCGTGGCCCGCATCGATGCCGACTCGACCAAGCTCAAGGGCTCGCTGGAAGCGCAGCTCGGTGCGGTGCATGCGGGCGAGGTCGACATCCTTGTCGGCACGCAGATGGTCACCAAGGGGCACGACTTCCGCCGCATCACCCTGGTTGCCGCGGTCAACCCCGATGGCGCCTTGTTCAGCAGCGATTTCCGCGCGCCCGAGCGGCTGTTCGCCTTGCTGATGCAGGCCGCCGGCCGCGCCGGCAGAGATGCTGAAGCTGCGGCGCGCAGCGAGATGTGGGTGCAGACCTGGCATCCTCAGCATGCGCTCTACCAGGCACTGACCACGCACGACTTCGAGCGCTTTGCCAGGAGTCAGCTGGAGGAGCGCCTCTCGGCCGGCTTGCCGCCGTTTGCGCATCTGGCCTTGCTGCGTGCAGAAGCCCGCACGGCCGAGGCCGCGAAGGCCTTCTTGCAGGCGGCGGCTGCCGTGGCTGCCGAACTCGATGGCGCCGGTCAGGTGCTCCTGTACGCGCCGGTGCCGATGCAGGTGGCGCGGGTTGCCAACATCGAGCGGCTCCAGATGCTGGTCGAATCAGAAAGCCGCGTCGCCCTGCAGCGGCTGCTGGCCGCCTGGCTGCCGGCGCTCGGCGCGCTCAAGCGCGAGCACAAGGGACTGATCCGCTGGGCGGTTGACGTGGATCCGTTGGCGATCTAGGCCTCGGCAGTCCTGAAGCTGCTGACCGTCTGCACCAAGGCCCCAGCCTGGCTGCGCATGCTCTCCGATGCAGCCGCCGACTGCTCGACCAGCGCGGCATTCTGCTGCGTGGCCTGCTCCATCTGGCTGACTGCCTGAGTGACCTGCGCAATTCCCCGCATCTGCTCAGAACTGGCCGCATTGATCTCCGCGACGATGTGGTCGACACGGGCGATGGCACCGACGACTTCCTCCATGGTCTTGCCGACCATGCTGGCTTGAGACGAGCCGCTTTCAATGCGTTCGACGCTGGTCTGTATCAGACCCTTGATCTGCTTGGCAGCCTCGGCTGATCGCTGCGCCAAGGCACGAACTTCACTGGCAACTACCGCAAAGCCGCGGCCTTGCTCACCCGCGCGCGCGGCCTCCACGGCGGCATTCAAGGCCAGGATGTTGGTCTGGAACGCGATGCCGTCGATCACACCGATGATGTCGACCACCTGTCGGGATGCCGCATCGATGGCCTTCATGGTTTCCATCATGCCCTCGACCACCGTGCCGCCTTGCTGGGCCGTGCCGCTGGCATCGGCCGCGAGTCTGCTGGCCTGTGCCGCGCTATCAGCGTTGCGTGAGGCCGCGTTGTTGATCGATTCCATGCTGGCTGCAGCCTGCTGCAGCGAAGCCGACTGATGCTCCGTCCGCTTGCTCAGGTCGGCATTGCCGCTGGCGATCTCGGTGCTGGCGCTGGCCACGTGTTCGGCGTTCGCGCGCACCTGCCCGACGAGTGTGCTGAGGCCGGTCTGCATCTGCTGCAATGCCTGCAGCAGCGGACTGAACTCATCACCCTGCTGTTCGATCATGGTCACCGTGAGGTCACCATCACGGACCCGCTCGGCGACCTGCTGAGCCGTGCCCACGCGCAGTCGCATCTGGCGGCCGACCCACCAGATGGAAACGGCCAGCAGGCTGACGCAGGCGACCACCATGCCCTCCAGCACGGACTCGATCTGCTGCGTGCGCTGGCCTGCTCCATCCAGCGCGGCCTCCAGCAATTCGGTCTGATACTTGACCGCCGGCCCGAGCACGCCCAGCACCTCGTTGCGGATCGGTACCGTGCGGTCCGCCAGGTAGGCGAAGGCCTCCGGCTTGCGGTCGTCGAGGATCAGCTGCACGTTGGCTTCGGCCACCTTCCAGAACTCTGCAAACTTCACCGGCAGCCCCTGATACAGCTGCCTGCCGCGCTCGGTGCTGAGATCGCGCTCGTAGGCCCGCAGGTCGTCTTCGATCAGTTGCCGCTTCCTGGCGATGTCTGACAAGGAGGCATCTCGTTCCTGTGTGTTGCGGGCCAGGATCGCGTGCCGGAGTTGCAGCGATGCGCGGGTCAGGTTCAGCTCCATCCGGTTCATGCGGGACAGCTGCGGGACGCTGGTCTGCTTGGTTCGCTGCGTCGTCGCCTCCACCTCGCCCATGGATATGCGGGCGTAGATGGCCACGCCCACCAGGGTCAGGCCGAGCAAGGCGGCGACGGCATAAAGGCGCCAGGTCAGGCTGCGGAAGTTGAGTTTCATGATGCAAGGCTCCAAGCCGGTGAAGTGCGAAATGCGGCTTAGAACGTGGTCCAGCTGTCTCCGTTGGTGCCGGTCTTGAGCGTGGGCTCGACTGGCGCGGCTTGGGTGAACGATTGGCGCTTGGCCGGTGTGGGCAGGCGGCTCACATTGGTGGCACGCTGGCTGCTGCGGCGCTCCTCGCCTTGCCAAGTTGTCGGAGCTGCCCTGACTGCCGTGGCCGCCGTCGCCGGCACGGCTGCGCTGCCGCCGACGCGGAATACCGCCACCGCACTCACCAGCTCCTGGGCCTGGACACGCAGGCTCTCCGCCGCTGCAGCGCTTTCCTCGACCAGGGCGGCGTTCTGCTGCGTGGCCTGATCCATCTGGCTCACGGCATCGCCGATCTGCGTCACGCCCGAGGTCTGCTCGGCACTGGCGGCACTGATTTCGCCCATGATGTCGGTCACGCGCTGGATCGCCTGGACCACTTCGCTCATGGTGGCGCCGGCCTGGTCGACCAGGCTCGTTCCCTGCTCCACGCGCTCTACGCTGGTGTTGATCAGGGTCTTGATTTCCTTGGCCGCGTCGGCACTGCGTTGGGCCAGGTTGCGCACCTCGCCGGCCACGACCGCGAAGCCGCGGCCCTGTTCGCCGGCGCGAGCTGCTTCCACGGCCGCGTTCAAGGCCAGGATATTGGTCTGGAAGGCGATGCCGTCGATCACGCTGATGATGTCGGCGATGCGCTTGGAGGCGTCGTTGATGCCCTTCATCGTGTCGACCACTTCGCTCACCACGGCACCACCGCGCTGGGCCACATCGCTGGCGTTGCGGGCCAGCTGGTTGGCTTGCTGGGCGTTGTCTGAGTTCTGCTTGACGGTGGAGCCCAGTTGCTCCATCGAGGCGGCCGTCTGTTGCAGGGCGCTGGCCTGCTCTTCGGTGCGGCTCGACAGGTCCTGATTGCCCTGGGCAATCTGGGCGCTGGCCGTGGCCACGCTGTCGGAGTTGCCGCGCACCGTGGTGACGATGCCGGCCAGAGCGCGCTGCATGCGTGCCACGGTAGCCATCGTGCTCTGCTCATCGCCGTTGCGTACCGGCACCGGCGTGGCCAGGTCCCCGTCGGCCACGCGCTGCACGGCCGCGCTCAGTTCGCCGGGCTCGGCACCCAGCGCGCGGTTGAGGTTGCGGGTCAGGCCCCAACCAACCAGGCCGCCGACCAGGCCCATCAGACCGGCCAGGGCCAGCATCAGCATGGCCGCAGATGTCGCTTCGTCGCTGGCCTTCTTGGCCAATTCACGTGAAAGCTCAGCCTGCATCATTGTCGAGTCGTCGATGGCCTTGAACAGGGCGTTCTGGTGAGCCCGCACCTCGGTGATCAGCAGCTCGCCGGCTTCCTCGGTCTTGCCCTGCTCTCCCAGGGCGACCACCTTGTCGAGCGCGCGGTTGTAGAGCGTTCGGGTGTCGGCAATCACCTTCAACAAGTCGCGCGACTTGGGGATGGTCAGCATCTTGTCGAGTTCCTGCGTCAGCGCATGGTTGGCCTGCCGCGCATCGGCAAGGATCTTCAGTTCGGCCGCCCGTTCGGCGGGGTCTTTTAGCAAGGCGAGGTTTCGCGCCGTGCGTGCCGCTGTATTCATGTTGTCCTTGACGTCCGTGAACTTGTCGACCTTGACCATGCGATCGTTCGCCAGTTCATTCACTTCGGCGGCGATAGAACGCAACTCCAGGGCGCCCATCAGGGCAATGCCGAGGCCCAGGGCGACAGCGGTACCAAATCCGAGGGCCAGGCGAGTGGAGACCTTCATGGTGCGCTTGTTCATGATGTGTATTCGTGCAGGTTGGTTTTGAGGGCGGTGAGGCTCTTGCGCACTCACTGCAGGACCGGCTGTACCAAGCCCATGGCCGCGCTGGACATCAGCTTCTCGATGTCCAAGAGGACCAGCATGCGAGCGTCGGAGCTGCTTTCGTCGGGCGTGCCGATGCCGGCGATGTAGCGGGCGTCGACGGTGTCGTTGAAGTCCGGGGCGGGCTTGATCTGCGAAGGCAGCAGGGCGATCACATCGCTGACCGAATCCACCACCACGCCGACGATGCGGTCGGCCAGATTGAGCACCACGGTGATGGTGAAGGCGTCATAGGCTGGCACCGGCAGGCCGAAGCTCAGGCGCAGGTCGATCACCGGCACGATCACGCCGCGCAGATTGACGAAGCCCTTGATGAAGTCGGGTGCGTTGGCGATGCGGGTCGGCGCCTCGTAGGAGCGAATCTCCTGCACGCAGCGCAGCTCGATGCCATAGGACACCCCGCCGAGTTGGCAGGTCAGCACTTCCAGCGGCCCGGCGGTAACGGCCGCATCGGCCATCGACGTCAGCGCGGTAGAGCGCTCCTGGACGGCGGGAATCAGGGCTGTATTCATGTCGGACACCTTTCAATCTGTTGGTGCCCTCATGTTAAATGATCAAAATGATTCTTCGATCATTTTGTTCGGCAATTTATCACATTTGCCAAAATTGCCAGCTATAGTTTGATTTCGATCAGGGATTTCCCGGAAGCCGCTGGCGCAAGGCTTGCCACTGAGCGAGGGATTGGGGCCAGTCGGCCTGCTCGGCGCTGTCCTCCAGCTGGCGCGCCAATTGCGACTCGGCGGCGTGACCGAGCGTCAGCAGCACGCTTTTCAAGCTGTGTGCCAGGCGGCGCAGAGCCAGCGTGTCGCGCTGCTCGCATGCCTGATCGCCCTGCTCGCGATCCAGCTCGAACTGGGACAGGCAGGCTGCCCTGAAGGTACGGTAGAGCGGTTCGTCACCACCGAAATGCTGGGCTACGGCCTGAGCCTGGTTCGCCGGCAATGCGCTGGTCGCTGCTACTGCGTCGTCAGCGGCAGCTGCGTTTGCACCTGCAGAAGGCGTCGCTTGCGTCAGGCCCAGCCCTTCCTGCACGCAGGTTTCCAGCTCCAGGATGCTGCACGGCTTGGCGAGCTGGCGCCAGACGCCAAGCTGGGCGAGGTGGTCCTGGACATCGCCGACCAGGCCGGCACTGAACACGGCGATGGGGGCGCCCTGGAGCAGGTCGGAACGCCCAGACAGCTCCTCGATCAGGTCCAGCCCGGAGCCGTCGGGGAGCATCAGATCGGAGATGAGCATCTGCACCGGCGCGGCGGCCAGCGTTGCCCGGGCTTCGGCCAGGGTGCTGGAGATCAGCAGGTCAAGATCTAGCTCTTCGAGCGCCATCCGAACCAGGTGCTGGATGGTCGGGTCATCTTCCAGCAGCAGCAGGCGCGGCCTTGGTTTCATGGGTGGGGCGAAGCCTCGACCAGGGCGGCCCTCAGAAGCGCCGGCAACTCGGTCACCAGACGCGGCTTGTGGATGACGGGCAGGCCCGCCAGGGCAAAGGCGTAGGGGGCCAACTGATCGCCTTCCAGCGAGGTGACCACTATCAGACGGCTTCGCGCGAATTGCGGCTGGGTCCGCAGGCTGGTGATCAGCGTCGCCCCGTCTATGCCGGGCAGCAGGATGTCGACGATCAGCACCTGCGGCTGGATCTGGCCGTACATCGTCAGGCCAACGATGCCATCCGATGCCGTGTGCAGCTGGATCTCCGGGAACTGCTGGTTCAGCAGCAGGGCGATGAGCTTCTGGTAGTGCGTCGAATCCTCGATCAGCAGCACCTGGGGTGCTGCCGAGGCGGGGCGCGTGCTGCGCGGCAGCACGGCCGGCGAGGGCTCAGCAACGCCGCCGCGCCGAGCCATGAAGGCTTCGATGGAGGCCCGCGATATGCGGCGATGGCCGCCCGGTGTCTTCCAGGCCTTCAGCTCTTCGCGATCAACCATCAGTTGCACCGAGCGCACGGCCATGCCCAGCACCTGGGCCACTTCCATGGTGCTGAAGTCGTTCTTGTTCGGGTCGAGCAGGGGGCGGTTTTGAGACATTGAGTAATTTTGCCGAATTTTCGTCGGCATCATAAAGCGAGTCTTGACGCCATTAAATGATAAATGTGATACTTCGCTTCATCAAATCTGAAAAAGCACCGGAGTAGCCACATGAAGAAGATCCTGATCGTCGATGACCACGTGGACATCCGTCGCCTGGTCCGCATGACCCTGGAGTTCGAGTCCTACGAGATCTTCGAGGCCGAGGACGGGGCCACGGCGCTGCTGCTGGCCGAGGCTGTGCGGCCCGACCTGGTGCTGCTGGACGTGATGATGCCGGGCGAGCTGGATGGCCTGGATGTCTGCTGCAAGCTCAAGAGCGACCCGATGCTGCTGAATCCCCGCGTCATCATGCTCAGCGCCCGGGGCCAGGCGCAAGACTGCTCGGCAGGCCGGCAGGCCGGCGCCGACGCCTACCTGGTGAAACCATTCAGTCCCCTGCAATTGATCGACGTGATCGCTCAGCAATGGGAGCACGCATGATTGCCGTCGCCCTCGACACCCCTTCCGGCACCGCGCGCAGCTTCGACGATGCGGCGGCGGCGCAGATGGAGCGCATCGTCACGGACCTCGGCCGTGTCTATCAGGAGCGCAACGAAGCCCTGCGCGAAGTGGCACGCGCCCATCACGAAGCGCTGCTGCGCCTGTCGCTGGCCGCAGAAATGCGCGATGACGATACCGGTGTGCACATCACCCGCATCGGCCACCTGGCGGAAGGCCTGGCGCTGGCGCTGGGCGAAAGCAAGGACTTCGCGCGCGAACTGCGCCTGGCCGCCCCCATGCATGACATCGGCAAGATCGGCGTGCCCGACCTGGTGCTGAAGAAGCCGGGCTCCTACACGGCGGACGAGCGGCAGGTCATGAACCAGCACCCCATCATCGGTGCGCAAATCCTGGGGCGATCGCGAATCAGGCTATTCCAGCTGGCTGCCGAGGTGGCCATGACCCATCACGAGCGCTGGGACGGCAGTGGCTATCCGCTGGGTCTCGCGGGCGAGGCGATTCCGCTGTCGGGCCGCATCGTCGCGGTCGTCGATTTCTTTGATGCCTTGACCATGGACCGCTGCTACCGCGAGGCCTTCAGCGACGAGGTGGCGCTCAAGATGCTGGCCGAGCAGCGCGGCCTGGCTTTCGATCCTCGCGTGGTGGAGTGCATGCTGGCCCATGCGCCGTTGCTGATCGCCCTGCGCGACGCCATCAACCGCAACCCTCCCGACCTCTTAAACCTGACCGTTCCAGACTGAGCCGCGACACACAACTGGTACAAGGACGACTTCATGAGAAAACTCAAGATCACCGTGGCCTGCGTGATTCTGGTGTCGATGCTGGCAAGCTTGCTCGCCTTCGGCACCCGACCAGCCCAAGCGCAATCAGTGCAGGCCGGTGCCAGCACGCTGGAGCGGGTGCGCAGCAGCGGCAAGCTGCGTGTCTGCATCTGGCCCGACTACTACGGCATTACTTACCGCAACCCGCGCAACGACAAGCTGGAGGGCATCGATATCGAACTGTCTGCAGAGCTGGCACGTGATCTCAAGGTCAAGCTTCAGTATGTGGAGTCGTCGTTCCCGCAGCTGGTCGAGGACCTGAAGAGCGAGCGCTGCGATGTGGCCATGTTTGCGGTGGGCATGCTGCCGCAGCGCAAGGCCGTGCTGGACTTCACCCAGCCCTACCTGCAAAGCGACATCTATGCGGTCACCACGCGTGCCAACCGCGTGGTGCGCCAATGGTCGGACCTGGACAAGCCCGGCGTCGTCGTCGCGGTGCAGGCCGGCACCTTCATGGAGCCTGTGATGGCCCAGGCGCTGAAACAGGCCACGCTGCGCACGGTCAAGCCGCCCGAGACCCGGGAGCGCGAGCTGGAAGCGGGCCGGGTCGACGCCTTCATGACCGACTATCCCTACAGCCGGCGCCTGCTCGACAACGCCGACTGGGCGCGCCTGGTGGCGCCGCCGCAGCCCTTTTTCGTTCTGCCCTACGCCTATGCGATCAAGCAGGGCGACGCTCCCTGGCTGGCACGCCTCAACGAATTCGTGGCCACCATCAAGCGTGACGGCCGCCTGAGCGCTGCAGCTGGGCGCAATGGCTTGAGCGACATCGTCGTTCGCTGAACTCGGACCATGCTCCGCGAGACACGCTTCCTGCGAAATGTCGTCCTGGCCTCCGCCAGCGGCGCGGCGCTGGTGGTGGTGCTCGGCCTGAGTGCGCTGGCCTGGTACCAGCGCGCCGAGGCCCTGGGCAACGGCCGCGCGCGGGCGGAACTGCTGGCTGACGTGTTGCAGGACCAGGCGAGCCGAACGGTGGAATCGGCGGCCGTGGCCTTGCGCGCGCTGGGCGACAGCCTGCAGGCCCGGAGCCAGCCAGACCCGGCCCATGAGCAGGCACTGCTGTCGCAGTCACTGCTGGGCCTGAGCTCGGTGCGCAGCCTTGCGCTGGTCGACGAGTCCGGTCTGGTGCTGGCCAGCTCGGAACCGCGTGACGTCGGTGTGCGCCTGCCGCTAGCCGAGCTGGAGTCGCTGCCCGCAGCCGGCCGCAGCAAGCTGCTGAGCCTGCAAACCGGGCGCGCCCTGGCCGACATGCGCAACAGCGGCGCGAGCCACCGTGTCAGCTTCCTGCCGCTGTGGCATCGCATGGCGTCGGGCAGGCTGCTGGTCGCCTTGATCAATCCCGACACCATGGCCACCTATCAGCAGACGGTTGCGGACCGCAGTGCGATGCAGGCGCTGCTGGTCAGTTACCAGGGCCAGGTCTTGACTGCAACGGAGCAGTTGCCCATGGAGGTGGGCAGTTCGCTGGCCAGTCATCCGGTCCTGGCTCTTCTGATCGGCCGGCAGGAGCATGGCAGCTACCTGGGCGATGGCGTGGTCGCGGGCCGCCAGATCGTGGCTTGGCGCGGCTCGCGCAGCCAGCCCTTCCTGATGCTGATCGAACAGCCGCAGGCCTTGGCACTGCAATCTTGGTACCAGGGTGTTTGGAAGCTGGCCGGTCTCGGCCTGCTCATGCTGACCCTGCTGGTGGCGGCCAGCTTCGTGGCGTTGCGCAGCCTGCGTGGCCGCATGCTGGCCGTGCAATCGGCGCAGAAGGCCCATGAGAAGGTGGCCCTGCGCGAGCGCGAGATGAGCGTGGTGCTCAAGAGCGTGCAGGAGCTGATCTTTCGGGCCGGACACGGCGGCGTGCTGACCTTCGTCAATGCACGCTGGGGCGCGGTCACGCAGGACCGTGCCGAGCTGGCCGTCGGCCGCCGCCTGCAGGACCTGGTCGAGCCGGCCGATGCCGCGAAGGCCGCCGGACTGTTCGACCCCGATGATCGCCCTGGCCCGCGCACCGCGCAGATCGGCCTGCGCAGCGCCGAAGGTGGGCTGAGGCAGTATGAGGTCGCGGTCGTGCCGCTCTATGCCAAGCAGCACCTGGTCGGTTTTGCCGGCAGCGCGGTGGACGTGACCGAGCGCGAGGTGGCCCAGCACCAGCTGCAGCGGCAGCTGGCCTTCACCGGCTTGCTGCTTGAAGTGAGCCCGCAGCCGATCTCGCTGGTCGACATGCAGGGGCAATACGTGACGGTAAATCGTGCCTGGGAGGCCTTCACCGGGCTCAAGCGCGAGCAGTTGATAGGCAGCCAGTTCGGCTCCACGCTGAGCATGGCTGACAGGCAGGTGCACGAGCGGCACGATGCCCAATTGCTCGCCGAGGGCGGCACGCTGCGCTACGAGGCCCGCATGAAGCATGCAGACGGCCAGCCGCGCGACATGCAGGTCACCAAGGTGCTGCTGCTGGACGAGCAGGGCGGGCCGGCCGGCATCCTGAACACGCTGATGGACGTCAGCGAGTTCCGGGAGGCCGAACGCGCCACCCGCGAGGCGCGCGATGCGGCCGAAGAGGCCTCGCGCGCCAAGTCGGAGTTCATCGCCAACATCAGCCACGAACTGCGCACGCCGCTGCAGTCCATCCTCGGCTTCTCGGAACTGGGCGTGGCGCGGGGCCGCGATTCGCCCCGGCTGGTGACCATGTTCGAGAGCATCCATGCCTCGGGCCAGCGCATGCTGGCCCTGGTGAACGACCTGCTCGACGTCTCCAAGATCGAAAGCTCGGTCGGCACCTTCCACATGGAGCGCTGCGACCTGCGTGCCCACATTCGCAGCGTGGCCCGCGAGTTCGACCCGCTCTTGCAGCCACGCCGCCTGCAGCTTGACTGCGTCATCAGCGAGCAGCCGCTGAGCGCCAAGGTCGACCCGCTGCGCTTCCAGCAGGTGGTGCGCAATGTGCTGGCCAATGCAGTCAAGTTCAGCCCGGACGGCAGCAACATCGAATTGGCAGCGTCCCTGCACGAGGACGGCCAGATCCACATCGACATCGCCGACCGTGGGCCGGGCATACCGCCGGGCGAGCTCGAGGCGATCTTCGATGCCTTCGTGCAGTCCAGCAAGACCAAGGATGGCTCGGGGGGCACCGGCCTCGGCCTGGCCATCTGCCGCAAGATCGTCGAGCTGCACAAGGGCAGCATCCAGGCCAGCAACCGCGAAGGGGGTGGCGCGCTGTTCAGCATCGTGCTGCCGGGCCGCGGCGATGCGGAAACCGGCTTCACGACCACCTATTGAGCGCCGCTCTCAGGGACGCGGTTCGCCCAGGTGCTGCCTGAGCCAGTGGCTCATTTCCCATTGTGTGTGGCCGACCGACTCGCGCGCGGCGTAGCCGTGCGCTTCATAGGGCAGGGAGACGAAGCGCACCGTGCCACCGAGGCCGGCGAGCGCGTGGTAGAGGCGTTCGCTCTGCAGGGGCGTGGTGCCGGAGTTGTTGTCCGCGTCGCCGTGGACCAGCAGCAGCGGCTCCTTGATCTGCTGCGCATACAGCAGGGGCGAGAGGCGCAGATAAGTTTCGCGCGAGTCCCACAGCGAGCGCCGCTCGCTCTGGAAGCCGAAGGGCGTCAGCGTGCGGTTGTAGGCGCCGCTGCGGGCGATGCCGGCCTTGAACAGGTCGGTGTGGGCCAGCAGGTTCACGGCCATGAAGGCGCCGTAGCTGTGCCCGCCAATGGCCACCTTCTTCGGGTCGGTTACGCCCAGCGATTCGGCCTTGTCCAGGATGGCTCGGGCATTCATCGTGATCTGCTCGATGAAGCCGTCGTTGATGCTGCGGATGTCGCCAACCACCGGCATCGTGGCGTCCGACAGCACCACGAAGCCGTCCAGCGCCAGCAGCTGCGGCGCCAGGCCCGAGTAGCGTGCGAAGCGGCTGGTGGCGCCGCTGATCTGGCCGGCCAGCGTCGGGTCGTTGAACTCCAGCGGATACGACCACACCAGCGTCGGGCGGCGTTCGCCTTCCTTATAGTCGGGCGGCAGGTTGAGCCAGAACGACATCTCCACACCGTCGGCGCGCTTGAAGCTGACGAACTCGCGGTGGATGCGGCGCAGCGACGGCGTCGGGTCGCGCATCTGTGTCAGGGCATGCAGGCCGGCGCTATCGCGCAGGAAGATATTGGGTGGCTCGGACGGGCTCTCGCGACTGAGCAGCAGGCGGTTGCCCTCCAGTAGCGCGAGCGGCTGCTCATAGACGGTTTCGGACGACTGGAACACATGGGCGCTCAGGCCGTCGCGCAGCGAAAGGCGGTCCAGGAAGGGCTGCTCACCCTTGGGCTTGAAGCCGGCGCCCAGCATGTAGATGTCGCCTTGCGGCGAGGTGCGAATCACGCTGTGGCCGTTCGTGAGTATGCGCATCAGCGGCACGCCGGGGTGGCGATAACGCTCACGCTGCGCGTACTCGAACAGCGGCTTGCTTTGCGTGCCGTTGAGCGGTAGCAGATAGGTGCGGACCCAGGCGCGGTTGCGGTCGGTTTCGGTCAGCAGCGCCTGCTGGCCATCGTCCAGGAAGCGCAATTGCGTGAAGCGATGCGGCATGCGCTGCACTTCGCGCGCTTCACCGGTGAAAGGCGGGTCCAGGCGCATCAGGCGGTCGCGGAACGGTACTCGCGCATTGGAGTTGCCGCCGTCCAGCGCCTCGATCCAGTAGACCGCCGCGTCCTTGCTGGGCGAGGGATAGAAGACCCGCGGGCCGATCAGCACGCCGTCGATTGCCACGCCCTTGCGCATCGGCATGCGCGTCAGTTCCTTGAGCACGCGGCCTTCGCGCGAGCGCACTTCCACGACGGTGGGGAAGTCATCCCAGGTCAGGTCGTAGCTGAAGGGGCGGGCGACCCGCTCGGTCAAGAGGTACTGCGGTGTGCCGGGCGCGCCGACGCTGCTGATGCTTGCGTAGAGCTGGGGCTCGCCGACCTCGCGCACCGCGCCGGTGGCGACATTGACCAGCACCATCTGCGAACGAGCGTGGTACTCGAACAGCGACTCGTCGTAGGGCGACTGCAGCAGGTCGGCGTAGTTGCGCTCCGGCGAGGCGCGGCCGCTGGCCTCCTGCACGGCGGGGCGAGGCGTCGGTTTCGGTGGCGGGCCGCGGCGGGCCACGCTCAAGACCAGCAGCTCCTGCGGATTGAGCCAGGCCTGCTCGCCCTGGCCCAGCGCATTGTTGAGCCTCAGCCCGGCGATGGCGCGCAGCCGGCCGCTGGCGGTATCGCCGACCCAGAGCTCGTTGGCCTGTTCCATCCGGCGCTCCAGGACGAAGCGCTGGCCGTCGGGCGCCCAGGCGAAGCTGTGGAAGGCGCCGCCGGCGGGCAGCTCGATGGTCCGCTCCGGCGCATCGGAGCTGTTCAAGGCACGCAGCCGCAAGCGCTGCAGCACCTGCAAGGGCTGCGGCGTGCCGCTGCCGGGCTCGAAGCGCAGGCCTGCCAGGCGCAGCACCGGCCGGGCCAGTTCGTCGATGCCCGGATAGGGGCGGATGTCCATCAGCGCCAGCGTCTGCTGGTCGGGCGAGACCCAGGGCCGCGGCGGCACCGGTGCATCGAGCACCTGGCGGATGGCGGTGCTGGGCTGCAGATAGCCGGCCGGCTCCTGCGCCTGCGCCGCGCCGAGCGCGAGGCTAAGCAGCAGCGGCGCGAGCCACAGGGTTCGGCGCGGCATGCTCATGTCGATCAGCGGCGGGCTTGCGCGGATTGCAGCCGGCGCAGCACCGGCGCGTTCAACTCGCGGGTATGGCGGTTCCAGGCGCGGGTCAGCTTGTCGATGTCGGCCTGCAGCCTCTGCGCCAGGGCCTGGTCGCCGCGCTCCAGCGCCCAGATCGCATACTCGGCGTGCGCCTCGAAACTGCCGAAGCGATGCAGGCCGTTCTCGAACTCGCTGCGGGCGGCGTCCTGCTGGCCATCTGCCGCCAAGGCACGGGCCAGCAGCAGGCTCAGTTGATCGGCGCGGAAGCCCGGCTGCTCGTTGCGGATGGCTTGCAGATGGGCCACGGCGCGCGCGGCCTGGCCGCTTTCAAGCCAGGCGCGGGCAGCACCGAACTTGATCTCGGCATCGCTGGCGAACGGGCCCTTGAGGCAGGTCTCGAAGGCCTGCGCTGCTTCGGCGGGCTGGCCGGCCTCGAGCAAGGCCTGGGCCAGGCGCATCTGGTTCTGGGCCGTCGGTGTGCCTTCGAGCGCCGCACGGGCTTCGCGCAGCTCGCGCCCTGGGTCCAGCGAGCGGGCGGCGGCTGCCACGGTGCGTTGGGCACCGCGCTGCAGTCGCGAGCCGGGCAGGTAGACCGCCGCGAAATAGACGATGCTGCCCAGCAAGGGGAACATGAAGAGGATCAGCATCCAGTACATGGGCTGACCGTTGCGGATGGCGTGGATGGCGAAGAAAAGCGCGACCAGCACATGCAGGCCGACTCCGATGAAAGGCATGGTTTGAGGCTCCCCGGGGCTGTCGAATCTTGTGGCCGCTATTGTGCCGCCGCCGTTGCTGCCGGCCGTATCAAGAGCCAGGCCAGCGCGGTGAAGCTCAGGAAGGCCAACACTGTCGAGGCCATGATGATGCGTGCCACGCGGCCGTTGTCGGCGCCATAGCGCTCGGCCAGCAGTGAGACATTGCTCGCGCTGGGCAAGGCGGCGGCCAGCACGAGCACCAGCAACTGGAATTCGCTCAGCGGCAGGCCGAAGCGCCGCCCCACCAGGCCCAGGCTCCAAACCAGCGCCGGATGCAGGATCAGCTTGATCAGCGCCACCGGCAGATAAAGCGCGACCGGCGTGCGCCCCTGGGCATGCCGGCCCGAGCGCCAGAGCACGGCGCCGATGGTGAACAGGGCGACCGGTGATGCGGCGTCACCCAGCATGCGGATCACGGTGTCCAGCGGCCCGGCCGGATGCAGGCCGGTGGCCGAGGCCAGGATGCCCAGTGCAATCGACCAGGGCAGCGGATTGGACAATGCGCCTCGCAGCGCTTGCGCCAGTGCGGCGCCGGCCGTCGCAGGCCGGCCGTCGGCGCGCGGGTCGTGGGCGCTGGCCAAGGCCACGCACAGGGAACTCGTTACAAAGAGATCGGCCAGCACGGTGCAGATCACCGGTCCGGCGGCGTTCTGGCCCAGCAGCGCCACGAGCAGAGGCACGCCCATGAAGCCGGTATTCGGGAATGCGGCCACCAGGGCACCGAAGGCGGCGTTCTTCATGTCGACGCGGGGCGAGCGGGTCAGGGCGATGGTCAGTCCGACGATGGCCAGGGCCACACTCGCATACAGGCCCAGCATGGCCGGGTTCAGGAGCTCCAGCACCGGCGTGTTCATGCCGAAGCCGAACAGCATGCAGGGCAGGGCGAAGAACAGCACGAAGCCGTTGAGCCCCGGAATGGCGCTTTCGGCCAGCACACCGCGCGAAGCCGCCAGGTAGCCGCACAGCACCAGGGCGAAGAAGGGCAGGGTGACGGCCAGGATTGCTTGCATCGGCCGCGAGTATCGCAAGCCGGCTTGCCCCCTCACACGGGGGATGTGAGCGAATGCTCGCCAGCCCTTTGTTCGAGGGGGCATGGGTTTCGGGCAGGGGTGGGGCTGGCTAACATGGCAAGCCATGCGTTTCGCTTTCAACCACCGTCCGCGGCCGGTCGCCGGTCCGCCAGCAGGTGCCACCCTGGTACCCGAGCAGCGCCTGGGCGTCTGGATGTTGCGCCGTGCGCTGCACGCCAGTGCTGCCGGCCAGTGGTATCGCGCCGAGCATGTGCTGGCCCGCGGGCAGCGCGCCGCCCTGATCGTGTTCGAGAACGCCACCGATGCCGCCGCACTGATGCTGCGCTTCGCCGATGGCGCCTCCGAGCTGGCGCGCCTGGAGCACCATGGCATCGTCACCCCAATGGACAGCGGCGTCACCCCGCATGGCAAGCCCTTCCTGGTGCTGCCCTGGGTGGAAGCGCGGCCGTTGATGAGCCTGACCGAGCGCCTCGCCCTGCGTGAAAGGCTGGCGCTTCTGCTGCAGCTTTGCGATGCGCTGGCCCATGCCCACAGCGAGGGCCTGCTGCTCTCCGAGCTGGACCCAAGCCTGCTGTGGGTGCGCGCCGATGGCCGCCTGCAGCTGATGGGCTTGCACCTGAGCCACGAGGAATTGCCCGAGCCGCCGCACCCGGCCCTGCTGGTCTATGCCAGCCCGGAGCGTCGGCAGGGAGCGGCGCCCAGCAGCGCCAGCGAAGCCTATGCCCTGGGCGCGCTGCTGTGCGAGCTGGTGCATGAACGCGCCCCTGATCATCACGAAGCCAGCCCCGAGCACGACAGTGTCGCCACCCGCTGGCCCGAGTTGAGCCCGCAGCAGCGGCTGAGCCTGGAAGCCCTGGTGCACAAGGCCGCCAGCCCCCTGCCGGAGCAGCGCCATGCCAGTTCCGAAGCACTGGGCCTGGACCTGCGCTCCTGGCTGGCTGGCGAAAGCCATTCAGCCCTGCAATTGACGCCGATGCCGATCGCCAATTCCGCGCCCATGCCCCTGGACAGCGGGGCCGATGAAGCCGCAGGTGCGACATCCTGGTTCTGGCGTTTCTGGCGCCAGATCACGGCCAACGAGCCTCGCTAGTCAGCACCCCGTACGGCCCCAGTACGGCCCGGCACTGGCGGCACTGCGGCACCCGCTCAGGCGAGCTGCGGGCCTGCCTTGCCGGCTTCCACCACGAAGCGGGCCTGCGCCTGCACGGCGCTCTGCGCATCCCAGGGATCGAGCACGGCGCGCAGCTCGGCCTGCATCAGGCCAGCCTTGAGGTCGAACCGCACGTAGCCACGCTGGTCGCTGCGTGACAGCAGCATGTGCGGGTTGTGGGCCAGCCCCTGGGTCATGCGCTCCTGCGAACCGCCGTGGCTGGTGATCGAGGTGCCGCAGAACTCGCTGGCCAGCAGCGGTGAGTCGGTCCGGTCGAAATCGGCGCGCAGGCCCGCCACATGGTTGGCATGCACATCGCCTCCGAGCACCACGGCATTGGGCACCTTGGCCGCGGCAAGGTCGTTCAGCAGGCGCGAGCGGGCGGCCGGGTAGCCGTCCCAGCCATCGGTCCAGTAGCGGCCGCCGCCGTTGCTGGTGTCGCGCTGGCTGTGGCGGGCCATCAGGGTCTGCTGGGCCAGCAGGTTCCAGGGGCGGCTGGCGTCCCAGGTCTGCGCCAGCCAGCGCTCCTGCGCTGCGCCCAACAGGCTGCGGTTAGGCTCGATGAGGGCCGGGCATTCGCTCAGGTCCACGGTGTTCGATCCGCTGCGGCCCGGCTTGGGGCAGACCTGGGGGTCGCGCCAGCTGCGGCCGTCCAGCGTGATCACACGGGCCAGCGATCCCCAGTCCCAGTGCTGGTAGAGCCGCAGCGGCGCCAGGTTGTCGGCCCGTGGCTGCCAGGCCTTGGGGAAGGGCATGTGCTCCCAATAAGCCTGAACGGCAGCGGCCCGGCGTGCCGGGAAGTCTGCCGCCAGGTTGTCGCCCTGGTTGCCTGCATAGTCGTTCGACACCTCGTGGTCGTCCCAGGTGCAGAGCCAGGGTGCGCGGGCGTGCATGGCCTGCAGGTGAGGGTCGCTCTTGTGCAGGGCGTAGCGCTGGCGGTAGTCGTCCAGGGTCTGGCAGGCGCGGCCGGTGTGCTGGCGCTTGGCCTGGCTGTCCTTGCCAGGGCCGTACTCATAGATGTAGTCGCCCAGGAAGAGCACCAGGTCCAGCTCCTGCTCGGCCATGTCGCGCCAGGCGGCGTAGAAGCCGTGGTCATAGCGCTGGCAGGAGGCGATGGCGAAGCGCAAGGTGGCCGGAGCGTCGGGTGCCGGCGCGGTGCGCGTGCGCCCGACGACGCTGCGCTGGCCCAGGGCACTGAAGCGATACCAGTACCAGCGATCGGGCTTCAAGCCGCTGGGCTCGGCATGCACGGTATGGGCGCTGTCAGGGCGCGCGGCCTCCACGCCGCTGGCGGCAATGCGCTGGAAGCCCTCGTCCTCTGCAAGCTCCCAGCGAACCTCGACCTGTTCGGGCAGCGCAGGGCCGGTGAGCCGGGTCCACAACACCAGTCGATCAGGACGCGGGCAGCCCGAAGCCAGGCCCAGGGCGAATCGCTCGGTGTCGGCGGCCAGGGCATGGCGCAGGAACAGCGGCGCCGCGCCCGCCGCCAGGGCCCATTGGAGAAGCTGGCGACGGTCGGTGTTGATGCTCATGGCAGAAGAGCTTACTCAGGAATCGCGATGTGCCATTGACGGGCCAGCTCGCGCAACTCGCCTGTCGCCCGCATCTGGCTCATGACCTGGTCGATGCTGTCGCGCCAGGCTTCGCCCCGCGCATTGCGGGTGTAGGCGAAATGCCCGCGCTGAAAGCTGATGGGAGGATTGATGATCTGCAGCTCCTGGGCGAGACCCAGGGCTTCGATCACCGGTGCGGTGTTGCGCTCATTGCTGGCCAGCAGTTCGATGCGTCCGCGCTTGAGCATCAAGAGGCCGGTCTCCACGGTCAGCGCGGTACTGAGCACCTGCAGGCCCGGACGGGCACGCTCGAACTCGTCGCCGTAGGCCCAACCCTGAACGATGGCCACGGGGACCTGTGCCAGCGCCGTGAAGTCGCCCACCCAGTGCGTGGCCAGGTTGCGCCGGGCATAGAAGACCAGGGCGTCGGCATAGAAGGCCTGGCGCGAGAAAAGAAAGCGCTGCTCACGTTCCGGCGTGCGGTAGGGGCCCACCAGCACATCGGCCTGGCCCTGCTCGACCATGGCCTGCGCGCGCAGCCAGGGCAGCACCTCGAAACGCAGGCCCAGGCCCATGCGCGCGGCGGCGCGGCGCATCAGCTCGGCACCCAGGCCATCGGCCTCGCCTGGCTTGCCGCTGGCCTCGAAGATGCGAGGGAATGAGGTGCCCACGACCAGCAGATCGCGCGCCAGGGCCGGTTGGGCGACCAGGGCCAGCGGCGCCAGCAGGCACAGCCGCCGGACAGCACGATGCTCATCCATCAGTGTGGCGCCCCTGGGGGAAATGCTCATGCCGCAGAGCTTAAGCGATGCATCGCCAGTCATGAGCGATGGCTATCATCCTTTGCATGCCCACCGATGTTTCGCCAGCCCTGTCGGGCCAGCCGCCCGCCCTGCCGGCTCGCCCTGCGCTGAGCCGTCCGAACCACGCAAGCCGCTGGCTGGCGATGCTGCTGGCCCTGGGCTGTGGCCTGCTGGGCCTTGGCCTGGCCAGCCACTACCCTTTGCTGCCGTCGCTGGCTGTCGCTGCCTATCTGGCTGTGCTGGCGGCCAGCTTCCGCTGGTGGCAGGCCGCGCCCCTGCTGTTGATCGGCCTGGTGCCTGTGCTGGGTCTGGCCACCTGGACCGGCTGGTTCATCTTTGAGGAACTGGACCTCCTGGTGATGGCTGCCGCCGCGGGCGGCTATGCCGCCTATGCGCTGGGCCGGGTCGACAGCAAGGCCCAGGCCTGGCGCCGGCCGCTGGCGCCCTCGGCGCTGGCCAAGCTCTTGCTGCTGCTGTTCGCGGCCTCGGTGCTGCTGTCGGTCTGGCGCGGCATCCAGGACGCCGGTGGCCTGGAATTCGGCTGGTGGCAGGGCTACCTGGAATCGCTCAACGGTCCGCGCCAGGCCAAGGGCCTGGTCTATGCCCTGCTGCTGCTGCCCTTGTGGCAACGCGCGGCAGCGAGCCGGCCGGACCGGATCGAGCGCGGCATGCTCTTCGCCATGTGCCTGGCGCTGGCCGGCATCGCGCTGGCGGCCCTGTGGGAGCGGGTGGCTTTCCCCGGTCTCCTGAACTTCAGCTCAGACTACCGCAGCACGGCCATGTTCTGGGAGATGCAGGTGGGCGGCGCGATGCTGGATGGCGCCCTGCTGCTGTGCCTGCCTTTCGCGCTGGCGGCGCTGATGCGCCAGCGCAGCCCGGTGCTGCTGGGGCTCTTGCTGGCCTTGGTGCTGATGGCCAGCTATGCCGCGCTCACCACCTTCTCGCGCGGCGTCTACCTCGCCCTGCCGGTGACCTTGGCAACGCTGCTCTTCCTCAGCTATCGCCAGCACCATGCGCGCAGCACCTCGCTGGCCGAGCAACCCCAGCACCTGGAAACGGCCTTGCGCGCCTTGCCCTTGCTGGCGTTGCTGGGCTTGTTCGGTTTCAGCGCAGCGCAAATCTTTGCGGTGGCTGGCTATCGTGGCTTGCTGGCACTGTCCGGTACGGCCTTGCTGCTGCTGTTTGCGCCGCGGCAATTGCTGGTCGAAGGCGTTGGCGCGCGTGCCCTGGTGCTGTCCATGGCGGCCTTGCTGGGCACGCTGGCGGCGGGCTTGAGTTGGTCGGTGGCGAACTGGATACCCAAGTCCGCCTATGTGATCTATGGGCTGTCCTTCGCCTTGGGCGCCTTGCTGATGTGGCGGCCGCCCAGCCGCATGGAAGCCACGCTGCGCACAATGCTGGTGAGCACGGTGTGGTTCTGGAGCCTGGGTTGCGTGGCCGTGGTGGCAGGCAACTGGGGGGGCGAGCTCGCCTTGCGCGCGACGCTGTGGCCGCTGGCGCTCTGGGCGCTGGCCTGGGTCTGGTTGCTGGGCGCGGCGCCGCAGGCGGCTGATCGCCTGCTGGCGCTCCACTGGCGGGTGCGCGCGATCCTGGCTGGCGTGCTGCTGGTCAGTGGCGCCATCGTGTCGACGCTGGAAGGTGGTGCCTATCTGGGCGAGCGCATGGCCACCGGCGTGCAGGACCTGGGCGCCCGTGTCGATCACTGGCGCAGCAGCTACCGGCTCCTGCAAAGCGATGAGGAGCGTTGGCTGGGGCGTGGCAGTGGCCGTTATATGGCGACGCGTTTCTATTCCGGCCCGGTGGACGAGCGGGTGGGCGACTTCCGCCTCGGCGATGAAGCGGGCCAACCTTTCCTGCGCCTGAGCGGCGGGCGCCATCTGCTGGACTATGGCGGCATGCTGCGCGTGACCCAGCGCATCGCCGTGCCGAGCGGGCCCCTGACGCTGCAGGCGCGCGTGCGGGCCGGCGAAGCAGCAGGCCTCTTTGCCGAGGTGGCCGAAAAGCATCTGCTCTACCAGGAAGGCCGCAGCCACAAGGCCTTGCATGTGAAAGGCAAGCCCGGTGAATGGCAGACGGTGCAGCTCAAGCTCGATGCCTTGCCGCGCGGTGCCGGCGGCGACTGGTGGGCGCCGCGCCTGATCACCTTTGCCATCGCCGAAACCGTGGCGGGCAAGGAGCTGGATGTGGGCGAGCTGCAGTTGATTGACGCCTCGGGCCGCAATTTGCTGGCCAACGGCGACTTCTCCGCGGGCCTGGCGCGCTGGTACTTCACCAGCGACCGCCACCACCTGCCCTGGCATGCCAAGAGCCTGCCCTTGCACCTGCAGTTCGAGCAGGGCTGGGTCGGCCTCTGGATCTGGGCTGCACTGGTGGCCGCGGCGCTTTGGCGCGTCAGCCTGGGCCGTGCGCGTGCCCATGCGCTGGCACCGGCGGTGGCCGCGTCCCTCGTCGGCTTCCTCATGGTGGGCCTGTTCGACAGCCTGCTCGATGCGCCGCGCATCTCCTTCATGTTCTACAGCGTGCTCTTGCTGGGCTTGTGCCTGCGGGCACTGCCGCCGGGCGTGGTGCAGGATTCGCGTCAGTAGCCGCTCACGGGGCGCCGCTATCATGGTCGGCCCCCATAGTGCCGTTAGTGCCGTTATTGCCGTTATTGCCGTCCGTGCCGTCCGTGCCGTTCGTGCCCTTCCCCGATGTCCTCCCCGCCTCTCGACGCTGCCGCCACGCTCAACCCCGCGCAATTGGAGGCGGTCTACCACCTGACCGGGCCCTGCCTGGTGGTGGCCGGTGCCGGCTCGGGCAAGACGCGAGTGATCACGACCAAGATCGGCCAGTTGCTGAAGTCTGGCTACGCGGCGCGCAATATCGCCGCCATCACCTTCACCAACAAGGCCGCGCAGGAAATGCGCGAGCGGGCCAAGGCGCTGGTCGGGCCCCGCGCCGCCAAGGACCTGGCGATCTCGACCTTCCACAGCCTGGGCGTGCGCATCCTGCGCCAGGAGGGCACGCGCGTCGGGCTGAAAGAGCAGTTCTCCATCCTCGACAGCGACGACGTGCTCTCCGTGCTGCGTGATGCCGGCGGCACGACGGATGCCAACCAGGCGCGCTCCTGGCAATGGACGATCTCGCTGTGGAAGAACATGGGCCTGAACGCTGCGCAAGCCGCCGCGCAGGCCAAGGACGAGAACGAGCGCACCGCGGCCATCGTGATGACCAAGTACCAGGAGCGTCTCGCGGCCTACCAGGCGGTTGACTTCGACGACCTGATCTCCCTGCCGCTGAAGCTCCTCACCGAAGATGCCGAGGCGCGCGGCAAGTGGCAGGACACCCTTCGCTATGTGCTGGTCGACGAGTACCAGGACACCAATGCGGTGCAGTACGACCTCCTGAAGCAACTGGTCGGTGAGCGCGCGCTGTTCACGGCCGTGGGCGACGACGACCAGAGCATCTACGGCTGGCGCGGCGCGACCATCGAGAACCTGAAGCGCCTGCCGCTGGACTTCCCGCAACTGAAGGTGATTCCGCTGGAGCAGAACTACCGCTCCACCGGCGCCATCCTGCGCGCGGCCAACAACGTCATCGCGGTCAATCCGAAGATCTTCGACAAGAAGCTGTGGAGCGAGTTCGGTGATGGCGAGCCGGTGGCCCTGGTCGAGTCCGATGGCGAAGACCACGAGGCCGAGCGCGCCGTCTCGCGCATCCAGGCGATACGTGGCCAGGGCGGCGCCGGCATTGAGTTCAAGGACTTCGCCATCCTCTACCGCGCCAACCACCAATCACGGCCTTTTGAACAGGCACTGCGCCGCGCGAACATTCCCTACAAGGTCAGCGGTGGCCAGAGTTTCTTCGACAAGGCCGAGATCAAGGACCTGTGCGGCTGGTTGCGGCTCCTGGTGAACCAGGATGACGACCCGGCCTTCCTGCGCGCGGTGACCACACCGAAGCGCGGCATCGGCCACCAGACCATCGCCGGGCTGAGCCAGTTCGCCGGCAAGTGGAAGTGCAGCATGTACGAAGCGCTGTTTGCCGAGAGCCTCGGCACGGCGCTGAGTGCCAAGCAGATCGGCTCGCTCCACGAATTCGGCCGCTATGTGAACGAGCTGGAATACAAGGCTCGTCACACGTCAGGTGCGAAGGAAGCGAAAGTGCTGCTGCTGGAATGGCTCAGCGACATCGCCTACGAACAGCATCTCTACGACAACGAAGAGAACGAGAAGGTCGCGGCCGCGCGCTGGAACAACGTGCTCGATTTCGTCGACTGGGTGGCCAAGCGCTGCGGCGGCGAGATCCAGGAGGACGGCGGCAAGTTCGAGACCGAAAAGCAGACCGTGCTGCAGGTCGCGCAGACCATCAGCGTGATCCTCTCGATGGCCGAGCGCAACGAAGACCAGGACCAGGTCGTGCTGACCACCCTGCATGCCAGCAAGGGCCTGGAATGGCCGCATGTCTTCCTGGCCGGCGTCAACGAAGGGCTCCTGCCCTTCAAGGCCGACGACGAAGAGATGACGGCCCAGCGGCTCGAGGAAGAACGCCGCCTCATGTACGTGGGCATCACCCGTGCCCGCAAGACCCTGGCGGTCAGCACCCTTCGCCGGCGGCGCAAGGCGCGCGAGCTGGTGATGGGCATCCCGAGCCGCTTCATCCTCGAGATGAAACTGCACGAGTCGTCGGTCAAGGAAGACCCGCGCGAGAAGCTCAAGCGGCTGCGCGAGGCGTTTGCTGCAAAGGGGGCGGCGTCGAGCGCAGCCCAAGCTGCCGACAAGTCCTGAGCGGCGCGACGCCGCCGTTCGCCCGGCCTCTGCGGCGCCCGGATTCCGGACATTTGCAACGCCGGGCCGGCGCCGCTGCGCTTAGGATTGCTGATCGCGTTGGGACAGTGCCAAGACCATGATGAACAAGCGCAGGCAGAGGTGGGCTGTGGGCTTGCTGGGCGTTGCCCTGCTGCCGGCGGCCTGGGCGGCCGATGACGACAGCCTCGAGGCATTGCTGCAGCGCGAGGTGCAGGGGCCGTCGCGCTATGCGCAGAGCCTGCTGGATGCGCCGGCTGCGGTAAGCGTGATCGGCCGGCGCGAGTCGGCCCTGCTCGGCCACGCCACCGTCGCCGACATGATGGCCCGCCTGCCCGGCATCTATTTCAGCCACTCGCGCCAGTACATCTCGGTCGGCATGCGTGGCCTCAACCGGCCTGGCGACTACAACGCCCGCCTGCTGATGGCCATCGACGGCTTCCGCAGCAACGATGCGACCTATGATCAGGCGCTGCCCGAGTACGAGTTCCCGCTCGTCGCGGAATGGATCAAGCGGGTGGAGCTGGTGCATGGCCCCAGTTCCTCGGTCTATGGTGGCAATGCGCTCCTGGGAGTGGTCAACCTGGTGACGCAGGATGGCGCCGACGCGCCGGGGCTGCGCCTTCAGGGCTCGCTGGGTAGTTTCGGCAGTCGTCGTGCGATGCTGCAGTACGGCGGCGTCGATGCCGGCGGCGGCGACCTGTTCGTCGGCGCCAACTTTCAGCGCAGCGATGGCGAGGACCTGGAGCTGCCCGAGCTTGGCCTGCCCGGTGGCCGCGTGTCGGGCCTCGACGGCATGCGCCATGCCAGCCTGTTCGCCAAGTACCGCCGCGGCGACTGGCGCGCGACGCTGAGCGCCATGCAGCGCGACAAGGATGTGCCCACCGCGCCCTATGGAACGCAGCCTGGTGTGGCGGGTACGCGCTACCGTGACAGGTACGCGCATGTCGAGCTCAGCTACGACGAAGGGTGGCGGGACGCTCTGCGGCGCAGCCTGCGCGTCGGCCTGGCGCAAAGCAGCTTCGACGGCCGCTATGTCTACGACCAGGGTCTGATCAATCGTGATCAGGCCGCAGCCCGCTGGGGCAGCGTCGACGCGAGGCTGCAGTGGAAGGGCTGGCTCAACCACGACCTGATGCTCGGGCTGGACGCGCGCACGGTGCCGGGCGTGCACCAGCGCAACTTCGACGAGCAGCCCTTTGCCTCGGTGCTGGACAGCCGTGAATCGAGCCACTCGCTGGGGCTTTACGCGCAGGACCAATGGCGGCTGAGCGAGAGCTGGCAACTGACCGCCGGCCTGCGCCTCGATGCGATCAAGGACTTTCGCGCCGAATGGTCACCGCGCCTCGCGCTGGTTTACCGGCCGCGACCGGAAGAATCGATCAAGCTGATGCTGGGTCGCTCGTTCCGTGCGCCCAACCTGGCGGAACGCTTCTATGCGGACGGGGTTTCGCAGCAGGCCAATACCGGGCTGTTGCCCGAACGGCTGCAGACGATGGAGCTGGCCTGGGAGCGCAGTCTCGACGCGCAGACCGCGCTGAGCTTCAACCTCTACCAGACACGCCTACTCGGCATGATCGAGATCGTGCCGATCGACGATACCAGCCTCGGGCGCTACGAAAACCTCTCGCGTGTCGCCACGCGCGGCTTTGATCTCGGCGTGGAGCAGCGTGGCCGCAGCGACTTCCATTGGCGCATCGATCTCTCGCTGATGCAGGCCCGCAGCGCCGGACAGAGGCTCAGCAACTCGCCGTCCTGGCTGCTCAAGGGTCACCTGATCCTGCCGCTGGCGGCCCACTGGAGCCTCGGCCTGGAGGGGCAGGCGATGGGTGCGCGTGAGGGCCGCGTGCGCGTGCCGGGCCATGTGCTGGTCAACGGACTGCTGCGCTTCACTGGCTGGCAGGGCCAGGTGCTGGGACTGCGCGTGCGCAACCTCGGCGATGCCCGCTACTGGGATCCCGCCGGCCCCGAGAACGAAGCGCTGCAGCGTGTGCCGCAGGCGCGGCGCAGCCTGCAGCTCGACTGGCAGCTCGCTTTCTGAGCCTGGGCAGCCATGTCGAACCGGCCCCTGACGCGAACTCTCGGCTTGCTGCTGCTGGCCCTGTCGCTGGTGGCCGAGGTCCGGGCCCAGGCCGACACGGCGGCCCAGCTGAAGGCGCAGATCCTGATTAAGGCCCTGCGCTTCGTGGATTGGCCCGCGGCCAGCCTCGGCCCGGGCCAGCCCTTGCACCTCTGCCTGGCCGACGATTCACCGCTGGCACAGGCCCTCGGGGCGCTGGCCGCGCCGGCGGTGAACGAGCATGCGCTGCGGCTGCGGGCGCTGCGCGATCGTCAGCTGGCAGCTTGTCACGTGGCGCTGGTCGGCCCGGCCCAGGACTGGAGCGGCGTCGCGACAGGCGCGACGCTGCTGGTGGCCGAGGCCCCCGGGATGCTGGATCGTGGCGCCATGCTGAATCTGCAGGTCGAGGACGGCCGCGTGGTCTTCGACGTCGACCTCGACGCGACGCGGCGGGCCGGCCTGGAGATCAGCGCCAAGCTGCTGCGCCTGGCGCGCTACGTGAGGAAGCGCTGAGATGAAGGCCTCAGGCTCGTTGCGAAGCTGGCGCTGGCTGCGGCTGCTGTTCGAGCAGCAGCGCGAGGCATTGCTGGCCCTGGGTGCCTTGCTGGTGTTCGCGCTGATGCTGACCCTGGTGCAGTACGCACGGCTGGACCAGCGCCTGCGCGAAGACCTGCAGGTGCAGGCCGACATGGTGGCCGACACTGCATCGGCCGCGCTGCTGTTCGACAACGCCGGGGACGCGGCCGAGATCCTGAGCGCCTTCAAGAGCTCGGATGCGGTCGACCAGGCCGTGCTGCTGGACACTGCCAATGGCGTGCTCGCGTCCTATGCCCGTCCGCCGCGCCCGCGTCACCGGCTGGACACGCTGGCCGGCCAGGTGCAGGTGGTGGCGCCGGTCCGGGCCAAACAGGACACGGTGGGCCGGCTCGTCGTGCGGGCGAGCCGGCTGGGCGTCTGGCTCGACCTGCTGAACTTCGTCGGCACCGCGCTGGGCATGCTGTTCGCGGCGCTCGGCCTGGCCTGGCTAGCCTCGCACCGGCTGCGTGCCGATGTGCGCGAAGCCGAGCGCCGCACGCGCTACCTGGCCCACCACGACGCGCTGACCGACCTGCCCAATCGCGAGACACTGCGACTGGCGCTGGCTAGCGCGGCGGCCGAGGCGGCGCAAAACGGCACGCCGGCCGCGCTGCTGTTCATCGACCTCGACAACTTCAAGCAGATCAACGACAACCATGGCCATGCGGCCGGGGACCGGGTGCTGCAGGCGGTGGCGCAACGGCTGCGCGGCCTGCTGCGCCCGGACGACCTGGTGGCGCGCCTGGCCGGTGACGAATTCGCGATGCTGCTGGCGGCCCCGGTCGACGAGGCGCTGGCCCGCGATGTGGCCTCACGGGTTGTGCAGCTGCTGCCGCAGCTGGTGGACGAGGAAGGCGACTGGCTGCGCGTCCATGTTTCGGTGGGTTTGGCGCTGCTGCCGGCCCACGCGCTGGACCCCGACGAGGCGATGCAGTGCGCCGACGCGGCGATGTACCAGGCCAAGCGGCTCGGCAAGGATGGCTACCAGCTGTATTCGCTCGAACTGGGCGAATCGCTGCGCGCGCGGCTCGGCCTGGAGCAGGACCTGCGCGAGGCCCTGGCGGCGCGGCAGCTGAGCCTGGCCTACCAGCCGATCTTCGACCGCGAGGGTCGGCTGGTCTCGATGGAGGCGCTGGCGCGCTGGCGGCATGCGCGCTGCGGCTGGGTTTCTCCGGCCGAGTTCATCCCGCTGGCCGAGGCATCAGGCCTGATCGTCGAGCTGGGCCTGAACGCGATCGAGCGGCTGGCGGCGGACTTGCGTGACTGGCATTCCCAGGGACTGGTCTGCCCGCCGGTGGCGCTGAACCTGTCGTCGCGCCAATGCCGGCGGCCGCGCGACCGCGAGCGTCTGCTGGAGGCGCTGGCCCGGCACGGGCTCGGGCCGCAGACGGTCGAGTTCGAGCTGACCGAGAGTTCGGTGTTCGAGGACCTCGACCAGCCTGATTCGATGGTGGCCCTGCTGCAGAGCCAGGGCTATGCACTGGCGATCGATGATTTCGGCACCGGTTACAGCTCCCTGGCCTACCTGCGGCGCATGCGCTGCCGCAAGCTGAAGATTGATCGTCTGTTCATCCACGGTCTGGCCAACAGCACCGAAGGCCACATGCTGGTCGAGTCGGTGATACGCGTGGCCCAGGCCATGCAGATGCTGGTCGTCGCCGAAGGTGTCGAGGAACGGGCCGACTGGCAGTGCCTGGTCGACATGGGTTGCGACCTGTTCCAGGGCTTTGGCCTGTCGCGCCCGCTGGCGCCGGTGCAACTGGCCGGGCTGCTGCACTCACAGCAGCAGGGGCAGCGCACCTTGATCGAGGCCTGAACGGCGGGTCGGCGGGCGTGCAATCACTCCTGCGGCTTGCGGCCCTCGCCAGCGGTGGCGGGCGCCGGCTCGCCGCGCGGGTTCAGCCAGCCCTCCAGGCTGACCTTGTCTTCCCAGGGCGCCGGGCGGCGCACATCCCAGTGGCCGCGATGCACGGGCTCACCTTCGGGGCTGAGTTCGAAGCTGACCAGCAGGTCGCCCGGCTTGCGCCAGGTCGTGAGCAGCACAGGCTTGCCGTTCAGCTTCACCTCGTTCCTCTTCTCGCCGATCGGCACCGAGGACGGCCCGGCTTCGAAGGCTGACTTCAGCGCGCCCAGTGCGGTGGCGAATACGCGGTCGTAGCGGTTGAAGGGATTGGTGGCCGGGATGCCCAGGTTTAGCGGCGGCACGTTCGAATAGAACACGCGCCGGGACGGCAGCAGCACCAGGTAGCTTTGCTTGTCCGCGCCGGACTGACGCTCGCCCAGCAACTCGCCGTTGTCGAACCAGAGCAGGCGCGCCGCCGAGCCCAGCTTGTCGTCGCGCAGCTCGAGGGCACCGGGGCAGTCCCAATGGGCGGTCGTGCCGCCGCAAGGGCCGGCGGCGGCTCCTTTCCTGTCCTGGGCCTGGGCCGCGGAGCAGGCCAGCAGGAGCAGCAGCGAGAATCGGGCCAGCATTTTTTTCATGGCATGCGAGGGGATGTACCGTGTGGGGCAGAAGTTTCGCATGAGCAGAATGGCAGGCATGACCCTGTCCAAGTTCGATTTCCTGATTTTTCTCAGCGCCCTCATTGCCGTGGGGTTGAGCGCTTTCGGCGGCCCGCCGGCGCTGTTCTTCGTCTTCAAGCCGCTGACCACGATCCTGATACTCGCCTACGCCTGGCAGCGAGGGTCGGGTCTGGCGCAGCGGCGCTGGATACTTGCCGGGCTGCTTGCCTCGCTGGCCGGCGACATCGCCTTGCTGTGGCCGCAACAGGGCTTTCTGCCAGGCTTGGTCTCCTTCCTGGTTGCGCATCTGTGCTACCTCTGGGCGTTCACAAGGGTGCAGCGCCTGGCCGCCTGGCCCTGGGCCTTCCTCGCGTACGGCCTGCTGGCCGGCTTCATCCTCAGCCGCCTGTGGGCTGGCGTGCCGGCGCCGCTGCAAGGGCCGGTCGTCGTCTACGTGCTGTGCCTGAGCGCCATGGGCGCGCAGACCCTGGTGCTGGCCAAGCGGTCGTTCACGCCCGGCAACCGCGTGCTGGCCTTGGGGGGCCTGCTGTTCGTGATCTCCGACGCCTGTCTGGCCACCAACAAGTTCGCCGGCCCGCAGCCGCTGGCGGCCCTGTTGGTGCTGCCGACCTACTGGGCCGCGCAGTGGTGCATCGCCAGCTGGCTGGCCCCGGCCGCGCGGGACTGAGGCTCAGCGCAGCCGCCGGTACAAGGTATTGCGGCTGACACCCAGGCGGCGCGCCGCCTCGGAGACGTTGCCATGGCAGTCGCGCAGCATCTGCTGCATGCGCTGCGAGGCGAGGGTGCGCAGGTCCTCGGTCTCCAGGGGCGCGGATGCTGCCTGCAGCATCAGGTCGTCGAGCAGGTCTTCCGGCAGGTGGGCCTGCACTATTTGTGTCTCATCATCGTCCAGCAGGGCCACGGCCGTGCGCAGCACCTGGGCGAGCTGCCTCACATTGCCGGGCCAGGCATGGGCGGCGAAGGCCTGGGCCAGCGCAGGCGCCAGCGTCAGCGGCCGGCCCGGTGCCAGGTCGTGCAGCAGCTGCGCGATCAGGCCTGCCAGGTCGCTGCGTTCGCGCAGCGGCGGCAGCCTCAGCATCAGGCCGTTGAGCCGGTAGTACAGGTCTTCGCGGAAGCGGCCCTGCTGCACCAGCTCGCGCAGCGGCCGGTGGCTGGCGGCGATCAGGGCGAAGTCCAGGTCGACCGGCGCGCCGCCGCCCAGGGGCTGCACCTGCCGCTCCTGCAGCACGCGCAGCAGGCGGGCCTGCAGGGCCAGCGGCATGTCGCCGATCTCGTCGAGGAACAGTGTGCCGCCCGCCGCTTCGCGCAGCCGGCCGGGCGCACCTTCGCGCCGCGCGCCGGTGAAGGCACCGCCGCGGTAGCCGAACAGCTCGGCCTCGATCAGGGATTCGGGCAGGGCCGCGCAGTTGACGGCGACGAAGGGCCGGGCGGCGCGCGGCCCGCTGTCGTGGCAGGCGCGCGCGAACAGCTCCTTGCCCACGCCCGACTCGCCCTGCAGCAGCAGCGGGATGGGCTTGTCGAGCACGCGGCGGGCGCGGGCGATCTGCTGGGCCAGCGCGGCATCGCCGCTGTCCAGCTGCTGCAGTGCGTCGCGCGGTGCAGGCAGCTTGACCTGGGCGGGGACCGGGGCCGCGGACGGCCCGCGGCGCGCGCCGTCGAGCCGGGCCCACAGCGTGCCGGCCGCCGTGCCCTCGACCGCCTGCGGGCCGCCGCGCTGACGCAGCGCGGCCACGGCCTGCTCCATCACCGCGTCCAGTTGCCACTGGCCGACGGCCGAGGCCGGCAGGCGCAGCAGCTCGAGGGCTGTCCGGTTGGCGCCAAGGATGCGGCCGTCCTCGTCCAGTGCCAGCAGGCCTTCGACCACGGTGCCCAGGCCTTCGGGCCGGCCATGCAGCCGCAGCCTCAGGCCGGCGCCGTGCCGCGCCTCGAAGAGCTGGTGCTCCAGCATGCGGCCGGCGGCGCGCACCAGGCCCAGCGCATGGCGGTGCTCGCCGCGCTGGTCGCCGGAGATGTCCAGCACGCCCAGCAGGCGGCCATCCGGTCCCCAGATCGGCGTGGCGGCGCAGGTCAGGAAGCCATTGCGCTCCAGGAAGTGTTCGCCGCCGTGGACCATCAGCGGCCGGCCCTCGGCCAGGGCCGTGCCGATGGCATTGGTGCCGCGCCACTGCTCCAGCCAGTTGGCACCAGGGCGCAGCGCCACGCGGGCCGCCTTGTCGGCAAAGCCGGTGTCACCGAGGGCCTCGAGCAGCATGCCCTCGGCATCGGCCAGCATGACGATCTGGCCGGCATCGCGAATCTGGTCGTGGACGAATTCCATCACCGGCCGCGCCTGGGCCAGCAGCTGGCGGCGCTGCTCCTGGGCGCGGCGCAACTGGGCGGCCGAGGCATGGGGCACGCCGGCCGAGCGGCCCTGCGGCTCCAGCCCATGGGCCAGGCTGCGCTGCCAGCTGGCCTCCACCGCGGCGTCAAGCAGGCCGCTGGGCGGCGCGCCGGCCTCCAGCAGGGCGCGGCGGGCCTGGCGCAGGCTGCGGCCGTCGGGGCGCGGCCGCGCGGCAGCGGCCAGGGGCAGGGTCCACATCACTCGTTGTCTCCTTGCGGGGCTCCAGGTCGGGCGCCGTCTGGCAGCGACCCTAGGGCCGGGCCCCGCGCCACGGAAGCGGTTCAGCCGGATTGCGGTTGCAACTGCTCCATCGCGTGACAGTCCCGCAGCACAGGCCTGCGTCGTCGGCACAGTCTGCGCGCGCCGCCTGACCCGGTTCTTGCGGGAATGGGCCGCCAGGCTGCCGATCCGGCCCCTGGCACGATCCCTGCAATTAAGCGGCGCGGATGCCAGCAGGCACCGATTCACGACAAACACAGGAGACTGACCATGATCTACGCCGCCCCGGGCACGCCCGACGCCCGCATCGCCTACAAGCCGCGCTACGACAACTTCATCAACGGCCGCTTCCAGCCGCCGCTCAAGGGCCAGTACTTCGACGTGGTCACGCCGATCAATGGCCGTGTCTACACCCAGGCCGCGCGTTCCGGTGCCGAGGACATCGAACTCGCGCTCGATGCCGCCCACGCCGCAGCAGCCCAGTGGGCCGCCGTGCCGCCGGCCGAGCGCGCCGGCATCCTTTTGAAGATCGCCGACCGGCTCGAGCAGAACCTGGAGCTGTTGGCTTATGCCGAGACTGTGGACAACGGCAAGCCGATCCGCGAGACGCTGAACGCCGACATCCCGTTGGCGGTCGATCATTTCCGCTACTTCGCCGGCTGCGTGCGGGCCCAGGAGGGTGCGCTCAGCGAGATCGACGGCCACACGATCGCGTACCACTTCCATGAGCCGCTGGGCGTCGTTGGCCAGATCATTCCCTGGAACTTCCCCATCCTGATGGCGGCCTGGAAGCTGGCGCCCGCGCTGGGTGCCGGCAACTGCGTGGTGCTCAAGCCGGCCGAGAGCACGCCCATCAGCATCCTCGTCCTGGCCGAGCTGATCGCCGACCTGCTGCCGCCCGGCGTGCTGAACGTGGTCAACGGCTTCGGTCGCGAGGCCGGCATGCCGCTGGCCCAGAGCAAGCGCATCGCCAAGATCGCCTTCACCGGTTCCACCGCCACCGGCCGCGTGATCGCCCAGGCCGCCGCCGGCAACCTGATTCCGGCCACGCTGGAGCTGGGTGGCAAGAGCCCCAACCTGTTCTTCGACGACGTGATGGCCGAGGACGACGCCTTCCTCGACAAGGCGATCGAGGGCCTGGTGCTGTTCGCGTTCAACCAGGGCGAGGTCTGCACCTGCCCCAGCCGCGCGCTGATCCAGGAGAGCATCTACGAGCGCTTCATGGAGCGTGCCATCAAGCGTGTCGCCGCGATCAAGCAGGGTAACCCGCTCGATACCGACACCATGATGGGCGCCCAGGCCTCGGCCCTGCAGATGGACAAGATCCAGGGCTACCTTGCGCTCGGCAAGGAAGAGGGCGCCAAGGTGCTGATCGGTGGCAGCCGCGCCGACCTCGGCGGCGATCTGGCGGGCGGCTACTACATCCAGCCTACGCTGTTCCAGGGCCACAATCAGATGCGCATCTTCCGCGAGGAGATTTTCGGTCCGGTGCTGGCCGTGACCACCTTCAAGGACGAGGCCGAGGCGCTGCAGATCGCCAACGACACGCCCTACGGCCTCGGCGCCGGTGTCTGGACCCGCGACGGCAGCCGCGCCTACCGCCTGGGCCGCGCCATCCAGGCCGGCCGCGTGTGGACCAACTGCTATCACGCCTACCCGGCGCATGCGGCCTTCGGCGGCTACAAGGAATCCGGCATCGGCCGCGAGACCCACAAGGCCATGCTGGACCACTACCAGCAGACCAAGAACCTGCTGGTCAGCTACTCGCCGAACAAGCTCGGCTTCTTCTGAGCAGACAAGGGGCCCGAGGGCCCCTTGTGCTCACATGCCCTTGAACAAGTGCGTGTAGCTGCGGCTGACCTCGAGCTTCTCGGTCAGGCCTTTCACGCCCACCAGTTGGCGGCCGCGGAAATCGCGTGTGATGCCGTTGATGGCCTTCACGTTCACCAGCGTCGAGCGGTGGATCTGCCAGAACAGCTTGGGGTCCAGCTCGTCCACGAGTTCCTTGATCGGCTTGCGGATCAGCGCTTCCAGCGTGGCGGTCTGCACCCGCGTGTACTTCTCGTCGCTGATGAAGAACAGCACGTCCTCGACCGGGATCATCTGGATAGCCTGGCCCACGGTGGCCTGGATCCACTGCAGATAGGCCGGCGCGCTGCCCGGGTTGAGCTGGGCCGAGAGCTTGTGCAGGAGCTGCTGCATCGGCGCGGCGGGCTTGCCGTCGTCGGGCACCGGCTCATTGCTGTGGCGCTGCGAGAGGCGCTTCTTGACCCGCTCCACTGTCACCTGCAGCCGCTCGCGTTCGGCGGGCTTCAGCACGTAATCGGCCACACCCTGCTCGAAGGCTTCGACCGCGTACTGGTCGTAGGCCGTGATGAAGACGATCTCGGGCAGCAGCCAGTCCTCGTCTTCCGGCAGCTGGGCGATCTGCCTGGCGGCGTCGACGCCGGTCAGGCCGGGCATGCGGATGTCCAGGAACACCAGGTCCGGCTTGTGCTCCTTGACCAGCTCGACGGCCTCGATGCCATTCTTGGCTTCGGCGACGATGTCCAGGTCGGGCCAAACCTCGGTCAGGCGGCTGCGCAGTTGCTCGCGCATCAAGCGTTCGTCGTCGGCCAGGACCGCGCGCACGCGAGGGGTGTGGTTGGTGTCGTTCATGCGCCGATGTTAGTCGTGGATCAGCGCAGGTTCGACCGGTGTCGCCGGAGCCTGGGGCGGCAGCGGCTTGGCCGGCTTGCGGCGCAGCAGCAGCCACAGCACGAGGCCGATCAGGATCAGCGGCGAGAACACCACGGCACCGACGCTCAGCGCAGCCAGCACACCAAGCGCCAGTACCGCGCCAACGATCAGCAGCGGCAGGCCGATGCCCACCAGCAGGCACAGCGGCACGACCACCAGCACCACCACCGCAGCGATGGCCAGTCCCACGGCGCCGCCGATGATGTCGCCCAGGTCGAGCGCACCAAGAATCATCTCCTCGCCATTGACCGTGATCGACATGCCTTGATGATCACCAATGTGGTGCCAGAGGCTGAAGCCGCCGGAGATGGCCGCGATCAGGATCAGCAGGGTGAAGACGGCGAAGACCTTGAACACGCGTTTCATGCTTTTGCTCCTTCGTTGGAAGAGTCGTCGGTGCGGCTGCGATAGGGCACTTGAATCGTGACCACGGTGCCGCTGGGTTGGTTTTCGGTGACGGTGACGGTGCCCTTGGCTCCGTAGAGCAGCGAGAGGCGTTCGCGGATATTGGCCAGGCCCACGCCGGTGCCGCTGGTGGCGGCGCGGCCGAAGCCCAGGCCCGTGTCGGCCACGGTGATCTGCAGCTTGCCGTGCACGATCTCGGCCTTGACCTTCAGGCTGCCGCCCTCGGCCTTGGGCTCCAGGCCATGCTTGATCGAGTTCTCGACGAGGCTCTGGATCATCATGGGCGGGAACTCGGCCGACAGCAGGCCCTCGGGCACGTCGATCTCGGTCTGCAGCCGTTCTTCCATGCGCACCTTGAGGATCTCGAGGTAGGGGCGGATCACGGCGATCTCGCGGCCCAGCTCACGCACACCGCCGGTCGCGTTGGCTTCGCGCATGGTCGGCATCGAGGCACGCAGGAGGGCGATCAGGTTCTTCTGCATCTGCGAGGCGCGGGCCGGGTCGGTTTCGATCAGGTGATCGATCGAGGCCAGGGTGTTGAACAGGAAGTGCGGCTCGACCTGGGCCTGCATGGCGGCCATGCGGGCTTCGACGACCTGGCGGCGCAGCGATTCGGCCTCGGCAGTCTCGGTGGCCTGGGCTGCCTTCACTTCGGCCTGGATGCGGCTCTTGTACATGGCCTTGATCACGGCCGATGACAGCACGATCAGCCAGGCCAGGCTGTCCAGCAGATCGCCCAGCCGGGCGTAGGTGACACGGGTGCGCGGGCCGCGGCTCGATTCGAGCATGGCGTTGCGCGCTTCTTCCACCTGGTCGCGCAGCTCGTCCATGGCCTGCTCGCGGGCCCGTTCGCGGGCTTCGCGCACCGTCTCCTCGATGGCCTTGCGGGTTTCCTCGACCGCCTTGCGCATCTGGTCGCGGTCCACGCCCTTGGGCAGGCCGATGGCGATCGAAGGCAGGTCCTGCAGCTCCTCTTCGCTGAGGGCGTTGCCGGATGCGGCACTGGCGCCGGCGGCGGCCTTGCGCGGCTCGATGCGCAGGCCTTCGTCATCGATGGTGATTTCGTAGTGGATCGGCTTGTCCGTGGCAATGGCCGGAGTGTCAGCGGCACGCTTCTTGGACAGCTTGGGGATCTTGGGCGCCTCGATGGGCAGCTCTTCCTCGCCGGTGCGGAACTTGAAGTTGAACGGCGGCAGATGCTGCAGGACGTTGGCCCCGATGATCAAGGCAACGGCGAGCAGGGTGAAGCGCTTCCAGCTGATGCTGACCAGCCAGCCCGCATAGATGTGGAATGCGCGGACCGTCAGCGCCGAAAAATGCTGCCAGCGCTGGTAGGGGGTCGGGTTGGTGGGGAGGGTGGCGCTCATGGGAATCTGCCTTGTCGATGGTTTGGACTGTACGCATGCCCAAAGTCAGGCGGGGCGAGGGAGCGATGCACCGTGCGCCCGGAGGGCCCAGATGCACTATCCGGCGACAGTCGGCAGGCCCCAAAAACAAAGCCCGCCGGATGGCGGGCCTCGTTCGTGAACTATGTCACGAGGCGGGGTGAGGCGCCCGCGCAGTCGCGGGCGAGGGGCTCACGTTTACTGCTTGACAGCCTCAACCTGGATCACCAGGCGCACATCCTTGGGGAAACCCCAGGCCAGACCGTAGTCCACGCCCCACTGGGTGCGGTCGATGACGGCGGTGAAGTCGCCACCGCAGACTTCGCGCTTGAACATCGGGTTGTCGTAGCAGCCGAAGTTGCTGGCCTTCAGCGTCACCGGGGCGGTCTTGCCCTTCAGCGTCAGCTGACCCTGCACCTCGACCACCTTGGCGCCGTCGAAGACGAACTTGTCACCGACGAACTTGGCCGTGCCGAACTTGGCCACGTCGAAGAAGTCCTCGCTCTTCAGGTGCTTGTCGAAGGCAGCGGCGCCGGTGTTGATGCCGTTCATGTCGAAGCTGATCTCGACCTTGCCGGTCTTGGCGGCGCGGTCGAGGGTGACCGAGCCTTCCTTCTTGTCGAAACGGCCGCGGTTGGTCGAGACACCGAAGTGCGAGATCTCGAAGGTGGCGTAGGTGTGGGTCGGCTCGATGGCGTAGGTGGCCGATTCGGCCTGGGCGATGCCGGCGGTGGCCAGGGCTGCGGCGAAGAGGAGGGCTTGCTTCAACATGGTTGCGGTCCTTGGGGAGGGTTGGGGGAGAAAACTGGAGAAGAATGGAAAAAGAAGAAGATGCAAGATCAAAGCGGTGCAATGCCGCTGAAAGCCAGCTTGAACTTCACTTGCACATCGTTGGCGACCATCGAGGTGTCGGCCCATTCGCCGTCGCCAATCTTGAATTCCAGGCGCTTCAGGACGAAGCCGCCGGTCGCGGTGGTGGTGCCGCCCGCCTGGCTCAGGGCAATCGGCACGAGCACGTCACGTGTCTGGCCCTTGATGGACAGCTTGCCGGCCACCTCATACTTGCCGCCACCCACGGCCTTGACGGCCGTGCTCTGGAATGTGGCTTGCGGCACTCGCTTGGCATCGAACCAGGAGGCCTTGACCAGCTCGGCGTCGAATTCCGGTGCGCCGAGCGTGGCGCTGGCCAGCTCGATCGCGAAGGCGACCTTGGCGGCCTCGGGCTTCTTCGGGTCGAAGCTCAGTTGTGCATCAAAGCGCTTGAACTTGCCGTCCACCGGCACGCCCATCTGCTTGCTGATGAAGCCCAGCTCGCTCTGAGCCAGCAAGAGCGTGGCGGCGGCGGCCGGCTTGGCAGTCGTGGGGGCCGCGGCGGGCTTGGCCTGTGCCTGCGCAGCGTTGTTCGTCAGGGCCAGCACGGCGGCCGAAGCCAGTGCCAGCAGGGTGGTCGAGAGAGTCCTCATCATTGGTCCTTTGCTGTTGGCGGCAGGGCCGGCAGCATGCGCTGCACCAGGCCGTCGCGGTCGATGAAGTGGTGCTTCAGGGCGGCGGCCACATGGGCCAGCACCAGAGCGCCGAGGCCATAGGCCAGGAATTTGTGGGCCTGCTTCAGCGTCTCGGCCAAGGCCTTGTCCGGGCCCACCAGGTCGGGCAGCGGCAGCAGGCCGAACCAGACGATGGGAAAGCCGGCAGCCGAGCTGTAGGCCCAGCCTGCCAGCGGCACGGCGAAGAACAGGGCGTAGAGCGCGCCGTGGGTGATATGGGCGGCCTGGGCCTGCCAGGCCGGCATCGGCAGATCGGCCGGCGGCTTGCGGTACAGGCGCCACAGCAGTCGCAGGGCCGACAGCGCCAGGATCGTCACACCGGCCCATTTGTGCCAGTTGTAGAGCTTGAGCCGCGCCGGCGAGAAGGGCAGGCTGGTCATGTACAGGCCCACGCCGAAAGCGCCGACGATGGCCACAGCCAGCAGCCAGTGCAGTGCCATGGCCAGCGGGCTGTAGCGCTGCTCGGGGGCGAGGGGGGCTTGCGTCATGGCTGGCGTCGGTGGGTTGCGAATGACGTCAGTTTCCGTGCGGAGCTGCCGCCCGCGGTTCACGGCGCTTGACGCCATGGTTCAGTTCATTTGAAGGATGGGCGACTTGTGGCAGCCCGCACCCCCTTGAGAGGGATGGTTTGTGCACGGCGTGCTGCCGATACTGCGCCCCTTGTGAAGAAGCCTCGCAAGAGGGCTCATCACATGGAGGATGGGAGGGGTTGCCGTGCCGGTTCACCAAGGCCCGAAAGGGGGAGGTGGCCGGCATTGCTCTTTTTTTGAATGCCGCTCCGGCTCACAGGCTCGCAAGCCCGGGGGGGGGGGCTATATTGCGCGCTGCCCCGAGTCTTGAGCTGTCTCTCGCCGTGCCGCCTCTGCCGCTGTCTTCGCCTTCACTTCCCACCGCCACCGACCCCGACGCCGATGTGCTCAGTGTCCAGCAGGAGCTCTTGCGCCTGCTGGCCAGGCAAGGCCGGCGCGTGCCCCTGCCGGTCGGCCTGAGTGCCTTCGTCATCGCCCTGGCTGCCTCTGACGCCCTCGGTTGGGCGGTACCGCTGGCCTGGCTGGCCCTGGTGCTGGGTGTGCTGCTGCTGCGCTGGTGGATGCTGGGCCGCCTGCCGGCCTGGCATCAGCAGAGCATGGCGCATCGCCTGCGCTGGGCGGTGGCCTTGAGCGGCCTCAACGGCCTGGTCTTTGCCGCCTCGTTCGCCTTCACGCCCTGGCTGATCGACCATGCGCGGATGCTTCAGACCATCCTGCTGCTCGGCTTGTGCGCCGGGTCGGTCGCGACGACGGCAGGCTATCGACCGGTCTTTCTGGCCTTTCTCTTGCCGATCACGCTGGCCAACAGCATGGCCTGGGCGCTGCATGCGCATCGCAGCAGCGCCGCGGGGCTGGAATGGGCGCTGGCCGGGCTGATCCTGGCCTTTGCCTGGATCCTGGCCGGGTTGGCGCGGGATGCCTACAAGGTGTTTGCCGACTCGGTGCTGATACGCCAGCAGCAAGTGCGCAGCAACGAGCACCTGCGCCAGGCCTTGCAGCGGGCCGAAACGGCCAACCGGGCCAAGACCCGATTCTTCGCCTCTGCAAGCCACGATTTGCGCCAGCCCCTGCACGCGCTGTCGCTGCTGGGCGCCGCGCTGCAGATGCGGCCGCTGGAGGCGGCCAGCCAGAAGATCGTTGGCCAGATGAACCAGGCGCTGGAGTCGCTCGGTTCGCAGATGGATGCCTTGCTCGACATCTCCAAGCTCGACGCGCAGGTGCTCGCCTTGAAGGAGACGAGTTTCGGCCTGGCGCCCTGGCTGGCCCGGCTGGTGCAGGAGTTCGGCCCGCCGGCGCAGCGCAAGGGGCTGAGCCTGACCCTCGATTGCCCGCCCGAGGCGCAGGTGCTCAGCGACCCGGTGCTGCTGGAGCGCGTCGTGCGCAACCTGCTCGACAACGCGATCAAGTACACCGCCACCGGCGGCGTGCGCCTGCATGTGCGCGCGGCCGGGCTGGGCGGCGAGCCGCGCTGGGAGCTGGCGGTCATCGACAGCGGCCAGGGCATTGCGCCGGCCGAGCAATCGCGCGTGTTCGAGGAGTTCTATCAGGTCGGCAACCCGGAGCGTGATCGCGCACAGGGCCTGGGGCTGGGACTGTCCATCGTCAGCCGCCTGGTGGACCTGCTCGATGCGCAGCTGCGCCTGGAGTCCGAGCCCGGCTGCGGCAGCGTGTTCACGCTGAGCCTGGCGGCCGCGCCGCAACAGGCAGTGGAGGCGCCCGCTCCCACCGATGCTCGTGAGCATCGCCTGGCCGGCTTGCGGGTGCTGGTGCTCGACGACGAGCAATCGGTGCGCGAAGCGATGCAGGCCCTGCTCTCGGCCCACGGCTGCGAGGTGCGTCTGGCTGCGACGACCCGTGGCGCCATGCTGGACAGCCTGGCCGCGCCACCTGACCTGCTGTTGGCCGACCTGCGCCTGCGCAATGGCGACGACGGCATTGCGGCCGTACAGTCCTTGCGCTCGGCGCTGCCCGACCTGCCGGCGCTGCTGGTCAGCGGCGACACCGCGCCCGAGCGCCTGCGCCAGGCCCAGGCCGCCGGGCTGACGCTGCTGCACAAGCCTGTTGCGGCCGAGGCCTTGCTCGAAGCGATGGAGCGCCTGCTGGTGCGGCGCTACCCGACGCTGTCGACCTTGGACGCTTGACCTCGGTTGGCACGGCCCAGCTCGCCGCCATAGTGCGCGGCCACCCGCGCGTCCATTACCTTGAACCACAGCGGCGGCAGGTAGGCCAGCATCAACATGCCGGCATAGCCCATGGGCAGTTGCGGGCTGCTGTCGAAATGGCGCAGCGCCTGGTAGCGCCGGCCCGGATGCGCATGGTGGTCGCTGTGCCGCTGCAATTGGTAGAGGAACAGGTTGGACACCACATGGTCGGAGTTCCAGGAATGCTGCGGCCCGCAGCGCTCGACGCGCCCATCAGCCCCGCGGCTGCGCAAGAGGCCGTAGTGTTCGATGTAGTTCACCACCTCGAGCAGCGAGATGCCGTAAAGGGCCTGGACCAGGGCAAAGGGCAGCACCGCAAAGCCCAGCCAGGCCACGACGGCAGCGTAGAAAAGCAGGCTCAAGCACCAGGCCTGCAGGCATTGGCGGCGGTCGATCTGCCAGGCCGAGCGCAGGCTGCCGACGACGGTGCGCGGCAGGAAGGCCCAGAAGCTTTCGCCCAGGCGCGCACTGGCCGGGTCTTGCGGCGTGGCCACGCGCAGATGGTGGCCGCGGTTGTGCTCGACGAAGAAGTGACCGTAGATCACCGGCGCCAGCGTCAGCAAGGACAAGGCGCGCTCCCAGCTTGGCCGCTTGTGCCCCAGCTCATGCGCGGTGTTGATCGCGATGCCGTTCACGCCGCCGACACTGAGCACCAGGCCCAGCCATTGCCAGCCGCTCAGGTCCATCGTCGCGGCAATCCACAGGCCCAGCAGGGTCGCCGCATATTGCGAGGGAATGTAGGCCACCACCACGGCGCGATGCCAGATCGATTGCTCCAACCCGGCCACGGCTTCTTCAGGCGGGTTGCTGCGGTCTGGCCCCAGCAGGGCGTCCAGCACCGGAATGACGCCGTACATGACGATGCTCATCAGGAACAGCCAGTGCGTCTGACCGGTCTGGATGAACTTCACAAGATGCCAGGCGACGAGCAGGGGCAGGGCTGGCGACAGCAGCCACAGCCAGCGCTTGGGGTCTTGCCAGGAAGGGTCCATGGCGGGCGACGATGCGCGCGCGGCGCCCCTGCGTCAAGAGCGCTTGCCCGGGGCGAGCCCGGTCAGGCGCCAGCGACTGTGCCAGTGCGGTTCGCAGCCTGGCGCCGGCGGGCGGGTTTACCCACTTGCCCCGGGGCGGCCGGGCTTTGATATTCGACCTGGCGAGGCGGGGGCGTGAGCTCACCGCCGGCGCAGATTCGCTTCAGAACAATCACCAGGAGACCGAGATGAATGACAAACCTGTCGCGCCGGCTTCACGTCGACGCTTCTTGAAGAAAGCTGCCACCGGCACGGTTGCCGCCGGAGCCATGGCGGCGCCAATGATTTCCAAGGCCCAGACTGTCAGCCTGCGCTTCCAGTCCACCTGGCCGGCCAAGGACATCTTCCACGAGTACGCGCAAGACTTCGCCAAGAAGGTCAACGAGATGGCCGGCGGCCGCCTCAAGATCGAGGTGCTGCCTGCCGGTTCCGTCGTGCCGGCCTTCCAGTTGCTGGACGCCGTCAACAAGGGCACGCTGGATGGCGGCCATGGCGTGGTGGCCTATCACTACGGCAAGAACTCGGCGCTGGCGCTGTGGGGCTCCGGTCCGGGCTTCGGCATGGACCCGAACATGCTGCTGTCCTGGCACAACTACGGTGGCGGCGAAGCCTTGCTGGAGGAGATCTACAAGGCCATCAACATGGAGGTGGTTTCCTACCTGTACGGCCCGATGCCCACACAGCCCTATGGCTGGTTCAAGAAGCCAGTGGCCAATCTGGAGCAGATGAAGGGCGTCAAGTTCCGCACCGTGGGCCTGGCGGTGGACCTCTATACCGAGCAGGGTGCGGCGGTGAACCCGCTGCCCGGCGCCGAGATCGTGCCTGCGCTGGACCGCGGCCTGATCGACGCGGCCGAGTTCAACAATGCCTCGAGCGACCGGGTGCTCGGCTTCCCTGACGTGGCCAAGAACTGCATGCTGCAGAGCTTCCACCAGAGCACCGAGCAGTTCGAGATCCTGTTCAACAAGGCCAAGTACAACGCGCTGCCGGCCGAGCTGAGGAAGATCATCGACTATGCAGTGCAGGCCTCCAGCGCCGACATGAGCTGGAAGGCCATCGACCGCAATTCCAAGGACTATGCGGAGATGAAGAAGGCGGGCGTCGCGTTCTACAAGACCCCGAACGCCATCCTGCAGAACCAGCTCGACTCCTGGGACAAGGTTGTGGCCAAGAAGTCGGCCGAGAACCCGTACTTCAAGAAGGTGCTGGACAGCCAGCGCGCCTTTGCACAGCGTGCCGGGCAATGGCAGAACGACTATCTGGTCGACTTCAAGATGGCCTGGCACCACTACTTTGGTCGCAAGGGCTAGGCCCGGACCTCAAGGAGGCTGAAACCGGAGAGTGGCAGTCCCCGCCCGACTGCCACTCGTCTGTCGAAGGCCGCTCCGCAAGAGAAGGCCCGCGCAACAAGAAGGACGTCACTGATGCAAGCAATGCTGCTGGCGGTGGATCGCGTCTCCACCTGGTTGGGCCAGGCCTTTGCCTGGCTGATCCTGCTGCTCACAGGCCTGATCACCTGGGAGGTGTTCTCGCGCTATGCGCTGAACACGCCCCACGCCTGGGTGCTGGACGCGCAGATCATGCTCTACGGCACGCTGTTCATGATGGCCGGCGCCTACACGCTGGCCAAGAACAACCATGTGCGCGGCGACGTGCTCTACAGCTTCTTCTCACCGCGCGCCCAGGCCTGGGTGGACCTGGTGCTTTACGTGCTGTTCTTCCTGCCCGGCGTCGTGGCGCTGACCTGGGCGGGCTGGAACTATGCGCAGGAGGCCCTGGCCATCCGTGAGCAGACCTTCTCGGCCGTGCCGTTGCCGCTCTACCCGTTCAAGTTCGTCATTCCATTGGCCGGCGGCATGCTGCTGCTGCAGGGCTTGGTCGAGATCGTGCGTTGCCTGCAGTGCCTGCGCGACGGCGAGTGGCCCTCGCGCGGTGAAGACGTGGTGGAGGTCGACGTCGACAAGCTCAAGGCCATGGTCCATGTGAAGAACGAAGACATCGAAGCACTCGACCGCCTGGTCGTCCCCCCGGTCCGCGAGGAGCGCCCGTGAAAATCCGCAAAGAACTGTGGTTCGGCTTCAGCCTGATGGCGCTGATCCTGCTTGGCGTGGCCGCCATGCTGATCAGCGCCGAGCAGATCACCCGCGGGCATCTGGGCCTGCTGATGCTTTCGCTGGTGGTGGTGGCCATCATGCTCGGTTTCCCCACCGCCTTCACGCTGATGGGCATGGGCATGATCTTCACCTGGCTGGCCTACGACCGCGACACCGACAAGACGCTCACGCTGATGGTGCAGTCGGCCTTCAACGTGATGAGCAAGGATGTGCTGATCTCGATCCCGCTGTTCGTGTTCATGGGCTACCTGATCGAGCGGGCCAACCTGATCGAGAAGCTCTTCCGCTCCCTGCATCTGGCCATGGCGCGCGTGCCGGGCTCGCTGGCCGTGGCCACCATCTTCACTTGTGCCGTGTTTGCCACCGCCACCGGCATCGTCGGCGCGGTGGTCACGCTGATGGGGCTGCTGGCGCTGCCGCAGATGCTCAAGGCCGGCTATGACGTCAAGCTCTCGGCGGGCGCCATCACGGCGGGTGGCTGCCTGGGCATCCTGATTCCGCCCTCGGTGATGCTGATCGTCTATGGCGCCACGGCGGGCGTGTCGGTGGTGCAGCTCTATGCGGGTGCCTTTTTTCCGGGCCTGATGCTGGCGGGGCTTTACATGCTCTACGTGATCATCCTGGCCAAATGGAAACCCCACCTGGCGCCGCCGCTGCCGATGGCCGACCGCTTCGTGCCGCTGCCACCGCTGACGCAGCCGCTTGCCGACGGCATCTCCAACCGTGCACTGCCGGCCCTGCTCGCCGCACTGCGCGGACGCCGCAATATCGGCGTGCCGGCGGCCCATGTGCTGCGTCAGCTGGGCGTGGTGCTGCTGCCGCTGCTGCTGTTCCTGGCCGTGGCGGGCCTGTCCTATCGCGTGTCGACGGCCGCCCCCGAGGCGGCAGTCCTGGTCCAGACCGACAGCGTGAGCACGCCACCGGGTTCCGCAGTTGAAGCGGTTCAAGGTGGCCTGCAAGAGCCCCCAGGGGCCGAGCAGGGCGGCGGTCTGAAGGCGCCGCCCGGCGCCGAAGAGGAGGCCGCCAGCGCCGCCGCGCCCGGGGCGGTCGCTGCGCCGGCCGCAGCCGCAGAGCGCGTGCCGGCCTCGCGCAACTTCTGGATCGGTACCGGCGTGGGCGCCCTGCTGCTGGCGCTGTTCTACCTGCAGTTCACGTTCCAGCGGCTCGAGATCTTCAAGATGCTGCTGGCGTCGTTCTTCCCGCTGGTGGTGCTGATCGTGGCGGTGCTGGGTTCCATCGTGTTTGGTCTGGCCACGCCCACCGAGGCTGCGGCGGTCGGTGCCGCAGGCGGCCTGCTGCTGGCTGCGGCCTACCGGCAGCTGAACTTCGGCGTGGTCAGGGAGTCGGTGTTCCTGACCGCCAAGACCAGCGCCATGGTGTGCTGGCTTTTCGTGGGCAGCGCCATCTTCGCGGCGGCGTTCGCGCTGCTGGGCGGGCAGGAACTGGTCGAGCGCTGGGTGCTGTCGATGAATCTGACGCCGGTGCAGTTCCTGATCCTGTCGCAGCTGATCATCTTCATCCTCGGCTGGCCCCTGGAGTGGACCGAGATCATCGTGATCTTCATGCCGATCTTCATCCCGCTGCTCGACAAGTTCGGCATCGACCCGCTGTTCTTCGGCCTGCTGGTGGCGCTGAACCTGCAGACCGCCTTCCTGTCACCGCCAGTGGCGATGGCGGCCTTCTACCTGAAGGGTGTGAGCCCCAGGCACGTGACACTGAACCAGATCTTCGCCGGCATGCTGCCCTTCATGGGCATCCAGGTCATTGCCATCGTGCTGCTCTACATCTGGCCGCAAATCGGCCTGTGGCTGCCGCACCTGCTCTACAAGTGAGCCTCAGGAACGTGCCAAGGCGCCTTCGAGCCTGAAGGTCTCGACCATGCTCGCCAGTCGCAGGGCCTGCTCCTGCAGGCTGGCGGCGGCCGCCGCGCTTTCTTCGACCAGGGCCGAGTTCTGCTGTGTCATGTGATCGAGCTGGCTGACCGCGGCATTGATGGTGGCCAGGCTCTGGCTCTGCTCGCGGGAGCTGGCGCTGACCTCGCCGAGCACGCTGGTCACGCGCTTGACGCTGTCGACCACGGCGCCCATCGTGGTGCCCGCGCGGCCAACCAGGCTTGAGCCGGCGTCGACCTCGCTGACGCTCTGGCCGATCAGCGTCTTGATCTCCTTGGCAGCACCGGCCGAACGCTGCGCCAGGGCCCGCACCTCGCTCGCAACGACCGCAAAGCCGCGGCCTTGCTCGCCCGCGCGGGCTGCTTCGACCGCCGCGTTCAAGGCCAGGATGTTGGTCTGGAAGGCGATGCCGTCGATCACACCGATGATGTCGCTGATGCGGCCCGAGCTGGCGTGGATGCGCCCCATGGTGTCCACCACCTGGCCCACGACCTGGCCGCCGTTCTGTGCCACGCTGGCGGCGTCCACCGCCAGCTGGTTGGCTGTGGCGGCAGAGTCGGACGAGCTGCGCACGGTGCTGGTGAGCTCTTCCATGGTGGAGGCGGTCTGCTGCAGGCTGCTGGCCGCCGCCTCGGTGCGCTGACTCAGGTCCTGGTTGCCCATGGCAATTTCGCTGGCCGCCGACTTGATGTTCTCGGCGCTGTCGCGCACATCGCGCACCAGGCTGCGCAGGGAGACGACCATGCGGTTGAGGCCGCGCTGCAGGTCGCCGATTTCGTCGCCCCGGCCGCTTTCCAGTTGCACCGAGAGGTCGCCCGCGCCGATGCGCTCGGTCGCGTCCAACGCGAGGCGCAGCGGCGGGATGAAGGAACGCGCCATCAGCCAGGTGCTGACCAGCAACATCAGCACCACGGTGCCGAGCAGCACGGCCGTGATCATCACGCTGGCCGAGCGGGCGCTCTTGGCTGCCGCTGCCACGTCCACGGCCATGCTGCGCTGGAGGTCCACATAGGACTTCTGTGCGGCGAGGTAATGCTCGAGCAGGCTGCGCACGCCGGCGACCTGCGTGTCCGTGTCGCCGCTGCCCCTGGCCTTGGCGGCCGCATTGCGCGCCTCGATGTAGACGGCGCGTGCCTTGGCGATCGCGGCAAGGCTGCTCTTCTCTTCCTGGGTGTCGGCCGTTGCCTCGATCTTCTTCTGCAGCTCGGAGATGCGGGCCGAGGTCGCATCCATCTCGGGCTTGAGCAGGGTCGCTAACCCAGCATCGCTGGCCTGAAGGCCGGCCATGGTGCGGGCCGCATTGGCCTGCGTGAGCCCGGCCCATTGCAGCGAGATCTCCAGCTTTTCCCGCTGCTCGGCCTGTGCGGTCTGCTCGGCCTCCAGCGCCTGGGCGCTGCGCCAGCTCGACACCAGCGTCAGTGTGAGGAGGATGGCCGCCGTCAACAGCGTGGGCAGCCAGAGCCGGAAAGAGATGCCTATGGCCTTGCCGTTCATCATGATGGACCCCTGGAGCGGTTCGCAGTGACCGCCTGAAGTCCATTGAATGCCGGCGCCAGAACTATGTCAATCCGGCCCCGTGCGTTCCGAGCATCTCGTGCACATCGTGGCTCATCACGGCCAGGTAGGCGGCCAGCAGCAGGTAGCAGCTGCCGTACTCCCACTTCACGGCCGCTGGCACAGCGTAGTAGGTCTGGGCCTCGACGCTGTCCTTGCGGTACTTCCAGGCTTTCCACAGCTGGGGCCAGGCCAGGATCGCCATCAGGATCAACATGGGGCTGGGCCGCCACAGGAACAGGCCCACCAGCACGGGCACGCCCAGGAGCCAGATGCGGGGCGAGAGCACGGCCGTGATGCGGCCGCCGTCGAAGGGCGAAACGGGGATCAGATTGAACAGGTTCAGGAAGAAGCCGCTGTAGGCAATGGCCAGCAGCAGGTTCGAGCCTTCGCTGCGCGCGAGCAGGTAGCACAGCGTGGCACCCACGGTGCCCACGAGCGGGCCAGCCAAGCCTACATAGGCCTCGGTCTGCGCATCATGCGGCAGGTCCTTCAGCTCGACCCAGGCGCCGACGAAGGGAATGAAGGTGGGCAGGCCCACGTTCAGCCCCTTCTGCCGGGCCGCCAGGAAGTGGCCCATCTCGTGCACAAAGAGCAGGGCCACGAAGCCCACCGCATAGCGCCAGCCAAAGATCCAGGCATAGACCACGACCGACAGCAGCATGGTGCCGCCACTGGCCAGCAGCTTGCCGAACTTGAGGCCCGAGAAGGCCAGCAGCAGCAACTTGATCATGGGGTGGCTTCAGGCCTGGGGCTTGTTGCGCTTGAAGAACTTTGCAGCGACGGCGGCGACGCCGGCCCCGCCCAGGATGAACACCTTGGCGAACTTGGCGACGAAGGCGAAGACCACGGCCAGGAGGCCCAGCTTCTTGGCGCCCACGCCCAGCACCAGCGCGGCCAGGCCGTATTCGGCCACGTGGTCGGTGCTGCTGTCGAAGTCGGCATAGCGCTTGCCTTCGTTGAACTCCAGCGCGGCCAGCAGGCTTTGCGCCTCGGCCTTGTGGCTGCTCAGCTCGTTCAGGCCGGTCACAAGGTTCAGGCTCATGTAGCCCTCGCGGCCCAGCGCATAGGTGTTGTAGTTGACACCGGCTTCATCGCCAGCCGGCGCGCCCTTGCTGCGTGAGCTCATCGCCCAGACGAGCCGGTGGCTGTCCTTGGCATAGGCGGGCTTCTCGGCCCAGCCGGTGATTTCCATCGCCGGCACGCCCACCTTCACGCGCTCTTCGTTGGAAGCCTCGGTGCCTTCGCGGTAGGACTTGAGGAGATCGTCGGCGTTCCAGTCCTTGGCGTCGTCGTCCTTGATGTAGCCCGACTTCTCGAAGCGCAGCACGGCGAACCAGCCGCCCTGGCCCGCCGGAAAGATGACGCCTTCCAGGTCGGCATAGCTGCCCGGATTGCCCATGGCGCGCATCACGGCCGCGGCCTGCGGCTGCGGGATGAAGACCTTGCCCTCGGGCAGGTGCAGCACGGCCTGGCCGGCCAGGGCGATGTCCTGCGGGCCGGGCTTGGCGGCCTGCTGGGCATCGGCCCAGGCCTTGGCGGCGTCGTCCTTGCCTTGGGCCAGGGCCGGCCCGGCGTTGACCAGCAGCAGGAACAACAGCGCCCGCGCCAGCATGGCGTTCATCTTCATCATTGTTGGAATCTCCCTGTCTGATCGGTAGCCCCGCATGAGGGCGCGTCAGTCTAGCCGCCGCCTGCCGCTTGACTGGCCTTGTCCATGCACGATACTATGCAATGCATAGTAACAATGCATTGCATAGCCATGAGCGACGAAGACGATGACTCGCAGGAGCGCTGGCAGGTCCAGATGCGCAAGGGCACGCTGGAGCTGGTGGTGCTGGCAGCGCTGAAGGGGGGCAGCCTGTATGGGCTGGACCTGCTGCGCCAGCTGCAGGAGTTTCCGACCACGGCCATCAGCGAAGGCACGCTGTACCCGTTGCTGGATCGGCTCAAGCGTGACGGCCTGCTCGACGCCAACTGGGTGCAGGAGGGCGACACGCGGCCGCGCAAGTACTACCAGCTCAGCGACAAGGGCCAGCAGCGGCTGGCAAACCTGAGCGCCTGCTGGATGCAGACGGCCGACGACATCGGACAACTGCTCAGCCGTGCGGCACAGCGCGGCACGGGCAAGCAAGGAGAAGACTGAAATGGACACTCAAGAAAAGATTCAAGCCTATTGCCGCGACCTGGCGCACTTTCTCGCGCCGCTGGATCCGGCCGATGCGGCCGAGGTGATACGGGAGATCAAGGGCCATGTGCTCGATGTGCTGGAACAGCAGGACCAGCTGGGCCAGACGGTCGGTCTTGAGGCAGTCCTGGCTGGCTTCGGCCCGCCGCGCGAGTTGGCGGCACGCTATGTCTCCCATGTACTGGCCGGCACGCCGCCGCCGCGGGGCTTCCGTGCGATCCAGACGGTCAAGCGCGGCGTGACCCGCGGCCTGTACTGGTCGATGGCCGGCTTCGGCTACGGCCTGGCCCTGTTCTGCCTGGGCCTGGCCCTGGTCAAGCTGCTGGGACAGGAGTCTGTCGGCATGTGGTCAACGGCCGGCGGCAACAGCGTGGTGATCGCCTTTGCCGGTGCACCGAATCCAGACGCGCCTGAATTGCTTGGCCACATGTTTGCGCCGGCCGCCCTGCTGGTAGCAGCGGCCATCGGCCTGCTGACCCGGCGTGTGTTGCAGGTCCTCGCTCGCGGCATGGGGGCCGGGCGGTGAAGACCTTGCTGACCCATCTGCGCCACTTCTCCGTGGTGTTGCTGTTGCTGGCGGTGCCGGCCATTGCGCTCGCCCTGGCTTATGGCGTCGATCTCGACTACGGCGATGACATGCGGGCCTGGAAGGTCGGTGACGAGGGGCCGCATGTCTTCGCAGCGGCCGATGGCTGGGTTGTGAACCACATCCGTGGCAGCCGCCAGCAAGGCTTTGTGCTGGAGCAGCAGCGCCACCCGACCGGCCAGGGTTTCGAGACCAGCGTGCACTTCCCGCTTGACGACAGCAGCTTCAGCGTGCGCGTCGAGCCCGGCATCGCGGCGCCGGCCGCGGTGCATGAAGACGGCCAGCCCATCCTGGCCGTGTCCGACGTCGAAGGCAACTACAGAACCTTCCGCGACTTTCTCATCCAGCAGCGCGTGATGGATGCTGCGCTGGAATGGACCTTCGGCCGAGGCCATCTGGTGCTGGTCGGCGACTTCGTTGACCGCGGGGCCTCGACGACCCAGCTGCTCTGGCTGATCTACAAGCTCGAGCAGGCTGCCCGTGCCAAGGGCGGGCAGGTGCATTTCATCCTCGGCAATCACGAGATCAAGAACCTGCAGGGCAACTTTCGGGCCGCGCACAAGAAGTATCTCGGCGTGGCTGGCATCCTGGAGCGCCAGCACCAGGAGCTGACGGGCGCAGATTCCTTTCTCGGCCGCTGGCTGGCCAGCAAGAACACCATCGAGAAGATCAATGGCCATCTGTTCGTGCATGGCGGCCTGCATCCGGGTCTGGCCGAGGCCGGATTCGATCTCGATCAGATGAACCGCAGCGTTCGCGAGCACTATCGCCGACCCTACTACCCGCGCCAGCAGCGTCTGGCCGAGGACCTGCTGATCAACACGCAGACGGGGCTGGCTTGGTACCGCGGCTACTTCGAGGACGGGGTTTCGCAGGCGCAGATGGAGGCCACGCTGCGGCACTTTGACGCCAAGGCCGTTGTGGTCGGCCACACGCCGGTCTGGCGTGTGCAAACGCGCTTCGACGGCCGGCTGCTTGCCATTGGCGTCAAGCATCCGCTGGACTACCGTGGCAGCCTGCCACCCCGGCGCTCAGAGGGGCTGCTGATCGTGGGCGGCCAGTACAGCCGCGCCCTGCACGACGGTTCGACCGTGCCGCTCTAGCCGCGAGGGCGCGCGTGCGGCCCGTTCAGCGGGCCGTTGCTCAGGCGGCGCGCCACTGCGCCATCAGGCCGTCCCACTTGCCGCGCGCGGCATGCACATGGCGCTCCTTCACATGGCCGTAGCCGCGGATCTCTTCCGGGATGCGGGCAATGTCGGTGGCGAGCGGCAGGCGCTCGGCCGTCAGGCCCTTGCTCAAGATCGCTTCGATGCTTTCGCGGTACTGCTGGATCAGCGCGCGTTCCATCTTGCGCTCTTCGGTGTAGCCGAAGATGTCCAGCGCCGTGCCGCGCAGGCCCTTCATCTTCGCCAGCACCGAGAAGGCCGGGCGCACCCAGGCGCCGAATTGGCGCTTGATCAGCTCGCCCTTGTCGTTCTTCTTCGACAGCAGCGGCGGCGCCAGGTGGTGCACGATCTTGTAGTCGCCCTCGAACTGCGCGGCGATCTTGTCGGTGAACGAGGTGTCGCTGTGCAGGCGGGCGACTTCGTACTCGTCCTTGTAGGCCATCAGCTTGAACAGGTACTTGGCCACGGCTTCGGTCAGCTTCGTGCTGTTCAGGGCGCCTTCTGCCGCACGCACCTTCTCGACGAAGGCCTTGTACTGCTCGGCATAGGCCGCATTCTGATAGCCGGTCAGGAACTCGACGCGCTTGGCGACGATCTCGTCCACGCCCGGGCGCTTGACGAAGTTGATCACCTGCTTGGCGGCGAACAGGCCCTGCACGGCGGCGAGGTCATGGGCGCAGCGACGGCCCCATTCGAAGGCGGCCTTGTTGTTGTCGATCTGGACGTTGTTCAGCTCGATGGCGCGCATCAGGGCTGCATAGCTCAGCGGGATGCGGCCCTGCTGCCAGGCATAACCCAGCATCAGCGGGTTGGTGTACAGCGAATCGCCCACCAGCTTCACGGCCACTTCCTCGGCGTCGAACATGCCGAGATGGTCCTTGCCGACGGCGGCTTGAATGGCGCCCTCGCAGGCGGCGCCGGGGAAGCTCCAGTTGGCGTCATTCACCAGGCTCGCGGTGGGCGAGCCATGGGTGTTGAGCGCCACGAAGGTGCGGCCTTCGCGCATCACGGCCAGCGTGGTCTTGTTGGCAGCGACGATGGAGTCGCAGGCAATCACCAGCTGCGCTTCGGCGGTGCCAACCTTGGTGCAGTGGATGTCGTCCGCATGGTCGGCGATCTGGATGTGACTCCAGGTGGCGCCGCCCTTTTGCGCCAGGCCTGCCGCGTCCTGCGTGATCACGCCCTTGCCTTCCAGGTGGGCGGCCATGCCCAGCAGCTGGCCGATGGTGATGACGCCGGTGCCGCCGACGCCGGCGACCACGATGCCCCAGGCTTCGGCTGCGCTCGGGATCGTGGGCTGCGGAATGACGCCCATGGCGGCATCAAAGGGGTTCAGCGACTTGTCCTTCTTGGGCTTCCTGAGCGCGCCGCCTTCGATGGTGACGAAGCTCGGGCAGAAGCCCTTGGTGCAGCTGTAGTCCTTGTTGCAGCTGTTCTGGTTGATCTGGCGCTTGCGGCCGAAATCGGTTTCCAGAGGCTCGACCGACAGGCAGTTGGACTGGATGGAGCAGTCACCGCAGCCTTCGCAGACCAGTTCGTTGATGACGACGCGCTTGGCCGGATCCACGAGCTTGCCGCGCTTGCGGCGGCGGCGCTTCTCCGTGGCGCAGGTCTGGTCGTAGATGATGGCCGTCGTGCCCGGGATCTCGCGGAACTGGCGCTGGATCGCGTCCAGCTCGTCGCGGTGGTGCACGGTCACGCCCAGGCCCAGCGGCTTGCCGGCGTACTTCTCGGGTTCGTCGGTGACGATCACCAGCTTGGCCACGCCTTCGGACAGCACGCTGTTCATGATCTGCGTGACGCTGTGGCCTTCCGGGCGCTCGCCCACCTGCTGGCCGCCGGTCATCGCGACCGCGTCGTTGTAGAGGATCTTGTAGGTGATGTTCACGCCGGCAGCGATGCTCTGGCGGATCGCCAGGATGCCGCTGTGGAAGTAGGTGCCGTCGCCCAGGTTGGAGAAGATGTGCTTCTCATCCGTGAATGGTGCCTGGCCGACCCAGGGCACGCCTTCGCCACCCATCTGCGTGAAGGTGGCTGTGTTGCGGCCCGGCATCCAGGTCACCATGTAGTGGCAGCCGATGCCGCCCACGGCGCGCGAGCCTTCGGGCACGCGGGTCGAGGTGTTGTGCGGGCAGCCGGAGCAGAACCAGGGCGTGCGGTCGGCACCGCCGGCGGTCTTCTCCTCGGCCTTGAGCGCGTTTTCCTTCGCGTCGATCACGGCGACGCGGGCGTCCAGGCGGGCCTGGATGTCGCTGTCAACGCCCAGCTTCTTCAGGCGCTTGGCAATGGCACGGGCAATGATGGCCGGCGTCAGGTCAGCCTGAGGGCGCAAGAGCCAGTTCTGGCTCGGGTTGGCCTGGTTCCATTCGCCGCCGGTGTTGTCACCTTCGATCTCGTCGAACTTGCCCAGCACATTGGGGCGCACATCGGGGCGCCAGTTGTACAGCTCTTCCTTGAGCTGGTACTCGATCATCTGGCGCTTTTCTTCGACGACCAGGATCTCCTGCAGGCCGGTGGCGAAGTCGCGCGTGATGGTGGCTTCCAGCGGCCACACGACGTTGACCTTGTGCAGGCGGATGCCGAGGCGCCGGCAGGTGTCGTCGTCCAGACCCAGGTCGTGCAGCGCCTGGCGGGTGTCGTTCCAGGCCTTGCCGCTGGCGATGATGCCGAAGCGGTCGTGCTTTGTTTCCACGACGTTGTAGTTCAGCTTGTTGGCACGCACATAGGCCAGGGCGGCGTACCACTTGTAATCCATCAGGCGCTTTTCCTGCTCCAGCGGCGCATCGGGCCAGCGGATGTGCAGGCCGCCCTCGGGCATCTGGAAGTCTTCCGGCAGGATGATGTTCACGCGGTCCGGGTCGACGCTGATGCTGCCCGAGGATTCAACGATCTCCTGGATCGTCTTCAGGCCCGACCAGAGGCCAGAGAAGCGGCTCATGGCGAAGGCATGCAGGCCCATGTCGAGGATGTCCTGCACGCTGCTCGGGAAGAACACCGGGAAGCCGACGGCCTTGAACACGTGGTCGCTCTGGTGCGCGGCCGTGGAGCTCTTGGCGATGTGGTCGTCACCGGCCACGGCGATCACGCCGCCATGCTTGGAAGTGCCGGCCATGTTGGCGTGCTTGAACACGTCGATGCAGCGGTCCACGCCCGGGCCCTTGCCGTACCAGATGCCGAACACGCCGTCGTACTTGGCCTTCTCCGGGAACAGGTCCAGCTGCTGCGAACCCCACACGGCGGTGGCGCCCAGCTCTTCGTTCACGCCCGGCTGGAACACGATGTTCTGCTTGGCCAGGTGCTTCTTCGCCTGCATCAGCATCTGGTCGTAGCCGCCCAGCGGAGAACCGCGGTAGCCCGAGATGAAGCCGGCAGTGTTGAGGCCGACCATCGCGTCCCGCGTGCGCTGCAGCATGGGCAGGCGCACCAGGGCCTGCACGCCGCTCATGAAGGCGCGACCGTTGTCTAGCGAGTATTTGTCATCCAGCGTGACCTTTTCGAGGGCGCGCAGGATGTGTTCGGGCAGCGGTGCATTCATGGGCGATGGCTCCTGGGGGACGAGGCTGGCAGTGCTCGCTTGTGGCGCGCGTGCGGGCCCGGATATCGGCAGTATTCCGGATCAGCGAGTGTAGGGAAAGCATGGCGAGGGGTGCTTTCTCATTTGCGCCCAAAACCGAAGCTTGGAGCAATAATCTTTCTCAAACTGGCAAATCACTACCAATATGGCGACGAAATTCCGCAAATCAGGGCAAACCCAGGTCTCCGTGCCGGCGTCTTCTCAGGCTGGCCAGCCCGTGCCCGCCGAGAGCGAAGACGGCGCGCTGGACCGCTATCACATCGCCATCCTCGTCGAGCTGCAGCGCGAGGCGCGCCTGTCCAATGCCGAGCTGGCGGCGCGCATCGGCCTGTCGGCCGCGCCGACCTGGCGCCGCGTGCGCTGGCTGGAGGAGCAGGGCTACATCACAGGCTATCGGGCCGAGATCGACCGCCGCAAGGTCGGCCTCGGTGTGCTGGCCTTCGTGAAGGTGGATGCGGACCGCAACAACGCGCAGGCCACCAAGGTGCTGGAAGAAGCGATACGCCGCCTGCCCGAAGTGATTTCCTGCCACTACATCTCGGGTGCCGGCACCTTCGAGCTGCAGGTGCTGGCCACCGACCTCGATGCCTTCAGCCGATTCACCATCGACACGCTCTTGAACCTGCCCAACGTCAAGGACGTGCACACCAGCTTCTCGCTGGGCGAGGTCAAGGCCGGCGGCGGTGTGCCGCTCGCACACTTGCAATCGGCACGGGGCGGCTGATCGGGTAGGCTTGTGGCTCATGACACGCGTCACCACGACACCTGGCTGGACAGACCGCCTCGCGGACCTGCTGTTCACCACCGAGCCGGTGCAGCGCATACGCCTGCGCCAGGCCAGCCTGGCCATCGCCCTGATGGCGATCTGCGTCTGCATCATGCAGTACGCGGCCTGGGTCACGGGCGTGGACCAGGGTCCGCTGTGGTGGTGGACTGTCCTGTCCCTCGGCGGCCTCCTGACGGCCTACCTCCTGATCCGCTGTGGCTGGAGCAAGCGCCTGGCCGATCCCTCGCTGACCGTCGGGCAGATGGTGTTCGCGATTGCCAGTGGCGCCATCGGCTACTCGATGGCCGGGCCGGTGCGCGGCGCGACCTTTCCCATCCTCATGATCATCCTGGTGTTCGGGATGTTCCAGCTGCGCGCCAGCACGACCCTGCGCATCAGCCTCTATGCCCTCGGCCTGTTCGGCCTGACGATGGCGGCGATGTCGCAGTGGAAGCCCGCGGTCTACCCGCCAGCCGTCGAACTGGGCCACTTCCTGATGCTGGCCTGCACGCTGCCGGCGGTATCCATCCTGGCCGGGCGCCTGAGTCGCATCCGGCACCGGCTGGCGCAGCAGAAGACCGAGCTGGCCGAAGCGCTGGCGCAGATCCAGTCCATGGCCACGCGCGATGAACTGACCGGGCTCCTGAACCGCCGCCACATGCAGACGCTCCTGGACCAGGAGGTGCAGCGCTGCCAGCGCAGTGGCCAGAGCTTCTGCGTCGCGCTGCTGGACATCGACCACTTCAAGCGCATCAACGACCAGCATGGCCACGGCGCTGGCGACGCGGTGCTGCGCGGCTTTTCCGACGTTGCGCAGGCGGCGATCCGCGCCTCCGACGTGCTGGCGCGCTGGGGCGGCGAGGAGTTCGTGCTGCTGATGGCCGATGCGCGCATGCCGCCGGCCGTGGCTGGCGTTGAGCGCGTGCGCGAGCATGTGGAGGCGCTTCGTGTGCCGATGGGCGAACGCATGCTGCAAACCAGTGTTTCGGCCGGCCTCACCCAGCACCGCCCCGGTGAAAGCCTGGAGCAGACACTGGAGCGGGCCGACCGACTGCTCTACCAGGCCAAGAATGAAGGCCGCAATCGCGTGCTTTACGGCTGAGTCTGCAGCGGTGCCCAGGCCTATGCTGAAGCTCTCATGATCAGGCGCCATCTTCTCGTACACCTGCTTCCCGCGCTGCTCCCAGCGGTGGTCCTCGTGCCGCTGCTGGCGCGGGCCGCCGAGCCGCCACAGCTGATGTTGCAGATCGAGCTGCGCTGGGTCGAGTCCAGCATCAGCGGCGCGGCTCTGGCCGGCAACAAGCAGGGTGCCGTGGTGGTGGGCACTGGCGGCTCGGTCTCGCCCAAGGGCGGCAAGATGGTCTCCACCCGGCCCGACGATGCCGGCGTCGGCGCTGTGCAAAGGCTGATGGTGCTCAATGGCCGCTCGGCCAGCGCCTTGATGAATGAGCGCAAGCGTGTCGAATGGATCGATTGGGGCGTCGAGATGCGCCGGGGCCAGATGCAGCCGCAGGCGCAGTCGCGTTCGGTCTGGGTTGAACGGCAGACCGGTGTGCAGCTCAAGGTGAACTGGCCCGGTGGCGCCAAGCCGGCCCTGCTGGAGCTGCGCAGCTTGCAGCCGCGCGACGAGGCCGGCAGCGAGGAACTGATCAGCAGCCTGCTGGTACCGTTGCAGCAATGGGTGGTGATAGCCCGTGACGGCGTCGGCCCGCAGGCCTCACCGCCTGGCGTCTACAGCAGCCGCGACGCCGAGCCGCAACTCAGCCGCGAGCTCCAGGTACGCATCAGCCCGGCGCCGCAGTAGTTTGAAATTGGTATCTGATTGGTAGTAAATTGGTGTTAGTCTTCGCGTCGCTTGCGACACGGAGTCCTCATGCGCCTGCCTGCTACCGCGGTACTGTCCTTCTGTTGTTCCCTTTCCCTTTCCCTTGGCCTGAGCGGTCCGCTGCTTGCTGCGCCGCCGGCTTTCGGCGGCAAACCTCTTGCGTTCAAGACGCAGCCCGATTCGCCCGTCGTCGGCGCCTATGTGCCCGGCTGGGAAGACATCAGCCTGCTGGACCGGATCCAGCCCGGCAGCCTGAGCCATGTGCTCTATGCCTTTCTGCGCATCTGTGGCCCGGGCCAGTTGGCCAAGGACGAAAAGCTCTGTGCTGGCCGGCCCGAGTTCTCGCTGAGCGATGGCGAGACCGAGCGGCGCTTTGACGCCGGTTTCCTCAAACTCAAGCAGCGCCTGCCCGAGCTGCAGGTGCTGGCCTCGGTTGGTGGCTGGGGCGGCTCGGACGGCTTCTTCCATCTTGCTGGCGACGCCGCCAGGCGCCAGGCCTTCGCCACGGACGTGGTGCGCTTCCTGCGCGAGCATCCGGGCTTCGATGGTGTGGACATCGACTGGGAGCACCCGGGCGACAACGGCAAGGTCAATGGCGTGCAGCTCGGCAGCAAGAGTGACGGCCAGGGCTATGCCGACCTGATGGACGATCTGCGCGCCGCCGTCGAGCTGCTGGGCCGCGAGACCGGCCGCCGCTACCTGGTGACCACCGCCGTCAATCCGACCAGCGCCATCGTTGAGCGCATCAACTTCCAGCAGGCCGCCAAGGCGCTGGATCTGGTCTTCATGATGAGCTACGACTACTACGGTGCCTGGTCGCCCGATGCCGGTCATCACACGGCCTTGAGGAGCCAGCGGCCGGGCGATGAAAGCCTGGAGCGCTCGGTGCAGAACCTTGAACGTGCCGGCGTGCCGCGCAAGAAGCTGGTGGCCGGCGTGGCCATGTACGGCCGTGGCTTTGCCGGTGTCAGCAAGCCGGTGAACGGCGCCGCACGCAGCGGGCCGTATCCGGCTGAAGGCGATGTCGGTGCCGTCACCTACCGTGCCCTGCGTGCAGACCGTATCGATGATCGCGGCCAGCCCGCGAAGGGCTGGCAACTGCGCCACGATCCGGGCACCGGCTCCTGGAGCCTGTACGAGCCCGGGCAGCAAATCTGGATCGGCTTCGATGACCCGCGCGGCGTGCTGGACAAGGGCCGCCATGCGCGCCGCGCCGGCCTCGCTGGCCTGTTCGCATGGGAGCTGTCGCAGGACTACCGTGGCGAGCTGCTCAATGCCATGAATCTCGGCCTGGGCAAGCGCCCCCGCTAGCTGCATGGGGTCAGGCCGTGCCTGCCGCGCCACGTTGATCGGGCCGATGCCGGCATTGCCTTGACCTCCGCCTCCGAAAGGAGGTAAATCGGCGCGTCGTGCGCCGTGCATGTGCGCATGCTGCTGCTGCCGCCTCCGCAAGGAGCATGGGAAGGAGCCCGCCGTGCTGTACAAGCCCTACCGCATCCTCAGTCTGGACGGCGGGGGCACGTTTTGCCTGGCACAGGCGCGGGCACTGCAGGAGCTGTTCGGCCCCGACATGCCGGGGCGCCAGCTGCTCTCGCAGTTTCAGCTGGCGGCCGGCACCTCGGGCGGTTCCTTCGTGATCGCTGCGCTGGTGGCCGACCTGACACCCGGCCAGATCGTCCGACTGTTCCAGAGCGAGCAGAACCGGCAGCGTTTTTTTTGCAAGCTGCCCTGGTACGAGCGCCTGCTGTCGGTGCTCACGATGGGCGACATCGGCTGCCGCTTCAGCATGGAGAGCAAGCGCGACTTCATGGCCTCGGTGGTGGGCACGAACGGGCCCAGGAAGATGTCGGAGCTGGCCGATGAGTGCGGCATGCCCGAGCTGCTGATCGTCGGCTACGACTACCAGTTCGACCGCGCCAAGCTGCTGCGCAGCCGCAGCGACAGCGGGGCCGCCAACTTTCCGCGCAACGACGGGCATATCAGCCTGCTCGATGCGATCAATCTCTCCACGCATGCGCCGCTGAACTGGTTCGGCGGCCTGGCCAGCGCCGCAGGCAGCAACTCACCGGGCTTCTGGGACGGCGCGCTGACCGGCTTCAACAACCCGGTGCAACTCGCGGCCAGCGAGGCGATTGCCAATGGCGTGCCCCGCGATGCCATCGGCGTGCTCTCGCTCGGCTCCGGCAACTGCATGCTGCTGCATTGGGACGCCGATTGCGACCCGTCCTTCAAGGTCAAGGCCCCCAGACCCTGCCTGCGCAAGGACCTGCGCAAGGTGGCGCGCGCCATCATTGCCGAGCCGCCGGATGCCGACAGCTACCTGGCCCATCTGTCCCTCAGCGCGCAGGTGCCGCGGCAGGCGGGTCAGGTTTGCGAATCGCCGATCATCCGTTGCAGCCCCCTGATCCATCCGCGCCGTGAGGGCCAGCATTGGGCGGCGCCCAAGGGCTTTGCCTCGCCCGAGGAGTTCGGCCGTCTGGTGGACATGGACATCGCCGCCACCGCCGATGAGGACGTGCGCCTGATCGAGCTGCTCTGCGACAACTGGATCTCCGGCGCCAGCCAGAACCAGGCGGTGCGCCGTGCGGGCGGCTACTTCTCGCTCGATGCCAACGGCCGCTGGAACGAGCAACGCTGCTGCGAGATCGGCTACGCACGCTTTGCCGATGCCAAGGCGGCCTGGGCGAGCATGAGCCGCGAGCCCGCGGTGACGACACAAGGCCGCGAATGCGCAAGCTCAGAGTCCTGATCGTCAACTGCTACTCCGACAACAACCGCGGTGCGCGAGGCAATCCGCTCTTCGTGCCGCAGTCCATTGCACCGCTGGCGCTGGCCGGCGCCTTTGCCCGGGAGTGCTGCGAGCTGCAGGTGCATTGCGAGTTCCGCCAGGGGCCGCTGGACGAGCTCAAGCGCCTGGCCTGGGCGCAGCTGCTTGTGCTCACCGGCCTCAACAGCGCACTCGACCGCATGAAGCAGCTCTGCGCCTATGCCAAAAGCTTGAACCCGGGCGTGGTCGTGGTGGCTGGCGGGCCGCTGGCGCGCGTGCTGCCCCAGCTCTGCGCGCGCTACTTCGACATCGTGCTGAGTGGCGACGTCGAGTCGCTGGCCGAAATGGTGGCCGGCATGTATGGGCCCGAGATGCGCGCGGCCGCGGTGACGCCGCGCCTGGACCTCGGCCCCCGCTGGCATCCGGTCGGCTATGCCGAGGCCAGCCGCAACTGCAACTTCGCCTGCAGCTTCTGCTCGATGACGGCCGAGGGCCGGCCCTACCAGTCGCTGGCCCTGGCCCAGGTGAGGGCGCAACTGGAGCAGCTGCAGGGCAAGCAATGCGTGATGTTCCTGGACCAGAACTTCTTCGGTGGCGCGAGGTGCGACGTGGAGGCGCGCATGGAGCTGCTGCGGGAGTTTGTCGATGCTGGCCACATCAAGGGCTGGGCAGCGCTCGTGACCTCGGACTTCTTTGCCAAGGACGATTGGCTGCAGCGGGCGCGGCGCAGCGGCTGCATCGGCTTCTTCAGTGGCGTCGAGTCAATGGATGACGCGCAGTTGAGGCATTATCAAAAGAAGCAGAACCTGCAATTGCCCGGCGCGCAGCGGATCGAGCGTTGCCTGTCCGCCGGCATGACCTTTCATTACGGCCTGATCTTCGACCCCCGCGAGCGGCGGGTGGCGGCGATGCGGTCCGAGGTCGAGGCCATCGCGTCCAATCCGGCCTTGACGCTGCCGAGCTTCATCAGCCTGGCGATTCCGCTGCTGGGCACGCCGATGTTCAGGCGCCTGGTGGCCGAGCATGCGCTGCTGCCCCACCTCAAGCTGCGCGACATGGATGGCCGCTCGCTGCTGACTGAATGCCTCGACCCGGTAGACGAGGTCTGCCAGCTGCTGGCGGAGATGGACTTCTGCATGATTGACACCACCCGCGCGCGCCGCCATGCCTGGGGCCTGTGGCGTCGCTATCGCGGCACGCTGCCGGCACGGGCGCTGCTGTCGGCGCTGAGCCCCGACCTGGCCTGCCTGCTGCCGCGCTTCTCGACCGCATCGCGTGAGGCGCACCTGGGCGCCGGGGCCGCCCGGCGCACCCACTACGGGCCGAGCGAGCCGCTGGGCACGCTGTACCAGCCGCGCATCCCGCTGGAGGCGCGCTACCAGGCCTTCTTTGAACCCACCCGTGTCACCGATGCCCAGGGAGAGCTGCATGCCGACATGCAGGCCGACCTGGGCTCGTCCGTCAGCACCGAGATGCCGGTGCAAATCCTGATCGAGCGGCAGCGCTTGCCTGCGATGATCCGAGGGTAGGCCAGCACAGCCAACAGGATCGCGATGACCAGCAGTACCCGGCATCGAATCGACCTTTCCTCCCGGACCGGGCCGGCCTGGCTGTGGCTGCTCATGCTCCTGGGCTGCCTGCTGTGCGATGGCTCGGCGGCTGCCGAGTTGAAAAAGCTTTCGTCCTGGCCGGATGAAGCGGGGCGTGAGCAACGGCTGAACGAGGCGCTCTTGCAGTCGCTATCGGCCGCGGCCTGGTGCCCAGGATCGGCCCCTGCACAGCTGCTGTCCGGCCGCACGGCGCAGCTCTTCCGGCTCGAAGGTCCGGTGGCCGCCGACACCCTGGTGGTCGACGAAGACCCCATCGTCGAGCTGTTCGGCCTGGCCTATCGCGAGTCCAGTGGCTGTGCCCGCTTGCGCATGGGCGGGCGCACGCAGGCCAACCCGGCCGGCAGCCTCCTGAGCCCCTGGCCCCATCACGGTCTGGACGCCCGCGCGGCCGATTCGCCCATGCTCCTGATCATCCAGGATGCCAAGGCAGTGCGCTCCTGGATCGAGCTGGTGCCGCGCGAGGAGCTGCAGCGCAAGACCGGCCAGCACTGGATGGTGCTGGCCTGCTTCATGGGCATGCTGCTCTTGATCCCGTTCCTGAGCCTGCAGCTGGGCGTGCTCGGCGAGGCGAGGCTGTCGCTCGCCTATGCGTTCTATGTGGCGACGCTCGTGTTCTGGTCGGTTCAGAACTTCGGCCTGGCGCAGCAGTGGTGGGCCTTCTGGCCGGCACCGCGATGGTTTCCCGAGCTGCATGGCCTGTCGGTCAGCCTGCTCACGCTGGGCATCGGCCTGGCCACGCTGGAGTCCCTGCAATTGCGCGGGCGCGAGCGCCTCGCGCTGGCCGCGCCGGTGGCCGTGGTGGCCCTGATGTTTGGCGTGGCGTACAAGTTCGAAGGCCTGTACCGCAGCGCGGCCATGGCCCTGGTGCTGCTGGCCGGCGTGGTGATCGCGCTGCTCGTGCGCCGGCTGCGGGCGCGTCAGCTTGTGGACCCCTGGTTCCTTGCGGGCCTGGGCGCCAACATGCTGGGCGGTGCCATCCAGTCGCTGACCATCGTGCTGCCCGACACCGCCTTGCGCGGCTTCGGCGGCCATGCCTTCGCCATCGGCAACCTGGTGCATGCACTGGCCTGGGTCACGGCCGTGCAGCGCCGCCATGTGCGAGACCGCGAAGCGCAGCGGGTTCAGCTTGAATACGACGCCAATCACGACACGGTCACCGGCCTGCCCAACCGCAAGTGGCTGGACGCCTGCCTGACGCGCAGCATCGAACAGATCCGCAGCGTGCCGGCATTGAGCCACGGCGGCCTCTTCGTCGATCTGGACCGTTTCAAGATCCTCAACGACACCCTGGGCCACTCCAAGGGCGACGAGCTCCTGTGCCTGCTGTCCAAGCGCCTGGCCGATCTCTTTGGCGAGCATGGCTCGATCACCCGCTTTGGCGGCGACGAGTATTTTGTCGTCGTGCACCAGCCCTGCGGTGAGATCGAGCTGGCGCTGCTGGGAAGCGATGTCTTGCGCCGCCTGCAGGAGCCGATCCAGCTGGACGGCCGCACGCTGCGGGTCTCGGCCAGCATCGGCATGGTCGTGATCGGCGAGCAGTACAACAGCGCCGAGGAGGTGATCAAGGACGCCGATCTGGCCCTGCACCTGGCCAAGACGCGCGGCCGCGCGCGCTTCGAGATCTTCGAGCCGCCCATGCGTCAGGCGGCCGAAAACCGTTTCCGCATCGAGTCGGACATGCGCCAGGCCATCGAGCGCGGCGAGTTCAAGCCCTTCTTCCAGCCCATCGTGCGGCTGGACGGCCAGACCCACGCCGGCTTCGAAGCACTGGTGCGCTGGGAGCATGCGCAACGGGGCTTCATTGGCCCCGGCGAGTTCATCCCGGTGGCCGAGGAGAACGGCCTGATCAACGAGATCGGCCTGCAGGTCATGGAGGGCACCATGCGCCAGGTCGCGGCCTGGCGCCGCGCCGGCCAGTGGCAGGAGGGCTGGTATGTCAGCGTCAATGTCTCGGGCGTGCAGTTGCGCGATGCCGGCCTGGTCGAGCGCTTCACCGACCTGCGCTCGCAGCTGGGGTTGCTGGTTGGCGACATCCGTATCGAAGTGACCGAGAGCTCGGTGATCGCCAACCAGGACGTGGCCTTCGGCCTGCTGCCGCGGCTCAAGGAGCAGGGCTTCCTGCTTTGCATGGACGACTTCGGCACCGGCTATTCGTCGCTCAGCTATCTGAGCGAGCTGCCGTTTGACGTCTTGAAGATCGACCGTTCCTTCATCACCGACCTGTGCCGGCGCCAGGAGCTCGGCGCGCTGGTCAACACGGTGATTTCGCTCGCTGACAGCATGGGCATGATCGTCGTGGCCGAGGGTGTTGAAGAGCCGGCGCAGTGCGAGGCACTGCACAAGCTGCACTGTGGCTACGGCCAGGGCTATATGTTCTCGCGGCCGATGAATGCTGCGAACGCGACGGCCTGGCTGGAGGCCGCGGCGCGGCCCAAGCAGTCGGCGGCGGCCTGAGCCCGGCATCTGGTGCTGGCGTTGCATTCAACCAACCACCAGCAGGCTGAGGGTGCCGGGGTGGCGTGATTTGCGCGAAATCAAGCCTTGCTGCGGCTTCGACGGCCTATAAAGCCTCATGGCCCGACAGAAGCCTGCCGGGGAATTGGAGTGCTTCCACCAGGAGTTTCGGATGCGAGCTTTCAGATCTTCTTCGGCCGTGTTGGCCCTGGCGCTTGGCGCGCTGGCGGCGCCGGCCGCTTGCGCCCAGGATCTCAGCCTCAGCGGCTTCGGCACGCTGGCGCTCGGGCGCAGTTCCGGCAGTTGCGAGAGCAACGCGGCCATGGCCAGCGCCTATACGGGCTACTGCACGCGAGCCATCGCCGACTGGGGGCATGGCGGCGTGTACACCCCTTCGACCAGTGCGAAGCCGGAAAGCCGGCTGGGCCTGCAGGGTCAGGCCAAATTCGATGCCAACTTCTCCGCCACGGTGCAGCTGACGGCCAGGTCGCTGGAGGAGCAGCACCTGAACCTCGAATGGGCCTATCTCACGGCGCGCCTCAGCCCCGACTGGACGCTTCAACTGGGCCGCAAGCGCTTGCCGCTGTACTACTACTCCGATTTCCAGGACATCGGCTTTGCCTACAACACGGTGCGCCCGAGCCCCGATGTCTACGGCTGGGACGTGGTGAACTACAACGGCGCCAGCCTCGCCTGGAGCCGTGACGTCGGCGAGTGGACGCTGCGGGCCGAGGCCTTGGCGGGCAGCGAGAACAGCAAGAAGAATCCCTATTCGCGCCTGGTTGTCGACGACCCCATGGACGTCAAGTGGAGCGGCATCACCGGCCTGGTGCTGGAGTTCAGCCGCGACTGGTTCAGTGGCCGCCTGAGCTACACCCGCTCGCAGTTTCAGCAGACCGACCACAACACCGGCGTCGTGCTGGCCACGCTGTCAGGCAAGACGCGCGTGAACCAGAGCTTCCTGGGTGCGGCTTTCAACGCCGATATCGGCGCCTGGACGCTGCGCAGCGAAGTCGGCCGCAGCGACCGTGCCGAGCTCGGCTACAAGGCCAGCTTCTACCTTCTGACGGCGGGCTACCGGATCGGCGCGTACACGCTGACCGCAGGCACCAGCCAGTACCGCGAGACCACCCCTTACCCGGCCGACTACGTGCCCGTCGTTGACCGCGGCAGCCTGCTGGCCTTGCGCTATGAGCTGCACAAGGGCGGGGCACTCAAGCTGCAATACGACCGCATCAGTGATCGCGGCAGCAGCCCGTTTGCCGGCAGCGCACGGCTGCTGAGCGCCAGCTATGACTTTGTCTTCTGAACCGGAGCCCATCATGACCACGCCAATCCGTGCTGCCAGCCTGACCCTGCTGCTGATGCTGCCCCTGCTTGCCGCTGCGCAGGTAGCGGTGATCGTCAACCCGAAAAGTGCCCTGACTTCGTTGACGGCTGACCAGGCCGCCGCCATCTTCATGGGGCGCACCAATGTGCTGCCCAGTGGTGCCGCAGCCCAGGCTGCAGACCTGCCGGAGGCCAGCACCAGCCGCGAGCAGTTCTACAGCAAGGCCGCCGGCAAGAGCTCGGCCCAGGTCAAGGCGGCCTGGTCGCGCCTGACCTTCTCTGGCAAGGCCACGCCACCCAAGGAGCTGACCAGCGCCGCCGATGTCAAGAAGCACGTGGCAGCCAATCCTGATGCGATTGGCTACATCGAGAAATCCGCTGTCGACGCCACGGTCAAGGTGGTGCTGGTGCTGGACTGACGAGGGCGTTCAGCCCCAGGCGCTGAACGGCCGCTACGGCAGCAGGAGCTGCAGCTCGCGCAGCGCGGCATTGCCGCTGGCGTCCTGCACCCGCACCTGCAGAAGGTACTTGCCCGCAGGCAGCGAGCCGGGGTCCCAGTGGCCCGGCGTGGCGCGGCCGCTGCGCAGTTCATTCGCCAGCTGGTAGCGGAACTGCGTGGCCCGGGCGCCATGCACCGTGATGCCGCTGCTGGGCGCATACGCCAGCTTCACGCCCAGCTCGTCGTCTACCGGCAGGGCCTCGAAATTGAGCGTTTCGCGCCAGCCGTTCTCGAAGCCTGTCGCCGGGCTGCCGTCGTCCTTCACGAGCTGCCAGGCGAGCGTGCGCACGCCCAGGCGGCGGCGCTCCAGGTTGTCGTTCACCTGGTCCCAGGCATCGACCACGATCTGCAGGGGCGCCCTTGGCACGACCAGAACACCCGCCCTGTCGCGCCTGGCCAGGCGCTTGCCTGCGGCATCGAACAGCTCGATGGAATCGATGCGCGGCTGCACCTCGTCGACAAAGCCCTTGAAGCCCAGGGCCAGCGGGTCGCGCAGGAAACCCGGTGCCCCCAGGGCCAGGTGCACATGGGCCATGGGATTGATCGAGCCGATCACCTCGCCGGCGTTGTAGCGGGTGCCACGGGCCACGCGCACGCGCTCGACCTTGCCGGCAGCATTGCGCAGCATCTGCATGCGGCGCGGGTCCACCGGCTTGCCGGCCTTGTCGCGGCCGATCTTCACGTGGATGTACATCAGGGGCCCGATGGCCAGGCCTTCACCCAGCCGCCCAAAGCCGTAGGCGGCTGCCGGGCTCAGAACCTTGCCGTCGGCAATCGTCACCACGGCTTCACCCACGTCGCCGCGGATGTCGAGGCCCGCATGCATGTGATGGCGGCTGTCGAGCTTGCCCTGCTTGTCGCGGCCGCCGCGCACCTCGCCGAGCATGCCCACCACCTCATGCCAGCTGTTCTGCGGACGCAAGGGCCAGCGACCCTCACTGGCGAGCGGCGGCTGTTCGAGCGCGGGGCCCAAGGCACCGGAGGCGCCTTCACCCGCCAGCACCTCGTGGATGCGAAAGGCCGGTGCATCGGCCACCAGCACGCGGCCGCGTGCGTCCACGGCAATGCCGCTGGCTCGTGCGAAGCGCAGCGCGCCACCGGTCAATGCATGGACCTGCTTGCTCGCCGTGATCTGCAGGAGCTGCCCCTTGCTCAGCAGGCCCACCAACATCACGCCGTCATGCGAGAAGGCCAGGCTCAGCGGCCTGCGCAGAAGTGCTTCCTCATCGTCCTCACGGCTGTGCAGCCAGGTCTGCACTTCGCCGGTCCGGGGGTCGACGCTGCGAATCGCATCGTTGCGGGTGTCGGCCACCCAGAGCCGACCCTGCGCATCGAGCGCGAGGGCCGAGGGCGTGTCGAACAAGGCCTTGTCGCCCGGGCCATCGGCGTCGCCGGGCCGGCTGCCGCCGGCCAGCGTCGTCACCAGGCCATCGGGCGAGATCATGCGGATGCGGTCGTTGTGCGTGTCGGCGACAAAGACCCGGCCCTGGCCGTCCACCGCCACGGCCAGCGGCGCATTGAAGCGCGCCTGCGCACCGGCGCCATCTCGCCAGCCCGGCGTGCCGTCGCCGGCCACTGTCGTCACCTGGCCTTGCGGACTGACCTTGCGGATGGCGTGATTGCCCGTGTCGGCCACATAGACATTGCCGGTCGCATCGAGCGCCAGGCCCGAGGGCGTGTTGAAGCGGGCTTGCGCGCCCGCTTCGTCAGTGAAGCCTTCCACACCGCCGGCGAGCGTGCGCAGCTGGCCGTTGCGCTCCAGCACGCGGATGCGGTTGTTGTCACCACCATCGGCGATGAAGAGGCGGCCGTCGGGCGCAGCCACCAGGCCGTAGGGGTCGGAGAAGCGCGCCTGCGCGGCCGGGCCTTCCTGCGAGCCCGCCACGCCGTCTCCCGCGAGTACCGCGATGTGCGCCGGGCCGCCGATCAGGGTGGGTGCGGGCGGGGCCGGCGTGGCTGGCGCCGGGGCGGCCGCGCTGGCCGCACTAGAGGCCGCGGGCGTTGGCGCTGATGGATGGTCGGGTGGCACCAGCAGCCAGGCCAGGCCGGCCGCGCCAGCCACCAGGCTCAGGAGAGCCAGCTGGCGGCGCATGGGGTCAGGGAAGCTTGCGTCATGGGTCGGGCATCGTAACCGCGCCCCTCGCACAGAGCAGCCGTCGCTTGGGCAACAATCCGGGGGCCCAACGGAGGAACCGACCTTGCCAGCTCTCAAGTCCCGCCTTCTGCTCATCCCCTTGCTGCTGGCCGCTGCGCTGGCGCCGCTGCAGGCCGCCACGCCCAAGGATTCCCTGATCCTGGCGATGGCCTTCGACGACATCATCTCGATGGACCCGGCCGAGGCCTTCGAGATTGCCGCCGGCGAGATCATCGGCAACACCTACGAACGCCTGGTCGAGTTCGATGTGGCTGACCCCACGAGGCTCAGTGGCGAGCTGGCCAAGGGCTGGACCGTCTCGGCCGACGGCAAGACCTTCACTTTCGAGCTCTTGCCGGGCCTGCGCTTCTCCTCCGGCAATGCCCTGACGGCTGAAGAGGTGGTCTGGTCTCTGCAGCGCGCGGTGCTGCTGGACAAGACGCCGGCCTTCATCCTCACGCAGCTGGGCCTGTCGAAAACCAATGTGGCCGAGAAGGTGCGCCAGACCGGCCCGCTGACCTTGACCATCGAGACCGACAAGTCCTATGCGCCCAGCTTTGTGCTGAACTGCCTGACGGCCAATGTGGCCTCGGTGCTGGACAAGAAGCTGCTGCTCGCCAAGGCGCAAGGCACGGACTTGGGCAATGCCTGGCTGAAGCTCAACCATGCCGGCTCCGGCCCCTACAAGCTGCGCGAGTGGCGGGCCAACGAGCTGGTGGTGCTGGAGCGCAACGATCAGTTCCACGGCAAGAAGCCGCCGCTGCAACGCGCGATCTATCGCCATGTGAAGGAAGCCGCCACTCAGCGCCTGCTGCTGGAGAAGGGCGATATCGACATTGCCCGCAACCTCGCGCCGCAGGACATCGACGCGATGAAGGGCCGGCCCGATGTGCAGCTCACCTCCACGACCAAGGGCACGGTCTATTACCTGAGCCTGAACCAGAAGAACCCGAATCTGGCCAAGCCCGAGGTGCGCGAAGCCTTGAAGTGGCTGGTGGACTACGACGCCCTCGGCGCCACCCTGATCAAGAACATCGGCGTCCCGCACCAGAATCTTCTGCCTTCCGGCATGTTCGGCGCGAGCAGCGACAAGCCCTACAAGTACGACCCGGCAAAGGCGCAGGCCCTGCTGGCCAAGGCCGGGCTGCCGCAAGGCTTCAAGGTGACGATGGACACGCGCACGGTGCAGCCGGTGCAAGGCATTGCCGAAGCGGTGCAGGCCTCGGCCAAGCGCGGCGGCGTGCAGATCGAGATCATTCCCGGCGACGGCAAGCAGACGCTGACCAAGTACCGCGCCCGCAAGCACGACATCTATATCGGCGAATGGGGTTCCGACTACTGGGACCCGCACAGCAATGCCGATGCCTTTACCCGCAACGTCGACAACAGCGATGAGGCCAAGCTGAAGCCGCTGACCTGGCGCAATGCCTGGATCTCGCCCGAGCTGACGAAGAAGACCGATGCCGCGCTGCTGGAGCGTGACCCGGCCAAGCGCGCAAAGATGTACCAGGAGATCCAGGCCGACTTCCGCAAGCACAGCCCCTTCGTCATGCTCTTCCAGCAGACGCAGGTGGCAGCGGTGCGCAAGGGCGTCGAGGGCTTCCGCCTCGGCCCCACGTCGGACACGACCTACCTCTTCACGGTGAGCAAGAAGCCTTGAAGACGAAGTTCCTGCGCGCCGCGGCGGGCCTCTTGTCGACGCTGGCGCTGACCTATCTGGGCTTGCTGGCCGTCACCTTCTTCATCGGCCGCGTCGTGCCGGTGGACCCGGCGCTGGCCATCGCGGGCGACCGGGCAAGTGAGGAGCAGCTGCAAAGAGTGCGCGTCGAGCTGGGCCTGGACCGTCCGCTCCTGGAGCAGTTCGGCCTCTACCTGAAAAAGGTGGCGCAGGGCGACCTGGGCCAATCCATCCTGAGCAACAACCCGGTGGCCGAGGACATCGCCCGCGTCTTCCCGGCCACGCTGGAGCTGGCCACGGTGGGCATCACCATCGGCGTGCTCTTCGGTGTGCCGCTGGGCGTGTGGGCGGCGGTGAAGCGTGGGCGCATGGCCGATCAACTGCTGCGGCTGATCGGGCTGTTCGGCTACTCGATGCCGATCTTCTGGCTGGGCCTGATGGGCCTGCTGCTGTTCTACGCCAAGCTTGGCTGGGTCAGCGGGCCAGGGCGCATCGACATCGCGTTTGAATACAACGTGCCTGTCGTGACGGGCCTGATTCTTGTCGATGCCGCCATGGCCGGCGAATGGGAGGCCTTTCGCAGTGCGCTCTCGCACCTGGCCTTGCCAGGCGCCTTGCTGGGCTACTACTCGCTGGCCTACATCAGCCGCATGACGCGCAGCTTCATGCTCAAGGAGCTGGGCCAGGAATACGTGGTGGCGGCGCGGGCCAAGGGGCTCTCCGAGATGCGCATCATCTGGCGCCATGCCTTGCGCAATGCCGCCGTTCCTTTGCTCACCGTGATTGCGCTGAGCTTTGCCGGCCTGCTCGAAGGCTCGGTGCTGACCGAGACCGTGTTTGCCTGGCCGGGCCTGGGCCAGTACATCACCAACTCCCTGCAGAACGCCGACATGAACGCGGTGCTCGGCGGCACGCTGGTGGTGGGCACGATCTTCATCGCCTTGAACCTCGTGTCCGATCTGCTTTACCGATTGCTGGATCCGCGTACTCGATGACTGCATCGTCACTTCACCAATGGCTGACGAGCGAGCGGCCAGAGTCTCGCCGCCAGGCCGCGCTCGGGCGGCTCTATTCAGGCTGGCGCAGCTTTGCGCGCAACCGCCTGGCACTTCTCGGACTGATCCTCGTGCTCGGGCTGATGGGGATGGCCGCACTGGCGCCCTGGATCGCGCCCGCGGCGCCGGATGTGGGCGACCTGATGAACAGCCGCCTTCTGCCGCCCTCCGGCGCGCACTGGATGGGCACGGACGAGCAGGGCCGCGACATCTTCTCGCGCATCGTCTGGGGCTCGCGCATCACGCTCTTTGTCGTCACCGTCGTGGCCATCCTGGCCGCGCCCATCGGCCTGCTGGTCGGCACGCTGGCGGGCTATTTCGGTGGCTGGGTCGATGCGGTGCTGATGCGCATCACCGACATCTTCCTGGCCTTTCCCAAGCTGATCCTCGCGCTGGCCTTTGTGGCCGCGTTGGGCCCCGGCATCGAGAACGCGGTGCTGGCAATCGCGATCACGGCCTGGCCGGCCTATGCACGCATTGCCCGCGCCGAGACCCTGAGCCTGCGCGGCGCCGACTTCATTGCCGCCGTGCAATTGCAGGGCGCCTCACGCTGGCGCATCGTCCTGCGCCACATCATGCCGCTGTGCCTGCCATCGCTGATCGTGCGGGTGACGCTGGACATGGCCGGCATCATCCTGACCGCTGCCGGCCTGGGCTTCCTCGGCCTCGGCGCGCAGCCGCCCAGCCCGGAATGGGGCGCCATGATTGCCGGCGGCCGCGCCTTCGTGCTGGACCAGTGGTGGGTGGCCGCCGGGCCGGGGATCGCCATCTTCATCGTCAGCCTGGCTTTCAATCTGCTGGGGGACGGGCTGCGGGATGCGCTCGACCCAAAGGAGGCCGAGTGACAAAGCCTCTTCTTGAAGTCGAAGACCTGCGCGTCAGCTATCCGGCCCGCGATGGCGGCCGTATCGAGGCGGTGCGTGGCGTGTCTTTCACGCTCGGCCGCGAGCGCCTGGGTATCGTCGGCGAATCGGGCTCGGGCAAGTCGCAGACCGGCCGGGCCATCCTCGGCCTGTCGGCACCGGGCGCGCGTGTCGAGGCCAAGGCCTTGCGCTTTGATGGCATCGACCTGCTCAGCAGTTCTGCAGCCGAGCGGCGCGCGCTGCGCGGCCAGCGCATGGCCCTGGTGATGCAGGACCCGAAGTACTCACTGAACCCGGTCATGAAGATCGGCGCGCAGATCGTCGAGGCCTTGCGGGCGCATCGCAAGCTGGGCAGCGGCGATGCGCGCGAGCGCATGTTGAAGGCCTTGAGCGAAGTCGGCATCGAAGCGCCCGAGCGCGTGGCCGGCCTCTATCCGCACGAGGTGTCGGGCGGCATGGGCCAGCGCGTGATGATCGCGATGATGACCATCGCCGAGCCCGAAGTGCTGATCGCGGATGAACCCACATCGGCGCTCGACGTCAGCGTGCAGCTGCAGGTGCTGGCGGTCCTGGATCGCCTGGTGCGCGAGCGCAACCGTGTGCCCGCCCCCCGAGGGAGTGGAGAGAGCTTGGGGCGGCCCGGCGCTTCCTCCATGGGCCTGGTCTTCATCTCCCACGACCTGCGCCTGGTTGCAAGCTTCTGTGACCGCGTGCTGGTGATGTACGCCGGCCGGGTGGTTGAAGAGATTGAGGCCACGCGGCTGCACGAGGCGAAGCATGCCTACACCCGCGGCCTGCTCGATTGCCTGCCTCGGCTTGATGCGCCGCGTCATCCCTTGCCGACCTTGCAGCGCGAGGAGGCGTGGAAGTCATGACGGCGAATCAGGTAAATCGGGCTCTCGGCCTCGAGGTCAAGCATCTGCAAGTGCGCTTCGGCGAGTTCACGGCCCTGCACGACATGAGCTTCACGGTCGCGCCGGGCGAAAGCCTGGGCCTGGTCGGCGAATCCGGTTCGGGCAAGTCCACGGTCCTGCGTGGCATCTGCGGCCTGGTTCAGCGCAGCGCGGGCGAGGTGCAGTTGCTGGGTGAGTGCGAGCTGCCCAAGCCAGGCAGCAAGGAATTTCGCCGTCGCGTGCAGATGGTGTTCCAGGACCCCTACGGTTCCCTGCATCCGCGCCAGACCGTGGACCGCATGCTGGCCGAGCCCTTGGCCATCCATGGCATCGGTGATGCGGAGTCGCGCATCGAAGCGGCGCTGGAGGCGGTGGGTCTGGGCAAGGGCTATCGTTTCCGTTACGCGCATCAGTTGTCGGGCGGTCAGCGCCAGCGTGTCGCCATTGCGCGAGCCTTGATTCTCGAGCCGCAATTGCTGCTGCTCGATGAGCCGACCTCGGCACTCGACGCCTCGGTGCAGGCCGAGGTGCTGAATCTGCTGGAAGCGCTGCGCCGCGAGCGCGGCCTGAGCTTCCTGATGGTCAGCCACGACCTGGGCGTGGTGACGCACTTGTGCGAGCGCGTGATGGTGATGCAGCGGGGGCGCGAGGTCGAGACGCTGGAGGCTGCGGCGCTGGCGCAAGGCCGTGTGAGCCAGGACTACACGCGGGAGCTCATGGTGGCGGCCCAGGGCTTTGTCAGGCGCGCGGCCTGAGACCGATGCGTCTTTTAGTCGCTGACAAAGACCATGCCCAGCACGCCCACCGTGCGGAGCTTGTCGTTCACCGTGGTGTAGGAGGCCAGGCCCAGCGAGTGGTACTTGGAAGCGAAGGCAGTGATCTGGCCGACGCCCAGGGCGCCTTCCAGCTGGCTGCGCTCTGCCACGGCCTTCTTGATCTTGTCGCGGTGCTGGTCGGCCGAGGGGTTGGTGGCAAAGCCGGCAACCACGAGGGCGGCCAGCACCAGCAGGGAGATCAGGGATTTGCTCATCAGGAATCCTTCGGGCTCAGGGTCTTGAACATCACATGGGCATCGACATAGCCCAGGCACTGGTGCTTGAAGGCGCCGGGCAGGGTGCCCACGATCTCGAAGCCGAGTTGCTGCCACAGGCGCACCGCGCCGGTATTGGTCGAGACCACCAGGTTGAACTGCATGGCCCGGTAGCCGCGGCGCAGGGCTTCGGCCTGCGAGTGCTCGCACATCAGGGTGGCGAGGCCCTGGCCGCGTGCGGCAGGTGCCACCAGATAGCCGCAGTTGGCCACATGGCTGCCCTGGCCCGGCTGATTGGGTCGAAGCGCATAGCTGCCCAGCAGCTCTCCGTCTTCACCACAGATCACGAACGTGGCCTCGGGGCCCTCGATCCAGGTCTTGTGGAGTTCGGCGTCGGAGCTTTGCGGCGCATAGGCATAGGTATCGCCGGTGGCGAAGACCTCTTGCAGCAAGGGCCGCAGCTGCGGCCAGTCACTCGCCTCGAAGGCGCGTATCAGCGGCACAGCAGGTCGGCCAGCGATTCGGCGGCGATGGCCCAGTCGGCATCTTCCGCAATCGCTTCGCTCAGGAAGGCGGCCTGGCTGGCCGACCAGACTGGTGCGTCCTGCACCGCGCAACCCAGGCATTGCTGGCGGTTGCTTTCGATGAAGACGCGGATCTGCGCCGGCTCATGCGGCAGGCCCAGTTGCTTGAATAGATCGACAAGGCTGTGGAACGGTGATTCCATCTTCAACTCCCGGAGCTTTGATTCAGTCTAGCGACTACTTTCAACGGCTCAAGCCGCGCGCGGCAATTGGCCAGACCGCCTCGACCCGGCCGGCGCGCACGGCGATCACCTCGTCGTGCAGGTTGAAGGTCGGGTCGCAATGGCCGGGCACCAGCCAGAGCTGCGTCCCCAGGGCCGGGCGTTCCGCCTCGGGACTGAGCAGCTGGACGATGCCGTGCTCGTCGCTGGCGGCGCTGTAGCTGAGCTGCTGGCTGACCTGGCCATGGCCCCACACCAGCGGCAGGCCCGAGTCCAGGGTCAATGACTTGAGGCCGGCGTCCACCACCGTGCGCTCGCCATTGCCCACGCTCATCACGCTGCTGGCCAGGAACAGCGCATGCTCGAAGTGCAGCGTGCCGGTGAAATCATTGCGACCGTAGTCGGCGTCCATGCCGATGTAGGAGCCCGGCTGCACCTCGGTGTAGACGCCGCTGGCCAGGTCGAACTCGACCGTGCCGCTGCCGCCGCCCGTGATCACCTCGCAGGCATGGCCGGCCTGCCTCAGCGCAGCCACCACGGCCGCCGTGCGCTCGGCAGCACCTGCTGCGGCGGCGCGCCGCTCTTCATGGCCGCGCACATGCTGGATGCTGCCCAGATAGGCCTGCAAGCCCTTGAAGCGCAGTTGCGGATGGCGCTGGATCTGCTCGATCAAGGCCAGCACGGCGGGCGCGTCGGTCACGCCGCAGCGGTTCTGGCCGATATTGATTTCCACCAGCAGGGCCATCTGGCTGCCGACCGCCTGGCTGGCAGCGGCGAGGTCGGCAATCTGGCTTTCATGGTCGACGCACACGGTCAGCTGGCAATGCCTTGCCAGCTCGGCCGCCAGCGCGGCCTTGGCCGGGCCCACGGTTTCGTTGCTGATCAGGATGTCCTGCACGCCGGCGTTGGCGAAGGGAAAGGCCTCGCTGACCTTCTGGCAGCAGATGCCTACCGCGCCGCGCTGGATCTGCGCCAGCGAGATGGCCGGGCATTTGTGTGCCTTGGCATGCGGGCGCAAGGCCACGCCGGCCGCCGTCGCTGCGGCCTGCATGCGGTCCAGGTTGCGCTCGAAGGCATCGAGTTCCAGCAGCAGGGCAGGGGTGTCGATGCTTGAGAGCGCATCGCCAGGGCGCGCGGCAGGCGGCAGTTGCAGAGGAGATGTCATGCGATCACAAGGCTGAGCAGATTGATGCAACGCCGTAACCGGCGGCGGGCTAGCATGGTGCCATGAACAAGCCCTCCGCTCCGCGCCTGGCCCTGATCGCCCATGACCACAAGAAGGACAGCATGCTGGCGCTGGCCTCCGAGTTCCTGCCGCTGCTGCAGGCCTGCCGCCTGATGGCCACCGGCACGACCGGGCGGCGGCTGCGCAATGAATTGGGGCTGGAGGTCGAATGCATGCTCAGCGGCCCCCTGGGTGGCGACCTGCAGATCGGTGCGCGCCTGGCCGTGGGTGAGGTGGATGCCGTGGTGTTCCTGCGCGACCCGATGACGCCGCAGCCTCATGAGCCCGACATCAATGCCCTGGTGCGTGCCTGCGATGTTCATGACGTGCCTTGCGCCACCAATCTTTCCGGAGCACGCCTGCTCTTGCGGGCCTTGGTTGCCCTGCCGACGCAGGTGTGAGCACCGCAGCGAGGCGCGCCTTCAGCGGCAGGCCCGGGCGTCGAGCAGGCGCTTGTTCAGCTCCAGTTGCAGCGGCTTGTTGTCGCGATTGGCCAGCTTGCTGATGTCGATCTCGATGTCGCGGATCTCGCGCGCCGAAGGGCAGGGCTTGCCGGCCTGGGCTGCGCGCGCAGGCGGCGGGTCGACATCGTCGAAGGCCACGACCACGCCATTGCGCAGCGAGACGTAGAAGCCGCGGCCGCCGCGCTGGTAGTAGAGCTGATCGGTCGAGTCGGGCCCGACCTGGCCGCTGCTGCTGCGCAGCGGCGAGCCCATGGCCGAGTCGAGCTCGGCGCGGGTCATGGAGACCATGGGCCGGCCCGCCATGATGGCCTCGCGGACCTTGCGCTGGCGTTCCAGCTCGCTCAACTGGCGGCTGTAGTCCGCAGACGCCGCCGCAGCAGCGGGCTGGTCCACGCGCATGTCCAGCTTCTGCTGGCCATGGCCATCGGGGCAGGGGTTCTGCTGGAAGCTGAGGGAGCCGTCGGGCGCGCGGCAGCGGTACTGGGCGGCGGCCGGCAGCGACACGCTGGCAAGCAGCAGGAGGATCAAGAGGGGCAGGGAGGGTGGATGCATGGTCGCAGCCTAACGCCGGCTCGGCGCAGCGAGTTGACCGCTTGTGCGCATTGCCGGCCCCGCCTTGTGGCAAGACCTGGCGCCAGTTGGCGCGGCGTCCCTGCAACGCGATGTCATACTGACCAGCCATCGAACATGGGAGTGAGGCGATGCTGACTCGTCGCAAGACACTGATCGGCGCTGCGGCCCTGGCCGCACCGGTCTGGGCCCTGGCCCAGCAGCGCGGCGCCGCGCGCGTCGTTTCGACATGGGACTTCGGCGTGGGTGCCAACCAGGCCGCCTGGAAAGTGCTGGGCAGCCGGGGCGCAGCGCTGGATGCGGTGGAACAAGGCGCACGCTGGGCCGAGGGTGAGTTGTGCAATGCCACGGTGGGCCGCTGTGGCTATCCGGATCGAGAGGGCTACCTGACACTCGACGCCAGCATCATGGATGGTGATGGCCGCTGCGGCTCCGTGGCAGCACTGGAAGACATCCGGCATCCGATTTCGGTAGCTCGCCGGGTGATGGAGAAGACACCCCATGTGATGCTGGTTGGCGCGGGGGCTCAGCAGTTCGCGCTGGAGCAGGGCTTTGCCCGCGAGGCCTTGCTGACCGACGCTGCCCGCAAGGCCTGGCGCGAGTGGAAGCTCGAGTCCAGGTACCAGCCGAAGATGAACGTGGAGCGTCTCTCGACCTCACGTCCCGGCGACAGCGCCAATCACGACACGCTGGGCCTGCTGGCCATCGACAGCCAGGGCCGTCTGGCAGGCGCCTGCACCACCAGTGGCATGGCCTGGAAGCTGCGCGGCCGCGTCGGTGACAGCCCCATCATCGGCGCAGGCCTGTATGTGGACAACGAGGCCGGTGCCGCCACGGCCTCGGGCGTGGGCGAGGAAATGATCCGCAATGCTGCGAGCTTCCTGGTCGTCGAGATGATGCGCCAGGGCAAGTCGCCGCAGGAAGCCTGCGTCGCGGCGCTGGAGCGCATCGTGCACAAGCGTGAGGCCGCGAGCAAGCAGCTACAGGTCTGCCTGCTGGCCATGAACAAGCACGGCGAGGTGGGGGCCTGCGCGCTGCACCACGGCTTCACGTATGCACTGTGCGATCACGACCAGGACCGGCGCCTGCTGGAGGCACCGTCGGTCTATCCGAAATCCTGACCTCGGCCAGGCGCCGCGCCAGCCCATGAGGGGTTCCTCAGGCCCGCAAGACCTGACCCTTAAGCGCCCCTCCACTGTAGCCCGGGAAGACCTGAGCCAGCGCCGCATCACTCACGCCGAGGTGACGTTGCAGGATCGGGCTCAGCACCGAGCGGAAGTCAGTTGTCACCGCCAGGTCGCGGCCGTCGGCCAGCGCCGAGGTCTCGAGGCCCGGCCAGTCGCCCAGCACCTGGCCGCCTGCCACCGGGCCGCCGAGCAGCCACATCACATTGCCGCGGCCATGGTCGGTGCCGCCGGTGCCGTTCTGGCGCACCGTGCGGCCGAACTCGCTCATCACGACGATGACGGTGTCCTTGAGGCTGTCGCCCAGGCCCTGGGCCAGGGCTTCCAGGCCTTCGCCGAGGCTCGCCAGCTTGTTGGCCAACTGCCCCTTGGCACCGCCCTGGTTGACGTGGGTGTCCCAGCCGCCCACCGAGGTGAACGCGAGCTGCGTGTGGGCGTCGGCCTGGATCAGCTGGCCCAGGCGCCGCGCATCGGCGGCAAAGCTGCGGGCCGAAGGCGCGCCGTTGTCGGCACTGGGGTCCATGCTGCGGCCGCCGGCCATGCCGCCACCCTGGGCGCGGCGGGCTTGGCCCGCTTCCATGCTGCGCTTCATCTCGCCGCGGCCTTCGGTGGTGTCCTTGTAGGTGCGGGCCATGGTGGCGTCCTGGCCGTACATCTTGTCGAGCGCGGCCTGCACCTTGGGGTCGTCGATGGCCTTGGGGTCGAGCGCGCGCGGGCCCACGCCCAGCGAAGCGACGCTGGCGGTGCCGGCAAAGATGCGCGGCGGCGTGGCGCCCATGCTCACGGCGCGGGTCGGCGCGGCCTCGCCGGGCATGCGGGCCACGAGGCGGTTCATCCAGCCGTCGGGCGTGCTCTTGCGGCCGGGCGTGCCGCTTTCCATGTAGTCCTGCGCGTCGAAGTGCGAACGCGTCGGATCGGGCGAGCCGCTGGCATGCACAAACCCTAAAGCGCCCTGGTCCCAGAAGGGCTTGAGCCGCGCCAGCGCCGGATTCAGGCCGAAGCGGCTGTCCAGTTTCAGCACGCCGTCTTCGGCGCCTGGTGCGGCGAGCGCGGTGCTGGTTCGCGACTTGGCATAGTCAGCTTCACCGTAGGGCACGACGACCGAGAGGCCGTCCACCGCACCGCGCAGCATCACGACGACCAGCTTGCGCTTGGCGAGTTCGGTGCTGGCAGCGGCCCGGGCTGCGCGTGACCAGAGGGTCCAGCCGGCGAGGGCGCCGGTCTGCAGGAGGAAATTTCGGCGTTGCATGATGTGTGCTTCCTTCAGCGGCGCATGAAGTCGGGGCTGCCCAATGCGAGCGTGAGCTGCATGGCAGCAGGCTCGGCGGCGATGCTCTTGCGGGTGCTGTCGCTGAGCAGAGGGCCCAGGGTGTTGATCAGCGCCTGGCTATCCAGGTTGGCGTTGGTGCCGCGGCGCATGCGCCGCTCCGACAAGGTGGAGGCGAATTGCACGCGCTGGGCCAGCGCTTCCGGATTCATCCACGCGGCGGCCGTGTTCTTGTAGCCATCGGGCGTCTGCGAACCGTAAAGCGGCATGCCGGCCTGGGCCAGCAACTGCATCAGCGGCGCCACGTCGGCCGGCGTGCTCACGTCCAGCGCGCGCAGGCTGCTCAGGACGTACTGGTAGGGCGTCTTGAACTTCGCGCCATAGGCCTCGCGGCTCCAGAACTCTTCCGAAGTGATCAGGGTCTGCGTGACAGCTTTCAGGTCGCCCTGGGTGGCGAGGAATCGGTCGGCCAGGCGCTGCACCAGGGCCGGCGGCGGCTGGTCAGACACAAAGGCCTGCGCCAGCTTGAAGGCCAGATGCCTGGCGGTGGCCGGATGGCTGGCCAGCACGTCCAGCGCCATTTCGCCTTCGCCCTGCGCATTGCCGGTCACCGTGCGACCCAGCCATTGCTTGGTGCCGCCGTCGTGGCGGCGCGGGTCGAATTCGAACAGCGCGCCCTTCGTGCCCCTCTGCGCCGCGCGGTAGTCGACGGTCCATCCGGTCAGCATGCGCGCCAGTTCGGTCACGTCGCGCTGGCTGTAGCCACCGTCCACGCCCAGCGTGTGCAACTCCATCAGCTCGCGGGCGTAGTTCTCGTTGAGGCCGGTCAGTCTCTGGGCATTCGGGTTGGCGCGCGCCTGGCGGCCCGGCGGCTGGTAGCCGGTCTTCACGCTCTGGACATTGTCCAGATAGATCAACATGGCCGGATGCTTGGCCGTGGCGGCCAGCATGTCGCGGAAGCGGCCGAGCACAAAGGGCCGGATCGCCTCGCGCTCGTAGGAACCGACCAGCACCGACACCGGCCCCTTGCCGGCGAAGACATTGAAGTGGTTGAACCAGAATTCGACCAGCACTTCCTCCAGCTGGGCCGGGCTGTCGATGGCGCGCAACAGCCGCGCCTGGCCGGCCTGCGCCAGCACGGGCCGCACCAGCTCGCGGCGGGCATTGGCCTGCGCCTCCTGCACCTTGGCGTTGTCGGCCTTGCCGTCCATGGCAGCAGCTTCGCGCCTGGCCACGCGGTTGGCCTGCGTGGCCTCGCGGTAACGGCCGATCAATTCGCCCTGGCTGAGCCTTTGCGTATCGAGCGCGGCGAGCCGGGCTTTCAGCGCCTCGGGCGGGGCCAGCTTGGCAGGCTCCAGTTGCGCAGCAAGAAAGGACTGCAGCCAGCGCTCCGCCCCGTGCTGCCTGATCGCCGTGATGTCGCTGGGCCGCGGGCCGTAGCCCAGGCGGTTCAGCGCATGCAGGGCCTTCTCATCGGCGCTCAGGCGCGGAGCCTGGGCCCAGCTGATGCTGCCTGCCAATGGCAGGGCCGATGCCAACGAAATGCCCTGGAGGGCTTGTCTTCTTGTGAGTTTCATTTTGCGACTCCGTACTGCCAGGTCCGCAGAGTCGCAAGTGTCGATCAAGCCGGCATTGCCTGTGTGCAAAGCTTTGTTGCCAGGGGGCGCCGGCTCGCTAGTGGCTTACCCGCGGCTCAGTTCGCCAGCTTCCAGTCGCCCTTGTCGATGGTCAGCAGCACGCGGGCGTTGTCTTCCAGGCCCCAGTGGTCCTTGGCCGAGTAGCGGATCACGCCCTGGGTGATCGTCACGCCCTTGCTGTTCTCCAGCGCCTCCTTGAGCGCGGCGCGGAATTCGGGCGTGCCGGGCTTGGCCTTCTTGAGCGCCACCGGCACTGCCGCCTGCAGGAGCAGCTGCGCGTCGTAGCCATGGGCCGAGAACTGATTGCGCGTGCCCGCGCCGAACTGCTGCTCATAGCGCTCGACGAACTCGGTCGCCAGCTTCTTGGACGGATGCGCCGCCGGCAGCGATTCCGGCATCACTGCCAGGCCCGCCACCACGATGGCACCATCCACCTCCTTGCCGCCCAGGCGTATCAGGTCGCGCGAGGCGGCGCCGTGGGTCTGGTAGATCTTGCCCTTGTAGCCCCGCTCCACGATGGCCTTGTGCGGCATCGCCGAGCCACTGCCGGAGGCGCCGATCAGGATGGCGTCCGGCTGCGCCATGGTGACCTTCAGCGCTTGCGCCGTCACGCTGGTGTCAGACCGTGCGAAGCGTTCCGTGGCCAACGATGCCAGCCCAGCCTTCGCCGCCAGCGCATCGAAGGACTTCAGCCAGGTTTCACCATAGGCGTCCGAGTAGCCGAGGTAGGCGTAGCTCTTGATGCCGCTCTTCTTCATGTGCTCGATCAGCGCGGAGGCCATCAGCGGCGTGGACTGTGCGACGCGGAAGGTCCAGGCGTCCTTGCCTTCGGGCAGATCGACCGGCGAGGTCGAGATCTGCACCGTCTGGCCCTCGGCCGCCACGACCGACAGCGCGATGGAGGCCGGCGTGGCGGTGGAGCCGACGATCACGTCCACCTTGTCTTCGGTGATGAAGCGGCGACCGTTCTTGACCGACTGCGTCGCATCCGAGGCATCGTCCAGGATGATCAGCCGGACCTTCTCTCCGCCAATGGTGTCGGGCCACAGGGAGATGCCGTTCCTGGTCGGAATGCCCAGACCCGAGGCCGGCCCGGTCAGTGGCAGGCTCACGCCGATGGTGATCTCGGCCTGCGCGGCGCCGAAGGCGAGTGTGCTCAGGACTGCCGCAACGAGCGGTCGGATGGACTTCTTCTTCATGATGTCTCCTGGGTGGGTTGAATCGGCTGCGGCTTGCGCGGCCTGCCTTCGGATCAGGGAGGACACAGCTTGCGCAGCAGTGCGCACAGCTGCTTCTTCTCGGCCTGGTTCAGCGCGGCCGAGATGCGCTCGTCATGCTCTTTCACGGCCTGCTTGTAGCGCTTGAGCTGGCGCGCGCCGGCCTTGGTGAGCAGCAGGCTGTAGGAGCGGCGGTCGCCGGAGGCCTGGCGCTCGATCAGGCCTTTCTCCTCGAAGCCATCGATGATCGCGACCACGCCGGAGCGCGCGATGCCCATCACCTCGGCCAGGCGCGTTTGTGAGATGCCGGGGTTGTTTTCAACAATCACCAGCGACGAGAAGCGCTGCGGCGTGATCTCTTCCCCGTCCATCGTCGCGGCGAAGTCTTCGTAGATCGACAGCTGCGCGCGACGCACCGCATAGCCGACCAGCTCGTCGAGCACGTCGTACTCCACGCCTTCTATACGGGCATTGAAATGGATGCGCTGGGTCAATCCGTCTCCTGGGTCTTGTCCATCTTTTGCCTGCTCGACGCTTGTGTTCGTTGAGATAATTGTTATAGGCTATAACAATTAAGCGCGCATGTCATCTTGCGACGCAGCATCAGCAACAGGAAACGGAGAGCGGCGTGAAAGTCACGATTGCAGGGGCCGGTATCGGCGGGCTCAGCCTGGCGCTGATGCTTCATGAGCGCGGCATCGAGGTGGAGTTGTTCGAGGCCGTCGGTGAAATCAAGCCGCTCGGCGTCGGCATCAACTTGCTGCCACACGCCAGCCAGCAGCTGTGCCGGCTCGGGCTGGAAGACGCTCTGGCCGCCCACGCGATAGAAACCTCCACGCTCGCCTACTTCAACAAGTTCGGTCAGGAGATCTGGCGCGAACCGCGGGGCCGCGCGGCCGGCTACGACTTCCCGCAGTTCTCGATCCACCGCGGCGATTTGCAGATGACTTTGCTGGCGACAGTGCAGGAGCGCATTGGCCGCGACAAGGTGCACGCCGGCCACGCTTTTGCCTCTTTCGAGCAAGGCACCGACAAGGTCGTCGCCTGCTTCATGCGCCGCGCAGACGGCGTGACGGTGCAGTCCGAATGCGATGTGCTGGTCGGCGCCGACGGCATCCATTCCTCGCTGCGCAAGTTCCTCTACCCGAGTGGCGATCAGCCGCGTTTCTCGGGGCGCATGCTGTGGCGTGCGGTGACTGAAGCGGAGCCCTACATGGATGGCCGCAGCATGTTCATGGCCGGCCACCAGGACCAGAAGTTCGTCTGCTACCCGATCTCCGAACCCTTGCGTCGCGAGGGGCGTTCACTGATCAACTGGATCGCCGAGCTGCGCGTGCCGGGCGGCGAACTGCCCAGCACCGACTGGAACCGAAAGGTCGACAAGTCGGTCTTCGCGGCACCGTTCCAAGATTGGAAATGGAACTGGATCGACATTCCCGCCATCATTGACGGCGCGAAGGAAATCTACGAATTCCCGCTGGTCGATCGTGACCCCTTGCCGCGCTGGACCTTCGGCCGCGTCACGCTCCTGGGCGATGCCGCGCATCCGATGTACCCGATAGGCTCCAACGGCAGTGCGCAGGCCATTCTCGATGCGCGCTACCTGGCCGACTGCCTGGCCGACGACGCCGACACGCCCTACGCGCTGCGCGAGTACGAGGCCGAGCGCCTGCCCAGGACCACCGGCATCGTGCTGCGCAACCGCATGAACGGGCCCGAGCAGGTGATGCAGCTCGCCGAATCACGGGCGCCACAGGGCTTCAGCAGCATCGATGAAGTGATTCCCCGAGAGACGCTGGAAGCCATGTCCCTGCGCTACAAGCGATTGGCGGGATTCGACAAGGACAGCTTGAAGGCCAAGGCCTGATCAAGCCCGCCCACCGCTGTGGGCCGGGTCCGTTGCCGCTAGCCCAGCGCCCTGGCGATCTTGTGTCGCGCCACCGTGGGACGCGGCACCTTGAATGGGAACCAGCGCCGCACATCGTCTTCCAGGCCGATGCCGTGCATGAAGTTGTAGATTGCCTTCTTCAGCGCCACGCCCAGCTGGTCGTGGTCCACGCCCGTGGGGTCGATGAAGCCGACGTCGTTCTTCGCGAACGGGCTCTCAGGCAGCGGCAGCAGCTTCACACCGAAGTCTTCGGGTTTCTGGCCGACGGGCGAATGCACGGTGCAGGCAAAGCGGTGGAAGAAGCCGCTCTGGATGCAGCCGTTCTCGAACAGCTGCCGCACATATTCCAGCGCATCGACCGTGTCCTGCACCGTCTGCGTCGGGAAGCCGTACATCAGGTAGGCATGCACGAGGATGCCGGCGTCGCTGAAGGCCTTGGTGACACGAGCCACCTGCTCGACCGACACGCCTTTCTGCATCAGGTTCAGCAAGCGGTCCGAGGCGACTTCGAGGCCGCCGGAGATCGCGATGCAGCCGCTGTTCGCCAACTGCTGGCAGAGCTCGGGCGTGAAGGTCTTCTCGAAGCGCACATTGCCCCACCAGCTCACCGCCGTGCCGCGCTTCTGCAGTTCGGCGGCCAGGGCCTTCAATGATTTCGGCGGGGCTGCTTCGTCCACGAAATGGAATCCCGTCTGGCCGGTCTCGGCCACGATGGCCTCGATGCGGTCCACCAGCAGTTCGGCGGAAGCCGCGTCGTAGCGCGAGATGTAGTCCAGCGTGACGTCGCAGAAGCTGCACTTCTTCCAGTAGCAGCCATGGGCCACGGTCAGCTTGTTCCAGCGGCCGTCGCTCCACAACCGGTTCATCGGATTGAGCATGTCCAGCAGCGACAGGTAGCGCTCGAGCGGCAGTCCATCCCAGGTGGGCGTACCGACGTCCGCGAAAGGCACGTCGGGCTCGACAAAGTTCACGTACTTCACGTCGCCTGCTTCATCCCGGATGAAGGTGCGCACCAGGCGTTGCTGCGAGCGCTTGCCAGCAAGGTGCTCGATCAGCGCCAGCAGCGGCCGCTCGCCGGCATCCAGGGTCACGTAGTCAACGAAGTCGAACACGCGCGCCTCGCTCAGCTCGCGCAGCTCGGTGTTGACGAAGCCGCCGCCTAGCACGATCTTGATGGTGGGGTTCTGCGCCTTGACCGTCTGCGCGATTCGCAGGGCTGCATAGACCGCACCTGGGAAGGGGACGGAGAGCAACAGCAGCTCCGGCTTGTGTCGCTCCAGCGCCTCGATGGTCAGCGCCTGCAAGGTTTCATCCACCCAGTTCGGCGCTGCCAGCAAGGCCTGGTGCAGCGGATCAAAGCTCGGCTGGCTGGTGGCCAGTTGCTCGGCATAGCGGACGAACTCGAAGCGCGGGTCCACCGCTTCGCGCAGCACGTCAGCCAGGTCGTTCAGGTAGAGCGTGGCGAGGTGGCGGGCGCGGTCCTGCAGTCCCAGTGCTCCAAAGGCCCAGGAGAGCGGATCGCCGCTGCCATCGTCGGCATAGGCTTCCAGCGTCTCGAAGCGTGGGCCTTCCGGTAGAAAACCGCGCGTGTTGATGCGATGAGCCAGCGTGGCGTCGCGGCCCTGCAGGAAGGCCAGCACCGCATCGATGGTGGCGATGTAGCGCGCGCCCTGGGCGATGAAGCTGCGCAACTTGGCCGAGGGTCGCGCCACCGCTTCGCTCAGCTCCAGCAGCTTCTCCAGACCTGGGCGCGAGAGCAGCCGCAGCACCAGAGCCAACGCCAGGTCCTCCTGCGCCGCATCGGCGAAACCGCGCGAGCGCAGAAAGCCGGTCAGGTAGGCGGTGGACGGGTAGGGCGTGTTCAATTGCGTCATCGGCGGGATGACGCTGAGGATGCGCAGGGAGGTGGGGGCAGGAGACGACATCGGGGGGCAAGGGCGCGACAGCCCTCGATTGTCCGGCACCTTGGCCCTCAGGCGCTCAGCTCGCGCAAATACCCGCTGGGCTGGGCACCGGGACCTGCATGCCGCTGAAGCGGGGCTGCTCGGGGCGGCTCACATCGAAGTGGCTCAACTGATCGCTGCGCTGGTTGCTGACCCACAGCGAACTGCCGACAACGCAGGCATTGCGCGGGTAGCTGCCGCGGGTCCAGTGGTGGTCGATCAGGCGCGGCTGCTCGGGCGTGTCGATGGCCAGCACCGCAATGCTGTCGTAGAGCCGGTTCAAGGCATAGAGATGCCGGCCGCCGGGCGCCAGCACGAGGTCGGACGCATAGCTGGTGCCAGCGAAGCCGGCCGGCAGCACCGAGCGCTCGTCCAGCAGTTGCGGGCCTTCGGGCAGCAGCCGCACAGTGGACAGGGTGCAGGACTCTTCCTGCAGCACATAGACCAGACTGCCGTCTTGCGGATGAAAGACAAAGTGGCGAGGGCCGGAGCCCGGGCTCAGCATCAGCTCGCTGGCCGGCGGTGGCGGCAGGTCCTTCACGAGCGGCCAGACCAGCAGCCGGTCGCGGCCGAGGTCGGTGCCCAGCAGCCAGCGGCCATCGGGGCTGGCCTGGATCATGTGGCCATGCGGCGCGTCATGCCCGCTGCGCGCCTGGCTGCCGCGCGGCGCACGCAGCGCCTGCTCGGGGCCGGGGCGACGGTCGGGGCCGCGGCAGCCGTCCCATGAAATCGCAGGGGCCAGGCTGCCATCGGCAAGCACCGACAAGCCGGCAAAGCGCGCATCACCATAGTGCGCCACCCAAAGTCGACCAGCGGCGAGGCTCAGGTGCACCGGCCCTTGTCCGCCGCTGGGCAGGCGCTGCTCGAAGGCCAGCCGGCCTTGGCTGTCTTGCTGATAGACCGAGATCGCGTTCCCGCTTTCTTCGGCCGCATAGAGGCGTTGCGATGCCGCGTCTGCCAGCAGCCAGCTCGGGCTCTGGGTGTTCTCGGTGATGCCGATGTCGCGCAAGCTGCCGTCAGCCTCGATGGCAAAGCTGTAGAGCCCGCGTCCCGCCGGGGCATGGCTGCCCACATGCAGGAAGCGGGCGGCGGACGTCTGAGGCAGGAGGAGGGCAGCCATGCTCAGCAAGACCTCGCGTCGAGTCGGGTTCATCAGAGACGCAGCCGCAGGCCGCGGCGCAAGAACAGATGCAGGAGCAGAAGCACCCACAGCAGGAAGACCCCGCCACGCAAGAGACCCGCCCAGCCTTCGCTGAGCGCAGCCGGCCAGTCCCAGCCGATCAGCGAAGTCAAGGCGCCCAGCACAAAGGGAATCAGATAGGCCAGCAGCGGATGCTGGCCCGCCTCGCGCAGTCCGCCGGTCACTTTGCCGCTCGCTGGCCAACGCAGGAGCGCTTGCTGCAAGAGCAGGTAGAGCAGGGCACTGGCGCCCGCGCACAGCAGGCCCCAGGCAGGCGTGGCGTAGATCTTGGAGATGCCGCCCCAGGGCCGCAGCGCGAAGCCTGCGGCCAGCAGCGCCAGCGCCAAGGCCAGCGTCCAGCGCGCCGCATGCGATGGCGCTTGCGGGCCATGCATCAGCAAGGCGGTGATCACGCCGGACAAGACCAGCAGCAGATGCGTGGCGTGCCCGCCGCCACCGACGCTGGGGTTCAGCAGGTAGAACCAGGCCAGGCACAGCGGCAGCACGGCCGCTGCAACAACAAGGCGAGCCTGCGCCGGGCTCAGTAGAAAGATCAGGGCTGCCAGACCGTAGGCCCAGCCGATCAGGCCGAGGATGCCCCACCAGTGCGGCTGCAGGCCTGTCCATTGACCCTCGGCATGTGGATAGACCGAAGCCAGGGCCAGCAGCACGATCACGCCGGCAAGCCGCCAGGGCCAGGCCAGCGCCGGCCCGCCGCTCACGCTGCCCCACAAGACAAAGCAAGCCGCCAGCGCCGCGAGCAACCAGGCCGCTGAAGCGAAGCCGGCCGGCGCCATCTCGGCATTGACCATGAAGACGCCCAGCACCAGCAGGCCGGCTACACGCATGGCCGCTTGCCGCAGCGCGCCGCTCAATCCGGCCTTGGCCAGTTGCGCCTGCAGTGCGAAAGGCATCGACATGCCGACGATGAACAGGAAGGCCGGGAACACCATGTCGACAAAGCTCAGCGCATCGGCATCGGCCGGCATGTGCTTCATCCACGCCGGCAGGCCGGCCACGCCCGCCCATTGGTTGACCAGCACCATCACTGCCACCGTCAGGCCGCGCATCAGGTCGATGGCCGGCCAGCGCACGGCCTTGGCTTGCACAGCATTCATCCGTCGCTCCGCAAGTTAAAAAAGGGGCGGCCGCGAGGGCCGCCCAAGACAGGGGCAGGAGACAGCTGCCTCCGCTTCGAGGATCAAGCTCAGTAGTTGACCGTGGCACGCAGCCCGACCATGCGTGGCGGGTTGTAGCTGTTGAAGGTGTAGCCGCCGGTGTTGCCCTGGCCCATCCAGTTCTTGATGATGTTGTTCGTGAGGTTGGTGCCCCACAGTTCCAGGCTCCACTTGTCGTTGCTCGGCGCGAAGCGCACGGAGGCATTCCAGTTGGTGTAGGCCTTCTGGAAGTCGCCGATGTGATCGTTGTCGAGGTTGCGCACCGTGAAATACATGCGGCTCTGGTAGCGCATGCCCACGCTCGGCGACACCACATAGTCGCCCACCGGGATGTAGTGCGAGTAGTTGACGGCGTAGGAGATCTTGGGCGCATAGGGCAGGCGGTTGCCGGTCACGTCCTTGATGCGGCGGCCGCGCTTGTCGGCGTCTGCGCCCAGATAGATCGGCGCGCATTCCTCGGCCTTGAACATCGAGCGGTAGCCGCAGATCCAGTTGTCGTCATAGGTCGGGTAGGACTTGACCTTGGCGTCCAGGAAGGAGAGGTAGCCCGACAGCGTGCCGTTCTCCCAAGGCAGGACCTTGTACTCCAGCTCGACGCCACGAATGCGGGCCTTGCCGATGTTCTCGGTCTTCCAGGCGTTGACGATGTCGCAGGCCGGGTTCCAGTCCGGGCAGGTCTGGCCCGCCGCGAGCTTCTTCTGGCCGACTGCATTCATGCCCGTGGTGTGCATGTCGTTGTAGTCGGTGCTGAACAGCGTGACGGACAGGTCCAGCTTGTTGTCGAACAGCCGGCCCTTGTAGCCGAGCTCGAAATTGCGCGTGGTCTCGGGCTTGTACTCGAGGAAGCTGAACTTGTTGCTGCCGCCGTCCACGCAGGTGCCGCCGCCGCAGGTGTCGAACTGGTCGCCGAAGCCACCCGGCCTGTAGCCGGTGGCCAGCGAGGCGAACAGCATCTGCTTCTTGTCGATGTCGTACTGCAGGCCCAGGCGGTAGGTGGCCTTCTTCCAGTTGGCCTCATGCTCGTTGTTGCTCGGCGGCGTGTAGGCCGAGGGGCCGGCGAACGGGCCCATGCCCATGGTCAGGTCGGTGCCGTTGTGCGGCGTGCACAGGCCCAGCTCGCAGGGCACGGTGTGCTGGCCGTTGTAATACCAGGGCGTGCCGGCGTCCCAGTTGCCGTAGGAGCGGCCGCCCTTGTCGCTGCGGCGGTCCTTGCTGAAGCGGATGCCTGCGGTGCCGGTCCAGCCTTCGGCCAGCGCCATGTCGCCCTGCGCGAACAGGCCGCGCGATTCGACGCGGCGGTCCGGCTGGTCGTAGTACTGGCCATAGGCCATGGCCCAGGGCGCTTCCACCAGCATGTCCTGCGCGAACAGGATGGCGTTCTTCTCGTCCATCGTGAAGATGCCGGCCACGTAGCGCCAGTCCTTGGTCTGCTGGCGCAGCTGCAACTCGTTGACCAGGGACTTGTAGTTCGAGGCCACGGTGTAGGTGGCGCGGTCGAAGGCATGCTGGTTGCCCCAGTTGCCCCAGGGCTGCATGATGCCCACGTCCTCGTTCAGCCAGGCCTGGCCGCCGTCGTCGTCGTGGTCTTGCGAGCGCTTCTGCACCGCGTAGGCGGCCTTGTAGCCCAGCTCCATGCCGTTGCCGAGCTTCCAGGTGATGTTGCTGCGGGCGGTGTCGATCGACATGTCGATGCGGCCCGGCACATTGATCTTGGCAAACCACTGGCCCTCCGGGCCGCAAGCCCACTTGGTGCCGGCCGCCATCTCGCAGTCCTTCAGGCCGACTTCACCGGCGCTGTTGTTCTGGTAGTGCTCGTAGCCGAACTGCCATTCGAGGTCCTTGCTGATGGCCCAGCGTGCGGTCACGCGGGCGGCGTACTGGTCGGAGTTTGTGTAGTAGTCAGACGGGTCGACCTTGCGGTTCAGGCGCTGGTCGACGTCGGGCTTGCCGTCCGGCGAGAACGTGCCGTCGGGCTTCTTGATGCCGCGGTCGCTCAGGTCGCGCACCTGCTGGATGTAGCCGTCGCGCTTGTCCATCATGAAGGCGCCGCGGATCGCGAAGTTGTCGGCCAGCGACACGTTCTGCACGATGCGCAACTGGCGGCCCTGGTAGCTGCTCGTCTGCAGCTGGGTCCAGCCGTAGTTGTTCTTGAAGTCCGGCGCGGCGGGGATGATGTTGACCACGCCGGCCGTGCTGTTTCGGCCGAACAGCGTGCCCTGCGCGCCGCGCAGCACTTCAACCCGGTCCAGGTCGAACATCAGGGCGAGCGAGCCTTGCGGCCGCGGCGAGTAGATGCCGTCGATGTGGATGCCCACGGCCGGGTCGCCGATCTCGGTGAAGTTGGTCGAGGTCACGCCGCGGATCGAGGCCAGCACGCCGGAGTCGCCGCTGGACAGGCCCAGTTGCAGGTTGGGCACGTAGCCGCTCAGGTTGATCAGTTCCTTGACGTTCTCGCGCACCAGGTCGTCGGCCTGCAGGGCGCTGACCGAGACGGGCGTCTTCAGGAGGTTGGTGGCGCTGCGGGTGGCGGTGACTGTCACCGAGGGCAGGGTGTTGGGCGCTGCGGTCTTCTTCTTGCCGTCCTTTTCCTCCTCCTTGTTGGTGGCCTGCTGGGCCAGCGCCGGCAGGGCCAGCGTCAGCAGGGCGGCGGTGGCCACGGCCGATAGACGGGGGAAACGGGTGGTTTTGTCTCTCATTCTCAGGTCTCCAAGGCTCTTGTGAATCAACACCCCAGCGGGTGCAGGACGGGAACGCCAAACAGTGCGCTGGCGTGTTTGTAGTAATCGATGCGGCGCTGGTTCTTGCGCCTGGCGTCGGCGTCGTCGGGCTTGTCGCATTCCAGCGGCCCGTTGATGGCGCGGGTGGTGGCGCCGAAGCCCTCGCCCTGGCGCAGCGCCTGGTGGGCCGAGCGCGGTGCTTCGCCGGTCTGGCTCATCCAGTACCAGAGCGCGGTGCGCCAGGCGACGGTGGAGTCGCGGGCCACGCGGTCGGGGTCGGCCCAGAGGTCCAGCCCCAGGTAGTCGCCCGCGGCCTTGTACTGGTAGTTCCAGCTCAGCTGGATCGGGCCGCGGCCGTAGTACTGCTGGCCGGGCGCGCAGCCGAAGACATCGGTCTTGCGGCAGTAGTGGTCCCAGTTCTCCTTGCGGTACTCGCGCTGGGCGCGCAACTGGTCGCTCTCATGTGCGATCTGGCCGAGGAAGGCGGCCATCTCCTGCGCGCGCTGCTGAGCGCTGCCCCAGGCGGCGAATCCCGGCGTCTGGCGCACGGCTTCGGTGAAGCCCTCGTAGCTGTAGAAGGCGAGGCGCCTGGGAAAGAGCTGATCGAACTGCGCCAGGCTGGGCAGGAAGGCGTGTTCGGCCGCATGGGCATTGGCAGCCAGCGGCAACTGCAGGGCAAGGGACAATACGGAGGCCAGGCGGCGGGTTCGGATCATGCGGAAAGGCAGCAGCATCGATGCAGATGGCAGACTGTCCGCCGGACCGCCTATGCGGCACTTCAAGGACTTGTTAAGACTGCCTTAACGCCGTTCTCGCTAGAGTTCACGCCATGAGAATTTGCTTGCTTGAGGACGACCTGGAGCTCGGACGCTCCCTGCAGGCCTTGCTGCAGAACGCCGAGCACGAGGTGATGTGGCTGCGCCGCATCGCCGATGCCAAGCTGTGGTTGCAGGAAGGTGGCTTCGACGCGGTGGTGCTGGACCTGGGGCTGCCGGATGGCGACGGCATGGAACTCTTGCTGCGCATCCGCCGCAGCGACCGCAAGCTGCCGGTCTTGATCATCACGGCGCGCGACGCCATCGAGCACCGGCTCGACGGCCTGGACGGTGGCGCGGACGATTACCTCGTCAAGCCCTTCGCTGGCTCCGAGTTGCTGGCGCGCCTGCGCGCCGTCACCCGCCGCTCACTGCCTGCCGATGCCGATGAAGCCGCCGCCGAATGGCAGCTGCGCGACCTGGTGCTGGACGAACCCCGGATGGAGGTGCGCCGCGGCATCGAGCGGGTGTCGCTGTCGCGCACCGAGTTCAGCCTGCTGCTCACCCTGGTGAAGCTGCCGGACCGCGTCGTCACACGCCGCCAGCTGGAAAGCCGCGCGCCATGCCAGATGGATGGCCGCAGCCTGGACGTGCACATCTCCAACCTGCGCCGCAAGATCGGCGAAGGCTATATCCGCACGGTGCGCGGCGTGGGCTACCTGGTCGAACGGCATTGAGCGCCGCCACGCCTCCTCAGCGATCGCTGTTCCGCCGCAGCGTGGGCGCGGTCTTCGTCGTGCTCTTCCTGACCTGGCTGGCGCTGGTGGCGCGCGAGTTGATAGACATCGGCCTCCTCCAGGTGCGCAATGGCCAGGCCGAGAACGCGCTGTGGGCCGGCCTCTCGCTGGACCGTGCACGCGAGACGGCGGACGAGCCGGCAGAGCTGCTGCAGGCGCTCGAAACGCTGGACGGCCTGCGCGACAAGGAGTGGCAGCAGAAGGGCTACCGCGCGCCGTTCCGCTTGCTGCAGGTCCTGCACCGCGGCCAGGTGCTGGCGGAGATGAAGCCGGTCCTGGAAGGGCGCGGCCGTGTGCTGCCGCAGGAGAAGCGGCGCGGCGACGACCCGAGCTGGCTGTATGTCGAGTTGCGCGATGAAGCGCGTGAGCTGACCGTGCGCCGCTGGCAGGAGCGGCCAGGCGACTGGCATTTCAGCGTGGCCGGCCTGAGCTATTACGCCCGGCCCCTGCTTTACGGACTGCCCCTGCTGGTGCTGCCCTTGTGGCTGCTGTTCCGGCTCGGATTTGCACCCTTGCAGCGCATGGGGGCGTTGATCTCGCAACGCTCGGCCCAAGACCTGACGCCGCTGCCGCCAACGCCCTACAAGGAACTGGCACCGCTGGTCAATGCCGTCAACTCCTTGATGCTGCGGCTGCAGCAGCGCATGGACCGCGAGCATGAATTCCTGATGGACGCGGCGCATGAGTTGAAGACGCCGCTGGCCGTGGTGCAGCTCGGCGCCGAAGCGCTGGACCAGGGTGACGCGCAAGCCCGCGAAGAGGCACGCGAGCGGCTGCGCCTGGGCGTGCAGCGCGCCACGCACACGGTGCATCAGCTGCTGGCCCTGGCTCGCTCCGGTGCCGACTCGCTGGAGCTGAGCAAGTGCCACCACGACCTCGTCGACCTGCTGCGCGAACGCATCGCCCTGTCCAGCGGCCTGGCGGTGCAGCGCCGGATCGAGCTGGAGCTGGTGTCGCCCGAGCATCTGGAGATGTGGCTGAATCGCGAGTCCATGGGCAGCCTGATCGACAACCTCGTCGACAACGCCATCAAGTATTCGCCCGACGGCGGCCAGGTGACCGTGAGCCTCGGTGAGGAAGCTGAGGTCGTGGTGCTGCGGGTCAGCGACCAGGGGCCTGGCATTCCGGCAGAACTGCGTGAGCGCGTGTTCGAGCGCTTTGTCCGCCTGGACGGCGCGCGCTGCCACGGCAGCGGCCTGGGCCTGACCATCGTCGAGCGCGCTGCCGGCCAGCACCAGGCCGAGGTGCTGCTGCTCGATGGGCCGGGTGGCGTGGGGCTGACGGTGGAGGTGCGCTTCCCGAAGGTGCTTGGAGGCTGATCGGCCCAGTGTCAGCCCCCTTTTCGCGCATCACTCCTCCGGCAGGAACAGCCACAGCAGCAGGTAGACAAGCACACCGCCGCCGGCACACAGCGTGCCCAGCGTGAAGGCCAGGCGCCAGACCCAGGAGGCCAGGCCGGTGCTGCGGGCGATGCCGCCGCAGACGCCGCCGATCCAGCGGTCATTGCGGCTGCGATGCAGCGTGTTGATCGCCGTGGCACCGTTGGCGTAGTTGGAAGCCCCGGCTGCTTGCGCAGCCGGTTCGCCATTCAGGACCCGGGCCTTGGCGCGGGCAAATTCCTCGTCGCTCAGGACGCCGCGCTGATGCAGTTCGGCGAGCTTTTCGAATTCGTTGCTGTAGTTCATCTGGCTTCTCCTCGAAAGTGTTTCGATGAGGCAAGACTACGCCTGTGCACCAGGCAAACCAGCGCGACGCGACGGACTGCAGCAGGGCCTGCACAGGCCAGCAACAACGCGGCATCAGTGCAAAGTGGGGCTCACCAGCTGCCGGTGTTGGGCATCGAGATCCAGGGCTCTGCGGGCGCCAGGGCCGGGCCCTGCTGCAGCAGCTCGACCGAGATCTCGTCGGGCGAGCGCACAAAGGCCATGCGGCCGTCGCGCGGCGGGCGCAGGATGGTCACGCCATGGTCCTGCAGCCGCTGGCAGGTCGCGTAGATGTCGGCTACCGCGAAAGCCACATGGCCGAAGTTGCGGCCACCGCTGTAGACCTCGCCCTTGCCGTCCGCGTCGGGCCAGTTGTAGGTCAGCTCGATCTGCGCATCTTGGTCGCCTGGGGCGGCCAGGTAGAGCAGGGTGAAGCGGCCCTGCGCATGCTCGCTGCGGCGAACTTCTTCAAGACCGAGGGCGTCGCGATAGAACTTCAGCGAGGCTTCGAGGTCGGTGACCCGGACCATGGTGTGCAAGTACTTCATGCAGGACTCTAGGAGGAGGATGCCCGCATTGTCGGGGCTGCCGCGCCCCCGTGCGGGCGGCCTGCGGAAATCCCGAGCAGGTCCCGCAACAGGGGGACGCGGCGGACGAGCACATAGCCCAAGAGGCACAGCGCAAAGGTCAGCACGATCAGCAGCAGGCCTTCAGCCACCGCTGGCAGCGCCAGGGGCAGCAGCAAGCGGGTCAGCAGCACGATGACGGTCTGGTGCAGGATGTAGACGCAGAAGATCGCCGGCGTCAGCCAGCGGCGCCAGGCATGGTCGAAGTTCAGCCATTGCCTGGCAAAGCCGCAGGCGGCCGTGATGGCCCACCATTCCAGCCCACCCCAGACGCAGCGCATCAGCAGGCGCAAAGCCTGCGGCGGTTCGACCTGGTCATAGGCCTTGAAATAGCCGATCAGGACCGCCCAGGCCAGAAGGGCCAGGCCCAGCGCCCAGCGGCGCCATTGCTGCATCAGCGTCCATAGCGCGCTGTGAGCGCCCAGCAGGCCCAGCAGGAAGAGGTAGCCGTACTGCGCATGGTTGTACCAGTCCCAGGTCAGGTTGTGGGTGGAGGGGAACAGGCTCACCAGCTGGCGGGCGGCCATCAGCGGCAGGGCAAGGGCGAGCAGGGTGAACAGCGCGCCGCGCGGCTCGCCGATCCAGCGCTCGAAGCGGTCGGCGAGGCCCGGCCAGACCCGCCACAGCGCCCAGCCGATCAGGCTGTAGACCCACAGGTAGGCAACGAACCAGAGGTGGTTCCAGGTCGGCAGGTCCAGGCATTTGCCGTCCTTGCCGCAGAAGCCGTGATATCCGTGGACATAGAGGTCCATGAAGTCCAGATAGCTGCCGGCATAGCCGAGCTTGGTCTGCACCTCGAAGAAGGGCTGCGGCGGCACGATCACGAACATGCCGAAGATCAGTGGTATCAGCAGCCGCTTGGTGCGCGAGCCGACAAAGCCCTGCCCCTTGCCCAGGAGATGGCGAGCGGCCGCACCGCCGACCAGGAACAGCAGGCCCAGCCGCCAGGGCGAGGTCAGGATCATCAGCGGTTCGATGAAGTCACTGGCCGACGCGCTCTTCACATGCCAGTCCCAGCTCACGTAGTACATGCCCACGTGATAGGGCACCAGGAGGCCGAAGGCCAGGATGCGCAGCCAGTCGAGGAAGTACTGGCGCGAAGAAGCTGTGGTGGTGTTCATGGCCGCAGCATCGCGGGCTTGTCTGCGTGCGACGAGCCTTCTGTGGCCAGTCGCACCGGCCTTGGGGCCAGCCGCATGGCGGGCAGCGAACTCAGCAGCGCAACTGATCGCGGTAGCTGCGTGAGACACGCAGCTCTTGGCCGCTGCTGAGTGTGAGTTGCGCTTCACCATGCGGCAGCGCTGCGATCTGCTTGATGTGGCTGGCGTTCACCGCATGGCCCCTGTGCACGCGGACGAAGCCGGCGGTGGCCGGGTGCGCGAGAAAGTCGGCCAGCGTTCGCCGTTCGAGATAGGTCTCGGGCGGCGCATGCAGCTCGATGTAGTTGTCGGCCGTGGCCACCCATTCGATATCAGCCAAGGCCAACTTCCGCAAGGCGCCGCGCCGCTCCACCAGCCAGTGCCCCGCAGCCGGCTGCAGCTGCTGCAAGGCGCTGACAAGCCCGCCCTTCGCGGGCGCTGCACGCTGCTGCAAGCGGCCACGCAAGCGTTGCAGGGCGGTGCTCAGTCGCTCCGGCGTGAAGGGCTTGAGCAGATAGTCCACCGCATGGAGGTCGAAAGCCTGCAAGGCATGCTCGTCGTAGGCCGTGCAGAACAGGCAGGCCAGCTCGGGGCGCTCCTGCAGCAGCTGCATGGCGAGATCCAGGCCGGTCCGGCCCGGCATCTGGATGTCCAGGATCAGGGCGTCTATATCGGGCTGAGCCTGCAGCGCCAGCAAGGCCTCGTCGGCATCGGACGCTTCGCCGAGCCACTTCACGTCGGCCTCATCGCGAAGGAGCCGGCTCAGCTTGGCGCGGGCCGGCGCTTCATCGTCAACGATCAGGAGCTTCATGCGGCACCTCGCGCGGGCAGCAGCAGCTCCAGCGCCGTGCCGCCGTCAGCCGCGGGGCCGATCTGCATGGATGCGCCCGCACCATAGGCCGCCTGCAGGCGCTGGCGCAGATTGGCCAGGCCGAGGCCGCCTTCGCGTTCGAGCCGCTCGGCGACCACGCCGCTGTTGTGCACGCAGATGCGCAACTGCTTGCCATCGCCGATCAGGCCGGCCTCCAGCCGCAACGAGACCGTGCCGCGGCTCAAGGCCACGTCGTGCTTGATCGCGTTCTCCACCGGGTTGAGCAGCAAGAGCGAGGGAACCGACCAGGCCTGGGCTTGCGGCTCGATCCGCCAATGCACCTGCAGCCTGTCGCCAAAGCGGGCCTGCATCAACTCCAGGTAGGGTTCGATCAGCGTCAGCTCCTGCTGCAAGCTGTGCCAGCCCTGCTGCTGGGCGGCCAGCGCGGAGCGCAGAAGATCAGCCAGACGGCACAAGAGCCGGTCGGCCTTCTTCACGTCCTCGTACATCACCGAAGAAATCAGGTTCAAGGTGTTGAAGAGGAAATGCGGCTGGACTTGCTCGGTCAGCCGTGCGAGCCGCGCCTCGGCCAGCTCGGCGCGAAGCCGCGCACTCTGCTGCATGTGGAACAGGCCATGACAGATGGCCACGGTCAGCGTGTAGCCGATGAAGTCCTTGCCCGCCTCGTAGCCCAGCACGCTCCAGACCGTGCCGGCGTCGTAGTCGACCTGCATCAGTGCATAGACGGCAAAGCGGATGCCGAACATGCCGCCCACATGGGCCAGCATGTAGAGCAGGGCGCCGCCGGCATGGCGCCGCACCTGGCGCAGCAGCGGCGCACCGATGCCGGCCACATGCCAGTGATAGACAAGGACGGAGAGCGGCCCGGTCAGCGCCGCCGAGCTCAGCTCCCACAGAAAGGGCTCCCAGGCATGCTCGCCACCGCGGGCCAGGTAGTGCTGCAGCTCCGAGAGGCTGCGCAGCAAGGCCACGGCCAGCACAAATGCGGCATAGGCCCAGGGCCACAGGACCCGCTTCTTCCCGTCTTGTCTTGGCTCCAGCATCCGCGCAGCATAAGGGCGCGCTCGCCTTGACGCGGGCGCTTCGCCCCAGCCGGCCGGGCTTTCGCCCCTTGGCCGCAGCGCTCCGGCCTTCAGTTCAGAAGTCCAGCCACTCCAGTTCGGCGGCCAGTCGGCCGCCCTTGATGTATTGCAGGGTCTGGCTCAGGAGGTCGAGGTTGCGGTCGAAGCTGGCGTGGCCGGCGCTGGTCTGGTCCAGCGCCTTGGTCGTGCGCACCTTGGTGCTGCCGATGACGTGGGTGTGGCTCGCGGCGCGGCGGCCGAAGGCCTTGGCCCAGCGCGCCACCTCGTCGGCCCCAGCGCCGTCCCAGTGCCTGGCATCGTGGGCGGCGGCCAGGCCCAGCAGCGCTTGCCTGCGCTCGTCTTCCAGGGCGCGCGACACCAGGTAGAGCAGGCTCTTGCCATAGACCGGCTCGGCGGCGCTGGGCAGGCCGTCGGCCTGCTCGTTGGCATCGCTGAGCAGGTGCAGGTGCAGTCGGTCCAGGCTGAGCACGCCGGCGGCGTCGGCCGCCAGCCAGTGCTTGTTGGCAAAGGCCATCGAACAGGCCGGCGCGAACAGGTTGCAGCTGCTCAGCCTCAGCGGCGCGCCGCTGTCACTGATGCGCGTCAGGCCATGGCCGAGCAGGATGCTGCCGGCCGAATGGGCGATCCAGTGCAGCTCCAGGCTGGCGCCCGCCTGGCCGAGCCGGGCCTGCAGCTCGGTGAGCCGGCTGACCAGCAGGTCCAGCACATGTCCTGGCGCTGACGCGGCCGCCGCGTTCTCGCGCATCTCGCTCCAGATGCCGCGGGCCAGCGTGCGCGCGGCGACCTCCAGCGCCCGGTCGCGGGCCTCGCCCTGGCTGGCCATCAGCGTGCCTTCGCGGCCTTCGCCCGCCGTGCGGCGGCGCCAGTCCTCAGCCACTTGCGAGAGCGCCTCGCCGATGCCGTTCTTCCAGGCGATGAAGACCGGGTAGATCCCGTTGGCCTCGAAGCAGGGCGCCAGCACGCGGATGCGGCGTATCGCCTCGGCTTCGCCGTACAGGCCGCCGAGCGCATAGACCGCAAGCTTCAGGGTCTTGGGCTTCCTGGCCGCCTTCCACCAGCGCAGCGGCGCCTCGCTCAGCAGCTCGGCGGCGTGGCCCTCGCGATCAGTCATGTCACGGGTGAGGTCGCTGACGACCAGCAGGCCTTCGCCACCCATCACCAGGCTGTGCCGGTAGGCGCGCTCGCTGGGCCAGGGCCGGTAGGCGTGGTGCTTGAAGGGATGGTCGACCGGCCAGGGGTCGTCTGCCGGGCTGCCGTGTTCGCTGTTCACCGGCTGCAAGGCGCCGAGTGCCCGGCCGACCGGGAAGGACGAGGCTGCGGCACGACCGGCCAGGCCCTGTGCTGCCGCCAGTGTCACGCCCAGGGCCACGGCCCAGGCATCGGTCGAGTTGGCGATCCAGTCGGCATAGGGCAGCACGGCAAAGCCGCTGGCGCCGAAGTTGGCGCCCCAGGAGTTCTGCACGATGAAGCCGTGTTCGTTGTAGCCCACCAGGGCGAAGGCATGGTTGCCCGCCTTGCTCTTGTCGACCTCGGGCGGAATGATGGGCAGCTCGGCATGCGAGTCCACGCTCTCGCGCTTGCCGCAGTTGTCCCAGCCGTCGTGGGCCGAGCCCGAGCAGTAGACGGCGCCGATTTCGCAGATGGCCGCCTGCATGTCGACGATGGAGAGCCGGTTGATGCGGTAGTAGACGCCCAGCGGCCGCGTGACGGCGTCTTCCGCCCAGCCTTCGCTCGGACGTTGGAAGATCGGCTTGTTGTTCGCATCCAGCGGATAGGGCCAGAGCCGGTCGGCGCAGGCGCCGTGCTTGTGCCAGCCCTTCAGCGCGCCGCGGCAGCTGGAGCCGTCGTAGTCGGTGCCCGGCCATTCGTCGTAGCGCTTCGCCAGCTCATAGAACATGCGCGCGCTGACCCCTTCGAACTTGCCTTTGCCGCCGCTCTCGACATGGCGGCGCCACATCAGGTAGTTGGCCACGCAGGCCAGGCCGAAGCCGGTGCAGGCGCCCTCCAGGCCTTGGTTGAGCAGGAGGCCGGCCTTCAGGTAGGCGGGGATGAAGCGCTTGATGTCGGCATCGTCCGGGAAGCGCGGCGGCAAGGAGCGCAGGGGGGCGCGATAGAGCAGGTCGCGGAAGTCCAGGCGGTCGGGGCGCGCGTCGAGCATGCGCAGCCGCAGCCCGCCCTGTTTCGCATCAGCCTTGCTCTTGCTCTTGCTGGCCATGGCGCGCTCCTGTTGCCGTGGCCGGCATCATCGGCCGGGTGCCAGGCCTTGCCTGCCCCTAGAACATGGGCTGTGGGAGACTTCCGGCCCCAGGAGGGATGAGAGATGGAAAAAAAGCGGGTTTGCATCGTCGGCGCAGGTGCCGTGGGTGGTTGGATAGGCGCCTTGCTGGGCCGTGCCGGCGAGGTGGATTTGAGCGCGCTGGCGCGGGGCGCCACGCTTGAAGCGCTGAGAGCACAGGGCTTGCGGCTGGACATCGGTGGCCAGCGCGTCACCGTGCCGGTGAATGCAAGCGGCGACGCGGCTGGACTGGGGCCGCAGGACCTGGTCATCGTGGCCGTCAAGGGTCCGGCGCTGGCTGCCGTTGCGCCGGCCGTGGCCCGGCTGCTGGGCCCCGAGACCCGCGTGCTGGTGGCGATGAATGGCGTGCCCTGGTGGTTCTTCCAGGGCCTGGCCGGCGAGGGCCAGGGCTGGCAGCTGGAGTCGGTCGATACCGGCGGCCGCATTGCGGCGCTGATACCGGCCGAGCGCGTGATCGGCTGCGTGGTTCACGCGAGTTGCAGCGTCAGCGAGCCGGGTCTGGTGCAGCACAAGATGGGCGCGGGGCTGATCGTGGGCTCGCCGTCGGGCGGGCGTCCGGCCGAGCTGGAGCAGTGGGTGGCACTCTTGCAGCGCGCCGGCTTCGAGGCGACGCTCTCCGAGCACATCCAGCGCGACATCTGGTTCAAGCTCTGGGGCAATATGACCTTCAACCCGATCTCGGCGCTGACCGGCGCGACCGGCGACAAGATCCTCGACGACGAGCTGGTGCGCGGCTTTGTCACCCGCGTGATGCTGGAGGCGCAGGCGATCGGCGCGCGCATCGGTTGCGCCATCGAGCAGACGCCCGAGCAGCGCCACGAGGTCACGCGCAAGCTGGGCGCCTTCAAGACCTCGATGCTGCAGGACGCCGAAGCCGGCCGGCCGCTGGAGCTCGATGCCCTGGTCGGTGCGGTGCGCGAGATCGGCCAGCGGCTGGGCATGGCCACGCCCAACACCGATGCCTTGCTGGGCCTGACACGGCTGATGGCGCGAAGCCGCGGCCTCTATCCGCACGCTGGGTAAAACCTCAACCTCTTCACGCCCGCTTCACGCGGAGCTCCGTAGCCTGCAGACCTTCTTGTTCATTCCATCTGCGGAGCTCCCATGACGCTTTCCCTCCCTCGCCGCCTGCTGGCGCACGCCGGCCTCGCGGCGCTTTCGCTTGGTCTCATCGCGGCACCGTCGCTTGTTGCTGCCGCGGCACCGAAGGCAGAGCAGCGCGTGCTGCTGGTGCTCAGCAGCCAGGGGCAGCCCGAAGACAAGGGCAAGCTCGGTTACGACTTCCATGAGTTCGCGCTCGCCGCCGAAGTCCTGAAGGCCAACGGCCTGGCTTTCGATATCGCCAGCCCCAAGGGCGGCGCGGTGCTGGGTGAGCAGGCGGATGAAAGCGCGGCGGTTCGTGCGCAAGCAGACCCTGCCTTGATGGCCCGCCTGCAGGCCACCTTGCCCATCGCCAACTTGAAGTCCGGCGAGTATGCGGCTGCCGTTGTGATCGGTGGCAAGGGCCCGATGTTCGACCTGCATTCGAACCAGGCCTTGCAGGATCTGCTGGGCCGGATCCATGACCAGGGCGGCGTGCTGGGTGCGGTCTGCCATGGCCCGGCTGCGCTGCTCAACGTGAAGCTGGCCAATGGCAGCTCGCTCCTGCACGGCCGGCGGGTCACCGGCTTCAGCAATGCCGAGGACCGTCGCTTCTCCAAGGGCCTGCTGGAGCGCTTCCCCTTCATGCTGGAAGACGCCTTGCGTGAGCGGGGTGCGCGCTACGAGTCGCGTGGCCTGATGCTGCCGCTGGTGGTGCGCGACGAGCGCCTGATCACCGGCCAGAATCCCTTGGCCACGCCGACGATGGTGGAGGCCGTACTGGAAGCGTTGGGCCGCAAGCCCGCGCCGCGCGAGCCGGGCGTGGAAGAAGCGACGCTGGAGCTGATCGAGCTGCATCTGGCCGGCAATCCGGCGGGCGCGCGTGCCGCCCTGGCGGCCCGGCCGGCCCGCTACCAGCCCATCCTGATGGGTGGCTACGGCCACTTGCTCAGCGAGACCGAGACGTCGCCCGAGCGCCTCGCCATCGCCGTGAGCCTGCTGCGCCATGCGCAGGAAAGCGTGCCCACGCATGCGGGCGTCAACACGGCGCTGGCACGCACATTGGTCAAGGTCGGCCAGAAGGCTGAGGCGATTGCACTCTTGAAGGCTTTCCTGGACAAGCAGCCGAGCAGCCCGCGGGCGCGACAATTGCTGACCGAACTGGAGGCCTGAGCCCTTGCCATGTCCAGCACTGCGCGCCTCAATATCCTGCTGATAGAAGACCATGCGGCGCTTTGCGACACCATCGCCGAGTACCTGGGCCTGCAAGGGCACCGGGTCGATTGCGCGGGTGACGGCAAGCTGGGCCTGGACATGGCCTTGGCGCAGCACTACGACCTGGTGCTGCTCGACCTCAACCTGCCCCGGCTCGATGGCCTGCAGGTCTGCGAGCAGTTGCGCGCCACGGCGGACAGGCATCTGCCCGTGCTGATGCTCACGGCGCGCGACCAGTTGGGCGACAAGCTGGCCGGCTTTGCGGCTGGCGCGGACGACTATCTCGCCAAGCCGTTCGAGCTCGCCGAACTGGCCGCGCGTTGCCTGGCCATGGCGGCAAGGCCGCGCATGCAGCAGGTGCATGTGCTGGAGATCGGTGACTTGAGCCTGGACCGCCGCCGCCAGGTGGCGCGCCGCCAGGGCCAGGTCTTGACCTTGCAGCCGCTGGGCTGGCAGATTCTCCTGGCGCTGGCTGAAGTCCATCCCGCCTTGATGAGCCGCCATGAGCTGACGCGGCGGTTGTGGGGGGATGAGCCGCCTGATTCCGATGCGCTGCGCTCGCACATCTATCAGCTGCGCCAGGCGCTGGACAAGCCCTTTGATGCGCCACCGATGCTGTGCACGGTAGCGGGCCAGGGCTACAGGCTGGAGCCTGCGTCATGAGGACGCGAGCAAGTTCCTTGCAGCAACGCATCGTCCTGGCTTTCGCCGCCCTGAGCCTCTTCATCTGCGCGCTCTTCGTGCTGTTGTCGCTGGCGATGATGTACACGGTGGAAGACAGTTTCTTCGAGCGCATGCTGGCCGAGGAGGCTGAGCATCTGCAGGCTCAACCGGGCACCTCGCCCTTGCGCAGGTTCGTCAGCCTGCATGCCAGTACGGCCAGTTTTCCGAATGATCTGGCTGCGGCTTTCGCCGCCGAGCCCAGGCGGCGCGAGTTCGCCGGCAGCGAAGGTCGCCACTACCACCTGCTGCAAGTGCAGGAGCCGCAGGTCTGGCTGGTGGCCGAGGTCAGCAGCCAGCTGCAGGTGCGGCCGCAAAGGGCGCAGCTTCTGAGTCGATTGGGGCAGTTGTGTGCGGCGCTGCTGCTGGCTTCGACGGCCCTGGGTTGGTGGCTGGCGCGACAGGCAACGCAACCCCTGGCACGCCTGGATCGGGCGCTTCGCGATGCCGAGCCGGGCGCTGCGTCCCTCATCGATCCCGCCAGCTATCCGCCGAATGAGATCGGGCGGCTGGCCGAGAGCCTGCGTCAGGCCTGGCAGCGCAACAAGGAATTTGCCGAGCGCGAGAAGGCCTTTGGCCGCGACGCCAGCCATGAGTTGCGCACGCCGATGGCCGTGATCGCAAACGCGGCCGAGCTGATGCAGGCGCGCGGCGAACTGCCGGCGCATGCCCAGGCCCCCCTGGCGCGCATCCGCGAAGCCAGCCGTCACATGGCGCTGACGGTGCGCAGCCTGCTGAGCTTGTCTGGCGACGCGCCGCTGCCTGAGCCACGCGAGTTCGATCTGCGCGCGCTGGTCGAGCAGGCGCTGGCCCAGCATCCGGCGTTGACGCGGGTCGAGATCGACCTGCCTCCAAGCCTGATCTTGCAAGGCCAGGCCGAGGCTCTGTCCGTGATCGTCAGCAACCTGCTCGGCAACGCGGCCCAGCATGCGCCAGGCAGCCTGGTGCGCCTGGATTGGCGCGCGGGTGAATTGCGGGTGACTGACGAGGGGCCGGGCTTTGCCGATGGTCCAAGTGCGAGCGCCGGCTTCGGCTTCGGCCTGTCCATCGTCCAGCGGCTTTGCGAGCGCCATGGCATTGGCCTGAGCATCGCCAGCGGGCCCGCTGGAAGCACGGTGGCGTTGAAGCTCTGAGCGCTCAGGCTTCGCCCGTCTGCAGCCGCCACAGCGCCGCATAGGCGCCACGGCGAACGAGCAACTGCTCATGCGTGCCGCTCTCGACGATGCGGCCGTTCTCCAGCAGGTGGATGCAATGGGCTTGCCGCACCGTGGACAGGCGATGCGCAATGACCAGCGTCGTGCGGCCCTGGCTGACCACGGCCAGCGAGCGCTGGATGGCGGCCTCGGTTTCGTTGTCCACCGCGCTGGTGGCTTCGTCCAGGATCAGCACGGCCGGGTTCTTCAGGATCGCGCGGGCCAGGGCCAGGCGCTGGCGCTGGCCGCCGGAGAGCTTCTGGCCGCGCTCGCCCACACGCGTGGCAAAACCGAGCGGCAGCTTCTCGATGAACTCCAGGCATTCGGCCTGGCGCGCGGCCGCGTGGATCTGCGCATCGCTGGCGCCGGGCGTGCCGTAGGCGATGTTGTCGGCAATCGTGCCGTCGGTCAGGAAGCTGTCCTGCGCTACGTAGCCCAGCTGGCGGCGAAGGTCCTGCAGGTTCAGCCCGGCGATGGGTTCGTCGTCGAGCAGGATGCGGCCCTGCTGCGGCTCGTAGAAGCGCAGGAGCAGCTTGACCAGCGTTGACTTGCCTGAGCCGGTGCTGCCGACGAAAGCTGCCGTCTCGCCGGCTTTGATGGTGAGGGAAATGTCGTGCAGCGTGGGCTGCTCGCCATAGGAGAAGCCAAGTTGCTCGAAGCGCAGCTCGCCCCGGCTGCGGCCGCCGAGGTGCCGGCCCTCGTAGGCGATATTGATCGGCGTGGCCAGCAGGCCCAGCGCCCGCTGCGTGGCGGCCATCGAGCGCTGGTACATGTCGGCCACTTCGGCCAGGCCGGTCAAGGGCCACAGGAGGCGCTGGGTCAGGAAGACCAGCACCGAGTAGGCGCCCACGGCCAGCTTGCCCTGCAGCGTCAGCCAGCCGCCATAGATCAGCGTGGCGGTGAAGCCCGCGAGGATGGCCATGCGGATGACCGGCGTGATCGCCGAGGAGATGCGGATCGCGCGGGCATTGGCCTGGCGGTAGGCGTCGCTGGCCTGGCGGATGTGCTCGGCCTCGAAATCCTCGGTCGTGTAGGCCTTGATCGTGGGCAGGCCCAGCAGGTTCATGTTGAGCCGGGCGGACACATCGCCCGCCGCCTCACGCACCTCGCGGTAGCGCGGCGCGAGGCGCCCCTGGAACCAGAAGGCGCCGAACAGGATGAGCGGCACCGGCAGCAGCGCTATCAGCGCGAGGCCCGGTTGCAGCGCGAAGAACACGGCGCTGACCATGACCGAGGAGCAGACGACCTGGATGATCTGGTTGGCGCCGCTGTTGACGAAGCGCTCCAGCTGGTTGATGTCGTCATTCAGCACCGACATCAAGGCGCCGGTGCGCTGGTTCTCGAAGAAGGCCAGCTCCAGCTTCTGCACATGGGCGTAGGCGTCGAGGCGCAGGCGGTGCTGGATGTCCTGCGCCAGGCCGCGCCACTGCACCTCGTACAGGTACTGGAACAGGGATTCGCCGCCCCAGATCACGACGTTCAGGGCGCCCAGGAAGAGCAGCTGGTGCCAGGTGTCGCTGATGCCCACGCCGACGAGGATGTTCTTGGCGAGAAAACTCTGCTCGCCGCGCACCACCACGTCCACCGCCGTGCCTATCAGCACCTCGGGCAGGATGTCGAAGAACTTGTTGAGGGTCGAGTAGAGAACGGCCAGGCGGACCTGGCCGCGCTGTGCCCGCGCATAGGCCAGCAGCTGGCGCAGCGGATGGGAGGGAGAACTCACGGTGATCGGATTCCTGTCGCGGACGGCGCCCGCGCGCACGCCAGGAGTGCGTCGCTTCAGTAGGGCAGGCCGGCGGCATTGTCGCGCCACAGGCGCTGGAACTCGCCGCTCTTCTTCATGGCCTCGATCACGGCATCGACGCGCGCCAGCAGCTCGCGGTGCGGGCCATTGATAGCGGTGACCAGGTGCAGGCCGGGTGCAGGGGCGTCCGGCACGTTCGTGTGCTGGAGGTCGGGCTTGTCCAGGTAGTGATGGCGGCCGCCGTCGATCTGCTGAATCACCTCCAGCTCCTCGACGAAGTAGTCGCAATTGCCGAGCAGGGTCTTGGAGATCAGGGCGGTATAGCTGCGCGACCCCTGGTCCAGGTCCTTGTCGCTGAGTCCGTAATGAAGGTAGCTGGAACCGTTCATGCCGCAGCCGCGGTATTTCTTGAGGTCGGCCCGGCTCTTGATCGTCAGCGGCTGGCTGCGACGAAAGAACACCTGGGGCGTGAGCACCTTGTACGGCGCAGAGAAGGCCAGCACTCGGGCCCGCTCCTTATCGCGATAGGCGCCGATGGCGAAGTCAACCTCCCCCATGGCCACGGCCCTGAGGCAGCGCTTCCAGGGCAAGCCGCCTTCGATTCGGACCTGAAGGCCCAGCCGCTCAAACACGGCCGGCCACAGGTCGGCGCTGAAGCCGGCCAGCTTGCCGGTCGCCTTGTTCCTGTACAGCCAGGGCGGGCCGTCACCGGGTTCGGAGCAGAGTGTCAAAGTGCCGGCCTGCGCGGCCGACAGCGAGGTCAGCAGCAGGGCGGCAGTCAGCAGTCGCGTCGCCAGGCTCATGGATCGTATGCTGCCATCGAATCCGGCCGTGCGCGCTGAAACCAGTCGTGTCGGCGCGTCCTGTCCGTTTCAGAGGGGACGAACACCCATCAGCCACTGATGGGCCCAGAACGCGAACCCGGCCCAGGCGAGCGTGCCGATGGCGATGGTCAGCGAAGTCATGGCTGCACTGCCCCCCGGGCGCACCAGGCCGGCCGCCGCGTCGCGCTGCCGCGAACTGCGAAAGCACAGGATGGCCCAGACCAGGAAGCCGCCGAAGAGCAGCACATCGGCCAGCGTGTTGTTGGCGAGCAAATGGGCCAGGGCCCAGGTCTTGGTGCCCAGCAGCATCGGGTGGCCAAGCCTGGCCTTGATCTGGTTGCCCGGCACATAGGCCGCCACCAGCAGGATGAAGGCGAGGAGGGTCAGGAGGGCGGCCAGGTGGCTCATGCCCGGGAGGGGCTGCCACAGGATGACTTGCGCCATGCGGGCCTGGCCATAACCGTAGATGATCAGCCCGAAGCCGAGCAGGGACAGGGCGGTGTAGCTCAGCTTCCAGGCCTTGTCGCCCAGGTTCGCGATCTGTCGGCTGCGCCAGTCGTCTGCAAACATCCGTACCGAGTGCAGGCCCAGGAAGATCAGCAGTCCGGCAATGAGTTCAAGCATGGGTCAGCTCCGCGCCAGTTCGTGGCGGGGCTGACTATAGCGGCGGGCGGCCGCAGCTTCAGGCGGAGGGCACCAGCAGCTGCATGCCCCAGAGCAGGGCCGGGTAGCCCAGGCCCCAGATTGCGGCCACGAGGACCAGCACCTTCACGGCGGTCAGGGCCTGGTGGGCACGCGGGGTATTCAGCACGGGTTTCAGTGTGGTCATCTCGCACTCCTTGATGCAGGTGTAGCTGATAACGAGCAAGAGATGTGCCTGGCCTACCTCCAGAATCCCCGCGTTCCGGGCATCTGTCACAAGCCGTGTCAGGCCGTGCGGTCCACCCGCAACGCCAGCACCACCGAGCTGGTGGTCTTGATCACGCCCTCGATCTCGCCGATCTCGTCGAGCAGCTGGTCCAGCCGGGCCGTCGTTTCTGCAGTGAGCAGGGCCATGTAATCGAACTCGCCGCTGACGGATGCGAGCTGGCGCAGCTCGGGGATCTTGGAGATGCGCAGCACCACCTCGCGCCCGGCCTTAGGCTGCACCGTGATGCCTACATAGGCCTGCACCGCACGCTCGCCGGCCTCGGTGCCGAGACGGGCCGTGTAGCCCACGATGGCACCGCTGGCCTCCAGCCGGGCCAGCCGGGCCACCACCGTGGTGCGCGCAATGCCCAGTTTGCGTGCGAGATTGGCCGTGCTTTCGCGGGCATTGGCCTGCAGGAGGGTGATCAGCTGGCGGTCGGTGGCGTCGGTCACGGGTTTACCCTTGTTTGATGCGATTCGTCGAGATGTGCTGACGAAATGGCCTGGATGCCTAGTTTATCGACGATAGGTCGCTTTCTTTCGTCCGCACCCCTTCCTAGACTTCGGGCCATTCGCGGATTCGCGTTCCCACAGATTTCCAGGAGACCCACCATGATGAAGATTGCCCTGCTCGGCGCCGGCCACATCGGCGAAACCATTGCCCGCCTGCTGCATGGTTCCGGCCATTACGACGTGACCGTGTTCGACAAGAACGCCGCCGCCCTGGCCGTGCTGGCCGGCGAGGGCATCAAGACCCAGGTCGTGCAGGAAATCGGTCCTGGCGCTGCCGCCCAGGTGCGCGGCTTCTCGGCCATCGTCAACGCGCTGCCCTACCAGCTGGCCATCCCCGCGGCCCACATGGCGCTGGAAGCCGGCTGCCACTACTTCGACCTGACCGAAGACGTGGCCGCCACCAAGGAAATTCAGCGCATCGCCACCGGCGCCAAGACGGCCTTCATGCCGCAGTGCGGCCTGGCCCCGGGCTTCATCGGCATCGTCGCCGCCCACCTGGCCAAGAGCTTTGACAGCCTGCATGACGTGAAGATGCGCGTCGGCGCGCTGCCGGCCTTCCCAACCAATGCGCTGAAGTACAACCTGACCTGGTCGGTCGACGGCCTGATCAACGAGTACTGCCACCCCTGCGAGTGCATCCACGACGGCGAGAAGATCGACGCGCTGCCGCTGGAAGGTCTGGAGCATTTCTCGCTGGATGGCACCGAGTACGAGGCCTTCAACACCTCGGGCGGCCTGGGCACGCTGTGCGAGACCCTGTCCGGCAAGGTCAAGAACCTGGACTACAAGACGGTGCGCTATCCCGGCCACCGCGACCTGATGCAGTTCCTTCTGGGCGACCTGGCCCTGAAGAACGACCAGGAGCTGCTGAAGGACATCATGCGCAAGAGCATGCCGGCCACGATGCAGGATGTGGTCCTCGTGTTCGTGACCGTCTCGGGCATGAAGAACGGCCGCCTGGTGCAGGAAGTGTTCGCCCGCAAGATCTTCGCCGAGCGCGATGGCGCCCGCCCGCTGTCGGCCATCCAGATCACCACCGCCGCCGGCATGTGCGCGGCCGTCGACCTGTTCCGCCAGGGCAAGCTGCCGCAGTCCGGCTTCGTCTCGCAAGAAGAAGTCTCACTGCCGGAATTCCTGGCCAACGAGTTCGGCAAGGCTTACCAACAGTCGCGCCAAGTGGAATCGATTGGCTGAGTCAGGACCGAGGGAAGTCCCTGCGGACTTCCCGACGCCTGACGAAGAACCGCGCGCCTGCCAGCGCGCGGTCGGACGAAAAAGGACAATCCCCACATGAACACCTCTGAACTTCTGAACGCCCTGGGCGTTCCTTCCTCCGCCTTCACCGGCGGCTCGCTGACCGTCCGCTCGCCCATCGATGGCGCGCAATTGGGCGCTGTGCACGAAGCCACGGCTGCCGAGATGACGGCCGCTGTCGAGCGTGCCCACGCCGCCTTCCTGCAATGGCGCAATGTGCCCGCACCGAAGCGTGGCGAGCTGGTGCGCCTCTACGGCGAAGAGCTGCGCGCCAACAAGGCCAACCTGGCCCGCCTCGTGTCGCTGGAAGCCGGCAAGGTGACCAGCGAAGGCGAGGGCGAGGTGCAGGAGATGATCGACATCTGCGACTTCGCCGTCGGCCTGTCGCGCCAGCTGCATGGCCTGACCATCGCCAGCGAGCGCCCGGGCCACCGCATGATGGAGCAGTACCTGCCGCTGGGCGTGGTCGGCATCATCTCGGCCTTCAACTTCCCCGTCGCCGTGTGGGCCTGGAACTCGGCCCTGGCCTTGGTAGCCGGCGACACCTGTGTCTGGAAGCCCAGCGAGAAGACCCCGCTGACAGCCCTGGCCACGCAGGCCCTGTTCGACAAGGCGCTGCAGCGCTACATCGCCGCCGGCCATGCCGCGCCGGCCCATCTGTCGCAGACGCTGAACGGCGGTGCAGCTGTCGGCGAGGCGATGGTGGATCACCCAAAGGTGGCCCTCGTCTCGGCCACCGGATCGACCCGCATGGGCCGTGCCGTTGGCCCTCGCGTGGCGGCCCGCTTCGGCCGTTGCCTGCTCGAACTCGGCGGCAACAACGCCATCATCGTGACGCCCAGCGCCGACCTGGACCTGGCCGTGCGCGGCATCCTGTTCGGCGCCTACGGCACGGCCGGCCAGCGCTGCACCACCACGCGCCGTGTGATCGCTCACGAGAGCATCCATGACGAGCTGGTCGCCCGCCTGGACCGCGCCCGCGCGCAACTGAAGATTGGGTCCCCCGTCGAGCCCGGCAACCTGATCGGCCCGCTGATCGACAAGGCCTCGTTCGACGGCATGCAAGCTGCGTTGAAGGCAGCCCGCGAGCAAGGCGGCGAAGTGAGTGGCGGCGACCGCGCGCTGGCCGACACCTACCCGAACGCCTGGTACGCCCAGCCGGCCCTGGTGCGCATGCCCTCGCAGACGGCCATCGTGAAGCACGAGACCTTCGCCCCCATCCTGTACACGCTGAAGTACAAGACGCTGGACGAGGCGATTGCGATCCAGAACGATGTGCCGCAAGGCCTGTCCTCGGCGATCTTCACCAACGACGTGCGCGAGGCCGAGGCCTTCATGGCCGCCAGCGGTTCGGACTGCGGCATCGCCAACGTCAACATCGGCACCTCGGGCGCCGAGATCGGTGGCGCGTTCGGTGGCGAGAAGGAAACCGGTGGTGGCCGCGAGAGCGGTTCCGATGCGTGGAAGGCCTACATGCGCCGCACGACGAACACCGTGAACTACTCGCGCGAGCTCCCCCTCGCCCAAGGCGTCAAGTTCGATATCTGATCGCGATTGACAGACTGACACGGCGGGCTCCGTGCGGGCCCGCCCCACGGAGTACCCCCCCCATGCTTGAAACAGGCCTTGGCCGCCTGCTCGTTGCCACCCTGGGCGACGCGGCGGCCAAAGAACTCTTTGCCCAGGTCCATGTCACGCCCGCGCTCCTGAAGCCGGCGGCGGAGACGATCAGCCGCGCCGAGTTGGCGCAGGCCTTGAACCTGGCCTTGTTCCGCGACGTGCTGCAGCGCGTGCCGGTCGGTGCCGCCTATGTGGCCGATTGCCAGCGCGCCGGCGAGCGCGTGGTGTTCGACCATGGCGCGCTGCGCACCGTGGCCTGGCCCAGCGGCGCGCTGCCGCCCGGCGAGGCGGCGATCACGCGCGTGTTGCGGCCGCTTGGCTTCTTGCGGGCCGAGAACTATCCGCTGCCCAAGCTGAAGATGACCGGCCGCAGCTGGCGCCATGCCGACTTCCCGGAGGACATCGCGCAGTTCTTCGTCTCCGAGCTGCACCCTGAAGAGTTCACGCTCGAGTTCCAGGAAGCCGTCAGCCGCGTGATCGGCGATTCGCGCGACCCCTTGTCCCCGGTCCACCTGGCCCTCTTGGAGCAACTGGCCCGAGATGGCTCGCTGGCCACCGAGCAGGCGCAGGCCTTGCTGCCTGCCTTGATTGGCTGCTTCGCCCGCCAGCATCCGCTCTTCACGTGGCGCGACTACGAAATCCTGCTCGGCGAATCGGCCGAGATGGCCTGGATCGCGACCGAGGGCAATGCCTTCAACCATGCGACCGACCGCGTTGTCGACATCGAGGCCGTGGCCGCGCTGCAGCGCTCGCTGGACCGCCCGATCAAGCCCAGCATCGAGACTTCGGCCTCCGGCCGCGTGCGCCAGACCGCCTTCCGCGCGGCGCAGGTGCAACGCCAGTTCCTGCATGGCAGCCAGATCGTCACGCGCACCGTGCCGGGCTCCTTTCATGAGCTCATTCAGCGAGCCAATGAGGACGAGGGCGGCCTGGACCTGCGCTTCGACGCCGGCAATGCAACAGGCATCTTCAAGATGACGGCTGCCGAATCCTCGGCATGCTGATGGACGAGTTCCTGCGCGCCGCGGACGAGGTCTGCGGCGCGGGCTTCGTCGTGGCCGGCCCGGCCATCGAGCCGCGCTACCTGCAACCGGCCCGCTATGCGGCGGGCCAGGCCGCGGCACTCGTGCGGCCGTCAACGACGGCGCAGGTCGCGGCACTGGTCAAGCTGTGCGCGCGCCATGAATTGATCCTGGTGCCGCAGGGCGCGCACACGGGTCTTGTGCAGGCAGGCACGCCGACCGATGCTTCCATGCACGTGCTGCTGACCACCGAGCGGCTGCGCGAGGTCTTCGAGTTCGACCCGCTGGATCGGACCTTGCGGGTGTCGGCCGGCTATCGTCTCTCGGAAGTGAATGAACGCCTGGCCGCACACGGCCTGTGGTTTCCCATCGACCTCAGTGCCGACCCGAGCATCGGCGGCATGCTGGCCCACAACACCGGCGGTACGCGCATGCTGCGCTATGGCGATGTGCGGGCCAACACGCTCGCGCTGACGGCGGTGCTGGGCGAGGGCCAGGTCTTGCACCTGGGCCGGGGCCTGCAGAAGGACAACGCCGGGCTGGCCTTGCAGCATCTGCTGGTCGGCAGCTCGGGCGCGCTGGGCTTGATCACCGAAGCCACACTGAAGCTGCATCCCCTGCCGCGTCAGCAGGCCTCGGCGCTCATCGCGCCCGCCAGTCTGGAGGCGGTGATGCCGCTCTATCAGCGTGCGATGGCTGGCGAACTGGCTGGCATGGTCAGCGCCTTCGAAGGCATGTCGGCGGCCGCATTGCAGGCGGCACTTCATCTGCGCGGCGACCCCGGCCGGCTGTTCGGTGGCCAGTTGCCGGCTTATGCCCTGTTGCTCGAGCTGTCGAGTGAGCTGCCTGCCGCGAGCCTGGACCTCCATGCCTTGCTGCAGCGATGGCTGGAGTGCGAGTTCGAAGCTGGCGCCGTCGTCGATGCGGTGCTCGGGGCGGACGACACCGTCTGGTCCTTGCGTCATGGCATCAGCGAAGGCCTGCGCGAGCAGGGGCGCGTGATCGGCTTTGATCTCAGCCTGCCACGCCGCCACTTCATGCGCATGCGCGAACTGGCGGGTGCCTGGCTCGGAGCCGAGTTCCCCCAGGCGCTGGTTGCCGACTTCGGTCATCTCGGCGACGGTGGCATGCACTGCAACCTGGTCTGGCCCAAGTCAGCGCCGCCGCTTGATAACGAACAAATGGCGCGCCTGCGCTCCGGCATCTATGCCATCTGTGCGGACTTGGGTGGCAGCTTCAGTGCCGAGCATGGCATTGGCCCCTCGCTGCAGGCCGACTACCGCGCGCTGACCGAGCCGGCCGTGCTGCGCCTCTCGGGCCAGGTCGAGTCCTTGTTCGATCCGCGCCAGACGCTCGGGCTGACAAGTTTCGGGCCGGTCTGGAAATCAGTGCTATAGTGCGGCCTCTTCGCTGAACGGGGTGACCCGGCAGGCGCAGAGAAACTAGCCCAGATGGCGGAATTGGTAGACGCACTAGTTTCAGGTACTAGCGGGTAACTCCGTGGAGGTTCGAGTCCTCTTCTGGGCACCAAATCAAGAAAGGCCGATGCGAATGCGTCGGCCTTTTGCGTTGTGCGCCCAGAAAGCAAGGTCCCTGCGGACCTTGCGGGAGGAATCGAATGGCGTCCGCATGCTTGCGGCGCCGGGGTCGCGGGACGTGACCGAGTCCTCTTCTGGGCACCAAATGCAGAAGGCCAGCACGAGAGTGCTGGCCTTTTTCATTCGCCAAATCAAGAAAGGCCGATGCGAAAGCGTCGGCCTTTTGCGTTGTGGATCACCCCGCAAACAAGCCATGCCTGGCGGGACTTCCCGTTCTAAACTCGTTCGCAAAGAGCTATCAGGATCAGGGTGGATCAGGGCGTGCAGGAGGCAGCATGCAGCGAGCGGCGGCGCGAAGCGATTCCATGGGTGCGGGCGTCACGCTGTTGCTGATCGCCTTGCTGGCCATGGCGGCCGTGACCGGCCTGCTCGCCCTGCGGGCACAGCAGGCCGTGGCGATGGTCGAGCGCCAGCATCAGGTGAGCGAGCAGCTGCGCGGCCTGAACCAGCTGATGATCGCGCTGCTGAATGCAGAGACGGGCCAGCGCGGCTTTCTGCTGACCCGCCGGGACGCCTATCTGCGGCCTCATGCAGAGGCGGTGCACGAGCTGGACCATCGCCTGGACGAGCTGAGCCGCATGCTGACAGTGCCCTCGCAGCAGGCGCGCCTGACCCGCGTGCTCGAGCTGGTCCGGGACAAGCGCGAAGAGCTGAAGCGCAGCATCGAGCTGAGTCGGGAAGGGGCGCATGAAAAGGCGCTCGCCATCATGCTGAGCGACCGGGGCAAGAGCGACATGGACAGCCTGCCCAGCGAACTCGGCGTCCTGATGGCGGCGCTGCGTGATGAGCGCAGCGGGCTCGCGGCCGACCTCGCTGCCGATGCCGGTACCACGCGCCTGATCCTGCTGCTTGGCCTGAGCCTGCTGGCAGTCTTCGCCACACTGGCCCTGTGGCAGGTCCTGCGCGGGAGCGCGAAGCTGCGCGAGGCCGAAGGGCGGCTGCGCCGCATCGCCAACCATGTGCCGATGCTGATCACCCAGTTTGATCGCCAGCGCCGGATCATCTTTGCCAACGAGCAGGTACGCCGGCTCTATGACATTGCGCCGCACGACGTGCTGGGCAAGACGGTAGGGGCGGTGCGCGGGCCGGACGCCGACGCCGCCCTGCAACCTTTCATGGACCGGGTGATGAGTGGCGAGGCGGTGCGCTTCGAGAGCCAGAGCGAAATCAAAGGCCGCCTGCACTACTTCGCGCAGCACTACGTGCCCGACCTGGGTCCCGATGGCAGGACTCGGGGCTTCTTTTCGGTGACGCTGGACATCACCGAGCGCAAGGAGAGCGAGGCCCGGGCAAGCGCCAGCGAACGCAGGCTTGCGGTCATTGCCGATGCCCTGCCGGGCCTGATTGCCTACCTCGATCAGGACCTGCGGCTGCGCTATGCCAATGCCACATTCCACGAGTGGCTCGGGGTGGCGCCCGCCGCCGTGATCGGGCGCCCGCTGGCCGAAGTCATCGGCCCCGACTTGTTTGCGCAGCGCGAGCCGCATCTGCGGACGGCGCTCGGCGGCCGACGGGTGCAGGTCGAGCTGAGCTCCGAAGCCTTGGGGCAGTTGCGCCATCTGCAGAACGACTACATCCCGGACCTGCAGGCCGATGGCCGCGTGGTGGGCATCTTCGCGCTCAGCACCGATGTCACGACGATCAAGCGTGCGCAGCTGCAACTGGCCGATATGGCCCGCACCGATGCACTCACCGGCTTGCCCAATCGTCGCGAGCTCGACCAAAGGCTGGCGCTGGCCCTGGTGCGGGCGCAACGCGAGGGCTGGAAGCTGGCGCTGCTGTTCCTGGACCTTGATCGCTTCAAGGCGATCAATGACGAGCGCGGGCATGCTGTTGGCGATGCGGTCCTGCAGGCGTTTGCAAGGCGGCTGCAGGCTTGTGTACGTGCCACCGATACCGTGGTCCGCCTGGCCGGCGATGAGTTCGTCATCCTCGTCGAAGGCCTCAACGAGGCCGGCGATGCCACCGCCGTGGCCGAGAAGATCCTGCAGGCGATGGAAGAGCCCATGGTGCTGGGCAGCCTGCGGCTCGACGCCGCCGCCAGCATCGGCGTGGCACTGCACGAGGGCCAGGCAGGCCAGACCGCCGAGCAGCTGCTGGCCCAGGCCGATGCGGCGCTCTACGAGGCCAAGCGCGCTGGAGGGCAGCGCTATGTGCTGCGCTCGGCTGTCTGAGCTTGCGCCGCAATCTCGGGGATTCGCGCGAAGCCGAGCTTTACGGGCCGGGAGCCGCTGACAGCTTGGGCAGCCACAAGCTCACCTGCAGGCCGCCGCCTTCCCGATTGGCCAGCGCGATGCCGCCACCATGGGCCTCGGCGATCTCGCGGGCGAGGGCCAGGCCGAGGCCGGTGCCGCTGCGTTTGGTGGAGTAGAAGGGCAGGAGCGCCTGCGCGAGCACGGCCTCGCTCATGCCGGGGCCGCGGTCGCTAACGCTCAGGCGCCACTGGTCGCCCTGGGCCTGGATGGAGAGCGTCACGTCCGCACGCTCGCCGCCGGCCTCGTGGGCGTTCTTGACCAGGTTGATCAGCGCCTGCTCGACCTGGGCCGGATCGATGGTCGCCGGCCCCTCGGGCAGCGGGCCGTCCAGCGTCAGGTCGCCTTGGGCCAGAAGGCCGGCGACAAACTCGGGCCAGGCAATCGTCTGCAGGTGCGGCGCTGGCAGCTTGGCCACGCTGGCATAGCCGGCCAGGAAGCTGTGCAGGTGGGCGGCGCGCGCGCCGATGCTGGCAAATACCTGGCCCGCGCGCTCAGCGTCCCCGCGCCGCACCAGCTCGGCGCCGCTGTGCGCCAGCGAGGAGATGGGCGCCAGCGAGTTGTTCAGCTCATGGCTGATCACGCGTATCACCCGCTTCCAGCTGGCCACCTCCTGGCGCGAAAGTTCGCGTGTCATGCGGCGCAGGAGGATCAAGCGATGCGGCCTGCTCTGCATCAGGAGGCGGCGCTGCGAAAGATGGAAGCGCTCCTCGGTGCCATGCACCGTATCGTCGATGCTGAACAGCCGGTCTTCTCGGCTTTGCAGCGCCTCGCGCAGGGCCGGCGGCGCATCGACCAGCAGCTCGGCGAGCCGGCGGCGCGTCAGGCTGCGGCCCTCGTCCATCAGCTGGCGCGCGGCCAGGTTGGCGTAGACGATCACGCCGTCCTGCTGATCCTGCTCCACAGCGCAGAGCAACAGCGCCACCGGTGTGTTTTGCACCAGGGTGTCGAGCAGCAGCTCGCGCTGGGCCAGCTGCGTGCGTTGCTCCCGCAGCGCCAGGCCCAGCTCGGCATGTGCGCGGGCCAGCGCCTCGAGCTCGCGGCCACCGCCGCTGATCGCCGCGATGGAGCTGCTGTAGTCGCCATCGCGGTAACTCAGCGTCGCGCCTTCGAGGGCCCGCAACAGGCGCTCCAGGGGTCCCAGTTGCCAGTTGGCGAGCCAGATCAACCAAGGCAGCATCAGGACTGTGCTCAAGGCCAGGCTGACCCATCCCCAGGCCTGCGGCGCTGAACCCCAGTCCAGCCATTCCAGCACTTGCGGCAAGGGCCAATGCACAAGCGCCGCATGCACCAGCATGAAGGCAATGCCGCTGAGCAGCAGCAGGATCAGGAGGCGGCTGTGCAGGCTGCCGCGTAGCATCGCAAGACTCACTCGGCGCCTACTCGCTGCTGATGCCGTAGCGTTCCATGCGCCGGTACAGCGCCTGGCGCGACAGCCCCAGCTGCTGGGCCGCGCGGGCCACCACGCCGCCCGCATTGCGCAGCGCGGCAAGGATGGCATCGCGACCGGGATCGTCAAGATTGCGCGGCGCCGCCGCCGTGTTCAGCTCCAGGCCCAGGTCGGCCGGCATGATCAGGCCATCGCGGCACAGCAGCGCAGCGCGGGCCATCACGTTCTTCAGCTCGCGCACATTGCCGCTCCAGCTGTGAGCCAGCAGGAACTCCCGCGCGCTGTCTGACAGGCGCGCGGCACCGGCCAGGAAATGCTCGGCCAGCGGCAGGATGTCTTCGCGCCGCTCGGCCAGGGCCGGCAGGCGCAGCTCCACCACATTGAGGCGGTAGTAGAGGTCTTCGCGGAAAGCGCCCTGCGCCACCATGGCCTTCAGGTCGGCATTGGTGGCGCTGATCACGCGCACCCGGGTTTCGCGCGTCTTGCTGGACCCGAGGCGCTCGAAGCGGCCCGTCTCCAGCACGCGCAGCAGCTTGACCTGGCCCGCCAGCGGCAGGTTGCCGATCTCGTCCAGGAACAGCGTGCCGCCATTGGCCGCCTCGAAGCGGCCTTCGCGCGCCCGGTTGGCACCGGTGAAGGCGCCACTCTCCGCGCCGAACAGCTCGGCCTCGATCAGCTCGGCCGGCAGCGCGCCGCAATTCAAGGCAATGAAGGGACCGCCGACCGCAGCGGAATTCGCATGCACCACGGCGGCGATGCGCTCCTTGCCACTGCCGTTCGGGCCGGTGATCAAGACAGGCAGCGGTGCCCGCGCCACCTGGCAAGCCAGCTCCAGCGTTGCCAGCATCGCATCCGATGCGCACACCAGGTCGTCGAGCTTGAAGCGCTGGCGCAGGCTGTCGATGCGCGCGCGGCGAGCCTGGCGGCCACGCTGCGCCTCGGCATTCGACTCGGCCAGCTCCAGCAGGTTCTCGACCGTGGCCAGCAGCTTGGCGTCATCCCAGGGCTTGGCCAGGTAATCGGCCGCACCGGCTTTCACCAGCGCCACCGCCTGCTCGAGCTGGGTCCACGCGGTCAGCAGGATCACCGGCAGGTCGGGTGAACGTGCGCGGATCTGCTGGAACAGTGCCCGACCTTCCTCGCCCGAGGTGGTGTCGGCGCTGAAGTTCATGTCCTGGATCACCAGGTCCACCGGCCGGCTGGCGAGTAGGGCCAGGCCCTGCTCGGGCGTGGCGGCGTAGTGCGCTGCAATATCGTGCAGCGACAGCAAGAGGCTCAGCGCTTCGCCAACGCCGGGGTTGTCGTCAATGATCAGTACGGTGCGCATGGGCTGCGCAGCATAGCGCTCAACTCCGGAGTGCGGCTACAGGGGGCAAGGCCGCTGCGCGCCGTGCGGGCGAAAGAACCGCCAGCTGCCCGAGCAGGAACAGCGTCACCGCGCCCACCGGCAGATAGAACAGCGGCAGGCGTGGCAGCTCGTAGTTCTTCATCAGCAGCACGCTGATGCCGTAGGCCGCAGCCATGCCAAGCAGCAGGCCGAGCGAGGTGAGCAGGAAGTTCTCGGCCTGGAAGTAGCGCAGGATCTGGCCGCGGGTGGCACCCAGGGCGCGGCGGGTGCCGATCATGCGCGTGCGCTGCTGCACCCAGAAGCTGGCCAGGCCGACGATGCCGAAGGCGGTCACCAGCAGCAGCGCGATGCACACGGCGCCCATCAACCAGGCCATGTTGCGGTCCTGGCGGTAGTAGGTCTCGCGCAGGTCGGTGAACAGGCTCTTCTCGCGCACCACACGGCGGGCCTGCATCTTCTCCAGCCCGGCAGCGGCCTTGCTCAGCACGGCCTCACGTTCACCAGGCGCCACCCGCACGAGGAACACGCCACCGCGGAAGCTCATGCGGATCGGCTGGATCAAGGTGTGCAGCTGGTTGCTGCTGTTGCCGCCCGGTTGCGGCGACACCAGGCGCTCGACCACGCCGACGATGCGCGCGGGCTCGTCACCACCGGTGTACAAGGCTTGACCAACGGCCGGCTTGCCGGGGAACAGCTTCTCGGCCAGGGCCTTGTTGATCAGCACGGCCGACACGCCGGCCTTGGCATCGTTCTCCATCTCGCTCTGGTTGCGATATTCCTCGTTGGCAAAGTCGCGGCCCTCCAACAGCTTGAGGCCCAGGGTCTGCAGCCAGCCCTCCGAGACCATGTAGTTGGCCACGCCAATCCCGTCTTCCTGGCCATCGGGTTTCAGGCGCACGCCAGTGGCCCAGAAGTTGTCCTTGAACGGGATCTGGTTCACGAGGCTGACCGATTTGACGCCGGGCAATGCACGCAGCATCTGCAGGTCCAGCCTGGTCACCGCATCGGGGTTCTCGACCCGTGTGAGCGTGGAGACCTGCAAGGTCAGCAGCTCGTCCTCGACGATGCCGCTGGGGGCTTCCATGCGCTCGACGCGCTGGAAGATCAGGAACAGCGCATTGCAGACGATGGCGCAGGTCAGGGCCACCTGCAGCACGATCAGGCCGGCGGCGGTCTTGTGGCGCTTGAGCGTGGCGAGAATGGGCATCAGGTCCATGGCTCGGCTCCCTTTATTGGGTCTTCAGTTGCAGGGCCGGCGTCACCTGCGTGGCGCGCCAGGCGGGCAGGAGGCCGGCGGCCAGGCTGGCCAGCAGGGCCAGGCCCAGGGTGGTGAGCAGCATCGCCGTGTCGAGTTCGATCATGCCGGCGTAGTCTGCCGAGCCATTGCGTACCGCCCAAAGGCCGAGGCCCGTGAGCACGAGGCCCAGCAAGCCCCCAGCCAGGCCCAGGCTGCCCGCCTCGACCAGGAACTGCAGGAAGATCTGCCGACGCGGCGCACCCAGGGCGCGGCGCACGCCGATCTCGCCCGAGCGGCGCAGGCACTTGGCCAGCAGGAGCCCGACGGTGTTGACCAGGCACACGGTCAGGAAGCCGAAGGCCAGCCACAGCTGCAGCTTGATGTCGCTGGGCACGACCTCCTGCTTGTTCAACCAGTCCATCACTTTGTAGAAGCCCACATTGGTCGGGCGCTCGAAGCGGCCCGCCTTGCGCTGCAGTTCCGAGTAGTCCTTCAGGTACTGGTGGTAGGCACTGGCCTTCTCGGGTGTGCCGAGCTCGGCCCAGTACTGGATCCAGGCGCAGGGCGCGCCGCTGTCGCGGCTGGTGCTGGGCGCATGCTCGGCCCAGCAGTTGAAATTGCCCATGGAACCGAACTTCAGGTCCATCGCTGTGGTGAAGGGCACGAAGACGTCTTCGGCATTGCGGTAGGCGCCGATGGTCATGTCGTAGAAGGTCGGCACCGGCCGCCACTTGCCCAGCACGCCGATGATGGTCAGGTCTTTCTCGCGGATGCGGATGACCTTGCCCAGCGGATCACCGCCGCCGAACAGCTGCTCATTGAGCTTGTCCGAGATCACCACCACGCGGGCGGCAGCCTTGTCGTCGGCGGCGTTCCAGGTCCGGCCCAGGCGGACCGGCACATTGAACATCGCGAAGAAGTCGGCCGTGCTGTAGCGCGCCGTGGTGAAGGTCGGCTTCTGGCCGTCCAGCTCCACTGCCACGCCGCCGGCGGTCATCATCACCTGGCGGTCGGCACGCGCTTCGCGGATCAGCGCTTCGGCGTCATAGCGGGTCAGCTGCAGCGGAGGCTCGTCGCCGGGCTTGTAGCCGCGCAGGGCAAAGGCGTCGAGCTGGATGTTGAAGAGCTGCCCGCTCTTGGCCGGAATCGGGTCGCCCGACAGCACATGGAACACCGTCAGCGTGGTCATGCAGGCGCCCACGCCGATGGCAATGGTCAGGAGCATCAGCGCGGTCAGCCCGGGGCTGCGCCGGAAGCTGCGCAGCGCGAGTTCAAAGTAATACTTGATCATCATCTCGTCTTCCTCTTAGTTGCCGCGCAGCGCGGCCACTGGGGGCAGTGCGGCGGCGCGGCGGGCCGGCGCGAGCACGGCGAGCTGGCCGAGCAGGTAGAGCGTCAGGGCGCCGACCGGCAGGTAGCTCCAGGGCAGGCCGGCGATCTCGGCGTTGCGCATCAGCACGGCACTCAAGCCCAGCGCACCGACCACGCCCAGCACGATGCCGGCGCTGCTGAGCAGAAAGTTCTCGGCCTGGAAGTAGCGCAGGATCTGGCCGCGCGTGGCGCCCAGCGCGCGCCGCGTGCCAATCATCCGTGTGCGCTGCTGCACCCAGAAGCTGGCCAGGCCGACGATGCCCAGGGCCGTGACCACCAGCAGCGCAAGGCACACGCCACCCAGCAGCCAGACCATCATGCGGTCCTGCTTGTAGTACTCCTCGCGCATGTCGCTGAGCAGGCGCTGGCGGATGACGACCCGGTTTGCATCCTGCTGTTCCAGCGTGGCGACCACCTTCTGCAGCATCGCTTCGCGCTGGCTCGATTCCACGCGGATCACATAGCTGCCGCCGGCATACGAGGGCCGCAGCGGCAGCAGCATCGAGACATTGCCGTCGTCGCCGGTGAAGCGGGCGGGGCTCGGCGGGCTCAGGCGTTCCAGCACGCCGACCACGGTCTGCGGCTTGTCGCCGAAGACAAAGACTTGCTTGCCCACCGCGGATTCGTTCGGGAACAGGCGCTTGGCCAGCGTGCGCGTGATGATGACGGCCGGCATGTTGACGCCTTCGCTGTTGCCCTGGAAGGCGCTGCCGTTGAGCATCTCCTGCGGCTCGAAGTCGCGACCCTCGACCAGCTTCAGGTCGAGGCCCTTGATCATGCCCTCGCTGCTTTCGTACTGCGAAGCTTCGATGCGCTGTGCTTGCTCGTCCTGGGAGAGGCTGACGCCGCTGCTGTTGTTGTTCCCGCCGTAGGGTACCTGGTTCACGATCATGGCCGTCCGGACGCCGGGCAGGGCGCGCAGGGCGGCCAGGTCGCGTTGCGTGCCGGCGTCGGTGTCGGTGCTGTCCACCTTGGTGAGGCCGCGCAGGTCCACCACCAGCAACTCCGACTCCGGGATGCCGAGATCATTGTTGAGCACGGCCACACGCTGCGAGATCAGGTGCAGGGCATTGCAGACGATGGTGCAGGTCAGGGCAATCTCGAGCACGATCAGCGCGGCCGCGGTCTTGTGGCGGCGCAGCGTCGAGAGAATGGGCATCAGGTCCATGGCGCCCTCCTTATTGGGTCTTGAGTTGCAGGGCGGGCGTCACGCTGGCAGCACGCCAGGCGGGCAGCAGGCCCGCCAGCAGGCTGGCGACGAAGGCCAGAAGCAGCGTCAGGCCGAGCATTTCCCAGTCCATGCGCGCCAGGCTGGCGTAGTCGCTCGGGCCCAGGCGCACCAGCCACAGGCCGCCCCAGGCCAGCAGCAGGCCCAGCACGCCACCGGCCGCGCCCAGCACGCCGGCTTCGACCAGGAACTGCGAGAAGATGGCGCGTCGCGAGGCGCCCAGGGCTCGGCGCACGCCGATCTCGCCTGAGCGGCGCAGGCACTTGGCCAGCAAGAGACCCACGGCATTGGTCAGGCACACAAGCAGGAAGCCGAAGGCCAGCCAGACCTGCAGGCGGATGTCGCCGGGCAGCACCTTGCGGTGGGCCAGCCATTCCATCACCGTGCGCAGGCGCACATTGGCGGGCCGCATGAAGCGCCCGGCCTTGCGCTGCGCCTCGGAGTACTGGACCAGGTAATCGCGATAGCCGGCGGCCTCCGCCGGGCTGGCCAGCTCGACCCAGTATTGAATCCAGTCGCAGGGCGCATTGAGCGCGAGCGGGTCGCCGCCCGGTGCCTCGGCCCAGCAAGACATATTGCCCGAGCGCGAGAAACGCAGCTGCGCCGCCGTGGCGAAGGGCAGGTAGATGTCCTCGGCCTTGGCGTAATTGCCCACGTGCAGGTCATAGAAGTGCGGGGCCGGGCGCCAGGGCTTGAGCACGCCCTGGATCTGCATGGCCACGCTGCCGACGGTGAGCGTCTTGCCCACGCTGTTGGCGCCACCGAAAAGCCGCTCGTTGAGCTCATGCGAGATCACCAGCACGCGGCCGGCGGCAGCGTCGGCGGCAGCGTCCCAGCCGCTGCCGAAGGCGAACGGCGTTTCGAACATCGTGAAGAAGTCGGCCGAGGTGTAGCGGGACGAGGGGAAGAAGGCCTTGCCGGTCTCCGGCCGCACCGAGACCCGGCCGCCGCTCATCATCACCTGGCGCAGACCGCGCTTGTCGCGCAGCAGGGCCTCGGCATCGAAGCGCGAAAGCTGCAGGTTGGGCTCGCCGCCCGGCTTGTAGCCGACCATGCCACGTGCATCGAGCTGCACATTGAAGAGCCTGTCACTCTTGCCCGGCATCGGGTCGCCGGAGAGCACGTGATAGACGGACAGCGTCGTCATGCAGGCGCCGATGCCCAGGCCCAGGCCCAGCACCATCAGGGCGCTCAAGGCCCGGCTGCGCTTGAAGGCGCGCAGGGCCAGGTCGAAGTAGTAGCCGAGCATCATGATTTGGCTCCTCCGCTCACGGCGGGTTGCAGCAAGGCGTTGACGGCGGCCAGCTCGGCTTCGCCCAGGGCGCCTGCGGCCTGGCGCAGCAGCAGCGTGGCCAGCACATAGCGGTGGCGAGCCTGGGTTTGCGCCATCTGGGCCTGCGCCTGCACCTGGATGGCCAGCAGCAGGTCGGTCATCGTGCGGGTGCCCAGTTGCTGGCCGGCACGCGTGGCGGTGAGCGAGCGATCGGCGGCCGCAACAGCCGCCGAGCTGCTGCGCACCAGGGCCAGCCCGGCCAGCACGGCCTGGTACTGGGCTTGTGTTTCACGCACCAGCGCACGGCGGGCAATCTCGACCTGCTCGCGCTGGTTGTCGCGCTGGTACATGGCCTGGCGTTTTTGCGATTCGGTGGCGCCGCCGGCGAACAGCGGAATGGTGAGGCGCACCGCGATCTGGTGCTGGGTGCGGCCGATGTCCAGCGGCGGCACGCCGCTGCCGCTGGTGCGACGGTCGCTTTCCACACCGGCGCTGAGTGTGGGCAGGTGGGCCGAGCGGGCCGCGTCGACGCGGTACTCGCTGCCCTGCAGCTGCGCCTTGCCAGCGATCAGCTCGGGGTTGCCGGCCAGCGCTCGCTCGACCCAGGCGGCGGGGTCGGCCGGCTCGGGCGGCATCACGTCCAGCTGAAGCATCAGGGGGCGCAGTTCACCCGGCATGCGGCCGGTGATCTCGGCCAGCGCTTCGCGGGCGTCCATCAGGTTCTGACGGGCCTGGACCGTGGTGCCACGGGCCAGTTCGTGGAAGGTGCGCGACTGCTCGACGTCGATCTGCGCCGCCAGGCCGGTCTCGAAGCGCGTCTGTGCCTGCGAAACCTGGGCTGCGAACGCGCCTTCGTTCGCCTCGGCCGTGGCCAAGGCGGCCTGGGCCGACAGCACGCCGAAGTAGGCCAGCGCCACGCGGGCGCAGAGCTGCTGTTCTGCGGCGCGCCAGCGGGCGTCTTCTGCTGACAGTTCAGACTGGGCGGCATCGAGCCGCTTCCACTGGCTCAGGTCGATCAGCGTCTGGCTGATGCTGCTCGAGATGCCGCGGCTCGCTGCACCGCCCGGCTGCGTGCGCGTGTCGCCGATGCTGGCTGTCCAGCTGGGCAGCAGTTCGGCGCGGGCCTGCACAGCGAGCTCTTGCTGGATGCCGCGGCGGGCACCGGCTTGCGCCAGACGCGGGTCGGCCGCGCGGGCCTGCGCATAGACCTCCAGCAGATCCTCAGCCTGGGCAGGGAGCGCCAGCAGGCAGGCAAGGGCGAGGGCGGAGTGACGAAGCAGAGACGGCATGGTGAGAGAGAGAGAAGGCGGGCTTCAGGCTGCAGCGTGGTGTGCGGTGTCTCGCATCGCGCGCTCGAGCTGCAGGTCGGCGGTCATGTCGACCACCTGGCCGTCCATCACATGCACATTGCGCTGGGCGCGGGCGGCGAGCTGCATGTCATGGGTCACCATCACGATGGTGGCGCCGTCGCGGTGCAGCTCTTCCAGCAGGTCCATCACGCTGCGGGCCATCTGGCTGTCGAGGTTGCCGGTCGGCTCGTCGGCGAGCAGCAGGCGCGGCTCACCTGCCAGTGCGCGGGCAATCGCCACGCGCTGCTGCTGGCCGCCGGACAGCTCTGCCGGATAGTGCTTCTCGCGGGCAGAGAGGCCCACGCGCGCCAGCGCTTCGCGGGCGCGGCGGCGGCGCTCGTCGCTCTTCATGCCGCGGTAGCGCAGGGGCACCTCGATGTTGTCCAGCACGTTCAGGTCGGGAATCAGATTGAAGGCCTGGAAGATGAAGCCGATCTTCTGGTTGCGCAGGCGGCTGCGCTGGTCGTCGTTCATGCGGCTGACGTCCACGCCATCGAGCAGGTAGCTGCCGCCGGTGAAGGCTTCCAGCAGACCGGCGATGGTCAAGAAGGTGGTCTTGCCCGAGCCCGAGGGGCCGGTCACGGCGACAAACTCGCCTTGCTTCACTTCGAGGTTGAAATCGCGCAGCGCGTGGGTCTCGACCATCTCGGTGCGGTAGACCTTGGAGAGGGATTGCATCTTCAGCATGGTGTTTCCTTGGACGTGATGGTTCTATCGATCAGTTGCTGAGGGTGACGCGCTCGGCGCCCTTGAAGAATTCGGTGCCCGAGATGACGACGGTCTCGCCGGGCTTCAGGCCTTCCAGCACCTCGACCTGCGACAGGCTTTGCGCGCCCAGGCGGATGGGGCGGCGCACGGCCTGGCCGTCCTGGATCACATAGGCGATGCGGCCACCGCCTTCATCGACGAAGGCGCCACGAGCCACTTGCAGCACGTTCTCGCGGTGGTCCAGCAGCACGCGCACCGAGAGGCGCTGGTTCTGGCGCAGCTGGGCCGGCTGCTCGCCTTCGAAGCGCAGGCGCGCCGAGACTTCGTTGTTGACCACTTCCGGCGAGATCGAGCTGACGCGGCCCTTCCAGGTCTTGCCATTGCCGGAGATCTCGCCCGGCATGCCAGCCTGCAGTTCGCGGGCGAAGCTCTCCGCCACCTGCATCTGCACTTCGAGGGCGCTGAGGTCGATGACGGTCAGGAGCTTGGCGTCCTTGGCCACGCTCATGCGGTCGGTGATGAACAACTGGCCGACCTGGCCGTCAACGGGCGATCGCACCGACAGCTCTTCCTGCTGGCGCTGCAGGTCGGAGACCACCAGCTGCTGGCGCTCGTAGGCCTGGCGCTTGGCGGCGAGCTCGAACTTCAGCGCATCTTCCTTCAGCGTCAGCAGCTCACGGGCCTGCTTCAGCGCCACGTCGGCGCGGGCCACGGCGTCGCGCGCCAGGTCCACCTGCATGCCGGCCGTGGCACCGGCGGCATAGGCCTGGGTCTGACGCTGCAGGTCGTTCTGCGCGGTCTTCTGTGCGATGGTGGCTGTCTCGAGGCCGCTGGCCGCCTGGGCGCGTTGCTGTCGGGCGTCCGCCTCGGCGCGCAGCCATTCACTCTTCAGCGCATCGGCGTTGGATTTTTCCTGGTTCAGCTTGGCCAGCAGGTCGGGACTTTGCAGGCTGAGCAAGACCTGACCCTTGGTGACGGCGTCGCCGGCCTGGATCTTCAGCGTCACCGTGCCCGCGTTGCCGGCGTAGAGCGTGGGGCTGTTGGCGGCAACGACCTTGCCCTCGCCGGCCACATCGCGGGTCAGCGGGCCTACCAGCACTTGCGCCAGGGCCAGGCGTGAGGACTGGACCGAGGTGTCGGAGGCCAGCATCCGCTTGGCGGCGGGTGCCAGGAAGAACAGGGCGGCGAGGGTGGCGACCCCGGCGCCTATCCAGACGGCGCGGCGTTGGGTGAAGCTCTTCTCGGGGAGCAACTGGTCGGTGGCGGAGGTGTCTCGAATCGTCATGGCTGTCCGTGGGGAAGTCGGGACAGCTTTTGCAAGCGCCGTGCCATCTGGCGATGCTGGAGAACATGAGCAAAATCAAACACTTGGGCGCGTCGACCCGGCGGGCAATGTGTCCGCGGACAGTCGTGGACGGCCGGCCGGACGCCGGCGGACGGTCACCGCGGCCTCAGCGCAGGTCGCGCAGGCCGCTCAGGGCCCCGCCACCAGGCGTGCGCACCACCGGGCAATTGACCACGATGCCGGTGTGGCGCAGCTCGACCTGGCCGGCCTGCTCGGCGGCCAGCAGCGCCTCCTCGGAGCTCAAGAGCCTGGGTGTGGCACCGGCCTTCCAGCGCACCTCGACCAGGGCCCACAGTGGGCTGTAGCTGGCGTCGGCGTTGGCGCCACCCACGGGCCTGGGCACCGAGGGGAAGATGCTCAGCTGCTCGCCATTGGCGAACTTGTAGACCCGCTCGACCGGCGTGCGCGGCCGGCCTGGCGCGACCGGCGCCAGTGCCTGGGCCAGGGCCGGGACATGGTTGACACCCATTGCACTAGCCATGGCGGCGTCGGAAATGTCGGTGGTGACGTAATCGACCTTGAGGCCCTCGAACCAGGCTTGCTGCAAGGGCAGGCCGACGTGCGTCGCCGGCGCCGCGCAAGCGGCAAGAACGAGGAGGGGCAGGCAGTGCAGCAGCCTGAGAGCGATGGCAGGAATGTATGGGCGCATGGCGCTAGGTCGCTGCAGCCGGTGCAGACCTTACAGCTCAGGCCAGCAGCGTCAGCAGCAAGGCGGCGCCGACGGCCAGCACGGCCACCGCCAGCGTGCTCAGCAGCGGGGCAGCGCGGCGCAGCGAGGGAGTGAGAGCGAGGTGCATGGCGGGCGACATCACGGGATGAATGAGCTGATTCTGCTCAGACCTCGCGCCGCCTGCCATTGCTGGCCTGTAAAGAATCTTTCCTAGGGGGGTATTGACCGGACCGGGCCCCGGTTCAGGGCGTCGATTGCGGGGCTGAGGCCTCGAAATGCTCCACCTTGGGCGGCTCGGCGAAGAAGGGCCCCACGATGGCGCGCCACTGGGCGAACAAGGGGCCGCCGCGGAAGTCCACCGTGTGGTTTTCCAGCGTCGCCCATTCGATCAGGAGCAGGAAACGCTCGGGCGACTCGATGCCGCGCTGCAGCTGGTATCGCAGAAAGCCGGGGCTTTGCGAAATCACCGTGGCCACGCCCTGGCGAATGGCGGCTTCGAACGGGGCCTGCTGGCCGGGCAGGATGCGGATGTCGGCGACTTCAAGAATCATGGCGGACTCGGGCAAGAGCGAAATGAAGGCAGATGCTAGCGCGCTGCCGATGGCGTGTTGCGAGGCGCGCTGCGCCGAATGGCGGAATTGACGTCGCGCCAGTAGCGGCGCATCCTGACTGCTCGGATGGTTGCCAGGAGCACATCATGGGCATTGCACGCAATGGGGCTGACGGCGTCGCTTTCGTTCTGCTCGTTCTTGCGTCCACGCCGGGCCTGGCGGCCGGCACCGGCGTCTTCGTCAACGGCAGCGAACTCAAACCCGAAACCCTGCGCGCCCTGCAGCAGGCTTATCCGGTGGCAATAGCCGCCGGGCGCTACTGGTACGACGCTCAGTCCGGAGCCTGGGGCCTGGAAGGCCAGCCGATCGCCGGCCAGATGCTGCCCGGCCTGGCCCTGGGTGGTGCGCTGAAGACCGATGCCTCCAAGGGCAGCTCGGGTGTCTTCCTGAATGGCCGCCAGCTCACCGTGGGCGAGAAGACCTATCTGGAAATGCTCTGCCAGACCCCGGTGCTGCCGGCCCGCTATTGGGTGACGGCGCAAGGCATGGGCGGCTACGAGGGCGGCCCGCCCAGCTTCAACCTGGCGCAATGCCCGGGGCTGGCCAGGGGCAACGGCAATGGTGGCGCCCGTTCCAGCTCGCGCACCTATTGCGACGCCAATGGCAACTGCACCAGCACCGGCGTGCTGGGAACCATCACCACCGGCCGCTGAAGCCGCGCGCGGCCCCGGGCATCTACCAAGTCACAATGCGCGCCGAGTCCCGATGATGCGGGACGCGCGCGCATCGACCATGCGCGCCTCACAAGACCAACCTCCAGCAAGGCCTGCCCGTGACCACAAGCCACACCATGCCCGATCGTCCCAGCGAGCTGACCGTACGCGGCCTGCTTCTGGGCATCGTCATCACCTTCATCTTCACCGCTGCCAACGTCTATTTCGGCCTCAAGGCCGGCCTGACCTTCGCCACCTCGATCCCGGCTGCCGTGATCTCGATGGCCTTGCTGAGCCGCTTCAAGAACACCACGATCGAAGAGAACAACATCGTGCAGACGGTCGCATCCAGCGCCGGCGCGATCTCCTCGGTGATCTTCGTGCTGCCGGGCCTGATCATGGTCGGCTGGTGGAACGGCTTCCCGTACTGGACCACGATGACGATCTGCGCACTCGGTGGCGTGCTGGGCGTCATGTATTCAATTCCGCTGCGCCGCGCGCTGGTGACGGACTCTGACCTGCCCTATCCGGAAGGCGTGGCCTGCGCCGAGGTGCTCAAGGTCGGCTTCCAGGAAGCCGATGCCGGCCAGGCCGCTGAAGAGAACCGCAAGGGCCTGATGGCCATCCTGACCGGCGCTGTGGTCTCCGCCGGCTTCAGCCTGGTGATCGCCTCGCAGTTGTTCGCGGCTGAAGTGCAGCGCTTCTTCCGCCTCGGCGAGGGCGGCCGTGGCGGCGCCACCGGCTACACCTTTGCGCTGTCGTTCGCGCTGTTGGCCGTGGGCCACCTGGTGGGCCTGTGGGTAGGTATCGCCTCGCTTTTGGGTGCCGCGATTGCCTGGGTCGTCGCTGTTCCCTACTTCTCGGGCCTCCAGGACGCCGCCAGCAATGGCGCCATCCCTGAGGCCGCCAAGCTGGCGGTCACGGTGTGGAAGGAAAAGGTTCGCTATATCGGCGCCGGCGCCATCGGCGTGGCCGCGATCTGGACCCTGATCAAGCTGGCCCAGCCGGTCACCGCCGGCCTGCGTGCGGCCATGGCCGCTTCCCGCAAGCGCAAGGCTGGCCAGGGCGCCAGTCTGCCGCGCACCGAACAGGACATTCCCATCGGCTGGGTGGCTGCCATCACCGCGGTCTGCATGCTGCCGATCGGCTTCATCCTGGCCCAGTTCGCCCAAGGTGCCGGCCTGGGTGAGCAGGTCGGCCTGCTGGTGATCGGTGGCGTCGCCTATGTGGCGCTGATGAGCTTCTTCGTCTCGGCCGTCTGCGGCTACATGGCCGGCCTGGTCGGCTCGTCGAACAGCCCGCTGTCGGGCGTCGGCATCCTGGTCGTCATCGGCATCTCGCTCCTGCTGGTGTCGGTGATCAAGCCGCTGGTGCCTGCCTCGCTGCATCCGGCGCTGGTGGCCTTTGCGCTGTTCGTCACTGCCGTGGTGATTGCCGTGGCCGTGATCGCCAACGACAACATGCAGGACCTGAAGACCGGCCAACTGGTGGACGCCACGCCCTGGCGCCAGCAGGTGGCGCTGGTCATCGGCGTTGTGGCCGGCGCGCTGGTGATCCCGCCGGTGCTGGACCTCCTGAACCAGGCTTATGGATTCACCGGCGCTCCCGGTGCCGACCCCGCCAAGGCGCTGGCCGCACCGCAGGCCGCCTTGATCTCGGCACTGGCCAAGGGCGTGATCCAGGGCGACCTGAACTGGAACCTGATCGGCATCGGCGCCCTGATCGGCGTGGTGATGATCGTGGTCGACGCCTTGCTGCGCAAGAACGTCAAGGGCGCCAGCATGCCGCCGTTGGCCGTGGGCCTGGGCATCTACCTGCCGACCTCGACCACGCTGATGATCAGCATCGGCGCCATCGTCGGCCACATCTACGAACGCCGCGCCGAGCGCAGCGCCAAGCCTGAGTTCAGCAAGCAGCTGGGCGTGCTGCTGGCCTCCGGCATGATCGTCGGCGAAGGCCTGCTGGGCGTGATCATCGCGGCCCTGGTGGTGTTCTCCGGCCAGGACTTCCCCTTGGGGCTGGTCGGCGGCGAGTTCACCGAACACTATGGTGTCTGGCTGGGCGGCGTCGGCTTCGCTGCCGTGGTGTTCGTGGTCTACCGCTGGATCCTGCGTCAGGGCGGAGTGGCCAAAGGCTGAACGGCCAGGAAGTCGGCTATCGCCTCCACCACCTGCTGCGGGGCGCTGACATGCGGCAGGTGCCCGGCGGCCTCGATCAGGGCCAGGCGGGCGTGCGGGATCTTGTCCAGCATGTACTCGGCCACGGACAGGGGCACGGCTGCATCCTCGTGGGCCTGAATCAGCAGCGTCGGCTGACGCAGCTGCGCCAGGTCGGCGCGATGGTCTGACTGGAAGATCGCGCACAGCGTCGTCAGCGCGTCCTCGGGGGGAATGCTCTTGATCGAATCGGCCAGGCGCAGCGCCAGTGCCGGACGGTCCGGGTTGCCCATCATCACCGGCGCGAAGGCCTCGGCCCATTGCTCGTAGTTCAGGGTCACGGCACGGTAGAGCGCGTTCAGGTCGGCGTCGCTGAACCCGCCCACATAACCAGGGGCGTCGAGGTAGCGTGGCGAAGCGCCGATGAGCACCAGCCGCCGGGCCAAGGCTGGCTGCCGCAAGGCGGCCAGGGCGCAGATCATCGCGCCGGCCGAATGCCCGATCAGGGTGGCGCCCTGCAGGTCGAGGGCAGCGCCGATCGCTACCAGGTCTTCGGCATAGGCCCGCAGGTTCAGGTAGCGATGGCGCTGCGCGCCGAGCCCTGCCCCGGCGCCACAGCCGGCATTGTTGAGCAGCACCAGCCGGTGGCTGGACTCGAAGGCCTGAGCCACCGCTTGCCAGGCCTGCTGGCTGGTGCCGAAGCCATGGACGAATACCAGCGTGTCCGGCGCGTCGAGGCGCCCGATGATGCGAACCTGGTGGCGTTCGAGCAAGGGCGGCGGCATGGATGAACCTTCGCTGGCGGGCCTGACCTTCAGCCGGCCTTGTGGTCGCGGCTATGCTTTGTCGGTCCTGATTTTGTTCCCGCGATGACCTGGAGTATTCGACATGCGTCAAGTTTTTCTGCATCGAGAACAGGGCGCCGGCTTGCCGCGTCGCGACCTGCTGGCCGCTGGCCTGGCTGCCATGGCCAGTGCTGGCCTGAGCACTGAGGCCGGCGCGGCACCACGCCCACTCAACATCCTGATCCTCGGTGGCACCGGCTTCACCGGCCCGCACCAGGTGCGCTATGCGCTGTCGCGCGGCCACAAGGTCACCTTGTTCAACCGCGGCCGCCGTCCGAAGGAATGGCCGGCCGCGGTGGAAGAGCTGACCGGCGATCGCGACGTCAACAACTACGAATCCCTGAAGGGCCGGCAATGGGATGTCTGCATCGACAACCCGACCAGCGTGCCCTTCTGGGTGCGTGATGCCGCCGCGGTGCTCAAGGGCAACGTCAAGCACTACATCTTCATCTCCACGGTCTCGGTCTACGAGAGCAATGGCAAGCCCGGCGAAGACGAGACCGGCGCCCGCGCCGTCTACAAGGGCGCCGACGCGATGAAGGAAACCACGGCCGACCTGCGCAAGAACATGGCGCTCTACGGCCCCTTGAAGGCGCTGAGCGAAGACGAGGCGCACAAGCATTTTGCGGGCATGACCACGGTGATCCGCCCCGGCCTGATCGTCGGCCCGGGTGACGAGACCGACCGCTTCAGCTACTGGCCCCACCGCCTGCAGCGCGGCGGCAAGACCCTGGTCCCGCCGCTGCAGGACCCGGTCAAGTTCATCGATGGCCGTGACATCGCCGAATGGGCGATTCGCATGGCCGAGCAACGCACGTTCGGTGACTTCAACGCCTTTGGTCCGGCCGGCGAGATGAGCATGGGCGCCATGCTCAAGGGCATCAACGAGGCGGTGGGCAACAAGGCCCAGTTCGTCGAGGCCTCCGAGAAGTTTCTCGAGGAGAACAAGGTCGGCGCCTGGATGGACCTGCCGGTCTGGGTGCCCGGCGGCGGCGAGACCGCCGGCTTTCACCGCCGCAGCAATGCGCGTGCGGTGAAGGCGGGCCTCACTTTCCGCAGCGTGGGCCAGACGACGACCGACTACCTTGCCTGGTGGGCCACGCTGGACGAGAAGCGGCGCAACGGCCCGCTGCGTGCCGGCCTGAAGCCGGAGCGCGAGGCCGAGCTGTTGGCCAAGCTCGGGGCCTGAGCGATGAAGAGGCGGCATGCAGCGCTGCTGACGCTTGCACTGTTGCTGCCCTCGTCATTCGCCCGCGCCGATGCGTTCCAGCGCATCACGCCCGACGCTGCCGGCTACTCCAAGGAGAAGCTGGCGGCGCTGCCCGAGTTCCTGGGGAAGTCCGGCTCCGAATCGCTCCTGCTCCTGCACGATGGCAAGGTCTTCTTCGAATGGGGCGACATCAGAAGGAAGCGGCTTGTGCATTCAATGCGCAAGGCCTTGCTGAGCAGCCTGATCGGCATCGCCGAATCGCGCGGGCAAATCGAGCTGGATGCCACGCTCGAGCAGCTGGGCATCGATGACGACACGCCACTGAGTGCCGCCGAGAAGAAGGCCCGTGTCGTCGACCTCCTGGCCTCGCGTTCCGGCGTCTATCTGCCGGCAGCCGCCGAGTCTGCCGGCATGGCGGCCGGGAGGCCCGCCCGCCACAGTGCTGCGCCTGGTGAGCGTTATTACTACAACAACTGGGATTTCAACGTCGCTGGCTTCCTGTTCGAGAAAGCCAGTGGCCGGCGCATCTACGACGCATTCCGGAGCGATATCGCTGAACCCCTGGGCATGCTGGACTACCAGGGCAAGGTCGGTGAACGAGAGCAGCCCGAGGTCGATGGCTTCTACCAGCTGGAACCCGATCGCTCACGCTACCGGGCCTATCACCTGCGCCTCTCGGCACACGACCTTGCGCTCTATGGCCAGCTGTGGCTGCAGCGCGGGCAGTGGCAGGGCCGCCAACTGATTCCCGCGAGCTGGGTGGACCGCAGCACGCAGCCGATCTCCATCATCGAGCCGCGCTGGGGTTTGGCGTATGGGCTCTTGTGGGACGTGCTGGTGCCTGAGCCGGGGAACGAGCGCCCCTCGTTCTTCCACACCGGCGCCGGCGTGCACATGCTCGGCGTCTATCCCAGGCATGGCCTGGTGATGGTGCATCGCGTCGATACCGAACGCGAGGACTATCGCTTCAATGACGGCGACCTGGTTCAGCTGATCCGGCTCGTGCACGGGGCGCGGCTGCCGCGCCGGCCCTGAGCACGCAAGGGTCGGCGCTCGGCTCAGCCCAGCATCGCGCGGTGCCGCCCCAGGGCCTCCAGCACCAGGGGCATGAGGCCGCTGTCGGCTGTTGCGTCGACATGGGCGAGCAGCTCGCGCCGCATCCGCGGGTCCCAGAATTTCTTGAGGTGGTTGGCAATCCCGTCCAGCGCCTCCTGGTGGTCGGGCATGGCGGCAAAGAAGCTGCCGATCTGGTTGGCCATCGAGACCAGCTTGTCAATTTGCATGGCTTGGATTCTGTTCGTCCTGCAGGGCCAGGCGCTCGACGTGGCAATAGACCACCAGGTCTTGCTCGCGGGCGAAGCCGACCAGGGTCATGCCGGCCAGCTCGGCCGTGGCCACGGCGAATGAGGTGGGGGCTGAAACGGCCGCCAGCAGCGGCACGCCGGCAAAGGCGGCCTTCTGCACCATCTCGAAACTCGCGCGGCTGGTGATGGCGATGAAGCCTTGGCGCACATCGACCCGATCCCGGACGAGCGCGCCGATCAGCTTGTCCAGTGCGTTGTGGCGGCCCACGTCTTCGCGCAGCCATTGCACCTCACCGCGGGTTGTGCACCAGGCGGCCGCGTGCACGGCGCCGGTGACCTGCTGCAAGGCCTGCTGCTCGTTGAGCTGGGCCATGGCGCGGGCAATGGCGCCCCGGCTCAGGGGATGACCGGCCTGAAGTGGCGGCAGCTCGCGCGCCACTTGCGCCAGGCTCTCGGTGCCGCAAAGGCCGCAGCCGGTGCGGCCGGCCATGCTGCGGCGGCGCTCCTTCAATCGGGCGAAGGCTTCGCTGGCAATTTCGCAGTGCAGCGTGATGCCGAGTTCGGACGCTTCTATTTCGACCGAGTAGAGCTGCTCCGCGCCTTGCAGAAGGCCTTCGGTGAGAGAGAAGCCCAGGGCGAAGTCTTCCAGGTCCAGCGGCGTGGCCAGCATCACCGCATGCGAGACGCCATTGAACTCCAGCGCCACCGGCACTTCCTCGGCCACCCAGTCCTGCTGCTCGAAGCTCAGGCCCGCGCGCACGCCGCGCACCGGCAAGGAGCGTGCGCCTTGACAGGCTTCGACCGCGACCGCGGGCCGCTTTGCTCTCAAGGGCATGGCTTCAATCCCCGGCCGCCGAAGCTTCTGCACGTGCGTCCAGAAGATCCTGCTGCTCCCTCACGAAGCGCTGGTTCTCAATTTGCCAGGCCGACAGATGCCCCGGCTGCTGCACCGGCATCACCTGCACCGCCGTCACCTTGTACTCGGGGCAGTTGGTTGCCCAGTCGGAGTTTTCGGTCGTGACCACATTGGCGCCCGACTCCGGGAAATGAAAGGTGGTGTAGACCACGCCCGGCTGCATGCGCTCGGTGATGGTGGCGCGCAGCACCGTCTCGCCGGCGCGGCTCCTGATGCTGACCCAGTCGTCGTTCTTGATGCCGCGCTCTTCGGCGTCGTGCGGATGCAGTTCCAGCCGGTCTTCGCTGTGCCAGCGATTGTTCTCGGTGCGGCGGGTCTGCGCGCCGACGTTGTACTGGCTCAGGATGCGGCCGGTGGTCAGCAGCAGCGGGAACTTGCGCGTCACCTTTTCATCGGTGGGCAGGTACTGCGTGATGAAGAAGCGGCCCTTGCCGCGCACAAAGCGGTCCACATGCATGATGGCCGTGCCGGCTTCAGCGGTGCTGTCGTTGCAAGGCCATTGCACGCTGCCAAAGCGTTCGATCTTCTCGTAGCTGACACCGCTGAAGCTGGGCGTCAGCGCGGCGATCTCGGCCATGATTTCCTGCGGGTTCTGGTAGGCCATCGGGTAGCCCAGCGCATTCGCGAGGCGCACCGTCACTTCCCAATCGGCCAGGCCGGCCAGCGGCGGCATGACCTTGCGAACGCGCGAGATGCGGCGTTCGGCATTGGTGAAGGTGCCGTCCTTCTCCAGGAACGAGGAACCCGGCAGGAAGACATGCGCGTACTTGGCCGTCTCGTTCAGGAAGATGTCCTGCACGACCACGCATTCCATCGCCCGCATCGCGGCCGACACATGCTGGGTGTTGGGGTCGGACTGCACGATGTCCTCGCCCTGGCAGTACAGGCCCTTGAAGCTGCCGGCGATGGCCGCGTCGAACATGTTCGGAATTCGCAGGCCCGGCTCCGGGTTGATCTCCACGCCCCAGGCCGCCTCGAAGCTGGCGCGCACGGTGCTGTCCGACACATGGCGGTAGCCCGGCAGCTCATGCGGGAAGCTGCCCATGTCGCAGCTGCCCTGCACATTGTTCTGGCCGCGCAGCGGGTTCACGCCTACGCCTTCGCGGCCGATATTGCCGGTGGCCATGGCGAGGTTGGCGATGCCCATCACCATGGTCGAACCCTGGCTGTGCTCGGTGACGCCCAGGCCGTAATAGATGGCTGCATTGCCACCCGTTGCATAGAGCCGTGCGGCAGCGCGCAGCTCTGCCGCTGGTACGCCGGAAGCGTCTTGCAGCGCCTCGGGGGAGTTTTCCGGCTTGGCCACGAACGCGCGCCAGTCGGCGAAGGACTTGGCATCGCAACGCTCGGCGACAAACGCCTCAGCCACCAGCCCTTCGGTGACGATGACATGCGCCATCGCCGTGATCACCGCCACGTTGGTGCCGGGGCGCAATTGCAGATGGTGCTCGGCCTGGATGTGGGGCGAGCGGACGATGTCGATGCGGCGCGGATCGACCACGATCAGCCGGGCGCCGGCGCGCAGCCGCCTCTTCATGCGCGAGGCGAACACCGGATGGCCGTCGGTCGGGTTCGCACCGATCACCATGATCACGTCGGCTTTGTCGACCGACTCGAAGGTCTGCGTGCCGGCCGAGGTGCCGAGCGTCTGGCCCAGGCCATAGCCGGTCGGTGAATGGCAGACGCGGGCGCAGGTGTCGACATTGTTGTTGCCGAAGGCCGCGCGTATCAGCTTCTGCACCAGATAGGTTTCTTCGTTGGTGCAGCGCGAGGAGGTGATGCCGCCGATGGCATCCTTGCCGTACTTGGCCTGCAGGCGGCGGAACTCGCTGGCCGCATGCGTGAGCGCCGCTTCCCAGCTCACCTCCTGCCACGGGTCGTCAATCGACGCGCGGATCATCGGCCTGGTGATGCGGTCTGCATGGGTGGCATAGCCCCAGGCGAAGCGGCCCTTGACGCAGCTGTGGCCCTCGTTGGCCTTGCCGTCCTTCCAGGGCACCATGCGCATGACTTGCGTGCCCTTCATCTCGGCCTTGAAGCTGCAGCCCACGCCGCAATAGGCGCAGGTGGTGATGACGCTGTGCTCGGGTTGGCCGAGCTCGATGACCGTCTTTTCCTGCAGCGTGGCGGTCGGGCAGGCCTGCACGCAGGCGCCGCAGCTGACGCATTCGGATTCCATGAAGGGCTGGTCCTGGCCCGGTGACACGCGCGCCTCGAAGCCGCGGCCCGAGATCGTCAAGGCGAAGGTGCCTTGGGTCTCTTCACAGGCGCGCACACAGCGGTTGCAGACGATGCACTTGCTGGGGTCGTAGGTGAAATAGGGGTTGGATTCGTCTTTCGCAGCATCGCAGTGATGCGCACCCGCAGCCTCGCCCACGCCGTAGCGAACATTGCGCAGGCCCACGACGCCGGCCTGCGTCTGCAATTCGCAGTCGCCATTGGCCGAGCAGGTCAGGCAGTCCAGCGGATGGTCGGAGATGTAGAGCTCCATCACGCCCTTGCGCAGCGCCTGCAGCTTCGGGCTTTGCGTGCGCACCTTCATGCCCGCTTCGGCTGGCGTCGTGCAGGAGGCGGGGTAGCCCTTGCGGCCTTCGATTTCGACCAGGCAGAGCCGGCAGGAACCGAAGGGTTCCAGACTGTCGGTCGCGCAGAGCTTGGGTACCTGGATGCCCGCATCGATGGCCGCGCGCATCAGCGAGGTGCCCTTGGGCACGGCCACTTCGAAGCCGTCGATCTCCAGCTTCACGGTGTCGGTGGATTCACGGCGGGGTGTGCCGTGGTCGATGTCGGCGTGTTTCACGGAATCGAGCATGTTCTTTTTCCTGGCCGCCTTCAAGTGCGCGCCGGCGCCGCCAGGCCGAAGTCCTGCGGATAGTGATCGAGGGCCGACAGCACGGGGAAGGGCGTCATGCCGCCCATGGCGCACAGCGAGCCGTGGGTCATGGTGTCGCAAAGGTCGCGCAGGAGCGCGACCTGCTGCTCGCGGTTCTGGTTGTTGCGGATCCGGTCGATCACCTCGACGCCGCGCGTGGACCCGATCCGGCAGGGCGTGCACTTGCCGCACGACTCGATGGCGCAGAACTCCATCGCATAGCGGGCCAGCTTGGCCATGTCTGCGGTGTCGTCGTGCACCACGACGCCGCCATGGCCCAGCACGGCGCCGACCGCGGCATAGGCTTCATAGTCCAGCGGCAGGTCCCATTGCGATTCAGGCACATAGCTGCCCAGCGGGCCGCCCACCTGCACCGCCTTGATGGGGCGGCCACTGGCCGAGCCACCGCCGAAGTCGAACAGCAGCTCGCGCAGGCTCAGGCCAAAGGCCTTCTCGACCAGGCCGCCACGCAAGATGTTGCCGGCCAGCTGGAAGGGCAGGGTGCCGCGCGAACGGCCGACGCCGAAGTCCCGGTAGAAGGCGGCGCCGCGCGACAGCACCAGCGGCACGGCGGCAAAGCTCAGCACGTTGTTGATGACCGTGGGCAGGCCGAACAGGCCTTCGATGGCGGGCAGCGGTGGCTTGGCCCGCACCACGCCGCGCTTGCCTTCGATGCTTTCCAGCATCGCCGTTTCCTCGCCACACACATAGGAACCCGCGCCCTTGCGAACCTGCAACGTGAAGGCGCGGCCACTGCCGCAGACGCTCTCGCCGAGGAAGCCGGCCTTCGTGGCCCGAGCAATCGCCTCGTTCATCACGGCAATCGCATGCGGGTATTCGGAGCGGATGTAGACATAGCCCCGGGTGGCGCCGACGGCCAGGCCCGCGATGGCCATGCCTTCGATCAGCATGAAGGGGTCGCCTTCCATCGCCATGCGGTCGGCGTAGCTGCCGGAGTCGCCTTCGTCGGCATTGCAGACCACGTACTTCTGCGGGCCTTCAGCGGCCAGCACCGTCTTCCACTTGATGCCGGTCGGGAAGGCGGCGCCGCCGCGGCCGCGCAGGCCGGAATCGAGCACCTGCTGGACGATGGCTGCGCCATCCAGCGCCAGGGCCGCGCGCAGGCCGGCCCAGCCTTCCATCGCTTCGTAGTCGGCCAGCGAGAGCGGATCTGTCACGCCCATGCGGCGGAAGTTCAGCCGCTCCTGCTTGGCGAGAAAGGGGATCTGTTCGGTGAGTCCCTGGCAGAGCGGATGGGCGCGGCCATGCAGCAGCCCGGCGTCCAGCAGCGAAGGCACATCCTCTGCGATGACTGGGCCATAGGCCACGCGGCCGGCGGGCGTTTCCACCTCCACCATCGTCTCCAGCCAGAACAGGCCGCGCGAACCATTGCGAACGATCTCGACGGCAAGGCCGTTGCGCGCGCATTCGGCTTGCAGCGCAGCGGCCACCTCGTCGGCCCCCACGGCCAGCGCTGCGGAATCCCGCGGCACGTAGACACGGACGGGCGCGCTCATCGCAGGCCCTCCAGCTTCGCGATCAACTGGTCGAACCGCTGGGGCGTCACCCGGGCATGCATCTGATCGTCGATCTGCAAGGCCGGTGACGAAGCACACAGCCCCAGGCAGTACACCGGCTCCAGCGTCACCGCGCCGTCAGCCCGCGTTTGGTGGGCCGCGCAGCCCAGCACCTGCTCGGCATGCGCCAGCAAGGCATCCGCGCCGCGCGACTGGCAGGCCTCGGCCCGGCAGACCTGCACCACATGCCGGCCTGGCGGCGTGCTGCGGAAGAAATGGTAGTAGCTGATCACGCCATGCACCTCGGCGCGCGACAGATTCAGATGCTCGGCCAGCAGCGGCACGGCGGCCGGCGGCACATGGCCCAGGCGCTCCTGGATCGCATGCAAGAGCGGCAGCAGGGCGCCTTCCTGCAGCGGCTGCTCGGCGAGCACTTCACGCACCTGGCTTTCTATCGAGGAACTCATGGGGCAGGACTTTGTTCAGCGCCAATCAGCGCAATTCGGAAAAGAAGGCGGCCGTGCTGGCGATCACCCGTTCGGGCTGATCGCGCTGCGGTGAATGCCTGCATTGTTCCAGGGCCAGCAGCCGGGTGGTGGAATGCATGCGCTGGATTGCGCGGATTTGTTCCAGCGTCGCGTACTCATCGTCCACGCCCTGGATGGCCAGCACCGGGCAGGCGAGATGGTCGCGAAGGTCCGACTCGATATTCCACTGCCCCTCGAAGCCGGGCCGCAGCCAGGCATCGTTCCAGCCGTAGAAGGCCGAATCGGTATCCCGGTGATGTCGCGCCAGCGCCGCGCGCAAGGGGCTGCGTTCCTGCTCGTAGGCCTGCTTGGCGGCGCGCAGGCCGATGATGGTGATGGGTTCGACAAAGAGATGCGGCGCCATCGCCACCAGCGCGCGAATCCGCTGCGGGAAGTAGGCGGCGAACAGCAGCGCCAGGCTGGCGCCATCGCTGTGGCCGAACAGCAGCAGGGGCTCGTCTTGCAAGCCGAGCGAGTCGAAGAACGCGGGCAGCAGATGCCGCGCCTGCTCCTGCAGATAGTCCTGCGGCCAGGGCTCAGTGCGTGGGCTGCTCTTGCCATAGCCGGGCCGCGAGAACACGAGGCCCCGGCAGTTCGCCGCATCGCAAAGCCGCTGCGGAAAATCCTTCCACTGCGACAGCGAACCCAGGCCCTCGTGCAGGAAGACGATCAGCGGGCGCTGCCGTTCCTCATTGATCCATTGCGCCTCGATCTGGATTGCAGTGCCGGGCAGCGTTTGCAGAAAGGGATCGGACATGGCCATCAAGCTGGCGGTTGCCGCGCGTAACTGACAGTCAGCATTTCCCACTGATGGCCGTCCGGCACATTCCAATAGACCATGCTGCCGCCGTAGTCGTGGTTGATCTGCATGTCCATGGGGCCGCGCACATTGCTGCGGTAAGGGATGCCGGCCGCCTGCAAGCGCGCCAGGATGGCGTCGAACTTTGCCTGATCGACGCGGAAGCAGAAGTGATAGATCTCGAAGGCTTCATCGGTGTCGATGAAGTCCAGCGTCAGGCCGTCGTTGACGAACACTGGCGCGAACGGGCCTAGGCCTGTGGGCGACCAAGGCACGTCCAGCAGTTCAGCCAGCTGCTTCGCAGCGGCCACCTTGTCTCGTGATGGGACGATGGCGTGGTCGAGTTGGATGCTCATGGCCTGATTCCTCAAGGCTTGCGCAGCTTCTTGAGCTTGTCCAGTGCGATGCCGGCCGCGTCCAGGGATCGATCAGCCAGCTGGCCCAGCGCCGAGCCGGAAGCCTGCAGCCCCCGCTCGGCCTGCTTCTTCAAGCTGGTGGCGAGCTCCTTGACGGCAGGCTTCTCGGCCAGGTCCTGAACGGCTTGCTTGCTGGTTTGCGCGGCATTGCCGGCGGTCTCCAAGGCGGTGTCCAGGGCCTTGTCGAACTTGCTCTTGCCGATGTCGGTGAACACCGCCGTCACGGCTTGCAGCGCAGCTTCCTCGCGCGCATCGATCTGGCCGTCGGCCTCGGTCACCGTCTTCAGGAAAGCGAGCAGGTCGCGGATCATGGCCGCGTAGTTGCAGTCCGGGCTGCCCTTGATGAAGGTGGCCAGTTGGGCGGCGACCTCCTCGATCTGGAACGCGGCCAGACGAGGCTCGATCAGGGCCAGCGCTTCGCCGACGAAGGCCGGGTTGTAGCCCCAGTCCTGGGTCAGATGCCTGTGGATGGCATCGCGCTCGGAGGCCGAAACTTCGCCATCTGCATCCGCCAGCTTCAAGGCCAGCGGTGCCATCAGGTCGAAAAGGCTCAGGGCCAGCAGGTCGATCGGTGTGTTGATGAACTTCGGAATCACGATGACGCGATCTTCGGTCGCGCCATTGAGCACCCGCATCACGCCCCACCAGGCGCCGCCGGACAGCGCCGCGCCCGCCAGCACCCAGCCAAGCGGCGTGCTCGCCGCGCCCAGAGCCAGCAGGCCCGTCTTGGTGAGCGCTGCGCCAGCACCGGCTGCGCCAACCAGGTCCCAGTACTTGCGCGCTGCATTGACGTTGCGCAACGAGGCGTAGGCGTTCTCGCCGATGGCCAGCCGCGCCTTGAAGCGCAGCGGCTCCAGCACCAGCGCATCTATGCCTTCGAATCTGGGCCTTTGCTCTGTGTTCATCGTCCCCTTGCCCGGCTGTGCGCCGACCTCTCCATGTTTGCCGGCGAGTTTGCCACGGTGCCCGGCTGCGATACTTCGCGCACTGACCAGGAGCCCCACTGTGGACACATTGCACATCGCCGTCGACGCGCGCGGCGTGGCCCATCTGACGATGACGCGCCCGGAGGTGTTCAACGCCTTCAACGAAACCATGATCGGCGAGATGGCGCAGGCCATGGGTCACCTCGTGGCCGACCCCAAGGTGCGCGTGATCGTGCTGGCCGGCGCCGGCAAGGCCTTCAGCGCCGGCGCCGACATCGCCTGGATGAAGCGCGCCGCGGCTGCTTCGCATGAAGACAACCTGGCCGACGCGCGCCGCTTTGCCGGGATGCTGTCAGCGATTGCCGAGTCCCCGAAGCCGGTGCTGGCGCGCGTGCAGGGCCTGGCGCTGGGCGGAGGCGTGGGCCTGGTCGCGGCCTGCGATATTGCAGTTGCCGCAGACGACGCCAAGTTCGCGGTCAGCGAGGCGCGTTTCGGCATCCTGCCCGCCGTGATCGGCCCCTATGTGATCAACGCCGTCGGGCCACGCCAGGCGCGTCGGCTCGCGCTGACGGCCAGCCGCATCGGTGCCGAGCCTGCCTTGCAGATGGGCCTGGTGCATGAGGTCGTGCCAGGTGACGAGCTCGATGTGGCGCTGGAGCGCTGGATCCACGAGCTCTTGCAGAACGGCCCGCAGGCGCAGGGCGAGATCAAGAAGCTGTTCGCGCAATTGGAAGTCGGCCCGGTGACGGCCGAGGTGCGCGAGCTGACGGCGCAGACGATTGCCCGCGTGCGCATGGGCGATGAAGCCCGCGAGGGCTTTGCGGCCTTCACCGGCAAGCGCTCGGCGGCATGGATTCCAGGAGACAAGACGTGAGTGAAAACAAGATTCAGGAAGGCGCCCTGATCGGTGTCGTCGGCGCCGGTGTAATGGGCGCAGGCATTGCTCAGGTGGCCGCCCAGGCCGGGCATCCGGTGCGCCTGCTCGACGTGCGCGAAGGCGCTGCAGCTGCGGCGATTGCGCAGACGGCCAAGGGCCTGGACGGCCTCGTGGCCAAGGGCCGCATGACGGCCGAGGAACGCGACGCGGTGATCGCTCGCATCCAGCCCGCCATCGCCACGGCCGAGCTGGCTGATGCAGCGCTGGTGATCGAGGTCATTGTCGAGAAGCTCGAGCCCAAGCAGGCACTCCTGCGCGAGCTCGACGGCTTGCTGGCGCCGGCGGCCATCATTGCCTCCAACACGTCTTCCATCAGCGTCACGGCGCTGGCCAATGGCATGGCGAATCCGCAGCGCCTGGTGGGCATGCACTTCTTCAACCCGGTGCCGCTGATGAAGCTGGTGGAAGTGGTGTCGGGTGCCGAGACCGAGCCGGCCATTGCCGATGCGATCTTTGATCTGTCCAGGCGTTGGGGCAAGACGCCGGTGCATGCCAGGTCCACGCCGGGCTTCATCGTCAACCGGATTGCGCGGCCGTATTACGCCGAGACGCTGGCCTTGCTGCTGGAGCAGGCCGCCGAGCCCGCGCATCTGGATCGCGCCCTGCGCGGCGCGGGGTTCCGCATGGGACCTTGCGAGCTGATGGACCTGATCGGGCACGACACCAACTTCCTGGTCACGCAGTCGGTGTTCGAGGCGAACTTTGGCGACAAGCGCTATCAGCCCTCGCTGGTGCAGCGCGCGCTGGTGGACGGCGGTCGGCTGGGCCGCAAGGTCGGCAAGGGCTTCTATGTCGGCACGCCGGCGGCTGCCGCAAGCGTGCCGGCGCCCGCCGGTGATGTGCCGCACGCGCTGACCTTGTGCGGCCGCGGGGGCTTGGTCGATACGCTGGCCGGCTGGCTCACTCACAAGGGACTGGTGTTTTCGCGCGGCGAGTCTGCGGACTGGTGTGGCCTGCAAATCGGCGAGCTGCAGCTGCACCTGAGCAGCGGCGTCAGCGCAGCGCAGTTGGCCCATGATCGCCAGCATCCGGCGCTGGCGGTGATCGACTGGCCGGTCGCGCCGGATCGCTGCGATGCGCTGGCCTTGTCGCTTGCGCCCAAGCTGTCGGCTGCGCATCAAGCCCAGGCGGAAGATCTGCTCCTGCACCTGGGCTGGCAGCCGCTCGTGGTGCGCGATGCACCGGGCCTGGTGGTGGCGCGCACGGTGGCGATGCTGGTCAACGAAGGGGCCGATGCCGTCTGGCAGGGCGTTTGCGACGAGGCCGGTGCAGACACGGCGATGAAGCTCGGCGTCAATTACCCGGCCGGGCCGTTTGAATGGCTGGCTCTGCTGGGCGCCAGCACGGTGGCCGAAACGCTGGATGGCTTGTTCGCCGCCTATCGCAGCGAGCGCTACCGGATCAGCCCGTTGCTGCAGCAGCGGCGTTGGGCTTGACCAAGGCGATCTCGAACTCCACGACGATCTCATCTGACACGGCCAACAAACCACCCAAGAGGCTGAAGGGCTGCAAGCCGAAATCGGTTTGACGCAGGACCAGCGAGCCGCTGACTGTCAGTCGGCGCTCTTGCTCGTTCACCCGCAAGACCAGCCATTGCTGTCGACGCTGGCCGTGGAGCTCGATCTCGACCAGGGCCGCCAGGCGCGGCGCTTCGCCGACCAGCTTCACGGAGCGCAGGCGCAGGAGCGGGTAGACCGTGGCCTGCAGCCCTCGCTCGCCCAGCATGTTGGCTCGCGTGCCCTGGATCGCGTCAGCGTCCAGCGGCTTGGCGAAAGCACCGCCCAGTTCGGCGCGCAGGGTCGGGTCGTCGACCAGCAGCTTGTCGAGCTGCAAGTCCATCTGCAGCCGCGCTGAACTCAAGCCGGTTTCGCCTAGAAAGGCGCGCGCATCAAAGTCGGTCGCGCTCAGCACATGGTTGTGACCGAGGCGGGCCGCTGCACCGGCGCGAAAGATGTAGGCGCGCAGCTTGGAGGCTTGCTTGTCGATGCCCAGTGGCTGCTCACCGGCTTGGACTTGCAGCGCTTCCCAGCTGGCGAGCGGGACAGTGGATACCGGCGGTGTTGCACAACCGGCCAGGGCCAGCGCCAGAGCGATGAAGGAGCGACGCTTAAGCATCGAGCGCCAGGCCCACATAGTTTTCCGCCAGTGATGTCTGGGCTGCTGTGGAGCTGAACAGATAGTCGAGCTCGGCCTGCTGCAGCCTGTGGTCGAAGCTGCCCTGGTCCGGGAAGCTGTGCAGCAGCCGCGTCATTGCCCAGGAAAAGCGCTCGGCCCGCCAGACCCGCTGCAGCGCGCGCGCCGAATAGTGGTTGAGCGCGATGCTGCTGTGTTCGCGGTAGTGCTCGATCAGGCCCTGAGCAAGATAGCGCACGTCAGAAGCCGCGAGGTTCAGGCCCTTGGCGCCGGTGGGCGGCACGATGTGCGCCGCGTCGCCGGCCAGGAAGAGCCGGCCGAAGCGCATCGGCTCAGCCACGAAGCTGCGCAGCGGCGCAATGCTCTTCTCCAGCGCTGCGGCCGGTTGCAGCGCGGCGGCGGAGACCGGATCGAGCCGCATGCGCAGCTCGGCCCAGAACAGCTCGTCGCTCCATTGATTCAGCGAGTCGGTCAGGCAGCATTGGATGTAGCAGCGGCTGCGTGTCCTGCTGCGCATGCTGCACAAGGCAAAGCCTCGCGGATGCTGGGCATAGACCAGCTCGGGTGCCACGGGTGGCGTGTCTGCCAGCACGCCCAGCCAGCCGAAGGGATAGGTGCGCTCGAAGGTCTTGAAGGCGTCGGGCGCAATGCTGTGGCGCGACACGCCATGGAAGCCGTCGCAGCCGGCGATGTAGTCGCAATGCAGCACCTCGGGCTTGCCGTTGCGCAGATAGCTGACCCAGGGCTTGCCGCCGCTCTCGAAGTCGTGCAGCGCCACGCCGGCGGCTTCGTAGTGCGTGCTCAAGCCGGCCGCGGCGCGCGCGGCCATCAGGTCGCGGGTGATCTCGGTCTGGCCATAGACGGTGACCGAACGGCCGCCGGTCAGGCTCGACAGGGCGATGTGCTGGCGTTCGCCGTTGAAGGCGATATAGATGCCGTCATGCACCAGACCTTCCTGGTGCAGCCGGTCAGCCACGCCGGCTTCTTCCAGCAGATCGACCGTGCCTTGCTCCAGGATGCCGGCGCGCACCCGGGCCAGCACATGCTCGTCGCTGCGCTGTTCAAGAATGACGTTGTGGATGCCGGCTCGGCTCAGCAACTGGCCCAGCAACAGGCCCGAAGGCCCGGCGCCGATGATGGCGACCTGGGTGGATTGCATGAGGCGGGTCTCCTGAGGTGAAGGCCCGCCTGACTGTCATTGCGCTGCGGACTTACAGCAGCATGCGCAAATGCGCCTGGGCCTGCAAGAGGGGAGGCAGGCAAAGTTCAACCATCTGTTCCATGCTCATGCGCGAGGCATGGACGCACAGCGTCATGGCGGCCACCACATCGCCGCGGTAGTTCTTCAGCGGCACGGCCAGCGTGCGCAGGCCCAGCTCCAGCTCCTGATCGATCACGGCGTAGCCGAGCGAACGGGCACGGGCGATCTCGATGCGCAGGCGCTCGGGATGGACGATGGTGTGGGCGGTGAGCGGCTTGAAGTCCTGCTTGGCGATCCAGGCGTCGACTTCGGCTTGCGGCAGGGCGGCGAGCAGCACGCGGCCGATGCCGGAGCAATGCGCCGGCACGCGGGCGCCGGGTTGCAGCGTCGGCGAGACCACACGGCCGGCACTGGCGGCCGAGATGCAGATCACGTCGTTGCCGTCCAGGACACCGGCCGAGCTGGCTTCCTTCAGGGCGTAGGCCAGCTTGTGCAGCTCAGGCTCGACGATGCGCGGCAGCCGGGCCGAATGCATGTAGCTCTGACCCAGGCGCAGCACGCGCGGGGTCAGGGCAAACATCTTGCGGTCCTGCGACACGAAACCCAGATGGGTCAGCGTCAGCAGGTAGCGGCGCGCGGCCGCACGGGTCAGGCCGGTACGAGCGGCAACCTCACTGATGGTGAGTCGGGGGCGTTCCTGATCGAAGGCTTCGATCACGGCCAGGCCTTTTTCAAGGCCAGCCACCAGGTCACGCTTGAGCGGCGTGGTGCCTTGCGTGGCCTCGGCTTCGGTCGCCGGCAAAGGCGTGGAACTCAGGTCGTCAAAGGCGCGAGCTGCAGACATCGAAAACTGAATGTGCGATTAACGCCCAAAACTGCGGGGCGCAAGCAGGTCAGCCGGCGACTATAGGGATGGACAACCGCTTTGTCCGCTCATTGACACCATCCCTGAATCGCCAATCGCACGAAACCGCACCATCCTGGGGAATTGGAGCAAATACTGGCGAAAGAACTTGGAAAAGTGCTTTCGATGTGCTCATTGCGGCGAATGCGAACGGCAGCGCGTCGGTTTGAACCGCTTCATGTGCGCTGCACAGGCCAATCTGGATCCAGTATCCCACCGGCAACATCAATTGGTCTGACGACAACCTGAACAGGGGTATGCCAAACGTGTTGGTATTGCGCATGTTTTCTTATGGAATCCGTCCCGAAATCAAGGGACGGCCGGGCGCATTTCGCCCTGCGTGCTCATACGCGCTCGAGCACCAGTGCTATGCCCTGGCCGACGCCGATGCACATGGTGCACAAGGCATAGCGGCCGCCGCTGCGGTGCAACTGATTGACGGCCGTCGTGACCAAGCGTGCGCCACTTGCGCCGAGCGGATGTCCCAGCGCTATGGCGCCGCCGTTCGGATTGACCCGAGCGTCGTCGTCTGCAAGGCCCAGGTCGCGCAGCACGGCCAGGCCTTGCGCGGCGAACGCTTCGTTCAGCTCGATCAGGTCGATCTGGTTCAGGGAGAGGCCGGCAAGCGCCAGCACCTTGCGCGTGGCAGGCGCCGGCCCCATGCCCATGATGCGCGGCGCTACGCCGGCCGTGGCCATGGCCAGCACGCGGGCGCGCGGCGTCAGGCCGTGGCGGGCGGCGCTGGCCTCGTTGGCCAGCAAGAGGGCGCAGGCGCCGTCATTGACGCCGGAGGCATTGCCGGCGGTGATCGTGCCGTCTGGGCGCACGATGGGCTTGAGCTTGGCCAAGGCCTCCAGGCTCGTGGCACGCGGGTGCTCGTCGCGGTCCATGACCAGGGCTTCGCCCTTCTTCTGGGCAATGCTGACCGGCGTGATCTCGGCGCTGAAGAAACCTGCCTCCTGTGCCGCCACGGCCTTTTGCTGGCTGGCCAGGGCCATGCGGTCCTGCGCCTCGCGGGAGATGCCGAAGTCGCCAGCCACGTTCTCGGCCGTCTCAGGCATCGAGTCGACGCCGTACTGCTCCTTCATCAATTTGTTGATGAAGCGCCAGCCAATCGTCGTGTCGTAGATCGCGTTGCTGCGCGAGAAGGCGCTGTCGGCTTTGGGCATGACGAAGGGGGCACGGCTCATGCTCTCTACGCCGCCGGCAATCATCAGCCCGGCTTCGCCGGCACGGATGGCGCGCGCGGCCGAGCCCACGGCGTCCAGGCCGGAGCCGCAGAGGCGGTTGATCGTCATGCCCGGTGCACTGACGGGCAGGCCAGCCAGCAGTGCGGACATGCGGGCGACATTGCGGTTGTCCTCGCCGGCCTGGTTGGCGCATCCGAACAGCACATCGTCCAGCGCTTCCCAATCGACGCCGGGGTTGCGGGCCATCAAGGCGCGCAGCGGGATGGCGCCCAGGTCGTCGGCGCGCACCGAAGACAGTGCGCCGCCATAGCGGCCGAAAGGTGTGCGCTGCGCGTCGCAGATGAAGGCGTGGTTCATGGTGAGGCTCCTGGTTTGTTTCTGTGCAATCAATGGAGAGGCAGGCCGAGCAGGCCTTGCAGCTTGGATAAGTCCAGGCCTTCGCAGCAGTCCAGCAGGCGCAGGCCGGCGGGTGTGATTTCGAGGACGGCCAGGTCCGAGTAGATTCGCGCAACGCAGCGGGTGGCCGTCAGCGGATAGCTGCATTCGCTCACCAGCTTCGGCTTTCCCTCGCGGTCCAGCAAGTCCATCATCACGAAGACCTGCTTGGCGCCCAAGGCCAGGTCCATCGCGCCACCGACAGCGGGAATTGCGTCCGCTGCACCCGTGTGCCAATTGGCCAGGTCGCCACGGACCGAAACCTGGAAAGCGCCCAGCACGCACAGGTCCAGATGACCGCCGCGCATCATGGCAAAGCTGTCGGCTTGATGGAAAAACGAGCCACCAGGTTTCAAGGTCACCGGCTGCTTGCCGGCATTGATCAGTTCGGCGTCTTCGAACCCAGCGGCGGGCGGCGGGCCCATGCCGAGGAGGCCGTTCTCGCTATGCAGGATGATCTCGCGCCCGGCGGGCAGATGCGCGGCGACCAGCGTCGGCAGCCCGATGCCCAGGTTGACCACGGCGCCCTCTGGAATGTCGCGGGCCAGTCGGCTGGCCATCTCATCGCGGCTCCAACGCTTCATGCGGCGGCCTCCGGCAAGTGAACGAGCCGCTGGACATGAATGCCTGGCGTGATCACCGTCTCGGGGTCGATCTCGCCCAGCTCGACGAACTCGCGCACCGCGGCAACCGTGATGCGCGCCGCCGCCGCCATCACCGGCCCGAAGTTGCGGGCCGTCTTGCGATAGCAGAGATTGCCCCAGCGATCGCCGCGCTGCGCCTGCACCAGCGCGTAGTCGGCATGGATCGGGTACTCCAGCACCTGCATGCGGCCGGCGATCTCGCGCTGCTCCTTGCCGCGCGCCAGCTCGGTGCCGGCACCGGTTGGCGTGAAGAAGGCGCCGATCCCGGCCCCGGCCGCGCGGATTCGCTCGGCCAGATTGCCTTGCGGCACCAGCTCCAGCTCGATCTGGCCGGCGCGGTAAAGGCGGTCGAAATGGTGCGAATCGGCCTGGCGCGGGAAGGAGCAGATGATCTTGCGCACGCGCCCTGCAGCCAGCAGCGCTGCAAGCCCGACATCGCCATTGCCGGCGTTGTTGCTGATCACGGTCAGTTCGCGCGCCCCCTGTGCCAGCAAGGCATCGATCAGCGCCACCGGCTGACCGGCCGACCCAAAGCCGCCGACCATCACGGCGGCGCCGTCCGGCACGTCGGCCAGGGCGGCATCAGCGGACTCGCGCAACTTGTTGATCATCAAGGGCCTGGGGCTGAAAGTTCATTAATAGAACTGAGGTTCATTAATTGAACCTGGTCTCGAGTATCCGTCCATGCGGCTGGCGATGCACGTGACAATATGCACGGCAATTTGTCCGCATGTCCCAGACTCTGTGTCAAGCTGTCAGCCTGTCTCAAGGTAGGCTCGGCCAAGAGAAAGAGATTGACGAGGGCGTCCCGGTCAAACGGGCGTAGAACAAGATGAAGGACAGAGCTTCAGATCCATTGATCGATGTGGGCCAGCTCAAGGTGGGCATGTTCATCCACCTGGATCTGGGCTGGATGTCGCATCCGTTCCCGCTCAGCAGCTTCAAGCTCAGCACCGAAGAGCAGCTGCAGGTGCTGCGTCGCCTGGGTCTCAAGCAAGTGCGCTGGAGCCCCGGCAAAAGCGATCTGCAGACCGACGCCGTGCCGATGCCCGCGCCGGTGGCCGCACCGCAGAGCAACGAGCCCACGCCGGAACAGCTGGCGCTAGAAGCGCATCGCCGCGCGCTGGCTGCGCAGCGCGAAGCGCTGGTCCTTTGCGAGAAGCAATACAACGAGGCCGCCACCGCGTTCCGCCAGGTGATGGAGCTGGTGCCGCGCGACCCGCGAGATGCCAAGGACCAGTCCTTGGCACTGGCCAATGCACTGCTGGACAAGATGCTGGTCGAGGGCGACCTCAACATCCGCCTGCTCAATGAAGGCGCCGGCGACCGCAATACCGCTCATGCCCTGAACGTTTCGATCATTTCCCTGCTGCTTGGCCGCGCGTTCGGCTTGGGCCGCGAGGAAATGGTCGATCTCGGCGTCGGCGCGCTGCTGCACGACATCGGCAAGATCGAGCTGCCGGCACGTCTGCGCAACCGCGATGACAGCTTCAGCGTGGCCGAGCTGCAAACCTACCAGCAGCATGTGATCAAGGGCGTGGCCCTGGCGCAGACCATGAGCCTGCCGCCCGGCCCGATGCTGGTGATCGCCCAGCATCACGAGAACGCCGATGGCTCGGGCTTCCCGCAGCGCATCAACGTGGACAAGATGAGCGCCGCCGCCCGCATCGTGGCGCTGGTCAACCGCTTTGACGGCCTGTGCAACCCGCTCCTGCCGTCCAAGGCCATGACGCCGCACGAAGCCCTGTCGCTGATGTTCGCGCAGGGCCGCAACCGCTTCGATGCCACCATGCTGAATGCCTTCATCCGCATGATGGGCGTCTATCCGCCGGGCTCGACGGTGCAGTTGACCGACGACCGCTATGCCCTGGTGGTGGCGGTCAATTCCAGCCGCCCCTTGAAACCCCGCGTGATGGTGCATGACGTCAAGGTGGCCAAGGAAGAGGCACTGATCGTCAATCTGGAAGAGCATCCGGACCTCGGCATCCGCCGCAGTCTGAAGCCGACTCAATTGCCGCGAGCCTCGCTCGACTACCTCAGCCCGCGCACCCGCGTGGCCTACTTCTTCGAGTCCAGCGGGCCGGCGCCGCTAGGGGAGATAGCTGCGTGACAGTCGTCAGGCTGCGAGCGTCGGACCAAACCCTTCTGGCCCAGCGCAACGCAGCGCTGCTGGAGGCACTGCAGGAAGCTGTCTGGTTGGTCGATGCACGCACCCGTTGCATCGTTGCTGTCAACAGCGCTTCGACCGAGCTGCTGGGAATGCCGGCCGAGTCCATCATCGGCAGCCCGGTCGAGACGCTGGCCAGCACGCCCGAAGACGCAATGTTCTGGCTTGAGGCAGCCGCCGGCAGCCGCACCGGCCTGCGGTCTGACACCCTGGTACGCCACGCCCAAGGCCACATGCTCTGGGTCACCCGCTGCATCAACCCGGTCAACCTGCCCGAGGGCGGCGAGTTCTGGCTGGTGTCGATGCGCGACCAGAGCAAGCAGCGCCAGCAGGAAGAAGAACGCGAAACCCTGGTGGCCGAGTTGCGCGCCACGCTGGAGTCCACCGCCGACGGCATCCTGGTGACCGACCTGGCCGGCCGCATGCGCTCTTTCAACCAGCGCTTTGCCTCGCTGTGGGGCATTCCGGACGACCTCCTGAAAGAGCGCAACGACGAAGCCGTGCAGGCCTGGATGCGCCGCAGCGTGGCGGATGGCGCGCTCTACCAGCAGCGACTGTCCGCCGTGCAGGAGGCGCCGCTTCTGCAGAGCAGCGACATCATCCAGCTCAACGATGGACGTGTGCTGGAGCGAGTTTCGCTGCCGCAGTGGCATCGCGAACGGGCTGTCGGCCGCGTCTATTCCTTCCGGGACCTGAGCGAGAAGATCGCGGCCCGCCAGCGCATCGAGGAGCTGGCGCACACCGACATGCTGACCGACCTGCCCAACCGGCGCGCGCTCACCGAGCGGCTGGATCATGCATCGGCTGTTTCGCGGCGCGAGAATTCTTCGTTCGCCCTGCTCAATGTCGACCTGGACCGCTTCAAGCAGATCAACGACACGCTGGGCCATTCCTATGGCGACCGGGTGCTGAAGGAAGTGTCCGAGCGGCTGCAGGATTGCCTGCGCGAAGTCGATACCGTGGCGCGCTTGTCAGGCGACGAGTTCGCCTTGCTGGTGCACAACGCCGACATGCGCGGTGCCGAGCATGCGGCGCGTCGCGTACAGGAGGCGATGTCGCGCCCCTTCAGCTTCGACACCCTGAATTTCACGGTCACCGCCAGCACCGGCATTGCGCTGTTCCCGAGCGACGGCGGCAATGCCGAAGAGCTGCTGGCCAGCGCCGAGCGCGCCATGCACTGGGTGAAGGAAAGCGGCCGCGCGGCCTACCACTTCCACCAGCCGCGCAAGGATGTGGACCTGCTCTCGCGCATGCGCCTGGACCATGCGATGCGCAAGGCTCTGGCCGAGCGTGAGTTTCAGCTGCACTACCAGCCGCAGGTCGAGCTGGGCACCGGCCGGGTGATCGGTGCCGAGGCCCTGATCCGCTGGCGCGATCCGTTGCGGGGCGATGTGTCGCCTGCCGAATTCATCCCGGTGGCGGAGGAGAGCGGCTTCGTCGTCGCCATCGGCGAATGGGTCTTGCAGCAGGCGGTGCAGCAGGCTGCCTCTTGGCTGCGCCAGGGCTGGCGCATGCCGGTGGCCGTGAACGTTTCAGCCTTGCAATTCCAGCAGGCGCAGTTCGTCGAGACGGTGGCTCGCGTGCTCGAAGAAGCCAAGCTGCCGCCCGAGCTGCTGGAGCTGGAGCTCACCGAATCCATTCTCCTGAAAGATGCCCAAGACGCCTTGCGCCGCCTGGAGCGGCTGGCCGCCCTGGGCATCTGCATGTCGATCGACGACTTCGGCACCGGCTATTCGAGCCTGGGCTACCTGAAGCGCTTCCCGATCCAGCGCCTGAAGATCGACCGCAGCTTCGTGCAAGGCCTGCCGGACGACGCCAGCGACGCCGGCATCGTGAACGCCATCGTGCAGATGGGCCGCGCCCTGCGCCTGCAGGTGATCGCCGAGGGCGTGGAAACCGAAGCGCAACTGGACTTCCTGCGCCGTGCCGGTTGCCATGAGATGCAGGGCTATCTCTACGCCCCGGCGCTCGAGGCCCGCAGCTTCGAAGACCGCGTCTGGCGCGCTGCGCAGGGCCAGCCGCGGCTTTGAAGTTTCAGGTCGGCTGAACCTTCAGCCGCTGCTCGCCGAGACCGGCGATGCCCAGCGTCATCACATCACCGTCCTGCAGGAACTTCGGCTCCGGCTTCATGCCCGCGCCCACGCCCGGCGGCGTGCCGGTGCAGATCACGTCACCCGGCAAGAGCGTCATGAAGCGGCTCAGGTAGCTGACGATTTCCGCCACGCCGAAGATCATCGTCGCGGTGTTGCCGCGCTGGCGCTGCTCGCCGTTCACGTCGAGCCAGAGCGCGAGCGATTGCGGGTCGGGTACCTCGTCACGGGTCACCAGCCAGGGGCCGATGGGGCCGAAGCTGTCGCAGCCCTTGCCCTTGTCCCAGGTGCCGCCGCGCTCCAGCTGGAAGGAGCGCTCAGATACATCGTTGACCACGCAATAGCCCGCCACATGGTCCAGCGCCTTCTCAAGGCTCACCGAGCGAGCGGTCTTGCCGATCACGACGCCCAGCTCGACCTCCCAGTCCAACTTGGCCGAACCGGCCGGGCGCAGCACCGGGTCCTGCGGGCCGCTGATGCAGCTGGTCGCCTTCATGAAGACGATGGGCTCGGCCGGTATGGCCATGCCGGCCTCGATGGCGTGGTCGCGGTAGTTGAGGCCGATGCCGACCAGCTTGCTGATGCCGGTGAACGGCACGCCCTGCCGCGGCCTGCCCTTCACTTTCGGAAAGTCTTCCGGCTTGAGTCTGGCCAGCTTGCGCAGGCCTGACTGGCCAAGCGTGGGCAGGTTCAGATCCGCCACGGCGCTGCTCAGGTCGCGCAGCTCACCACGGGCGTCAATGCAGCCCACCTTCTCGCGGCCCGCCGGACCGAATCGAACGAACTTCATGGCTTCACTCCTGGCCCACAATGCGGGGCAGCAAGGAGCGTAGCCGTGATTTACCGTTTCAAGAGCAAGGCCGGTGCCGATGTGATCATGATGGGGGCGAATGGTGAGCAGGTCTTGCGCCTGCTGGGCCGCGAGCCCGCCGCCGAAGGCCTGCTGCCGGTTGACCAATTGGTCGCGGCCGTCAGCGCGCTGGAGCATGCCGTGGCGGAGGATGAAGCCCGTTTTGCCCAGCTGCAAGCCGATGCACAAGCCGCCGGCGAGCCGGCGCCCAAACGTGAGGGAGTGACCCTGCGCCAGCGCGTCTGGCCCTTGATCGAGCTGATGCGGCACAGCATCTCCGCCAAGGTCGATTGCTTCTGGACTGCCAAGTGAGCCCCGCAGCGCAGGGCCGCCCCAAGCAAGGGGCGTCCCCCCGGGGGGGCGGCCGCTGTATTCATCGGACGAGGGGCAGACATGTCTCTTGATGCAGTGACTACCGTGCTCGCCATCCGGCACGGCGAAACCGCCTGGAATGCTGACACTCGCATCCAGGGCCACATCGACATTCCCTTGAACGAGCGCGGCCTCGCACAGGCGCGGCTGCTGGCTGAAGCGCTGGCTGGCGAGCAGATCGACGCCGTGTATTCGAGCGACCTGCAACGTGCGCAGCAGACGGCTGCGGCGCTCGCATCAAGCCGCGAGCTGCCCTTGAACCTGGACGCTCGCCTGCGCGAGCGCCACTTCGGCATCTTCGAAGGCCTGACCTGGGCCGAAATCGAAGCCAGGCATGCCGAGGACAGCGCCCGCTGGCGCCGCCGCGAGCCCGACTTTGCCGCCCCCGGCGGTGAAAGCCTGCAGGACTTCTTCGCCCGTGCCGTGGCCGCGGTCGAGCGCATCGCGCTGACACATCCAGGCCAGACCATCGCCATCGTTGCGCACGGCGGCGTGATGGACTGTCTCTACCGCGCCGCCTCGCGCCAGCCCTTGCAGGCCGTGCGCACCTGGAAGCTCGGCAATGCCGCTGTGAACCGGCTCCTGTGGTCCAGCGAAGGCCCGACCCTGGTCGGCTGGAACGACGACATGCACCTGGACGGTCTGGACAACGAAGCGGAAGGCTGAGGAAGCAGAGATGGAAGGCGCCCAGATCATCGTTCTCGTCACACCGATCTTCTTCGCGCTGATCGGCCTGGAGTTCTGGATCGGTCGCCGCCGCGGCCGCAACACCTATCGCCTGAACGATGCGCTCTCCAGCATCAGCCTGGGGATCCTGAGCCAGGTCGTGGGCGCGCTGACCAAGCTGTTCACGCTGGGGATCTATGTCTGGGTCTACGAGCATGCGGCCCTGCTCCATCTGAGCGCCACGTCGCTGTGGGTCTGGGGCATCGGCCTGCTGCTCTACGACTTCCTCTACTACTGGCACCACCGTCTGGGCCACACCACGGCGCTGTTCTGGGCCGCGCATTCGGTGCATCACCAGAGCGAGGACTACAACCTCTCCACCGCCTTGCGCCAGACCAGCAGCGGCTGGATCGCCGGCTGGATCTTCTACCTGCCCATGGCTCTGCTCGGCTTCCCGCCGCTGGTGTTTGCCGTGGTCGCGCTGATCGACCTGCTCTACCAGTACTGGGTACACACGCAGCAGATCGGGCGCCTGGGCTGGTTCGACCGGTGGTTCTGCGCGCCCTCGAACCACCGGGTCCATCATGCCGTCAACGAGATCTACCTGGACCGCAACTACGGCGGCATCCTGATCATCTGGGACCGGATGTTCGGCAGCTTCCAGCCCGAGCTCGACGAGGAGCCCTGCGTCTATGGTGTGCGCGATGCGCTGCAGAGCTGGAACCCCTGGACGGCCAACACCATCGTCTACCGCGCGCTGTGGCGCAAGATGAAGACCGTGCCCGGCATCTTGAACAAGCTGCGCGTCTGGTGGGAGCCGGCGCACTGGCTGCCGGGCCAGGTGGCGAATCTGAAGGACTACGACCCGCGTGCCCAGCGCAAGTACGACCCGCCCGCGCATCCGAAGCGGCTGATGATGGCCGCCGGGCTGTTCCTGCTGGCGCTGAACGCCACGACGGCCTACCTGTGGTGGGCCCACCTGCTGAGCTGGCCGCTGCTGCTCATCAGCGGCGCGGCCATCCTCCTGATGCTGATCGCAGTGTCGAACTACTCGTCGAACAGCAACTGACCTGCCGCCTTGGGCGGCGTCACGCCGAGGTGGCGGAAGGCCGCCAGCGTGGCGATGCGGCCGCGCGGCGTGCGCTGCAGAAAGCCCTGCTGGATCAGGAAGGGCTCGATCACGTCCTCGATCGTGCCGGGCTCCTCGCCGATGGCGGCTGCCACGTTGTCCAGGCCCACGGGCCCGCCGTCGAAGCGGTGCACCACGGCTTCCAGAAGCTTGCGGTCCATCAGGTCGAAGCCTTGCGGGTCCACGTCCAGCATCTTCAAGGCCAGGTCGGCGATCCTCTTGCTGATGCGGCCGTCGCCCTTCACGTCCGCATAGTCGCGCACGCGGCGCAGGAGGCGGTTGGCAATGCGCGGCGTGCCGCGCGAGCGGCGGGCCACTTCGAGCGCACCTTCGGCATCGATCGGCGCGCCCAGCAAGCCGGCCGAGCGCGTGACGATGCGCTGCAATTCCTCGGCCGTATAGAACTCCAGCCGGGCCACGATGCCGAAGCGGTCGCGCAGCGGGTTGGTCAGCATGCCGGCGCGCGTGGTGGCGCCCACCAGCGTGAAGGGCTGCAGGTCCAGCTTGATCGAGCGGGCTGCCGGGCCTTCGCCGATCATGATGTCGATCTGGTAGTCCTCCAGCGCCGGGTAGAGGATTTCCTCGACTACCGGGCTGAGGCGATGGATCTCGTCGATGAAGAGCACATCGTTCTTCTCGAGGTTCGTGAGGATGGCTGCCAGGTCCTTGGGCTTCTCCAGCACCGGGCCCGAGGTCTGGCGCAGGTTCACGCCCAGCTCGGCCGCGATGATGTGCGAGAGCGTGGTCTTGCCCAAGCCCGGCGGGCCGAACAGCAGCACATGGTCCAGCGCCTCCTCGCGCTTGCGCGCCGCGCCGATGAAGATCTCCAGCTGCTCGCGCGCCTTGGCCTGGCCGACGTATTCATCGAGCAGCTTGGGCCGCAAGGCGCGCTCGATGGCTTCCTCGTTGGGCGAGGTGGCCACGGCGCTGATGACGCGCTGCTGCGGCTGCGGTGCGAAGTCGTCCGTCTGGATGCTCATGGGCTCGTCTTCAGGTCAGCTTCTTCATGGCAAGCTTGATGCCTTCGCTCACGCCCACGTCGGGCGGCAAGGCCTTCAGGGCCGCTGCTGCTTCCTTGTCGCTGTAGCCCAAGGCGATCAGCGCCTGCAGGATGTCGGCCTGGTTGTCATTGGCCACACTGGCGGGCAGCGCGAGGTCGGGGCCCAGCTTGCCCTTGAGCTCGAGCAGCAAGCGTTCTGCAGTCTTCTTGCCGATGCCGGGCACCTTCACCAGGCGGCCGCTGTCCTGCTTGGACACGGCTTGCGAAAGCTCTGCGACAGACAGGCCGGAGAGCAGCGACAAGGCCATCTTGGGGCCCACGCCGCTGATCTTGATCAGCTGGCGAAAGGTGGTGCGTTCCTCGGCCGTGAGAAAGCCGAACAGGATCTGCGCATCCTCGCGCACGACGAAGTGGGTCAGCAGGCTGACCTTGTCGCCGAGATTGCCAAGGTTGTAGAAGGTGCTCATCGGCACGTCGACCTCATAGCCGACGCCTTGCACATCGATGAGCACGAGCGGAGGCGATTTCTCCGCGATGACGCCTGTGAGCTTTCCAATCATCAGGCCATTATCCGGCCCGATTCAGATCAGTTCCGACCGAACAAACCCAGGCGCTGTGCTTCAAGCGCCGCCTCGGCGCGCGAAGACACATTCAGCTTGCGGTAGATCTGCTTCACGTAGTCCGCGATCGTGTGACGGCTCAGACCCAACTGCACGCCGATTTCCGGCAGCGTGAAGCCCTTGGCCACGCGCAACAGCACTTCGGTTTCGCGATCCGTCAGCGACACCTCATGCAGGAGTGCAGCCGCTTGCGGGCGACGCTGCGCAGCGAAATACGCGATCACCTTGCGGGCAATGGAGGGCGAGAGCGGCGGCTCGCCACCGCTCATGCGCTGCAACTGCTCGACCAGCAGTTCTCGTGATTGTTCTTTGAGCAGGTAGCCGAAGGCACCGGCCTGCAGAGCGGGGAACAGGTGCTCGTCGTCATCGTGGATGGTGACGATCACCGACTGCACTTCCGGCTGCTTCTCGCGCAGTGCCGCAATCACGTCGACGCCCGAACCGTCGGGCAGGCCGAGGTCCAGCAGGGCCAGCGTGAACTTCTGCAGCTGCACCTGCTGCAGCGCGTCTTGCACGCGCGAGCATTCGGTGATCTGAGCATTGGCAAACACCTGTTTGATCAGCGCCTTGAGCCAGGCGCGGATTTCAGGAATGTCTTCGAGCAGCAGGATATGGTTCATGGCGGCCTAGTATGTTGGATACGCCGACGGACTCAACACGAGCAACAACACTTTTCAGAGGGGGATCGTGAGGCGTATCACGGTTCCCCAGCCGGGGCCTGACTCGACCAGGCATTGGCCATGCATCTGCTTGGCACGCGACTTCATGCTGGCCATGCCATGGCCCTTGTCGAGGCGGCCGTCCGGTTCGGTCGAGATGCCCTGGCCGTTGTCCTGGATGATGAACTGGAAATCCCCGTCCTGCACATTGCAGGTGACGGTGCAATGGGTGGCGCCACTGTGCTTGATGATGTTGCTGACCGATTCGCGCAGGATGCGCGTGGTCTGCACGTAGGCGCGCGCGGGCAGAGTGTGGACGATGTCCTCGGCCGGCGACTTCCATTCCGCAAGGATATTGGCCTGACCCAGGCGCGAGACCACTTCTGCGCGCCAGTCGCCCAGCGCATCGAGCAATTGCACCGGCTTGCCGGTCAGGCCGCGCACCGAGAGGCGCATTTCTTCCAGCGCTTCGCGCGCCAGGGTGGAGATGCGGTCCGATTCGCTGGTGTGGACGATGGTCAGCAGCTTGGCGCCCAGGTCGTCATGCAGGTCAGCGGCAATGCGCTTGCGCTCGCGCTCGGTCACCTGCTCGAGCTTCTGTTCGGCCATCTGCGCAAAGCTGCGCTCGACATTGGCGATCTTTTCCTGCACCTCGGCTTGCAGCGCCAGGTATTGCTGCTCAGCCGTCAGCCGGGCCTTGGCCATCTGGGCACCGGCGTACAGGGCCAGAACCATCAAGAGCGGCGGCAACAGCAGCGGGCTGATCAGGAGCTGTTCGCTCTGGCGCAGATGCTGGAACACCAGCTCGGCCATCAGCAGGATGCCGCCCAGGGCAACCAGCCAGCGCGGCAGCGGGCCGGCCGGCGGGTCGACCGCGACGTCGACCTGGCTGTTGCGGCGGCTCAGCCGCAGGAACCAGACCATGGCCGCCAGCACCTGCAGGCCCAGCAGCATCGCCCAGAAGCGACAGACATTGCCATGCTGGGCACTGCCGACCAGCACGGCGCTGAGCGGCACCAGGCCGCACTGCACGCGCAGGCCCCAGTCGATGCGGCTGTCGCGAACGCCCACCTGGCGCAGCAGCAGCTGAACGGCACACAGGGCCAGCACCGGCAGCAGCCCGATGCGCAGCAGTGCATCCAGGCTTGACGACAGGGCCAGCGGCGCGGGCCACAGTCCGGTATTGAGCGAGACCCAGGCCAGCATCAGGCCGGCCAGGTATGCGAGGCGACGCTCGCCGCGCTGCAGCCAGGCCAGCATCACCAGCCAGGCCGCCATACCGAGCAGCATGGCGTTGAACAGGGCCGGCAGGCTGTGCAGCCAGAACAGGCTGGTCTCGGGCGCCAGCGCGCTGGACCAGGGGACGGAGGTTCGCATGGGCGCCGATTGTGCAGTAGCCAGCTGTTGCAAGTGCGTCCGGGCGACAATCGCGGCCTGCTCGTTTGCAGCTTCCTCCCCAAGCAATTCACACAATGATTCTTCGCCACGAATTCAGCCCCGCCGACAACCAGCGCCTGGCCCAGCTCTGCGGCAGCCTGGACGCCAACCTGCGCGAGGTGGAGGCAACGTTGGGCGTGACCATCACCCGCCGCAACGAGGCCATCCGCATTGAAGGGGCCAAGAAGCCCGCCGAGCGGGCCTTGCAGCTGCTGCAGACGCTTTACGAAAAGGGCCGCCGCACGATCACGGCTGAGGCGCTGCAGCTCGCGCTGTTCGAGGCTGCCAGTGAGCTGGGCCTGAAGCCGGTCTCGGCCCAGCCGGTCTCCGCGGCACCTGCCGGTGGCGAACTGGTCTTGCGCACCCGCCGGGCCGACCTGGCCGGCCGCACGCCGAACCAGCATGAGTACCTGGCCAACATCCTGTCGCACGACATCACCATGGGCATCGGCCCGGCCGGCACCGGCAAGACCTTCCTGGCCGTGGCCTGTGCCGTGGATGCGCTGGAGCGCAACAGCGTGCAGCGCATCATCCTGACCCGCCCGGCGGTCGAGGCAGGCGAGCGCCTGGGCTTCCTGCCTGGCGACCTGACGCAGAAGGTCGACCCCTATCTTCGCCCGCTGTATGACGCGCTCTACGACCTGATGGGTTTCGACCGAGTGACCAAGGCGTTCGAGAAGGGCCAGCTGGAGATCGCGCCGCTGGCCTTCATGCGGGGCCGCACGCTCAACCATGCCTTCGTCATCCTCGACGAAGCGCAGAACACCACGCCCGAGCAGATGAAGATGTTCCTGACCCGCATCGGCTTCGGCAGCCGCTGCGTGGTGACCGGCGACACCAGCCAGATCGACCTGCCCAAGGGCACCCACAGCGGCCTGGTGGACGCCGAGAAGGTGCTATCCAAGGTCAAGGGCATCGCGATGACGCACTTCACCTCGTCGGACGTGGTGCGCCATCCGCTGGTGGCCCGCATCGTCGAGGCCTATGAGGCGCAGACCAAGGCCAAGCTCAAGGCCGAAGCCAAGCTGCAAGGAGCTGCCAAATGAGCCAGCCGGAACTGAACCTGTCCCTGCAGTTCGCGGACCCGCGCCATCGCGCGCTGCTGCCGCGCCACAAGGTGATCCGCTACATCCGCGCTGCGCTGGAGCTGCCCGGCGAGATCGCGGTGCGCATCGTTGGCGCCGAGGAAGGCCGCGCGCTGAACAAGGAATATCGCGGCAAGGACTACGCGACCAATGTGCTCACCTTCGACTACAGCCATGAGCCGGTGGTCGGCGCCGACCTGGTGATCTGCGCCGAGGTGGTGGAGCAGGAAGCCAAAGAGATGGGCATCGACATCCTGGCCCACTACGCCCACATGCTGGTGCACGGCACCCTGCATGCGCAGGGATACGACCATGAGGAGGACGACGAGGCTGCCTGCATGGAAGCCCGCGAGACCGAGCTCATGGTCGGGCTGGGCTTTGCTGATCCCTATCAGCGCGGCTGAGCCTCCTGGCGTCTCATCGCGCCTGGGTGCCCAGGTAGCGCTTGCGCCAGAAGAAGGCGCCCAGGGTGAGGCCCACGGCGGCCATCATGCCGAAGGCGATCCAGATGCCCGTGCTGCTGTGGATCAGGGGCAGGCCATCGAAGTTCATGCCGAAGATGCCGGTGATCAAGTTCAAGGGCAGGAAGATGGCGGTCAACACCGTCAGCGTGCGCATGATGCTGTTGGTGCGGTGGCCCAGCGCCGAGAAGTGCATCTGCACCGCGCTCTCGGCCGACGACTCGAGCCGGCGTACATGGCTGAGCACGCGCTCGACATGCTCCAGCACGTCGCGTGAGCGCACGCGCAGGAGCTCGCGCTCGCGCTGGGCATGTGGGTCGTTGTCGGCGGGCCATTCGTCCAGCGCGTCTATCCATTCCTGGAGTGCGCTGCGCTGGTCTTCGCAGGTGTCTTCGAGGCGGTGCAAGGCGTCGCGCGAGGCGAGCAGCATGGCCCAGTCGTCGAACTGGCTGTGCGGGTCCAGCAGCATCTTCTGCAGCGTTGCCAACTGCTTGCTGAGCAGTCGTCGCAGGTCCAGATAGCTGTCCACCATGTGGTTGAGCATGCGCAGCATCAGGTCGGCCGTGCTGGCCGGCATGCGGCCGCTGCCGCGCAAGTCGCGCCCGCCGTTGCCGGGGCTCATCTTGCCGAGCTTGTCGGCGAAGAAGTCGCGCACCAGGCAGTCGGTGGGGTGCACGGTCAGCAGCACGCGATCGAACAGCGCGAAGCCGACCGGGCTGGTGTCGATGGCCTTCAAGGCCTTCTCGGCCGAGGCCAGCGTGCCGTGCTCATCGTCGAAGAACAGGGCCTCGCTGCCCGGTGCCGCGGCCAGGCGGCGGAACACCATCAGGTCGTACCAGCTGGTGTAGTCGAAATGCGAGGGCAGCTGGTTGTTCAGGAGGTCCGACACATGCAGGTCGACCAGTTGCCCGCCGGCCCAGGCTTGCAGATGGGCCTGGACCTGGTTCAGTTCCACCTCGAACTCGCGCCGGCCCAGACCCAGCCACAGGAAGCCCTGCTCAGGCAGGTCTGCAGGCAGCTCTCTCAGCTCGCTGAACTGGTCGCCGTGGATGTGGAAGAGACGCACGCTCAGGCGGCCTTCAGCAGGCGCGCTGCGTCGAGTGCGAAGTAGCTCAGGATGCCGTCGGCGCCGGCGCGCTTGAAGGCCAGCAGCGCTTCCATCATCACGGCGTCGTGGTCCAGCCAGCCGTTGGCGGCAGCGGCCTTGAGCATCGCGTACTCGCCGCTCACCTGGTAGGCGAAGGTGGGCACGCCGAACTCGTCCTTCACGCGGCGCACCACGTCCAGGTAAGGCATGCCGGGCTTGACCATCACCATGTCGGCGCCCTCGGCCAGGTCGGCCGCAACTTCGCGCAGAGCCTCGTTGGTGTTGCCGGGGTCGACGTAATAGGTCTTCTTGTTCGACTTGCCCAGGGCGCTCTTGGAACCCACCGCGTCGCGGAAGGGGCCGTAGAAGGCGCTGGCGTACTTGACGCTGTAGGCCATGATCCGGGTGTGGATGAGGCCGCGGCTCTCCAAGGCCTGGCGGATGGCGCCGATGCGGCCGTCCATCATGTCGCTCGGGCCCACCATGTCGGCGCCAGCCTCGGCTTGCGTGAGCGCCTGGCGGACCAGCAGCTCGACCGTCGCATCGTTGATCAGGTAGCCGGTCTCGTCGGGCAGGCCGTCCTGGCCGTGGCTGGTGTAGGGGTCCAGTGCCACGTCGGTCAGCAGGCCCAGCTCGGGGAAGCGGGATTTCAGGGCGCGCACGGCGCGCGGGATGATGCCTTCGGGGTTGAAGGCCTCAGAGCCGTCCACCGTCTTCAGGCTCGGATCGATGGCCGGAAACAGGGCCAGCACTGGAATGCCCAGCGTCGCAGCCTCCTCGGCGGTGCGCAGCAGGTGGTCCAGGCTCTGGCGGTTGACGCCCGGCATCGAGTCGATCGGGTGCAGGTGGTTTTCGCCCTCATGAACGAAGACCGGCAGTATCAGATCCTTGACGCTCAGGCTGTGCTCGCGCACCAGATCGCGGCTGAAGGCGTCGCGGCGCAGGCGGCGCGGCCGGCTGGCCGGAAAGGGGGCGGGAAGGTGGGAAGAACGGGCCAAGATCTGCTGCTCCAGGAGTCGCCCCCGGGTTCGCGGGGGCGGGAGCCGCCGGGCGTGATTTCAGTCAAAACTTCTACGCATCTTCCCGTAGAAGCCACCCGAGGGGCTCTGTTAATATTGGTCCCGGATGATAGCCGCAAGGTGGTCGTCCCCTGCTTTTCCTCCCTGAGCAGGAGCCTTGACGTGATGACAGCGAAAAGGCTTTGCCGCCCCGGCCTAGAGCCGGGGCTTTTTTTTGCCCGCCGCATGCGTGGGCTGGCTCAAGGGCGGCCGAATCTCCAGCACATGCCGCCATTGATAATGGTTCGATGTACCTCTGGATCAAAGCCTTCCACATCGTGTTCGTGGCGTCCTGGTTCGCCGGGCTGTTCTACCTGCCACGCATCTTCGTGAACCTGGCCATGGTGCCGGCCGACAGCCACGCCGAGCGCGAACGGCTGCTCTTGATGGCACGCAAGCTGCAACGCTTTGCCCACATGCTCTCCGGCGTCGCCATCCTGCTTGGCCTGTGGCTGTGGCTGGGCTTCGGCACGGGTCGCTTTGCCGGCAGCCACTGGCTGCATGCCAAGATCGCCCTGGTGGTGGTGGCGATTGGCTACCAGCACTACTGCGGCAGGCTGCTGCGCGACTTCGAGGTGATGGCGAACCGGCGCGGCCACCGCTGGTACCGGGTCTTCAACGAGGTGTCGGTGCTCGTGTTTGCGGCGGTCGTGGTGCTGGCCGTGGTCAAACCGTTCTGAAAATGCTTCCCCCGCGCCGGCGCAGCTCCGCCACCTGGCTGACCCTGATCTATGCGCTGCTGGTGGTGCATGCCAGCCTCTATCCGTTCTGGCCCTGGCGCGAGCCGACCGGCCTGACGCCGGGCTGGCTGGTCGGCCTGCCCTGGCCGCGCTACTGGGGCCCGTTCGATATCTGGGTGAATGTGCTGGGCTATCTGCCCATGGGCCTGCTGGCCTTTGCGGCGGTGGTTCGCAGCGGCGGCCGGCTGCGTTACGGCTTCCTGCTCGCCACCGTGGGCCTGTCCGCCTTCTCGTATGCGCTGGAGAGCTTGCAGTACTTCCTGCCCAGCCGGGTGCCTTCACTCGCAGACTGGCTGCTGAACAGCGCGGGCGGCCTGTGCGGCGGCGTGCTGGGTTGGGGCCTGAATCACTTTGGCGGCCTGCAGCGCTGGCATGGCTGGCGCGAGCGCTGGTTCCAGCCTCACAGTGCCGGTGCGGTGGCCTTGCTGGCGCTGTGGCCCATCGGCCTGCTGTTTCCGGCGCCGCTGCCGCTGGGCCTGGGCCAGCTGCTGCCTCGCTTGAGAGAGCTGAGCGAGAGCGCGCTGGCCGGCACGCCCTGGGCGCTCGCCGCGGCGACCGAATTGCCGGGCCGCCCCTTGCCGCCGGGCCTGGAGGCGATTGCGATTGCCCTGGGCCTCCTTGGTCCGGTCCTGCTGGCCTTGTCGGTGGCCCGGCCCGGTAAGCGGCGCGTCTTCCTGGTGCTGGGTGCGCTGATTCTGGGCGTGGTGGGTACGACCTGGTCGACTGCGCTGGCCTTCAGTCCCCAGCATGCCTGGGCCTGGCTCACGCCGGCCACCTGGCCCGGCCTGGGCGTCGGTGCCGTCTTGGCGCTGCTGGCCTGTCTGTTCTCCCGCCGCATCGCGGCGGCCTGGGGGCTGGTGGTGCTGACGGCCCTGATCGCCCTGGTCAGCGAGGCGCCGTCCGACCCGTACCTGGCGCAGAGCCTGCAGACCTGGGAGCAGGGCCGCTTCATCAACCTCTATGGCCTGGCGCAATGGATTGGCTGGTGCTGGCCGTTCGCGGCGCTGGCCTGGCTGCTCTGGCGCATCGCGCAGCGCGACGAGTCTCGGTAATTAGACTCTTTGCGCGCTGGTTGCTGCTGTGGGGTTGGTGGCAGCTCATGGCCTCCCGGGCGAACACGGCTTGAAGCGCAATGAGTCAGTGAAAACCCGGGCCTGCCTACAATGGCGGACATGAGCGAACCGTACTTTCAGCATCATGTGTTTTTCTGCCTGAACCAGCGCGAGGGCGAGAACGCCTGTGCCCAGCACGGCGCCCAGGAAGCCTTCGACCACTGCAAGCAGAAGGTCAAGACCCTGGGCCTGGCCGGCAAGGGCGGCGTGCGCATCAACAAGGCGGGTTGCCTGGACCGCTGCGCTGGCGGGCCGGTGGCGGTGGTGTATCCGGCAGGCGTCTGGTACAGCTACGTGGACAACGCCGACATCGACGAGATCGTCGAGCAGCACCTGAAGCAGGGCAAGGTGGTCGAGCGCCTGGTGCTGCCAGACAACGTCGGACGCTGAACAGTCTCCGGCATGAACTCCCAAACCGAGAAGCTCGTCATCGCCGGCCCGGCCGGTGCCCTCGAGATCGCCATCGACCGGCCGAGTGCAGCGCTGCGCGGCGTGGCCGTGATCTGTCACCCCAACCCCACGCAGGGGGGCACGCTGGACAACAAGGTCGTGCAGACCCTGGCTCGTGCCTTCGTCCAGATGGGCTACCGCGCGGTGCGCTTCAACTTCCGTGGCATCGGCAAGTCCGAGGGCCAGTGGGACGAGGGTCGCGGCGAGGTGGATGACGCGCTGGCGGTGATTGCCCACGCCCGTGAAGCCGGCTTGCCCTTGGCGCTGGGCGGCTTTTCCTTCGGCGGCTATGTGGCCTCTCATGCGGCCCAGCGGCTTGACGACAAGGCCGAGCGGCTGTGCCTGGTCGGCCCCGCCGCCAGCCGCTTCGACATGACGACCGTGCCCGCCGACACCCTGGTGGTGCATGGCGAAACCGACGACGTGGTGCCGCTTGCCAGTGTCCTGGACTGGGCGCGCCCGCAATCGCTTCCGGTCACCGTGGTGCCCGGCGTCGGCCATTTCTTCCACGGGCAGCTGCCGCTGCTCAAGAACATCATTCTGCGGGGCTGGCATGAGGCCGGTGCCGCCAGTTCTTCCTGAGAATTCCCTCGATGAAACGACTGATTGCCTTCGTGCTGGCGGCAGCCAGCGGGCTGTCCGCCCTGGCCCAGGCGCCGCAGCCGCCCGAGATCGCGGCCAAGGGCTATTTCCTGATCGACCTGACCGCCAACAAGGTGCTGGCCGAGCGCGAAGCCGATGTGGCCAACGACCCTGCCTCGCTCACCAAACTGATGACCGCCTACCTGGTCTTCAATGCCTTGAAGGAAAAGCGCCTGACGCTGGAGCAGACGCTCACCGTCTCCAGGCGTGCCTGGGATGAGCGCAAGGAAGGCGCCTCGCTGATGTTCGTCGACACCACGATGACGCCCAAGGTCGATGAACTGCTGCGCGGCATGATCGTGCAAAGCGGCAACGATGCGTCGGTCGCCCTGGCTGAAGGCGTGAGCGGCACCGTGGAGCAATTCGTGGCGGCGATGAACCGCCAGGCCCAGGCCTGGGGCCTGAAGAACACCCAGTTCACCAATGTGACCGGCATGACCGAGCCTGGCCACAAGAGCAGCGCCCGCGACATGGCGATCATTGCGGCCAACCTGATCCGCGACTTCCCCGAGTTCTATCGCTACTACTCGATCCGCGAGTACACCTACAACAAGATCAAGCAGGGCAACCGCAACCTGCTGCTGGGCCGCGACCCGAGCGTGGACGGCATGAAGACCGGCTTCACCAAGGACGCCGGCTACTGCCTGATCGCCAGCGCCCAGCGCGAGTTCCCGAACGGCAAGCGCCGCCTCGTGAGCGTGGTGATGGGCACGGCGTCCAAGGAAGCGCGCGCTTCGGAAAGCCAGAAGCTCCTGAACTGGGGCTACTCGGCCTTTGACGCGCTGCGCCTGTTCGAGCAGGACGCGGCGATTGCCAAGGCACAGGTCTGGAAGGGCACCGCCCCCGAGGCCAGGCTGGGTGCGGCCACGGCCGTCTATGTGGCCGTGCCGCGGGGCGAAGGTGCCAATCTGAAGACCCATATCGAACGCACCGATCCGCTGATCGCACCGCTGGCCAAGGGCCAGAAGGTCGGCACCCTGAAGGTGAGCACGGCCGGTGGCGTGCTGGTGGCCGAAGTGCCGCTGGTGGTGCAGGAAGCGGTGCCGCTGGCCGGCATCTTCGGCCGCGCCTGGGACGCCATCCGCCTCTGGATCAAGTAAGCGCCAGCACGTAAGCTGGGTACCTGTCGTCAAGGAGTCTGCCAATGACCGCGTTGCCTGATGTGCCCTGCTACCTGAATGGCGAATACCAGCCACTGGCCGCGGCGCGCATTTCGCCGATGGACCGGGGCTTCATCTTTGGCGACGGCGTCTACGAGATGGTGCCGGTCTATGGCGGCCGCATGTTCCGATTCGACGAGCACATGGAGCGGCTGGACCGCAGCCTGGCCAAGCTTCGCATCGACAACCCCCTGACCCGCGCCGAATGGATGCAGGTGGGCCGCGAGCTGGTGGCCCGTGTGGGTGCCGCCGATCAGTGGTGGTATCTGCAGGTGACTCGTGGCGTGGCGCCTCGCGACCATGTGATGCCGGTCGGCATTGCGCCCACGGTGTTTTCTTACAGCACGCCCGCGCGACCGGTCTCGGCCGAGGTGCGCCACCACGGTGTGGCCTGCATCAGCGCACGCGATTTCCGCTGGGAGCGTGGCGACATCAAGAGCACCTCGCTCCTGGGCAATGTGCTGGCCCGCCAGATCTCGGCCGACGAGGGTGCTGTCGAAACCATCATGTTCCGCGATGGCCATCTCACCGAGGCTTCGGCGTCGAATGTGTGGATCGTCAAGGAAGGCGCTCTGCTGGGCGTGCCCAAGAGCGAGCAGGTGCTGGAAGGCATCCGGGTCGAGCTGATCAAGGAACTCTGCGCGGAGCTGAGCATCGGCTACAACCTGCGGCCCATCTCAGAGGCCGAGGTGTTTGCCGCCGATGAAATCATCCTCAGCTCGGCCACCAAGGAAGTGCTGGCGGTGACCACGCTGGACCATGAGCCGGTCGGCCATGGTGCCCTGCATGGCAAACCCGGGCCGGTTTACGCGCGGCTCTACGAGGCCTACCAAAACGCCAAGCTGGCCCAATCTGTCTGACCATGAACCAATACATTCCGCCCGAGCAGTCGCTGATCGAGTACCCCTCGCGCTTCCCGATCAAGGTGATGGGCGCGCAGGTCGAGGGCTTTGTCGAGGCGATTGCCCATGTGGCCCGCCAGTTCGATCCCGAGTTCGATGCCACGACCATCGAGCAGCGCCCCAGCAAGGGCGGCAACTACCTGGGCCTGACGATCACGATCACTGCCACCAGCCGCGAGCAACTGGATGAGCTGTACCGTACCCTGACCACGCATCCGATGGTCAAGGTCGTGCTCTGAGCATGTTGGTCAAGGTCCTGGGGCGCGTCGATTACGCGTCCACCGAGGCCGCCATGCGCGCCTTCACCGAGGCCCGCGGCGCTGACACGCCCGACGAAATCTGGCTCTGTGAGCATCCGCCCACTTACACGCAAGGCCTGGCTGGCAAGGCCGACCATGTCTTGAACCCCAGCGGCATTCCGGTCGTGCAGACGAACCGGGGCGGGCAGGTGACCTATCACGGGCCTGGCCAGGTGGTGGCCTATCCGCTCGTGGACCTGAAGCGCCTGGGCATCTACGTCAAGGAATACGTGTTCCGGCTGGAAGCCGCCGTTATCCAGACACTGGACCAGTTCGGCATCACCGGCCACCGCGTGGCCGGTGCGCCGGGCATCTATGTGCGGCTGGACGACCCAGGCGCGCATGCGGCGCTGACCGGGCCGAGCGATCCGAACGATGCTTTCAAGGGCCTGGGCAAGGTGGCGGCGCTGGGCATCAAGGTCAGCCGGCACTGCACGTATCACGGTGTCGCGATCAACGTAGACATGGATCTGCAGCCCTATCTCGGCATCAATCCTTGCGGCTATGCAGGGCTTCAAACGGTGGACCTCGCTACACTGCGGGTTTCCACGGACTGGGCCACGGTGGCCCGGCGGTTCGGCGAGCGCCTGGAGGCGCTGCTGAGCCGCTGAACCCTGAGAAGCACAGCAATGGCGACCGAGAACATCACGCACGAAGCATTGACCGGCGAGGCCTACGACGCCAGCGCCAAGCAGAAGGCGCAGGCCAAGACGGCACGCATCCCGATCAAGATCGTGCCGGCGGGCGAGATGCTCAAGAAGCCGGACTGGATCCGCGTGAAGGCTGGTTCGCCCAGCACCCGTTTCTACGAGATCAAGCAGATCCTGCGCGAGCACAAGCTGCACACGGTCTGCGAGGAAGCCTCCTGCCCCAATATCGGCGAGTGCTTCGGCAAGGGCACGGCCACCTTCATGATCATGGGTGACAAGTGCACCCGCCGCTGCCCGTTCTGCGACGTGGGCCATGGTCGCCCCGATCCCCTGGACGCGGACGAGCCGGTCAACCTGGCCAAGACAATTGCCGCGCTGAAGCTCAAGTACGTGGTGATCACCAGCGTGGACCGCGACGACCTGCGCGACGGCGGCGCCGGCCACTTTGCCGAATGCATCCGCCAGGTCCGCGAGCTGAGCCCTGCGACGCAGATCGAGGTGCTGGTGCCCGACTTCCGCGGCCGCATGGACCGCGCCCTGGACATCCTCAAGGCCGCGCCTCCGGACGTGATGAATCACAACCTGGAAACCGCGCCGCGCCTGTACAAGGAAGCTCGCCCGGGCTCCGATTACGAATTCAGCCTGAACCTCCTGAAGCGCTTCAAGGAAGAGGTGCCCGGCGTGCCGACCAAGAGCGGCATCATGGTGGGCCTGGGTGAAACCGACGAGGAGATCCTGCAGGTGATGCGCGACATGCGCGCGCACAACATCGACATGCTGACCATCGGCCAGTACCTGGCACCCTCGGGCCATCACCTGCCGGTGCGCCGCTATGTGCACCCCGACACCTTCAAGATGTTCGAAGAAGAGGCCTACAAGATGGGCTTCTCGCATGCGGCCGTGGGCGCCATGGTGCGTTCGAGCTACCACGCAGACCAGCAGGCGCACGACGTGTTGGCTGCCGGCTGAAGCCAGGCATCAGGCTGACGGTCCGATGACAGGGCTGCCGCTGAAAAGCGGCGGCCCTTGTCGATTCTGGCGGGGCTGGCCCGTCGTGGTGTTGAAAGCTCTACGGCCGTAGAGTCTTCCCAAGCAGACAGACCCGAATCAGGAGCGCCACATGACCAAGACGATCTTCATCAGCCTGCCCGTCGCCGACCTCGCGCTTTCGACCGCCTTCTACCAGGCCCTCGGGTTCGAGCGGAATCCGCAAATGAGCGACGACAGCGGCTCCTGCATGGTGTGGAGCGAGGCGATCAAGGTGATGCTGATCAGCCACGCCAAATGGCGCACCTTCACCGACCGGCCGTTCCCGGCCAAAGGCTCGGCCGGCCACATGCTCTCGTTGTCGCTGGAAAGCCGTGCGGCCGTCGATGCGATGAACGCGGCGGCCGCCGCCCATGGCGGCACGGCCGACGTGAACCCACCCGAAGACCATGGATTCATGCTCACCCGCGACATCGCCGACCCCGACGGCCACATGTGGGCGGCCCTCTGGATGGATACGACGCCGCCGCAGCAGGCTTGATCCAGTCCCGGCTTCAGCCGCTCACGCCGGCGTCCAGCGGCCGGCGATGTTCTTCAAGAGCAGGTTGACGGCCGCCAGCTGGCGGTTGCGCGCGTTCAGCAAGCTGATCTCGCTCGTCAGCGCCGCGTTCTGCGCCGTCACCACGTTCAGATAGCTGACGGTGCCAGCGCGGTACTGGTCCATCACGATCTCGAGATTGCGCTGCGCCGCGGCCAGCGCCTCTTGCTGCAACTTGGTCTGCTGCTGCAACTGGTCGGCCAGCAGGAGGTTGTCTTCCACTTCCTGCAAGGCCGTCAGCACCAGCTGGCGGTAGTTGGCCGACACCACTTCGGCGCTGGCGCGGGCCTGGGCGCTGGCTTGTCTGCGCTGGCCGCCGTCGAAGATGGCTTGTGCCGCCGAGCTGCCCAGCGACCAGAAGAGATTCGGCGCGCTGACCAGGTCGGACAGCGAGCTGTTGCGATAGCCCGCATTGGCCGAGAGGCTCAGCGAGGGGAAGAAGGCCGCGTCGGCAATGCCGATCTGCGCATAGGCCGAGGCCACGCGGCGCTGCGAGGCAGCGATGTCGGGCCGGCGCTGCAGCAGGGTGGAGGGCAGCAGCTTGGGCACGGCCGGCGGCACCGGCAGCGCGGCGCTGCGGGTGATCGAGAAGGCCGACGGCGGCTGGCCCAGGAGCACGGCGATGGCATGCTCCAACTGGCTGCGCTGTGTGCCGGCATCGATCAGTTGGGACTGCGCATTGCGAAGCTGCGTCTGCGCCTGCAGCATGTCGCTGCGCGAGGCCACGCCGCCCTTGTAGCGGGCTTCGGTCAGCTCCAGCGAACGCTGGTAGGCCGCCACGCTGCGCTCCAGCAGCGCCTGCTGCATCTCGGCGGCGCGCATCGAGAAATAGCTCTGCGTCAGGAGCGCTTGCGCCGAGAGGCGCGCTGCCGCCAGATCGTTGTTGCTCGCCTGGTAATTGGATTGAGCCGCGCTCGATGCCTGCGACAGGCGGCCCCACAGATCGACCTCCCAACCCGCAGTGGCCGACAGCGAGAGGCTGTTGGCCGGGCCGCTGCCGTTGCCTGCTGCATCGCTGCGCGTGCCGGAGAGGCCGGCCGACAGCGTCGGCAGCATCGCCGTGCGGCTCGCGTCCACCACGGCGCGTGCGCTGGCCACCTGGGCGGCCGAGGCCTTCAGGTTTTCGTTGCCGACCACCAGTCGTTGCTGCAGGTCTTCCAGCACCGGATCCTTGAAGAGCAGCCACCAGGCGTCTGGCACGGTCTCTTGCACGGCCTCCTGCCTGGCAGCGCCGCGTTGCCAGAGGCCTGTTTCCTTGAACTGGGCCGGCGCCGCGGCGGCAGCAGGCGGTTCGACCTTTGTGATGGCGCAGCCGCACAGCACGAGGGCGCTGGCGAGCAGGGTCAGTCGGAGCAACATGTTCTTGAAACCTCAGGCAGGTGAGACTTGGATCGTGGCGGCAGCAGCAGCAGCGCGTGCCTTGCGGCGCTGGCGCCAGCGCAGCTTGTCCATCAGCACGTAGACGACCGGTGTGGTGTAGAGCGTCAACAGCTGGCTGAGGATCAGGCCACCGACGATGGCGATGCCCAGCGGCTGGCGCAGTTCGGCGCCGTCACCGGTGCCCAGTGCCAGCGGCACGGCGCCGAAGATGGCGGCAAAGGTGGTCATCAGGATCGGGCGCACGCGCAGCTTGGCAGCCCGGAAGATGGCCGCACCGGCGCCCACGCTGCTGCCACCTTTGTCGCCCTTCTGCCGCTCGATTGCGAAGTCGATCATCATGATCGCGTTCTTCTTGACGATGCCGATCAAGAGAATCACGCCGATGAAGGCAATGATCGAGAACTCGGTGTTGAAGAGCTGCAGCGCCAGCAGCGCGCCCACGCCGGCCGAGGGCAAGGTGGACAGGATCGTCACCGGATGCACCAGGCTCTCGTACAGCATGCCCAGCACCAGATAGATGGTGATCACGGCGGCGAGGATCAGGATGGGCTGGCTGGCGAGCGCCGCCTGGAACGCATTGGCCGTGCCGGCAAACGTGCCGCGCACCGACACCGGCACGCCCAGCTCGGCCATGGCGTTGTTGATGGCGGCGGTGGCTTCGGAGAGCGACACGCCCGGTGGCAGGTTGAAGCTGATCGTCGAGGCCGGCGCACCGCCCTGGTGATTGACCGACAGCGGCGTGTTGGTCGTCTCCACCTTGGTGAAGGCGGCCAGCGGCACCTGCGCCCCCGTGCGACTCAGGACATAGAGCTGCTTGAGCGTCTCGGGCCCCTGCAGGTATTCGGGCGCCAGCTCCATCACCACGCGGTACTGATTCAGCGGGTTGTAGATCACGCCGACCTGGCGCTGGCCGAAGGCGTTGTTGAGCGTGATGTCGAGATTGCTCACGGTCACGCCCAATCGCGCTGCTGCTTCGCGGTCGATGATGATCGAGGTCTGCAGGCCCTTGTCCTGCTGGTCTGTGTTGACGTCGGTGAGCTCGTTCAGGCGCGACAGCGCGTTGCGCACGCGTGGCTCCCAGGTGCGCAGGTCTTCCAGCGCGTCGGCCTGCAGCGTGTACTGGTAGGCTGCATTGGCCTGGCGGCCGCCGATGCGGATGTCCTGCACCGGCACCAGGAAGAGGTTGGCGCCCGGCTCATGCGAGAGCTTCTCGCGCAGCCGGTTCACCACCGTGTCGGCAGACACGCCGCGCTCGGCCAGCGGCTTCAGGGCGACATAGAAATTGGCGCCGTTGCGCTGGCCGCCGCCGGTGAAACCGTTGACGTTTTCCACCGCCGGGTCTTCCTTGATGATGGCCATGAAGGTGTCCACCCGTTGCCGCATCATCTGGAAGGAGCTGCCCTGGTCGGCCTGCACGCCACCAACGATGACGCCGGTGTCCTGCTGCGGGAAGAAGGCCTTCGGTATCACGCCATAGAGATGGATGTTCAGGCCGATCACGGCCGCCAGCGACAGTAGCGCCACCGGCTGATGGCGCAGCGTCCAGACCAGCGAGCGCTGATAGCCGCGCAGCACTGCGCGGTTGAAGCGGTTGGCGATCCGAGCGATACGGCCGGGCTTCTTCGGCGCGTGGTCGCGCGCCTTCAGCAGCACCGCCGCCATCATCGGTGTGGTGGTGAGCGACACCAGCATCGACACCAGGATGGCCGAGGACAGCACCACGGCGAACTCGCGGAACAGCCGGCCCACCACGCCGCCCATCATCAGGATGGGGATGAAGACGGCGATCAGCGACAGGCTGATCGAGACCACGGTGAAGCCGATCTCCTTGGCGCCGCGCAGCGCCGCCTCGCGCGGCTTCATGCCGCGTTCGATATAGCGGCTGATGTTCTCCAGCACCACGATGGCATCGTCCACGACAAAGCCGGTGGCCACGGTGAGCGCCATGGCCGAAAGGTTGTCCAGGCTGTAGCCGCAGAGGTACATCACGCCGAAGGTGCCGCACAGCGACACCGGCACGGCCACCGCCGGCAGGAGCGTGGCACGCCAGTTGCGCAGGAACAGGAGCACGACCAGGATCACCAGGCCCACCGAGATGGCCATGGCCCGCTCCACTTCCTGCAGCGAGGCGCGGATCGTCGGCGTGCGGTCGCTGACCACTTTCAGGTCGATGGCCGGCGGTATCGAGGACTTCAGGCGCGGCAGCACCTCGTACACCCGTTCAACCGTCTCGATGATGTTGGCGCCCGGCTCCTTCTGCACGAACAGCAGCACCGAGGGCTTGCCGTTGGCGGCGCCGTAGTTGCGGATGTCCTGTACCGAATCGCTGACCTCGGCCACGTCGCGCAGCCGGATCGAGGCGCCATTGCGATAGCTCAGCACCACCGGCGCGTAGTCGGCTGCGGTGCGGGCCTGGTCGTTCGCGCCGACCTGCCAGTAGCGGTCGCCTTCTTCCACCGATCCCTTGGGCCGGTTGGCATTGGTGTTGGTGATGGCCTGGCGGACTGCGTCCAGCGAGATGCCGGCGGAGGCCAGCTTGTCCGGATTCAATTCCACGCGCACCGCCGGCAGCGCGCCGCCGCCCACATTCACCTGGCCCACACCCTTGACCTGCGACAGCCGCTGCGCGAGCACGGTGGAGGCTGCGTCGTACATCTGGCCGCGCGTCAGCGTGGCCGACGTCAAGGACAGGATCATGATCGGCGCGTCCGACGGGTTCACCTTGCGGTAGGTCGGATTGCCGGGCATGCCGGTGGGCAGGAGCGTGCGGGCCGCGTTGATGGCGGCCTGCACATCGCGGGCCGCGCCATTGATGTCGCGGCTGAGGTCGAACTGCAAGGTGACATTGGCCGAGCCCAGCGACGAGCGCGAGGTGATCTCGGTGACGCCGGCAATGCTGCCCAGCGCCCGCTCCAGCGGCGTGGCGACCGTGGCCGCCATGGTGTCCGGGCTCGCGCCCGGCAGGCCGGCGCTGACCGAGATGGTCGGGAAGTCCACCTGCGGCAACGGCGCAATGGGCAGCAGCTGGAACGCCAGGATGCCAGCCAGGGCCACGCCCGCCGTGATCAGCGTCGTGGCCACCGGCCTCGCGATGAACGGGGCAGAAATATTCATGTGGCCACCGGCACCGCACGGCGCGCACGCCAGGCCTTCAGCCGGTTGAGCTGGTTGGCAAAGCCCAGATAGATCACCGGCGTGGTGAACAGCGTGAGCAGCTGGCTGACGATCAGGCCGCCGACCATGGTCACGCCCAGCGGATGGCGCAGCTCATGGCCGACACCCGTGCCCAGCATCAGCGGCAGCGCGCCCAGCAGGGCCGCCATCGTCGTCATCAGGATGGGGCGGAAGCGCAGCAGGCAGGCCTTGTGGATCGCGTCACGCGGCGCCATGCCCATCTCGCGTTCGGCCTCGAGGGCGAAGTCGATCATCATGATCGCGTTCTTCTTGACGATGCCGATCAGGAGCACGATGCCGATGATGGCCACGATGCCCAGGTCCAGCCGCGCTGCCAGCAGCGCCAGCAGCGCGCCAACGCCAGCCGAGGGCAGGGTGGACAAGATCGTGATCGGATGCACATAGCTCTCGTAGAGCACGCCCAGCACGATGTACATGGTCACCACGGCCGCCAGGATCAGCAGCAGCGTGCTGGTCAGCGAGGAACGGAAGGCCTCGGCCGCGCCCTGGAAGCTGGTTTCCACGCTGGGCGGGAAGTCCAGCGCCGCCTGCTCCTTGTGGATTGCATCGACCGCATCGCCCAGCGAGGCGCCGGGCGCCAGATTGAACGAGATCGTGGCCGCCGGGAACTGGGCCACGTGATTGATCGCCAGCGCCGCCGGGCGCTCCACGATCCGGGCCACCGAGCTCAAGGGGACCTGCACCGTCGAACTGCCGCCGTTCGCGTTTTGCTTGCTGCCCGGCACGTACAGGCCTTCGATGGAGCGTGGGCCCTGGCGGAACTCGGGCGCCGCTTCCAGCACCACGCGGTACTGGCTGCTCTGCGTGTAGATGGTCGAGATCAGGCGCTGGCCGAAGGCGTTGTAGAGCGCCGTGTCGATGGCCGCCACCGAGACGCCCATGCGGCCGGCCGCCTCACGGTCGATCTGCAGATAGGCCTGCAAGCCCTGGTCCTGCAGATCGCTGGCCACGTCGGCCAGCTGCGGCAGCGTTTTCAGGCGCGCAATCAGGGCTTCCGTTGAATCGCTCAGGTCCTTGGCGTCCGGCGAGCTGAGCAGGAACTGGTACTGCGTCTTGGACACGCGGTCTTCAATCGTCAGGTCCTGCACCGGCTGCATATAGGCGGTGATGCCCGGCAGCCTGGAGGTCGCTTCGTTCAGACGCTGGATGATCTCGCTGGCCGAGGCCGTGCGGTGCTCGAAGGGCTTCAGCGTGATCTGCATGCGGCCGGTGCTGAGCGTTGCGTTCGCACCGTCCACGCCGATGAAGGAGGCCACATGGTCGACGTCTTCGTCCTTCAGGATGATCTCGGCCAGCTTCTGCTGGCGCTCCGACATCGCAGCGAAGGAGCTGCTCTGCGTGGCCTCGGTGATGACCTGGATCAGGCCGGTGTCCTGCAAGGGGAAGAAGCCCTTGGGCACGGCCATGTAGAGCAGCCCGGTCAGGCCGATCGTGGCGGCGAACACCAGCAGCGTGCTGCGCGGCCGGTCGAGCACCCAGTCCAGGCCGCGGCCATAGGACGCGACCAGGTTATCGAACCAGCGGCCGAACCAGTCGCCCAGCTTGCTGTGCTTGTGCTGGCTCTCCGGGCGCAGCAGGCGCGCGCTCATCATCGGCGTCAGCGTCAGCGAGACGAAGGCCGAGATCAGGATGGCCACCGCCATCGTGATCGCGAACTCGTGGAACAGCCGGCCCACCACATCGCCCATGAAGAGCAGCGGTATCAGCACGGCGATCAGCGACACCGTCAGCGAGATGATGGTGAAGCCGATCTGCTTGGAGCCCTTCAGCGCGGCCTCCATGACGATGTTTTGGCGCCGGCCGGGCGCATCCGCGCCCTTGACTTGGCCCTCGGCCAAGTTGGCCTGTGCCGAAACATCGCGCTCCATCTCTTCGAGATTCCGCGCGATGTTTTCAATCATCACGATGGCGTCGTCCACCACGAAGCCGGTCGAGATGGTCAGCGCCATCAGCGTCAGGTTGTTGATCGAGAAGCCGGCCATGTACATCACGCCGAAGGTGCCGACCAGGGACAGAGGCACGGCCACGCTCGGGATCAGTGTCGCGGCGCCGCTGCGCAGGAAGATGAAGATCACCATCACGACGAGCGCGATGGCCAGCAGCAGCTCGAACTGTGTGTCTTGCACCGAAGCGCGGATCGTCGTCGTGCGGTCAGAGATCACCTGCACATCGATGGAGGCCGGCAGCGTGGCCTGCAGCTTGGGCAGCAGGGCTTTCACGCGGTCCACCGTCTGGATCACGTTCGCGCCGGGCTGACGCTGCACGTTCAGGATCACGCCCGGAACGTTGTCGGCCCAGGCGGCGAGGCGCAGGTTCTCGGCGTCGTCCACGATCTGCGCCACGTCCTTCAGGCGCAGCGGGTTGCCGTTCTTCCAGGCGATCACCAGGTCCTGATATTCGGCGGCGGACTTCAGCTGATCGTTGGCATCGATGGTGGAAGCGCGTTGCGAGCCGTCGAAGCTGCCCTTGGCCTGGTTGACGTTGGCCGCGGCAATGGCCGAGCGCACGTCGTCCATCGACAGTCCCAGCGTGGCCAGCGCCTGCGGGTTCGCTTGAATGCGCACGGCCGGGCGGCGGCCGCCGGCAATGCTCACCAGGCCCACGCCTTCGACTTGCGAGAGCTTGGGCGCGAGGCGGTTCTCGGCCAGGTCATGCACCTTGACGACAGGCAGCGAAGGCGAGGTGACGGCAATCGTCAGCACCGGCGCGTCGGCCGGGTTGACCTTGCTGTAGACCGGCGGCATGGGCAGGTCATTGGGCAGGAGGTTGCTGCCGGCATTGATGGCGGCCTGCACTTCCTGCTCGGCCACGTCGAGCTCCAGGCCCAGCGAGAAGCGCAGGGTGATCACCGAGGCGCCGCCCGAGCTGCTCGACGTCATCTGGTTCAAGCCCGGCATCTGACCGAACTGGCGCTCCAGCGGCGCCGTGACCGTGGTGGAGATCACGTCGGGGCTGGCGCCGGGGTAGAGCGTGACGACCTGGATGGTCGGATAGTCGACCTCGGGCAGGGCCGAGAGTGGCAAGAGCCGGTAGGCGAGCAAGCCGGCCAGCAGGATGGCCAGCATCAGGAGCGAGGTCGCGACCGGCCGCTCGATAAAGGGACGTGAGGGATTCATCGCTGGCTGCCGTCAGTCAATCAATTGCCTGCGGCTTCGCGCTTGGCGCGCTCGGCGCGGCGCTGGGCGATCCAGGCCTCGCGCTCTTCCTTGTTCATCTTCATGAACTTCTCCTGCACCTCGGGCGGCAGGCGGTCCAGCCAAGCCGGACGCTCGTCGCCACCGGCAGCAGCCGCAACAGCGGTCCTGGGCGCGCTGGCGCCAGCCGCCGCCTTGCCCGAACGCTCGCCACGAGGCGCCGAGGCGCCAGGCATCGCCGGCGCAGCGCCGGGGCCGGCACCGCTGGCCGCGCCTGGAGCGCCGCTACCACCACCACGGCGGCGGCCACCGCCGGTCGCGCCCTGGCGCTGGCGCGGGTCGGCCGCGATCACTTCGACCTTGGCACCGTCGCGCAAGCGATCGACACCGTCGATGACGACCTTCTCGCCGACTTCGAGCTGGCCTTCGACAGCGACCCAGTCACCGTCTGCGGCGCCCGGCTTCACCACGCGGGTGCTGACCACGTTCTCGGCGCTGACCACATAGACATAGAAGCCCTGCGAACCGCGCAGCACGGCGGCTTGCGGCACGGCCATCGAATCCGACTGCGTGTCGAGCTGCAGACGCACGCTGACGGCCTGGTTCGGATAGAGGTTGTCGTCGCTGTTGGCGAACAGGGCCTTGAGCTTGATCGTGTCGGTCGACAGGTCGATGGCGTTGTCGGCGGTGGCGACCTGGCCGCGGGCCAGGAACTTGTTGCCGTTGCGGTCCAGCGCTTCGACCATCAAGGGCTGTTTGGCGCGCAGCTTGGCGTTGATCTGCGGCAGCTGGCTTGAGGGCACCGAGAACACCAATGCGATCGGGCGGGTCTGTGTGATCGTGACAATGCCGGCGCTGTCGCCCGGGCTCACCACATTGCCGAGGTCCGCCTGCTTCAGGCCGACGCGGCCCGGGATGGGTGCGCTGACCTTGGTGTAAGAGAGCTGCAGTCGCGCGCTGTCCACATTGGCCTGGCCGGCCTTGACCGTGCCTTCGAGCTGGCGCACCAGGGCTTCCTGGGTGTCGAGCTGCTGCTTGGCGATGGCGTCCTTGCTCAAGAGCTCGCGGTAGCGGGCCAGGTCGATGCGAGCGTTGTCGAGGTTGGCCTTGTCGCGGGCCAGCGTGCCTTCAACCTGGGCCAGCGATGCCTGCAAGGCGCGCGGGTCGATCTGGGCGAGCTGCTGGCCTGCCTTGACCTGCTGGCCTTCTGTGAACTGCAGCGCTTGCAGCACGCCGCTGACCTGCGGCCGCACGATGGTGGTGTTGGCCGCGGCGAAGGTGCCGACCGCACTGACCATCACGCGGATGTCCTGCTTGCGCACCGCCTGCACCGAGACCGGCTGGATGCGGTTGGCGCCGCCAAAACGGCGGGAACCCGGGCCGCCAGGGCCGCCTTGGCCCGGGGCACCTGGCGCACTGGCACCCGAGGCGGGTGTGCCCGCCGCTGCCGCAGCGCTGCTCTGCCCCTTGCCCCACCAGCCGATGCCGGCGCCGGCGGCCAGGGCAGCCAGCAGCACGGTAGCAAGAGTCCAGCCGCGGATGGCACCCGATTGGGCATGGCGGGCGGCAAGGGGGCTGTGGGTCAGGATGGGCATGACGTAAGGCATGTTTTTTGTGGATTGTTCTGGGCGAAGCCATCCTGGCCTGTGCCTCATGCGAGGCGCGCAGGCAGGGTGCACAAAGCGGGCCAGGCGGATGCCAGCGACTCTACCCGGGGCAGGGTCGCTTGGGCTTGGCTGCTATGAAAAGTAGCGCAAAGCTGGGGCGCAGAGCGCGCCCCGGCATTTCAACCCAGCAGCGCGGGGCGGGCGGGCCGGGGCTGGGGCGCCATCGGCGGCGCCTGGGGCGCCTCGTTCAGGCGCAGGAACTTGAAGCCGGCCAGGCTGGCCTTGTTCTGGCCGGCATTGCGGGCGTCGCGCTCGGCCAGGCGGGCGATGAAGCCCTGCAGTGTCTCCTCGCGCACCTCGGGCTCGGCCGAATGCAGGATGTGGCGGTTGCCGTCCTTGCCCAGCACGATCAGGCCCACATGCGAGGCCCAATAGCCGCCATCCTTGCCCGAGATCACGTTGACGAAGTCGCCTTCCTGCAGGCCGGCTTCGATCTGCGCCACGGCCTCCTTGGGCACGAACACATCGTCGAACTGCTGGACCGGGATGTCCCGTTCGATCTTGAACTGCTTCTTCAGGAAGGCCTTGCGGTCGATGCGCTGGCGGTAGGGCGTCACCTTGTCGCCGGCCAGTTCCTTGGTGATGTCGGTCACCAGCCAGCTGTTGGCCGGGTTCCAGTCGGCCTCGGTGTAGTGGTTGCGCGTCGCCGCGCCGATCACGCCATCGCGATAGCGGATGCGCTGCAGCATCCAGAAGAACTCTTCCCAGGAGGCGCTCAGCGCCATGGCATAGACATGCTCGACGAAGACCACGCAATCGCTCTTGGCCAGGCTGAACAGCGGCTGCGAGTCGTAGGTCTCGTAGGGGAACTCGCCCAGCAGATAGAGCTCGTAGGGCTGGCCGATGTTCTTGCGCGCCAGGGCGGCCACGCGCTGGCGCAGCAGCGGCTGGTCGAGCTGCTGCCAGCCCAGGAAGCGGCCGAGCTCGGCGGGCTGCATCTTGTGCCAGGGCTTGTTGAGCATCTCGCTCAGTTGCTCGGGCGGCAGGGCCACGCGGCGTGCTGCCTCCAGCTGGACGGCCGTTGCTTCGATGCGCGGTGCAATGACAGGCGCAGGAGACGTGGCGCAGCCTGCAAGCAGCAGGGCGATGGCGGCTGTGACGAGCGTGGGAGGGGCAGCGATCTTCATCGCGGCAGTGTCATTCAAGCCGGGTCGACCCGCCATGAGAACTCATGGGCCAGCCATAACCCGGGCTGAAGATCTGAGCAGATCAGCTTTCGGCCAGCAGCTGCTCGACCAGCGCATGCAGGGCATTGAAGTCGGGCTCGCCCACGTACTTCTTGACGATCTCGCCGCGCTTGTTGATCAGGAAGGTTGTCGGTGTCAGCTGCACCTTGCCGAAGGCTTGGGCCACACTGCCTGTGTTGTCTATGGCGACGCCGAAGGGCAGCTTGCGGCTCTCGGCAAAGCTGGCCACGAAGGCCGGCGGGTCGTAGCTCATGGCCACGGCCAGGGTGTCGTAGCCGCGCGCCTTGAACTTCTCGTGCGTGGCGACGATCTGCGGCATCTCATGCACGCAGGTGGAGCAACTGGTGGCCCAGAAGTTCACGAGGGTCACCTTGCCGGCCCATTGCGCCGAGTTGAGCTTGCTGCCATCCAGCAGCACATAGTCGACGCTGGGCGCCTGCGGTTTCACGAGCAGGCTGCGGTAGGCCAGGGCCGCGCCCACGGCCAGCACGGCGATCAGCAGCAGGGGGGCGAGGAATCGGGGCAGCTTCATGGCCCGCAAGTCTATTCGCTGTGCGCTCAGAGCGCTTTCGAGAACTCAAAGAGCAGCATTGACGGCAGGGCATCGACCAGATGCTTGCGCGAAATTCGCGCAATGCCGTCTGCCGTGGCGGTGGAGAGCTGGGTGATGTGCTCTTCGTCCAGCACCTCGATGAAGCTGAAGGAGGGCACCTCCCGCAGCACTTCGCTACGGAGCTCGGCCAGCGCCTCGCTGCGGGCGGCGGCCTCGTAGACGATGCCGTGCGGCAGGCCTTCAAGGCAGAACTGCGCGGCTTCGTCGACGGTGCCGACCATGTCGATGATCAGGCCCATGTGGCGCACAGCGTCCTGCACTTGCGAACGCAACTCGCGCCGTGGCGAGATGATCAGCAGATGGCTGCCTGCCAGGGGCTTGGAATTGGCCGAAGGATGGAAGTCTCGCGGGCTCGGCTCGACTGGGGGCGGCGCCTCGACGGCGCTCATGCCGGGCTCTTCTCCCACGGTGTGCGGGAATTCCAGCGTCAGCATCGTGATGCCGGCCTCGTCCTCGCGCAGCGGCAGGATGCCCATGGTCAAGGCGGTCTGTTCCACCAGGCGCCAGGCCAACGAATCGAGCCGGCTCGGCGCCTCGCCTTGGCCGCGAGCGTCCGTGATCAGTTCCAGCGAACGGTGGGCAAAGCGGCAGCTCAGGCGCGCCTTGGCGGGCCAGGAGCTCAGCTCCAGCCGCAGGTCGATGGAGGAATGCGTGCTGGCCAGTGCCCAGTCCATCAAGGCATTGAGCAGCGAGAACAGCAGGGCGCCGTCGCCCATGATCTCGATTGGCTTGAGTGCCTGGCGCACCTGGATGCCGCGGGCCTGCGTCTCGCGGCTGCGGTGCGCCAGCACGCCGCGCAGCACCTGGGTGAGGTGCAGCCGCTCGCGCGACAGGCGCAGGCGCCCCGAGGCCAGTCGGGCCAGCTGTTGGCCCACCATGCCGGACTCGCGCGCCTGGGCCACGCTCTCGCGCAGGGAGCGCAGGCTCTGCCGGTCGATCTGGCCGGTGCTGATCAGGTTGTGGATGCGTTCCAGCGCCGTGCTCAGCGGACCGGCAATCTCGGCGCCGAGCTGCTGCACGATGTCCGCCCACTGGGCATGGCTCGGCCCATGCAGCACGTCATTGGCTGCGGCGGGTGGAGCTGGCGGCGGTGCGGGCGGTTGGCTGGACATGGGAGAGCTGCAAGCAGCCCCGTGAAGGAATTTGTAACAAAGGTCGAATTGGGCGCATGGTCCCGGTTGCCCCAGGGAGCGTCCATCCCCCGTCCCCGGGGGCGATCTGCAGACCGCACGGAAGTGCTCTTCAGCGTGCGCAATCGATCACGCTTTTCCGGCTATCTCCAGCAAGGCGGCACTCAAATGAGTGGGGGCGCTGACCATGGCGTCGTGGCCCGTCGCGAGCTCCCGGACCTGCCATCCGGGCTGTTCTCGTACCCTTTGGCGGGAGGCGGCAACCGTGGGCAGGGCGGGGTCGATGCAGGAAATGAAGTGGCGCGGCAGAGCCGCCCAGCGGTTTGCGTCGAAGTTCAGGGGCTCGTCGTAAACGCCGCCGGGTTGCGGTGTCTGGCGGCGGTTCACCCACTCCGCATCCGCTCCCGTCAGGCCGAAAGCGCTGGCCGGTGCCGGAGCAATCACGCCGGTGGCGGCAATCGCCGCGCGGCGCTCGACCTGCGTCTCCGGCGGGTTGCGGCTGGCCCAGCTTTCGCCCGGCTGCGGCACGACCGCATCCAGATAGACCAGGGCCGCCAGGCGCTCATGGACACGGTCTGCCACGCCGGTGATGACCAGGCCGGCATAGCTGTGGCCGACCAGGATCGCGCCTTGCAGCTCTTCGGCCTCGATCACCGCTTGCACGTCGGTGATATGGGTGGAGAGATTGATGGCCGGGCTCAAAAGATGGGCGCGCTCGCCAACGCCGCTGAGACTGACGGCAAACGCGCGGTGGCCGGCCGACCAGAGCATAGGCAGCACACGCTTCCAGCACCACGCGCCATGCCAGGCGCCGCCGACCAGAACGAAATCACTCATTGGGGCACCCTTCGGCCTGCGGCCTGCCGCCCACAGCGGGAGCGAACTTGCTTGGGGCGGCCCGGCGCTGCGTTCATGCGACGACCCGTTTCTCGCTCAGCGCGTGGATTTCAGGTTCGCTCAAGCCCAGCTCGGCCAGCAGTTCCGCCGTGTGCTGACCCAGCAGTGGCGGCGCATGCCGGTACTGCACCGGTGTGGCCGACAGCTTGATCGGGCTGGCGACCAGCTTGAGCCTGTCGCTCAAGGGGTGTTCCATCGCCACCGTCATCTCTCGGGCCTGGACATGCGGGTCGGCAAAGGCTTCGGCCAGATTGTTGATCGCGCCGCAAGGCACCTTGGCTGCTTCCAGCGCACCCAGCCACTCGGCCCGGGTTCGGGTCTTGATGGCTGCTGCGATCTCGGGCACCAGGACCTCGCGGTTGCGCACGCGGTCTGCGTTGCGGGCAAAGCGCGGGTCTTGCGCCCAGTCCGGGCGGCCGGCGATCTCGCAGAACTTTGCGAACTGACCGTCGTTGCCGACGGCGAGTATCAAATGGCCGTCGCTGCATTCGAACACCTGGTAGGGCACGATGTTCTGGTGCGCGTTGCCCATGCGGCCCGGCGCCTTGCCGGTGCAGAGGTAGTTGCTGCCAAGGTTGGCCAGCATGGCCAGTTGGGTGTCCAGCAGCGCCATGTCGATCACCTGGCCCTGGCCCGTCGCGTCGCGGTGGCGCAGGGCAGCGAGGATGGCCACGGTCGAATAGAGGCCGGTGAACAGATCGGCCACCGCCACGCCCACCTTCTGCGGCCCGCCGCCAGGCAGGTCGTCGCGCTCGCCGGTCACGCTCATCAGGCCGCCGATGCCCTGGATCGCGTAGTCGTAGCCGGCGCGGTCCTGGTAGGGACCGGTCTGGCCGAAGCCGGTGATCGAGCAGACGACGAGACCCGGGTTGATCGCGCGCAGCGTCTCCGCGTCCAGCCCGTAGCGGGCCAGGTCGCCGACCTTGAAGTTCTCGACCAGCACGTCGCACTGCGTGGCCAGGCGCTTGATCAGGGCCTGGCCCTCGGGGTTGGCGATGTCGATGGCGATGGAGCGCTTGTTGCGGTTGGCGCCGAGGTAGTAGGCGGCCTCCGAGGTATCGGCGCCTTGACTGTCCTTCAGATAGGGCGGGCCCCAGCTGCGGGTGTCGTCGCCGCCGCCGGGGCGTTCGACCTTGATCACATCGGCGCCGAGATCGGCCAGGGTCTGGGTGCACCAGGGGCCCGCCAGCACGCGGGAAAGATCCAGCACGCGTACACCGGCCAGGGCTTGGGGCGAAAGAGGGCTCGTCATGGCGGCGATTGTGCGGCAGCGGGCCTGGATAATCGGGCAATGCCGACCCTGTTCCGATCAATCTTGCCCTTGTTGCTGGTGACGCTGCTGGCGGCCTGCGCCCCCAGTCTGAACTGGCGCGAGGTGCGGCCCGAGGGCACGGACCTGCTCCTGATGTTCCCCTGCAAGCCCGAGCAGCAGACGCGAGCCTTGAGCGAGCCGGGTGCGCCGGCCGAAGCGCGCATGGGCCTGGCGCGCTGCGAGGCGGCGGGCCTGGGATTCAGCCTCTCCTGGTCGGACGTGCCGGATCCTGCGCAGTCCAATCCTGCCCTGAAGCAGATGAAGGAAGCCGTCATCGCTGGCACGAAGTTGCCGGCAGGCGAGCCGCAGGCCTTGCAATTGATCGGCATGACGCCAGGCACCGAGGCAGTGAGCCTTTCACTCGGAGCGCCGAATGGCAAAGGGCAACAAGCGCGGCTGGCCGTGTTTGCCCGTGGCCTGCGGGTCTACCAGTTGCTGATGATCGGCCCGCGGGCCGACGCGGCCGCCTGGGAGGGTTTTCTGGGCTCGCTCAAACTTGGTGAGCCCCAGGCTCGATAATCCAGCCATGACTCATCTGCTCCTGATCGCCCACGCGCCGCTGGCCTCTGCGCTGCGAACCGTGGCCGAGCACACCTTCCCCAGCTGCGCGCCGCAACTGACTGCGCTGGACGTCGAGCCCGAAATGTCGGCCGACGAGGTCGAGAGCCGCGCCCGTGCGCTGCTGGCGGAAGCGGGCGCCGAAGAGATCCTGGTGCTCACCGATGTGGCGGGCGCCACGCCCTGCAATGCTGCACAACGTCTGCTCGGCGAACAGGTGCGCATCGTCAGCGGCGTCAATGTGCCAATGCTCTGGCGCACCCTGTGCTACTCAGCCGAACCGCTGGACGCGCTTGCCCAGCGGGCCATCGAAGGTGGTGGCCGGGGCATCACCCCGGTTGCCCCCATCAATCCGGAATCCACCTGACCCGAACTAGAAGAAGCCTGCCTGCCGATGATCAAAACGACGCTCACCATCAGCAACAAGCTGGGCCTGCATGCCCGCGCCTCGGCCAAGCTGACCAAGCTGGCCAGCAGTTTCAAGTGTGAGGTCTTCATGAGCCGCGGCACCCGCCGGGTGAATGCCAAGAGCATCATGGGCGTGATGATGCTGGCAGCCGGCCTCGGCTCCCAGGTGGAGCTGGAAACCGAAGGGCCGGACGAGCAGGCCGCTCAGGATGCGATCAAGGCACTGGTTGACGACAAGTTTGGTGAAGGCCAATAGGTTGGCCTCTGGTGAAAAGCCCTAAGACCTTCCGCTGACCTCATTCGCCGAGGAAATGCCGGCGGTAGCGTGCTGGCAGGTCCTGGATGCGCATCATCAGCGGCAGGTCGGCGGTGTTGAAGTCCGGGTCCCAGGCTGGAGCGCCAAGCACCCGGGCACCGCAGCGCAGATAGCCCTTGATCAGCGGGGGCGCCTCGGCCTCCAGGCCCTGCTCCAGATCGGCAACCGGCAGGGCCAGCCGGGGCTGAACCTGCCATTCGGGCGCGGCCAGATGGGTTTGCTGCAGGCGCTTCCACAGGCTGGCCGCATAGTGGCCACCGTCGCGCATGCTGACGCTGGCGCAGCCAATCATGGTGTCCAGGTTGTTGCGCTGCATGAATTCACCCAGGGCGCCCCACAGCGCCATGATGGCGCCGCCGGAGCGATGGTCGGGATGCACGCAGGATCGGCCCAGCTCGACCATGCGCGAGCGCAGGCTGGCCAGCGGCGACAAGTCGAACTCGGTCTCGCTGTAGAGGCCGCCGGCGCGGCGTGCGGCGTCCGGCGTCAGCACCCGGTAGGTGCCGATCACTTGGCCAGGTCGACCGTCGGCCTGGACCGCGCGCACCAGCAGGTGCTCGCAGAAGGCGTCGAAGCGGTCAACATCCAGGCCGTCTGGCGTGCCCGGTGGCGGTGAAAGCTGCGCTCCCATCTCGCCGACAAACACCTGGTAGCGCAGGGCCTGAGCCTGCATCAGATCCTCTTGCGTGCGGGCCCAGGCCACATCGAGCCGAGGCGCCGTAAAAGTTTGCGGCAACGCTGCTGGAAGTGACCTCCGGTCCGCGCTGTTCAGCTCGGCAAAGGGCAGGGTTGGCAGGGGCAGATCTCGCATGGCTTGGCTTCGATGGCTGAGATGACCAGATGCTCGGTGCATGCAATGACGCGCCTGTGACCGGGCAGTTACGAACTGATGACGCAGGGCACTGCTACATTCGGCGCATGAGCTTTCAGGTCTTCGGCATTCCGGTTTCTCGCGGCGTGGCCATCGGCCGGGCCGTGCTCGTGGCATCGAGCCGGCTTGACGTGGCGCATTACTTCATCAACGAGGCCGATATCGAGGCCGAGATTGCCCGCTGCCTGCGGGCACGCGACGAGGTGGCGCGCGAGTTGTCAGCGCTGAAGGTGGACCTGCCTGAAGATGCGCCGCACGAGCTGGCCGCGCTGCTGGACGTGCACCTGATGCTTCTGCATGACGAGGCCCTCACTGGCGCCACCAAGCAGTGGATCGTCGATCGCCACTACAACGCCGAGTGGGCGCTTTCGGCCCAGCTCGAAGTGCTGGCCCGTCAGTTCGACGAGATGGAAGACGACTATCTGCGCGAGCGCAAGGCTGACCTTGAGCAGGTGGTCGAGCGCATCCTGGATGCATTGGCTGCCGAGTCTGGCAAGACGCCGCGTGGCGCGGCCAGCGTGACCCAGCGCGACTTCGCGGGCGAAGATCCGCTGCTCTTGGTGGCGGCCGACATAGCGCCCGCTGACATGCTGCAGTTCAAACGCAGCGTGTTCCATGGTTTCATCACCGACATCGGCGGCAAGACCTCACACACGGCCATCGTCGCGCGCAGCCTGGATATTCCGGCCGTGGTCGGCACTCGCGAGGCCAGCCGGCTGATCCGCCAGGACGACTGGGTCATCATCGATGGCGATTCGGGCCTGGTCATCGTCGACCCCTCGCCTATCGTCCTGGAAGAGTACCGGTTCCGCCAACGTCAGAGTGAGCTCGAGCGGGCGCGGCTGGCGCGGCTTCGGCATACGCCGGCAGTGACGATGGACGGCGAGCGCATTGAGCTGCATGCCAATATTGAATTGCCAACCGATGCCGAGGCCGCCGTCGTGGCCGGGGCGACCGGGGTCGGACTGTTCCGCAGCGAATTCCTGTTCATGAACCGCGATGGCGAGCTGCCCAGCGAGGATGAGCAGTTCGAGGCCTACAAGGCCGCAGTGGAGGCGATGCGCGGCATGCCGGTGACCATCCGCACCGTAGACATCGGCGCCGACAAACCGCTGGACCGCATGAGCGCCAATGAATTGCGGCATGAGCATGTGCTCAACCCGGCCATGGGTCTGCGCGCCATCCGCTGGAGCCTGGCCGAGCCGAGCATGTTTCGCCAGCAGCTGCGCGCCATCTACCGTGCCAGCGCCTTCGGCAAGATCCGGCTGCTGATACCAATGGTGGCGCACCTGGCTGAAGTTCGGCAGATCCTGGAGTCGATCAAGCGGGTTCAGCAGCAGCTCAACGATGCAGGCCATGCCTATACCAAGGTGGAGCTGGGCGTGATGATCGAGATTCCGGCGGCCGCCGTGATGCTGCCCCTGCTCTTGAAGCATGTTGATTTCGTTTCCATCGGCACAAACGATCTGATTCAGTACACCCTGGCGATCGACCGCGCCGATGAGGCGGTGGCGCATCTGTATGACCCCTGGCATCCGGCGGTATTGCAGCTGATCGCCAGTTCCATTGCCCAGGCGCGGGCTGCAGGCAAGTCCGTCAGCGTCTGCGGCGAGATGGCCGGCGACCCTGCCTTTACCGATCTCCTCCTGTCCATGGGGCTCCGCAGCTTTTCCATGCACCCGGCGCAGATCCCTTCAGTGAAGCAGCGCATCCTGCGTGCCGACAGCGCCAAACTGGCAGGGGCGCTGCCGGCGATCCTCGCCAGTGAAGACCCCCAGGAGACGGCACGACTGGCGCTGAGTACTGGCGGCCAGGCCGCCGTGAGAACTTTTCACTGAGAAGTTCTCCGAACCCTGAAATTCTTGTGCTACAGTCGTGGGCTTCGCTGCTGAGAGCGGTGCTTCGAAACGAAGTGCAGATCTGGGTGG
>NZ_JBAJMV010000002.1:0-887217 GCF_036880965.1 Roseateles microcysteis | reverse complement strand
AAGTGCGCAGGGCAGTTCGTGACGCATCCGCACGAGGTGGCACGCCACTATGTGTGCGGTCTGTGCAACCCGCCGGCACGCGCGGGCAAGGGTCGCGCCAGTGGCGCCATCCAGATGCACTGACAGCGACGATTCGAAGCCTTGGCTTCCACCCTGATCTGGCCGCTGGCCGCCCTTGCAAGCTGGGCGGCCTGCTGGTTCTTGTACCGGCTGCTTCTGTCGCAGGGGCTGCTGCTGGCACTCGCTGCCGCCAGCCTGCTTGGCCTGGCACTGGCCTGGCCACATGCACGGCGCTGGCGGCGCGTGATCATCGCGGCGGGCTTTCCGCTTTCGCTGCTGGTGTCTGCCCAGGGCCTGTTGCCGGCCTGGGCCTGGCTGCTGCCGCTGGGCTTGCTGCTGTTGGCCTATCCGCAACGCAGCTGGCGCGACGCGCCGCTGTTCCCGACGCCTGTGGGTGCACTGGATGAGTTGAGCCAGCAAATCACGCTCCAAGCGGATGACAAGGTCCTGGACGCCGGCTGCGGCCTCGGCGCAGGCCTGCGGGCGTTACGCCGCGCCTACCCGCAGGCCCGGGTCGAGGGCATCGAGTGGAGCCATCTCCTGGCCTTCCTCAGTCGTCTGCGCTGCCCTTGGGCTCAGGTGCACCAGGGCGATATGTGGGCGCTGGACTGGCGTCCCTATCGGCTTGTCTATCTGTTCCAGCGGCCCGAGTCCATGGCGCAGGCCTGGGACAAGGCCCATGCCGAACTGGCACCCGGCAGCTGGCTGGCCAGCCTGGACTTTGAAGTGGCCGAGCGCCAGCCCGATGCAAGGATTGACCTTGATCACGGGCGGCGACTGTGGGTCTATCGCATCTAGTTGGACCCAAAATCAGGCAATGATGAGAGGATGGGGGCGCAGCGCGACCCTCGACACTCAAGTCATGAAGCATTGCGCCGAAATGAACGCTAAGCCGGCGCCGCATCTTCAAGGGAGCGGCGCGTCTGAAGCTCAACACAGCCTGAATCACAAATGTTCGTAATCATCGGTTGGCTGGTCGCGATGGCCTGCATCTTCGGGGTGTACATCGCCCACGGAGGCAACATCGCCGTGATCCTGCATGCACTGCCCTTCGAGATGACCACCATCTTCGGCGCAGCCATTGGCGGCATGCTGGCCACCAATCCGCCCAAGGTGATGAAGGCCACCATGAAAGGCCTCGGTACCTGCTTCAAGGGCGGCAAGTACACCAAGGCTCGCTACATGGAGCTGCTGGCGCTGCTCTACGACATCCTGCAGAAGGCCCGCAAGGAAGGCCTGATGTCGATTGAAAAGGACGTCGAAGACCCGCACAGCTCGCCGCTGTTCCAGAAGTACCCGGTGGTGGGCCATGACCATCATGTCACCGAGTTCATCACCGACTACCTGCGCATGATGGTCTCCGGCAATCTGAACGCCCATGAGATCGAATCCTTGATGGACAACGAGATTGACACCCACCACCACGAGGCCTTCATGGCGGTGCAGGCCATCCAGCGCCTGGCCGGCGGCCTGCCGGCCTTCGGCATCGTGGCCGCCGTGCTGGGTGTGGTGAACACCATGGGCTCGGTGGGTCAGCCGCCGGCCGTGCTGGGCGGCATGATCGGCTCGGCCCTGGTCGGTACCTTCCTCGGCATTCTCCTGGCCTATGCCTTTGCCGAGCCGCTGGCCGGCCTGCTGGAGTCCAAGGTCGACGAAGATGGCAAGGAGCTGCAGTGCATCAAGACCACGCTGCTGGCCTCGATGCAGGGCTATGCCCCGCAGGTTGCGATCGAGTTCGGCCGCAAGGTGCTCTATTCCACAGAGCGCCCGACCTTTGCTGAGCTCGAAGCTCACGTGAAGAAGAAATAGTGAGCCCCTCGCCTGCGGGTACGCAGTTGGCCCCCCGAGGGGGCGCGAAGCCTCGCGGGCAGTGACCCGCAATGCTTCGCAGTCGTCGTCCTTGGGGCGGCCCAGCGGACGACGGAATACGGAAGGACAGTTGAAACATGGCTGGTGACGCCAAGAAGCTCCAACCCATCATCATCAAGCGGGTGAAGAAGGGCGGCCATGCCGCCCATGGCGGCGCCTGGAAGATCGCCTATGCCGACTTCGTGACCGCCATGATGGCTTTCTTCCTGCTGATGTGGCTGCTTGGCTCCACCACCGAAGGCGACAAGAAGGGGATTGCCGACTACTTCCAGTCGCCGCTGAAGGTGGCCATGGCCGGCGGCTCGGGGTCAGGTGATGCCTCGCACGTGATCAAGGGCGGCGGCAAGGACCTGACCCGGCAGTCCGGCCAGGTCAAGGAAGGCGACGTCGAATCCAAGCGCTCTTCCTTCAATCTGCGCGCATTGAAGGAAGAGCAGCGCCGTGCCGAGCGCACGCGGCTGCAGGAGCTCAAGAGCAAGGTCGAGGAGGTGCTAAAGGATAACCCTCGGTTTTCGGCGCTGGGCGGGCAGATTCGGCTGGACATGACCAAGGAAGGTCTGCGCATCCAGATCGTCGACGAGAACAACCGGCCCATGTTCGACAGCGGCAGCGCCGTGGTGAAACCCTATATGCGTGAGCTGCTGCGAGAACTGGGCAATGTGCTGACCGAGGTGCCCAACCGGCTGACCATCGAGGGGCACACCGACGCCACGCCATTCCCGGCGGGCGACAAGGGCTACAGCAATTGGGAGCTCTCGGCCGACCGGGCCAATGCTTCGCGCCGCGAGATGGTGGCGGGCGGCCTGAGCGAAGAGCGCATGCTGCGGGTGCAGGGGCTCGCTTCCAGCAAGCTGCTGGACACCAAGGACCCCAAGGGCCCGGCCAACCGGCGGATCAGTATCATCGTGATGAACCGTGATGCAGAAGACGCGGTTTTGAAAAATCTTCCCGATATCGACGACGAAACTGCCCCGGCGCCTGGACAAGCGAGTGAAAATGATTCCTCCAGTTCGGCGCCCACGCCCAGATAGGGCACCGATGCAATGCGAGGAATGCCATGAGCACTGAAATGAGATTCTTGGTCGTTGACGACTTCTCCACCATGCGCCGCATCGTGCGTGGCCTCCTGAAGGAGATCGGCTACAACAACTGCGAAGAAGCCGAAGACGGCGTCGAAGCGCTGAACATGCTCAAGCAGTCGAAGTACGACTTCGTGGTCAGCGACATCAACATGCCGAACATGACCGGCTTCGAGCTGCTCAAGGCGATCAAGGAAGATCCGAACCTGAAGCACCTGCCGGTGTTGATGGTGACCGCCGAAGCCCGCAAGGAAGACATCGTGCTGGCCGCCCAGAGCGGCGCCGCCGGCTACATCGTCAAGCCTTTCACCAAGGCGACGCTCGAGGAAAAGGTTCAGAAGATCATGCAGAAGCTGGCCGCCGCGGCTTGAGAAAGACGAGGCCACCATGCAACAAGCCGATCAATTCGAAAAACTCGGCAGCAGTGCCGAAGCGCTGATGGTGTCTCCGGAGGTGTTCCAGCAGCTGGGCACCATCACCCGGGTGCTGCACGACACCATGCAACAGCTGGGCGTGATGCCCAAGCTGCAAACTGCGACGGATGGCCTGCCCGACGCCCGCAGCCGCCTCACCTATATCGCCACCAAGACCGCCGAAGCCGCCAACAAGGTGCTGAACTCGGTCGACCAGGCGAAGGCCGAGCATGCCCGCATCTCGGCCGCCACCACCGAGATGGCGCAAGCCATCATGGCCGACCCGGTCAAGGCCGTGGCCACGGGCGCCGTGTTCAATTTCGTCAAGCAGGTCGAGGCTTCCACCAGTCATATCGATCAGCACCTGACGGACATTATGATGGCCCAGGATTTCCATGACCTGACTGGCCAGGTGGTGGCCAAGGTCGTGACCCTGGCCAACGACCTGGAAGACAGCCTCGTGAAGCTGCTGGTGCAGGTGGTGCCGCCGGATCAGCGTGAAAAGGTCGATCCGACCATCCTGCAGGGCCCGGTCGTCAATGCCGAAGGCCGCACCGATGTGGTGACCAACCAGGGCGAGGTCGACGACCTGCTCGCCAGCCTGGGCTTCTAAGCAAGCCGCCAGGCACCAGGAAGGGCTGCAGCCGTGAGGCCGCAGCCCTTTGTCACGAATACAGGCCGGAATGACAGCCCAATTTCCCGGCCTTATCCGGCTTAAGTTCTGACCGCTCGCGTCCAACAATGACGGGACGGCGCTTCCCCAGCGCCCCATCCCCTCATGGCCGACCAAGACGCACAGGACCGCAACTTACCCGCCTCAGCCAAGAAGATCGAGAGATCTCGGGCCGAAGGCCAGCTGCCGCGTTCCCGCGACTTGCCGCATTTCGCCATGCTGCTGGCTGCGGGCGCCATGCTCTCCGCGGCCGGGCCGATGCTGAGCGACTGGACGCAGCAACTGCTGCGCGACGGCCTGCGTTTTGATGCCCAATTGCTTGCCAGCCCGACCAGCATGGGCGAGCGGCTCTCCGAGATGACCGGCCGGCTGATGATGTTCGTGCTGCCCATGGGCCTGCTGATGACCCTGGTGGCCGTGGCCAGCAACATCGCCTCCGGCGGCTGGAACATGACGTTCAAGCCGCTGACGCCGAAGTTTTCCAATCTCGATCCGCTCACCGGGTTTGGCCGGCTGTTCCAGTGGCAGGGCATGGGCCAGGCCATGAAGGCGGTGCTCCTGGCCCTGGTGCTCGCCACGATTGGCGCGCTGGTCCTGAAGAACCGCATGGCGGCCTTCGTGGGCATCATGTCGGTGCCGCTCCCGGCGGCGCTGGCCTATGCCGGCCAGCAATTGATGTCGGGCCTGGCGATGCTGGGCCTGGCGCTCGCGCTGTTCGCCATCATCGACGTGCCGCTGCAGCGCCACCTCTACCTCAAGCGCCTGAAGATGTCTCGCGAAGAGGCCAAGCAGGAAATGAAGGAGGTCGAGGGCAACGTCGAGATCAAGTCCAAGATCCGCGCCCGCATGCGCGAGATGGCCAAGCGCCGCATGCTGGCGGCCGTGCCCACGGCCGACCTGGTCGTGATGAACCCGACCCACTATGCGGTCGCCCTGAAGTACGACGAAAGCAAGATGGGTGCGCCCTTTGTCGTGGCCAAGGGCGCCGACCTCCTGGCGATGAAGATCCGCGACCTGGCCAAGGACGCAAAGGTGCCGGTGCTGCAGTCGCCGGTGCTGGCCCGCGCGCTCTATGCCCACGCCGAGGTGGACCGCGAAATCCCGGCCGCGCTGTTCGCCGCCGTGGCTCAGGTGCTGGCCTATGTCTATCAGCTGCGTGCCGCCCTGGCTGGCCGCGCAAACATGCCGGTGCAGCCGCAGCCGCCGGTGCCCGCCGAGCTCGACCCGCACAACAAGCCCGCGCGCGCACAGTCCGAGGAGGATGAGCAATGAACCCGCTGATGCAGCGACTGCAAGAAATGCTGGGCCCGCGCGCTGGCATCCTCCAGGCCCTGGGTGCGCCGATCGCCGTGCTGCTGGTGCTGTCGATGATGGTGCTGCCGCTGCCGCCCTTCGCGCTGGACCTGCTGTTCACCTTCAATATCGCGATGGCCATCATGGTGATGATGGTGGCCTCGCACATGATCCGGCCGCTGGACTTCGCCGCCTTCCCGACCGTGCTGCTCCTGACCACCTTGATGCGCCTGTCGCTCAACGTGGCTTCCACCCGTGTGGTGCTGCTGGAAGGACACACCGGCACCGGCGCCGCGGGCAAGGTGATCGAGTCCTTTGGGCACTTCCTGATCGGCGGGAACTTCGCCGTCGGCCTGATCGTCTTTGCCATCCTGGTGGTGATCAACTTCATCGTGGTCACCAAGGGTGCCGAGCGGATCGCCGAAGTCGGTGCGCGCTTCACTCTCGATGCGATGCCTGGCAAGCAGATGGCTGTGGACGCCGACCTGAACGCCGGCCTGATCGACGAGAAGGAAGCCAAACGTCGCCGTGCCGAACTGGGCGATGAAGCAGACTTCTTCGGCTCCATGGACGGTGCCAGCAAGTTCGTGCGTGGTGACGCGGTGGCCGGCATCCTGATCCTGGTGATCAATATCGTCGGCGGCTTCATCATCGGCGTGGCCCAGCATGGCCTCTCCGCCGGCCAGGCGGCCGACAGCTACATCCTGCTGGCCGTGGGTGACGCGCTGGTCGCGCAGGTGCCGGCGCTCCTGATCTCGGTCTCGGCCGCCATGGTGGTGTCGCGCGTCGGCAAGGACAAGGACATCGGCAGCCAGATCGGCAAGCAGGTCTTCGGCTCGGCCAAGGCCATGGCGATCACGTCGGGCGTGATCGGCGCGCTGGGCCTGATCCCGGGCATGCCGCATGTGGTCTTCCTGATGATCGCCTCGGGCATCGGCTACCTGGCCTGGTGGCTGCGTCGCAAGCAGCAGGATCTCGAAGCCACTGCGGCCGAGGCCGCGCGCTCGGGCGCCACGGCGGCAGCCGTTGCCGACCCCGCCAATGAAGCGAGCTGGGACGACCTGGTGCCGGTCGACGTGCTGGGCCTGGAAGTGGGCTATCGCCTGATCCAGCTGGTCGACAAGACTCGCGAAGGCGACCTGCTTTCGCGCATCAAGGGCGTGCGCCGCAAGTTTGCCCAGGAGGTCGGCTTCCTGCCGCCCTCGGTCCACATTCGTGACAACCTGGAGCTGCGCCCCAGCCAGTACCGTTTGTCCCTGCGCGGCGCCGTGGTCGGCGAGGCCGAGGCATTCCCGGGCATGTTCCTGGCGATCAACCCGGGCCATGCGACGCAGAAGCTGATCGGCACCCAGACTACCGACCCGGCCTTCGGACTGCCGGCCGTGTGGATCGAGGAGCGCCAGCGGGAAATGGCCCAAATGGCCGGATTTACGGTCGTTGATTGTTCGACCGTGATTGCCACCCATCTTTCACACTTGATGCAAGTGCATGCCGCCAAGCTGCTGGGTCGCACCGAGACCCAGGCCCTGGTGGAGCACCTGACCAAGCAAGCCCCCCAGTTGATCGAAGACGTGATTCCCAAGATGGTCGGCATCGCCACACTGCAAAGAATTCTCCAGTTGCTGCTGGAAGAGGGCGTGCACATCCGCGACATGCGTTCCATCGTCGAGGCCATCGCCGAGAACGCGCCGATGACCAACGACCCGATCGAACTGGCACGCCGCATCCGCGTCCATATCTCGCCCGCCATCGTCCAGCAGATCTACGGCCCCGTGAAGGAGCTCGACGTGATCGCGCTGGAACCCGAACTGGAACGCCTGGTCACCCAAGCCTTGAATTCCCCGCATGGCGCAGCGCTCGATCCTGGCGTGGCCGACACGCTGGCGCGCAGCGCCGCCGACACCATGTCCAGTCAGGAAGAGCGCGGCGTGCCCGCCTGCCTGTTGGTGCCCGACCTGATTCGCGCGCCAATGGCCCGGCTGCTGCGCCGTGCCGCGCCGCGCCTGAAGGTGCTGGGTCACAGCGAAATTCCTGAAACGCACACGATCCGCATCGGCTCCATCATCGGAGGCACAACATGAATGTGAAGCGCTTTACCGCCCGCACCTCGCGCGAGGCACTCTCCCTGGTCCGCCAGGCCTTTGGCGACGATGCGGTGGTCCTGTCCAACAAGCCTTGCGCCGCTGGCGTCGAGGTGCTGGCCATGGCGCCCGAAGGCATGGCGCAGATCGAGAAGGCGGCTGCCTCCGCGCCGCGCGCCGAGCCGCGCGCGCCGAGCCGCGTGCAGGCCCGCCCTGCCGATATGAGCTCCGGCCGCTCTTCGCTGCGTGCCCGTACCGAGCCGGGCTTCGCCAACAGCGCCACAGATGTCGGCGAAGACGTGCAGACCCTGGCGATGAGTACTCTGTCTTTCCAGGACTATGTGCGCGAGCGCATGCTCAAGCGCCGCCAGGCCGAACTGACCGGTCAGCCCGACCCGATCCTGCAAGCACCGCCGGCCGCCCGAGCCGCGCCCGAGCTGCCGGACGACGTCACTTCCCTGCAAGCCGCCCGCCGCCAGCGTGCCGAGGCCGCCTTGAAGGCGATGCAGCCGCGCCAGGCGCCTGCACCCGCGCCCGAACCCGCACCGCGCCGCATCACGCCGCCGGTGCTGCGCGACGAGATCCGCATCGACGCGCCGGCCGTCCCGACGCTGGCCGAGCGCGATGCCGGCCGCGGTCGTCGCGACCAGCAGGACATGATGAATGAGCTGCGCTCGATGAAGGGCCTGATCGAGGAGCGCTTCGGCGCCCTGGCTTTCATGGAGAAACTGCAGCGCCAGCCGGCCCAGGCTCAGCTGACGCAAAAGCTGCTGGAAGTCGGCTTTTCGCCGGCCCTGGTGCGCAAGCTGGTCGAAGGCATGCCTTCCGACCATCACAGCCCGGATGAAACCGCCTGGGCGGCCAATGTGCTGTCTCGCAATCTGCATACCGACGAGCATTCGCCGGCGCTGGAAGAGCAGGGCGGGGTGTTCGCCCTGATCGGCTCCACCGGCGTGGGCAAGACCACGACCACGGCCAAGATCGCCGCTGCCTTCGCTACCCGCTTCGGCGCAGCGAACCTGGGCCTGATCACGCTCGACGCCTACCGGGTTGGCGCCCACGAGCAGTTGCGCGCCTATGGCCGCATCCTCGGCGTGCCGGTGCACACGGCGCATGACCGCGCTTCGCTGGAAGACCTGCTGGAACTGCTGTCCAGCAAGAAGATGGTCCTGATCGACACGGCTGGCATGGCGCAGCGCGACACCCGCACCGCCGAGCTGCTGGACATGCTGGCGCACCGCAGCATCCGCAAGCTGCTGGTCGTCAATGCCGCCCAGCAGGGCGAAACCATCGACGACGTGGTCAGCGCCTGGCGTGCCACGCAGGCCCACGGCATCGTGCTGTCCAAGATCGACGAGGCGGTGCGCCTGGCACCGGCCCTGGACATCATGATCCGCCACAAGCTCAAGGTGATTGGCGTGACCAACGGCCAGCGCGTGCCCGAAGACTGGCATCGCCTCTCCAGCCCGGCCTTGGTGCAGCGTGCGCTGCGTGCCGTGTCGGCGCCGGCCTGGCGCATGGACGCGTCTGACGTCAACCTGATCTTCGCCGGCGGCCCCGCGCTGCCCGCCGCTGCGAATCCGAACGTCCACGCCCAACCGATGGGCAGCTTTTGAGGTCTTCGACCATGACGCGCGACCGCCAGGCTTTCAACTCCGCGCCGCTGGACCAGGCTGATGGCCTGCGCAAGCTCTTCTCCAGTTCGCGGGTGCGTTTCGTGCCGGTGCTGTCCAACCCGCATGTGGTCGGTTCCGGCGCGCTGCTGGAAGGCCTGTGCGCGGCTTTTGCCGAGCTTGGCCTGCACACACTGGTGGTCGATGCCGGCGAACTCTCGCCGCCGGCCAACGAGCTGGCCGCCATCGACTTGCCGGCCTGCGTCGAGCGCCTGTCGGATCACGTCTCCTACCTGTCAGCGCGCGGCTTGCCGATGCGCTACATCAACGCCCAGGGCTCTGCGGCGCAGTTCCTCGAGGCGGTGGCCGCCGCTTGCCCGCATGCCGACGTGGTCCTGCTGCATGCCAGCGCCGCTGAGCTGGCCCGCGTTGTGGCCACACGCGAGCTGCGCCCAGTGCTGCTGGCCGATACCGACCCGCGCTCGGTCACCCATGCCTACAGCGGCATGAAATGGCTGGCCCAGCGTGCCGGCCTGATGGTTTACAGCCTGCTGCTGGCCAGCCCGCCTCAATTGCGCCTGACCGGCCGGATCGCCCAGCAGATCAGTTCCTGCGCCGACGGCTTTCTCGGCGCGGTGCTCAGGGACTGGGCCTGCCTGGACCCGCGCCAGCCCGCCAGCGTGCCAATGTCCTCGGAAATGCGATTTCTCGCACGCGAGCTCTTGATTGCGGCGCCGCCTGGAGCGATGCTTGAGGTGTCGGCAGACGCCGCGCCATTGCGCCCCGTTGTCCGACACGCGCAGGGCGCCTCCGTGGCGACCCTCTGAAATCGCAGGAGACAACGATGTACACCGCCAAAGGTCGGCTTGAGACCTCTGCGATGCTCAAGCAGTACAGCCCCCTGGTGCGCCGCCTGGCCCATCAGATGATTGCCAAGCTGCCGGCCAATGTGGAACTCGATGACTTGATCCAGGTCGGCCTGATCGGCCTGACCGACGCGCTGTCGCGCTTTGACACCGCGCAAGGAGTGCAGTTCGAAACCTTTGCCACCCAGCGCATCCGCGGCGCCATGCTCGACGAGCTGCGCGGCGGCGACTGGATGAGCCGTGGCACCCGCCGCCAGCAGCGCGAAATCGAATCCGCAGTCCACAAGCTGGAGCAGCGTCTCGGCCGAGCGCCGCAGGAAAGCGAAATCGCCAAGGAAATGGGCCTGAGCCTGGGGGACTACCAGGAGTTGCTTGGCAAGGTGCGGGGCACCCAGCTCGTCTACCTGGAAGACATGTCGGGCGACGATGGCGACAACGACTACCTCGACCGCCATGTCGCCGACCCGGCCGCCAACCCGATGGCCATGCTGCAGGACCATCGCATGCGCGAGGCCCTGGTGCTGGCGATCACGAACCTGCCCGAGCGCGAGGGCTATGTCATGTCCATGTACTACGAACATGACATGAACCTGAAAGAGATCGCTGCGGTGCTCAAGGTCACCGAGTCGCGTGTCTGCCAGCTGCACAGCCAGGCCATTGCCCGCTTGCGGGTCAAGTTGCGCGACTGGTAACCTGCCCTGGTTGCGGCCGTCAGAGCCGCAGGGGAGACAGACGCATGTTCAGCAAGCGCAGCAGCGCGTTCACGGGCCCGTCGAGTCATTCGCCGGCCGAGCCAGCCGGCGTGAGCCCGCTGGAAACCATCAAGACGCTTTCGCGCACGGTCTCTACCGTGGGTCGGGACGCTGCCGAGGTGCGCGGCGTGATCGAAGACACCAAGAAGCATGTGCAGGCGCAGGGTGAAACCATGAGTGCGCTGGCCGGCGAGCTGGGCCAGGTCCAGCGCTCGCAGGCTGCCATCACCCAATGCACCCAACAGACCCGCGCGGCCGTCGAGCGTTCGCGCCAGGCACTGACCCGTCTGGACAGCGAGGTCGGCGGCATCGTGCAGAACCTCAAGCAAGTGGAAGACGCGGCCAGCCAGATCACCAAGATCGCCCTGCAGACGCGGCTCGTGGCCTTCAATGCCTCGGTCGAGGCCAAGCGTGCAGGTGAGGCCGGGCGCGGTTTCGGCGTGGTGGCTGACGCGGTGAAGGACCTGGCGGCGCAGGTCGAATCCTCGGCCAAGGCCATCATGAGCACGGTGACAACGCTGGACACCCGCATCGAGGCCTTCAGCCGCGAACTGCGCAGCGAAGGCAATGCCGGCCAGCAGCGTGGTGGCATTCATGCCTCGTTCGCTGAAATGGAAGGGGACGTTGCCGCCATCGATCAATCGGCCCAGGCCAGCCAGTCCACGATGCAGGCCCTGGCCGCTCGCGTCGAAAGCGCTGGCCTTGCAGTCCGCCGCGTGATGTCGGACCTGGACGTGGCCTTCGCCTGCAGCGACCGCTTCCTGAGCGTCTCGGAAACGCTGATCGAGCAGATTGCGCACAGCGGTGTCGAGGTCGAAGACTCGGCCTACATCCGCGCCGCGCAGGAGGCTGCGGGCGAGATTGCATCCTTGCTGGAGCTGGCGCTGAGCGAGGGCCGCATCCGCAGCGAGCAGCTCTTCGACACCAACTACCGGCCGATTGCGGGCAGCAATCCGGCCCAGGTACTGACCGGCTTCGTCGATCTGGCCGACCAGTTGTTTCCTGCGGTGCAGGAGCGCATGCTGCAACTCAGCGACAAGGTGGTGTTCTGCATCGCCGTGGACCGCAACGGCTACGTCGCGACCCACAACCGGGCCTACTGCCAACCCCAGCGCGCCGGCGATGTGGTCTGGAATACCGCCAACAGCCGCTACCGCCGCGTGTTCAACGACCGCACCGGCCTTGCATCGGCGCGCAACGAGAAGCCGTTCCTCCTGCAGACCTACCGGCGCGACATGGGCGGCGGCAAGTTCGTGATCATGAAAGAGGCCAGCGCACCAATCACGGTGAACGGCCGCCACTGGGGTGGCCTGCGTCTGGCCTTCAAGTTCTGAGCTGACACGCACGAACCGGGCGTGATCAATGTCCTGCCAGACGCGTCAAAGCGCTTGCCGGCACGGTGCTGCGTACCTACATTGAGCGCTGGAGACAACAGCAAAAGAAAGGTCCGACATGGACACCATCAAGAACCTCCGCGTTGGGACGCGCCTGGCACTGGCTTTCGGGCTGGTCCTGGTGCTGCTGCTGGCGATGGCCGGCGTCGGCGCAAGGCAGACCAGCGCGATCAATGCGTTTGCCGAGTACTACCCCGAGAACATCCTGCCTTCCCTGAAGGTCATCTATCGCATCGAGCAGACCGTCTCGGATGCGCGCCGCCTCGAAGGCCAGTACCTGTTGACCGACGATGTCGCCGAGCGCAAGTCGCTTGCCGAGCGGATCGAGAAGGCGCGCGCCGAGCTGGGCAAGCAGCTGAAGGTCTATGAGCCCCTGGCCGCGGATGCCGAGGACACGGGATTCATGCAAAAGGTCGGGGAGCAGGGCGCAGCCTACTTCGCGGTGCAGGCCAAGGTGCTGCAGGCCGCCGACCAGGGGGCTGCCGACCCAAGTCAAGCCACGCAGGCCAAGACACTGACCTTTGGTCCCGGGCGCGCGGCCTTCAATCCGTTGCGCGAAACGATTACCAAATGGTGGCAGTACAACGAGAAGCTGTCGGCCAACACGACCGCAGCTGCCGAAATGGCCTATCGCAAGGTGGTCTGGACCTTTGCGCTGATGGCCGGCGGTGCACTGCTGGTCGGCATTTTTGCGGCCTGGCTGATCACGCGCTCGATCACGGTGCCGGTGTCGCGGGCCATCAAGGCAGTGAAGCTGGTGGCCGGCGGCGACCTGAGCCAGCGCGTTCAGGCCGACTCTCGCGACGAGCTTGGCGAGCTGCTCAGCACGCTGGACGAAATGACGCTCAGCCTGGCGCGCATGGTGTCGGATGTGCGCATTGGCTGTGGCCAGATCAATGTGGCCGCGGCCGAGATCGCGCAAGGCAATGGCGACCTGTCGGCACGCACCGAAAACCAGGCGTCAAATCTGGAGGAGACGGCCGCCTCGGTCGAGCAGATGACGGCCCAGATCAAGGGCAATGCCGACAACGCCCGCCAGGCCGACCAGCTGGCCAACCATGCCTCCGAAGTCGCCCAGTCCAGCGGCCAGGCCGTGGGCAAGGTGGTGACCACGATGGACGAGATCTCGGCCGCCAGCCGCAAGATCAGCGACATCATCGGCGTGATCGACGGCATTGCCTTCCAGACCAACATCCTCGCGCTGAACGCGGCGGTGGAGGCGGCACGTGCCGGCGAGCAGGGCCGTGGCTTCGCCGTCGTGGCCAGCGAGGTGCGCTCACTGGCCCAGCGTTCGGCCGAAGCGGCCAAGGAGATCAAGACCCTGATCGGCGACAGCGTGGCCAAGGTCGAAAGCGGCAGCACCCTGGTCCATGGTGCGCGCGAGACCATCGAGCAACTGGTCAACGAGGTGCGCAAGGTCACCGACCTGGTGGGTGAGATCACGGTGTCCAGCCGCGAACAGTCCGATGGCGTGGCCCAGATCAACGTGGCCGTCAGCCAGCTGGACCAGGCAACGCAGCAGAACGCGGCCCTGGTGGAGCAGACTGCCGCGGCGGCAGAAAGCATGCGCCAGCAGACCGACAAGCTCGCGCAGACCGTATCAGCATTCAAGCTCAATGAGCAGGGCCTATCGGCGGCTCGCAGCCCGGCGGCGCGGCCGGCTCATTCGCCCAAGCCCATGCCCGCAGCGGCTCCCAGGCCCGCGGCCAAGGCCACGCCCGCAACCTACAAGCCATCGCCAGTGGCAAAGCCTGCTGCAGCCAAACCGGCAGCGGCATTGAAACCTGCCGTCAAGCCGGCCGCCGCAATGCCTTCGCCCGCCAAGGCGGCAGCACCGAGGCCCGCGCCAGCGCCGGTATCAGCCCCGGCAGCCGACGGCGATTGGGAAACCTTCTGAGTGGCTGAACGCAGGGAGCGCTACTCGGCCACGCATGCCCGGTTCTTGCCGGTGTGCTTGGCTTGGTAGAGGGCCTCGTCGGCGCGGTCGAGTGCGACCTCCAGGGTCTCGCCCTGGCGATAGAGCGTGACGCCGGCCGAGAAGGTCACGAAGACCTGCTGGCCTTCATGCATGAAGAGGCTGGCCGAGAGTGAACGCTGCAGGCGCGTCAGCACCTGCACGGCTTCATCGATCGGCGTGCGCGGCAGGAGCAGCACGAACTCCTCGCCGCCATAGCGGGCCACCAGGTCGCCCGGGCGCAGCAGCTCGGTGCAACGGGCCGCCAGAGCCACCAGGGCCTGGTCGCCCGCGGCATGTCCCAGCGTGTCGTTGAGCTTCTTGAAATTGTCGATGTCGAGCAAGGCCAGCGACAGGTGCGTGCCTTCGCGTTCGAACTTGGCCTGCTCGGTGCTGAAGCTGGCGATCAGGCCGCGGCGGTTTGCAATCTTGGTCAACTGGTCGGTCTGCACCTCGGCGGAAAGCCGGCGCAGCTCGTCTTCCAGCGCATCGACCTTCTTGCTCAGCTCGCTGGCGCGCGAATGCTCGTCGCTCAAGCGGCCCTGGGTCTGCTTGACCAGGGCCTGGACGGTGCGCGACTCCTCGACCATCTCGCGCACCACACCGGCCAGGCTCTCCAGCGAATCGGCCTTCTCGATCACCTCGGCATAGCGGCCGACGCTGTCCTGGAAGCGGTCGGTGTGCTGGCCCAGCTCGCCGAGTTCCTCTAGCATCTTGTGGATCAGCGTCTTGAGCGAATCGCGGGCCTTGCTGCGCTCCTCGCGTATCACCTTCTGGCGCTCACGCGTGCCGCTCAGCAGTTCGCCCACCGAGCGCACGCCGCGCGCCGACAGCCCCTGCGAGAGCTGGTTGTTCATGGCTTCGCATTGCCCCTGGGCCCAGGAGTCGTCTTCGGCCAGTTCGGCCAGGCTGGCCGTGAGCTCGCGCACCAGGCCGCCCAGTTCGCCGAACAGATGGGCGCGGTGGTCCAGCATCAGGCGGGCACGCTGGCACAGCGATTCCATCTCTCTCGCTTCGGCTTCGTTGACGCTGCCGCCTTGCAGGCGGCCATGGGCCTGGTCCAGCTCGAGCATCAGGAGCTTGGCACGCTCATCTTCGATCTTCAAGGCATGCTGAACGGTGCTGTGCAGGCTGCCGGCCACATCGGGCCAGCGGCCATCGCCGCTCGCGGGCAGCAAGGTCTCGAGGCTGCCACTGGCGCTTGTCGGCGCCGGCTCCTGCTGCATCTCGTCTTCAGTGAAGAACTGACTGGGCGTGCCGCCTTCGCTGTCATCCACTGCGGTGTCGACCGAGCCACCGCTGGCATCGCTGTCCCAGCTCGCGACCAGTTGGCGCAAGCGCGCGAGCAGGCGCTGGAAGTCGCTGCGATTGGTTTCCAGCACGCGCTGCAGCCCGTCCTTCTTGCGCGCCACGGTCCAGGATTTGCCACCGCGCTCCAGGCCTCGCACCAGGCGCTCCAGGAGGATGGCGAGCGACTCCGCCTGCGCGCCCGAACTTTCACTCTGAGCCAGCTTCTCCAGGCGGCGCAGAGCGTCGTCCCAGCGGCCTTCGCGTGTGGCGGTGCCAATCTCGAGCCGGGCCTGCGCTTCATGCACGCCCTGGGTCAGCAAGCGCGACAGCAGCCGCTCGACCTTTTCGGGCAATGCATCGCTGGCGCCCTGCGATTCGCCGGATTCAGCCGCATAGGCGCGGGCATAGTTCTCCGGCGTGGGTTCCAGCTTGTCGAGGGCCAGTTGGCGGAAGGCGGCCTTGGCTATCTGGGCCGGAGCTTGTTTCATGCGCGGGTCCTAGCGCTGGCCCGCCGGGCGAGCCAGGTCGTTGACGGGGTCGGGGGTCGGCCCCTCCAGGCTGGCCTGGCCAATCCAGGGTGCCTTGCGGGGCAGCACCGTGTTGGCCAGCCACTGCTCCAGTTCATCTGGCGGCAAGGGCTTGCTGAACAGGAAGCCCTGCATCAGCGAGCAGCCCAGCCGGTGCAGCACTTCCATCTGGCGCAGCGTTTCCACGCCTTCGGCAATCACTCGCAAGCCCAGCGAACGGGCCAGCGCAATGATGGCCGTGACCACGGCCGAGCTCTGCGGCGTGATGCCCAGGTCGCGCACGAAGCTGCGGTCGATCTTGACTTCGGAGATCGGCAGCGTCGTCAGGTAGGCGAGCGAGGAATATCCGGTGCCGAAGTCGTCGATGGAGATTTCCACGCCGACTTCGTTCAGGCGGTGCAGGGCGGGAATCACGTTCTGCAGGTCCTTCATCAGGCCTGTTTCTGTGATCTCGAGCTGGATCGCGCGGTGCGGCACGCCATAGCTGCTGACGCATTGGTGGATGTGCTCCACCAGGTCAGAGCGCTCGAACAGGCGGTTCGGCAAATTGACGGCGATGGAATCGGCAAAGCCGAAGTTCAGTTGCCAGACCTTGGCCTGTCGGGCCGCCTCGCGCAAGGCCCATTCGGACAGCGGCACGATCAGGCCGCTTTCCTCGGCCAGCGGAATGAACTCGCCCGGCGGCACCAGCTTGTCGCCGCGCTTCCAGCGCATCAGCGCTTCGGCGCCGACCATTCGGGCCGAGCGCACATCGACCTTGGGCTGGTAGTGCAGGACGATTTCGTCCCGCTCGATGGCCTTGTGCAGTGCGGACTCCAGCTCCAGCTTCTCGCGGCCGCGGCCGGCCAGCTGCGGCGTGTAGAGCGCCGAGGCATTGCGGCCCTGGTTCTTGACCGCGTACATGGCCACGTCGGAATTGCGCAGCAGGTCGGCCATGCTCATGCCGTCGCGCGGATAGATGGCAATGCCCACGCTGGCGGTGACGAAACATTCCTGGCCGGCGATGAAGAAGGGCTCGCGCATGGCCTCCAGCACGCGGTCTGCCACGCGCTCGGCATCGCGCTCGTCGACGATCTCGGGCAGCAGGGCCACGAACTCGTCCCCGCCCAGGCGACCCACGGCCTCCAGGGAGCGGTGCGAACGCGAGCCCACGGCTTCCAGCATGCCTTCCATCACCTGGTCGGAATGGCGCACGCAGCGGCGCAGGCGGCGGCCCACTTCCATCAGCAGCTCGTCGCCCGCGGCATGGCCCAGCGTGTCGTTGATGATCTTGAAACGGTCCAGGTCGATCAGCAGCAAGCCCACTTCATGGCCGCTGCGGCGAGCCTGGTCGATGGCTCGTTCGGCGCGCCAGATCAGCTGGTGGCGATTGGGCAGGCCGGTGAGGGCATCGAAGTTGGCCAGCTGGCGGATCTTGTCTTCGGCCAGGCGGCGGTCGGTCACGTCCTGCAGCACGCCGGTATAGCCGCTGGAATTGCCATGTTCGTTGAACTCGGGCTCGGCTTCGATGTGGATGACGCGCTGGCGGCCGTCCAGCAGCGTCACCGGCAGGTCTGTGACGAGCACCGAGTTGTGGGCCAGCACGTCGCGCAGCAGGCGCAGGAACTGGGTCCGCTCGTCGGTGGGCACCATGCGCATCGCGCCGATGAAATCGAGGGTCTCGGTCGGGCTCTTGCCGAACACGCGCAAGGCCTCGGCCGCGGGCATGAAGCCGCCGGAATCACGGTGCCATTCGAAGCTGCCCATGCGCGCCAGGTCTTGTGCGCGGGCCAATCTGGCCTTGCTGCGCTCCAGCTCGATGCGGGTGCGTGAGCTGCGCAGGAGATAGCGCAAGCGGCCGGCCAGAAGGCTCCACTGGTTGGACTTGACGAAGAAGTCGGTCGCGCCCACCTGGTAGGCGCGGTTGATCGAGGCCTCGTCGTCCAGGCCGGTCAGCATCAGCACCGGAATCGATTCGAAGCCGGGCAGCTCGCGCAGGCGCACGCAGGTTTCGAAGCCGTCGAGCTCGGGCATCAAGGCGTCGAGCACGATCACGTCGGGGCTCCACTCCGCCATCATGCGCAGGGCCTGTTCACCGCCGCTGGCTTCCGTGATGTCAAAGCCACGCTCGCGCAAGGCAATCGCCGTCAGGAGGAGATTGACCTCGTCATCGTCGACCAGCAGCACGCGCGGCTGCTCGGGCAGGTCGTCGTCGAGCTGGGAGCCCAGTGCAGTCATGAAGCAGTTGTCAGCAGTTGATCCAAGGCCGAACGCACCGCCTCGATTTCGGCAAGCATCGCGTCCAGCAGGCCTTCCAGGCCCTCGGTCTGGCCCGTGCGGGCCAGCGCCTCTATTTCAGCACAGCGTTGGGCCAGTGCCAGCGCGCCGAGGCTGGCAGACGAACTTTTCAGCGTATGGGCCACATGGCGGATGCCTCCCAGGTCCAGGCCGGCGGCGCGGGCCTGGGCCAGTTCGGGCAGCAATCGCTCCAGCGACTTCATGTAGGCCTGGATCACCCGCTTGAGCAACTGGTTGTTGCCGCTGGGGTCCAGCTCGCGCAGACGTGCCAGGGCCTGCGCGTCCAGCTGCGCGCTCGCGCCGGTTTCATTCGGTGGGTTGGGTGCTGTCGCCATGGCTGGATGTTCTGGTGAATCTCCCGGGACCGCCGGCAGGCGGCGCTTCAGCATGTCCAGCAGCTGGTTGCGACGCAGCGGCTTGGACAGATAGTCATCGAATCCGTGTTGCAGCAGCCGGCGTTCATCCCCATCCAGCGCATTGGCTGTCACCGCCACCACCGGCGTGCCCGGCGGCGTGCGGAACGGGAAGCGCTCGCTCGGGCCCTTGCGGAACCAGCTCAAGGCTTCCATGCCATCCATGCCAGGCATGTGGATGTCCATCAGCACCAGGTCGTAGCGCTCCTCGCACAGGGCCTGCAGGCCGAGCAGTGCATCAGCACGCACATCGACCCGGTAGCCCAGCTGAAGCAGCATCTCGCGCAAAACCTCCTGGTTGACCGCATTGTCTTCGACCACCAGGATGGCATGTGCAGGCGAATCGCCCAGCGCGCCAGGCTGGGTTGCCGTGCTTTCCGTCACGCCTGTGGCGCTCTCGGCGACATGCAGCGGCAGGCTGAAGAAGAAGCGCGAGCCATGGCCGGGCTGGCTCTCGGCGCCGATCTCGCCGCCCATCAGCTCCACCAGCTGCCGCGCCGTGGCCAGGCCCATGCCGGCGCCGCCATGCGGTCTGGACAGGCTGGAGTCGCCAGGCGTGAAGGCCTTGAAGAGCTTGGGCAGGGCATCGCCCGGGATGCCTTCGCCGCTGTCGACCACCTCGAACAGCAAGCGCTGCACGGTGCCGCCCTGCAGCCCGATATTGAGCGCCACGCGACCCTGGTGGGTGAACTTGATTGCGTTGTCCAGCAGCGCCTGCAAGACCTGCTGCAGGCGCTCGGCATCGCCATGGGCGCGCTCGGGCAACAGGGCGCTGAGCCGCAAGTCCAGCTGCAGGCCCTTGGCCTCGGCACGCGGGCGCAACTGCGCATGCAGGCGCTCCGCCAGCGCGGTGAGCTCGAATTCCTCGGCCTGCAATGCCAGCTGGCCGGCCGAGGCGCGGGCAAAGTCCAGCACGTTGTCGAGCAGCTTGTTGAGGCCTTCGGCGCTGCGGTAGGCCGTCTCCGCGTAGTGGCGCTGCAGGCCATCGAGCCGCGTGCCCAGCAGCAGCTCGGTCATGCCCAGCATGCCGTTCATCGGGGTGCGCAGCTCGTGGCTCATCGTGGTCATGAAGGCGCTCTTGGCGCGGCTGGCGGTCTCGGCGGCATCGCGGGCGCGCTGCAGCTCGCGATGGCGCTCATGCTCTTCGGTCACGTCGGCCAGGATGGCGTAGACCAGGGATTCGCTCTGGCCATGCGCCTGCAAGCGCGTGCGCAGGCGCACCCAGCGCAGGCCCCGGCTGGGATGCTGGACGCGCAGCACCAGGTCGCTCGGCTCTCCTTGGGCTTGCGCCAGCAGGCGGCGGTCGTAGAGCGCGCGGTCGTCCGGATGGATGCGTTCGCGTATCAGCTGGGGTCCCTGGCGCAGGTCCAGGCTGTTCAGGCCAAGCGTATCCAGCAACAGCGGCGAAGCGAAATGCAGGCGATCCCATTCAGGTGTGGTGACGAACAGGCATTCGCGCACTGCATCGGTGACTTCACGGAAGCGCGTGTCGCTCTCGCGCAGCGCTCGCTCCAGCTGGCGCTTGGGGCCGAGGTCGGAGAGCGTGAGCATGCCCACGGGTTTGCGCAGGCCGCTCCAGGCCAGCACGCTGCGCTGCAGAAGCAGATTGCGATTGCCCGCTGGCGTGGCCAGCGTCAATTCCTCGCGGGCACTGCGGCGGCCATGGGCGAGGGCCAGCCAGCGTGCAGGCTGGCAAAGCGCGGCCAGGGCGGGCTCCAGCGCTTGCGCGACGGTGCGGCCCAGGACCTGCGGCCGGCGCAGCCCCAGCAGGCGCTCGGCTTCGCGGTTCAGGTGCAGCACCCTGGCCTGGGCGGTGTCGATCAGCAGCTGGCCCAGAGGCAATTGATCCGCCAGCAATTGCAGGTCCGCCAGGCTCAGGCTGGCGGGCAATTGGGGCAGGGCCTCGGGGCCTTCGGATGTGTCAGACGCCGGCGGCTGCTGGTCTGGCGCGGTCATGGATGGGGGAGGAATCAAGCGATTGATGAGCCAGGATGGCCCAGTCTAGCCGGGGCGAGCCTCCTCGGGTTATCGGCAGGTGCCCGAGGGGCTTGAGAAGTGCGCGCGCTCCTACAATGCCCGCGATGAACAGCCTCAGCGATGCCAGTGCCGCGTTGCGCCGCCCACCGTGGTGGGCCTTCGGCTTGGCGCTGTCGATAGCCGTAGTCGCGGCGCTGCTCTGGCTGGTGCTCGCCGAGCCGCAGCGCTCGCAACAGGGCCAGGTCTTGCTGACCTTGCTGCTCAGCAGTGTGCTGGTGGTGCTGATGACGGCGGTGGGCTGGCATGTCGGCGTGCGCCTGACACGCCAGCGCTATGCCGAAGCCTTGCGTGAGGCACGCATCCATGCGCAGGCACTCGTTCATCTGCAACCCGATTGGCAATGGCAGACCGATGCCCAGCACCATCTCGTTCGCTGGCAGGCGCCGCTGGGCGCGCCGGCCTCTTCATGGGTGGGTGCCACGGCCACGCAGTCGCTGTGGGAACGCTTCGAGTTGCCCGAACTCGGCAGTGGCAGCTCCGGCGCCAGCCTGCGCCAGCGCCTCGACGAGCAGGCGCCGTTTGGCGAGCTGGAAGTCGCCGGCCAGATCGACGGTGGCGCGGCCGCGCAGTTCTCGGGCCGCTGGCTCTTGCGCGCCCAGGTCTGCCTCGATGCCAGTGGCCGCTTCTGCGGCTACCTCGGCACGGCACGCCAGGTGCCGGCCCAGCAACCCAGCCGGCTCGACTGGCTGCGTGCCATGCCCGGCCCGGCCTTGCTCGTTGAAGCGAATGATGCCCCGAGGCTGGTCGACCTGAATTCGGCCGCGACCGAGTGGCTGGGCCAGCGTGAGTCTGCAGTGCGCGGTGGCGCCTGGATCGACGCGCAACGCGGTCTGGACGCCCAGGCCAAGGAAGCCCTGCGCAAGGGCGAGGGCCAGGTCGGCGACTGGGTCTTCGGCTGGCGGGTGCTGAGCCCGGGCCTGCGGCTGCTCACGCTGTGGCCTCTGCCGGCGGGTTCGCTGGCCGGCCAGGCCGCGATGGAGGCAGCCGAGGCCGCGCGGGCCGATCACGAGGCCTTCAGCTACACGGTCTCGCACGACCTGCGAGCGCCGCTGCGTGTGGTCGAAGGTTTCAGCCGCATCCTGAAAGAGGACTACGGCCGCGCGCTGGACCGCATCGGCACCGACCACCTCGACCGCGTGATGGGCGCTGCCGCCCGCATGAACAGCATGATCGATTCGCTGCTGTCCCTGAGCGCCTTGTCCAGCCAGCCCCTGTCGCGCCAGCCGGTCAACCTGTCTCAGGTGGCGAGCTTCGTCTGCGAGGACCTGCGCCGCAGCGCGCCTGAGCGCGAGGTTGCGCTGACCATTGCGCCCGAAATGAGCGTGCACGGCGACCCGACTCTCTTGCGCATGGTGCTCGAGAACCTGCTGGGCAATGCCTGGAAGTACAGCGGCAAATGTGAGAAGGCCGAAGTGCGTTTCGAGACCGTGATCGACCAGGGCCAGCGCGTCTTCGTCGTGGCCGACAACGGCGCTGGCTTCGACATGCGTTTTGCGGACCGCCTGTTCGGCGTGTTCCAGCGCCTGCACAGCGCCAGCGATTTCCAGGGCACCGGCGTGGGCCTGGCCTCGGTGCGGCGCATCGTGCGCCGCCATGGGGGCGAGATCTGGGCCGAGTCCGAAGTGGGGCGCGGCGCGCGCTTCTACTTCACGCTGGCCGACTAGCCGCCAGCAGCTCCACCGCCTCGACGAGGCGCTGGGCCTGATCGTCCAGTGAACGCTGCTCGCTCTCTGCCAGGGCCTGAAGTTGCGTGCGCGCTTCCTGGCGCGAGAGCGAATAGCGGTGCATCAGGACGCCGAGGGCCGTCGCGATGATTTCCCTGCTGTCTGTCGGCGCTGCAGCCGGACGCGGCGTGTTGCTGCCGGCCTTGATGTTGGCAAACGCGGACTCGACGGCCGGCACGATCTGGTGGATGTCCAGCGGCTTGACCAGATAGGCCACGGCGCCGAGTTCCTTGACCTGGGTGAGCGTCGCTTCGTCGGCAAAGGCCGACAGGAACATGAAGGGTGTCTGCAAGGACTGGCGCAGGTACTCGGCCACGTCGAAGCCCGACATGCCTTCCATGCGGATGTCCAGCAGCGCCAGCTCGGGGCGGTGCTCGCGCGCCAGCAGGATGGCATCGTCGCCGTTGTCGGCGTCGATCACCTCGTAGCCGGCTTGCGACAGGCCATGGACCACCGTCGCCAGCACCAGCCGGTCGTCGTCCACCACCAGAATCTTGCCCTTGCTTGTCACCGTTGCGGTCCTTTTCTCTCTGGAATCATAGGGGAAGCAGGAAGCTCAGGCCCGGCGGGCGCAGCTCGACCTGGCAGACCACTTCCTCACCCTGCTGTTCCAGGCTCAGCCGGGCGCTGCGCCGCGGCAGCAAGGCGCGCACCAGGCCCAGGCCCGAGACGCCGCCGCGCAGCTGTGCGAGATCGAATCCGGGCGGCAGCGAGCCCCGGTTGCGAATCTCGATCAACACATGGTCGGCCTCGCAAACCACCGTGCAATGCAGGCCATCGGCCGGGCCATGCTTGACCGCATTGGTCAGCAGTTCATTGAGCGACAGAGCAATCGGAATCGACTCGGCCTCGGGCAGCGACCATTGATGCACCTGCTCGGCCTGCGGGCCGGTCACGGCCAGGTGGATGACCCTGCCAAACGTTCGTTGCACCGAACCGGTGATCGACTCCACCACGCGGCGCAGCCGCAAAGGCCCGGTGCTGCCGACCTGCAGCCCATAGACCTGGGCGATGGCCTGGACCTGGCCCACCGCTTCGTTGATGACGCCCGCCACCTCGGGGCGCCGCGCCGCGATCTGTTGCAGGAGCCCGGCCACGCCTTGCAGATTGTTCTTGATGCGATGGTGTACCTCGCGCACCAGCAGTTCGCGCTGCGCGATGGCTGCTTCCAGGCGCGCGGCCTCGGCGGCGCGCTGCGAGGTCACGTCGCTGGCAACCAGCAGCAACTGCTCCGGGCTGCCGTCGCTCAGATCCACGAGATGCGTGTAGCGGGCGTCCCAGATGCGCATCTCGCCGTGCAGCGAGAGCTCGTAGTCGCGCTGGGTCACCTCGCCCGAGCTGCGCGCTGCCAGCATGTCGGCGCGAATGTGGCCGCCGCGCTCGGGCCCGAACAGCTCCTCTGGCGAGCAGCCCAGCAGCTCGGCTTCGGGCCGGCCGGCCAGCGCGGCCGCGGCCTGGTTGATCTGTTCGATGCGCAGCGTGCCGGCATCGAAGAGGCCGATCGCCAGCGGCGCCGTCTCGATGATGCGGCGCAGCGAGGCCTGGGCCTGCAGCGTTTGCGCCTCGGCCTGGCGGCGCCGCTCGACATCCAGCAGCGCATAGGTGAGCTGCCGACCCTGCGTGCCTTGGCCGGTGCTCACCACATTGCCGAATACCCAGAACACCCGGCCGTCGCGCGCCTGCAATTGGCATTCGAAGTTCTCGGCCTCGCCTTCCGCCAGTTGCTCAAGCCAGCTGCTGCGGCGGAAGGGATGCATCGGGTCGCTGGTGGCCACCACGCTGATCGGTGCGCCGGCGAAATTGACCAGGTCGCCACCGAACATGCGGCGGGCCGAGCGGTTCATCCATTCGATGCCCGTGCTGCCCACGGTGACGATGCCGGCCTGCACCGAATCGAGCACCGCGCGCTCGCGCTCCAGTGCCAGTTCGCGCTCCTGCAGGAGCGCCTGCAGCTGCGTCTGCTGGGTTTTCAGGCGGCTGATGTCGCTGATCACCACAATCGTCTCGGGCTCGCTCGGTTCATGGCCGAGGGCCGGCCGCACGCGGCGCAGGCTCAGCGCCAGCCAGCGCTGCGATTCGCCCGTGGGCTGGAACTCGGCCTCGAAGGCCTCCTGCGGGTCGAGCGAGGGCAGGGCGGCCGTCAGCTCGCGGCCCAGCGTCGGCAGGCCGGCGAACAACTCGGCCACCGGCGTGCCGGCGCTGGCAGCGCGCGGCTGCAGGTCCAGCATCTGGGCAAAGCCGGGATTGCAGCGCACCAGGCGCTCGCCGCGCAGATAGGCCATGCCCAGGCCCGAGCTGTCCATGATGGTGGTCAGCTCGCGCAGCAGTTGCTCGTTGCGTGTCTGCGCCTGGTGGCGCGCCGTCACGTCCAGCGTCACCACCGACAGCGTCTGCTGACCCGAGGCCAGGGCGCCAGGCTCGACGCGGGTCAGCAGCCAGCGCTGCCCGAGCTCCGGGTGGCGAACGGCATACTCGACCTCCAGCCGCTCGCCCTTCTTCAAGGCCTGTTGCAGCTTCTCGAATTCGGGCAGCGATTCGGGCTCGACGATGTCGCGGCCCACGCCCTGCAGGCCGGCCAGCGGATGGCTGCTACCGCCGCTGCTGTCCTTGGCGGACGTGCGCGGCCGCAGCCAGCCGGCATCCTGCTGGAAGGTAGCCAGGCCGACGCCGGCGGTGTCCATCAGGGCATCGAGCTGCTGATGGGCCAGGTCGCGCTCCTGTTCGGCCGTGCGGTCCAGCAGCACGGCCATGTAGCGCTGTGCGGTGCCGGCCTGGCGCTGCACCTGCGCCTGCAGCCAGCGCGTGCGGCCGCTGGTGTCGACCAGGCTGGCCTGCGTCTGCAAGGCCTGCGTTCCCTGCAGGGCCGGCAGCATGCGGCCGCGTTGCCAGCCCAGGAGATTCTGGATGGCGGCGGGTGTTTCGTGCAGGGTGCTGGGCGAGCCCGGCATCAGCGCTGCGAAGCTGGCGTTGCAGCGCAAGAGCAGGCCGCCGGCTTCGAACAGCACCATCGGCTGCGGGCTCAGCGCCAGCCATTGATCGATTTCGTCGTAGGCGCGCTCGGCCTGCTCGCGGCTGGACTCCAGCGCAGGTTCGGCATGCTGAGGCGCCATCGGCTTGACTGCTGGCTTGCGCGCCTTGCGGGGCCGGGCCACTTCCGGCTGGGCTTGCAAGAGCCATCTCGCCGGGTCGCCGGGCTGCGGCTCCTGGCTCGCCAGGCTGACATGGGCGCAGCTGCCGTTGCGCAGCTGTACCGAGGGTGCCGCCGGCATCCGCCGGCCTTCAGCATGGGCCTGGACCGCCAGTCGCAGCCAGTCCAGCAGCTTGGTTCCGGTGGCGGTGAGCAGGCCGTGCAGTTCGTCGCCGACCTGCAGCTCCAATTGCAGGACCGCTGCCTCGTTGGCCTCCAGCACCTGCAGCGAGGCGTCCAGCAGCAGCATGGGCTCGACGGCCGCGGCCATGAGGCTGCGCAGGGCGGTCGGATCTTGAGGCAGCAGGGTCAGTTGCGAGGGCATTGGCGCCCGGTGCTCATTCGAGTTGGGAGGCCTTGGCCAGTGCGCGCATCACGCCGTCATTGATTTCCTGGGCACCGAGCATCAGCTGGTCGGCGGCACTGCGAAAGTCGAAGGCCGACTCATGCTCAATGGCCTTCACCAGCTCCAGATAGGGCTGGTACGGGCCGCTTTCATCGACCAGCGCCTGGCGCACGCGTTCAGGCATGGGGATGGCTTCGAGCAGCTTGGCGAAGGGCTGCTTGAGCATGTGGTCGAGGAAGGAGAACAGGCCGCAGATGAACATCTCGTCGCGCATGTCGGACTCGTCCATGCCCCGGGCCAGCTCTTCCATGATCAGGCCTCGGCGCAAGGCGCCGAACATGATGGGACGCATGCTGTGGTCCTTGCTCGCTGTCGCCAGCAGAAGGGCCAGCCAGCGCTTCAGGCGTGCGTAGCCGAGCAGCATGATCGCGTGCTTGAAGGAGCTGACCTCGACCGGCAGGCCGAAGGCGGCGGAGTTCATGTAGCGCAGCAGCTTGAAGGCCAGCGTCGGGTCGCGCTGCAGCGTGCGCTCGAGCTTGTCGCTGTCTTCGCCCTGGTCGAGCTGGGCCATCAGTTGCACGATGATCTGCAGGTCGCTGTGCATCTCCACCTTGGCCGGCGCGCCGGCCGGCGGCTCGTACGGGCCTTGCATCGGCCAGCCGAGCACGGCGGCGGCATTGCGCTTGAAGACCTCCAGGATGTCGGCATCGCTGCGCACGCCGGACACCAGCTTGGGAATGCCAGGCCAGGGCGGGGTGCCATCGCCGCCGCGTTCATCGTCGAGATCGAGCAGCGAATGGTTGAAGCAGGCCTGCAGCTCCGCGGTGATGGGCTGCAGGGGCCGGCCCTTCAAGACCAGCTTGCCACCGCGGGCACGCACCCCGGCCAGTGCCGCAGCATGGGCCGGGTCGCTGGCCATGAAGGCGGGCAGCTCGATCAGGAGATTCTTGGGCGCCGGTGTCTGCAGGAGCTCGGTCAGCAGGCTTTCGCTGACCGCGTTGAGCACCACGGTCTTGCCGCCTTCGGGCCAGGCTTGGGCCAGGGCCGTGATCAGTTCGGCGGCGTCCAGGCGCAAGTCCGGACGCAGGGGGAATACCGTCAGCCGGGTTGCGACAACCTGATGCTGGCGATCAATCATCGGGGCATAGCCCAGGGCCACCGAACCCCAGATTGCGAAACTGCTGCTGCTCATCGAATTTCTCAGGTAAACATTGGGCCGCAGCCGAGTTTACCTAAGGCCTCAGCGGGCGCAGCACAAGAGTGGCAGCCAAATGCAACGCCGGGTGGAACTTCAGCGGATGTAGTCGAACAGCGTCATGCGCTGTACGGTCGCATAGGTCTTCAGCGCTGCGTCGTAGCCGCTTTGCTGGTTCTGGAAATCCGAGATGCCCTGGATCATGTCCAGGTCCTCGGCCGAGGAGCGTTCGGACTGGTTGTACTGCTTGAGCGCGGCCATGCGGCCTTCCGTGCCGTCCAGGTTGTTCAGCTGTTCGCCGACCTGGCTGCGCACGTTCTGCATGTTGCTGATCAGCGAGTCGAGGTCGCGCAGCCGCCCCGAGTTGCTCTGGGTGATCTCGATATTGCTGCGCGAGCCGGTGAACAGTTCGCTGATCGCCCGATCGAGCACGTCGAAGAGCTTCAGGTCGCTGGTCGAGGGCCGGATCTCGAACTGGTCGCCGTCCACCACGCTGCCCGAGAGCGACACGGCGATGCCGTCGAAGGTGAGGCTCTGGCCAGGCAGATAGGGACCGCTGGCGACGCTGGCACCCAGCGTCACGTCCACGACGTTGTAGGTGGCGGCCGGGTGGTCGCCGGTGATCTGGACCTGGTAGCCGTGGCCGGTCAGCAGGGTGGCGTCGGTCACGCGGCCGGAATCGATCCAGCCCTTGGGTGCGGCACCGGTCGTCAGGTTGGGCATCGGCTCGGTCTCGAAGGTGCCGTTGCCGGTGCGGGCCTGCTCCCAGGTGCGGCGGCCGTCCACCGTGAGCGGGAAGTTGTCGAAGTTGCCGGTCTGCACCGAACCGGGGGTGCCGTTGAAGCGCACGCCACCGGCCTGGTCGACAAACGGCGGGCTGGCCGAGCCCTGGCCCGAAAACAGAAAGCCGCCCGCGCCATCGGGCCGGTTGGCAATGCCCAGGAGCTGCGAGCGCAGGCCCTTGAGCTTGTTCGCGAGGCCTTGGCGCTCGGCATCGGTGTAGCTGAAGTTGCCGGCGGCGAGCATGGTCTCCCGGGCCTGTTGCAAGAGCTCGGTGGCGTCCCCCAGGGCTGCTTCACTGAGCGTCATGCCGTTGCGGCTGGCTTCCAGGGCGCGCTGGTTGGCGTCCACACGGCCGATCGCCGCCATGGCGCGCTCTGCACGCGCGGCGCCGGTTGGGTCGTCGCTGGCCAGCAGCACGCGCTTGCCCGAGGTCAGCCTCTGCTGCGCGATCGACATGCTTTCCTGGCGTTGCTGCAGGTTGGCAATGCTCGCGTCAAACATGTTGGCGGTGCTGATTCTCATGATGTCTTCCTTCCTCAGCCGCCGAGCTTGAGCAGTTCGTCAAAGATGGTCTGGGCCGTCTGCAGCACCTTGGCCGCGGCCTGGTAGCCCTGCTGGTACTGCATCAGTCGCGCGGCTTCCTCGTCGATATTGACGCCGGCCTGGCCGGCGCGCGTGGCTTCAGCGCTGCTGGCCACGCTGGTCGAGACATTGCTGAGGTATTGCGCACCCTGCACCCGGGAGGCGATGTCGGTCATCGCCGTGGCGTAGGCGTCCGAGGGTGTGCTGCCGGCGCGCACGCTGCCATCGGGCTGGGGCGTGCGTCCGATGAAGGTCTCGGTCTGGATGTTCAGGAAGGCCTTGGCATTGGCGTTGTTGCTGCCCGGGAACTGCGTGATGCCCGTGGTGATCACGTCGTTCTCGCGAGGCACGCCGTTCAGGCGCAGCTCGAAGCCGAGGTCGATGCCCGATGCGGGCTCGTTGCCGATCTTGGAGCCGGGTCGCCACTTGCCGGGCAGCACCGAACCATCGGCCATGGTGATCGTGTAGTTGACGCTGGCGTCCGCAGGATCGACCGCGCCGAACAGCACCGTCATCGGCTGCTTGGTGGCGTCGTACTTGCTGTTGACGACATAGAGCGACTCGACCGTGGCCGTGCCGGTGTTGTCGACATTGGTCACCGCGGTGATCGGCGCGGCAGCCGCGATGCCATTGGTGCTGTCGAGGGCCCGCTTCATCGTCACCGCAGCCTGGGCCAGCGGTTCGACCAGGAAGCTGTCGTCGGCCGTCATCGGCAAGCCGCTGGCAGTGACCCTGAAACCGTACTGAGCTTCGATCTGCGTGGCACTGAGCGCGACGGTGACGCCGCCCGGGCGGGTCGTCATCAGATACTGGTCAGGCACGCCGCTCGGGTCGGCCTTGAACACATAGCTTTCGGGACGCAGGCGAGTGGCGTCGACAACGCTGACGGTCAGCATCGACTGGTAGGTGCCGTCCGGGTTGCGCGCATTGGTCGATGCGGGCAAGGTCACCGGGTCGGCATAGCTGAAGATCGGCGAGCCCGAGCCCGGTGGCGTCGACTGGTCCAGGCCCAGCGCCTGCTGATCGTTGACGCGCTTGGCAAAGCCCACGGCCAGCTGGCCCACGAGGTTGCGGGCGTCCTGCAAGTCCTGGTTCTGGTAGCGCAGCAGCGAGGTGATCGAACCACCGGTCAGCACGCTCTCGTCGAGCTTGCGGCTGCCGTTGGACTCGGTGATGCTCAATTGCACTCGCGTGCCGTCATAGGTGTCGGGCTGCAGGCCCAGCTCCTGGGAAATCGAACCGAGCACCAGGCGCTGGCCACCGCCGATGAAGACGCCCATGGTGCCGTCTTCTGAGGGCAGGGTGGTGACAGCGACGTACTCGCTCAGTCGCGAGATCAATTGATCGCGTTGGTCCAGCAGGTCGTTCGAGGTGTGGCCGGAGCCGGTGGTGCGGGCGATCTGGTCGTTGGCCGCACCAATCTGCTTGGCCAGCTGGTTGACCACATTGATATTGGCGCGCAGGTCGCTGACGATGCCCGACTGCAGATCGGCCAGTTGCTGGCCGGTGCTGCTGTAGCGCGAGGCCAGTTCCTGGGCGCGGCCCAGCACCACCTGGCGGGCCGAGGGGTCGCTCGGGCGGCTGGCCACGTCGACCATGGCATTGAGGAACTGGTTGGCGGCGGCGCCCAGGCCCTGGTCGCCCGGGGGAAAGAGCTTCTCCAGCTGCTGCAGATTGGTCAGCCGGGTCGAGTCCATGAAGGCCTGCGACTTGGCGGCGGCGGCGTCCTTGGTCAGGAAGGCGTTGTACGAGCGCGTGACCGTCTCGACGTTGACGCCCTTGCCGAAGAAGCCCGAGCCGGTGAACTGGCCTTCCGGCGTGGTCAGCGTGACCTGCTGGCGCGAATAGCCGGGCGTGTTCGCATTGGCGATGTTCTGGCCGATGGTGGTGAGCGCCGCCTGGTTGGCGAACATCGCCCGCATGCCCAGGGACAAGAGCGCGGAGGTTCCCATCGCCTAGCCCCTTTCCTTCAGGCCAGGGCGCGCTGCACGCGCACCGTGGTATTGATCACCCGGGCCAGCTTGCTGGCGTATTCGGGATCGGTGGCGTAGCCGGCCTTCTGCAGGCCCTGGGCAAAGCGCTCGGCACCGCCAGGACTGCTGATGCCGGTGCTGGCGCTTGCCTGCTGAGTCTGCTGGGCCTGGGCCACGACCTGAGCATAGCGCTGGTTGCTGCCGAGCAGCTGGCCGTAGTCCTTGAAGGCGGCCTCGTAGCTGTCGTAGGCGCGGAACTTTGCCACGACTTTCTGTGCCCGTCCGTCCACGAACTCTGTGGTCTTCACCTCGACCGTCTTGCCGGTCCAGTTGGCGCCGGCCTTGATGCCGAAGACGTTGAAGGAATTCGTGCCGTCCTTGGCCACGATCTCGCGCTTGCCCCAGCCCGACTCATGCGCGGCCTGCGCGATCATGAAGCTGGCCGGAATGCCGGTGGCCGCGGAGGCCGCCTTGGCGGCGCTGTCGTGCTTCTGGATGAACTCCTGCACATGGGGCGCGATGTTCTTCCTGGTCAGCGTGGGCAAGGCGGCCGGCTTGGCTGTGTCGGCCTTGTCGGTCTTGTCTGGCGTGATTCCCATCTGGCGCTGCAGCTGCCTGGTGATCGCATCGGACAGGCCGCCGGGCAGGCCGGTCATCTTGCTGGCGAACTGGGTGTCCAGCATCTCGGTACCGAGCTGCGTGGCCGAGTTCTCCATGAGGCCCGAGGACATCGTGGCGGCGCGCATGCTCTTCATCACTTCCTGCATGAAGAGCGCTTCGAACTGCTTGGCAGCCTCGCGCACCGACGACTTGGGGTCGCGCGCGGCCGCAGCGCGCAGCGCCTCGATCGAGCGGTTGTCGGTATTGGCGATGGGGCTGCTGGACATGATCAGATCACTTCAAGTTCGGCGTTCAAGGCGCCGGCACTCTTGATCGCCTGCAGGATGGCCAGCAGGTCCTGCGGGGTTGCGCCAAGCGCGTTCAAGGCATTGACCACGTCGCTCAGCTTGGTGCCGGCCGGCAGGCGCACCAGCGCGCCGGGCTCCTGCTTGATCGCGATATCGGTCTTCTCTGCCACCGTGGTCTGGCCGCTGGACAGCGGGCCCGGCTGGCTGATGATGGGCGTGGAGCTGATGGTCACCGACAAGCTGCCGTGCGCGACGGCGCAGGCGGACAGCTGTACGGCCTGGTTCATCACGACCGAGCCGGTGCGGGCATTGATGACCACGCGGGCGGCCGGTTCGGCCAGCTCCAGCGGCAGGTTTTCCACATCGGCCAGGAAGTTGACGCGGTCATCGGCGCCCATGGGTACCTTGACGCGCACCACGCGGCCGTCGAGCGCTTGCGCGACGCCGTCGCCCTTGGCCCGGTTGATCGCTCGAGCCACGGCGCGCGCGGTGGCGTAGTCGGAGGCATTCAGGTCGAGCTGGATGGTTTCGCCGCTTTGCAGCGCGCTCTGCACCGCACGTTCAACCAGCGCGCCGCTCGGGATGCGGCCAGCGCTCAAGTGATTGATCTGCACCTTGGAGCCGCCCGCCGAAGCACCGGCGCCAGCGACGATCAGGTTGCCCTGGGCAATCGCATAGACCTGGCCGTCGGCACCGCGCAGGGGCGTGGTCACCAGCGTGCCGCCGCGCAGGCTCTTGGCATTGCCGATGGAAGAGACATTGATGTCCAGCTGCTGGCCGGGCTGCGCGAACGGCGGCAGGTTGGCCGTGACCATCACTGCGGCGATATTGCGCGGCTGCATCTGCACGCCTTGCGGCAGGATGACGCCGAACTGCTGCAGCATGGCGCTGAGGCTCTGTCCGGTGAAGGGGGCCTGGGTGGTCTGGTCGCCGGTGCCGTCCAGACCCACGATCAGGCCGTAGCCGACCAGCGGGTTGCTGCGCACGCCCTGCACGGCGGCCACTTCCTTGATGCGCGCGGCATCGGCTTGCAGCGGCAAACTCAGCAGGCCAGCGAGCAAGCCCAGGCCGAGGCAGGTGTGCAGCAGATTTTGAAGGGCTTGGGCGGGGGCTTGCATGACGGCAGCAGGGAGGGGTCCTGTCTGCCGATTCTGAAGAAACTTAAGTGGGCCAAAGATTCAAGAAGAACCTGGATAGCCAGCCTATTCCGTGAGCATCGGCGGTGGCACCGCGGCCGCGCTGCTCGATCCGCACATTGGCGATCGAGGCGGACGGCACGGTATTGCCCTGGGCGATGGCGCGCGGGTCGACCTGGCCGGAGAAGCGCAGGACGTCGACGTTGTGATTCACGCCGATCTGCTTCTCGCCGGTGATCATCAGGTGCCCATTGGGCAGCACCGCCGTGACCACGGCCGTGATCGTGCCCGAGAACTCGTTGTTGTTCTGGTTGGCGCCCTTGCCGGTGGACTTGTTCGCCGACGTGGCGCCGGCCGTGGCGCGGCCGAAGGAGTTGGGTGCGATGCCGGGCAGGGCGGTGATGCCGGCCGACAGCGCGCCGTCCTTGCTCAGCTCGCTGGTCGAGCTCTGGCTGGCCGAGACGCGCTCGACGATCTGCACCGTCAGGGTGTCGCCGACCAGGCGGGCCCGGTGGTCTTCGAACAGCGGGCGGTAGCTGTTTGCCTGGTAGATCGAGCCATTGGCCGGGCCGGCTGGCGGCAGGGCCGGCATGTTCACGACCGGGGTCGACTGCAGCTCCACATGCGGCTGAGTGTAGAGGGCGCCACAGGCGCTCAGCAGGGGTGCGGTGGCAGCGAGCAGCAGCAGGCGGGTTTTCATGGCAACACTCCTTCAGATCTGCGCGAGCTTCTGCAGCATCTGGTCCGAGGTCTGCACGGCCTTGGAGTTGAGCTCGTAGGCGCGCTGTGTCTGGATCATCTGCACCAGCTCTTCGACCACGTTGACGTTCGATGTCTCGACGAATCCCTGCTGCAGCGCGCCGATGCCGTTGGCGTTTGGTGCGCCGGCATTGGGTGTGCCGGAAGAGGCGGTTTCCGAGAACAGGTTCTGGCCGCGTGGCTCCAGGCCGGCCGGATTGACGAAGGTCGCCAGCTGGATCTGCCCCACCGTCTGCGGCGTGGCCTGGCCGGGCACTGTCACGCTGACCGTGCCGTCCTGGCCGATGGACAGGCTCAGGGCATTGGCCGGCACGGTGATGCCGGGCAGCACCGTGTTGCCATTGCTGGTGACGATCTGGCCATTGGCGTCGAGCTGGAAGGCGCCGTCGCGGGTGTAGGCCGTGGTGCCGTCGGGCATCTGGATCTGGAAGAAGCCGTTGCCCTTCACGGCCAGGTCCAGGTTGTTGCCGGTCTGTTGCAGGTTGCCCTGGCTGAAATTGCGCGAGGTGGCGACCGGGCGCACGCCCAGGCCGACCTGCAGGCCGGTGGGCAACTGCGTCTGCTCGGTGCTGTTGGCACCGCTCTGGCGCAGGTTTTGATAGATCAGGTCCTCGAACACGGCATGCGAACGCTTGAAGCCGTTCGTCGCGACGTTGGCGAGGTTGTGCGAGATGGTGTCCAGCTGGGTCTGCTGGGCCTCCATGCCGGTCTTGGCAATCCAGAGTGATCGAATCATGGCGGGCTTTCTTAAGTGGTTCCGAGCAGCTTGGCCGATTGCTGGCCTTGCGTCTGGGCAATCTGCAAGAGCTTCATCTGCTGTTCGAACTGACGCGAGGCCGCGATCATGGCGACCATGGTTTCAACCGGGCTGACATTGGAGCCTTCCAGCGCACCGTCCTGCAGCCGTGCATTCGGGTCGGCCGGCAGGTCGCCGTCGGCGGCGCGAAACAGGCCGTCGGTACCCCGCGTCAGCGGGCCTTCCGAGGTGACCAGCTTCAGCCGCCCGATGGCCGTGGGCCGGCCGGTCGGGCCTTGGGCAGAGATGGTGCCGTCGCTGCCGATGATCAGCTCGCTGTTGGGTGGCACGGTGATCGGGCCGCCATCGCCCATCACCTGCAGGCCGTTGCGCTGCACCAGCAGGCCTTCTGCGTTCACGTCCAGCGCGCCAGCGCGGGTGTAGGCCTCGGTGCCGTCCGCTGCCTGCACGGCCAGCCAGGCCTTGTCCTTCATCGCCACATCCAGGTTGCGGCCGGTGGGCGTGATCGCGCCGGGGTCGGCGTTGTAGCCGATGGTGGTTTCCAGTGCATAGGCGCGGGTGCTGGCGCCGTCGCCGCGCACCGGCACCGCCCGAAACGCGGCGAGTTCGGCGCGGAAACCGTTGGTCGAGACATTGGCCAGGTTGTTGGCGAGCACGTCCTGGCGCTGCATCGAGGCCTTGGCCCCGGCCATCGACAGATAGATCATGCGGTCCATGACGTGCTCCTAGGTCTCAGGATCAGCGCAGGTTCACCAGCGTCTGCAGCACCGAGTCCAGCGTCTTGATCGACTGGGCATTGGCCTGGTAGACGCGCTGGGCGGTGACCATGTTCACCAGCTCGGCGGTCAGGTCGATGTTGGACTCTTCCAGTGCGCCGGGCTGCAAGACGCCCAGGTTGCCATCGCCAGGCACGCCGACGACAGGTTCACCCGAGGTATTGGTGCGGCCCCAGACGTTGCCGCCCTGGGGCTGCAGACCCTGGTTGTTGCGGAACGAGGCCAGCTCGACCTGGCCGGCCGGCTTGGACTCGCCGTTGGAATAGCGGGCGGTGACGATGCCGTTCTTCTCGACCACGATGCCGGTCAATTGACCCGGTGCGTAGCCGTTCTGCGTCAGGTCGGTCACGCCGAAGCTGGCACCGTTCTCGGTCGCGCCGGTGATGTCGAACTCGATGCCAACCAGGGTCGGACTCGGCGCCAGCGGGTCGTCGTAAGGGATGGGCAGCGTGGCCGCGCCAGCGGCATTGGTGCCGGCCGGGATGCGCAGGTCCAGCTTGATGCCCGGGCCTGGCACGACAGGCACGCCGCCCGTCGGTGCGAACTTGATCTGCGTGTAGGGCGTGGTCGGGTTGTTGTTGGCGTCCAGCGTGATCGCGGCGCCCGCAGAGTCGAGCTGCACCGGCGTGCCATTGGCCGTGACGTAGAGGTTCCAGACGTCGTAGCCGGTGCCCGCTTCGGGGTTGTTGGCCTTCTGGAAATACATGGTCACCGCCACCGGCTGACCCTTGGCGTCATAGGCCGTCATCGAGGTGGCGTTGTTGTAGCTACTCGGGTCGTTCAAGGTGATGCCCAGCGTGTCGACCTTGGAGGTCGGGTCGGCCGGGTCGGACAGCACATAGGGCGCGGTGGACTTGGCGCGCGAATCCAGGTTGAACTCCATGCCGATGGTGGTTGTCGGCTTGGGCTCGATGCCCTTGGTCGGCAGCGACAGCGGCTGGGCCAGGCCCGGCTGGATCTTGCCGTTGCCGTCCGCCGGATAGCCCAGCAGCTTCAGGCTGCCGTTGTTGACGATATTGCCGTCCCGGTCGACCTTGAACTGGCCGTTTCGGCTGTAGACGGTCGGGCTCTTGCCGTCGCTCAGCTGGAAGAAGCCGCCACCGTTGATGGCCAGGTCCATCGAGCTTTCGGTGATGGTGATGTTGCCCTGCGTGAACTGCTGGGCCACGGCCGCCAGCTGCGTACCGATACCGATGTTGCTGGCGCCGCCACCGCTCAGGCTGGCCGCGTACAGGTCGGCAAATTCGACGCGCGAGGACTTGGAGCCATAGGTGTTGGCATTGGCAATGTTGTTGCCGATCACCTCGAGGTTCTTGCTCGAGGCGTTCAATCCGGAGAGACCTTGCTGGAAGCCCATGGTGTGTCGTCCTTGCTGGAGAAGTGGGGGTGGCCGTGTTCCGATCGATCAGTCGATCGTCACGACCTTGCTGTAGTCAACGCTGCCAAGCGTGGCCAGTTCCAGCGTCGCCTTGGAGCCGCTGATGTTGATGGCCTCGACCTTGTCACGCGAGTAGGTGGTGGTGCTGACCACGGCGCTGCCGCTGGTGGCCGTGATGCGGAAGTTCAGGCTGGCGTTGCCTCCGGCCTTGGACATCGGCCATTCGAAGCTCTGCAGGCCCTTGCTCTGTGCGCCGAGCTCCACCGTGTCGACGACGGCGCCGGCAGGGCTCAGCACTTCGAGCTTGACGCGGTCGGCCGGGCCGGCGAGCTCGTAGGCACCGCTGGCGTTCTCGGTGCCGAACTGAAGACGGTTGCCTTCGATGGTCACGTCGCGGCCGATCAGAGAGGCGCTTTGCAGCGCCTGCGTCTGCGCGAACTGGCTGGACAGGTTCTTGATGCTGGTGTCCAGCGTGCTGATGCCCGACACGGTCTGGATCTGCGCCATCTGGCTGGTCACCTGGGCGTTGTCCATCGGGTTCATCGGATCCTGGTTCTGCATCTGCGCAACCAGCAGCTTCAGGAAGCGGTCCTGCGTGTCCTGCGCGTTCTTGCTGGCCGCGGCGGTGCCGTTGCCGGTGGTGTTGACGATTGAGCCGACGTCCATGCGCTACTCCTCAGCTCTGGCCGAGCTGCAAGGTCTTGAGCAGCAGGTTCTTGGCCGTGCTCATGACTTCGATGTTGTTCTGGTAGGAACGCGAGGCCGAGATCATGTTGACCATCTCTTCCACCGTGTTCACATTGCTGTAGGTCACATAGCCTTCGGCATCGGCCTGCGGATGCTTGGGATCGTGCACGCGGCGGCCGGGCGTCTGGTCCTCGCTGATGTTGGCGACCTTGACGCCGGCGGCGCCCGGGTCGTTGTTCAGGAGCATGGTCTGGAACACCGTCTGGCGCGCCTTGTAGGCCTGGCCATCGGGGCCGGCCACGGTGTCGGCATTGGCCAGGTTGCTGGCCACGGTGTTGAGCCGCTGGCTTTGCGCGCTGACCGCGCTGCCGGAGACGCTGAAGATCTGGAACATCGACATGGCCGTCTCCTAATCAGGAAGCGTTGTGCGACTTCATCGCGTCCAGCGCGGTACGCACGCTGCCGTTGATGAAGCGCAGGGTGGCTTCGTACTTCACAGAGTTGTCGGCGAAATTGGCGCGCTCGCGGTCCATGTCCACCGTGTTGCTGTCCAGATTGGTCTGGGCCGGCAGTGAGTACTTCTGCTGCAGCTCGTGACGGGCGCTGAACAGCGGCTTGAACGGCGCCGCAGTGCCTCCCGTCGTCTGCTGCGCGGCCGTCGCTTCGCGCAGCGCGCGGGCGAAATCGAAGTCCTTCGCCTGGTAGCCCGGGGTGTCGGCGTTGGCGATATTGCTGGCGAGCAGACGCTGGCGCTCCGACCGCAAGGTCAGCGCCTCGGTCTGGAAATTCAGCATGTCGGTCAGTCGGTTCAGCATGGCAGGCCTCCACTGGAGTCCGTTCGGGTTCTTGGGCGTCTTACAGCTGCGCTTGGACAGGATTGTGTTGGCCGGCCCCGAAAACTTGAGGCGGAAAAGAGCTTGGATTGCTGCGCATTTCCCGCCCTGTCGGCCCTGCGTCGCGCTCTAAAGTCACGGCCATGATTCAAAACGCCTTGCTCCGTCTTGCCTGCGCGCTGCTGCTTTTGCCAGCAGCGGCAGCCCTGGCCGAGCCGGGCCTGGACGCCGCCGTGCTCAAGCGCGTGCAAGAGCTGGCCGAGACGGCCGCGCGCGCTGCCGCGCCGCCGCAAGCCCGGGTGGAGGTGCTGCTGGGCCAGCTCAATCCGCGCCTGAAGCTGGCGCCCTGCGAGCAGGTGGAACCCTATATGCCCGCCGGCCACTCGGCCTGGGGCAGCAGCCGCATCGGCTTGCGCTGCCTGAAGGGCGCGACGCGCTGGAACGTCAGCCTGCCGATGCAGGTGCAGGTATTTGCCAAGGTGCTGGTGGCTGCCACGCCTCTGCCGGGCGGCACGGTCATCGCTCAAGATCAGCTGCAAATGGCCGAAGTTGATATCGCGACTCAGGGCGGCTCGGTGTTCACCGATGCCGCGCTGCTGGCTGGCCGCACCCTGGTCCGCCCCCTGGCGGCCGGCGAAGCGCCGCGCAGCAGCCATCTCAAGTCGCGCCAGTGGTTCGCTGCTGGCGAGACGGTCAAGGTCGTGGCCATGGGCGGTGGCTATGCCATCAGCGGCGAAGGTCAGGCGCTGCAGGCCGGGTTGGAAGGACAGGAGGTGCGCGTTCGCTTTGAGAACGGTCGCATCATCACGGGCCGTCCGGTCGGCGAGCGTCGGGTCGAGGTGCTGTTATGACACAAATGCATGCTGGGCAGGCCGGGCAGGTGAAATCCTGCGCGTTTGCCGTAGTTGCCCTGCACCGAAATTCCTCAAGTCCTGTCAGAGTCTGTCGATACAGCGGTGAACCGACGTGCTCGAGCCGCGGCCCGAGCTCCTGGAGATGATCATGAAAATCGCTAACAGCCCTGACAGCAAGCTGCCCCAGACCGGCGCGGAGAAGGCCATCGAGGCCCCGCGTCCGGCCAAGTCCGAGACGGTCAAGAAGGCCCCCGAAGCCAGTGCCAAGGTGGAACTGTCCAATGCGGCAGCCGCGCTCGGCACCCAGGAAATCGACGATGGCAGCTTCGACGCAGCCAAGGTGCAACGCATCTCGCAGGCGATTTCCGAAGGCAAGTTCACCATCAATGCCCAGGCAATTGCCGACAAGCTGATCTCGAACGCCCAGGAACTGGTGGGCCGCAGCCAGCCCTCGCACTGAAGTTCAGCCCCTGACTCTGGAATCGAAAGACATGGAACAGGCCGGATCAGCAATGCAACAGGCGACGCCCATCGCGGCTGCTGGCTTGGTGCCGGTCATGCCGGAAATCGAGCTGGAAGGCCCGCTGGTCGAGGTGGAAGCCTGCCTGAGCGCGCTGGGCGAGGCTCTGCTTCGCCGCGACAGCGCTGCGGTCGAGCAGCACGCCAGCCGCCTTCAGCAGGTGCTGCAGCAAGCCATTGCCAGCTTCGGTGAAGCCGCCCGCGCGGGTGGCGTGCCGCCTCAACTGCGTCACCGCCTGGTGGCCGCCGGTGGCCGCGTGGCCGCTCAGCGCGAAACGCTGGCTCGCGCCACCGCGGCGCTGGACCGGGCGATGGACGTGCTGATGCCCGCTGAGCCGGCTGGCCTGTATGGCGCCAGCGGCAAGGCCGAACGCAAGTCTTACGGCGGGTTCTTCCAGGCCTGAGATTTCCGGGCCGGAGTCAACAGAAGCCACCTTGCGGTGGCTTTTTGCTTTCTAGCTCGTGGCCTTGCGTCTCACGCAATCCAGGTACTGATGCCCGTCCGGCGGCAGGCCGCTGCGCTGCGAGGCCCAGATCATCTCGCCCAGGCAGTCCATCGCTGCGTGCTGGGCTTCGTGCATGGAGTTGCGCCTGGCGGCCAGCAGCTCGACGGCCTGGCGGATGCCGGTGGGTTGGTCGATGGACAGCTGCTCGGTGATGGTCAGATGCATGGACAGATGCAGGAAGGGGTTGGTCTTGCCTTCCTCGACCGTGTAGACGGTGTTGACCGCCAGCTCCTCGTCGGCCAGCAGGTCGAAGTACTCGGGATGCTGCTCGATCCAGCTGGCGGCCAGCGCTTCCATCGGGATCAGGGGCTGCTTGTCGCGGATCTTGCGGTAGGTGGCGCAGAAAAAGCGACGCACCTCGATTTGGGAGGGGGCAAACATGGGCTGGATTGTCGCAGGGAGGCCAGAGTCGCGTTCAGTCCTGCCCGGTCCAGCCGGGGGGCTGCTTTCTTTGCTGCTGCCGCTGTTCGCGCTCCTGCGCAAACAACTCTTCCAGCTGCTGGCGGCCTTGCTTGGCGACAGCGATCAGCGCGGCTTCGTCCTTGTGAAGGGGCCAGGTCTGCTCGATCTGAGCCAGGTTGCGCTGGCGGAAGCGCCAGGCCTGCTTGCGTGCGGCATGCGGCTCCAGGCCCATCAGCTCCAGCACCGAACGGCCGCTCATCAGGGCCGAGTCGAAGGTCTCGCGCTCGATCAGGGTCACGCCCAGGGCGCGCAGCTTGTAGAAGTGCTGGACGTTGCGAGCCCGGGCCACCACTTGCAGATGCGGCCAGTGTTCCTTGGCCAGCGTTGCGATGGCCAGGCTTTGCTCCACGTCGTCCACAGCCAGCACCAGCACGCGGGCCTGCGCGGCGCCAGCGGTGCGCAGCAGGTCCAGCCGCGAGGCATCGCCGAAGTACACCCGCCAGCCGAAGCGGCGCAGGCTCTCCACGGCTTCGGCATCATGGTCCAGCACGGTCGCCTCGAAGCCATTGGCATAGAGCAGGCGGCCGATGATCTGGCCCCAGCGGCCGAAGCCGGCAATGATGATGGGCGCCTGCTGCTGTTCGTCCATCGAAGCGCCTTGCGGCACATGCTTGCGCGCCAGGCGAGGCGCCAGCAGCCGCTCGGCCCCTTGCAGAAGCGCCGGCGTGCAGGCGAGCGACAGGGCGACCGCTGCAATCAATGCCGAAGCCTGCGTGCCGGTCAGCAAGCCAGTCTGCTGGCCGAGCTGGAACACCACGAAGCCGAACTCGCCGCCCTGGGCCAGCAGCAGGATGAAGAGCGGGCGCTCCATCACCGGGATCTTCATCGCCCTGGACATCAGCGTCAGCACGGTGGCCTTGGCGACCAGCAGGATGACGAGCAGGCCCAGCACCTCCAGCGGCTTGTCGCGCAGGACCTGCAAGTCCAGCCCCATGCCCACGGCCATGAAGAACAGGCCCAGCAAGAGGCCCTTGAAGGGCTCCAGATCGGTTTCGAGCTCGCGTCGGTAGGCACTCTCGGCCAGCAGCACGCCGGCCAGGAAGGCGCCCAGCGCCATCGACAAGCCGACCGCCTGCATCAGCGCAGCCGTGCCCAGCACGAGCAGCAGGGCGGCGGCGGTGAAGATCTCGGGAATGTCGCTGCGGGCGATCCAGCGCAGCGCCGGGCGCAGGGCCAGGCGGCCGCCCAGGATGATGGTCAACACGGCCGCGACGGCCTTCAGCGCCTGCCAGGAGCCTTCCTCCTCGGCATTGGCGCCGCTCAGCGCCAGGATGGGAATCAGGGCCAGCACCGGGATGGCTGCGATGTCCTGCAACAGTGCCACGCTCAGGACGCTCTGGCCGGCCGTCGTATTGCCGACGTTGCGCTCGGCGAGCACGGCCAGCGCCACTGCGGTTGACGACATCGCCAGGCCCAGGCTGGCCCCCAGCGCCAGACGCCAGGGCGCGCCCAGCAGCAGGGCAATGCCCATCAGCGCCGCGGTGCAGCCCAGGAGCTGCAGGGAGCCCCAGCCAAAGATGGGCCGGCGCATCGCCCACAGGCGCTTGGGTTCGAGTTCCAGGCCGACCAGGAACATCATCAGCACGACGCCGAATTCTGCGAACTCCAGCACCGTGGCCGGCTTGCTGACCAGGCTCAGGGCCGAAGGGCCCAGGAGCACGCCGGCGATCAGGTAGCCGAGGATGCTGCCGAGCTTGAGCCAGCGCGCCAGGGGCACGATGAGCACCGCCGCCGCCAGGAAGACCAGCGGCAGTCGCAGCCATTGGGCGTCATGCTCCATCGCCGCCTCCTGTCAGATCCTTCATGTCTGGCGTCGGGACGCTCCAGCAGGCGAGGTTGTCCTCGCCGCCCTCAGGTGCGCCGCACCAGGCCGGATAGTCAAGCAACTGCTGCACAAAGCCGAGTGCCTGCTGATGCAGTGCTTCGTCGCTGATCTCATGGGCGGCGTAGATCAAGGTGGGCGGCAGCGTCTGCATGCCGCAGAGCCGCGCGATCTGGGCATAGGGCAGGAGGAAATCGAGCAGTTCGTGGCCGTTGTATCCGCCGCTCGCGAAAGACTCCGGCGAGCCACCGGCCGAGAGCGTCAGCCACAAGCGCTTGCCACGCAAGGCCCGCTGGCCCACGCCGTAGGCCCAGCCGTGGCCGAAGACTTCATCGACCCAGAGCTTCATCAGCGCCGGCATGCCGTACCAGTGCAGCGGATGCAGCCAGATGATCAGCGACGCCCTGGCCAGCGCCTCCTGCTCGGCGGCGATGTCGATCGCGTAGTCCGGATAGAGGCGGTAGAGATCGCGCACTTGCAGCCGCGAGGGTTCGATGGCGGCCCGGTCAACGGCCGTCAGCAAGGCGCGGCTCACGCGCGAATGCTGCAGGTCGGGATGGGCTGCGATGAGGAGGATCTCGGCCATGGGCTGCGAGTATCTCCGCAAGTCCAGATGTGCCCGCGCGCAGCCGCTTGCTAATATGCCGCGGCCTTGATTCCTCGAAGGAGCGAGCATGCCCGTGATCCTGATCGCCAACCCCAAGGGTGGCGTTGGCAAGAGCACCATCGCCAGCAATGTGGCTGGCTACCTGGCCCGGCAGGGCCATGCGGTGATGCTCGGAGATGTGGACCGCCAGCAGAGCAGCCGCCGCTGGCTCGCGCTGCGCCCCGCCCAATTGCCGCCCATCCAGGGCTGGGGCATGGTGGATGAGCACCTGGCCAAGCCGCCCAAGGGCGTCAGCCATGTGGTGCTCGACACGCCCGCCGGTCTGCATGGCAAGCCGCTGGAGGACCTGGTCCGAATCGCCGACAAGCTCCTGATACCGCTGCAGCCCAGCCTCTTTGACATCCAGGCGACATACGACTTCGTCGCCGAGCTGCATGATCTGCGCAGGCGGCGACACGGCGCGGGCCCCAAGCTTGCCGTTGTCGGCATGCGGGCCAAGGAGGGCACGCTGTCGGTGGAGCAGTTGCAGCAGTTCTTGCAGACCCAGGAAGTCCCGGTGCTGGGCTACCTGCGTGACACGCAGAACTATGTGCAGCTGGCCGCCCGCGGCGCCAGCCTCTGGGACGTGGCGCCTAGCCGGGTCGAGCGCGACCTGGCGCAGTGGCAGCCGCTGTGTGCCTGGCTGGACTCCTGATGATGTGATGCAACGTTTCGAGACGCTGGCCGAGCTGGCCGGCCATGTGGGCCAGGAGATCGGCCTGAGCCCTTGGGTGGAGATTGACCAGGCGCGCATCCAGCGCTTTGCCGACGCGACCGATGACCAGCAGTGGATACACACCGACCCGGCCCGAGCCTCTGAAGGGCCGTTCGGTACCACCATCGCCCATGGCTTCCTGACGCTGTCGATGCTTTCGTACTTCTTCGACCAGGGCTTCGAGATCGGTGATGGCCGCATGGGCCTGAACTACGGTCTCAACAAGGTGCGCTTTCCGGCGCCGGTGCCGGTGGGCAGCCGGCTGCGCGCGCGTTTCAAGCTGCTGAGCTATGAACCGCTGGCCGGTGGTGCGCAACTGGCCGTGGAAGTGACGGTGGAACGCGAGGGCGGTGACAAACCCGTTTGTGTCGCGGAGTCGCTGACGAGGCGTTACACCTGAGTATGATCCCGGCTTCTGGCAAAAGAACATAGAAGCAAGGGAACCCAGGCATGCGCGTGCTGCTGATCGATGACCATCCGCTGATACTTTCAGCGCTGCAGCTCGTGATCGAAGGCCTGAGCGACAACGTCAGCGTCGTGGGCCTGGACAGTGCCGGCGCCGCCCGCGAGGCTCTGCGCGCTGACGACAACTTCGACCTGGTGATGCTGGACCTGCAGCTGGCGGATGCCGACGGCTTCGAAGTGCTCGAGGAGTTCCGCGCCGGTTACCCGGCCTTGCCCGTGGTCGTGATCTCGGCCTCCGACCGCGCCAGCGACGTGATCCGCGCCATCGACCTGGGTGCGATGGGCTTTGTGCCCAAGCGCATCAGCACCGACATGCTCTCGAGCGCCTTGAAGCTGGTGATGTCGGGCGGCATCTATGTGCCGCCGATGGCCATGAGCGGCAGCGAAAGCCTGCCAGCCAAGGCCGAGCAGGTGCCGGCTCGCCAGGAGCCGATGGCCACCTTCCAGACGCCCGCCAGCCTCGATGGCCTGGGCCTCACCCCGCGCCAGACCGATGTGCTGGCCCTGCTCCTGCAAGGCCTGCCGAACAAGCTGATCGCCCGCGAGCTGGGCGTCTCGGTCGACACGGTCAAGGACCATGTCGCTGCGGTGCTGAAGGCCCTGGGCGTCAACTCGCGCACCCAGGCCGTGCTGGCGGTCAGCCAGATGGCCCAGCGCCAGCCCTCCAGCAGCTTCTCGGCCTGGCGTCACAGCGAGGCCTGAGCGGCCGCACCTGCTTCAGTTCGGCGTGTAGGCCAGGCGCACGTAGATCGGCGCAAAGGCCTCGGCCTGCGTCACTTCGAGCAGGCGCTCGCGCGACAGTTCCAGCATCGCGATGAAGGTGACGACCAGCACCTGCGAGCCGCGGCTCGCGTCGAACAGGGCTTCGAACTCGACGAAACGTTCGCCCTGCAGGCGGCGCAGCAGCATGCTCATGTGCTCTCGTACCGAGAGCTGCTCGCGGCTGATCTTGTGATGCTGGTTCAGCTTGGCGCGCTTGAGCAGCTCGGCCCAGGCCTGGCGCAGGTCGTCGACATCCACGTCCGGAAAACGCGGCTGCAGCGATTGCTCGATATGCACCTGCGCCCGCAGAAAGTCGCGGCCCAGCACCGGCAATGCATCGAGCCGCGCGGCGGCCAGCTTGATGCGCTCGTACTCCAGCAGGCGGCGCACCAGCTCGGCGCGCGGGTCCTCGGGCTCGGCACCGTCGTCGGTCTTGCGCGGCGGCAGCAGCATGCGCGACTTGATCTCGATCAGCATCGCCGCCATCAGGAGGTATTCGCTCGCGAGCTCGAGATTGGTCTTGCGCAGCTGGTCGACATAGCTCAGGTACTGGCGCGTGACGTCGGCCAGTGGAATGTCGAGGATGTTGAAGTTCTGCTTGCGAATGAGGTAGAGCAGCAGGTCCAGCGGGCCTTCGAAGGCCTCGAGGAACACCTCCAGTGCATCCGGCGGGATGTAGAGGTCCTGCGGCATGGCGAACAGCGGTTCGCCATAAAGCCGCGCCACGGCAATGTTGTCGACCGGCAGCGCATCGACCGTGGCTTCAGGCGCCGCGGCCAGGGCCGTGGCGATGTCGGGCGCCTCGCTGCTCACGGCAGTGTTCAGTGCTCTTTGGTCTGGTAGACGTAGGCCTGCTGCGCCACCTTGGCCGCACGGAAGTCGGCCTGCTCGTTGCGGTCAATGGCCTTGTCCCAAAGCAGGGCGCGGCCCGCGCGTTGCTCGGCTTCCAGCGTGGGCTTCTTGGCCTTCAGTTCGTCAATGAACTGCGTGACTTCGGACTTGTAGGGCTTCCAGAACAGCGGCATGGTGGCTTGTCGGTGAACGATGCGGGAAAGTGCGGATTTTAGCTGCCCCTCGCGGCCCGCCAGTCATCCAGCGTGGTGAATAGTCCCGCTGGGCCCAGTGCCTCGGCCAGGCCGCCTCGCCGCACCAGGCTGGCAGGCTGCTCCAGCAGGCCGCAGATGACCAGGCTGCGCCCCTGGCGGGTCAGCTCCCGGCGCAATTGCTCCAGTGCGTCGAGGCCGGAGGTGTCCAGGGCAAACAGGTGCCGGGCATCAAGCACCAGTTCGCGGCAGTCGGGCGGGAGGCCCTCCGCCAGGCGTTCGAGCTTGCCCACGGCGCCAAAGAACAGGGCACCGCGCAGCGTCAGGACCCTGCTGCCAAGTGTCGCCTCGGCCTGCGGCTCGGCGCGGAAAAGGCTGCTCATCCGGTAGATGAAGAACACGCAGGCCAGTACCAGACCGACCTCGACCGCCACGGTCAGGTCAAAGACCACGGTCAACACAAAGGTTCCCAGCAGGATGGTGCGGTATTGCGGGCTGAAGCGTCGCAGCCGGGCGAACTCATGCCAGTCGCCCATGTTCCACGCGACGACGAGCAGGATGCCCGCCAGTGCGGCCAGCGGGATGTGAGTCGCCAGCGGCGCGGCCACCAGCACGATCAGGGCCAAGGTGCCGGCATGCACCATGCCGGCGACCGGGCTTGTGCCACCGGCCCGGATGTTGGTGACGGTGCGGGCGATGGTGCCGGTGGCTGGAATGCCGCCGAACAGCGGTGTAACCAGGTTGGCGATGCCTTGGGCCATCAGTTCCTGGTTGGGGTCGTGGCGGGGCTGGTCGCTCATGCCGTCGGCCACGCGCGCGCAGAGCAGCGACTCGATGGCGCCGAGCAGGGCAATGGTCAGCGTGGGCAGCACCAGGCCGCGCGCCCCGGCCCAGCTCAGCTCGGGCCAGGCCAGCGGCGGCAGGCTGCGGGGAATCTCGCCAAACCGGCTGCCGATGGTCTCGACTGGCAGTGCCAGCGCGTAGGCCGCGATGCTGGCCAGCAGCAACGCGACCAGGGTGCCGGGCAGGTGAGCGAGCAGGCGCCGGCTCCTGTCGCGCCAGCCCTGGGGGCCGACGGGCATGCTGTAGCTCTTGGGCCAGAGCGCCACCAGTGCCGCTGAGCCCAGGCCTAGCGTCAGGGCCGCGCCGTTGAATGCGCCCGCGTGGCTGGCAAGGGCCTGCAATTGCCCCGTGAAATCGGCCGGCAGATCCGGAATCCGCAGGCCCAGAATGTCCTTCAGCTGAGCAAAGCCGATCAGTACCGCAATACCGTTGGTAAAGCCGATGACGATGCTCACCGGGATGTAGCGCACCAGCGCGCCCAGCCTGAGCGCACCCAGGGCAATCAGGAGCACGCCGGCCAGCATGGTGGCGACGAGAAGATTGGCCAGCCCGTAGCGCTGCAGGATGCCGTAGACGATGACGATGAAGGCGCCGGCCGGCCCGCCGATCTGCACGCTGGAGCCGCCCAGCAGCGAGACCAGGAAACCGGCGACGATGGCCGTCACCAGGCCTTGTTCGGGTTTGACGCCAGAGCCGATGGCAAAGGCCAGGGCCAAGGGCAGGGCGACGATACCCACCGTCAGGCCGGCGCCGATATCCTTGACGAAGCGCTCGCGCGAGTAGTCGCGCAGCAGATCCAGCGAGCGCGGTCTGAAGCGGTGCAGGGTGGGCATCAGCGGTTGATTGTGGGGAGTGATCCCGGCAACAGCTTGATGCCGATCAACTTAGCGGATGCGCATGCCCGGCTGGGCGCCCGGGAAGGGCTCGAGCACGAAGATGCCTGGGTTGGCCTTCTCGTCTGCGTGGCTGGCGGCCAGCACCATGCCTTCGCTGATGCCAAACTTCATCTTGCGCGGCGCCAGGTTGGCCACCAGCACGGTCAGCTTGCCTTCCAGGTCTTCGGGCTTGTAGGCACTCTTGATGCCGGAGAAAACATTGCGCATGCGGCCTTCACCGGCATCGAGTGTCAGGCGCAGCAGCTTGTCCGAACCTTCGACATGCTCGGCCTTGACGATCCTGGCCACGCGCAGGTCGACCTTGGTGAAGTCGTCGATCTTGATCTCGGGTGCGAGGTCTTCGCCACCTGGAATGACCTTGGGTGCCGGCGGCGGCTCGAACAGCGCTTCCACGACCTTGGGGTCGACGCGCTGCATCAGGTGCTCGTACGCGCCGATCTGGTGGGCGCCCAGCGAGCGTTGCGCATCCGCAAACTGCATGGCCTCGACCCTCAGGAAGGCCTCGACCCTGGCGGCCAGCGCCGGCAGCACCGGCTTCAGGTAGATGGTGAGCAGGCGGAAGGCCTCGATGCAGACGCTGCAGACGTCGTGCAGCACCGCGTCCTTGCCTTCGAGCTTGGCCAGCTCCCAGGGCTTGTTCTGGTCCACGTATTCGTTCACGCGGTCGGCCAGCAGCATGGTTTCGCGCAACGCCTTGCCGAACTCGCGCTCCTCATACAGCTCGGCAATCACCGGCGCGTGGGCGCGCAGGCCGTCCAGCAGCGCGCGGCCTTCAACGCCCAGGTCGCCGCTCAGGTGGCCGCCGAAGCGCTTGGTCAGGAAGCCCGCGGCGCGCGAGGCGATGTTGATGTACTTGCCGACCAGGTCGGAGTTGACGCGGGCGACGAAGTCCTCCGGGTTGAAGTCGAGGTCTTCGACCCGCGCATTCAGCTTGGCAGCGATGTAGTAGCGCAGTGCTTCGGCATTCAGGCCGAGCTTGAGGTACTTGAGCGGGTCGAGGCCGGTGCCGCGGCTCTTGCTCATCTTCTCGCCGCCGTTGACGGTCATGAAGCCGTGCACGAACACGTGGTTCGGGGTCTTGCGGCCGCTGAAATGCAGCATGGCCGGCCAGAACAGCGTGTGGAAGTAGGTGATGTCCTTGCCGATGAAATGGATCTGCTCCACCGTCGGGTCGGCCATGAAGGCATCGAAGTCCGCACCGACTTTGCCGAAGTAGTTCTTCAGCGAGGCCAGGTAGCCGATGGGCGCGTCCAGCCAGACGTAGAAGTACTTGCCCGGCGCGTCCGGGATCTCGATGCCGAAGTAGGGTGCGTCGCGGCTGATGTCCCAGTCGCCCAGGCCGCCATTTCCCTCGGCGTCCTTGGTGAACCATTCCTTGATCTTGTTGAGCACTTCGCTCTGCAGGCGGTTCGGCGTCTGCGTCCATTCCTCGAGGAAGGCCACGCAGCGCGGGTCGGAGAGCTTGAAGAAGTAGTGCTCCGAGCTCTTCATGACCGGCGTCGCGCCGGTCAGCACCGAGAACGGGTGCTTCAGCTCGGTGGGTGTGTAGACCGCGCCGCAGACCTCGCAGGAATCGCCGTACTGGTCTTTCGCGCCGCACTTGGGGCACTCGCCCTTGATGAAGCGGTCGGGCAGGAACATCTGCTTTTGCGGGTCGAAGAACTGCTCGATGGTCTTCACCTCGATCAGCTCGTTCTTGCGCAGCGAGCGGTAGACCTCCTGCGACAGCTCGTGGTTCTCCGGGCCGTCGGTCGAATGCCAGTTGTCGAAGCTGATGTGAAAGCCGTCGAGATAGGCCTTGCGGCCGGCAGCGATATTGGCCACGAAGGCTTGCGGCGTGATGCCGGCCTTCTCGGCCGCGATCATGATCGGCGCGCCATGGGCATCGTCAGCACAAACGAAGTGCACCTGCTGCCCCTGCATGCGCTGGAAGCGCACCCAGATGTCGGCCTGGGTGTACTCCATGATGTGGCCAATGTGGAAATTGGCGTTCGCGTAGGGCAGGGCGGTCGTGACGAAGAGCTTGCGGGTCATGGCTGGGGAAATGCGTGCAGTGCATGGCGGAGCGCCATGGGGAGCGAGATTTTAGGCGAGCGCGACACTCGGCACGCCCTGCACGCCGCAGCGCTGCGGCAAGCGTCTCGAGGCGTTCAGCCTTGGGGCGGCTCGGCGGGGGCGCCGGCTGCGGTACCGGCCTCCTCGGCCTGGCCGGCGTCGTCGCCCGATCCGTCTTCCGGACCATCGGGCTTGCCGCTCAGCTTGCGCATGCGCTTTTCTTCGGCCTTGCGCTTCTTGGCCAACTCACGCTGGCGTTTTTCATAGGAATAGTTCGGTGTTGCCAAGCCTTGCTCCTCGCTGCGGCTGACGGAATGCCAACGCAATGCAGGCAATATAGCCTGCGCCGCGCCTCGCGCGCGTAGCGCGGGCGTGAACCAGCCGGGTGTCACAGAAACAAAACAATTGGGGATAAATCAAACATGCCGGCCCAATTTTTTTGTCTTTGGCCAATTCGAATCTGAATCACGCGAAGCCCTGCGTCGAATGGCAATCAGTTAGCGGCGAATGCTGTGCGCCAGACTCAGCTTCAAGCGCTAAGTCAATGATTCGTATGGCGCTACCCAGCTATCCACTTTTCGTGTGGATAACTTTGTGGAGAACTTGCCCCCGCCCTCGCTAAACCCTTGTGGCTGCGCGGCAGGGCTTTCACTGCCTCATTTCTGAGCACTTGCAAGCTCATCATATGAATCAACGACTTAGCTGAGCTTGCACAGCGCCTGGCCAGGATTTCGGGAAAACGAGCAGTTGCAACGCAGCATGTTCGCGTACACGCCTCGGTGGCCCTCGAATGGGGATAAGTCAAGCCCCCCGGACATTCTTTTTAGGGACTTCTGCAGGTCTCGGAGGCCTGCCGCCAGCGCGCGGCGGCGGCCCTGGGGCCAACGCCTAGAAGTGCGTCTCGGGGCGGCCTCTAAAATGCCCAGCTTTGCACACACAAGCGTTTCATGGCCGAACAGATGGCAGGTAAGGTGAGGGGCCGGTCTTCCGGTGCGGTGACGGGCTCCCAGGCTGCGGGCGGCGGCCGAGCCGCCGATTTGTTCGAGCTCAAGAGCGCCTCGGTGAGCCTGTTGGCCCTGGTGCTGCGCAGTGCCGACCTGGACGCGCTGGCGGCAGAAATGCAGCAGCGCCTGGGTGAGCAGCAGTTCGAGGACGAGGGCGTGCTGGTCGACCTGTCGCAGCTGCCCACCGACCCCTTGCAAGCGCAATCCGGCCAGCTGAGCCTGACGGAAGGTACCCAGCGCCTGGACATGGCGGGCCTGCTGGCGCTTCTGCGTCGCTACGGGATGCGGCCGGTGGCTGTGGCGGGTGCCAACGATGTTCAGCGCGAGCAGGCGCTGGCCTTGGGCCTGGTCGAGGCGCCGCTGGGTGCTACCCGCGCTGAACCGCGAGCCGCCGAGCCGCGGGTGCAGACCGTGATCAAGGAAGTGGTGAAGGAAGTGGTTCGCGAGGTCGAGGTGGTGCGTGAAGTGCCCGCCGAGACGAGCGGCCGCACCGTCATCGTCGACAAGCCCCTGCGCTCCGGCCAGCAGGTCTATGCCAAGGGCGCCGACCTCGTTGTGCTGGCCCTGGTGAACCACGGTGCCGAAGTGATTGCCGACGGCAGCATCCACGTCTACGCACCGCTGCGCGGCAAGGCGATTGCAGGTGCACGTGGCAATACCGAGGCGCGCATCTTTGCGGCCAGCCTGGAAGCCGAATTGATCGCCATCGCCGGCATCTATCGCACCACCGAGAACCCGCTGCCGCCCGAGGTGCTGGCCAAGCCGGCACAGGTGCGGCTGGAGGGCGAGAAGCTGGTGATGGAAGCATTGAAGCTCTGAGCGCCGTGTTGTTGATTCAACAGGGCGCGTTGTTTTTGTTTTTGAAGAAGGACCTGATTCGATGACCAAGATCGTCGTGGTGACCTCGGGCAAGGGCGGGGTCGGCAAGACCACCACCAGCGCCAGCTTTGCGACCGGCCTTGCACTGCGCGGCTACAAGACCGCAGTGATCGACTTCGACGTCGGCCTGCGCAACCTCGACCTGATCATGGGCGTGGAGCGCCGCGTGGTCTATGACCTGATCAACGTCATCAACGACGAGATCAAGCTGAGCCAGGCGCTGATCAAGGACAAGCAGCTCGAGAAGCTCTACATCCTCGCTGCCTCGCAAACGCGCGACAAGGACGCGCTGAAGCAGGAAGGCGTCGAGCGCGTGCTCAACGAGCTCAAGGAGATGGAGTTCGACTTCATCGTCTGCGACTCGCCGGCCGGTATCGAGACCGGCGCGCTGATGGCCATGCACTTTGCTGACGAAGCGCTGGTGGTGACCAATCCCGAGGTCTCCTCGGTGCGCGACTCCGACCGCATCCTGGGCATGCTCAATAGCAAGACCAAGCGCGCGATCGACGGCAAGGAGCCGATCAAGGAACACCTCCTGATCACGCGCTACAACCCGAACCGCGTCGAAGGTGGCCAGATGCTGTCGCTGGAGGACATCCACGAGATCCTGCGTTGCCCGCTGATCGGCGTGATCCCGGAGAGCGAGATCGTGCTGCAGGCGTCCAATCAGGGCACGCCGGCGATCCACATGAAGGGCAGCGAAGTGGCCGAGGCCTATGCCGACGTCGTCTCGCGCTTCCTGGGCGAGGAAAAGCCGATGCGCTTCATCGAAGCCGACAAGCCCGGCTTCTTCAAGCGCCTGTTCGGCCGCTGATCGGGAGTCGCGACATGGGATTCCTGACCTTTTTCCTCGGCGAGAAAAAGAACACCGCCAGCGTGGCCAAGGAGCGGCTGCAGCTGATCCTCGCGCATGAGCGCAACGGCCGCAGCGCGAGCCCCGACTATCTGCCGCAACTTCAGCGCGAGCTGGTGGCGGTGATCTCCAAGTACGTGTCGATCAATCCGTCCGACATCAAGGTGCACATGGAGCGCCAGGATGACCTCGATGTGCTCGAGGTCAAGATCGAGCTGCCTGAAGCTGCCAGATAAGGCGGCTCGCCAAGCCTCAGGCAATCGTCAAGGCGAGGAGCGGGGCGCGTTGCGTGCCCGCTCCCTCAGCATGAAGAGATAGAGGCTTTCCACCTTGGCGCGCGCCCACGGCGTCTTGCGCAGGAACTTGAGGCTCGAGGCCACGCTCGGGTCGCTCTGGAAGCAGCGGATCGCGATTCTCTGCCCGAGCTCCTCCCAACCGAAGTGCTCGACCAGCTCGGTCACGATGGCCTCCAGCGTGAGGCCGTGCAGCGGGTCTTTGTTGGGCTTGGGGTTCATTGCGGGCGATTATCGGCTGCCCCGAACCAGGCTCACCGGCGCTGCTTCATTCTGTGGCAGAGCAAGAAACTCCCCGGCGCATCAAGCACTTGGCGCCGCCGCCCGCAGGCTGTGCACGGACTTGTCCACAGATGCTGTGGAGCATCTGTAGCTCATGCCGCGTTTCGTGCAGCCTGTCGCTCGCCGGCTTGTCCTGATTGGGCAGCGCTGCGATGCTTCGCGGCTTCACATCATGGAGTACCGCATGCGCAATCCGACGCTACCTGCCGCCCTGCTGCTGGGCCTCATGCTGGGCGCCGCCCAGGCCGGCACGCCCGCCACGCCCGCTGCGATGGTGGCCTATGCCGAGAAGCTGCTGAACGAGCAGAAGCTCGGCGACGGTCCCGGCCTGACGGTGCTGGTGGCCCGCGGTGAGCAGTTGCTCTACCAAGGCGCCCGTGGCATGGCCAGCATCGAGCTGGGCGTGCCGATGAAGCCGGAGTACCTGCTGCGCATCGGCTCGGTGACCAAGCAGTTCGCTGCTGCCACGCTCTTGAAGCTGATCGACGAAGGCAAGGTCAAGCTCGACGACCCGCTGTCCAAGTTCCTGCCCGACTATCCCAATGGCGCGCAGATCACGGTGCTGCAACTGCTCAATCACACCTCTGGCGTGAAGAGCTACACCGGCATCCCCGGCTACATGAACGGGCCGATCCGGCGCGACCTGGATACCACCGCGCTGATCAAGGAATTCAAGGACCTGCCGGTCGACTTCGCACCGGGCCAGGCATGGGCCTACAACAACTCCGGCTATGTGCTGGTCGGCGCCGTGATCGAGGCTGTCTCGGGCAAGACCTGGCACCAGCAGCTGAACGACTCGCTGCTGGCGCCCAACAAGCTGGGCATGGTGCGCTACCAGGCGCCCGACCAGCTCTTCAAGGGCATGGTCGAGGGCTACACCACGAATGCACGCGGTGATGTCACGCCGGCGGGCCTGATCAGCATGACCCAGCCGCATGCGGCGGGCGCGCTGATTGCCAACGTCGAATCGCTGTGGCGCTGGAACCAGGCGCTGCATGGCGGCAAGCTGATTTCCTCTGCCAGCTATCAAAGGATGATCACCCCCGAGGGCGCAGCCAAGCCGCGCAACTACGGCTTTGGCATCACGACTGCCAAGCTGCGTGGCCAGCCGGTGCTGATGCATGGCGGCGGCATCCACGGCTTTGTTTCCACCTTGAACTATCTGCCGCAAAGCCAGGTGACCATCGCCATGGTGCGCAACACCAATGGCGCAGGCCCGAACCTCGACCTCCTGTGGCGCAAGTTGGCTGCCTTTGCCATTGGCGAGCCGTTTGCTGAACGCAAGGCCGTGGCTGTAGCCACTGAACAGCTGCAGGCCGCCGAAGGGCTCTATGCCCTGGACGACAAGCAGACCCGTACTTTGCGAGTCAAGGACGGCGTGCTGCAGAGCCAGCGCAGCGGCAGTGGCGTCGTGGTCATGGTGCCGATGGGTGAGGACCGTTTCGGCTTTCCCGATTCGGTCAGTGACATGAAGCTGGAACGTGACGCATCGGGCAAGGTCGTCGCGATGCGGGTGTTCAACGACGGCGAAGGCGAGGGCGACCGCTGGGTCCGTCGCGGCGACCTGCCTGCCGATCGTGCTGCCATCGCCTTGAGTCCGGCGCAGGTCCAGGCGCTGGTGGGTGACTACAGCTCACCGCAGTTCTCGATGAGGATCTATGTCGACGATAAGGGCGTGCTGTGGACGCAGGCTCAGAGCCAGGCACCGGCCCAACTGAAGGCTGCCTCGCCGCGACTGTTGTACCTGACCGTGGTCGATGCAACGCTGGAGTTCAGTGCGGAAGAGGGCGCGGCCCAATCGGTGACGCTGAACCAGGGCGCGACCAAGCTGGTGATGAAGCGCAAGTAAGCCCTCAGAGCGGCCGGGCCGCTGGCGCCTCGATCACCACATCGCTGCGCGGGCAGGCCACGCAGGGCAGGATCTGCCCTGCGGCCTTCTCCTCGGCCGAGAGGCCCGGCCATTCGATCCGGTACTCGATCTGCCCTTCGAGCAACTGCGCCATGCAGGCCCGGCAGGTGCCGTTGCGGCAGGAGTGCGGCAGCCGCCAGCCTGCGGCCAGGGCGCTCAAGAGCAGGGTTTGATCAGCTGCGCAGCGCCATTGCTGCTGCTGCGGGACAATCCGTACCTCGTAGTCCTTTGGCTTTGTCTCTATCGGCATGCCGCCATCATGCCCGCTCCTCGACCCATGTCTCCCGCTCTCCCCAGCAGCCCTGCGCTGAAATACCTGGCCGGCTATCCGCCCGCGCTGATCCAGCAGGTGCAAGGCCTGATCGCTGAAGGCCGCCTGGCCGAGTCTCTGGCAAGGCGCCACGGTGAGCCGCATGAAGTGCGCAGCGACAAGGCCTTGTTCGACTATTGCCAGTCGCTCAAGGAGCGGCATCTGCGCAATGCGCCGCCGCTGGACAAGGTGCATTACGACGCCAAGTTGCGCGTGCTCCAGCATGCGTTGGGCACGCATACCCGCGCGCCCAAGGTGCAGGGAAGCAAGCTCAAGATGCGCCGCGAGATCCGCATTGCCAGCCTGTTCCGCGAGGCGCCGGCCAACTTCCTCAAGATGATCGTCGTGCATGAGCTGGCGCATCTGCGCGAGCTGGAGCACAGCAGGGCCTTCTACCAGCTGTGCCAGCACATGGAGCCGGACTACGCGCAGCTGGAATTTGACCTGCGCCTTTACCTGATCACGCTGGAGCTTGCGAAGACATGATCTTGCTGGCGCCCATGGAAGGCTTGCTGGACCACACCTTGCGAGACACCTTGACGCGCGTTGGCGGCATCGACCGCTGCGTGTCGGAGTTCATCCGCATCACCGACATGCTGATGCCCAAGAAGGTCTTCACCCGCATCGTGCCCGAGCTGCTGAATGGCGGCCTCACGCCGGCTGGTGTGCCGGTGCGAGCGCAACTGCTGGGTTCCGACCCGGTCTGCATGGCGGAAAACGCTGCGCGCCTGGCCGAGCTCAAGCCCGCCGGCATCGACCTCAATTTCGGCTGCCCGGCCAAGTGCGTGAACCGTCATCGCGGCGGCGCGGTGCTGCTGGACGAGCCCGAGCTGATCTTCGAGATCGTCAGTGCCGTGCGCCGTGCGATGCCTGAGGCCATGCCGCTGTCTGTGAAGATGCGCCTGGGCTATATGGACCAGTCGCGCACGCTCGATTGCGCGCAGGCCATGGTCGAAGCGGGCGCCGAAGAGCTGGTCGTCCACGGCCGTACCAAGGCCGATGGCTACAAGCCGCCAGCCTATTGGGACCGCATCGCCGCCGTTCGCGAGGCCGTGCCCGTGAATGTGGTCGCCAACGGCGAAATCTGGAATGTCGAAGATGCGCTGAGATGCCAGGCCGAGTCGGGCTGTGCCGACCTGATGCTGGGCAGAGGCATCGTGGCTGACCCCGGCTTGGCGCTGGCCATCATGAACCCAGGGCACGCTCCGCTCAGCTGGGCGCAGCTCATGCCCCTGATCGAACAGTTCTGGGGCCTGGTGCGCCAGCATGTGGGCCACAAACACCAAGGTGGCCGGCTCAAGCAGTGGCTGCACTATCTGCGACGCCGCTATCCGGAAGCGCAGGAGGCCTACCTGCGCCTGCGGACCATCAACGACCCCGAGGTCTTGCAGGCACAGTTCTTCCGTGCAACAGCCGGCCGGGCGGTCGGGTGATGCCTCAGAGCGGCAGGTCCTCGAACAACGACAGTGATTCGGCTTCCGGCGTTTCGCTGGCCGCAGCCGGCTTGGCCTTGCGGGCAGGCCTGCCCCGCAGCGCATCTCCGGGGTGAGAGAGATTGCCGGCGCGCACGCCCAGCAGGCGCAGCCGCTTGCTGAGATCCACGCGCTTCAGGCACAGGCCGGCAGCGTGGCGAATCGCGGCGGCATCGGCAATCGGCAGATCCAGTGTCAGGTCGCGTGTCACGGTGACAAAGCCTTCGAAGCGCAGCTTGATGCCGATGGTGCGGCTCAAATAGCCCTTGCGAGACAGGTCGCCTGCCAGTTGCTCGCACAGCTGCGTGAAGATGCGGCCGAGCAGCGCGCGATCCTGCTTGGCATGCAGGTCGCGCTCGAAGGTGGTTTCGCGGCTGATCGATACGGGCTCGCTGTACGTGACGACCGGCCGCCGGTCTCGCCCATGCGAGGCTTCATGCAGCCAGGCGCCATAGCTCTTGCCGAAGTTCTCCACCAGCCAGGGCAGCGTCTTGCCCGCAATGTCTCCCACCGTCTCCACGCCCAAAGCCGCCAGCTTGGCTGCAGCCTTCGGGCCGATGCCGTTGACCTTGCGAACCGCGAGCGGCCAGATGCGCGTCTCCAGATCTTCCATGGTCAGCACGGTGACGCCGTCCGGCTTTTCGAGCTCGGAGGCGATCTTGGAGAGCAGCTTGTTGGGCGTGATGCCGATGGAGCAGGTCAGCCCCGTGGCCTTGAGGACCGAATTCTTGATCTCGCGTGCCACCGCCTTGGCGCCGCCCAGCGGGTCGTGGCCCACGGGCTCGCGGATGCCGGGCACGTCCGTGAGGTCGATATAGATTTCATCGATGCCGCGGTCCTCGATCACTGGCGCGATCTCGGCCACGGCGGCCTTGAACAGGCGCGAATAGTGCCGGTAGGAATCGAAATCGGTGGGCAGGAGGATGGCGTCCGGCGCGCGCAAGGCTGCCTTCATCAGGCCCATGGCCGAAAACACGCCGAGGTCGCGCGCTGCGTAGGTCGATGTCGTCACCACGCCGCGGCCGGTGTAGTCGCGCAGCAGGGAATATTCGCGAGTACCGTCAGCAAGCGTCCTGGGCGCATGCTCGCGCCGCCCGCCAATCACCACCGCCCGGCCCTTCAGCTCGGGGTAGCGCAAGAGCTCCACCGAGGCATAGAAGGCGTCCATGTCCAAGTGCGCAATCAGGCGCTCGGGCAGGGAAGGTGCAGCTTGCATGGCGGCATTGTGGCGCCGCTCTGCTGACGAGGTTTGTCAGCAGTTGCGGTCGCGGATCAGGCGATGCTCAGGCGATGGTCAGGCGATATTCAGGCGCAAGTGCCACCACTGCACGCGTGGCTGGCTTCGGCCTGCGGCACAGCGAGTTTGCCCGTCGTCGGGTCAAAGCCGACCTGGCTCATGTGGAAGACCAGGGCCGCGTCCATCATCTCGGCGTGGGCGGGCAGCCACTGCGCCAGTTCGCCGCCGATGATCTTCATCGGCTCCAGGTCGTTCAGCTCCAGCGCATAGCGGCGCACCTCGTGCAAGACGTTCAAGACCATCTTGTGCTGGCTGCTGTGGCAGTTCTCGGGCTCGAAGCCGGTGGCGGCCATCCAGCCTTCCTCGAGCGCGAAATGCGCCTCGGTGTGCTCGAGCAGGGCCAGGAAGGCCGGCATAGGATCAGCGCCCGAGGCCAGTGCGGCATCGAGGCCGTTGATCAGGTCGACCATCTCGTGATGGGTCTGATCGAGCTGCGGCTGATTGAGGACGAGCGATTCGCTCCAGGTCAGGAGGCTCATGCCGACAGCCTCTCGCGATGGCGTGCCACCTGCGCGCGCACTTGCACCGGCGCCGTGCCCCCAAGGATGTTGCGCGCGTTCAAGGAGCCGCGCAGCGACAGCACCTCGAACACATCGGCCTCGATGCGCGCATCGAACTTCTGCAGCTCGGCCAGCGGCAGCTGTGACAGATCCACACCAGTGCCAATGGCCGTCTTCACCGCGTGCGCCACGATCTCGTGCGCATCGCGGAAGGCCAGGCCCTTCTTGACGAGGTAGTCGGCCAGGTCGGTGGCGGTGGCATAGCCGCGCAGCGCGGCGCGCTCCATCGCTTCCGGCTTGACGGTCAGACCGCCCATCATTTCGGCAAAGATGCGCAGCGTGTCGCGCAGCGTGTCCACCGTGTCGAACAGCGGTTCCTTGTCTTCCTGGTTGTCCTTGTTGTAGGCCAGGGGCTGGCCCTTCATCAAGGTGATCAGGCCCATCAGGTGGCCGACCACCCGGCCGGTCTTGCCGCGCGCCAGTTCGGGCACGTCGGGGTTCTTCTTCTGCGGCATGATCGACGAGCCAGTGCAGAAGCGGTCTGCCAGGTCGATGAAGCCGAAGCTCTGGCTCATCCACAGGATCAGCTCTTCGCTCATGCGCGAGATGTGCACCATCACGAGCGTTGCGGCCGAGGTGAACTCGATCGCGAAGTCGCGGTCGCTCACGGCGTCCAGGCTGTTCTGGCAAACACCTTCCATGCCCAGCGTCCTTGCCACGCGCTCGCGCTCCAGCGGATAGCTGGTGCCAGCCAGCGCGGCGGCGCCCAGGGGCAGGCGGTTCACGCGGCGGCGCAGGTCGGTCATGCGCTCGGCATCGCGGGCGAACATCTCCACATAGGCCAGCAGGTGGTGGCCGAAAGCCACCGGCTGCGCCACCTGCAGATGGGTGAAGCCGGGCAGGATGACCTCGGCATTCTTCTCCGCCACGTCGACCAGGGCGACCTGCAGACCGGTCAGGAGCTTCGTCAACTCGTCGATTTCGCTGCGCAGCCACAGGCGCACATCGGTGGCGACCTGGTCGTTGCGGCTGCGGCCGGTGTGCAGCCGCTTGCCGGCAATGCCCACCAGCTCGGTCAGGCGGGCTTCGATGTTCAGGTGCACGTCTTCCAGGTCCAGCTTCCATTCAAAGGTGCCGGCCTCGATCTCGCTGCGGATCTGCGCCATGCCGCGCTGGATGGCGGCGTGGTCTTCGGCGCTCAGGATGCCTTGGGCAGTGAGCATCTCGGCGTGCGCCAGGCTGCCGGTGATGTCGGCCAGCCAGAGGCGCTTGTCGAAGTCCACGCTGGCGGTGTAGCGCTTGACCAGATCGCTCATCGGCTCGGAGAACAGCGCGGACCAGGCCTGGGACTTGTTGGCGAGTTGGTTGTCGGACGACATCGGAAGGGCGAGCGCGGGCAGGCGCTGATGGAGAATGCAGGAGCTTGCAATTCTATCGACCCCCTCAAGGGACACCACTGGAGCCTCATGCGCCAAGCCCGTGACAGCGAATGGTCAGAAAGCACCGGCCTCAGCAGCCTCCTCGGCTTCGAGCCGACGGCGCCAGAGCCCGAAACCCTGGCACCGCTGTTCGATCCCGAGCGCATGTTCGATGTCTGCCATGTCGGCCTGGTGCTGCGCGCGGTGCTGGGTGTGCAGGTGCTGCTCGGCCTGGGCCTGTCGCTGGCGGCTCGCAACTTTGCCCAGTGGGTTGAGCTGCTGGCCAGCGGAACGGTCGTGAGCCTGACCGCCGTGCTCCTGTGGCTGTTGCTGGTCTGCGCAGCCAAGCGGCCGCTGGCCCGGCTCGCCGAAGGCTGGCAATGGGCCGGCCTCAGTGTTCTTGGTGCCGGCTGCGCGCTCGCCGGCTGGCAGTTCCTCGCCCTGGCCAGCGATGAGCCGGTGTCCGTCTTCCGTCTCGTCAGCCTGGCTTTGATAGGCGCGGCCGGCTCGGTCATGCTGCTGGCCTGGCTCAAGCTGCGCGAGCGCTCGCAGCGACCGGCGGCGGCGCTGGCGCAACTGGTGGAACTGCAGTCGCGCATCCGCCCGCACTTCCTTTTCAACACCTTGAACAGCGCCATTGCGCTGGTGCAGATCGAGCCCAACAAGGCCGAGGCGATGCTGGAAGACCTGAGCGAGCTTTTTCGCGTGGCGCTGGCTGACAGCCAGGCGGCCGTCAACCTGACCGAAGAGATTGAGCTGGCGCGCCGCTACCTCGACATCGAGCAGATGCGCTTTGGCGACAGGCTGCGAGTTCGCTGGGAGCTCGAGCCGGCGGCTGGCCGCGCCAAGCTGCCGCCCTTGCTCTTGCAGCCGCTCGTCGAGAATGCTGTCCGCCATGGCGTGGAACCCAATGACACCGGTGGCGAAGTGCTGATCAGCACCGCGCTGCGCGGTGCCGAGGTCGAGATCAAGGTAGTCAACAGCGTTGGTGCGCCGGCCCGTACAGCCGGTCACGGTCTGGCGCTGCGCAATGTGCGCCAGCGCCTGCGCCTGATGCATGATGTGGCCGCCCGATTCGAGCTGGACACGGCGCCGGGCAGATTCACGGTACGCATCCTCCTGCCTCGATGAATGCACTGACATGAGCGAAGCCCTCAAGGTCCTGATCGTTGACGATGAACCGCTGGCCCGCTTGCGGCTCAGAGGCCTGGTCGAGGCCTGCTCCGAGCCCAGGGCGGAGGTGGTGGCCGAGGCTGGTTCTGCCACGCAGGCCCAGCACTGGCTGCGTGACCATGCCTGCGACCTGGTGCTGCTGGACGTGCAGATGCCTGGGCCCGATGGCCTGCATCTGGCCGACGTCTTGCGGGACCGTGCCTTGCAAGGCGTGCCCATGCCGGCGATCGTGTTCGTGACCGCTCATGGCGAACATGCCTTGCGTGCCTTCGAACTCGACGCGATGGACTACCTCACCAAGCCGGTGCGGCGCGAGCGCCTGCAGGCCGCGCTGTCGCGCGTGGCCCAGCGTCTGAGCGAGCGCGCCGCAGTCCAGGTTCGCCCGGCGCTTGAGGCTGCGGAGGGCGGCGTCATCGTGGTCAACGACCGCGGCCGGATGCTGCGCGTTCCGCTGGGCGAGGTGCTCTACCTGAAGGCCGAACTGAAGTACCTGACGCTGCGCACCGCCACGCAGAGCCTGGTGATGGACGGCAGCCTGTCGGACTATGAACAGCGCCTGGGCGAGCGCTTCCTGCGCGTGCATCGCAATGCGCTGGTGGCCAAGGCCGCGGTGCGCGAGCTGCAGAAGCATGCCATGGCGCCCGGTGAGGAAGAGGGCGGCGAAGCGGCCGAAGGCTGGGCGGTGCGGATCGCCCAGGTTGATGAATGGCTGGCCGTCTCGCGCCGCCAGGTGGCCGCGGTGCGCGAGGCGCTGGCGGCCAGCGGGTCTTGAGCTTGCGGCGTTTGGGGAGACGGGCTTGGGCCTGGCTGGCCGTGCTTGCGCTGCCCTGTGTGGTGCTGTCGCTGCTGCTTGGTCGCGGCGAATCGACCGTCAGCGTTCCCTCTGACGCTGTAGCGGGGCAGGGGCCCACCCTAGCGCATACACCTGAGCTGCCCGACTCTGTGCTGCAGACTGGGCAATCGACCCTGCGACCCAATATGGCCAGCGCGGGCAGCCCTCTCGACGACCGGACGGACTTGTGCGGCCAGCCGAGCTTGCAACTGCCGAGCTCCGTCGGCGAACTCAAGGCGCTCATCCAGCGCCTCAGCCAGAGCGAGGAAGCCGCTCTGGCGCAAGCGCAGCAGATGCAGCAGCGGGTGGCCGCGCGTCTGCGCGCCCGTCCCACGGCGCTGGAACAACTGGCCGGCCAGGTGCTTGCCAGCGATCCGGTGCCGCCATCCGAGGCGCTGCTGCGCAGTGATCCGCGAGCCTATGCCCTGCGCTATCTGCATTGCCAGGACGAAAGCTCGCGGCTTGCAAATTTCAAGCGGGCGGCTGATCCGGCTCATTGCTCGCCCTACACGGCTCAGGGCTGGGCGGCGCTGGAGCCTGACAACGGCCGCGCGTGGCTGGCGGTCTGGCGCGCGGCTCGGGAGCGGCAAGACGACGCTGCGGCGACGGCGGCCTGGAGTCGGCTGACACTGGCTTCTCGCTTCGAGATGCACACCGGGCTCATGGGCTTGCAGGTGCAGCAGATGGCCGGTGACCTGAACGAATTCGAGCGCTTCGGCCTCGCCGTGCAAGTCGATGCCTTGCCTTCCGGTTCTGCGATGGAGCAAATGCTGGGTGACAAGGCCTTGCGGGATGCCTGCTCGGGCAAGGCCCTGGAGGATGGTCAACGCCGCGAGGAGTGTCGACGCCTGGCTCGGAATCTGTCGCGAGGCGGTGCCAATCTGTCGGACAAACACATGGCCCTCAAGCTGGCCGCGTCGACGGGCCTTGCGGCGGAGGACTTGGCTGTCACCGATGTCGACTTGAAGGCCGCTCAAAGGTGGCGCGACGGCCATTTGCCCCTGTTGGGCAAGGACATCATGCAATCCTTCAGTTGCAACTCGCTGAGGCAAGACCTGACCCGCATGGCCGAGCGCGCCGAGCAAGGCGAATGGGCCGCGATACGCAATGCGATGCGGCGCTGACCCTAAGATGACAAGCCACAAGAAGGAGGGCGCTGCGATGTCGATTCGACGCCGCTGGTGGCTCGGCGCCGCAGCATTGCTGCTGACGACTGGGCTGCTGGCACTGCTGGTCTTTGATCGCCCATCCGGCGGTCTGTGGCCCGGCGTCAGCAGTGTGTCTTCAGGCTCGTCGGCGGTATCTTCAGCGAACGAGGCCGCGAGCAGCGCAATCAATCCCTGGGGCCTGGCCGCGCAAGTGGGTGCAGAGGCAGACCAGGCCGCAGCCAGCGCCGCGGCCGAGAAGGCCTGGCTGCTCGATCCGAAGCACGATGCCGCCTGGTGCGAGCAGGGCCCGCCACGTGTTGCCGAGGCTCTGCGCACGCATGGCGAAGGGGGGCGGCAAGGAAGCCCTCGCGGGCCCGCCACGGAAGCGCTGGCTCAATCGGCTGAGGAGCTGCTGCAGAGCTGGGCGGCGCAGTTGTCCGCCCGTGGCGACGCGGCTTCGCTCGCGACGCGAGATTTCCTTTTGGCCAACCTGGATACCGCGAACCTCTTGCAGGGTGGGCCGGTCGCGAGTTCGGAGCAGCGCCTGGCCAGCGCGAAGCGCTTGTTGCAATCCGGGCTCGCTGCCAGCGAAGGCTATGGGTCGCGCCTGGCGACGCAGCAAGCCTGTCGCAAGTCGGAAAGCTCGCTGTGCGTAAAGATTCTGCAGCGCTGGCTGCAGCTCGAGCCCTGGAACCTGGACGCGCAACTGTGGAGCCTGTCCCTGTTGCCGGAGTCGGCGCCCGAGGGGCAGTGGCTGCCGCTCTTGAACCAGGCGCTGGCATCGAATCAGGAGGAGCCGCATCGGCAACGCTATTACCAGACCTTGCTTCAGCTGATGTCCGAGGACGCTCCTGCGGGGCTCAGGTCCGCGGCTGCCTTGCAACTCGCGACGGCAGCCATCTACACGCTGGACGAGACCCGCTATTTCGTGCTGGTGGAGCGCTGCCGGGAAGCGAGCTCCACCGCTGCCAAGGCTGCCTGCACCGGGGTCGCCGAGCGCCTCTATTCGCAGTCTTTTGGCCCCGTGCTCGCCCGGATGGTGGCGGTGTCGATTGCGCGCAATCAGGAAACTGCGGCGGGCCTCTGGCAGGAGCGGCATGAAGAAGTGCAGGCCTTGCAGTACTGGTCGCGCGAGCACCGGGACCTGAACGACGAACAGGTCGAGAGCCTGAACCTGGGTTCCTGCGCCTTGCAGCCGGCGCTGCGTCAACGGCTGCGCAGCGTCGCGCAGCTGGATGACCTGGCAGCCATGCGCGAGAGTCTGGCTGCGCAGGGCCTGAACCCGAAGATCTACTTGGGCACGGTGCGCAGCGGGAAGTAGAGGCGTATCGGATGCGTCCTCGTCAATGGCCCGCCCTCAGCCGGTATTCCGCAGCCCCGCCGCAATCCCGTTGATCGAGAGATGGATGCCGCGCTGCACGCGCTCCATCGTCGGGTCCTCGGCACGCTTCTCCGGTGCTACCGCACGGTAGCGGCGCATCAGCTCGACCTGCAGGTGATTCAGTGGGTCGATGTAGGGGAAGCGGTGCTCGATCGAGCGGGCCAGGGCGGGGTTGGCGGCCAGGCGCTTGTTTTCGCCGGTGATCAGGGCGAGTGCCGCTTGCGTGCGTTCGAACTCGCGCTGCACGGCAGCGAAGATCTTCTTGCCCAGGCGCTTGTCTTCCACCAGCTCCACATAGCGCTGCGCGATGCCGATGTCGGTCTTGGCCAGCACCATGTCAAGGTTGGACAGCAAGGTGCTGAAGAAGGGCCATTGCTTGTGCATGCGCTTGAGCAAGGCCAGGTTTTGCGCCCGCTCCTTGGGCTCGCTGCCCAGGAAGGCCTCGACGCCGGAACCGAAGCCGCACCAGCCGGGCAGGGCGATGCGCGACTGGCCCCAGCTGAAGCCCCAGGGAATGGCGCGCAGGTCTTCGATGGCGCGCGTGGCCTTGCGTGAGGCCGGGCGCGAGCCGATGTTCAGTTCGGCGATTTCGCGAATCGGCGTGGCGGCGAAGAAGTAGTCGGCGAAGCCCGGCGTGTCGTAGACCAGGCCGCGGTAGGCCTTGAAGCTGGTGTCGCTCAGGGCTTGGGCGGCTTCGAGGAAGCTCTTCGGCGCGCTCTTGGTCGGATGCAGCAGCGTCGCTTCCAGCGTGGCAGCCACCAGCGTTTCGAGATTGCGGCGGCCGATCTCGGGGTTGGCGTACTTGGAGGCGATCACCTCGCCCTGTTCGGTCAGGCGGATCTGGCCGTTCACGGTGCCGGGAGGCTGGGCCAGGATGGCCTGGTAGCTCGGGCCGCCGCCACGGCCCACCGTGCCGCCACGACCGTGGAACAGTCGCAGGGTGATCGGCTGGGTCTTCTTCAGCTCCTCGAACAACGACACCAGCGCGATCTCGGCGCGGTACAGCTCCCAGGAGCTGGTGAACATGCCGCCGTCCTTGTTGGAGTCGGAGTAGCCGAGCATGATGTCCTGCTCGGCGCCGCTGCGCTTGATCAGCTCGGCAATGCCCGGCAGCGCATAGAACTCGCGCATGATCACCGGCGCCTCGCGCAGGTCGCCGATGGTCTCGAACAAGGGCGAGACGATCAGGTCGTTCACGGCGCCACTGTCCAGGGTGCCGCGCAGGAGTCCTGCTTCCTTCAGCAGCAGCATCACTTCGAGCAGGTCGGAGACCGACTCGGTGTGCGAAATGATGTAGTGCCGGATCGACTCGCGGCCAAAGCGCTGGCGCGCTTCGCGGGCCGCTTCGAAGATGGCCAGTTCACCGAGCGACTTCTCGCTGTACTCGCCACCGATCACCCGCAGCGGGCGCGCATCCTGCAGCAATTGAATCAGCAGCGCGCGGCGGCCGGCTTCGTCCAGCGCGCTGTAGTTGGGGCAGACCTTGGCCGTGGCCAGCAACTCGACAATGACAGCCTCGTGCTGGTCAGAGCTTTGTCGCAGGTCCAGAGTGGCGAGGTGGAAGCCGAACACCTGCACGGCGCGCATCAGGGGCTGCAGGCGCGGTGCAATCAGGGCCTCGGCGTGATGGCTTCTCAGCGAAGCCTCGATCACACGCAGGTCGGCCAGCAGCTCGTCGGGCGAAAGATAGGCGTCTTGCGGGGCCACGGCGTGGCGCAATGCCTCGGTGCCGGTCAGGTCATGCAAGGTAGCGGCCAGGCGGGCATACATGCCGGTCAGCGCACGGCGATAGGGCTCGTCCATGCGGTGCTCGTTGCGGTCCGGGCTGCGCTCGGCGAGCAGCTGCATCTGCGGCGTGACATGGGCCAGGCGAGCCGAGATCGACAACTCGGCGCCGAGTTCATGCAGCTCGGTCAGGTAGTGGCGCAACGCCACTTCGCTCTGGCGCTTCAAGGCGTGGCGCAGTGTGGTGGCCGTGACGTTCGGGTTGCCGTCGCGGTCGCCGCCGATCCAGTGGCCCATGCGCAGGAAGCTGTTCAGCTCGTGGCCCGGCAGCGCTTCTTCCAGCTCGGCGTAGAGCTTGGGAATCTGGCGCAGGAAGGTGGCCTGGTAGTAGGAGAGGGCGTTTTCGATTTCATCCGCCACCGTCAGCTTGGAGTAGCGCAGCATGCGCGTCTGCCAGAGCTGGGTGATGCGGGCGCGGATCAAGTTCTCGTTGTCGCGCTTCTCGCGTTCGGTGTGCAGGCCGTCGCGCTGACCCACCAGTTCGGCGATGGCGCGCTCGGCGTCCAGGATGCTCTTGCGCTGGACTTCGGTCGGGTGGGCGGTCAGCACCGGCGATATGAAGCCGTGCTGGAGCGTCTTGGCCACTTCGGAGGGGCGCACGCCAGCGTCGTGCAGGCGCTCCAGGCAGTAAGCCAGTGAACCGGCCTGCGTGCTGCCGGCACGCTCGTGGATTTCGCGGCGGCGCACATGGTGGCGGTCTTCCGCGATGTTCGCGAGATGCGAGAAATAGCTGAAAGCGCGGATCACGCTGACGGTCTGCTCGCCCGACAGGCCCTTGAGCAGCTTGTCGAAGATCTTGCCGGCCTGCGCGTCGCGCTTCAGGCGGAAAGCCACGGCCAGCTTGCGCACCCGCTCGACCAGCTCGTAGGCCTCGCGGCCTTCCTGTTCACGAATCACTTCGCCAAGAATGCGACCGAGGAGCCGGATGTCATCCATCAAGGGTTGGTTCTTGGCGTGGACAGCGGACGACTTCTTGGCCGGGGCGGCCGAAGACTTGGAAGCGGGCTTGGCGGGCATGGTGTTCGACGGCTGAGGTGAAGCGGAGTGAGGCAACCGGGTCTGTAACCAAGTTACCTGATTCTGACTGTAGCAGTTTCTTCCATGCTTTCGTGCGCTGCAGCATTGCGTTTCAGCGAAGCGCGCCTGTCCTGGCGTCGAAGCCCCGGGCCGCAGCCGGCGCCTGGCCTTGCTTTGGCGCAGTCGCGCAGGCGAGCCTGCCTGCTAGCATGGGCGCATGAGTGAAAATGTTGTGATCGCCACCCGGGAAAGCCGGCTGGCGCTGTGGCAGGCCGAGCATGTCAAGGCGCTGCTGGAAGATCGTGGCCTGGCCGTGAGCCTCCTGGGCATGACCACCAAGGGCGACCAGATCCTGGATCGCGCGCTGTCCAAGGTCGGCGGCAAGGGGCTGTTCGTCAAGGAACTGGAAACCGCGCTGGAAGAGGGGCGGGCCCAGCTGGCCGTGCATTCCCTGAAGGACGTGCCGATGGAGCTGCCCGAGGGCTTCGAGCTGGCTGCCATCCTGGAACGCGAAGATCCTCGCGATGCGCTGGTCTCGAACCACTACGCCAGCCTGGCAGAGCTGCCCGAGGGCGCGGTCGTTGGCACCTCCAGTCTGCGCCGCGTCGTGCAGATCAAGGCCGTGCGGCCGGACATCCGCATCGAGCCGCTGCGTGGCAACCTCGACACCCGCTTGCGCAAGCTGGATGAGGGCGGTTATGCGGCCATCGTCCTGGCCGCTGCCGGTCTCAAGCGGCTGGGCCTGGCCTCGCGCATCAAGGCGGTGTTCTCGGTCGACGAGATGATTCCCTGCGCCGGGCAGGGCGCCTTGGGGCTCGAGCTGAGGGCTGATGCTCACGCGCTGAAGGCGCAGCTCGCCGCCATGAGCCACGCGCCGACCTGGCTGGCCACGCAGGCCGAGCGGGCGGTTTCGCGCGCCATGGGTGGCAGCTGCAGCATGCCGCTGGCTGCGCACGCGCTGTGGTCGCCGGGTGTGCAGGGTCAGGTCTTGCGCCTGAGCGCCGCCTTGGGCCATCCGGAACGCCACGACCTGCCGCTCCTGAAAATTCAGCTGGAGGCCGCCGTGGCTGATGAAGCCGAGGCCCGCGCCTTGGGTCAAGCGGCAGCCGATGCCTTGCGCGCCCAGGGCGCGCAGGCCTATCTGGCCGCGGCCTGAGGCTGCGAAGGGCAGTGATGCGCCTGGTGCTCACCCGGCCTCGGCCCCAATGTACAGACTGGCTGGCGCGCCTGTCGGCGCAGGGCGTTGATGCAGTCGCTCTGCCTTTGATTGCAATCGAAGCGGGTCACGATGAATCTGCGGCCGCGCGGGCCTGGGAGCGCCTGCCGGGTTCGGCCCTGGCCATGTTCGTCAGCCCCAATGCGGTGGATCGATTCTTCGCGGCGCGCCCGGTGAGTCAAACATGGCCGGCTGGCGTGCTCGCGGCCACCGTCGGCCCCGGCAGCGCCCAGGCCTTGCTGGCTGCTGGAGTGCCGGCCGAGCTGCTGCGCCAGCCGCCGGCTGAGGCCGAGAGTTTTGATTCCGAAACCCTCTGGCCACTGCTGGCTCGTGAGCCCTGGCAGGGCCGCCGCGCGCTGATGCTGCGCGGCGAGGGCGGCCGCGACTGGCTGGCCGAGCGGCTGCGAGAACACGGCGCCGAAGTCGAGTCCTTCAACATCTATCGCCGCGCCTGCCCGAGCCTTGATACGGCTGAGCAAGGCCTGCTCGATCAGGCGCTGCTGTCGCCGCGTGAGCATGTCTGGCTCTTCAGCAGCTCCGAAGCCATCCAGAACCTGGTTGAACTAGGGGGGCAGCCTCGCGCCGACTCGTTGGCCATCGCCACCCATCCCCGCATTGCCGAGACCGCCCGCTCCCAGGGCTGGACCCATGTCGTATTGGCGCGACCCGATGCCAGCGCTGTCGCCGCGGCCTACCGTACGCTGCCGGGGGGCGCCCCTACAATCATTTGAACCGTGAGCGACGACCAAAACACCACCGCCGCCGAGCCCGCGCCAGCCCCGTCTGCGCTGCCGGCCAAGCCCATCCCCTGGCCCCAAGTGGGCTTTGCTGCCATTGCGCTTTTTGCTGTGGCCGGGCTGGCCATGGCCTGGCTCAGCCACAGCCGTCTTCTGTCATTGGAACAGGAGCTGGTGCGCCGCCAGGCCAACAGCCAGGGTGAGGCGAGCGAAGCCCGTGCCCAGTCGCGCCAGGCCCAGGATCTGAGCCGCGACACAGCAGCCAAGGTGGCCTTGCTGGATGCGCGTCTGGCTGAAGTGGCCTTGCAGCGCAGTCAGCTGGAAGAGCTGATCCAGTCGATGTCGCGTTCGCGCGATGAAAACGTGATTGGCGACATCGAAGCCTCGATCCGCGTCGCCTTGCAGCAAGCCGCCATCACAGGCAGTGCCGAGCCTCTGGTGGCTGCCTTGCGCCAGGCCGATGAGCGACTGGCCCGCAGCAAGCAGCCGCGCATGGAAGGCGTGCGCCGGGCCGTGGTGCGCGACCTGGATCGCGTGAAGTCGGTCAGCGTCATTGATGTGGCCACACTGGCCATCAAGCTCGATGAAGTGGCGCGCCTGCTGGATGAGCTGCCCCTGGTGGCCAGTGCCGACAAGGCCGATGCGCTGCAATCCGTGCGTGAGCGTCGTGCTGCCAAGCCGGCGGTAAAGCCGGCACCGGTCAAGGGCCAGGAGCCTGGCTGGCTTGATGCTGCCAATGAGCGCTGGCAGGAAGTCTGGGGTCTGGTCTGGGGTGAGGCGCGCAGCCTGATCCGGGTCACGCGCATCGAACATCCCGAAGCCATGCTGCTGGCGCCCGACCAGCGCTATTTCCTGCGTGAAAACCTGAAGCTGCGCCTGCTCAATGCGCGGCTGGCACTGCTGAGCCGCCAGTACGACACGGCGCAGGCCGATCTGCGCGATGTGCAGGCGCTGCTCGAGCGCTACTTCGATCCGCAATCGCGCAAGGTCGGCGTGGCCAACGAGCTCTTGCGCCAGGTGCAAGGCCAGGCCCGCCAGGTGGTGCTGCCGCGTCCGGACGACACGCTGGCGGCACTCACCGCTGCCGTGCCCGGCCGCTGAGAGGGTAGGGCGATCAGATGCGCAGCGTGATCTGGCTGGTGCTCTTGTTCGGCGTGGCGGTAGTTGCCGCGCTGACCCTGGGCAGCAATGACGGCCTGGCAAGTTTTTACTGGAATGGCTGGCGACTCGACCTGTCGCTGAACCTGTTCCTCCTGATCCTGGTGGCCACCTGTTTTGCGGTGGTGACCCTGATCCACACGGCCAATTCACTGACCAGCCTGCCGCGCCGTGCGCGCGAATGGCGCGTGGCCCAACGGGACCGTTCCGCGCAAGCCGCGCTGCGGGAAGCGCTGGCCGAGTTCTTCGGTGCCCGCTACGGCCGTGCACAGAAGGCTGCGCAGAAGGCATTGACCATCCAGGCGCAGACGGCCGGGTTGAATCAAGACGGCGCCTTCCTGGCCTTGAGCCACCTGCTGGCGGCGCAAAGTGCGCACCGTCTGCAAGACCGCCGCCGCCGCGACGAGCAATTGCAGCAGGCCCTGGACCTGAGTCGCGAGCAGGGCTCGGCCCGCATCGTCGAAGACGGCACCCGCCTGCTCGCAGCTGAATGGGCGCTCGATGATCGCGATGCCGCGCGGGCCCTGGGCCTCCTGGCCGAGCTGGGCCCGGGTGTCGGGCGGCGCACGCAGGCCTTGCGCTTGAAGTTGCAGGCTCAGCGCATGGCCGGCCAATCGCTGGAAGCCTTGCGCACGGCGCGCATGCTGGCCAAGCACCAGGGCTTTTCCAAGCTGGCCGCACAGGGCTTGCTGCGTTCGTTGGCCATCGAGGCACTGGAAGCTGCGCGCGATGCTGATCAGCTGCGCATGGTCTGGCAGCAGCTGGACCCGGCCGACCGGCGCGATGCCTTCGTGGCCTCGCGTGCAGCCAGTGTGGCTGTCACTTTTGGCGCACCCGAAGACGGCCGCGGCTGGCTGCGGCCTTTCTGGGAGCAGATTGCCGAGCTGGCCGCCGATGAGCGTGCTGCCCTGGCCGAGGCCTTGGTCCAGGCCTTGCCCGGTCTGGGTCCCGAATGGCTGCAACGCCTGGAGCTAGCGCAGCAGCGCTGGCCGCGCGACGCGCATCTCAGCTATGCACTCGGACATGCGCTCGCCGAACGCCAGCTCTGGGGCAAGGCTCGCCTGATCCTGGAACAGGTTTGCGATGACCGCAGCCTGCCACTGGCTGCGCGCCGCCGCAGCTGGCTGGTGCTGGCCCTGCTGGCAGCCAACGATGGCGATATGGAACGCCGCGCGCGCTGCCATGAGGCGGCGGCGATGGTTCATTGAGCATGAGTCTTGGTGTTTTTCTTGCGAAGGCCTGAAAAATCAGGTTAGAATGCAAGGCTTCGGGCGGCTGTAGCTCAGTTGGATAGAGTACTTGGCTACGAACCAAGGGGTCGTGGGTTCGAATCCTGCCAGCCGCACCAAAAAAACACCTGAGAGATCAGGAGCGAAGAATAAAAATAGATTGAAGCGCGTGCCACAAGAGTCACAAGGGCCGCGAGAGCTGGTCAAGAAGACGGCTCACAAAGAAGTTAGCGGCTGTAGCTCAGTTGGATAGAGTACTTGGCTACGAACCAAGGGGTCGTGGGTTCGAATCCTGCCAGCCGCACCAAAAAAGAAGAAAAGGCAAAGGCCAGCGAGAAATCGCTGGCCTTTTTGCTTTGTGCACCGTGCCCGGTGCCTGCTTGGCCGCATGGTTGCTTCTCAGTTGCCACGGGCTGCAGCAATGTTGCCCTCGTTCATGCCCAGCTCGCGCAGCAGCTCGGACGTGTCTTCGCCGGGCTCGGGAGACCGCCCGGGCGTGCGGGCGGCGGTGCGTGAGAAGCGCGGGGCCGGCGATGGCTGAAGATGCCCGTCCACCACAACGAAATTGCCTCGCGCCCGCTGGTGTGGATGCTGCGGTGCTTCGGCCAGCGTCAGCACGGGCGCGAAGCAGGCATCGCTGCCTTCCATCAGGGCGCTCCATTCATCGCGATTCTTTTCGCGGATGCGCGCAGCAACCCGCGCTCGCAAGGCGGGCCAGTCGTCGAAGCTGTACTGGCGCTTCGGGTTGACATCGTCCAGCCCCAGGCGCTTCAGGAGCTCGGCATAGAAGGGGGGCTCGATGGCGCCCAGCGTGATGTGGCGGCCATCGGCGCATTCAAAGCTGTCGTAGAAGGGCGAGTCGTGCAGGAAGAAATTGCGAGCCGGGTCGTCTCCCCAGAAGCCGACGCCGCGCAAGGCATGCACAAGGCCGCTGAGCACGCCCACGCCATCGACCATGGCCGCGTCCACCACCTGGCCCCGACCGGACTGGCGGGCCTCCATCAGCGCACAGACGAGCCCGAACGCCAGGAACATCGCGCCGCCGGCCATGTCGCCGATCAGTGTGGCCGGCACCGTCGGCGCCTGGCCAGCGCGCGAAGCGATGCTCAGGATGCCGGTCAACGCGAGGTAGTTGATGTCATGGCCGGCCGTTTGCGCGAGCGGGCCGGTCTGGCCCCAGCCGGTGACGCGGCCGTAGACCAGGCGCGGATGGCTGGTCTCGAACACTTCGGGTCCGAGACCCAGGCGCTCCATCACGCCGGGCCGATAGCCCTCGATCAGTGCATCTGCGCTTAGCACCAGTCGCTTGACTGCATCCAGCCCTTGGGCCGACTTCAGGTCGAGGCAGACCGAGCGCTTGCCCCGGTTCATGGCGCCGCCGCCACCCAGGGTGCGCAAGGCCGCCGGCCGCTCAACGACGATCACTTCGGCGCCCATATCGGCCAGCAGCATGCCGGCAATGGGCCCGGGGCCGATGCCGGCGAATTCGATGATGCGCAGTCCGTGCAGAGGACCCATGATTTCTCCTGTTTCAACCAAGATCACAATACAGGCCATGAGCAAGGCCTTCACCAAGGAAAACGATAGCGATGACGACGAGGACGTGGGCCTGCCCGCGCTGCCTCAAGGCACGCGCAACTACATGACGCCCGAGGGCTATGCGCGCCTGCGCAGCGAGTTCATGACGCTGCTGGATGAAGAGCGGCCCAAGATCGTCGAGATCGTCTCCTGGGCGGCCAAGAATGGCGACCGCTCGGAAAACGGCGACTACCTCTATGGCAAGAAGCGGCTGCGCGAGATCGATCGCCGCCTGCGCTTCCTCACGAAGCGCCTGGACATTGCCGAGGTCGCCGACCCGAGCCTGCATCACGGCAACGACCAGATCTATTTTGGCGCTACCGTCACCTATGCCAACGCAAGAGGCGAAGAGCGCACGATCACGATCAAGGGCATCGACGAGTCGGACAGCCTGGCTGGCGAGGTCTCGTGGGTTTCGCCCATTGCCCGCGCCCTCCTGAAGGCGCGTGAAGGCGACGAGGTTCAGTTGATGACGCCGGGCGGCATCGAGAAGCTGGAGATCATCGAGGTCAGCTACCCCAAGCCCAAGCAGTGATCAGGGTTTGATCCGCCAGACGCGCAGCACAGTGGCGCTGCGTTTGAGCGTGCGCAGGACATCGGCCAGGTGCAGCCGGTCCCGCACGGACAAGAGCAGGCTCATCTCGGCGGTCTCGCGGGTCTGCGGCTCTTCCACCATCGAGATGTGCGTGATGTCGGCCTCGGCGCTGCTCACGGCAGAAGCAACCTGGGCGAGCACGCCCTTGCCATTGTTGAGCAGCAGGCCCACGGCGGCCTCGAAAGGGCGGCTGAGTTCCTCGGCCCAGGCCACGGCGATCCAGTGCTCGGCATCGCGCTGAAACAGGCGCCGGCCGACCTGGCATTCGGCGGTGTGCACGACCAGGCCCTCGCCACGGCCCAGGTAGCCCTTGATGTCGTCGCCCGGAATCGGCCGGCAGCAGGTGGCCAGGCGCACCGAAGCGCCTTCGCTGCCGTCGATCATCACCATGCCTTGGGCTGGCGCGTCGTCTGTGGCAAAGCGGCCCAAGGTCAGCGTGACCGCGTCCGGCCGCTCGCCCTGGTCGGCCAGCATGCGGGCCAGCTTCTTGGCCACGATCGTGGCAATCTTGCGGCCCAGGCCGATCTCGGTCAGCAGCTCGTCCACGTGGCGGTTGCCCGCCCAGCGTGCCAACTGCTGCCAGAGTTGGGCGGCCCTGAGTTCTTCGTCATCGAGACTCGGCAAGGCCAGGCCTTCCGCGCGCAGCGCTTGCGCGAGCATCTTCTGGCCCAGTTCCCGAGATTCTTCCTGCTCCAGGTTCTTCAGGAAATGGCGGATCTTGGAGCGGGCCCGGCCGGTGCGCACAAAGCTGAGCCAAGCCGGGTTCGGGCGGGCGCTGTCGGCCGTGACGATCTCGATCACATCGCCGCTGTGCAGCTCGGTGCGCAACGGAACCGGCTCGCCATTGATCTGGGCGGCCACGCAATGGTCGCCCACGTCGGAATGGATGGCATAGGCGAAGTCCACCGGCGTGGCGCCGCGGGGCAGGGCCATGATCTTGGACTTGGGCGTGAACACATAGACCGCGTCCGGGAACAGGTCGATCTTGACGTGCTCGAGGAACTCGTTGGCGTCGCGGGTTTCGTCCTGGATGTCCAGGAGCGACTGCAGCCAGTGCGCGCCAAGCTGCTGGGCACTCTGGCTGTTGCTCTTGTAGAGCCAGTGCGCCGCCACGCCCTTCTCGGCCACCATGTGCATGGTCTCGGTGCGGATCTGGAACTCCACCGGCGTGCCCAGCGGACTCACCAGCGTCGTGTGCAGCGACTGGTAGCCGTTGGGTTTGGGAATGGCGATGTAGTCCTTGAAGCGGCCAGGCTGCGGCTTGTAGAGCTGGTGCAGCACGCCCAGCGCCAGGTAGCAATGCGGCAGGTCGGCCACGACGATGCGGAAGCCGAAGATGTCGCTGACCTGGGCAAAGCTCAGGTGCTTGTCGCGCATCTTCTTGTAGATCGAGTAGAGCGTCTTCTCGCGGCCGTGCACCTCAACCTTGAGCTCCGACTCGCCCACCGCCTTCATCACGTCGCGTTCGATGCGTGAGACCAGGTCGCGCCGGTTGCCGCGCGCCTTGCTGATGGCCTTGCTGAGTGCCGCATGGCGCCACGGATGGATGAACTTGAACGAAAGCTCCTGCAGCTCGCGGTAGATCTCGTTCAAACCCAGCCGGTGGGCAATCGGGGCGTAAATCTCCAGCGTCTCGCGGGCGATGCGACGCTGCTTGTTGGCCGCCATCGCCTCCATCGTGCGCATATTGTGCAGACGGTCGGCGAGCTTGATCAGGATCACGCGCACATCGCGCGCCATCGCCAGCAGCATCTTGCGGAAGGACTCGGCCTGAGATTCTTCCTTGGTCGAGAACTGCAGCTTGTCGAGCTTGGTCAGGCCATCCACCAGCTCGGCGGTCGGGGCCTCGAACTTCTCGATCAGCTCGATCTTGGTGACGCCGCAGTCCTCCATGGCGTCATGCATCAACGCGGCCTGGATCGCCTGCGAATCCAGCCGCCAGTCGGCGCAGATGCCGGCCACGGCGATGGGGTGCGTGATGTAGGGCTGGCCGCTGGCGCGCAATTGGCCCAGATGGGCCTCGTCGGCGAACTTGTAGGCCTCGCGGATGCGCTTGATCTCGGCCTTGGGCAGGTAATGCAGCTTGTGCACCAGGGCATCGAAGCTTGCCGCCTCGGCCGGCGTGGGTTCAACGGGCGCGCGCAGGGCGGTCAGCCCAGTCAAGGCGGCTGGCAGTCGTGCGGCGGCAAATGATCGAAGACCCATGCCTTGGAATTTAACCCATGAATCTCTGACGCCCGGGCGACAAGGCCATTGCTGACACTCGCAGAAACGACAACGGGCACCCGAAGGTGCCCGACCTGGCTCAAGCGTGGCGGATTTAGACCGGCACCTTGCGCAGCATCTCGATGCCGACTTCGCCGGCAGCAATTTCGCGCAGAGCGGTCACGCCCGGCTTGTTCTTGCTTTCGATCTTGGGCGTGTGGCCCTGGCTCAGCATGCGAGCGCGGTAGGTTGCGGCAAGCACCAACTGGAAGCGGTTGGGGATCTTGGTCAGGCAATCTTCAACGGTGATGCGGGCCATTTGGGTTCCAGTACAGGTATTCAGGGAAGATCAAGAGCGCGGAAGACGGCGGAGCGATTCCGGCGCTGAGCTGCGTATTTTAGCCTTTGTGCGTGGACGATGGATTTCAGGTCGAAAACAGCCGTGTCGAACACCGCATTGACGACCACGAAATCGAAGTTCTGCGCCTGTGCCACCTCGACCCGGGCGTTGGCCATGCGGGTCTCGATGACCTCGGCTTCGGTGTCGCCGCGGCGGTTCAGCCGCTGCTTCAATTCATCCCAACTGGGCGGCAGGATGAAGATCAGCACGGCGTACGGAAACAACTGCTTGATCTGCAGAGCGCCCTGGAAGTCGATCTCCAGCACCACGTCATCGCCATGGGCCATGCGGGCCTCGATGGCGGCGCGCGAAGTGCCATACAGGTTGCCATGAACCTCGGCCCACTCGAAGAACTCGCCACGAGCGGCCATGGCGCGGAATTCGTCCGAGCTGATGAACCAGTATTCGCGGCCATGCTGCTCCTGGCCGCGCGGCGCGCGCGAGGTGTGCGAGATCGAGACGTCCAGCTTTGAGTCCAGCTCCAGCAGGGCCTTCACCAGGCTGGACTTGCCCGCACCACTGGGCGCTGCAACGACGAAGAGATTGCCGGGGTATTCCATGGATCTGTGTGCTCCCTTGCTGCCGTTCTGTCTGTTTATTCGATGTTCTGCACTTGCTCGCGCAACTGCTCGATGGCGACCTTCATTTCCACCGAGATATTGGTCAGCTCGATGGCTGCCGACTTGGAGGCAAAGGTGTTGGCCTCGCGCAGCAGTTCCTGGATCAGGAAGTCCAGGCGCTTGCCCAGCTCGCCGCCCTTCTTGAGCAGGCGGGTGATCTCGTCCAGGTGGGCGCGCAAACGGGCCAGCTCTTCCGCCACGTCGATGCGGATCGCATAGGCGGTGGCTTCGTTCAGCGCCCGCTCGCGGGATGCATCTTCGGAAACCGATTGGGCCGAGCCGGTGCCGGCCAGTGCTTCCGCCCAGCGCTCAAGAAAGCGCTGTTGCTGGCGCTGCACGACTTCGGGGACCAGCGGCTCGGCCTGGGAGGCCAGTTCCCGCAGCCGGGCCACACGCTCCAGGAGCACGGCCACCAGCTTCTCACCCTCGCGTTCACGCGCTTCCAGCAGACCGGCCACGCATCGGCGCGCGGCTTCCAGCGTCGGTTCGTCCAGCTTTTCGCTCGTGCCGCCGCTCTTGCACCAGTGCAGGGCTTCCTGGACGCTCAGCGAGCGGGCCTCTGGCAACCAGGTCTGCACCGTGGACTGCAGCTGAGCCAGGCGGTTTAATTGCTCGGGCTGCGGCTGGGGCCAGGCCGTGTCGGCCTCGCGTTGCGTATTGATACGAAGCTCGACCTTGCCGCGCTTGATGCTGGCCGAGACGAGCTCGCGCAAGGCCGGTTCCAGGCCTCGCAGCTCCTCGGGCATGCGCATGCTGAGGTCGAGAAAACGCCCATTGACCGAACGCAGTTCGACGGTCACGCTGGCGGATGAATTGGCCCCAGTTTCAGGGTGTGCGGAGGGTTGCGAGCTGGCGCTGGCGTAACCCGTCATGCTGTAGACTGGCATCTAGCATTCGGTAAGCAAAGCAAACGCGATTATGTCAAAGCCGAAACCGGCACCCTTGCCGGCAGGAACGGTGGTCGGGGGCTACCAGATCATCAAGCGATTGGCCGCGGGTGGTTTTGGTGTCGTCTACCTTGCCGAAGATCCCGAGCACCACCTGGTTGCTCTCAAGGAATACCTTCCTTCTTCGCTGGCCGAGCGCTCGCCCGGCGAGCTGACGCCGCGCGTCAAGCCTGAGAAGCAGCCGCTGTACCGCCTGGGCCTCAAGAGCTTCTTCGAAGAAGGCCGTTCGCTGGCGCAGATCTCGCACCCGAGCGTCGTCTCGGTATTGAACTTCCTGCGCGAGAACGAAACCGTCTACATGGTGATGAACTACCTGCAGGGCGACACGCTGCAGGACTTCATCGTCACCGCCCGCGACATGAAGCGCGACAAGGTGTTCCGTGAGTCCACCATCCGCAGCCTGTTCGACGAGATCCTGCGCGGCTTGCGCATCGTCCACCAGCACAAGATGCTTCACCTGGACATCAAGCCGGCCAATATCTTCATCACGAATGACAACAAGGCGGTCTTGCTCGACTTCGGCGCGGCGCGCGAAGTGCTGAGCAAGGAGGGCAACTTCATCCGCCCGATGTACACACCTGGGTTCGCCGCGCCCGAGATGTACCGCCGCGACGGCGCGCTGGGCCCCTGGACCGACATCTACGCCATCGGCGCCTGCATCTACGCCTGCATGCAGGGCTATCCGCCCAACGACGCTCCGCAGCGCATCGAGAAGGACCGCCTGAGTCTCAGCCTCTCGCGCCTGCGCAATGTCTATTCCGACAACCTGATCGAAGTCACCGAATGGTGCATGTCGCTCGACCCGCTGTCGCGCCCGCAGTCGGTCTTTGCGCTGCAGAAAGAGCTGGGCCGCGAAACCGAGCGCCGCTACACCAAGCTGAGTTTCAGCGAACGCCTCAAGCTGCAACTGGAGAACCTCAAGTCCGGAGCCAAGGCGTGAGGTTCAGCGTCTACCAGGTCAGCAGACGCGGAGGGCGAGAGAAGAACGAAGACCGCATGGGCTACTGCTACACCCGAGATGCCGGGCTGTTTGCATTGGCCGATGGCATGGGCGGGCATCCGGAGGGCGAGGTGGCCTCGCAGCTCACGCTGCAGACCATGGCCTTGCAATTCCAGCGCGATGCCAAGCCCGGTTTGTCGGACCCGGCGGGCTATCTATCGGACTCCGTGCTGAATGCCCATCACCAGCTCCTGCGCTACTCGGCCGACAAGGGCCTGCCAGACACACCGCGTTCCACCGTGGTGGCCGCGGTGATCCAACGCAACAAGTGCTACTGGGCGCATTGCGGCGATTCGCGGCTGTACCTCGTGCGCGGCGGCAAGTTGGTGGCGCGCACGCGAGATCACTCCTACAGCGAGCTGCAAGACGCGCTGGGCCGCGCCACGCCGGCCGGCGAGCGCTTCAACCGCAACGTGCTCTTCACCTGCCTGGGCAGCCCGGGCAAGCCCATGGTCGACCTGCATGGCCCGATGGTGCTGGAGCCGGGCGATCGGCTTCTGCTGTGCTCGGATGGCCTCTGGGGTACGGTGTCCGACGAAATCATCACCGAGCAACTGGCTTCGCGGCAGATCACCGACTCGGTGCCCGACCTCGTGGAGCTGGCGCTGCGAAATGGCGGGCCGCGCTGCGACAATGTCACCGTGCTGGCGGTTGAGTGGGAAGGCACCGACGAAGGCGAAGACAGCCTCCAGGACGGCGAATCGCATTCCACCCAGGCGCTCGGCGACGACGATTTTGCCTCCACCATCCAGTCGGCCAACAACGCCGAGCGGCCCAATGAACTGGACGATGCCGAGATCGACCGCTCCGTGCGCGAGATCCAGGACGCGATCCAGCAACGCGCAGCCAAGCAGAAGAAAAGCTGAAGCCCGCGCTTCTCCCCGAAGGATTTCTCATGACCGAAGTTTCCAAGCCGCTGCGCTCTGAAGGCCGCGCGGCAAATTCGCTGCGCCCCGTGCGCATCACGCGCCACTACACGCGCTATGCCGAGGGTTCGGTGCTGGTCGAGTTCGGCCACACCAAGGTGCTGTGCACCGCCTCGGTGGAAGAAAAGGTGCCACCGCACAAGCGTGGCTCGGGCGAGGGCTGGGTGACGGCCGAATACGGCATGCTGCCCCGCGCCACGCACACCCGCGGCGACCGCGAAGCCGCCCGCGGCAAGCAGAGCGGCCGCACACAGGAGATCCAGCGCCTGATCGGCCGTTCGCTGCGCTGCGTGTTCGACCTCGGCGCCCTGGGTGAGCGCACCATCGCCATCGACTGCGACGTGATCCAGGCTGACGGAGGAACCCGCACGGCGGCCATCACCGGCGCCTTCGTGGCGGCGCAGGATGCCGTGAACTGGCTGATCGGCCAGGGCAAGATCAGCGCTTCGCCGATCCGCGACGGCCTGGCCGCCATCTCGGTGGGCATCGTCAATGGCACGCCGATGCTGGACCTCGAATACACCGAAGACTCGGCCTGCGATACCGACATGAATGTCGTCATGACCGCCAGCGGCGGCTTCGTCGAACTGCAGGGCACCGCCGAAGGCGTGGCCTTCACGCGCGCTGAGATGAATTCGCTGCTGGACCTGGCCGACAAGGGCATACGCGAACTGCTCGCGGCCCAGCAGGCCGCCTTGAAGGCTTGAAGCCATGAAGCTGGTTCTCGCCTCCAACAATGCCAAGAAGCTGGCCGAGCTGCAGGCCTTGTTTGCGCCTCTGGGCGTCGAGCTTCTGACGCAGGGCTCGCTGGGCATCCCCGAGGCCGAGGAGCCGTTTCATACCTTCGTCGAGAACGCGCTGACCAAGGCTCGACATGCGGCTCGTGAAAGTGGCCTGCCTGCGTTGGCTGACGACTCCGGCCTGGCGGTCGAATCGCTGGGCGGTGCGCCCGGTGTTCTGTCGGCACGCTATGCCACGCTTTTCGGTCGCATCAAGAGTGATGCCGAGAACAACGCCGTGCTGCTGGAGAAGCTGGCCGGTGTTGAAGATCGCGGCGCGCGATTCGTCTGTGCCCTGGTGGCCGTTCGCTCGGCCGACGATCCGGAACCCTTGGTCGCCATGGGTCGCTGGCAGGGTCAGATCTTGCCTGCACTGGCAGGCGAGGGCGGTTTTGGCTACGACCCCTTGATGTTCATTCCGTCGCTGGGGCGCAGCGTGGCCGAGCTCACCAGTGCCGAGAAGAACGCCCTGAGCCATCGCGCCTTGGCGGCTGCGGACCTGGCGGCGCAGATGCGCGCTGTCTGGCATCTTGGCTGAATTGAAGTTGCGCCATGGCTGAGATCATCAAGCTGATGCGCCCCGGGCAATTGACGCTGCCCGCCTTGCCGCCGCTCAGCGTCTATGTGCACCTGCCGTGGTGCCTCAAGAAGTGCCCGTATTGCGACTTCAACTCTCATGAGTGGAAGCAGGGCGGCGAGCTGCCGGCCGATGTGGCCCGCGAGTACCTGGCTGCACTGCGCGCCGACCTGGAAGCTTCGCTGCCGCTGATCTGGGGCCGGCCAGTGGTCAGCATCTTCATCGGTGGCGGTACGCCCAGCCTGTTCGCGCCTGCGCAGATCGGTGAGCTGATCTCGGACCTGCGGGCTCGTCTGCCGCTGGAGCCGGGCTGCGAGATCACGCTCGAAGCCAACCCGGGTACCTTCGAGCTCGAGCGCTTCAAGGGCTTTCGTGAGGCTGGCATCACGCGCCTGTCGATCGGCGTGCAGAGCTTTGACGACGACAAGCTCAAGCGCCTGGGTCGCGTGCACAACGCCGAGCAGGCCAAGGCCGCAATTGCCGAGGCAGCGGGCGCTTTCGAGACCTTCAACATCGACCTGATGTATGCGCTGCCCGGCCAGACGCTGGACGAGCTGAGCATCGAGCTGGATCAAGCGCTGAGCTTCAAGCCGCCGCATCTCTCGGTCTATCACCTGACCATCGAGCCGAACACGCGCTTCGCGGTCGACACGCCCGAGGACCTGCCCGACCCGGACCTGGCCAGCGAGATGCTGGACCTGATCACCGAGCGCACTGGCGCCTTGGGGCTCTCGCGCTACGAGGTCTCTGCCTATGCGCGTGATGGCCATCGCTGCCAGCACAACCTCAACTACTGGCAGTTTGGCGACTATCTCGGCATCGGCGCCGGCGCGCACAGCAAGCTCTCGTTCCCGCACCGCGTCCTGCGCCAGGTGCGCTGGCGTGAGCCGGCAACCTACATGCAGAAGGCAGCGCAAGGCCAGGCGATGTCGAACGAGAACGAAGTGGTAGCCAGCGAGCTGCCTTTCGAGTTCATGCTCAATGCCTTGCGCCTCGCTGAAGGCGTGCCACTGGTGAGCTATCTCGAGCGCACCGGCCTGCCGATGACGAGCATTGCCGCATCGCTGGAGCAGGCGCGGGCGAAAGGCCTGCTGGTCAATGACGTGTCGCGACTGGCCGCCACGCCACTGGGTTTCGATTTCCTCAGCGATCTGCAGTCGCTGTTTCTGGCTGGCCGCTGAGCGCGGCACTGGACAGCGCAATCTCCGACTTCAGCCAGTCGCAGAAGGCTCGTAGCGCCGGGTCTTCCTTCAAGCCAGGCGGGTAGACCAGGTGGTAGCCGCGCTGCTCGCCGTCCAGCCAGCAATGATGGGCGAGGCGGACCAGCCGACCATCCAGCAGTGCGTCAGCCGCCAGCAGTTCCCGGCATAGCGCGATGCCCATGCCTTGCTCCGCCGCCTGCAAGAGCAGGCCCGCGTCGTTGAAGCTCGCCATGGGCACGAGATTGCGCTGCGGCTTGCCGGCGGCCTCGAACCAGCTCGTCCACATGCCCGCGTCGCCCAGCAGCGATTCGCAAGCCAGGCTTTCGAGCGGCTTGCCGATCATCCGGTGGGCCAGTGCCGGCGCGGCGACGGGCAGGAAGGTCGATTCGAACAAGGGCTCGTTGATCAGGCCGGTCCAGGGGCCGCGACCCTGGCGCAAGGCCAGGTGATAGCCGTCGCGCTCCAGGTCGACCACGGCTTGTGAAGCATTCAGTTCCAGCGCCACTTCCGGGTGCCGCGCATGCCAGCGGCCCAGCCGCGGCATCAGCCAGCGCTGGGCGAATGACGGCAGCACGGTGACGCGCAGGCTGCGTTGCGTCTGGCCGTGCAAGGCCTGGGCAGCCTGCAGGGCCTGTTCCAGCTCGCCATAGGCGCGCTCGACACCGGCCCGCAGCGTGTGGCCCGCTGCATTCAGGACGATGCGCCGGCCCTGGCGCTCGAACAGGGCAAAGCCGAGCTGGGTCTCCAGCGCGCGGATCTGCTGACTGACCGCGCTGTGCGTCAGGTTCAGGCGCTCTGCCGCAGCGCGCAGGTTCTCTGTGCCGGCCGCCGCGCGAAAGGCGGCCAGGTATTGCAGGGGAAGCCGACTCATGAATGCCTCGATTGGAAAGTATTTCTAACCAAGTAGGCAATGATAAAGCGTTTGTGGCGCAAGTGTTGGATCAATACGATGACCAGCATTGCGAGGAGAAGACCATGAACCACTGCCCCGGCTGCAAGCCCGAAGCCCCAACGACGGCGCTGACGCCCGCCCTGATCATCGCCCTGGTGGCGCTGGTGTCGGCCCTGGTTCTGGCCAGCTCGGCCCATGCCTTCATCGACAGCAATGCGGACCTGCTGCTGCAGAACCCGGTCATCGGCAATTCACAACAAGCTCAGACGAGCGCCCAGCCATGCCAAACGCCCCCTACGCCCCCGACACCATCCTCGAACGCAGCCCTGAACAAGTCGTCCAGGCCCAGCTCGACGCCTACCGTGCCCGCGACCTGCAAGCCTGGCTTGCCACCTACGCCGAAGACGCCAGCCAGTACGAGCACCCGGGACGGCTGCTGGCGCGTGGCCATGCAGCCATGGGTGAAAGACTCGCTGTCCGCTTTACCGATCCTAGTCTGCAGGTTCGGCTGATCTCGCGCCGCGTGATCGGCAACTCGGTGATCGACCACGAGGAGATCCGTCGTCATTACGACAAGGGCCTGGGCCGGGCCGAGATGCTGGCGATCTATGAGGTACGCGACGGCCTGATCCAGGGCGCCACCTTTGTGTTCGGCGAGCCGCGCTATGACTGAAGATGCGTGATCAGACGCGATTCAAGGACATGCCCGAGGTGCTGCGCAGCCGCTCGATCAGCTTCGGCGCGATCTGCTGCAGCGGCAGCACTTCGTCGGCCGCGCCGGCCGCGATGGCCTCGCGCGGCATGCCGAATACCACGCAGGTGTTCTCGTCCTGGCAGTAGTTGTAGGAGCCGGCGTCCTTCATCACCTTCATGGCCTTGGCGCCGTCAGCGCCCATGCCGGTGAGCATGATGCCCAGCGCATTCGGGCCCACCACGCGGGCGGCGGAATGGAACAGCACCTCGACCGAAGGCTTGTGCCGGTTCACCGGCTCGCCGTCCTGCACGCGGGCGATGTAGTTGGCACCGGAGCGCTCAACGCTCAGATGGAAACCGCCCGGCGCGATGTAGCCGTGGCCGGGCAGGATGCGTTCGCCGTCGCTCGCTTCCTTCACGCGGATCTTGCACAGTCCGTCCAGGCGCGCCGCATAGCTCTTGGTGAAGCCGGGCGGCATGTGCTGGGTGATGACCACGGCCGGGCAGTCGGCAGGCAGGTTCACCAGCACGTCTTTCGTGGCTTCGGTGCCGCCGGTGGAGGCGCCGATGAAGATGATTTTCTCGGTCGACATGCGGCCGATGCTGGAAACAGTCACCGGCCTGGCCGGCGCTGCCGGTGCACCTGGCGCGGCGGCGGCCGCCGGCGCCGGCGCGACATGGCGGCGGATGTGCGCCTTGGAGGCGATGCGGATCTTGTCGGTGATGTCGTCGGCCAGCAGGCGGATGCCGTCTGCCACGCCGATCTTCGGTTTGGCCACGAAGTCGATGGCGCCCAGCTCCAGCGCCTTGAGCGTGACTTCGGCACCGCGCTCGGTCAGCGTGGACACCATCACCACGGGCATCGGCCGCAGACGCATCAGGCGCGACAGGAAATCGAGCCCGTCCATCTTGGGCATCTCGACGTCCAGCGTGATCACGTCCGGGTTGAGATTGCGGATCATCTCGCGGGCCAGCAGCGGGTCGGCGGCGGCGCCGATGCAGACCATGTCCGGCTGGCGGTTGATGATCTCGGTCAGGATGCTGCGCACCAGCGCGGAATCGTCGACGACGACGACGGTGGTCTTGGCCATTTCTATTCTCTCTTTGCCGCGGATGCGGCCTAAAACAAGTCGACGGATCCCCCGGTGGCCACGACCGGCTGGGCTTTCTGGGCGGCGGCCCGGTCTTGCTGGACCAGGGCGTCGGTATTGGTGGGTGCCAGGCGCTTCACCATGGCCTTGCCGCTGTGCGGCAGGAAGCAGACCTTGCGCGGGTACACGTCCATCACGTCTTTCGAGACGATGGGGATGCGCTCCAGCTTCAGGAAGTCGATGACGAAGTTGGTGTTGCGCTCGCCGACATTGATGGTGTTCATGCCGGCAATGACGGCGCCGCCACCGAAGATCTTGGCTTCCATGCGGCTCTTGGAGGCGCCGCGCTTCATCATTTCGTTGATCAGCAGTTCCATGGCGAAGGAGCCATAGCGGCCCGAATCGCCCGTGCCCTCGGGCAGCATGAAGTGGTTCATGCCACCGATCTGCGCATGCCGGTCCCAGAGGCAGGCGGCAATGCAGGAGCCCAGCGTCGTCATCACGAGGATGTCCTCGTTGTCGACGAAGTATTCGCCCGGGAGGATCTTCACGGCCGCGTTCTTGAAGTGCGCGTCGTAGAAGAAGAACGAGGCCTCACCCTGCTTGCGCGACTGCGCCTTGAGCTGGGCTACGCGGGCGGCGCCGGCGCTGCTGGTGATCATGCCGGATGCGGCACCGGCGGAGGGCTGTGTGGTGCTCATCGGTGGGTTTCGGCTGGTTCGTGCTTGATTATTGAGCAGGCCGGCGTCAGACGCGCTCGTAAATGGTCTTGCCGCGCAGGCGGAACAGGTCCTTGGACTCGGTGAAGTTCTCCGAATGGCCGACGAACAGCAGGCCGCCCGGCTTCATCACACGGTGAATGCGCTCCAGCACCTTGCGCTGGGTGGGGCCGTCGAAATAGATCATCACGTTGCGGCAGAACACGATGTGAAAGGGGTCACCGAGCTGCCACTGCGTGTCCATCAGGTTCAGGGGGCGAAAGTCGATCCAGCGCGCCAGCTCGGGCTTGATGCGGATCTTGCCTTCGTTGGCGCCGGTGCCCTTGAGGAAGAAATTGCGCAGCCGCACGTGGTTGAGCCCGCGCGAATCGGCGCCATAGACGCCGCGGCGTGCGGTGTTCAGGACGTTGGTGTCGATGTCGCTGCAGATGATCTGCATCGGCGCGCTGGCCCCGAGTGCCTCGTGGCAGGTCATGGCGATGGAGTAGGGCTCTTCCCCCGTGGAGGCGGCGCAACACCAGATGCGGATCGGCCGGGCATTGATGGCCTTCAGGTCGTCGGCCAGCGCGTGGAAATGGTGGTCTTCGCGGAAGAAGGACGTGAGATTGGTGGTCAGGCAGTTGACGAACTCCTGCCATTCGGCCGCACCTTGCGGGCCGCTGCTTTGCTCCAGCCATTGCAGATAGCTGGCAAAGCTGTTGTGGCCGGTGTCGCGCAGGCGGCGCGACAGACGGCTATAGACCATCGCCTGCTTGCCTTCATGCAAGCTGATGCCGGCGTGCTGGTAAATCAATTGGCGGACGCGATCAAAGTCGGCCTTGCTGAAGCTGAACTCGTGGTCGATCGACTCTGTGCTGGACGATCCGTTCGGGGCAGCGGGCATGTAGTGGGCTCTTTGACTTCTTCGGGCGCTGGCTCTGGCTGTCCAGCAGACCCTGCTGGGCGTTTGCCGTCTATTCTGCCCCCAAGCGGGTGGGGCGGGCCTGCAATCGAATGGGTGAAACTGCGGCTTGAATCACAATCCGTTTCCAGACATGCTGCCGGCTGTGGCGCTGCTAGACTGCCGCGACACGATAACAAGCGCCTTGAACAACCCCGCCACGCCACCGCTGATCGACGCCCGCCAACTGGCGCTCGACCCCGCCCTGCAACTGCTGCAGCAGGCCGGTGCCTTGCTGCCTGAGGCCGAGCCCTACAGTTCTGAATGGCTGCAAGGCGTGATCGACGCGCTTTGCGATCTCTCCAGCAAGGACGCCCTGACCGGCCTCGTGAACCGCCGCAGCTTCGAGATGGCGCTGTCGCGCGAAGTGGACCGCGTAGCCCGTTCAGGCGAGCCGGCACTTTTGCTGGTTCTTGATATCGATCACTTCAAGGCCGTGAACGACACCCATGGCCACGCGGCCGGCGATCTGGTCATCCAGGCCGTGGCCCGCGCCATCGAGAGTGTCGTGCGGCCCATGGACACCGTGGCGCGCGTGGGTGGCGAAGAGTTCGCCATCATCCTGCCCAACTGCCCGAGCAGCTTTGGCCTCACGGTCGCCGAGCGCATGCGCGAGCAGGTGGCCGAGCTCAGGCTAGATGTATCGCCAAGCCAACGCATCGGCGTGACCATCAGCGTCGGTGGTGCCTTTGCGCCGCAATGGGTGCGTTCATCCTCTCTGCTGTGGATGGAGCGGGCCGACCGCCAGCTCTACCGCGCCAAGGCCGAGGGCCGCAACCGTACCTGCCTGGAAGCACAAATGGAATCGCTGGTGAGCGCCGAGGAAAAAGGCATGTTGTTTGCTGCATCGCAGCTTCAGGACGGCGAGTGAGCATGAGCGCAATTCCTGCCGCCCCCCCACGCACCGGCCGCAGCGGCGGCGCACGCACCCTGGCCGTCACCAGCGGCAAGGGTGGCGTTGGCAAGACCTTCGTCACCGCCAACCTGGCCGCAGCCCTGGCAGCTCGCGGCGAGCGTGTGCTGGTGCTGGATGCCGATCTCGGCCTGGCGAACCTGGACGTGGTGCTCAACCTGCACCCCAAGCTCACGCTGCACGACGTATTCACCGACAAGGCAACGTTGGATCAGGCCATCCTGCCGGCGCCGGGCGGCTTCTCGGTGCTGCTGGCCGGCTCCGGCATGGTGGAGTACTCGCGGCTCACGCCGGAAGTGCGGGACCGCCTGCTGTCGATCATCGACCAGGTCAAGCCGCGCTTTGACTGGGTGCTGCTGGATACGGGTGCCGGCATCTCCGACGTGGTGCTGTTTGCCGTGTCGCTGGCCACCGACGTGATGGTCGTGGCCACGCCCGAGCCGACATCGCTGACCGACGCCTACGCCACCATCAAGGTGCTTGCCACGCAGCAGGGCCGCCGCCAGGTGGGCCTGCTGGTCAATCAGGCCTCGCGCCTGGGTGAAGGCCGCGTGATCTGCGGCCAGTTGCAGCAGGTGCTGCAGCGTTTCGTTGGCCAGCAGCCGGGTCAGGCCTTCCGCCTCGACCTGCTGGGCGAGGTGCGCAACGACCCCACGGTTCGCCAGGCTGTCTTGAAGCGCCAGTTGCTGATCGAGCAGTACCCGGGCAGCGAGGCGGCACAAGGCGTCAAGGCGCTGGCCAATCGCCTGCTGACCTGAAACTCACCTCATGAGCGAAGAGAAAGCCGGCTCGCCGGCCACTGCCTTTGACTGGGTGGGCGGTGAAGTGGCCGTTCGCCAGCTGGTCGACCGCTTCTACGACCTGATGGACCTTGAAGCCGCCTACGCAGACCTGCGCGCCGTGCACCCGCCCACGCTGGACGGCTCACGCGACAAGCTGCATTGGTTTCTGTGTGGCTGGCTGGGCGGCCCGGACCACTACATCGAGCGCTTTGGCCACCCGCGGCTGCGAGCCAGGCACATGCCGTACAAAATCGGCATCCGCGAGCGCGACCAGTGGATGAATTGCATGCGCCAGGCCATGCTCGAATGTGAGCTGGACCCGGCGCTGCGCGAAAGGCTGGACGCGGCCTTCATGAACACCGCAGACTGGATGCGCAACGTCTAGGTATCCGGGCAGGCAAGGCCCGGATACCTTGGTCAGTCGGTCAGTCAGTCGATGCGGATATTGAACTCCTGCTCGAAGCGATGCTCGCCCGGGCATTCGTAGGTGTCACGCAAGGTGTTGGCGATGGCAGCCTGCAGGGTCCGTCGGGTCTTCGGGTCCATCACACCGCTGAGCACGGTGAACTCGGTGGCGGCCACCCGGCCGCCGCGGACCGTGGCCTGCACCCTGAAGAGCGCATCGCCCGCCCAGTTCACGGCCGGCAGATCCGGCCTGCCCATCTTCGTGCATACGAGGCCTGGATCGACCTTGCCGTTGACCACCGGAATTCCGGCCGGCGGCGCCACTGTGGGGCCTGCATGAGACGAACCCTTTCCCGTCTGAAGCGTGAGTTTGCCAGCGGTGCCGGGAGGTACTTCGGTGGGCGTGACGACGGTGAAATCCGGCGTCTCGATCACCTGCTGCTGGACCACGACCTGGCGGGTGGGGTCTTGCGGCTCCACGCGTGGCACGGGTGTCGGTGGGGGAGGCGGGTCCTCCTTGATCAGGCGCGCCTCTGTGATCCTGGGCTTGCTGTCGATGATGCCCCGCATCAACCCGCTGCTCAAACCGGCAATCATCAGCGCGTGAACCACGATCACCACGCCGATGCCGGTGAAGCGCGAAGCGCCTTGCGGTGGTTGTGCCATGTTCATTTGAAGCCTCCAGTCGGTGAGTGGACGAGTGCAATGGCAAGCAAACTGCAGGGCCAGACTAAGCCTGGATGCAAGGCGGCGCAAGCCTCCCCGAGGTGGGAGTTGGAGGCGTTAGCAACTGAGGGTTTCCAGCGGGTGCCGCGCGTCCCTCGGCGCGCTCAGAATCGTCGCTGCTGCTGAATCTGCTCAGGCCAGCAGCACCATCAGCGCGCCAGCACCACCATCGCTGGCCCGGGCCTGGACAAAGGCCAGCACCTCCACCTTCTGCACCAGCCAGCGTCGCACCCGCGACTTCAAGACCGGCTCCCGCCCGGGCGAGCCATGGCCTTTGCCGTGCACCACGCGCACGCAGCGCAGGCCGCGCCGCTTCGATTCATGGATGAAATGGCCCAGCGCCTCGCGCGCCTGGTCTCGGCGCAGGCCATGCAGGTCGAGCTGCGCCTGCAGCGCCCAATGGCCGCGGCGCAGCTTGCGCACGACTTCGATACTGATCTCGGGGCGACGGAAGGACAGCGTCTCGTCGGTCTCCAGGAGCGTCTCGACATCGAAGTCGTCTGACAAGGCCTGCAGGAGCACGGCGCGCTCGTCCGCCTCGCGCTGGCGCGGCTCGGGTGAGGGCGGTTCGATTAGATGCTCGTAGCGCTTGGCATCGGGAAGCGGCGTGACCGGGCCGATGGTGAGCTCGAAGATGCGCCTCTCCTGATCGGCCAGGCGGCGCGCGGCGGCGATGCGTTCCAGCCGCTCCTCTTCCAGCCGACGTCGCAGGTTGAGTTCGCGCTGCAATTCCTTCAGGTCGGCCAGGCCCAGCACTTCGCGCTTCACAGCAGCCCCCGCTCGGCAAAGGAGACCACGGCCGCCTGGCCGACCACCATGTGGTCCAGCACCCGCACGTCCAGCAGGCCCAGGGCATTCTTGAGACCTTGGGTGAGCAGCTCATCGGCCCGCGAGGGCTCGGCCACACCCGAGGGGTGGTTGTGGGCCAGGATCACGGCCGCCGCGCCCAGCTCCAGCGCCCGCTTGGCCACTTCCCTTGGGTAGACCGCGGTTTGCGTGAGCGTGCCGCGGAACAGCGTTTCCATGGCGATCAGCCGGTGCTGGGCGTCCAGAAACAGCACGGCAAACGCCTCATGGGCCAGGTCGCCCAGCTGCAGGCGGCAGTACTGCTTGACACGGTCGGGTGCATCGAAAACCGGCCGCAGCTGCAGCTCGCTGCGCAGTGAGCGGCGGGCAATTTCCAGCACGGCCGCGATTTCGGCCCGCTTGGCCGGGCCCAGGCCCTTGACCTTGGCGAGTGCGGGCAGGTCGGCGTTCAAGAGCCCCGGCCAGCCTCCGAATTCATCCAGCAGGCCTTGCGCCATCTGCAGCACCGGGCGACCGGGCAGGCCGGTGCGCAGAAGCAGGGCCAGCAGCTCTGAGTCGGCAAGCGCGCTGGCACCGCGGGCGAGCAGCTTCTCGCGCGGTCGGGCTTCTTTGGGGAGCTGGTCCAGGGGCATTGGAGGGCTATGGGGAAGGGGTAGCAAAGGGCACAGGCCCCGGGGCCTTAAAATCCGCGCAGTCTATCGAACCCCACATCTCCGTGAATCTCATTCAAGCCGGATCCTTCCTCACCTTGCACTACCGCCTGATCGGGCCGGATGGGGGCGATCTGATCAATACCTTCGACGACAAGCCGGCCACGCTCTCCATGGGCACGGGCGAGCTGGCTCCGGCCATCGAGGCCCGCCTTGTCGGCCTGCCCGAAGGCACCCGTACCACGCTGGCGCTGGCGCCGGGCGAGGCTTTTGGCGAGCGCAACGAAGAAATGATGCAGCGCGTGAAGCTGGCGCTTTTGCATGAGCTGGGCGACCCGGACGCCGAGTACACCGTGGGCGATGTGGTGCAGTTCCCCACGCCGGACGGCCAGGGCGGCTATGCCGGCCTGGTGCGCGAAGTCGGCGAAGACTGGCTGCTGATGGACTTCAACCATCCGCTTGCCGGCCAGCCCCTGAGCTTCGAAGTCCACGTGATCGGGGTGCTGTGATGCCAGGCAAGATCGAACCCCAGGAAATCGTGCTGGCCGAGCCGCGCGGCTTCTGCGCGGGCGTGGACCGGGCCATCGAGATCGTGGAGCGTGCGCTGCTGAAGTTCGGTGCCCCGATCTATGTGCGCCACGAGATCGTGCACAACACTTATGTGGTCAACGACCTGAAGGCTCGCGGCGCCATCTTCATCGAAGACCTGGCCGAAGTGCCTCCTGGCGCCACCCTGGTGTTCAGCGCCCACGGCGTGAGCCAGGCCGTGCGCAAGGAAGCTGCCGAGCGCGGCTTCCAGGTCTTTGATGCCACCTGCCCGCTGGTCACCAAGGTGCATGTGGAAGTGGCCAAGCTGCGCAAGGAAGGCTACGAATTCATCATGATCGGCCACAAGGGGCATCCCGAGGTCGAAGGCACCATGGGCCAGTTGAGCGAAGGCATCTACCTGGTCGAAGAGGCCGAAGATGTGCCGCATGTGCGGGTCAGCAATCCCGCCAAGCTGGCTGTGGTCACGCAGACCACGCTGAGCGTGGACGACGCGGCCGAGATCCTCGACGCGGTAAAGAAGCACTTCCCGCAGGTGCGCGAGCCCAAGAAGCAGGACATCTGCTACGCCACGCAGAACCGGCAGGACGCGGTGAAGGTACTGGCGCCGCAGGTCGATGTGGTCGTCGTGGTGGGCAGCCCCACCAGCTCCAACAGCAACCGCCTGCGCGAACTGGCCGAGCGCCTGGGCACGCCGGCCTTCATGGTCGATGCGGCCGAAGACCTGAAGCCCGAGTGGCTGGAAGGCCGCAGCCGCGTAGGCCTGACCGCCGGCGCCTCGGCGCCCGATGTGCTGGTGCAAGCCGTGATCGAACGACTGCGCGCCCTGGGTGCAACCGCCGTGCGCAAGCTCGATGGCGTGGAAGAGCATGTGCGCTTCCCGCTGCCGCTGGGCCTGGGCGACAAGTCCATGGCCGAGCTCTCATCCTCCCGATCCTGATCCTGGCGACGCTTCGATAGACAGCGGCGCCCCCCTGTGGCGCCGTTTTCATGCTCTCTAGAATCCCGCGAAGAAATACCAAGGAATACCCATGCTAGACATCAGCCTGCTGCGCAAGGACCTCGACGCCGTCGTCGCCCGTCTGCAGACCCGCAAGAACCCGCAAGCCTTCCTCGACGTGGCCCGCTTCTCCGAGCTGGAGACCGATCGCCGCAACGTGCAGATGCGCACCGAAGAGCTGCAGGCGCGCCGCAACAGCCTGTCCAAGCAGATCGGCATGGCCAAGGGCAAGGGCGAAGACGCCAGCGCTCTGATGGCCGAGGTCGGTGGCATCGGCGACGAGCTCAAGGCCAGTGCCGAGCGCCTGGACGTGATCCAGATCGAGCTCAACACCATGCTGATGAGCGTGCCCAACCTGCCGCATGAAAGCGTGCCGGTTGGCAGCGACGAATCGGGCAACGTGGAAGTGCGCCGCTGGGGAACGCCACGTTCATTCGACTTCGAGTTGCGCGACCACGTGGACATTGGCGCGCCGCTGGGCCTGGACTTCGAGACCGGTGCCAAGCTTTCGGGCTCGCGCTTCAGCTTCCTCAAGGGTCCGATGGCCAAGCTGCACCGCGCGCTCGCCCAGTTCATGCTGGACGTGCAGAGCAACGAGCATGGCTACACCGAGTGCTACACGCCTTACATCGTCAACCGCGAGGTGCTCGAAGGCACGGGCCAGCTGCCCAAGTTCAAGGAAGACATGTTCTGGGTGCTGCGCGGCGGCGACGAAGAGCAGGTCGAGCAGTACCTGATCTCGACCTCGGAAATCTCTTTGACCAACACCGTGCGTGAGCAGGTGCTGGACGCAGCCACGCTGCCGATCAAGCTGACGGCCCACAGCCCCTGCTTCCGCTCGGAAGCGGGCAGTGCAGGGCGCGACACCCGCGGCATGATCCGCCAACATCAGTTCGACAAGGTCGAGATGGTGCAGGTCACGCACCCGGAGAAGAGCTACGAGGCGCTGGAAGAGATGGTCGGCCATGCCGAAGCCATCCTGCAAAAGCTCGGCCTGCCGTATCGCGTGATGGCCCTGTGCACGGGCGACATGGGATTTGGTGCCGCCAAGACCTATGACCTCGAGGTGTGGGTGCCGGCTCAGGGTGTCTATCGCGAGATCAGTTCCTGCTCGAACTGCGAGGGCTTCCAGGCCCGACGCATGCAGACGCGCTTCAAGAACGCGCAGGGCAAGAACGAGCTGGTGCACACCCTGAACGGCTCCGGCCTGGCCGTGGGCCGCGCCCTCGTTGCAGTGCTTGAAAACTACCAGAACGCCGATGGCAGCGTGACCGTGCCGGAGGTGCTGCGCCCCTATCTCGGCGGCGTGGAAATTTTGCGCGCCTGATTGCTGAGGCTCGAAAAAGTCCGCTATACTTGCGGGCTTGACTCGCTGAAGACCACGCGAGTGCCGAACCTGGAGAGGTGGCAGAGTGGTCGAATGTACCTGACTCGAAATCAGGCGTACCGCAAGGTACCGTGGGTTCGAATCCCACCCTCTCCGCCAAGAAGTAAGAAAAGCCGGGCCTCAGCGCCCGGCTTTTTCTTTTGCCCACCAATCCGTGTCGGCAGATTGAGTGCGAGCTGCGCCATCTCACCGCTATCACCTGGACCGTTTTGCTGGCACCTTCGCCCTGTTGACTGACGGCGGCGAGTCACGCGCTGCGAATCGCGGCCTTGTCGCCGTGGTCGCCCCCATTCAAGCCGAACTAGAGGTTCTGGTGCAAGGTGGTCCAGCCGTGGTTGTCCTTGGCGGGCTCGTGCATCCACCGGCCATTGGGGGTAAACCATCCCCCACCAAATGACGATGTCGGCTGTTCGCACCGGCGGGCACAGTGCGCCTCTTGCGGCAGTTGTCATGCCGTGCAGGAGCAGTCAATGCATTTCGCTGAAGTCGACGCAGGGGACTACCGGATCTACGCCGGAGCGATCGAAAAACCCCGTTCCTACGGCTACATCGCCGCCGTGGTGGTGATGCGGGTCCGGGGTGAGAAACCCCGGCGCGAGGCCTACAGGGAGGAGTCGCTGGCCGGCGGCTTTGCCTGGTCCAGCCCTGACGAGGCCTTGCGCTTCGCGGTCAACGCCGGTCGCGACGTGGTGATGTGCGGGTCGGGCGCCTGATCAAGGTCTGATGTAAGCGAAACCCTGGCGCTGCAGCTTGGCCAGGCGGACCACGCCGGAGGGCGTGAACTGCGCCTCGGCGATGAACTGCTCCTTCTTCAGGTTGCGGTTCTTCAGGGTGATTTCGCAGACCTCGAATTTCACGCCACGGCCCACCAGCTCCTGCACGGCGATCTCGTAGGGGTTGCCGTTGCGGTCCTTGGCGTCCTGCATCAGGAAGTCCACGCCCTGGGCATGCGCTACCACGGTGATCCTGGCGGTGGGGTCGGTGTCCAGGTGGTTCTTGATATTGCGCAGGCCACCGAGCGCCTGTGTTGCGGTGTCACTGAGGTGGTAGACCACCTGGTCGGGGCCGGTCCCCTGGGCATGGGCGGCGCCAAGGGGCAGCAGGGCCGGGACCGCCATGACGGCCACGCCCATCAAGCCAACAAGGAATTTGCGCTTCGTCATCGTTCGCTCCTGGTGAGATGTGCGCATTGTGCGTCGCCTCTCAAGGGTCGCAAACCGTCGTTCGTCGCCTGAGCGGGTTCCAACCCTTGGAGGGGCCGCGGGCAGTCGTTAGGCTGTCGCCCATGACGATTGGTTCTTCCCTCATTCCGCCTCAGCCCAGCCATGGCGAAGCCTGGCGAGGCTTTGTTGCCTCGCTGTCGGCCCGCCGGGTCGCCCTGGCCCTGGCCCTGGGCGCGCTGGCCGCCGTCCTGCTCGACCCGATCTTCATCACGCCACTGACGGTGCTGCTGGGGCGCACCTTGTTCGTGGCCCTGCTGGGCCTGCTGGCATTCTCGGCCGTGGGCCAATGGCCGCGCAGCCTGCCGCGCTGGCTGGCGCGCTGGTTCCTGCAGGTGGTGGCAGTGGCGCTCACCGTGCCGCTGGCCACCTTGCTGGTCTATCTGGTCTCGGTCGGTGGCGACCTGGCGGCGCTGTGGCGCAGCGAAGGCCGCGTGCTGGGTTTTCTGTGGATTGCCGGCTCGGGCCTGTTTGTGGCGCCCCTGCTGGCCATGGGCGCGCTGTATCGGCAGCGCGATACCGAAGCGCGCAACGAGGCTCTGCGCTTCGAACTGGAGCGCAGCGAGCTGGAGCGCCGGGCCCTGGACGCAAGGCTGCGGTTGCTTCAGGCCCAGGTCGAGCCGCATTTTCTCTTCAACACCCTGGCCAATATCCGTGCGCTGGTTGAAACCGGCTCGCCGCAGGCCGCTCCGGTGCTGCGCAGCCTGATCAGCTATCTGCGCGCCGCCATGCCGCGGCTGCATGACGAAACCTCCAACCTGAGCGACGAGCTTGGCCTGGTGCGGGCCTACCTGGAGCTCATGCACCTGCGCATGCCAGACCGGCTCAGCTATTCCATCGAAGTGCCTCAGGGCTTGCAGCGCCTGCGCTTCCCGCCGATGGCCTTGCTGACCCTGGTCGAGAACGCGGTGCGCCATGGCATCGACCCCAGCGAGGTGGGCGGACGCATCGAGCTGGGCGGTGAACAGCTTGAGAACGGCCGCGTGAGGATCTGGTGCAGCGACAGCGGCGTGGGCCTGACCCAGTCCATCGGCTCCGGCACCGGCCTGCGAAACTTGCGCGAGCGTCTGCAGATGTTCTATGGCGGCGGGTCGCGGCTGGACCTGACCGAGAACCAGCCACATGGCTTGCGCGCCGAAATCGAGTTCAAGCCATGAGTTCAGCCCACCAGCCTACTGCGCTCATCGCCGACGACGAACCGTTGCTGCGTGACAGCCTGGCCCGCTCCCTGGCCCAGACCTGGCCGGAGCTGCGCATCGTGGCGCAGGCCCGCAACGGGCGCGAGGCGGTGGAGCTGTTCGAGCAGCACCAGCCCGACATCGTCTTCCTCGACGTACACATGCCCGGACTGAACGGCGTGGAAGCTGCACGCCAGATCGGCCGGCGCGCGCAGGTGGTCTTTGTGACTGCCTATGAGCAATACGCCGTCCAGGCTTTCGAGCAGGGCGCGCTGGATTACCTGGTCAAGCCCTATGAGGATGCCCGGCTCGAGGACACGGTGACCCGCTTGCGTGAGCGCCTGGCGGGCCGGTCGCCTGCAGTGTCAGCCTCGCCGATGAGCAGCAGCCAGCTGGAAGCAGCGATTGAGCAATTGGCCGATGCCTTGCGCCGCCCCTCGGTGGCGTCAGCCTCGGGCGGTGGTGGCTATCTGCAGTGGCTGCGGGCCTCGGTGGGTCAGACGCTGAAGCTGATACCGGTCGACCAGGTTGATTTCCTGCGCTCGGACGAGAAATACACGCTGGTGGTGTGGGCCGAGGGCGAGGCCTTGATACGGATGTCGATCCGCGAGCTGATGGAGCAGCTGGACCCGAAGTACTTTGCCCAGGTCCACCGCTCGGTGGTGGTGAACCTGCGCTCGGTCAGCCACCTGACCCGGGGCCTGAACGAGACGGCCGACGTCCATCTGCGCGGCCGCACCGAGGTACTGCCGGTCAGCCGCAGCTACCTGCACCTGTTCCGGCAGATGTAGAAATGCTGGTCAGCCGCCGCTGGGTCGGCCGGTGATGACCACTTTTTCCAGCTGCCAGACGGTGACGCCCACCTCGACCACCTTGATCATGACGAGGGTCGCCAGGATGACCACGGCCACCATCAGCGTGGTGTGCAGGGCGCTGTCCGAGAAACGGTGCAGATAGCTCTTTTTCCCGGGAAGGCGTTCGCGCCAGTGGCGGGCAACGGCGACAAGGCTCTTGCTGTTCATTTTGAGCTCCTGGCTGCGGGCCGCCGCGGCGGCGACCTCACAGCACAAGTCTAGGTGCCCATTCGAGCCGCTTCCAGGCCGGTCAGACCCAGGAAATTGCCTCCGGTCGCGCGATTGCGGGTCAGATCGCGTCCGTGCGCTCGTTCAGCCAGGCCAGCGCAGCGCCCTGAACCAGCGGACTCAAGCGGCGGCGCACCTCGGCGTGGTAGCTGTTGAGCCAGGCCTTTTCGTCCTCGCGCATCAAGGTCAGGTCGATGCAGCGGGTGTCGATCGGGCACAGCGTCAGCGTCTCGAAGGCCAGCATGTCGCCGAACTGACCCTTTTCGGGCGTGTCGAGCGCCACGTTGAGCACCAGGTTCTCGATCCGCACGCCCCATTGGCCCGGGCGGTAGATGCCGGGCTCGATGGAAGTGATCATGCCGACTTCCATCGCCATGGTCGCTTCCGGCATCGCCTTGGAGATGCTTTGCGGGCCTTCGTGCACATTCATGAAATAGCCGACACCGTGGCCGGTGCCGTGGCCGTAATCGATGCCTTGCTCCCACAGCGGGGCGCGGGCAATGGCGTCCAGCATCGGGCTCAGGGTGCCGCGCGGGAAACAGGTGCGCGACAAGGCCAGCGTGGCCTTGAGCACCAGCGTGTAGTCGCGCTTCTGCGCGGCGCTGACGGTGCCGATGGGCCAGACGCGGGTGATGTCGGTTGTGCCGCCGAGGTACTGGCCGCCGGAGTCGATCAGCAAGAGGCCATTGCCCTTGATCTCGCTGTGCGATTCATCGGTGGCGCGGTAGTGAGGCAGGGCGCCATTGGCATTGAAGCCGGCGATGGTGTTGAAGCTCAGGCCCTTGAAGCCCGGGCGGCGGGCGCGGGCGGCGCTCAGGTGCTCGTCCACCGTCAGCTCGGTGATGCGCTCACCAGCCGCGAAGGCGGCTTCAAACCAGGCGTAGAACTCGCACATGGCCGCGCCGTCCTGCTCCATCGCTTCGCGTACGTAAGCGGCTTCGTCAGCGGTCTTGCGGCTCTTGGCCAGGGTGCTGGGGTTGATGGCTTCGACCACGCGCACGCCGGAGGCCACGGCTTCACGCAGGCCCAGTGTCACGCGCTTGGGGTCGACCAGCAGCACAGCCGAGGCGGGCAGGGCGCCGAGCGCCGCCGGTGCCTGCTCGTAGGCGGCGATGGTCACGCCGTCTGCAGCCAGGCGGGCTTGCAGGGCCGCGTCGATCTTGCCTGGCGCCAGGAACAGCGTGGCCTTCTCGCCGTCCAGCAGCAGGTGGGCCATGAAAACCGGGTTGTAGGTGACATCGGCGCCGCGCAGATTGAGCAGCCAGGCCACGTCGTCTACCGTGGAAATGAAATGGTGGGTGGCGCCGCGAGCGGCCGCGGCGGCACGCACATGGGCGAGCTTGTCCTTGCGACTCACGCTGGCCTGCGGCGGCAAGTGCTCGAACACGGCCGCTGTGGGCAGTCCGGCGCGGTCTTCCCAGGCACTGGCGATCACGTCGACCGTGGTGTCCAGGTTCAGACCGGCGGCTTGCAGTGCGCTGCGGATCTGGTGAGCCAGGGCCAGGCCCAGCACCTGGCCATCCACCGCAACTGTGTCGCCGGCCTTGAGGTTCTCGACCATCCAGTCGATGTAATTGGAAGCCGCGGCCGACATGACCTTGACCAGCGTGATGCCGGTGCCGGCCAGCTCGGTTTCGGCCTGGCTCCAGTAGCGGCTGTCGGCAAACAGCGCAGCGCCGTCAAGCGTCACGACCAGGGTGGCCACCGAGCCCGTGAAGCCCGAGGCCCATTGACGGCCTTGCCAGCGGTCGGGCAGGTATTCGGAGAGGTGCGGGTCGGCCGAGGGAATCAGCGCGGCTTGGCAGCCTTTGGCGCGCAGGGCGTCGCGGATTTTCTCCAGGCGCAGCGTGATCGTGTGGGTGCGGGTGTCCATGTCGGCGCTCTCTCCAGGGCTTGTGGCTTCGGGGCGAAAGGCGACGATTTTTGCGAGATCGCCGCCTTTGATGAAAGGCGACGATTTTTGCGAAATCGCAGCTTTCACAGAAAGCTGCGATTTTCCTATAGCTCGGTGCGCAGTGCCCAAAGTTCAGGAAACAAGACCACATCCAGCATCTTGCGCAGGTAGCTGACGCCGCCCGTGCCCCCGGTGCCGCGCTTGAACCCGATGACCCGCTCGACGGTGGTGACATGGCGGAAACGCCAAAGGCGGAACGCGTCTTCCAGGTCTACGAGCTCCTCGCCCATCTGGTACAGGTCCCAGTGGTTCTTGGGATCGCGGTAAACCGAAAGCCAGCCAGCCTTCACGTCTTCGCTCATGGCATAGGCCTGCGTCCAGTCGCGCTGGGTGTGGCTCTCGGGCATGGCGATGCCGCGGCGTGCCATCAGGCGCAGCACCTCGTCGTACAGCGAGGGCGACTGGTAGGCCGCCTGCACCTGGTTGAGCAGGTCGGGCCGGTGCGCGTGGGGCTTGAGCATTGCCGGGTTCTTGTTCCCCAGCATGAATTCGATCTCGCGGTACTGCCAGCTCTGGAAGCCGCTGCTGTTGGAGAGATAGGGCCGTATCGCCGTGTACTCGGGCGGCGTCATCGTGGAGAGAACGTCCCAGGCATGCACCAACTGCTCCATGATGCGCGACACCCGTGCCAGCATCTTGAAGGCTTCGGGCAACTGGTCGGAAGCCACGCAGGCCACGGCGCCATGCAGCTCGTGCAGCATCAGCTTCATCCACAGCTCCGAGGTCTGGTGCTGGATGATGAAGAGCATCTCGTTGTGCTCGGGGGAGAGCGGCTTCTGCGCGGAGAGGATCTGGCCCAGCTGCAGATAGTCGCCGTAGCTCATGTCCTTGGAGAAGTCGAGCTGCGCCCCTTCTTCCTTGACAATGCTTTCAGTGGGGTGGTGTGGGCAGCTCATGTCACGGCGCCTTGCTGGTGGAACTCAGGGCGGCGCCATTCTTCGCTGGCGAGCACCGCATGCAGATGCTCGACAGCGTCGAACACCTCGGCATAGCCGATGTAGAGCGGCGTGAAGCCGAAACGCAGGATGTGCGGTACCTGCTCCAGGCGCCTCGGGTCGCCCGCGCGGAAGTCGCCGATCACGCCGCGGGCGATCAGGGCTTGCATCACGGCATAGCCGGCTTCCTGCAGCGGCGCCGCGAGGCTGAGGCAGACCTGGCTGCCGCGCTGGGACGCTTCGCGCGGGGAAGACAGACGAATGCCCAAGGACGCGCAGCGCGCCTCAGCGAGCTCGATGAAGAGCTCGCACAGCGCCACCGACTTCTTGCGCAAGGCGGCCATGCCGCCCAGGGCTTCGGCCGCCAGCACGGTGTCGACACCGCATTCCAGCGCCGCCGTCGAGAGGATGGCCGGTGTGCCCGCGATGTAGCGCCGGATGCCCGGTGCAGGCTGGTAGTTCGGCGTGAACTGGAAAGGCGCCGCATGGCCCAGCCAGCCCGACAGCGGTTGCCAGAAGCGCTCCGCATGCTTCGGATTCACCCACACGAACGCCGGCGCGCCAGGGCCGCCGTTCAGATACTTGTAGCCGCAGCCCACGGCAAAGTCGGCCCGTGCGCCGCTCAGGTCCACCTCATGCGCGCCGGCGGAATGGGCCAGATCCCAGATCACCAACGCACCCGCGGCATGGGCTGCGGCGGTCACTGCGGCCATGTCGTGCATGAAGCCGCTGCGGTAGTTGACCTGGGTGAGCATGAGCACGGCCAGGTCGCCATTCAGCGCGGCCGGCAGTTCGTCGACCGAGTCGATCAGTTTCAGCTCGGCGCCATGCTGACGGGCCAGGCTTTCAGCGATGTAGAGGTCGGTCGGGAAGTTGCTGCGCTCGGAGACGATCAGTCGACGTTTTGGCGCATCGGCACGGGCCATCTGCAGCGCGGCCGACAAGACCTTGTAGAGGTTCAAGGACGTGGAATCAGCCACTACGCATTCGCCAGGCTTGACGCCGATCAGGCGGCCAATCTTGTCGCCGATGCGGCCGGGCAGGTCGATCCAGCCGGCCGTATTCCAGCTCTTGATCAGGTCCTGGCCCCATTCCCTCTGCATCACCTCCTGCACGCGGCTGGCTGTAGCGCGCGGGAGCACGCCAAGGGAATTGCCGTCGAGGTAGATCACGCCTGGCGGCAGGTCGAACTGGTGGCGCAGCTCGCGCAGGGTGTCTTCGTCGTCGAGGACCTGGCAGTCCTGTCTTGTTCTTGTCATCTTCGTCATCACAGTTCTCTCAAGACCGCGCGCACCGGCGAAGCGCAGGCACCGGCCAGTTTCAGGGGCAGGGCGATCAACTCGTAGTCGCCTTCGGGTACTTCATCCAGCACCAGGTTCTCCAGCACACGCAGCTTCAGCCGCAGGAGCTGCTGATGACTGGGAAGCAGCTTGCTGCTGGCGGGGTCGACCGAGGGCGTGTCCAGGCCGATCAACTGCACGCCTTGTGCGGCCAGCCATGCCACCGTCTCCGGCGCATAGGCCGTGAAGTCGGGGTTCCAGGCGGTGTCGGCCTGTTTGCAGCAACGCACCAGCACGCGCGGCGGCAAGTTGGCGGCCGCGTGATGCAGGTGCTCGATGCGGATCAGCGGGCCGCAGTCGATCGCATGGATCACGCGGCAGGGGCCGAGGTAGGCATTCAGGTCGACCTCGGCCGCACTCGGCTCGTCATTGCCGTAGTGCAAGGGCGCATCGGCATGGGCACCGACATGCGGCGACATCGTGATCGCACTGAGGTTGACCGGGCAGTCGGGCGACACCCGCGCGGTCCAGCGCAGTGAATAGGGCTCGTCACCGGGAAATATCGGCGCTTCGGACGAAACGGTGGGCGAGATGTCCCAGAGGCGTGGCATGGCAGGCAGGGGAGATGAAATTCGGGCCGGACCTTAGCAAGGATGCTTGAGCCGTGGTGTCGGTTAATTCCAACGAGCTGTCAAGCCTGCGAGATCAGTCGGGCCTGGGTTTTCGTCTATTTGACACTTCAATTATCCAGACCTAAAGTGCGGCGAACCCTGCTCCGTTCTTCCATCGACAACACCATGCGCATCTGCTGCATAGGCGGCGGTCCAGCCGGCCTGTATTTCGCCCTCTTGATGAAGAAGCAGAACCCTGCCCACGAGGTGGTGGTGCTGGAGCGCAACCGCGCCGGCGACACCTTTGGCTGGGGCGTGGTCTTCTCCGACCAGACGCTGGCGGCGCTGCGCGCGGCCGACCCGCAGAGTGCGGCCGAGATCCTGGACGCCTTCAACCATTGGGACGATATCGCCGTGCATATCGGCGGCGAAACCGTGGTGTCCGGCGGCCATGGCTTCTGCGGCATCGGTCGCAAGCAGCTGCTGTCCATCCTGCAACGCCGCTGCATGGAGCTCGGCGTCGAGCTTCGCTATGAGCAGGACGTGCAGGACGACGCCGGGATCGAGGCCGACCTGATCATTGCGGCCGATGGCCTGAACAGCCGCCTGCGCCAGAAGTACGCGGCGACCTACCAGCCCGACATCGACCTGCGCAATTGCCGCTTCGTCTGGCTCGGCACCAAGAAGCTGTTCGATGCCTTCACCTTCGATTTTCAGCAGACCGAATGGGGCTGGTTCCAGGCCCACGCCTACAAGTTCGATGGCGAGACCTCGACCTTCATCGTCGAGACGCCCGAAGCCGTCTGGCAGGCGGCAGGGCTGGAGCAGATGTCCAAGGAAGAGGGCATCGCCTTCTGCGAGAAGCTCTTTGCCAAGGTGCTGGATGGGCACGCCTTGATGTCGAATGCAGCGCATCTGCGGGGCTCGGCGCAATGGATCCGCTTCCCCCGCGTCGTCTGCAAGACCTGGGTGCACTACCGTGAGCCCCTGGGCCTGCGCTCTGCGGAGTCCGTCCCCCAAGGGGAGCGCGGAGGCTCGGGGCGGCCCAGCGCCTCCGCCAACGGTGTTGCGCCCGTCGTCCTGATGGGCGACGCCGCCCACACCGCCCACTTCTCCATCGGCTCCGGAACCAAGCTGGCGCTGGAAGATGCGATCGACCTGGCGCGTGACATCGCGGCGCACGAGGGTGACCTGAAGGCGGCACTCGACGCGTATCAGGCGACACGCAGCATCGAGGTCCTGCGCATCCAGAATGCGGCGCGCAACTCGACCGAATGGTTCGAGAACGTCGATCGGCATGCGCGCCTCGACCCTCAGCAGTTCGCCTATTCGCTGCTCACCCGCTCGCAGCGCATCTCGCACGAGAACCTGCGCCTGCGCGACGCTCGCTATGTCGGCGACTTCGAGCGCTGGCTCGCCAGACGTTCGGGACTGGACGCGACGGTGCCGCCGATGTTCACGCCCTTCAAGCTGCGCGAGCTGACGCTGAAGAACCGCGTCGTCGTCTCGCCGATGGCGCAGTACTCCTGTGTGGACGGCTTGCCGGCGGACTATCACCTCGTGCACCTGGGCGCCCGCGCCCTGGGCGGCGCCGGCCTCGTGTTCGCCGAGATGACCTGCACCTCGCCAGATGCGCGCATCACGCCCGGTTGCCCGGGCTTGTGGAATGACGAGCAGATGCAGGGCTGGCAGCGCATTGTCGAGAACGTCCATCAGCACAGCAGCGCCAAGATCGCAATGCAGCTCGGCCATGCCGGCCCCAAGGGGTCGACGAGAGTGCCTTGGCATGGCGGTGAGGACCTGCCGCTGGAGTCTGGCAACTGGCCATTGCTGGCTGCGTCAGCGCAGCAATACCTGAGCGGCATCAGCCAGACCGCCAAGCCCATGGACCGCGCCGACATGGACCGCGTTCGCGATGACTTTGTCGCCGCCACGCAGCGAGCCGCCGCCGCCGGTTTCGATTGGATGGAGCTGCACTGTGCTCACGGCTATCTGCTCTCCAGCTTCATCTCACCTTTGACCAACCAGCGCCAGGATGACTACGGCGGCAGCCTCGAGAACCGTCTTCGCTACCCGCTGGAAGTGTTCCGCGCCATGCGGGCGGTTTGGCCTGCCGAGCGGCCGATGTCGGTGCGGATCTCGGCGCATGACTGGGTGCCTGGCGGAACCACGCCGGAAGATTCGGTCGAGATCGCGGCGGCCTTCAAGGCGGCGGGTGCCGACCTGATCGACGTGTCCTCAGGTCAGGTCAGCAAGGCGCAGAAGCCGGTCTACGGCCGCATGTTCCAGACGCCTTTCTCCGAGAACATCCGCAACCGCGTCGGCATCGCGACCATCGCCGTCGGCGCGATCTCCGAGGCCGATCACGTGAACAGCATCATCGCCTCCGGCCGCGCCGACCTGTGTGCCGTGGCGCGCCCGCATCTGGCCAACCCGGCCTGGACGCTGACCGAGGCCGCACGCATCGGCTACACCGGCCCGGCGGGCCTGGATTGGCCTCAACAATACCTGTCGGGAAAGCAGCAGATGGAGCGAGAGTTCGAGCGCCAGCGTGGTGCCGGGCTTGCGGCGGCTGAGCAGGCGAACAAGGCGCTGGGCGTATGACAAGGCGGCATGCAGTTGTGACCGGCGGTGGCAGCGGGATTGGCGCCGCAGTTGCGCGAGCGCTGGTGAACGAAGGCCATCGCGTCACGCTGATGGGTCGCCATCTGCAGCGCTTGCAGGCCCACGCGGATGCACTCGGCGATGTGGCCGTGCAGGTCTGCGATGTCGGCGACGAGGCCAGCGTGCAGGCCGCCTTTGCCGCCACCCCGCCGGTCGATCTCCTGATCAACAACGCCGGCCAGGTCGAGACCGCGCCGCTGGCCAAGACCTCGCTGGAGGTCTGGCAGCGGCTGCTGAACGTGAACCTAACCGGCAGCTTCCTCTGCAGCCGCGCGGTGATTCCGGCGATGCGCGAGCGCGGCTATGGCCGCATTGTCAATGTGGCCAGCACGGCGGGGCTCAAGGGCTATGCCTATGTGGCGGCGTACTGCGCGGCCAAGCATGGCGTGGTGGGCATGACGCGAGCGCTGGCGCTGGAGCTGGCCAGGAGCGGCATCACGGTCAATGCGGTCTGCCCCGGCTATACCGAAACCGAGATCGTCGCGGCCGCCATCGAGAACATCCAGGCCAAGACCGGGCGGTCGGCCGAGGAGGCGCGCGCCGAGCTGGCCAAGGCCAATCCACAAGGCCGGCTGATCACACCGGAGGAAGTGGCCGCCAGCGTACTGTGGCTGACACGGCCCGAGGCCGGCGGCATCAATGGACAAGCAATCGCCGTCTGCGGCGGGGAGACAGCCTGATGGCATTGCAGGACGAGGCAGGACCCGACCCCGATCTGGAATCGCGGGTCAGCGACAACGACCATCAGGCGCTCAAGCTCTGGCTGCGCTTGCTGGCCTGCACCACGCGGGTCGAAGATCAGATTCGCGCACGGCTGCGCGGCGAGTTCGGCACCACCTTGCCGCGCTTCGATCTCCTGGCGCAGCTGGAGCGGCATCCGCAAGGGCTGACGATGCGCGAACTCTCGCGGCGCCTGATGGTGACCGGCGGCAACGTCACCGGCATCACCGATCAGCTGGAAGCCGAAGGCCTGGTGCTGCGCGAAACCCATCCCAGCGACCGCCGCTCCTTCACCGTGCGGCTCACGCCGGCCGGTCGCCGCCAGTTCAAGCGCTGGGCGGCCACGCATGAGCAGTGGGTGGTCGATCTGCTGGGGGGCTGGAACGCCGAGGAGAAGCAGCAGGTCTACGGGCTGCTGTCCGGCCTCAAGACCCATTTGCTCGCTCTGGAAAGCCAACAGAAATCATCGGAGAAGGATGCATCGTCATGACGGCATCGAAGAACACGCATCTGCAGGGCGGCAATCTGCAAAGCCTGGTGGGCTGGCAGCCCGAGCATTTCGGCTGGCGTGTCGAGGGCTCGGTGGGTCTGATCACCTTGAACCGGCCCGAGCGCAAGAACCCCTTGACCTTCGAGTCCTATGCCGAGCTGCGCGACCTGTTCCGCCGCCTGGAATACGTGGACGAAGTGCGAGCCATCGTGGTGCAGGGCGCCGGTGGCAACTTCTGCTCGGGTGGCGATGTGCACGAGATCATCGGCCCGCTCACGCAAATGAGCATGCCGGACCTGCTGGCCTTCACCCGCATGACAGGCGACCTGGTCAAGGCCATGCGAGCCTGCCCGCAGCCCGTCATCTCGGCCATCGACGGTGTCTGCGCCGGTGCGGGCGCCATCATCGCAATGGCATCGGACCTGCGTGTCGGCACGGTTCGCAGCAAGACGGCCTTCCTGTTCACCCGCGTGGGCCTGGCCGGCTGCGACATGGGCGCCTGCGCCATCCTGCCGCGCATCGTGGGCCAGGGGCGCGCTTCGGATCTTCTTTACAGCGGGCGCTCGCTCGGCGGCGACGAGGGCCTGAACTGGGGCTTCTTCAATCGCCTGCATGAGCCCGATGCCTTGCTGAACGAGGCATTGAGCTGGGCCGCGCAAATCGCCACCGGCCCGAGCTTTGGCCATGCGATGACCAAGAAGATGCTGCACCAGGAATGGTCCATGGGCGTGGACGAGGCCATCGAGTCCGAAGCGCAGGCACAGGCGATCTGCATGATGACGCAGGACTTCCACCGGGCCTACAAGGCCTTCGTCGCCAAAGAGCGGCCCGAGTTCAAGGGAGATTGAGATGGAGCATCTCGATTGGCCTTTTTTTGAAGACAAGCACCGACGGCTCGCATCTGATCTGGATGCCTGGTGTGCCGCGCATCTGGCCCATGTAGATCACAGCGATGTTGATGTCGCCTGCAAGGGCCTGGTCAAGGCGCTGGGTGAGGCCGGTTGGCTGAAGCATGCGATTGCCGGCATGTCGCTCGGCGGCACGGCCGATGTGATCGACACCCGCGCCATCTGCCTGTTGCGTGAAACGCTGGCGCGGCACGATGGCCTGGCGGACTTCGCCTTCGCGATGCAGGGCCTGGGCTCGGGCGCCATCTCGCTCGCCGGCACGGAAGAACAGCGCCAGCGCTATCTGCCGCGCGTGGCTCGCGGTGAAGCCTTGGCAGCGTTCGCCTTGTCTGAGCCGGATGCGGGTTCCGACGTGGCCGCCATGCGCTGCGAAGCCATTGATGATGGCGACAGCTATTTGCTGAACGGCGACAAGACCTGGATTTCCAATGGTGGCATCGCCGACTTCTACGTCGTGTTCGCGCGCACCGGCGAACAGCCGGGCGCGCGCGGCATCTCGGCCTTCATCGTCGATGCCGACTCACCCGGCCTGGAGATTGCAGAGCGCATCGACGTGATGGCGCCGCATCCGCTGGCCACCCTGCATTTCCGCGGCTGCCGGGTGGCGCGGTCGCAGCGCATCGGCGCCGCCGGCGAGGGTTTCAAGATCGCGATGCGCACGCTCGATGTGTTTCGCACCTCGGTGGCTGCCGCGGCCCTGGGTTTTGGCCGCCGCGCGCTGCAGGAAGGGCTGGCGCAAGCCAAGAGCCGGGCGATGTTTGGCGGCCACCTGGCTGATCTGCCGCTGGCCCAGGCCAAGCTGGCCGACATGGCTTGCAAGATCGACAGCGCCGCCTTGCTGGTCTATCGCGCCGCCTGGCTGCGCGACCAGGGCAAGGCCATCACCAAGGAGGCCGCGATGGCCAAGCTGGTGGCGACCGAGAACGCCCAGCAGGTCATCGACTCGGCCCTGCAGCTGTTTGGCGGCCGGGGCGTGCGCGTCGGCGAGGTGCTGGAGTCTCTGTATCGCGAGATCCGGCCTTTGCGCATCTACGAGGGCGCCAGCGAGGTGCAGCAATTGATCATCGGGAGGGAATTGCTGAAATGACCAGCGCTCACGTCGATACCTTCGCTCGCGACCATCTGCCCCCGGCCGAGCAATGGCCGGAGCTGATCTTCGACCTGCCGGAGCTGCAGTTCTCTGCACAGCTCAATTGCGCCACCGAGCTGCTGGATCGCTGGGTGGAGCAAGGCCAGGGCGACCGGCCCTGCGTGCGCGGCGCCAAGCTGCAGTGGACCTACGCTCAGCTGCAGGCCGAGGCCAACCGCATTGCCCATGTGCTCGTGGACGAGATGGGCGTGGTTCCTGGCAATCGCGTGCTGCTGCGCGGCAGCAATACGCCGCAGATGGCGGCTTGCTGGTTCGCGGTGATCAAGGCGGGTGCGATTGCCGTGGCGACAATGCCGCTCTTGCGTGCCAAGGAACTCGGCCAGGTCATCAGCAAGGCCGAGGTCAGCCATGCGCTGTGCGATGCGAATCTGGCCGAGGAAATGCAGCTGGCGCAGGCGCAATGTGCTGGCCTGAAGCAGATGCTGTTTTTCCGCAGCGAGGCGGCCGATGGGCTGGAAGCCAGGGCCGCAGCCAAGCCTGTGCAGTTCACCAACGTGAATACCGCGTCGGACGATGTGGCGCTGATCGCCTTCACCTCGGGCACGACCGGAGCACCAAAGGGCACCATGCACTTCCATCGCGACGTGATGGCCATCTGCCGTTGCTGGCCGGTGCATTGCCTGAAGCCGGTGGCAGAGGACATCTTCATCGGCAGCCCGCCGCTGGCCTTCACCTTTGGCCTGGGCGGCCTGCTCTTGTTTCCGATGAGCGTGGGCGCATCGACCGTGCTGCTCGAGAAAGCTTCGCCGGATGCCCTGCTCGCCGCGATTGCCCAGTACAAGGCGACGGTTTGCTTCACCGCCCCTACGTCCTATCGCGCGATGGCGCCGCAGCTTGGCAAAGCCGATCTGACAAGCCTGCGCAAGTGCGTCAGTGCCGGAGAGGCCCTGCCCGCCGCCACGCGCAAGCTGTGGAAGGACGCGACGGGCATCGAGCTGATCGACGGCATCGGTGCCACCGAGCTCCTGCACATCTTCATCTCGCACGACGAGGCCGGCGCCCGGCACGGCGCCACGGGCAAGCCGGTGCCCGGCTACCGGGCCTGCGTGCTGGATGAAGAGGGCCAGGTCTTGCCTGCCGGCCAGGTCGGGCGGCTCGCGGTCAAGGGCCCGACCGGTTGCCGCTACCTGGCGGACGAGCGGCAGCGCGGCTATGTGCTGAACGGCTGGAACCTGACCGGCGACGCCTATCTGCAAGACGAAGACGGCTATTTCGTCTATCAGGCCCGCACCGACGACATGATCATCTCGGGCGGCTACAACATCGCCGGCCCCGAGGTGGAGAGCGCACTGCTCGCCCATCCGACGGTGGCTGAATGCGGCGTCGTCGGGGTACCTGACGAAGAGCGCGGCCAGATCGTCAAGGCCTTTGTCGTGCTGCGCGAAGGCTTTGTCGGCGATGCCGAACTGGTCAAGACCTTGCAGGATTTCGTCAAGGCGAGCATCGCGCCGTACAAATACCCCCGTGCGCTAGAGTTCCGCGCGACCCTGCCGCGTACTGAAACCGGCAAACTGCAGCGTTTCCGACTCAAGCAATCCAGCTGATCGACATGGAGAGGACCACGATGAAGAACAAGGCGATGAATGCGACCCTGCTCGGCGCTGCGCTGGCGCTGCTGGCTGCGGGCCCGGCCCTGGCGGCTGACAAAGTCAAGGTCGGTCTCCTGACCACGCTCTCGGGCGCGGGCGCCGGCCTCGGCGTGGACATCCGCGACGGCTTCCTGCTGGGCGTCAAGCACAGCGGCGGCAAACTCGGCGGTGTGCCCATCGAGCTGGTGACTGCCGACGATCAGCAGAACCCCGAGGTTGCCAAGCAGACCGCCGAGCGCCTGCTCAAGCGCGACAAGGTCGACCTGATGACCGGCATCGTGTTCTCCAACGTGATGCTGGCCGTGGGCCCCTCGGTGTTCGATGCCAAGGTGCCCTATGTGTCGGCCAATGCCGGCCCCTCGCAATACGCGGGCGAGCAGTGCAATCCGTATTTCTTCAACGTGGCCTGGCAGAACGACAACCTGCATGAGGCCGTGGGCAAGACGATGCTGGAGAAGGGCTACAAGAAGGTGGTGGTGCTGGCGCCCAACTACCCGGCAGGCAAGGACGCGATCACCGGCTTCAAGCGCTTCTACAAGGGCCCGGGCGCTGTAGTTGCCGACGAGATCTATACCAAGCTCGGCCAATTGGACTATGCGGCCGAGCTGGCGCAAGCCCGCGCCGCCAAGCCTGACGCGATGTACATCTTCCTGCCCGGCGGCATGGGCAGCGCCTTCATCAAGCAGTTCGTCGGCGCCGGCCTCTCCAAGGACATCACCCTGTTCGGCCCCGGCTTCTCGGCCGATGAAGACGTGATCCGCGCTGTCGGCGAACCGATGCTGGGCATGTTCAACAGCTCGCACTGGGCCCACGACATGGAGAACGCAGCCAACAAGAAGTTCGTCGCGGACTTCCAGGCCGAGTACGGCCGCATGCCTTCGCTCTATGCCAGCCAGGGCTATGACGCGGCCCGCCTGATGGACGGCGCGGTGAAGGACGTGAAGGGCAAGGTCGAGGACCGGCCCGCGCTTCTGAAAGCCCTGAAGGCTGCGCACTTCGCCTCGGTGCGGGGCGACTTCCGATTCAACAACAACCAGTACCCGATCCAGGACTATTACCTGCGCGTGATCACCAAGACCAATGCCGGCAAGGTGACGAACCGTACGCTCTACAAGATCTTCTCGCAGCACGCAGATGCATATGCCTCGAGCTGCAAGATGAAGGCGCTTTGATTGGACTGGATCCTCGTCACCGAGCAGTTGCTCAACGGCCTGCAGTTCGGGCTGATGCTGTTCCTGCTGGCGGCCGGCCTGACGCTGGTCTTTGGCATCATGGACATGATCAACCTGGCGCACGGCTCGCTCTACATGGTCGGCGCCTACCTGGCGGCGGCCGTGGTGGGCGCGAGTGGCAGCTTCGTGCTGGCCGTGGTGGTTGCCATGGCCGGTACCGCATTGCTGGGCATGGCGCTGGAGTGGAGCCTTTTGCGTCGGCTCTATGAGCGGGACCATCTCTCGCAGGTGCTGGCGACCTTCGCGCTGATCCTGATCATGAACGAAGGTGTGCGCATGATCTGGGGCGAACAGCCCCTGATGCTCAACACGCCCGCGGCCTTGTCCGGCCCGGTGGAGTTGTTGCCGGGGCTGATGTATCCGAGCTACCGGCTCCTGATCATCGGTGTGGGGCTGGCTGTGGCCTTGCTGCTGTGGCTCGGTGTGACGCGCACCCGCGTGGGCATGTGGGTGAGGGCGGGTGCGTCGAACCGACCGATGGCCATGGCTTTGGGTGTGGACACGCGCAAGCTGTTCACGCTGGTGTTCGGCATTGGCGCGGCGCTCTGCGCGCTGGCCGGCTCGCTCCTGGGCCCGCTCTTGGCGGTACAGGTGGGCATGGGGGAGAGCATCCTGATCCTGGCCTTCGTGGTGATCGTGATCGGCGGCATCGGCTCGATCCGCGGGGCTCTGGTGGGCTCGCTGCTGGTGGGGCTGGTGGACACGGCCAGCCGCACGCTCTTGCCGGCCGCCTTGCGCCTGCTGGCCAGCCCCGAGGTGGCTTCCAACGTCGGCCCGGCACTGGCTTCGATCCTGATCTATGTCCTGATGGCAGGGGTCTTGTTCTGGAAGCCGCAAGGCCTCTTTCCGGCACGCAGCGGATGACAGTTCCTACCTCCTTGCATCACCGAGGCCTCGGCCCTTGGAGCTGGCTCGTGCTGGCCGCGTTTGCGGCGTTGCCGCCGGTGCTGGCCGCCTTCGGCCTCGAGTTCTACACGGTGGTGGCAACCCGCGTGCTGATCTTCGCGATCGCCGCTTCCAGCCTCAATCTGATCCTGGGCTTTGGCGGCCTGGTCAGTTTCGGCCACGCCGCCTTTGTGGGCCTGGGCGCCTACACGGTGGGCATCCTGGCCGATGCGGGTGTCAGCTCGGCTTGGGTCGCCTGGCCAGTGGCTTGCGTCGTGTCGGGCCTGGCGGCAGCGCTGATCGGCTGGGTCAGCCTGCGCACGCGCGGCGTCTACTTCATCATGATCACGCTGGCCTTTGCCCAGATGTTCTATTTCCTGATGGTGTCGCTGAAGGCCTATGGCGGTGACGACGGTTTGCCGCTGCCGCAGCGCTCGCAGATGGGCATGGGCTTGGACCTGAAAGACGACGCGCAGCTCTATTGGGTCGCCTTGGCGCTCTCTGCGCTGGTGCTGGCCGGCCTGCAGCGGCTGCTGAACAGCCCGTTCGGTTGGCTGCTGCAAGGCAGCCGCGAGAACGAGACGCGAATGAACGCACTCGGCGCGCCGGTGCGCCGCGTGCAATGGCAGGCCTTCGTCCTGGCCGGCGCGCTGGCCGGCCTGGCGGGCGCGCTGCTTGCCAACCTGAGCGGCCTGGTCACGCCGCAGATGCTGCATTGGTCGCAATCGGGCCAGTTGATGGTGATGGTCATCATCGGCGGGGCTGGCGCCTTGTGGGGCGGCGCCTTGGGTGCGGCCGTGCTCTTGCTGCTGGAAGAGCTGCTATCGACTTACACCATCCACTGGCAGATGGCGCTGGGGCTGCTGCTCCTGTTCGTCGTGCTGTTCGCGCCTCGCGGTGTGGCCGGGCTGTGGAAGAGGCGAAGCCATGACTGAGCCCTTGCTGAAGGTCGAAGGCCTGGTCAAGCGCTTCGGTGCGCTGGTGGCAACGGACTCGGCCAGCTTCGACGTGCGCGACGGCGAGGTCCATGCGCTGATCGGGCCGAATGGCGCCGGCAAGACGACCCTGATCCACCAGCTCAGCGGCGCCTTGAAGCCCGATGCCGGCTGCGTTCTGTTCGCCGGGCAAGACCTGACCCGCGCTGACATGGCAGCCCATGTGAACGCCGGTCTGGCGCGTTCGTACCAGATCACCAGCATCTTCAAGAAGCTGTCGGTGCTCGACAACCTTCGGCTCGCCTTGCAGGCGCGCCGCGCGCCGAGCTGGTTCGGCTCGGTGCAGCGCGATGCGGCCTTGCGTGACGAAGCCGAACATCTGCTGTCCCAAGTTGGCTTGATTGCGCAGGCAAGAGCCACCGCGGGTGCGCTGGCTCATGGCGAGCAGCGCCAGCTGGAACTGGCCTTGGCTCTGGCCACCAGGCCGCGTCTGTTGCTGCTCGATGAACCGATGGCCGGCATGGGCCCCGACGAAGGCCGCCAGATGGTGGAGCTGCTCCTGACGCTGAAAGGCAAGACCACGCTCCTGCTGGTCGAGCACGACATGGATGCCGTGTTCCGCCTGGCCGATCGCATCTCCACCCTGGTGGCCGGCCGCGTGATCGCGACCGGCACGCCGGACGAAATCCGCGAGCATCCCGAAGTGCGCAAGGCCTATCTGGGTGACGAGGTGAGCTCATGACGGCACTGCTGGAAGTCACCGGCCTGCAAGCGGCCTATGGCGACAGCCAGGTGCTCTTCGGCGTCGATCTGAAGGTGGAAGCCGGCCAGGTCGCCACGCTGCTGGGTCGCAACGGCATGGGCAAGAGCACGCTGCTGCGCTGCCTGGTTGGCTGGCTTGCGCCGCGCGGCGGCAGCATCCGCTTCGCGGGCCATGACATCGCTGGCTGGAGCGCCGACCGCATTGCCCGCCTGGGGCTGGCCGTGGTACCGGAAGGGCGGCAGATTTTTCCGAACCTGAGCGTGCGTGAGCAATTGCTGGCCTTTGCCGCCAACCGCTGCGAGGCCAGGGAGCCGTGGACGCTGGACCGGATCCACGCGCTGTTCCCGCGCCTGCAGGAGCGCGGCGCCAACATGGGCAACGAGCTCTCCGGCGGCGAGCAGCAGATGCTGGCCATCGCCCGCGCGCTGATGACCAACCCCAGGCTGCTGATACTCGACGAAGCCACCGAAGGCCTGGCGCCGCTGGTGCGCGAAGAGATCTGGCGCTGCCTGCATCGCTTGCGTGATACCGGCCAGACCATCCTGGTGGTCGACAAATACGTGAGGCAGCTCTGCGAGCTGGCGGACCGCCACACCATCCTCGAGCGCGGCCGGGTGGCCTGGGCGGGCGAGACCGAGGAACTGGCCGCCGATCATGGCCTCTGGCAGCGCTACCTGGGTGTATGAAATGAATGCCATCTACGAGCGACGCGAGCGGGTGCGTTTCGGCCATTGCGATCCGGCCGGCATCGTTTTCTATCCGCGCTATTTCGAGATGCTCAATGCGCTGGTCGAAGACTGGATCAGCGAGGGCCTGGGCATTTCCTACGCCGAGCTGCTGGGCCCGCGCCGCGTGGGCTTGCCTACGGCAAGTCTGAACACCGATTTCAAGCGAATCAGCCGCATGGGCGATGAGCTTGTGCAGCGAGTCGCCATTACGAGGCTTGGGCGCACCTCGCTGACGCTGCATGTCGAATTCGAAGGCAGCGACGGTCTGCGCGTCGCCTTCGACCAGGTGCTGGTTTGCACCTCGCTGCAGACGCACCGTCCCCAGGAATTTCCCGCCGACCTGCGCGCCGCGCTGACGACAGCCCAAGAGGCGCAAGGAGTGAACCCATCATGAGCACCATCAGCAAACAGATTCTTCAACCCGCCGATTGGGCCGAGCCGCGTGGCTATGCCAACGGCGTGGCGGCCACCGGGCGCCAGATCTTCGTGGCCGGCCAGATCGGCTGGAACAGCCAATGCCAGTTCGAGAGCGACGATTTCGTGGCGCAAGTTCGCCAAGCCTTGTGGAACATCAAGGCGCTGCTGGCCGAGGCCGGCGCCAATCCGGAACACATCGTGCGCATGACCTGGTACCTGCTCGACAAGCGCGAGTACCTGGCGCGTGGCCGCGAGATCGGCACCGTGTACCGCGAGGTGCTGGGCCGCGAATACGGCATTGCGATGACGGCTGTGCAGGTGGCGGGCCTGATCGAAGACCGGGCCAAGGTCGAGATCGAGGTCACCGCTGTCTTGCCGCAATAATCAAGCCGATACACCCTATCCACTCGAGACCGACATGGCCAACAAAGCATCCTTTCACTGGGACGACCCGCTGCTCCTGAATGAGCAACTGAGCGACGACGAGCGCATGGTGCGCGACGCCGCTGCCGCCTATTGCCAGGAACGCCTGGCGCCGCGCGTGCTGGAGGCCTTCCGCCATGAGCGCACCGACCTGGAAATCTTCCGCGAGATGGGCGCGCTGGGCCTGCTCGGCCCCACCATCCCGGCCGAGTACGGCGGCCCCGGTCTCAACTATGTGAGCTATGGCCTGGTGGCCCGCGAAGTCGAGCGCGTGGATTCGGGCTACCGCTCGATGATGAGTGTGCAGAGCTCGCTGGTCATGGTGCCGATCTTCGAGTTCGGCAACGAGGCCACCAGGCAGAAATACCTGCCCAAGCTGGCCACCGGCGAATGGATCGGCTGCTTCGGTCTGACCGAACCCAACCATGGTTCCGACCCCGGCTCCATGGTCACGCGCGCCAGGAAGGTGACGGGCGGCTACAGCCTCTCCGGCGCCAAGATGTGGATCACCAACAGCCCGGTGGCCGATGTGTTCGTGGTCTGGGCCAAGGACGACGAAGGCGCCATCCGCGGCTTCGTGCTGGAGAAGGGCTGGAAGGGCCTGACCGCGCCGGCCATTCACGGCAAGGTCGGCCTGCGCGCCTCGATCACGGGCGAGATCGTCATGGACGAGGTCTTTTGCCCGGAAGAGAACGCCTTCCCGGAGGTGCGCGGGCTGAAGGGCCCGTTCACCTGCCTGAACAGCGCGCGCTATGGCATCGCCTGGGGTGCGCTCGGGGCGGCGGAAGACTGCTGGCACACCGCTCGCCAGTACGTGCTGGATCGCAAGCAGTTCGGCAAGCCCCTGGCTGCCAACCAGCTGGTGCAGAAGAAGTTGGCCGACATGCAGACCGAGATCACACTGGGCCTGCAGGGCTGCCTGCGCCTCGGGCGCATGAAGGACGAGGGCACGGCTGCGGTCGAGATCACCTCCATCATGAAGCGCAACAGCTGCGGCAAGAGCCTGGAGATTGCCCGCACCGCGCGCGACATGCTGGGCGGCAACGGCATCTCCGATGAATTCGGCATTGCCCGCCACCTGGTGAACCTGGAAGTGGTCAATACCTACGAGGGCACGCATGACATCCATGCGCTGATCCTCGGCCGCGCACAGACCGGCATCGCGGCCTTCTGAGCTTCGCGCTGATGGACACCGGCCGCATCGCCATCATCGGCTGCGGTCGCCTGGGCTCAACGCTGGCGCGGGCCTTCGATGCATCCGGGCTTGCCGTTGCGGCGGTGGCCAATCGCCGGGCCGAGGTCGCGCAAGCCCTGGCTGCGCGCTTGAAGGCTTGCGAGGCCTTGGGTGCAGAGCAGGCCGTGCGAGCAGCCGACCTGGTTTTTCTCTGCGTGCCCGACGACGCGATTGCGCCGCAATGCGCGGCCTTGCCCTGGCGCCAAGGCCAGTCCGTGGTTCATTGCAGCGGCGCGACGGAATTGACTGCGCTGGCTTCAGCCCGCGCCGCCGGCGCCGCTGTCGGTGGCTTCCACCCCTTGCAGATCTTCTCCGACCCCGAGCTGGCCTTGCAGCGCCTGGCCGGTTGCAGTGTCGGCATCGAGGCCGAGGCTCCAGCCTTGCTGGCCCGGCTTCAAGAATTTGCGCGACGCCTGGGCCTCAAGCCGCTCGAACTCAAGGCCGGCCAGCGTGCCGCCTACCACGGCGCTGCCAGCTACTCGGCCAGCTTTCTCCTGTCGATGCTGGACGAGGCGCGCCAGATCTGGGGCGAGGCCCTGGGCTTCACGCCTGAACAGACGCTGCAGGCGCTCCTGCCTCTGGCTCGCGCGACGCTGGAGGCCGCCGAGCGCCGTGGCCTGGCTGGCGCCCAGGCCGGCCCGATCTCGCGCGGTGATGTGGGCGTGGTCGCCGCCCACTTGGAGGCGCTGGACGCGCTGGGCGGCGCCCATGGCCAGATGTATCGTGAGTTTTCGCTGCGCCAATTGGCGCTGGCACGCGAGGCTGGTCGCTTGGGCGAGGCCGCCTTGCAGCAGATGGATCAGCTGCTGCGCAGCTGATCCGCTGGTTTTGTCGCTTTATCGCATGAGGGATGTCGCTGGCCGCCCCAGCCTGCGAGGATGCGCCTTTCGCCAAAACCTGACGGTGGCCAACCCGGCCACCTGCACCGTGCAGTAGCCAACACAGGAGCTTTTGCCATGGATGATGCGCGCACAAATCAAGCGCCAGCAAGCCCCCCCAGTCCGGCGCCGTTCGCGCCGCTGGCCGAGAACCAGCGTATCGAGGCCCTGGATGTGGTCCGTGGCTTTGCGCTGATAGGCATCTTTCTGATGAATATCGAATGGTTCAACCGGCCGTTCGCAGCCTTCAATGACGGCATTCCGCGGGATGCCACCGGCCTTGACTGGCTGGCCAACTGGTTCGTCAACTACTTTGTGGCTGGCAAGTTCTGGACCATCTTCTCCCTGCTGTTCGGCATGGGCTTCGCGGTGATGCTGGTGCGCGCCGAGAAGGCCGGCCGCGAGTTCAAGAAGGTCTATCTGCGGCGCATCCTGGCGCTCGGCGTGTTCGGTGCCTTGCACTACATCTTCCTCTGGGAAGGCGACATCCTCTTCAGCTATGCCGTCGGCGCCCTGGGCCTGATGATCGTGCTCTACGGCCGTACGTGGCCCATCCTGATCGGCGCGCTGCTGGCCTGCGCACTGGGCTTTCTCGCCAACGCGATGTTCGCCGTGATGACCGGCCTGCTGCTGATCGGCCTGTTGGCGATTTATCTGCGCTCGCCCAAGAAGGTCTTCGGGATTCCGCTGTTCAGCTTCCTGCTCCTCCTGATCGGCTCACTGATTTCGATCGGCGCCGTCGTGTTCTGGTTGCTGCCCGACGGGCCGACTGAGCCCCGCCTGCCGATGTCGGTCTTTGGCCCGTTGCTGTTCTTCACGGGCTGGATGTCCTGGAAGTATTACGAGCCGGCCGAAAAGCGCAGCCTGCGCATGGCGGTGGCCATCTACGTGTTTGCCGGTCTCGCCATGACCCTGGGTCCGCTGGTCCAGCATTTCTCGCCCGACCCGACCGTGGCGCCTCCGGGCAGCGAGCTCAAGCCCGCCGTGACGGCCGCGGAACCCGCCTCGGCCGTGGCGCTGGCCACCCCGGCAGCATCGCCGGTCCAGGCCGCTGCCTCGATGGCCAAGGCTGCTTCAGCCCCTGCCAAGCCCAAGACCAAGGCGGAAAAGGCGGCCGAGGCCAAGGCCGAGAAAGAGAAACGACTGAAGGAAGGCGCCGAGAAGCGCGTCAGCGAAACCAAGCTGTTCAGCAGCGGCAGCTATGCCGACATCGTCGAGCGCCGCGCCGGCCTGTTTCCTGAGAAGGCAGCCGGTGATGCAGGCTTCGCCATCCTGCTGGTGGGCATGTTCCTGCTGGGCAGCTGGTTCGTGCGCTCCGGCGTGATGGAGAACACCGAACGCCACTTGCCGCTGTTCCGCAAGATGGCCCTGTGGGGCCTGCCCGTGGGCATCGGCCTGGGCCTGTCGACCTGTTTCATCGCGATGTCGCACACGCCGGGCAACCAGTACGACGGCTGGGGCATTGCGCATGGATTGCGCATGCTGGGCAATCTGCCTGCCTGCCTGGGCTATGTGGGCATGGTGGTGCTGATGCTGCACAGCAAGACCTTTGGCGGCACCGTGAAGTGGCTGGCTGCGCCGGGTCGCATGGCGCTGACCAACTACCTGCTCCAGTCCCTGATCTGTACCCTGTACTTCTATGGCTATGGCCTGGGGCACTGGGGCATGTCGCGCAGCGTGCAGGTGCTGTTTGTCGTGGCCGTCTATGCCGGCCAGATCGTGTTCAGCCACTGGTGGCTGAGCAAGTTCCGTTACGGCCCTATGGAATGGCTGTGGCGCGGCTTCACCTACCGCCAGGTGCCGCCGCTGCGCATCGGCAGTGGCTCGACACCGTCAGCCGCCAGCGCGGCCTGAGCGCCATCGCTACTTGAGGGGCACGAGGTCGATGCGGCGTTCGGTTGCTGCATCGACCTTTGCCTTGGTGTAAAGCAGCGGGAAGTACTCGCCCTTGAGCCACAACGGGGCCAGGTCGCGGTAGTGCGGGCTGGCCGGGTCGCCCGACTGTCCCGGCGTGTTCATCGCCCGCGAGTTGTCCCAGTCGCCCACGTCGATGACGACGCGGAACGAGGCGCCACCGATCTGACGGAAATTGGCCGGGTCATAGCTCGAGACATTGACCGTGTGGCCGCCGCCGTGCTTCGGGAAGGGGCCGACGTTCAGCCGCTGCTTGTTGGCGCCATCGGTGGCATTGGCCAGTGGATGGGCGAACAGGATCTGGTGCAACTTGTCCCAGCGCCAGCTTGCGCTGTCTGTGCCGCCCAGGCGCTGCATTTCAGCCCAGGCCGCAGCGAGGCTCTTGTCGATGATCTCGTCGCGCCGGGCCTTGCCTGTGGCACCCAAGGCCGGTTCGGGTTGCTCCATGGTTTCGAACAGCAGCTCGGCATCAGCCGTGCGCAGCAATTGAGCGGCTGAAGCGGGCAGCAGCGCGTCTTTCAGGGCTGGACCGAGGTGGCGCGTGAACCAGAGCTCATACAGCGCCGCCGCCGCAGAACTGCCGTTCTCCACCGCGTCCCAATCGAGCAGCAGGCGCGCTGCTTCCTTGGCCTGCGCGTTCTGCAGGCTGGCGTTCTTCACCACGGCCTGCAAGCGGCGGGCCGCAATGGACAAGAGATCGGTCTGCAGCCGCAGCGTCTCTTCGACGCCCATCTTGGGCTGCGACTTCAGAACCTCGGCCAGGCGTTGCGAGCGCGGCGTTGCTGCCCATTCGAAGCCGAGCTTGCGCTCCTTGTACGGGTAGCCTGCGGGCAGGTTCTGCTCATTGGCCGAAGCCAGCCAGCCGGCCTCGGGGTTGTAGCGCGAAGGCATCTCCCGGCCAGCCCAGAAACCCTTCCATTCATAGCGGCCGTCGCCAGGCACGGGCAGTAGCCCGTCCCAGTTCGGGCGGATCGGCGCCAGCCCGCCGGCCACCCAGCCGATGTTGCCGCCGGCGTCGGCATAGATCTGGTTCTCGCTCGGTGCGCCCCACTTGGCCATGGCGCGTTTGAAATCCTCGAAATTGCCGGCCTTCATGTAGTCGATGCTGCCAAAGTAGGGCGCCATGCCGGGCTCCGACCAGGCCGAGCGCAAGGCATAGGCGCGGTGCTTGGCCTTGTCTGCATAGAGCAGCGGCCCGTGGCGGGTGAACAGCAATTCGACGTTCACCGGCGCGCCACCGCGCACCTGGATCGTCTCGGTGATGCGCTTCAAGGGCTCCCAGGCGCCGCGGTAGCGGTATTCGTTCGGCTTGGCAGGGTTGGTCTCGTAGACGTAGAGGTCTTCCTGGTCGGTGCCGAAGATGGTCAGGCCAAAGGCGATGCTGCCGTTGTGGCCGATGGAGATGCCCGGCAGCGCAGGTTCGCCGCCACCGATCACGTTCAGCCCCGGCGCGTTCAGATGGACGATGTAGCGCAGCGAAGGCGCGGCATGGGCCCGGTGCGGGTCGCTGGCCAGGATCGGTCGGCCCGTGCTCGATCGGCTGGGTGCAATCGCCCAGGCATTGCTGCCTTCGGCCGGGCGGGCGCGTTCATCGCCGGCCAGCTGGGTGTCGTCCACTTCAAGCGCACTGCGCCGGTCATCGCGCCCGCTGATCAGCACGCCCTGCGTGGCGAGGTTGTAGGTGCGTATCAGCTCGACCGGCAGGCAGGGGTCGAGACCTTCGGGCAGCTTCGTTTCCCAGGGGGGCGACAAATGGGCGCGCACCGGGTCGTGCTTCAGGTCGCTGTAGCAGGCCATGGTGGCACGCGAGAACTCGGAGCTCAGGTTGCGCGTCAGGCCATGGCTACGGATGCGCACCACGTCCTCCGGCTGCCACTTCTCCGGTGCATAGCCGAAGTGGCGGAATTCGAAAGGCAGCAGTGACGGGTCCTTGCCAGCCAGCTCGATATACGCATTGATGCCGGCCGCAAAGCGCGTGGCAATGCGCTGCGCATCCGAGCCATAGCTGCGCCATTCGCGGGCCATGTCGCCGCGATAGAGGAAGAGCCTTGCGGCCCGGTCCTGCTCGATGAAGTTGGGGCCGAAGATCGACGCGAGCTTGCCCAGGCCGCGGCGCCGCCAGAGGTCGATCTGGAAAAGCCGGTCCCGTGCGGCGTTGAAGCCCTGGACGAAGAAGAGGTCGTCCGCGCTCGCCGCATACAGGTGCGGCACGCCCCAGCGGTCGATCTGGATCTGCGCCGGCGCGGCAAGACCTGGCACCTTGATGGGCTCGGCCTGCGCCAGCGACGCCAGGCTGGTGGCGAGTGAAAGGGCCAGCAGATGCTGGAGCGGACGGGGCAGGGTCGGCTGGCTCATGATTGCTCAGCATTCTGATTCAAAGCGGCCCTGGCGCTCGTGTAGGCTGGGTCGAATCTGGATGCTGTCGATGAAACGCCTCATTTCCCTTGCCTTGTTGCTGCTGCTTGCTGCTGCCGCCGGTGCTGCCGATACCGCAGCACTTTCCCGTGGCCGTCTGATCTTTGCGGACGATTTCAACGCCCCACTCGACCCGGCGGTCTGGGTCACCGAGATCGCGCCCGGGCCCAATTCCAGTGTGACTGTGAAGGATGGCCGCCTGATGCTCGATACCCGCGGCGGCGTGACGGTCTGGCTCAACCGGCGGCTGCAAGGCAATCTGCTGATCGAGTTCCGGCGCGAGGTGCTGGTGGCGGGCGGCGTCAACGACCGGCTCAGCGATCTGAATCTGTTCTGGATGGCCAGCGACCCGCACAGGCCGCACCTCTTTACCCGCAACGGCGTTTTCGAGGCCTATGACGACCTGAGCCTCTACTACGTGGGCATGGGCGGCAACCACAACACCAGCACGCGCTTTCGCAGATACGGCGGCGGCGAGCGCAAGCTGCTGCAGGAGTACAGCGATGCGCCGCAACTGCTGCAGCCCAATCGCGAATACCTGCTCCAGGTGCTGGTGAAGGACGGCCGCACGACATTCAGCGTCGATGGTGTCGAGTTCTTTGCGTTTGACGATCCCGCGCCTTTGCGCTCAGGCTATTTCGGCCTGCGCAGCACCTGGTCGCGCCAGTCGGTGAGGGCCCTGCGGATCTGGCAGCTCGACTGAAGGGGGCGTGATCCAGTCCACGTCTGGCTGAGTCGGCCTGCCCACCTCGGGTACCGGCCTCGTGTACCCTTGCAGCGATTCAACTGTCGAGGCAACTCTTGTTTTCATTCGCAGCGAAGCAGATTCGCGCGCTCCTGGCTGGCCTGCTCAGCCTGTTCTCCCTGGGATTCGCGCTGGCCGCCCCGGCTGAGCCTGCGCCTGCCACGAGCCTGGCCCGGCGCCTGGCCGACCCCACGCAATCGCTGACCCAGTACAAGCTGGACCTCTGGCAGACCGAGCAGGGCCTGCCCTTGAACACGGTGCAGGCGCTCCTGCAGACCCGGGATGGCTATCTTTGGGTCGGCACGGCCGGTGGCCTGGCGCGCTTTGACGGCGCGCGCTTCACCGGATTCACGAGCGAGCAGGCACCGCATCTGGCCTCGGAGCCGGTGTTTGGCCTGCTGGAAGACAGCCACCAGCAGCTCTGGATCGGCCACAGCCAGGGCGTTTCCCTCTATCGCAGCGGCAAGTTCGAAAGCGCGGTGCCAGCCGCGCTGACGGAGGGGCGACGGGTCTGGGGCTTTGCCGAGGGCCGGGACGGTGCCATCTGGATGGCAAGCGAGAACGGCCTCCTGCGTTGGCATGAAGGTCAGTCCAAGCGCTATCAACAGGCGGACGGCCTGCCCACCAACAAGCTGCGGGCGCTGGCCTTCGACCAGGCAGGCGTGCTGTGGATCGCCACCAGCGGCGGCGGCCTGGTTTCGTTCGCCGCGGGCAAGTTCCAGGTGATGACGCCGGAGAACGGCCTGTTCCCGCACCTGCAGGTGCGCGCGGTGGTCCCCGACCCGCAAGGCGGCGTCTGGGTCGCCACGGCGGGGGCAGGTCTTGTCCACCTGAAGCACGGCAAGGTCAGCCGGACCTACACCATGGCCGATGGCCTGCCCACGGACCATCTCACGGCGCTGGCCCGAGACGCCCAGGGCTCGCTCTGGATCGGCACCTGGGGTGCCGGCATCACGCGCATGAGTGCCGATGGCCGTTTCAGCTCGGTGGGTGCTGCCGAGGGCCTGGCGGGCAGTCAGGTCTGGTCGTTGGCGCTGGACCGCGAAGGCAGCGTCTGGGTGGGCACCTGGGTGGGCGGCCTGAACCGCTTGCGCAACCGGGCTTTCGTCGTGTTCGGCGCCTCCGAAGGCTTGTCACACGACAACGTCCGCGCGGTGCTGCACGGTCGCGATGGCGTCAGCTGGGTCTCGACCGCGGGCGGCGGGCTCAATCGCATAGAAGGCGATCAGATCACCGCGCTTGCCAAGAAGGACGGCCTGCCCACCGACGAGATTTCTGCCCTGGCCGAGGACAAGGACGGGTCGCTGTGGATTGGCACCTACACCGCCGGCGTCGTTCGTCTCAAGGACGGTCGCTTCGAGAATTTCGGCCTCGGGCAGGGCCTGCCCAATGCCGAGATCCGCTCGCTCCTGCAGGACCGTCAGGGCCGGCTGTGGGTGGGCACGCGCGCCGGCATGGCGCGCTTCAACGGCGAGCGCTTCGAGCCCGTCACAGACAAGGGCGTGCCGCAAGAAGGCGTGCTGACGATGCTGGAGGACCGCAGCGGCACGCTGTGGTTCGGCACATCAGGCCAGGGCTTGCTGCGCCTGCGCGACGGCCGGTTCACCCTGCTGACGAAGGCCGACGGCCTGTTGTCGAACTGGATCATGGCCCTGCATGAAGACGCCTCGGGCAGCCTCTGGATAGCCACCAACGGCGAAGGCATGAACCGGCTGCGCGAGGGCAGGCTGGCCAGCATCCGCACCAGCGATGGCTTGTGGGATGGGTTGGCGCAGACAATTCTGGAAGATCGACAGGGCAATCTGTGGATGAGCTGCAACCGCGGCTTCTACCGCGTCGCCCGGGCCGAAATGGATGCGGTGGCCGACGGCTTGCAATCCAAGGTGGTGTCGGTGGGTTATGGCCCGGGCGACGCACTGCGCGGCACCACCTTTGCTGGTGGTCTGCAGGGAGCAGGCGCGGTTTCTGCCGATGGGCGTCTCTGGTTGCCTTCAGCGAACGGTCTGGTCATTGTCGACCCGCAGCGCCTGCCCGGGGCTGGCAAGCCACCGGGCGTGCGCGTGGAGAGTGTGCTGGTGAACGGCGCCAAGCAGGCCACGGATGCCGAGGTGCTGGTACCGCCGGGCGCGGTGCCGCTGGCGATACGCTTCACGGCCACGACCTTGCTCTACGCCGACCGGGCGCGCTTTCGCTACCTGATGGAAGGCCTCAGCCAGAACTGGGTGGAGGTAGGCAGCCTGCGCGAAGCGGCCTTTCCGGCACTGCCTCATGGCGACTACCGGTTCCGTGTGGCCGCGACGATCGATGGCGTTCACTGGAGCGAGGCCGAGCCGCCGCTGGATGTCAGGGTGCAGCCCCGCATGCACCAGACGCTGTGGTTCATCGTCGCTGTGCTGCTGGCTTGTGGCATGAGCATCTGGGCCTTGTTCCGCTTGCGTACTCGCAGCCTGCGGGCACGTCAGGAAGCGATGGAGCAGCTCGTGGCATTGCGCACCGAAGAATTGCGCCAGGCCAATGAGCATCTCTCGCGACTGTCCTATGTCGACGCCTTGACCGGCCTGGCCAACCGCCGCCGTTTCGACGAAGCGCTGCATGAGGAATGGCGCCGCAGCCGCCGCACGCATGCGCCGCTGGCACTGCTGATCGCCGACATCGACAGCTTCAAGGCCTACAACGATGTGCTGGGTCATCCGGAGGGCGACCGTTGCCTGAAGGCGGTGGCCGGTGTGTTTGCGGATGCCCTGGGCCGAGCCGGCGACCTGGCCGCGCGCTATGGTGGCGAGGAATTCGTCATCCTGATTCCGGGCGCCGACCATGCGGCGGCTGCGGCCGTGGCCGAGTCCATGCGCGCTGCCTGCGAGGCGCTGGCCATCCCGCATCCGGCCTCGCCGGTCGGTCCGGTGGTGACCCTGAGCCTGGGCGTGGCCAGTTGCCTGCCCTCGGACGGAGTGACCGTCGAGTCGCTGCTGGCGGCTGCCGATGCGGCGCTCTACCGCGCCAAGCAGGATGGCCGCAACCGCGTGCGCTGACGCGCATCAGGGCAGAGCGTCTCCCAGCTGGCTCCTGTAGAGGCGCTTGAAAGCGGCGCTTTCGCGCTCCTGCGCCAGCAGGGCCCAGAGCTGCTCGGCCTGCGCAGGATGGCTCTTGGAAAAGCGCTTCGAATACACAAGGAAGTAGGACTTGCGCAGCAGGGCAGGGCCGGCGTTCTCCAGCTTGCCCGCCCATTGCGGGTCGCGGCTGAGGTCATGCGCATGGGCCTGCGAAACCAGCACGCCGGAGAGGCGGCCAAGCGCCAGCTTCCTCATCATCGCTTCGGCAGTGGGTGAACCCTCGTCGACCACGGCACCATGCTGCCTCGCGAACTCGGCGATCGAATAGCCGCGCTGTGCGCCCAGGGGCGGGGCTGCCTTGCCAAGGCCCAGGAAGCGCTGGCCGTCCCAGCTCAGCTCGCTGCCCGGCATGCGCAGCAGCCAGTAGCCGAGGGCGAACATGCGGCGCGTCTCATCGACCTGGCCGTCTGCGCGCAGGGGGAAGACGAGCCCGGCGGCCCGCTCGGGCGTGTGGCTGGCCGCGAGCACGCCGTCATGTTCGCCGAGCGCTGCTTCGCGCAGGCAGCGAGCCCAGGGCAAGGGCACAAGGCGCAGCTCCAGCTCGGGTGCGCGTTTGGCCACGGCTTTCAAGAGTTCAACAGCCACCGGATGCGCGGCGGCGTCGTTGAGCTCCTGGTTGAAGCAGATGCTGATGGCGGCCTGGGCCGCACCGGGCCCTGCAAGCAGCATTGCAGTGAGGAGGTAAACAAGGCGCAGCGGCATGCCGCGATCCTAGCCTTGGCGCCTCAGCGGCTGTGTGAAGTGAGCTTGGACAGCGGCGAGGCCATGCTGACGCCGGGTGCCGCGCGTCGCGCGACCGGCACAGCGGCCGGACTCGGCTCGGCCTCGTCCAGCGCGGCATCGGCATTGCCTCCGAGCGCGGGCACGCCCTCGGGGTTGCGCCGCATGGCCACGCCGACGGCGAGGATGTCGATCACCAGCAGGTGCAGGATGCGGCTGATCATGGGCAGGTGGGTGGAGACGTCTTCCACATGGTCGACGATGAGCGTGGCATCGGCCTTGCGCGCCAGCGGCGACTGGCTGGCCGTGATGGCGACCACGGCTGCGCCGCGCTCGCGGGCCTTGTCAGCCACTTCGAGCAGCTCTGGCAGCTTGCCGCTGCTGCTGATGATGACGGCCACATCCTTCGGGCCCAGCACACCCGCAGCCAGCGCCTGCAGGCGCGGGTCGGTGTAGGCGCTGCTGGACACGCCGAAGCGCAGGAACTTGAACTGTGCGTCCTGCGCCACCACGCCGTAATGGCCGACGGCAAAGAACTCGATGCGGTTGGCGTTGAGCAGCAGTTCGATCGCGCGGTCGATCATTTCGCGGTTCAGCTCGCTGCGGATCTGCAGGATGGCCGAGGCCGTATTGCCCAGCACCTTGGCACCCAGCTCCACCACCGAGTCGTCATGCATCACCTGCGTGTGCGTGACCGGCACCGTGCCGGTAAGGCCCGAGGCCAGGCGCAGCTTGAAGTCCGACAGGCCCTCGCAGCCGAGCGAGCGGCAGAAACGGATGACGGTGGGCTGGCTGACCGAGGCAGCGCGTGCAATCTCGACGATAGGATCGTTCAGGACGTCGCGCGGATGGGCCAGCACATGCTCGGCCACGCGCAATTCGGCCGGCGAAAGCTCGCTGCGGGCGCGCCGGATCTGGCCCAGGATGGCCGAGCCGGGCGTGTTCTCCAGTGTGCGCAATTGCGCTTCCAGGATTGCCGAGGCGCCCATGAAGGTGGCCTGCTCGGCCGTGATCACGAAGGTCGGGATGCCGGACACATAGTCGCGAAAGCGCCCCTTGTCTTCGAAGCGCTCGCGGAAGCGAGACTTGTCGAAGTAGGCACCCAGGCGCGGCACGATGCCGCCGCCGATATAGATGCCGCCCAAGGCGCCCAGCGTGACCGCCAGGTTGGCAGCGGCCGTACCGAGCAGGGCGCAGAAGATGTCGAGCGATTCGACGCAGACGGCATCGCTTTCATCCAGCGCACGCTGCGTGATGTCGGGCGCGGCAAGCGGCGCGGCGGCCAGGCCGGCGCGTTGAGCCAGCGCGCGGTAGATCAGCTCCAGGCCGGGGCCGGAAACCAGGCGCTCGAAGGACACGTGCTCGAACTGGTCCCAGGCGAAACGCAGGATGTCGATCTCGCGCTCGTCGCGCGGCGAGAAGCTGGTGTGGCCGCCTTCGGCACCCAGCGAGATCCAGCCGTCGCCGGAAGGGATCAGGCCTGAAGTGCCCAGGCCCGAGCCTGAGCCCAGCACGCCGACCACGCTCTGGCGGCGCGCTTCGCCGCCGCCGATCTGGCGCAGGTCGTTGCCACGCAGGCGCGGCACGGCCATGGCCAGCGCGGTGAAGTCGTTCACCACCACCAGGGTGTCAAAGCCCAGGCGCTGGCGCATCTCTTCAATCGAGAACTGCCAGTGGTAGTTGGTCATGCGCACCGAGTCGCCTTCGACCGGGTTGGCAATGGCGATGGCTGCGTGGCTCACCTCGGTGCCAGCGGGCAGCGTACCAAGGTAGGCGCTGACCGCGGCATGGAAGTCCGCATGCTCGGCACAGCGCAAGGACGCGATCTGGCTGAACTCGCCCTGGGCGGTTTCCAGCGCGAAGCGGGCATAGGTGCCACCGATGTCGGCAATCAGTCTGGGGCTGTCGAATGAGGACATGGGGCGGGGCGGACCTGTGGAGCTGGCGGCGCGCGATTATGAGCCGCAAACGTGCACCGCCAGAGGGCATGGGCTGGGTTCGGATCGATCCAGATCTGCGGACACATGCGGCCCGCTGCGAGCTTGTAGCCGCAACGATAGCGCGAGATATGTAGCTCGGCTACATGAATCTCCCGTCGTGCACCGGGCGTCGGCCAAGAATAAGGCGTAGTCCGCTTGTGTTGACTATGTAGTTTTGCTACCTTACGAGCTTCCAATCCATCCGCGCCCCTCTTTCTATGTGTTCTTATGCCGAGCGCTCAGCGCGTCCTCCTGTCGAGGTTTGCCTGTGAAGCGGGACGATTTGTGCCTGGTGGCCGACGTCGGCGGCAGCAATGCCCGCTTTGGCCTGGTGGAGCAGGCGGGTGGCCCGATTCTTCATGTCCGCAGCCTGCCGGTGGCGGCTCATGCGGGTCTGGCTGAGGCGGTCGAGGCCTATCTTGAGGGTTTGCCGGGTGGTGCTGACGCGCGGCCACTGCATCCCAGGCATGCAGCCGTTGCCGTGGCCACGGCTGTGGCTGGCGACCAGGTCGAGTTCACCAACAGCCCCTGGGGCTTCTCCATCGAGGCGGTGCGCGATCGACTGGGCCTGGAGCGCCTGCTGGTGCTCAATGATTTCGAGGCCTTGGCGCTGTCGCTGCCGCGCCTGCGTGCCGATCAGCTGCGCGCGCCGGGTGGCCTGCCCACGCCCAGGGGCACGCTGGCCGTGATCGGCCCGGGCACTGGCATGGGCGTGGCCGGGGTGATCCAGACGGCTCATGGCTGGGTCGCATTGCCGGGTGAGGGTGGGCACTCCACGCTGGCGCCGGCCGATGATTTCGAGAGCGAAGTGCTGTCCGTGGTGCGGCGCGACTACGCCCATGTGTCGGCGGAGCGCCTCTTGTCCGGCATCGGGCTTCCCGTCCTGCATGCGGCGCTGTCCAGGATGGCGGGGCGCCCCCTGCAGGTACCGCTGGCGGCGGAGCAGATCGTCGAGAGCGGCGTGGCTGGCAATGACGCGATCTGCTCGCAAACGCTCGATGTGTTCTGCGCGCTGCTGGGTGGCTTTGCCGGCAGCGTGGCCTTGACCCTGGGTGCTCGTGGCGGCGTCTACATCGGCGGCGGCATCGTGCCGCGACTGGGCGAGCGCTTCTTCCAGTCGCGCTTCCGTGAGCGCTTCGAAGCCAAGGGTCGTTTCCGCTCCTATCTGGAGGCGGTGCCGACCGTGCTGATCACCGACACCCTGGCCGCGCTGAGTGGCGCTGCCTTGGCCTTGGAGCAGGCCTGAAAACAAAAAATGTAGTTGAGCTACATATCGAGTTCGGTGTTTACCCGAGTTGCGAGCTTGAGTCGAATGAAATCAAAGGGTAAACCCTGGAATTCGATGTCTTTTTTTCGCTAAACACCGATTGATTCGACGGCGCTAGGGTTTTCTTTGTATTGGCAGTGAATCTAGTTTTAGTACAGAATTCTTTCAGGCATCAGGTTCTCAGTTCCCCGACAAGAACTCCTCCAGATCGTTGCGGGGCTTGTGTTGTTCAAAAAAAGCTTCAGGAGACAAGTAATGAAGACATCCCGTCAGAAGCGTGAGCAGTTCCGTCTCAGCCCGGTGGTTGCCGGCTGTGCGGTGCTCATGGTGGCCAGTGGCGTTTACGCGCAAACCGCGCCTGCAACGCCGGCTCCGCAAACCCTGGAGACGGTGACCGTCACCGGTATCCGCAAGGGCATCGAGGACGCGATCTCGGCCAAGAAGGGCTCGGACTCCATCATCGAAGCGATCTCCGCTGAAGACATCGGCAAGCTCCCCGATGCCAGCGTTGCTGAATCGGTCTCGCGTCTGCCGGGTGTCGCTTCGCAGCGCAACCGCTCGACCGGCAAGGCTTCCAACGTCAGCGTGCGCGGCATGTCGCCCGACTTCAATGGCGCGCTGCTGAATGGCCGTGAACAAGCCTCCAGCGGTGACAGCCGTGGCGTCGAGTTCGACCTGTATCCGTCCGAGCTGCTGGCCTCGGTGCTGATCTACAAGAGCCCGGATGGCTCGCTGGTCGGGCAGGGCCTGGCTTCGACCATCGACCTGCAAACCGCCCGTCCCCTGAACTTCAGCGGCCGCCAGGCCGCCGTCAACTACCGCAAGCAGCGCACCGGCGTGGCTTCGGGCGCTGGCGAAGGCACGGGTACGCGCAAGTCGGTCAGCTACATCGACCAGTTTGCCGACCGCACCATCGGTGTGGCTGTGGGCCTGGTGAAGTTCGACGAAAAGGGCGCCGACCAGCAGAAGTTCAATTCCTGGGGTGGCTGGACGCTGCCGTTCGCCCCGAGTGGTGGTGCCAATTCGCCCCTGCTGGCCTGCGATGGCCCGACGCCTCCCGCGGGTTGCGCCAGCGGCGTGGGCAAGGTCAACGTGATGGGCGGCTTCACCGCCGATACCGAATCGAGCACGGCCACTCGCGAAGGCCGCATGGCGACCCTGCAGTGGAAGCCCAACAAGGACTTCGAGTCGACGTTCGACTACTTCTATTCCAAGGGCCAGTTCGGCCTGAAGAAGACTGGTCTGGAAGGCGCCATCGGCGACGACGACAACAGCAACTACGATCCGCGCGGCCAGATCACGAACTACACGATCGCCAATGGCGTCGTGGCTTCGGGCACGCTGTCCAACTACAAGGGCGTCGTTCGCAACCACATCGAAGGTGGCGCCGACAATATGAAGTCCTGGGGCTGGAACAACAAGCTCAAGCTGCAGGACTGGACGCTGGCGGCTGACCTCTCGCAGTCCCGCGTCGTGCGCGATTCCTCGCGTTACGAAACCACAGCCGGTCAGCCGGGCAATGGCAACAAGAATGCAGCCGGCCTGGGTTCGATCAGTTGGACGGGCTTCAACGGCTCCAACTTCACCGACGTGAAGTACTCCACCAGCCTGAGCTATGCCGATCGCGCGGTTGCCAAGCTGACCGACGTGGACGGCTGGTCGGGCGGTGAAACCTCGCCGCAGGCCGGTTATGTGGCGCTGCCGCATGTGCAGGACAAGATCGACGCGATGCGCCTGTCGGGCAAGACGGAACTGAACTGGGGTCCTATCGTCAGCGGCGAATTCGGTATCAACCATACCAAGCGCGAGAAGATCCGCACGACCCAGGAAGGTCGCCTCTTCATCAAGGGCACCGACCCCTATGGCGCCGTCGCAGTGCCGGGTTCGGATGTTGCCATCGCCGGTACCACCGGTCTGCAGGTCGCCTCCTGGGATCCGCGCGGCTCGCTGGGCACGATTTATGACCTGGCGAAGAAGGTCGACACCGACATCCTGAACAAGGACTGGAGCGTCAACGAAAAGGTCACGACCGCTTACTTCAAGGGCGATTTGGACAGCCAGCTGTTCGGCCTGAACTACCGCGGCAATGTCGGCCTGCAGATGGTCAAGACGAACCAGGAGTCGACTGGCTTCAATGTGGATCGCGCCAACTGCACGGGCAACACGGTTGCTACCTGCCCGGGCGCCACCGTGGCCCAGGGCAAGAGCTATACCGACTTCCTGCCCAGCCTGAACATGAACTTCGACCTGGGCGGTGACCAGGTGATGCGCTTCGCTGCCGCTAAGGTGCTGTCGCGCGCCAATATGGGTGACATGCGGGCCAGCCTGGGTTACTCGGTCAACAACAGCGGCGTGCAGATCCTGACCGGCGACGGCGGCAACCCGCAGCTGAACCCGTTCCGCGCCAAGGCCGTGGACCTCTCGTACGAGAAGTATTTCGGCAGCAAGGGCTACTTCAGCGCCGCCGGTTTCTACAAGAAGCTGGACAGCTACATCCTGCGTTTCCCGACCGCGTTCGACTTCAAGCCCTACACCAGCTCGAAGACGCCGCTGCCGACCACCGGCCCGTACGCCGGTTCCACGCAGGGCTTGCTGACTCGCCCGATCAATGGCTCCGGCGGCAACATCAACGGAGTCGAGCTGGCTGTCAACGTGCCGCTGAACTTCGTCTCTTCGTGGCTTGATGGCTTCGGCGTGATGCTGAACCACTCGCACACCTCGAGTTCGATCGCACTTCCGAAGTCGGGCTTCAGCCTGGAAGACGGCGACCGCGTCCCGGACAGCATCCCGCTGCCTGGCTTGTCGAAGAACGTCACCAACCTGCGCTTCTACTACGAGAAGGCCGGCTTCCAGATCGCCGTGGCTCAGCGCCATCGCTCGGACTTCCTGGGCGAAGTCAGCAACTTCCAGGATGACCGTCAGCTCGCCTTCATCAAGGCCGAGTCCATCGTCGACCTGCAGTTGTCCTACGAGTTCCAGTCGGGCTGGCTGAAGGGCCTGTCCATCATGGCTCAGGGCAACAACATGACGAACTCCGAGTTCCAGCGCTACACGACCGACCGCAATGCCGTGACCGAGAAGATCAAGTACGGCAAGACCTATCTGTTCGGTATCAACTACAAGCTGTAAAAAGAGTCCTCGACTTGACCCCCGCCCGGCTCAGGCCCGCGGGGGTTTCTTTTTGTTCGAGGCAATAGCAGGAAGAGATCATGCAAACCCCCATCAAGACCGTCGTCATCGTGGGCGGCGGTACCGCCGGCTGGATGACGGCCGTGGCCATGGCAACCGTCTTGCGCGGCCGCTACAAGATCCGGCTGGTCGAGTCGGACGAGATCGGCATCGTTGGCGTCGGTGAGGCGACGATCCCGATGATCCAGCGCTTCAACAAGACCATCGGCCTTGATGAAAACGAATTTCTGCGTGAGACGCAGGGCACCTTCAAGCTGGGCATCGAGTTCGTCAACTGGGGGCAAGTGGGCGACCGCTACATGCACGGCTTCGGCCGTGTCGGGCAAGACCTCTGGACCGTGCCCTTCGAGCAGTACTGGCGCAAGATGCGCGCCGCCGGCAAGGCGCGACCGCTGGAGGAGTACTCGATCACGCGCATGGCCTCCAAGGCCAACAAGTTTCTGCCGGCGCAGACCGACCTGCCGAATTCGCCGCTGGGCGAGATCGCCTACGCCTATCACTTCGACGCCAGCCTCTATGCGCGCTACCTGCGCAAGCTGTCTGAAGCGCGGGGTGTCCTGCGCACCGAAGGCAAGATCTCGCATGCCACGCAGCGCGCTGCCGATGGCCACATCGATGCTGTGGTGCTGGAGAGTGGCGAGCGTGTGGAGGGTGACCTTTTCGTCGATTGCTCGGGCTTCCGTGGCCTCCTGATCGAGCAGACGCTCAAGACAGGCTATGAAGACTGGACCCACTGGCTGCCGTGCGACCGCGCGCTGGCCGTGCCATGCGAATCGGCCCCGGTGCTGACGCCCTACACCCGCTCCACGGCGCACAAGGCCGGCTGGCAATGGCGCATTCCGCTGCAGCACCGCATCGGCAACGGCCATGTCTATTGCAGCAATGCGATCAGCGACGACGAGGCAGCAGCCACGCTCCTGGCCAATCTCGACGGCAAGCCCCTGGCCGAGCCGCGCATGATCAAGTTCAAGACCGGCATGCGCAGCAAGAGCTGGAACAAGAACGTGGTGGCCATCGGCCTCTCAAGCGGCTTCATGGAGCCGCTGGAGTCCACCAGCATCCACATGATCCAGGCTGCGATCCAGCAACTGATCGACTTCTTCCCGGACGAGGGCTTCAGCGCCCGCGACACCGAAGAGTTCAATGCCCAAAGCCGCTTCCATTACGAGCGCATCCGCGACTTCATCATCCTGCACTACCACCTGAACCAGCGCAGCGATTCGGAGTTCTGGCGTGGCTGCGCCAACATGGCGATCCCGCAGACGCTGAAGGAGAAGATGGACCTCTACCGCACGCGCGGCCGCCTGTTCCGCTTCAACAACGAACTGTTCACCGAGGTGGGCTGGCTGCAGGTGATGGAAGGCCAGAACCTGGCGACCGATGGCTACCACCCGCTGGTCGATGTGCAGAACGAGGCCGGCATCGCTGAGTTCCTCGAAGGCGTGCGCGAAGTGATCGGCAAATGCGTGGACGTGATGCCCGATCACGCGGCCTATATCGCCCAGCATTGCAAGGCGATGCCGATCAAGATGTAGCCGGTGCCCGAGGCGCTGGCAGGCTGAGAGGTTGATTCGATGCTCCTGCGTTCCCTTCTTTCCCGCGGCCTGGTCGCGGCGTCCTTCCTTGCTCTCATCTCGCCCAACGCCATGAGCCAAGCATCTGCTGCTGCCGCGCCCGACATGCCCCATGTCGAGTGGTCTCGCCAGGCCAGCATCTACCAGGTCAATATCCGCCAGCACACGAAGGAGGGCACGCTGCGTGCCTTTGCGGCTGACCTGCCACGCATTCGCAAGATGGGCGTGGACATCCTCTGGTTCATGCCTCTGCAGCCGATTGGCAAGAAGGAGCGCAAGGGAGGACTTGGCAGCTACTACTCGATCAGCGACTACACGGCGGTGAACCCCGAGTTCGGCACGCTGGATGACGCCAAGGCGATGGTGAAAGAGGCGCATGCGCTGGGCTTCAAGCTCATCCTCGACTGGGTGCCCAACCACACGGCCTGGGATCATCCCTGGACCACCCAGCACAAGGATTGGTACAAGCTCAACGACAAGGGCGAGATCTTCCCGGTCACCTTTCTTGAGGGCGCCGAGCCTGAGTACTGGACCGACGTGGTGGCGCTGGATTACCGCAGCGAAGGTCTGCGCAAGGCCATGATCGCGGCGATGGCGTTCTGGCTGAAGGACGTGGGGCTGGACGGTTTCCGATGCGACGTGGCCAGCCTCGTCCCGACCGACTTCTGGGAACGCGCCCGAAGCGAGCTCGACAAGATCAAGCCCGTCTTCATGCTCGCCGAGTCCGACAAGCCCGAGCTGCACCGCCGTGCCTTCGACATGAGCTACAGCTGGGACCTTGCCGATGTCTTCAAGGACATCGGCAAGGGCAAGGCAGGTGCGCGTGAAATGCAGGCCTGGCTGAAGGCGCAGAACGAAGGCACGGCGGCCAAGGTCTATCCAGGCCATGCCTATCGCATGCGCTTCACCAGCAACCACGACTTCAACTCCTGGCATGGCACCGACGCGGAGCTGTACGGCGATGCCTATCAGGCGCTGGCCGTCTTGAGCTTCACCTTGCCCGGCATGCCCTTGATCTACGGCGGCCAGGAAGCGCGCCTGGGCAAGCGCCTGGCCTTCTTCGAGAAGGACCAGGTGGCGTGGCAGAACTATGAGCTGCAGGGCTTCTACACCGAGCTGCTGGCCTTGAAGAAGAACAACCCGGCTCTGGCCAACGGCCAGTACGGTGCCAAGGCCGAGCCGCTCGACACCGGCAACGACAAGGTCTTCGCCTTCCGTCGCCAGCAGGGCGGCAATGTGGTGACCGTGGCTGTCAATCTTTCGGCGGCCGAGCAAACCTACCGTCTGGATGGCGCGTCTGAGAAGCTGGCGCCCTGGCGCTGGGCCATCGCAGCCAAGCGCTGATGCCAGGCCGCCTGCTGATCACCGGCCTTGGCGGCACGCTGGCGCCGCACCTGGCGCAAGCTGCAACCGCGGCTGGTTGGCAGGTGCTGGGCTGGGATAAAAACCGGATACCGGTGGACGATGAAGTGGCCGTGGCCGCACATCTGCAAGCCAGCCGGCCCGATGCCATCGCTCATTTGGCGCTCGGCGCTGTGAGCTGGGGTGCGATGCTGGCTGGACATGCGGCGAGGCAATCGCTGCCGTTCCTGTTCACCAGCACGGCCATGGTCTTTCATCATGAGCCTGATGGCCCGCATGGGCCTGGTGACGAGCGCACGGCGCAGGATGAATACGGCCGCTACAAGATCGAAGCCGAAGACGCGATCCGCGCCGCCTGTCCCGCCGCCCGCATCGCCCGCATCGGCTGGCAGATCCATGAAGTGAGCGAGGGCAACAACATGCTCGCGACGCTGGACGGCTGGCAGCGCGAGCAGGGCCGCATCGCAGCCAGCAGTGCCTGGGTGCCGGCCTGTTCATTCATGCCAGACACGGCGGTGGCCTTGCTCCAGTTGCTGCAGGACGACGACGGCGCCGGCCAGACGGTGCATCTGGACAGCAATGCCGAAGAAGGCATGAGCTTCGACAGGCTGGTCGCTGCGCTCGCTCGCCGCTTTGATCGCCAGCACTGGCGCATCGAGGTCAACGAGGACTACCGGCATGACCAGCGCCTGGCCGACCCACGCCCCGGCCGCATGCCCGGCCTGTCGCGGCGCCTCGATCAGAAGCCGTAGCGCTTGCGTATCGCCGGCAGGGTGCCATCGGCTTCAAGTGCAGCCAGCGACGCGTTGATCTGCGCGAGCAGGTCTGCCGATACCGTCTTGCGGCTCAGCATCAGGCTGACCGGCAAGCGCTGCTCGGGCAGCGGCGTGCGAGTCACGGGCGTGCCTTCAAGTCTGCCGATGTGGATCAAGGTGGGAATGTCGCCAATGATCAGGCTGGCGCGGCCCCGCTGCAGCATGGCCAGGCCACGCTTCGCGCTGTCGTAGGGCTCGGCCAGGCCGGCGGGCCGCAGCCTTTCGATCAGCCCATCCAGCTCGCCGCCGGTGCGGAACTTGGGCACCAGCACCGGAATGCGGCGCGTGATCAAGTCGCTGAACGCCTGCAGCGTTGCGAACTGCTCGCGCTGCGCTTCCAGGCTCATCAGGCCGATCAGCTCGTGGCGGTAGGTGCTGGTGAACCAGGCCTGCTCCTGGGCATGCTCGGGAACGCTAGCGGCCGGTACCAGGTCCAGCTCGCCGGCCGCCATCATCTGCGGGCGCCGCCGCCGTGGCGTTTCGGGCACCAGCTCCAGCTGATAGCCGATGCGCCGCAAGACGGCCTCGATCAGCTCCACGTCCAGGCCGACGCCGCGCTCGCCCTCCATGTAGACATACGGCGGCCACGCGGAACGCACCATGCGCAGGCGGCGCGCCTGGGCGAGGCCGATGGCCGGCATGCCCGGAATCAGGAGGCTGGCAAGGAGCTGGCGGCGGAGCATGGTGATGCGCGCTCAGGATGGCGGGGACGCGCCCATTGTGAGCCCGCCCCGGCGCCACGACCAGGGCCTTGCATCACCTGTTCAGGCGTAGCTGAGTTCGCTGGCCTTGCCCCAGAAAACGCGGTAGACAAACACGGTGTATCCGAGGATGGCCGGCACGGTGAAGGCGCAGCCCCAAAGGATGAAGGCCAGCGACTTGGGCGCAGCTGCGGCCTGCCAGACCGTCATCTGGTCTATCAGCACGTAGGGATAGAGGCTGTAGGCCAGGCCCAGCGAACCGAGCAGCATCACCAGCACCATCAGCGCGAATGGCAGCCAGCAGAGCTTGCCCAGCACGCGGTGCGAGTTGAGCAGGGCGCGCAGGCCCAGGAGCGAAAGGCCGGTCGTCAGCGGAATCGGCAGCAGCGCGATCAGTTCGGGCATGCGGAACCAGCGTGCCGAGACCGTGGGGCTCACCAGCGGCGTGGCCAGCGAGATCAGCGCCAGGCCGATCACCACGGCCGGCCACGCCAGCTTGGCCCGTTTCACTGCCAACGCCTGCAGCTCACCCTCGGCCTTCATGATCAGCCATCCGGCGCCCAGCAGAGCGTAGGCGGCAGACAAGGCCAGGGCGATCACCGCGGCGAAGGCGGTATAGGTCCAGCCCTCCTGGAAGCCGGTGATGTAGCGCGCCAGCATCCAGCCCTGCGCCAAGGAAGCCATCAAGGAGCCGGCCATGAAGAGGCGGTTCCACAAGGGCTTCCATTGCGCATGGGCCTTGACGCGGAAGTCGAAGGCCACACCGCGCAAGGTGAGGCCGATCAGCATCACCGCCACCGGCAGGTAGAGCGCACCGATGATCAAGCCGTGTGCCTTCGGAAAGGCCACCAGCAAGATGCCCACGCCCAGCACCAGCCAGGTTTCATTGGCATCCCAGAACGGGCCGATGGAGGCGACCATGCGGTCCTTGTGCTCGTCGTTTGCGCCCACCATCAGGAGGCCCACGCCGAGGTCGTAGCCGTCGAGCACCACGTAGATGAGCAGGGCCAGGCCCATCAGGCCCATGAATACAAGCGGCATCCATTCAGCGGCGTTCATGCGGGGCTGCTCCCAGTCGCGAGGTCGACCTTCTTCTCGGCCATGTACTTGATGACCGACACGTAGGCCACGATGAGTCCGAGGTAGAGGACCAGATAGCCGGCGAGCGACAAGGCAATGGTCGGCGCTGGCGTCTTGGAGGCCACGTCCGCGGTGCGCAGCAGGCCGTAGACAATGAAGGGCTGGCGGCCGATCTCGGTCACATACCAGCCGGCCAGGGTGGCCAGCCAGCCCGAGAAGCTCATCAGCGCCAGGCCGCGCAGGAGCCAGCGGGGCAGGTCGTGCGCAACCCACTGTCGACGCTTGTAGAGCCACAAGCCCACCCAGCTGAAGGCCAGCATCAGGAGGCCGGTGCCCACCATCACGCGGAAGCCGAAGAACAGCGGCTTGACCGGCGGATGCGCGTCCTTGAATTCATCGAGGCCGCGGATCTCGCCCTCGGCGTCGTGAGTGAGGATCAGGCTGGCGAGCTTGGGCACCGGAATCTCCAGATGGTTGCTGCGCGTCTTTTCATCCGGCCAGGCGAACAGCAGCAGGGGCGCGCCGCGCTCGGTCTGCCACACGCCTTCCATCGCGGCGATCTTGGCGGGCTGGTGCTTCAAGGTGTTGAGGCCGTGCATGTCGCCGACCCAGATCTGCAAGGGGATGAGGATTGCACCCAGTGTGAGCCCCACGCGCAGCACGCTGGCCGTCCAGACCTGCGGCTTCTTCTTCAGCAGCTGCCAGGCACTGACGCCGGCCAGAAGAAAAGACACCGTCAGGCCCGAAGCCAGCAGCTTGTGCGAGAGGCGGTAAGGGAAGGAGGGGTTGAAGATGACCTCCGACCAGTCCAGCACGTGGAACTCGCCGTTGATGATCTCGAAGCCCTGCGGCGTCTGCATCCAGGAGTTCAGGCTCAGGATCCAGAAGGCCGACAGCGTGGTGCCGAAGGCGACCAGGAAGGTGGCGGCGAGATGCACCCGCTCGCCAACGCGGCCATGGCCGAACAGCATCACGCCGAGAAAGCTCGCTTCCAGGAAGAAGGCGGTCAGCACTTCGTAGCCCAGCAGCGGCCCGGCGATATTGCCGGCCTTCTCCATGAAGCCCGGCCAGTTGGTGCCGAACTGGAAGCTCATCGTGATGCCGCTGACCACGCCCAGCGCGAAGGAGAGCGCGAACACCTTGGTCCAGAAGCGGTAGGCCGTGAGCCAGATATCGCTGTCGGTCTTCAGCCAGCGCCAGCGGAAGAACAGCAGCACCCAGGCCAGCGCGATATTGATCGTGGGGAAGAGGATGTGGAAGGAGATGTTGGCGGCGAACTGCATGCGCGCCAGGACGAGGGCATCCAGGGCATCGAGCATGGTTCAGCCCTCCCGGTCGGTCTTGGCTGCGGGCTTGATGCGGCCGGTGAACTCCAGCAGCTTCTGCACCTTGGAGCCCATCTTCATCAGCTGTCCGAGCGTCTGCGAGTCGAGCCGCTGCATGTCGTCGAACCAGCTGCTCATCAGCTCGATCAGGTCGTGCATGCCGCGCATGCGTTCCTGCGCGATGCGGTCTTCCTCGGTATTGGGGGACTCGAGCAGTGCATTGCGCAGCATCGACAGCGTGGGTTCGATCTCGCGGCGGCGGCGCTCCTCGGCCAGCGTGCGAAAGATCTCCCAGGCGTCACTGGGCGCCTCGAAGTACTCGCGTCGGTCGCCGGCCAGGTGCTTGAGCCGCACCAGGCGCCAGGCCTGCAGTTCCTTCAGCCCCATGCTCACATTGGAGCGGCTGAATTCCAGTGACTCGGCCAATTCGTCCGCGTTCAGCGGTCGGGGCGAAACGAAGATGAGGGCATAGATCTGCCCCACCGTGCGGTTGATGCCCCAGCGGCTGCCCATCTCGCCAAAATGCGCGACAAAGCTGCGGACCAGGGGGCTCAGGGCTTCCATGACGACCTCTCGTTCAATTTGCGTCAACTCAAGATTTTGCTGAATTTTCAGGAATTTCTGAAAGTTCAGCAAGCTCAAGCTGAATCGCCCGATCAAGGCAAGGGTTGTCGGCTCAGGCCGAGCTGGCGCTCAGCCGCTCGACCAGGAACTCCACCGCCACCCGTACCTTGGGTATTCGGTAGCGGGTCTGCAGGTAGAGCAGGTAGATGCCGGCCTCGCCGCCGCGGCCGACAGACACGGGCTGGTCCAGCGTGATGGCCTGGAGCTCGCCGCGCCGGAAGTAGTCCACCAGCGCCCATTCCGACAACAGCACGATGCCCTGGTGCCGGCAGGCCATGGCAATCAGGCTGGCGCCGTCGTTGCTGATGAAGGCAGGTGTGACCGGCACCTCGTGCCAGCCGTCATCGCCCAGCCCCTGCCACTTGATCACGGCGTTCGGGCCGCGGTACATCAGCGCGCGGTGGCCTGCGAGGTCGTCCAGCGTGCGGGGTGTGCCGGCCCGCTCCAGGTATTGCGGCGAGGCAGCCAGCACGAAACGGTTCGGGTCCAGGCGACGGGCGACGACGCGGTCCTGCGGCTGGCGGCCACCGCGGATCGCGATGTCAATCTGGTCGCGCCCCAGCTCCACCAGGGCATCGCTCAGGTGCACGTCCAGCACGATGTCGGGATAGCGCTCGCCGAAGTCCTGCAGCGCTGGCATCAGGAGGCGCTGGCCATAGCCGGGCATGGCGCTGATGCGCAGGGTGCCGCTGGGCGTGCTGGAGTGCTGGCCCACCAGCTCATCGGCATCGTCCAGCTGCGCCAGGCCCGGCCGCACCTGCTCCAGGTAGAGCGCGCCGGCCTCGGTCAGGCGCACGGTGCGCGTCGTCCGGTGCAGCAGCTCGATGCCCAAGCTCGCTTCCAGGTCGGTGATGCGCCGCGAGATCGAGGAGGCCGGCACGCCGAAGGCCCGGGCCGCCCGCGAGAAGCTCAGGGTGTCGGCCACCTTGACCAGGTACTGAAGGGCGCGCAGCTTGTCCATCGTGGGCTCTTGATCATTGCCATTGCGACAAAAGATTTTGCCGAATATGACGGATTCCGTCTTGAGACCGGCAGGCCTAGCATTCGGTCATCGCAGTACAGACGCCGAAACCGGCTAGCAGGACCTCACCATGACAACGATGCTCAAAGCCCAGTACAACGAACGCGGCCCGGTGCCGCAGGCCGTGATCGCGGCCGTGCCTTTCGAACGCCCGACCCTTTCGCAAGGCCAGGCCCTGGTGGCCGTGCTGGCCGCACCCATCAACCCGAGCGATGTGCTGACCCTGACCGGCCAGTACGGCATCCTGCCGCCGCTGCCTGCCGTCGGTGGCAGCGAGGGCGTGGGCCGGGTCGTCGAACTGGGCCCGGACACCCAAGGCCCGGCCATTGGCCAGACCGTGCTGCTGCCGGCCGGCTCGGGCACCTGGGCCACGCATCTGGTGGCACCGGCCGCGCGCCTGATTCCGCTGCCGAACGGCGCCGACCCGCAGCAGCTGGCCATGCTGACCGTCAATCCGCCGACGGCCTCGCTGCTGCTCAGCGACTTCGCCACCTTGCAGCCGGGCGACTGGGTGATCCAGAACAGCGCCAACTCAGGCGTGGGCAGCTACGTGGTGCAACTGGCCAAGCTGCGCGGACTGAAGACCGTGAATATCGTGCGCCGCGAGTCGGCCATCGCCGGCGTGCTGGTACAGGGCGGCGATGTGGTGCTGGTCGATGGCGACGACCTGGCCGAGCGGGTCAAGGCCGCCACCGCAGGCGCGCCGATCAAGCTGGGCATTGATGCCGTCGGCGGCAAGGCGACGATGCGCCTGGCCGGCACGCTGACCGAGAGCGCCGTGGTGGTGAACTACGGTGCCTTGAGCGGCGAGCCCTGCATCGTGTCGCCGCGCGAGCTGGTGTTCCGCGACGTGAGCTTGAAGGGCTTCTGGCTGGCGCGCTGGTTCCGCACCACGCCGCAGCCCCAGCAGTTCGCACTGCTGACCGAACTGGCCGGCCTGATTGCGGCCGGCAAGCTGAGCACGCCGATCCAGGCGAGCTACGACGTGGCGCAGATCAAGGAAGCGGTGGCTGCCGCTGCCGCTGGCGAGCGCCAGGGCAAGATCCTGATCGTGCCTGCCCAGGCCTGAATCAGCTCACAGCTTGAGCTGCGCAAACGCGGCCTGCAGCCCGGCCACGCCGCCCACGCGCTGGTCGTTGATGAAGACCTGGGGCATGGACCGGACCGAGGGACCGCATTTGGCGTAGAAGGCCATGCGCTGCTCCTCGTCCTCGATCCTGATTTCCTCGAAGCCCAGGTTCCGGGCCTTCAGAAGCATCTTGACGCTGTCGCACTGCGGGCAGGCTGACTTGGAGTAGACGACGATTTTGAGTTCCATGCGGACAGTCTAGATCAGGCCCTTCCAGCCCCGCTCCTGATGCAGAAAGGCCTGGCGCATCAGGTGCTGCTGGCTGGCCGGCAGCGGACCTTGTTCGATGGCCGCGAGGTTGTGCTTGAAATGCGCGAGCTTCCCGGTGCCGACGATGGTGCTGGAGACGCCGGGCAGGAAGGCGGTGAAGCGCAAGGCCAAGGCGTTCCAGTCTGCCTCCGGGATGGCCGTGGGCAGCCCCATCGCCTGCCAGCGGTCCCAGTAGATGCCTTCGGCATAGGCCTCGGGCCGCTCGCTCATGCGCCAGATCGCGCCGGCCACCGGCCGTTTGGCGATCACAGCCACGCCCAGGCGTTGCGCTTCCGGCAGGCGCACCGGCAGGTTGACCTGGTCGCAGACGCTGACCGAGGTCTGCAGCGAGCCGAACTGGCCGCTGGCCAGCGCGAAATCGATCTCGGCGTTGTCGCCCGAGTAGGCCGCCACGCGCAGCTTGCCGGCTGACCTGCAGTCCTGCAGCGCGCGCGTCACCTCGCCTTGCTCAAGGGTGCCAAGCGGGCATGAGTGCAGATGGACGATGTCCAGCACGTCGGTGCGCATCAGGCGCAGCGCGCGCTCCACACCTTGCACGATGCAGTCGTAGGTCCAGTCGGGCACGCCTTCGACGCCGTAGCCCACCTTGGTTGACAGCACGAAGTCCTGGCGGCGATGGGCAATGTGACGGCCAATGCGCTCCTCCGACAGGCCGTAGCCGCGCGCGGTGTCGATCAGGTTGACACCCAGGTCCAGCACCTCATTGAGCAGGCGACCGGCCTCCTCTTCGCTGGTGCGCTCATCGTTGATGTGCATGGCGCCGAAGCCCAAGGGGCTGACACGCAGGCCGGTTTGGCCGAAGTCTTGGAGGTTCATGGCGCAGAGATCAGGACGGCACCGGACAGCGGCGCGAGAGTGAGAGTCAGCGAGCCATCGGCACCGACTTGGTAGGTTCTCTTGCTCAAGGCATCGCGCAGACGCTTGCCGTGCAGCTCGACTGGCAGCTTGAGCCTGACGCTGCGCGCTGCGGTGGCGTTGTTCGTCGCGGTGACGGCCCAGCTCTCGCCATCCTGGCGGGCCAGCGCAATCACATGGGCATCAAGGTGGATGGGTGCGCTGATCGAGCCATGGCGCAGCACGGCGTGATCGTTGCGCATCGCGGTGAGGCGCTTGAAGTCTGCGAGCAAGGCTTCGTCGGGCTTGCCGCCTTCGTCGGCCCAGGGGTAGGCCGCGCGGTTCAGCGGGTCATCGCCGCCAGCCAGGCCCACTTCGTCGCCGTAGTAGATCGTCGGCGAGCCGGGGAAGCTCATCTGGAACAGCACGGCCAGCTTGAGGCGCTGCTTGGCCTCTTTGAGCTTTTGCGGATCATCATCGTTGTGATAGCCGAAGTGATGCAGCGCGCGGGCCTGGTCATGCGTTGAGAGGAGGTTCATCAAGGCATAGAAGGCCTGCGGCGGATACGCCTCGCGCATCAGCTCGATATTGGCGTAGAGCGCCTTTGCATCGCCGCCGGCTGCGTATTCCAGCAGCGCATTGCGGAAGATGTAGTTCATCGTCGAGTCGAAGGTGTCGCCGAGGAAGTACTTGCTGGCGTCGAACCAGGTCTCCGCAACCGTCAAGGCATCCGGCCTGTGGTTCTTGACCGCCTTGCGCCACTCGCGCCAGAAGTCGTCCGGCACCCAGGGTGCCACGTCCATGCGCCAGCCGGCCGCGCCGCGGTCCAGCCATTGCTTCATCACCGATTCGGGGTTGCCATAGGCGAATGCGCGGAAGGCCGGCGAAGCCTTGTCGATCTCTGGCAGGTCCAGCACGCCGACCCAGCCCTTGTATTGCTTGTCGGGGGCGGTCTGTTTGGCGTCGAAGGTGAACCAGCTGGCGTATGGTGAATCCGGATTGATCTTGCCGTTGTCGAAAGCACCGCCCGGCTTGAAGTTGCCGAAGCGGTTGAAGTAGGGCGAGTCCTGGCCAACGTGATTGAGCGATGTGTCCGGAATCACGCGGATGCCGCGCTTGGCGGCTTCGGCGCAGAGCCGCTCGAAGTCCGCGTTCGTGCCGAAGGCCGGGTCGATCTGTGTGTAGTCGCCGGTGTCGTACTTGTGGTTGCTGGCCGCTCGGAACACCGGCGTCATGTAGATCGCGTTGGCGCCCAGCGACTTGATGTAGTCGAGCTTGTCGATGATGCCGGCCAGGTCGCCACCGAAGAAGTCATTGTTGGGCAGCGCGTCGGAGCCGTCGCCCGAGGCCGGCTTCCAGGGTTTGTCGAGCCAGTTTTTGTGCAGCTCCACGGTCTTGTCGTGATAGCGGTCGCGGCCTGGCTGCGGGTCGTTGCTTCGGTCGCCGTTGCGGAAGCGCTCCGGGAAGACGTAGTAGTAGACGATGTCGCGCGCCCAGCTCGGCACCTTGAAGTCCGCCGCGTACACGGTCTGGCGATAACGACGAATGCGCTTGTCGTCGGCTGGCTTGTCTTCCGTCAGCCCGAGGCCCATCGTGCCCTTCTCGCGCGTCCAGAACACCTTGTCGCGGTTGTTGCCGTAGACGTAGGCGCGGCCGGCAATGCGGGCCTCGAAGTGATAGCCGTAGATGGCGGGCTCGGTGAAGCGATGGCGGACGGTCCAGCGCTCGCGCTTGCCCTCGGTCGCACGGCTCATCGGCAGGCGTGCGAGCGGCAGGTACTCCAGCACTTCCTGGTTGCCTTCCAGGCGACGCTTGGCCACGACCAGTTCAAGCTGCTCGACGCCGGGCAGGGCACTGATGGAGAAGGCCACTTCGCTGCCGGCGGTCACGGCGCCGAAGGGCTGCTTGTCGGCGATCGAGCGTGAGTCGAAGCGCAGGCTGCGCGCCACCGCATTGCCCACGGCAGGCACGGGCTTGGTCGCAGGCAGCTTGCCGGCGAAGGGCAGGATCTGCAGGCTCGGAGCCAGGCCGTCCAGGCGCAGCGTCAGCTTGTAGCCGCCCTTGAAATGCTGGCTCATCGCCGGGCCCTTCAATTGCAGCTGCGCAGGCTTGCCGCCGAAGTCGGCGTCGGCCGACCAGTCTTCGTCGCCGACCTTGAACTGATGCTCGCCCTCCAGGCGCACATGCAGCTCGTAGCGGTCGCAGACATAGCTGAAGCGTTGCGCATCTTCTGCGCTCCAGCCATTGAAGCTGCCGCGCAGGAAGAGTTCGCGCTGGCCCAGTGGCGAGGCCTGGCACTTGGCCGCCGCCATGGCTGGCCGAACGGGCAGGGTGGCAGAGGCGACCAGCATGGTCGCCAGCATCAACAGGAACTTGCTCATTGAACTCGCTTGTAGCGGTTGTAGCCACCCAGGGCCTTGGGCCTGGGTTGCAGCAGCAGCGCGCTGTGCGGTGGCATGTCGACGGTGATGAAGCCCGGGCCGATGGCCATGGTCGGTGCGGGCGACACCAGGCCCAGCAGGTCGACCATGGGCGTGTCGTCCATCAGGTGGGCATTGGCAATCATCAGGCGCTCGCGCACTTGCTTGTCGCTTGGGTTGGCAATCACCACGCGGGTATCGAGCACCTTGTCGGTGTGGCGCTCGAAGGCGAAGAGCTGCTGCGAATCGATCAAGCGGAAGTCGCCGACGCGCAGCGCACGGTGCGTCTTGTGCAGCTGGATCAGCTTGCGGACCCAGACAAGCTCGGGGTTGTCGTCGCGCACCAGGTCCCAGCGCATCGGGCCGCGGTTTTCGGGGTCGGTGCCGCCTGTCATGCCGACCTCTGCGCCGTAGTACAGGTTCGGCGCACCGGGCAAGGTGAACTGCAGCGCCTGCACCATGCGGCGCTGCGCTGTGACCGGCAGCTGCGTGGCGATGCGCGGGATGTCGTGGTTGTCGATCACCACCCAGGACTTCAGCATCGCCTCGATGCCCGAGTCCTTCACCAGCCGCTCGGTCAGGCGGGCAGCGGCTGCCGGGGCAATGTCGCCGCGCGTCATGCTCAGCACAATGTCGCGCAGGGTGAAGTTCATCACCGCGTCCATGGACTTCAGCCATCGGTCCGGATAGTTGGCGATCTCTCCCACCACGAGCGACCCCGGTTTCTCCTTGTGGGCCGCATCCGTCAGCTCGCGAAGGTAGGCCTGGCCCAGCTCGAAGGCCGTATCCAGGCGCCAGCCATCTGCGCCATCACGGAGGTAGGAGCGAACGACCGAATCCTTGTCCAGCCAGAGATGCCGGCGCACCACCAGGTTCTCCAGCTTCAGCTCGGGCAGGTTCTGGTAGCCGGTCCAGACCAGGGCGCCGCCCTCGTACTGTGGGCCGATGGAGAACCAGTTTCGCCAAGGGCTGCTCGGGTTGGCGAAGGCGTCCTTGAAGACCGGCGCGTTGCGGCCCATGTGGTTGAACACGCCGTCCAGCACCACCTTCAGGCCGCGCTGGTGCGCGTCGGCCGCCAGGCGCTTGAAGTCTTCGCGGCTGCCGTACTCGGGGCTCACCTTCTGGAAGTCGAAGGCGTCGTACTTGTGGTTGGTCCAGGCCAGGTGGATCGGGTTCAGGTAGAGCACATCGGCACCCAGCTGCTGGATGTGTTCCAGCTTGCTTGCGGCGCTGGCGAGGTCGCCACCCCAGAACTCGAGTTCGGCCGAATTGAGCTTCTGGTCGGCCAGGTAGACGCCGGCCTTTGGCGCTTCGCTCCAGGGCTTCAGGACCTTGGGTGACGGGTAGAGCGCACGCTTGCCTTCCAGGTCTGCGGCGGGCACGAAGCGGTCCACGATGATCTGGTAGACAACGGCACCGTTGCGCCAGTCGCGCTCGCGCTTTTCAAAGGTGCCAGCCGCACCGGCCGGTGCAGCCTGGGCTGAGCTGGTAGCCGCCAGCAGCGCCAGTGCGGTGGCGAGCGCCTTCATCCCTTGACCCCACCGGCCGTGAGGCCGCTGACGATCCAGCGCTGAGCGAGCAGGAACACCGCCGTGATCGGCAGGCCCGAGAGCACGGCCGCGGCAGCGAAGTCGCCCCACAGGAAACGCTGGTCGTGCAGGAAGTACTTGGAGCCCACCGCCAGCGTGAGGTTGCCTTCTTCGCGAAGCAGGACCGAGGCCACCGGGTATTCGATGATGGTGCCGATGAAGGCCAGCACGAACACCACCATCAAGATCGGCACGGCCATTGGCAGGAGCACCATGCGGAAGGCCTGCCAATGCGTGGCGCCGTCGACCTTGGCGTTTTCCTCGATCTCGACGGGAATGGTCTCGAAATAGCCCTTGATGGTCCACACATGCGTGGCCACGCCGCCGAGGTAGGCCAGCACCAGGCCGGCGTGTGTCTCCAGGCCGATGGCCGGCACATAGGTGCCTATGGTCTCGAAGATCGCGTAGATGGCCACCAGCGCCAGCACGGCCGGGAACATCTGCAGGAGCAGCATGGAGTTGAGGATGGGCGTCTTGAAGCGGAATTTCAGGCGCGCGAAGCCATAGGCAGCCGTGGTCGAGATGGCCACGATCAGGAAGGCAGCCACGGTGGCCACCTTGATCGAATTCCATAGCCAGGTCAGCACCGGAAAGGGCGGCTGCACCAGGCTGCCGTCGGCGGCCTGGTAAGGGATGCCCAGCGCCAGCTTCCAGTGCTCCAGGCTGATCTCGGTCGGTATCAGGCTGCCGGTGGCGAAATTGCCGGGCCTGAGCGAAATCGACACCACCGCCAAGAGCGGGAACAGCGTCAGCGCCAGGAAGACCCAGAGCAGCGCGTGGGCGCCGAACACCCGCCAGCGGGCTTGCTTGCCTCGAACGATTGCCATGTCAATGCCCGCCCGGCCGCCCGAAGGGCATTGAGCGCCCCCTCGGGGGGCAGAGAACAGAGTGAACGTGGGGGCTCATTGCCGTGTTCCTTGCTTTACTGGTTGGCCTTTTTCATCAATCGGAGATTGATGAGCGACATCGCCGCGACGAGGACGAAGATCAGCGTCGAGATCGCTGCCGCCAGGCCGAAGTCGGTGCCCGAATCGCGGAAGGCGATGCGGTAGGTGTAGGACACCAGGATGTCGGTTTGGCCCGCCGGGATCTTGCTGCTGAGGTAGTCGGGCCGGCCGTCGGTCAGGAGCGCGATCAACACGAAGTTGTTGAAGTTGAAGGCGAAGGCGCTGACCAGCAGCGGCGCCAGCGGCTTGATGATCAAGGGCGCCGTGATCTTGAAGAAGTTGGTGAGCGGGCCGGCGCCGGCCAGGGCCGAGGCCTCGTACAGATCCGCGGGAATGGCCTTCAGGAGGCCCGAGCACAGGATCATGATGTAGGGGTAGCCCAGCCACACGTTCACGATCACCAGCATGATCTTGGCCAGCAGCGGGTCGGCAAACCATGCGGGCTTGATGCCGACAAGGGCATCAAGGATGGCGTTGATCTCGCCGAAGTTCTGGTTGAACAAGCCCTTGAACACCAGGATGGAGATGAAGCCCGGCACCGCATAGGGCAGGAACAGCAGGGTGCGGTAGGTGCCGCGCAAGCGCAGGTCCTCCCAGTTCAGCATCACGGCGAGCAGCATGCCGATCGCGGTGGAGAACAGCACGGTGCTGAGCGAGAAGATCACCGTCCAGCTGAAGATGGCGAGGAAGGGCCCGCGGAAGTCTTCGTTCAAGAGCATGCGGGCGTAGTTCTGCCCGCCGACCAGCACCTTGAAGCCGGGCTGCAGCTGCTCGCCCGCGGTGCTCTCGAAGAAGCCGGTGTCGCGATTGGGCTTGTAGAGCTGACCGTCGGCCAAGCGCTTCAGGTTGCCATCAGGCTGGGCTTCCCAGTAGCGCCGGATCGGGCCGAACTCGCGCAGGCCCAGGTAGTGCAGGGTGTCAGCCTGACCGGGCATCTGCAAGAGCAGTTGCGACAAGGCCTCGCGGTGCGTGATCAGCTCGCGCAGTGGCAGGGCGGCTTGCAAGGGGCTGCTCAGGGGCAGCGGCTCAGCCGCCACGTCGCGCATCTCGACCTTCAGCTCGCCCTTGGCCTTGCGCAATGCCAGCGGCGAGGAGACGAAGCGCGGCTCACCGCTGGCAGCGTCGCGCAGCACGAGCCGGAACTCTGCGCCATCGGCATGCAGGCTGAAGGGCTGGACCTGCCCTTCAACGGCATCGCGCTGCTCCAGCAGGTACTCGCGCACCCGCTCTTCGCTGAGCAGGTGGGCCGACGAATAGTTGGTGAAGCCGATCACCGCCGTGTAGACCAGCGGAAAGGCGATGAACACCAGCATGCCGGCGATGCCGGGGAACAGGTAGCGCGCGGCGAAAGCCACCTTGCTCACGTAGACGTAGAAGAAGGCGGCGAAAAGTGCCAGCAGACCCAGTGCCCAGAAGGTCTGGCCCGAGGCATGGACCATGAATACCAGGTAGAGCGAGGCCAGTATGGCCGCGAGGGTGAGCGGCCAGCGCAGGAGGCGGGCCGCCTTCTCCAGCGGGCCGGGTGGCAGCTGGCTGTAGGCGATGCGGTGCGCGGTGGTGGACATCGTGGCGGAAGTGGTGGAGGCGTTCATTGCGGACTCACTCCTCACTTCGCCGTCTTCAAAAGCATGCGGCCGGCGGCGCCGGCCAGTGCGTCCTGCGGGCTCTGCAGCCCGTTGGTGATGGCTTCCAGCGCGGCGTCCATCGCGGTCCAGAAGCGGCCCACCTCGGGGATGTTGGGGATCGGTTCGCCGGCGCGGGCGTTGTCCATGCTGGCCTTGATCAGGGGGTTCACGGCCAGCTCGGCATAGAAGGCCTTGTTGGCCGGCACGCCGATCGGCACATCGGCATCGAGGATCTTCAAGGCCTCGGGGCGCATCAGGTGGTTCTCGATGAACTCGACGGCGATGTCCTTGAGCTTGCTCGGTGCCGAGACCATGCAGCCCAGCACGCCCACGAAGGGCTTGGAGGGATGGCCCGGCACCACGGCAGGAATCGCGGCCACGCCGAAGTCGATCTTGGCGCGCCGCGCGTTGTCCCAGGCCCAGGGGCCGGAGATCATCATCGCCACCTGGCCGCGGGCAAAGCCGGTTTCCATCTCGGAGTAGCGGGCGCCCTTGGGCATGTGGCCCTGCTTGACCAGGTGCTCCAGCATCTGCGCGCCGGCCAGTGCACCGGCATTGGCCACGCCCACCTTCTCGGCGTCGTACTCGCCCTGCGCGTCACGGTCGAACACCCGGCCGCCAGCGCCGGCCAGCAGCGGCCAGCTGAAGAAGCTCTTGTTGTAGTCCCACAGGATGGCGCGCTTGCCCTGGGCTTGCAGCTGCTTGTCGAGCGCGATCAGCTCGTCAAACGTGGCAGGCGGCGTGGGCACCAGGGCCTTGTTGTAGATCAGGCCGGTGGTCTCGATGGCGATGGGGTAGGACCAGAGCTTGCCGCGGTAGGCCATCGCCTTCCAGGCGGCTTCCTCGTTTTCTTCGCGCAGTTTCTTGCCTGGGCGGATGGCCGTCAGGAGGCCGGCCTTGGCCCATTCGCCGATGCGGTCGTGCGGCCAGCAGAAGATGTCCGGGCCCTTGCCGGCGCCGGCCGCCTGCGTGAACTTCTCGGGGGCGTCGACCGGGTGCTCGACCACGACCTTGACGCCCGAGGCCTTCTCGAAGGCATTGCCGACCTTCTGCAGGCCGTTGTAGGCCTTGTCGCCATTGATCCAGACCAGCAGCTTGGGCGAGGACTCGGCGAGCACGTCGGCGCCCCAGCCCAGCAGGGCCAGCGTGAGGAGTGCGGCCTTCATTCCCCCAGCTCCGGCGCAGCCAGACGGCGGAAGGCCGTGCCCTCGGCGTCGAACAGATACAGCGCTTCGGCCGGAAACTGCAGCTCAAGCGCCTCGCCGGCACGCAGGCGGTCGCAACCGTTGCGGCCTTCGAACTGGCAGGTCAGGGGTTCTTCCAGGCCGGGGTAGGGGAAGTACGCGAAGGTCAGGCTGCCGAGCGACTCGACGAAGGCCAAGGTGCTCTGCATCAGGTTGCTGTCACCGCCCACACGGATGTGTTCGGGCCGCACGCCCAGGGTCACCTTGTCGCCGACTTTGGCCCGGCTGGCGTCCACTAGCGCGCGCATGGTCAGGCCGCCGGCCAGCTTGATCTCGGCTTCGCCCGCCGAGACCCTGGCCAGTTCGCCAGCGAGGAAGTTCATCTTGGGGCTGCCGATGAAGCCGGCCACGAAGAGATTGCGCGGATGTTCGTACAGCTCCAGTGGCGAGCCGACCTGCTCGATCTTGCCGGCCGAGAGCACCACGATGCGGTCTGCCAGCGTCATGGCCTCGACCTGATCGTGGGTCACGTAGACCATGGTCGTCTTCAGGTCTTCGTGCAGCTTGGCGAACTCATAGCGCATGCGCACGCGCAAGGCGGCGTCGAGGTTGGAGAGCGGCTCGTCGAACAAGAAGACCTCGGGCTTGCGCACGATGGCGCGGCCGATGGCCACGCGCTGGCGCTGGCCGCCCGACAGGTCCTTGGGCTTGCGGTCCAGCAGATGCTCGATGTGCAGGATCTTGGCGGCGTTGCGCACGGCGCCGTCAATCTCGTTCTTCGGTACCTTGGCCAGCTTGAGACCGAAGGCCATGTTGTCGTACAGATTCATATGCGGGTAGAGCGCATAGGACTGGAACACCATGGCGATGCCGCGCTCGGCCGGCGGCACGTCGTTCACGAGGCGGCCGCCGATGCGCAGCTCGCCGCCGGTGATCTCTTCCAGGCCGGCGATGGTGCGCAGCAGCGTGGACTTGCCGCAACCTGAAGGGCCGACGAAGACCATGAACTCGCCATCGCGAATCTCGAGGTCGATCCCGTGCAGGATCTTCACATCGCCATAGGCCTTGGCTACACCGGAAAGCTGGACGTCCGCCACTGTTGTCTCCATGCCGGCGACTTGAGGCGCGGCTTGCTGTTCTGTTGACCCCCGGTCGGATGCCCCGGGGTGGGAAGCTGGCTGGAATATACCGTTGAAAATGTAGTGTTACAACATGGCGACTACCCGAGGTTCGATGGCTGTTGGCCTAGAATTGCTGTGTCAATTTCGGAATCGGGAATTCCCGATGTAGTGAAACTACACAAAATCCGACTCTTGGGCGATACTCCGCCCCAGTCGCCGGCCGCCGAGCCGGTTCTGCGCCCGCGCCAAAGCTCCGTTGCGGCCGGGCGCGCCTGATGGAAGACCCATGAAAGCAAGCACGATCTTCGCGACTCTCAAGACCGCTGCCATGAGCTCAAGCCCCACCCCGATTCAAGCCGCCTTCAAGACCGCCCTGCAGCGCGAGCTGCGCGGCGCCGTAGACCCGGCCAGCCGGGAGGCGCTGATGCGTGCCGCCGCTGCCGCCTGTCGCGAGCAACTCGCCGAGCGCTGGGCTGCCACGCAAGCGGCAGATGCCAAGCGGGGCGTCGATGCACCTGTGCGTCGCGTGCACTACCTCTCGATGGAGTTCCTGATGGGCCGGGCCCTCGGGAATGCCATTGCCGCGCTCGGCCTCGACGAAACGCTGCGCGAAGCCTTTGCGGTGCAGGGTCAGGCCTTGCCCGATGTGCTGGAGCGCGAGAACGATGCCGCCCTGGGCAATGGCGGCCTCGGCCGCCTGGCCGCCTGCTTCCTGGATTCCTTCGCCGAGCTGGGCCTGCCGTCCTTCGGCTATGGCCTGCGCTATGAATACGGCATGTTTGCCCAAGGCATCCAGGACGGCCGACAGGTCGAGCGTCCGGACGACTGGCTGCGCCTGGGCAATGCCTGGGAGGTGCCGCGCGCCGACGTGCGCTACGCGGTCGGCTTCGGTGGCCGCGTCGAGGTCGACGCCGACGGCAGCCGCCGATGGGTGCCGGCCGAAACGCTGGTGGCACAGGCCTATGACTTCATCGTGCCGGCCCACCACAGCGAACGCGTGTCCACGCTGCGCCAATGGCATGCCAGCGCCGCAGCGCCGATCGACTTCAATGCCTTCTGCCGTGGCAGCTATGCGCAAGCGGCCAAACATCGCGTGCAGGCTGATGCGATCAATTGGGTGCTCTATCCGGACGACTCGACCGACCCCGGCCGCGAGCTGCGCCTGAAGCAGGAAGCCCTCCTGGTCAGTGCCTCCCTGCAGGATCTGATTGCGCGTCATCTGCGCGAGTTCGGCTCTCTGCACAACCTGGGCAAGGCCAACGCGATCCATTTGAATGACACGCATCCGGCACTGGCCCCGGCCGAGCTGATGCGCCTGCTGCTTGACGAGCACGGCATGGTCTGGGACGAAGCCTGGGCGATCACGCGCCAGGCGGTCTCGTACACCAACCACACGCTGATGCCCGAGGCGCTGGAGAAGTGGCCGCTGTACCTGTTTGAAGCGCTGCTGCCCCGTCATCTCGAAATCATTTACGAGATCAACCACCGCTTCATGGAAGAGCTGAAAGCCCGCTTCCCCGGCGATGAAGGGCTGATGAGCCGGGTCTCGCTGATCGAGGAAGACGGCGGCTTCGGCAGTGGCGGCGAGCGCCGTGTGCGCATGGCCCATCTGGCCATCGTGGCCTCGCATCGCGTCAATGGCGTGGCTGCGCTGCACAGCGAGCTGATGGTGCAAACCATCTTCGCCGACTACGCCCGCATCTGGCCCGAGCGCTTTCACAACGTCACCAACGGCGTGACGCCGCGCCGCTGGTTGCAGCAGGCCAATCCGGCGCTGTCTTCGCTGATCGACTCGCGCATCGGCAAGGGCTGGCGCAAGGACCTGGCGGAGCTGAGCAAGCTCAAGCCCCTCGCGGAAGATGCCGAGCTGGGTCGCCAGTTCCGTACGGTCAAGCGTGCGAACAAGGAGCGCCTGGCTGCCCTGATCCGCCGCGAGCTCGGCATTGCGGTCAACCCGGACAGCCTCTTCGATGTGCAGATCAAGCGCATCCACGAGTACAAGCGCCAGCTCCTCAACATCCTGCATGTGGTGGCGCGCTATCAGGCCATCGTGGCGAACCCGGACGCGAACTGGGTGCCACGCACCGTGGTGATCGCCGGCAAGGCGGCCTCGGCCTACCAGATGGCAAAGAGCATCATCCAGCTGGCGCATGACGTGGGCCGCGTGGTCAACAGCGACCCGCGCGTGGGCGACAAGTTGAAGCTTGTCTTCCTGCCCAACTACAGCGTCTCGCTGGCCGAGACCATCCTTCCGGCAGCGGAGTTGTCGGAGCAAATCTCGACGGCCGGCACCGAAGCTTCGGGCACCGGCAATATGAAATTCGCCCTGAACGGTGCGCTGACCATAGGCACCTGGGACGGCGCGAACATCGAGATGGCCGAGGCTTTCGGCGTCGAGAACATGTTCTCCTTCGGCCTGCGCACCGAGGCCGTGGCCAAGATCAAGTCGCTGGGCTATGACCCGCGCCTGTATGTCGAAGAGAACCGTCAGCTGAAGGCCGTGATCGACGCCATCGCTTCCGGCGAGTTCAGCGGCGGCGACACTCACCGCTACCGCGCCCTGGTCGACAAGCTCCTGGGCCACGACAGCTATCTCCTGATGGCGGACTTCGCCGACTACGTGGCGACCCAACTGCGGGTCGACGCGCTGTATCAGGACCCGGCGGCCTGGAACCGCCGTGCCATCCTCAATGTGGCCGGCATGGGCTGGTTCTCGTCGGACCGTACGATTGCGGACTATGTCGAGCGCGTCTGGTCGGTGAAGAGCCTGAGCTGACCTGGGCCCTACTGGAGAAGAGTCTGAATGCTGTCTGAATCGGAGTTGCAGGCGCTGCTCGCGGCGCGTCACCCGGACCCGTTCTCGGTGCTGGGCCTGCATGCCGATGCAGACGGCAAGCTCTGGCTGCGCGCGCTCTTGCCCGGCGCGGCCGGCGTGATGGTGCTGGAGGCCGGCACACGCAAGGTGGTGGCCAGCCTGCCGCACCGAGAGGGCGGCTTCTTCGAGGCGCCGATGGGCCGGCGTCGCAAGAAGTTCGAGTACCGCTTCCAGGTGCGCTGGGATGACGGCCATGAAGGCTGCCATGCCGACGCCTATGCATTCGGCCCGCAGCTGGAAGAGCAAGACCTGACCCTTCTGGCCCGGGGCGAGCATCCGCGGCCCTACACGCAGCTCGGTGCGCACCCTATGGAGCAGGGCGGCGAGCATCCGGTGGCTGGCGTGCGCTTCGCCGTCTGGGCGCCGAATGCGCGCCGCGTCAGCGTGGTCGGTACCTTCAACAACTGGGACGGGCGCCGCCATGTGATGCGCCTGCGCCATGGCGCCGGCATCTGGGAAATCTTCATTCCCCACATGCAGCCGGGCGATCTCTACAAGTTCGAGATCGTCGGGCCGGGGGGCAACCTCTTGCCGCCCAAGGCTGACCCTTATGCGCGTGCGTCGCAACTGCGACCCGAGACGGCCAGCATCGTGGCCGCGCCGCTGCGTGAGCCTCAGGCGCTGAGCGCCGAGCGCGTGACGGCCAACCGCCGCGATGCGGCAATCAGCATCTATGAAGTGCATGCCGCCTCATGGCGCAAGCCCGAAGGCCGCTTCCCGACCTGGGACGAGCTGGCCGCCGAACTGCCGGCCTATGCCGCCGCGATGGGCTTCACTCATCTGGAGCTGATGCCGATCAGCGAGCATCCCTTCGATGGCTCCTGGGGCTACCAGACGCTCGGCCTGTTTGCGCCGAGTGCCCGTTTCGGCCCGCCCGAGGGCTTTGCGCGCTTCGTTGCGGCCTGCCACGAGCGTGGCCTGGGCCTGCTGCTGGACTGGGTGCCTGCGCATTTCCCGTCCGATGCATTCGGCATTGCGCAGTTCGACGGCACGCACCTTTACGACTACGCCGACCCGCGCGAGGGCTTTCATCGCGACTGGAACACGCTGATCTACAACTTCGGCCGCAATGAAGTGCGCCAGTTCCTGATCGGCAACGCCCTGTACTGGACCGAGCGCTGGGGCGTGGATGGCTTGCGGGTCGATGCCGTGGCCTCCATGCTTTACCGCGACTACTCGCGCCCGGCCGGCGAATGGGTTCCGAACTCGCAAGGGGGCCGCGAGAACTTCGAGGCGATCTCGCTGATGCAGCGCATGAACGAGCGCCTGGGGCTGGAGTCGCCTGGCGCGATCACGCTGGCTGAAGAATCCACCAGCTTTCCGGGCGTTTCGCGCCCCACATCGGCCGGCGGCCTGGGCTTCCACTACAAATGGAATATGGGCTGGATGAACGACACCTTGCGCTACATGCACGAGGAGCCGATCCACCGCCAGTGGCACCACGACAAGATGACCTTCGGCCTGGTCTATGCCTTCAGCGAAAACTTCGTCTTGCCGATCTCGCATGACGAGGTGGTGCACGGCAAGGGCTCGATGCTGAACAAGATGCCTGGGGATGGTGATCCGAATGAATGGCAGAAGTTCGCCAACCTGCGTGCCTACTACGGCTTCATGTGGGGCCACCCGGGCAAGAAGCTGCTCTTCATGGGCCAGGAATTCGCGCAGCGCGATGAATGGAGCCATGAACGCCGCCTGTCCTGGGAGCTGCTGGAAGACGAGCGCCATGCCGGCGTGCAGCGGCTGGTGCGCGACCTGAACAGCATCTATCGCGAGCTGCCGGCCCTGCACAGGCTGGATTGCGAGCCGGCAGGCTTTGAGTGGCTGCAGCAGGAAGATCGCCTGCAGTCGGTGTTCGCCTGGCTGCGCCGCGACGATGTCGGCGGCGAGGTGATCGTCATCTGCAATTTCACGCCGGTGCCGCGGCCGGACTACCGGCTCGGCGTGCCGGCCGGCGCCCGGGCATGGCGCGAGCGGCTCAATACCGACTCGGCGCATTACGGCGGCAGCAATGTCGGCAATCTGGAGGGAACTTTGAAGGTCGAGAAGAAGGCCGCGAATGGTCGGCCGCAGTCGATCAGCGTCAGCCTGCCGCCGCTGGCCACACTCATCCTGGTACCTGCATGAACTTGCCAGCGCAAATCGAAGAAGGTCGGCACGAACCGCTCGGCGCTGTTGCGCGCGATGGTGGCGTCAACTTCGCCGTGGTGTCCGAGAACGCGAGCCAGATCGAGCTCTGCCTGTTCGACGGGGCTGGCCAGCGCGAGTTGCGCCGCTACAGCCTGCATGGCCCGCATGACGGCGTGTTCCACGGCTTCCTGCCGGGCGTGGGGCCTGGTCTTGTCTATGGCTTGCGGGCGCATGGCCCTTACGAGCCGCAGCAAGGCCACCGCTTCAATCCGCACAAGCTCCTGCTCGACCCGTATGCGCGCGAGATCGTGGGCCATTTCTCCTGGGCGGCCGAGCATCATGGCTATGAACTCGGGCATCCGGACGGACCGCGTTCCTTTGATGCGCGCGACAACGCCGTGCAGGCGCTCAAGGGCAGGGTGGCCGAGCCCTTGAGTGGCCTATCGCCACGCGAGAGTGCGCCTCGCCATGCACCGAATGACGTGCTCTTGTATGAGGTGCATGTCAGAGGCTTCTCGAAACTGCACCCGGAGATTCCTGCCGAACTGCAAGGCAGCTATGCCGGTCTCGCCCACCCGGCGGCCATTGCGCATTTCAAGCAGTTGGGCGTGACCACGCTTTCGCTCCTGCCGGTGCAGTATTGCGTGGACGAGCCGCACCTGCATGGCAAGGGTCTGCGCAACTACTGGGGCTACAACACCCTTGGTTTCTTCGCGCCTGACCCGCGGCTGGCCACAGCGGCGAATCGTGACGACCCAACAGCGGTGACGGCCGAGTTCCGTGCCATGGTCGAGGCCTTGCATCAGGCGGGCCTGGAGGTGGTGCTGGACGTGGTCTACAACCACACGCCCGAAGGCAATGAGTTCGGGCCGACCTTGAGTTTCCGCGGTCTCGACAACCGCCTCTGGTACCGCCTCGCTGGCGACGACAAGAGCCGCAGCGAGAACCTCACCGGCTGTGGCAACACGCTCAATGCCCAGCATCCGCGCGTGGCGCAATTCGTGCTCGACTCCTTGCGCTACTGGGTGACGGAGATGGGCGTGGACGGCTTCCGTTTCGACCTGGCGCCGGTGCTCGGTCGTACCCACCATGGCTACGAACCGCAGGCGGCCTTCTTCGCGGCGCTGCGGCAAGACCCGGTGCTGGCCGGCGTGCACCTGATCGCCGAGCCCTGGGATGCGGCATACGACGGCTATCAGCTCGGTCGCTTCCCCGGCCGCTTCCTGGAATGGAACGACAAGTTCCGCGATGCGGTGCGCGGCTACTGGTTGCAGAGCGGCAAGGTGGGGCGCGGCGAGTTCGCGCGGCGCTTCACGGCGTCCAGCGACGTGTTCCACCACGGCCAGCGCCGCCCCACGGCCTCGGTCAACTTCGTGGCGGTGCATGACGGCTACATGCTGAACGATGTGGTCAGCTACAGCCACAAGCACAACGAGCCGAACGGCGAAGGCAACCGCGATGGGCGCGACGGCGAGCTCAGCGCGAACTTCGGTGCCGAAGGGCCGAGTGACGATGCGTGCATCAACTCGACCCGCGAGCGCGTGCGCCGGGCGATGCTGGCCACCTTGATGCTGGCGCAAGGCACGCCGATGCTCAACGCCGGCGACGAGATCGCCAACAGCCAGCAAGGCAACAACAACGCCTACTGCCAGGACAACGAGATCGGCTGGCTGAACTGGGCCAGTGCCGATCTGGAGCTTGCGGCCTTCGTCGCCGAGTTGGCGCGCCTGCGTCGCAGCGAACCGCTCTTGCGCCATGGGCGCTGGTTTGCCGGCCCTGGTTCAGATAGAGCCGGCGATGCCTGCATCGCCTGGTTCAGCCCGACGGGCCACGAGATGCAGGTGCACGATTGGCACCAGGCCGACCAGCATGCGTTTGCCTGCCTGCTGCGCGGCGCCAGCGAGGCTGCACCGCGCCTGGCCATCGTGTTCAACCCCGATGCGCAGGCGCGCCCCTTCCATTTGAGCGCGCAGAGTTTTTCCGTGCTGCTGGACAGCAGCGGTGAGATCGAGAGTGGCCAGCGCATTGCCGCCGGCCAGGGATTCCAGGCACCGGCACGCAGCCTCCTGCTGCTGCGCGCTGGTTGAGATCAAAAGAGAGAGTAGAGAGACGTCATGGACCTCAACAAACGAAGCGCCGGCGTGCTGGCCCACATCACCTCGCTGCCTGGCCCAAACGGCATGGGTGACTTCGGCCCGGCCGCCTACCAGTTCGTCGATTGGCTCGCTTCGGCTGGCCAGGGCCTCTGGCAGCTCTTGCCGACCACGCCCATCGGCCCGGGTGATTCGCCCTACCAAGGCGTCTCGGCCTTCGCCGGCAGTCAGTGGATGGTGGCCTTAGAGCCGCTGGTGGAAAAGGGCTGGCTGGCCGCACCGGAATTGCCCGAAGCTGGCTTCGATGCCATGAAGGTGGACTACGGCCGCGTGCTGCCCTGGCGCGAGCAGCAGCTTCGCGCGGCCTCGGCCGGTTTCTTCGCCAAGGCCACGGCCGCTGACAGGCTGGCCTTCGCCGACTGGTGCGCCGGCCAGGCCGAGTGGCTCGACGACTACGCGCTCTTCATGGCGATCCGCTCTCCGCTGAACGGTCAGCCCTGGTGGGACTGGGCGGCGCCGCTAGCGCGCCGCGAAGCTGCTGCGATTGCCGAAGTGCGCAAGACCCACGCGGAAGAAATCGCCTTCTGGCAGTTCGTGCAATGGTGCTTCGACACGCAGATCACCGCGCTCAAGGCCTATGCGAACAGCAAGGGCGTGCACATCATGGGCGACCTGCCGATCTTTGTTGCGCACGACAGCGCCGATTGCTGGTCGCGCCCCGACCTGTACCACCTCGACAAGAATTTCCAGACCACGGTGGTGGCCGGCGTGCCGCCGGATGCGATGTCGCTGGATGGCCAGCGCTGGGGCAATCCGCTCTACCGCTGGGACAAGATGGCAGCCGAGAACTATGCTTGGTGGACCGCCCGCGTGAAGCGCGCCCTGAGCCAGGCCGATGTTTTCCGCATCGACCATTTCCGCGGCTTCGCGGGCTATTACGAGATTCCGGCGAGCAGCCCGGACGCCAAAGAGGGCCGGTGGCTCAAGGGCCCGGGCCAGGCGCTGTTCGATGCCATCGAGGCGAGCCTGGGCAAGCTGCCCATCGTGGCCGAAGACCTGGGCTTCATCACCGACGATGTGCATGAACTGCGCGACGGCTGCGGTTTCCCGGGCATGAAGATCCTGCAGTTCGCCTTTGGTGGCGAGGCCGATCACGAATTCCTGCCGCACATGTGGCCCAAGGCCAGCGTGGCGTACACCGGCACGCATGACAACGACACGGTGCGCGGCTGGTGGAACAGCGCCTCGGCACGCGAGCGGGCTTTCGCCGGCTCCTACCTCGCTTGCGGCGACCACGACGTGCACTGGGCCATGATCCGCGCCTGCTGCAACTCGGTGGCCAATATCGCGATCTTCCCGCTGCAGGACGTGCTGGGCCTCGGGGGCGAGCACCGCATGAATGTGCCGGGCATCTTGGGCGGCAACTGGGCCTGGCGATTCAAGTGGGACATGCTCGGCCAGGAGCCCGCACGCGTGCTGGGCCTGATCAGTGCGGCCAGTGGCCGTGCGCCGATTGGGCTCTTGCACCTGCCTTGAAGCGCACCCCGGGCGCTGCTGCCAGAATTGCTGCCTTCATTCTCGAAGGCAGCTTCTCTCATGGCATTTCCACATCAAGCCCGCATGGACTGGGCCGAGTTCGAACAGGCGGCGCCCGGCGTGGTGCTGGCGATGCGCGCCCTTGGCAAGGCCGTCGATGAATCGGGGCTGGACAAGCAGATCACCGAGCTGATCAAGATCCGCGCCTCGCAGCTCAATGGCTGCGCGTTCTGCCTGCAGTTCCACCTGAACATGGCGCGCAAGCTGAAGGTCGTGCCGGCCAAGATCGACCTGGTGGCCACCTGGGCCGAGGCGCCAGGGCTGTTCACGCCGAAGGAGCGGGCTGCCTTGGCCTGGACCGAGGCGCTGACACAAATGACCGAGCACCGCCCGACCGGTGCCCTCTATGCCGAGCTGCAGGCGCAGTTCACGACTGTCGAGATTGCCGGCCTGACCGCCGCCATCGGCGCGATCAATGCCTGGAACCGGATGGCCGGCAGCCTGTCGTTCACGCCGCCGGTGCCGGAGTCGCAGCTCAGCGCCTGAGCTCGACGATCAGCGGCGAGCGTGCGGGCACGGTGATGGTGTCCCCGAGCGTGATGGCCTGACCGGTCATCGCATCGACGGCCGACTTGGCTCCCGGCAGCATTTCGGCAAAGCGGCGCAGGTCGACCTTGGCTTCCTTGCTGCCCTTGTTGAGCAACAGCATCACGCGCGGCGCATTGGGCTCGCTCTTCAGATAGCGGAACAGGGCGTAGACGCCGTGCTCCGGCGAGTAGTGCATCAGCTCGCCGTCGTGCACCACGCGGCTGCTCTTGCGCCACGTGAAGAGCTTGCGCAGGAAGTCTTGTGCCTCGCGCTGCTTGTCTTTCAAGCCCTGGCCGGTGAAGCCGTTCACCGCATCGCCGGCCCAGCCGCCGGGGAAGTCGGAGCGCACGGCGCCGTCGTCGCGCTCCCTCGGGCTCTGCATCAGCAGCTCGGTGCCGTAGAAGACCTGCGGAATGCGGCGCGTGGTGGCCAGGTAGGCCAGGGCCAATTTCCAGGCGCCCAGGTCTTCCTTCAGCAGCGAGTAGAGGCGCGGCGTGTCGTGATTGCCTTCGAACAGGACGAGCTGTTCCGGCGCCGGATAGACGAAGTCGTGCGCCAGCGCCTCGTAGAGCTTGGTGAGGCCGCTGTCGTGACCATCTGCTTCCCCCAATGCGGCGAGCAGGGCGCCATGCAACGGGAAGTCCATCATGCTCGGTGTGCTGGAAACATAGCCGTCGTGGTTGCGCTTGCCGCGCTGCCAGTACGACACCACGGCCGGATGCGGGCTCCATTCCTCGCCAACGATATTGAGCTTCGGATACTCCTGCATCACGCGCTCGGACCAGCGTGCGAGGAACTCGCGGTCGGAGTAGGAATAGGTGTCGGTGCGGATGCCTGAAAGAGAGGCGTACTCGATCCACCAGATCGTCATCTGCGTCAGATAGGTGGCCAGTTGCGGATTGCGCTGGTTGAGGTCCGGCATGTTGCGGGTGAACCAGCCGTCGGTGAATCGCTTGCGGTCGCTCTCTGACGCATAGCGGTCCTGGAGCGTCATGCGTGCATGCTGGGTCTCCACGTACTTGTAGCCCCCAGGGTTGACCAAATTGGTCACCCCACCCCCCGAGGGGGCCGACGAGGCTTGGGGGCGGCCCTGCGCCTCGTCTGCTGGCCACTGATTGAGCCAGTCTGGCGCCGGCATATCGCGCATCCACCAGTGGCTGGCGCCGATGTGGTTGAGCACGATGTCCTGGATCATGCCGATGCCTTTTGAGCGGGCTTCGCGACTCAGCTCGCGGAACTCTTCGTTCGTGCCGAAGCGTGCGTCGATCTTGTAGAAGTCGCTGGCGGCGTAGCCGTGATAGCTGTACTTCTCGGCGTTGTTTTCGGTCAGTGGCGTAGGCCAGATCTGCGTGAAACCGAGGCCTGCGATGTAGTCCAGATGCTGTCGCAGGCCGGCGATATCGCCGCCGTGGCGGCCGCCGGGGCTGCGTCGGTCATTGCGTTCCAGCAGGCCGGCGGGCTGAGCGCGATCTGCCTGACCCTGGGCGAAGCGGTCGGGCACGACGAGGTAGATCGCATCCTTGGGGCCGAAGCCCTGTCGGTCCGCAGAGCCGGGCTCGCGCTGCAGCAGCTGGTAGCGCTGCTTGAGGTGGGTCTTGCCGCCGCTGAACAGGATCTCGAACTCGCCAGCCTTGGCTTGCGGGTCGATCTGCAGGTCCAGGAACAGGTAGTTGGGATTGGCGGTGCGGGTGGTCTTCTTCAACGTGATACCTGGCGCCATGACCTGTGCCTGCAAGTCACCGATGCGATCGCCATGCACCATCAGCTGCAGCTCCGGGCTGCGCATGCCGACCCACCAGAAAGCGGGTTCGATACGGGAGATGGTCTGGGCTTGGCTCATCAGGCTGGTGCACAGCGCCAATGCGCCGCCGAGATTGCGGATCACGTTCATCAACACGTCCCCATCGGCGCATTGTGGCGCCTTGTTGTAGCTAAATTACTGATCGATCATTCGCTCACGGAGGCAAGCATAGCGGCATGATTCCTGTAGTGCAAAGCTGAATTGTTTTGATTAATGTAGTTTTGCTACCATTCAGAAAACAAGCACGGAGACAGGCATGAGATCGAGATCGCGGATGAGCGGCGGCTGGCTGCTGGGCTTGGCCGTGCTGGCCTGGAGTGGGCAGGCGCGGGCCGGCGGATGTGATGTTGAAGACTTTCAGGCACTGCTGCATCCCAATGGTCTTGTGGCCGAGGCGCAGGCCTACTGGCTGGATCGCCAACTCGTGCAATGGCCCGGTCAGACGGCCGAGCCAGGTCAGCGCTGGCGCTTGCATGCCTCGATGGCGGGTTCGCTGTCGGTGCAGGCAGGTCAAGCCGTTCGGGGCGCAGAAAACAGCTTCGACCTGCAGCCTGATTCGCGGGGCCTTTCGCCAGCAACGGCCGAGCGTTTCAAGTTTGTCGGAGCCGGCCCGAGGCTGCGTCTGTCCATCGATGATCCGGCTCGCCTGCATCGCGCTCAACTGATACTCGCGCGCGAAAACGAAGCTGGTCAGGTGCTGGCCTTCACACGCATCCAGAGCCCCGGCGCGCTTGACGATCTCTATGCCGCGGCTGGCGATATTGCGGACCTTGGCGTGGCTGTGCAGCCCGCAGCCAAATCCACCAGCTTCAAGCTCTGGGCGCCCACCGCGCGTGCGGTGAGCCTCTGCCTGTACGACAGCGATGCGAGCAAGGCCAGCGCCGAGCAAGCGATGCAGTTCGACGCGACCACGGGTGCCTGGTCCTGGCGCGCGCATGGGGACTTGTCGGGCCGCTATTTCAACTACCTGGTCGAGGTCTTCGTGCCCGGCAAGGGTTGGGTGCGCAATCGCGTCAGCGACCCGTACTCGAGCAGTCATGGCACGGATTCCTGGCGCAGCTATATCGCCGACCTCAATGCCGCGAAGCTGAAACCGCGCGGCTGGGATCAACACCGCCGGCCCAAGCCCTTGGCGGCCGCCACCGACATGCTGATCTACGAGCTGCATGTGCGCGACTTCTCCATCGCTGACGCGACGGTTCCAGTGGCCAGGCGCGGCCGCTACCAGGCCTTCACCGAGACCCGCTCGGCGGGCATGCGCCATCTGCGCTCGCTGGCTCAGGCGGGCATGACGGACGTGCACCTGCTGCCGGTGTTCGACATCGCCAGCATTCCCGAAGCCCAATGCGCCACACCGACCGTGCCCACGGCCGCCGCAGACAGCCCGGACCAGCAAGCCAGGGTGATGGCGGTCGCCTCGAAGGATTGCTTCAACTGGGGCTACGACCCGCTGCACTACGGCTCGCCCGAGGGCAGCTATGCCAGCAGCGCGGCCGATGGCGCACGCCGCATCATCGAGTTTCGCCAGATGGTGCAGTCCCTGCATGAGGCTGGCTTGCGCGTGGGCATGGACGTGGTCTACAACCACACGCCGGCCTCGGGCCAGGATGCCAAGTCGGTGCTGGACCGCATCGTGCCGGGCTACTACCAGCGGCTCGATGCCAAAGGCCAGGTCGAGCGCTCGACCTGCTGCGACAACACGGCCACCGAACATCGCATGATGGCCAAGCTGATGATCGACACGACGGTACGCTGGGCTCGCGACTACCGTGTCGATTCCTTCCGCTTCGATCTGATGGCCCATCAGCCGCGTGCTGCGATGGAGATGCTGCAAGCGGCGGTCGACAAGGCGGCTGGCAGGCATGTCGAGCTGATTGGCGAGGGCTGGAACTTTGGCGAGATCGCCAATGGCTCACGCTTCGTCCAGGCGTCGCAACTGTCCTTGAATGGCAGCGGCATCGGCACCTTCAGCGACCGGGGCCGCGATGCGGCGCGCGGCGGCAGTGCGGGCGACAGCGGCGAGGCGCTGCGCAAGAACCAGGGCTGGCTCAACGGCCTGGTCTATGCGCCCAATGACGCGGCACCGAAGCGCGAGCCCGTCGAGCTGTTCCGCGCGGCCGACATGACCCGTGTCGGCCTGGCCGGCTCCCTGCGCGACTTCGAGCTCGAGACCTTTGAAGGCAAGCGCCGCAAGCTCTCCGAGATTCCCTATGGCGACCAGCCTGCGGGCTATGTTTCGCAGCCGGGCGAGGTGGTCAACTACGTGGAGAACCACGACAACCAGACGCTGTTCGACATCAACGTGATGCGATTGCCTCGCGACACTTCGCGCGAGGACCGGTTGCGGGTGCAGATGCTCGGCGCGGCACTGACCGCCTTCAGCCAGGGCATTGCCTACTTCCATGCCGGGCTTGAGGTGCTGCGATCCAAATCGCTGGACCGCAACAGCTACGACTCGGGCGACTGGTTCAACCGCCTGGACTGGAGCCTGCGCGACAACGGCTTTGCCGCCGGCCTGCCGCCCCAGGGTGACAACGGCCGTGACTGGCCGCTTCTGCAGCCGCTGCTGGCTGACGACTCGATCAAGCCGCGGCCGGCCGACATCGCCAGGGCCCGCGCGATGTTCCTGGACCTCCTGAAGATCCGCGCCAGCAGCAGCCTCTTGCGCCTTCGCTCCGCAGATGAGGTGAAGCGACGTCTTCACTTCCTCAACACCGGCCCGCAGCAGAACCCGGTGGTGATGGCCGCCGTGCTGGATGGCCAAGGCCTGGCCGGTGCCGGCTTCAAGCGCCTGCTCTACCTGATCAATGTGTCGCCTCAGGCGCAGACGCTGCAGATCGAGAGTGAACGCGGGCACGCCTACCGGCTGCACCCGGTGCAAGCCAGCGCGGCTGCAGCGGACCAGCGCCCGCGCCGCGAGGCTCGTTACGAGCAGGGCAGCGGCGCCTTCGTAGTGCCCGCCCGGACCGCCGTCGTCTGGGTCCAGGAATAGCGCAAACACGGGGGCTTGACCTTCGGCACGCGTGGCAAAAGGGGACTAGCATCTGAGCAGGCAGGCGCCGCACGGACCCGTGGGATGCTGGTGGTCGCTTGCCGCCACTGCGAGGTGCGCGATGCGAAAAATCCTACATGCCAGCCTGTTGGCCCTGGCGGCTGCGCTCTCTGGTTGCGTGAGCGTGCCGCTCCTGGAGCCGCAGGAGCTGTCAGCCCTGTTCAAGGACTCGGCGTTCAAGCCCCTGGCCCAGCCCATTGACGACAAGGCCGTCTTCGAGTTGAGCCCGGAGATGCGCCAATTCCTCAAGCGCGATGTGGCGGATCAAGTCGTCGCCCGCGGCCCTCGCTGGGCACTGATTGACGCGCTCTATACGAAGCGCAAGCTGATTCTTGACTACGACTCGGCCATCACGCGCAATGCCTCTGAGGCGTTCGAGTCGCGTGCTGGCAATTGCCTGTCGCTGGTCATCATGACGGCGGCCTTTGCCAAGGAGTTGGGCCTGGGGCTGCGCTATCAGCTGGTCCATACCGAAGGCAGCTGGAGCCGTTCCGGCAACGTGCTCTTTCTGGCGGGGCATGTCAATGTGAGCCTGGGTCGCCGGCTGCAGGAGAGCAGCAATGTCTTCGCGCTCGACATGGACATGATGACCGTCGACTTCATGCCGCCCGAACTGAACCGGGTGGAGCGCGTTCGCACCATCGACGAGGGCACCCTGGTCGCCATGTATTACAACAACCGCGCTGCCGAGTTCATGGTGGCCAATGACCTCGACCAGGCTTACTGGCTGGTTCGTGCCGCCATCGATCGCTCGCCGAACTATGTCAATGCCTACAACACGCTGGGCGTGATCTATCGGCGCCATGGTGACCTGGTGGCGGCCGAGAAAGTCCTGCGCCAGGTCGCGCGGCTGGAGCCCGACAACCCTCAGGCCCTGGGCAATCTGGTGATTGCCTTGCGGGACCTCGGTCAGCTTGCCGAGGCCGAGCAGGTGCAGCGCCGGCTCAACGAGCTGCAGCCTGACCCGCCCTATGCCTTCTTCGACCGTGGCGTCGAGGCCATGAATGCGGGCGACTATGTGAGAGCGCGGGGGCTGTTCGAGAAGGAAATCAAGCGCGCCGCCTACGTGCCCGAGTTCCATTTCTGGATGGCCTTGGCCGACCTGCGCCTGGGCGATCTGGCCAGCGCCAGCAAGCACATGGCGATTGCCAAGGACTACAGCACGACCATCAAGGACCGCGACATCTACGCCACCAAGCTGAACAAGATCAACAGCTACATGACCGGCGCCAAGCCCTAGCGCGAAAGGTTCGGCTAGAGCGGCGGCAGGCCGTGCCGCGCGCGGGCCCGCGCGCAGGCGTCGTCGCCCAGGCCCAGTGGCGCGCGCAGGCCGAATTCACGGCAGGGCGAGGGCCGCCATTCATAGATGCCGCAGCTGGCCTTGACGCCGACCGTGCCCACCAGGGCGGCGCAGCGCGGGCTGGCGTGGTCGGTGCCGCGCATGCGGGCCAGGCTGTGGTTGAGTTCACCGCACAGGCCGTCAGGCACGCTGCCGCCTTCGCTCATCATTTCCTCGCGGGCGAAGTCGACCCGGAAGCTGGCGCAGCAGGCGCCACAGCGCGTGCAAGGGTTGTCTGCGGTCGAGCTCATGCGCTCAGTGTAGGGCTGGCTATGATGGTGGCCAGTTCTCAGGAGTCGCTTGCATGCGTTTGGTTTCCATCGCCCTTGTCGCCGCTTCCATCGCCCTGTTCAGCGTCGCCGCCCAGGCCCAGGCACCTCAATTGCAGGTCAAGGACGCCTGGGTGCGCACGACCGTGGCGCAGCAGAAGGCGACCGGTGCGTTCTTTCAGCTGCGCGCTGACAGCGATTTGCAGCTCGTTGAGGCCAGCTCGCCCGTGGCATCCATGGTCGAGATCCATGAGATGGCCATGGAAGGCAGCGTGATGCGCATGCGTGCGGTCGAGAGCCTGCCGCTGCCCGCCGGCAAGAGCGTCGAGTTCAAGCCGGGTGGCCTGCATGTGATGCTGATGGGCCTGAATCGCCCGCTGGCCGCTGGCGACAAGATCCCGCTGACGCTGGTCTACCTGGACAAGAACAAGAAGCGCCACCAGGTCGAAGTGCAGGCCGAGGCGCGCGCGCCGCAAGCCGCCAAGCCCTGAGGAGCCGCCGCCATGCTGAAGCCTCTCGCTCTCTCCCTGTTGCTGACCAGCATGGCCGCTACTGCCGCCGATCTCAGTATCGCGGTGCTGGACAAGCAGGGCCAGCCCCTCGCTGACGCCGTGGTGATGGTGGACAGCACGATGGCCGGCCCGCGCCCGGTGCCTCCGGCCGAAGTGCTGGTTGCTCAGGAGAAGCAGCGCTTTGTGCCAGCCATCAGCATCGTGGCGCCGGGCACGCGCATCGTGTTCAGCAACAAGGACAGCTTTGACCACCATGTGATTGCCGGCTTGATGGGGCCGGGCGGCGTCTATCTGGACCCCGGCCAGACCATCCAGTTGCGCCTGTCGGGTCGATCGGGCAACCGCACGCCCGGCACCGAAACCCGCAGCTTCAACCATAGCGGCCCTTATCTGCTTGGCTGCCATCTGCACAGCTCGATGCGTGGCCATCTGTACGTGGCCGACTCGCCTTGGGCCAAGCTCAGCGGCAGCGACGGCAGGCTGGTGGTCGAGGGCCTGCCGGAAGGTGCAGTGAGGGTGCGCGTCTGGCATGCAGACCAACTGCTTGAAAACGAGCCGGTCTCAGCCCAGCTTCAAGCCGGCAGCAACAAGCTGACGGTCAAGACTCAGGTGGTGGCACGCGCCAGCAAGGCGACGCCGAGCTCGGTCTATCCCTACTAGCGTTCCCTGACGACAGTCACGGTGCAGTCCGATTCGGCCAGCACCTGGGAAGAAACGCTGCCGAGGTAGCGCCGCAGCGCGGAAGCGCCTCGCGCCCCCATCACGATGTGGTCGATGCCATTGCGGCTGGCAAATTCGATGATGGCCGTGGCCGCGTCAGGCGCTTCCAGGACATGGAAGGTCAGGCGGCCGTCCTGCAGGTCCAGCGCCTTGCTGATCGGGCGTGCCCAGGACTTCAGGGCGATCAGCTGCTTCACGTGCAGGCTCTGACCCTGGCTGTCGGTGAGTTCGTCCATGCCGAGCCGGGCCGTCTTCATCACGCTGACGCAGGCCAGGCGCGCGCCGACCTCGGCCTGCACAACGCGGCGCACATGCTCACTCAGTTGCTCCAGCAGTGCCGGCGTGGCGCTCTCGATGTCGATGGCCGCCATGATGATGGGGCTGCGGCCCAGTTGTTCGCTCGGCCGGGTCGGCGCGGTCGGCTCGCTACCGATGGCGAAGAACCAGCGCTTCAAGGTCTTCAGGCTGTTGCTGCCTTGTGTCTTCTCGGACCGCCGTGTCAGCGCCACGCTTTGCGGGCTCTTCAGGTCCAGCAACAGCTGCGCGGCACTCTGGTAGCGGCGCTCGGGCTTGACCTCCAGGCAGTGCAGCACGATCTCCTGGAACCAGGGCGGCAGCTTCGCGTCTATGGCGCGCAGCGGCACCGGCTCCACATAGAGCCGGCGACGCAGGCCGCGCACCGAACTTGGCTGGCCGAATGGCCGCTCGCCGGTAGCCAGGTGATAGAGCATCACGCCCAGGGCGAACAGGTCGCTGCGCGGGTCGTTGCGGATGAATTGCACCTGCTCGGGCGACATGTAGGGCCCGGTGCCCATGGGCAGCGAGAATTCCTCCTCGAGCAGGTCGGGCAGGTGGTCATGCCGCGAGAGGCCGAAGTCGACCAGGACCGCGCGGCCATCCGGCCGGAACATGATGTTGCTGGGCTTGATGTCCAGATGCACGACGTGCTGGCGATGCAGGTCCTGCAAGGCTGTGGCGACGCGGATGCCGATGTCCACCACCTCCTCCAGTGGCAGGGGCGCGTCATCCAGGCGTGGCCTCAGCGACACGCCTTCGATGCGCTCCATCACGATATAGGCCTGGCGGGTCCAGTCGCCACGAGCGACGAAGCGCGGCACATGCGGACCCTTGAGTGCGGGCATCAACATCTGCTCGACCTCGAAGCCGACGATGGTGGCCGGGTCTTCGCCGCCCTTGATGCGCGGCACCTTCATCATCAGCCGGAAATCCTCGCCCTCGACCGGCTCAACCCGCGTCACGCTCCACAGATTGGCCATGCCGCCCTGGTGCAGCCGCGCCTCCAGCCGGAAGCCGTCGATCACCTGGCCCTCCTGCAAGGGCGAGGGCGGCAGGGCGGCGCCGAAGGTGCTGGTCGGGCTTGTCATCTGCTCTACTCGCCTGCCAGCAAGCGATCGGCCAGCCGTGCTGGCAGGCCGGCCGCGCGCACGCTGGCGGCCGCCGCGTCGGCGTCGTAGGGGACGCGCTGGAAGCTCAGGACGCTTTGTTCGCTGTCAAAGATCGCGTAGCAGGCCGCCGGATTGCCGTCCCGCGGCTGGCCGCAGGAGCCGGGGATCGCCAGCCATTGGCGATTGGTCAGGAGCGGAATTTCGACGCCGGCTTGCGGCGTGAATTCACCGGCCTTGCCGGTGCCGCTGAGATGGAACAGCATGGGCTCATGCATATGGCCGCAGAAGGTGTAGCGCGCCTTCGTGGCATGCATGCTGCGGATGGCCTCGAGCCGGCCCTGGATGTATTCGTAGCTCGCCGGGTCATAGGCATTGGCATGAACGAAAAGCATCTCGCCGCGCTCGACCGTCATGGGCAGCTGCTTCACAAAGGCCAGTTGGTAGGGTTGCAGTTGGCTGCGCGTCCATTCGGCGACCTCGCGGGCCTCTTCGCGCATGCCGGGGAGGGCGCCGCGGGCCACTGCGCTGTCGTGGTTGCCCATCACGGCGACCGCGCCTTCCTCGACCAGCTCCATCACCCGGTCCAGCACCCAGGCCGGATCGCCGCCATAGCCGAGATAGTCGCCCAGCAGCGCATGCTGCTGCACGCCGCGCGCGGCAGCATGCTCGAGGACAGCAGTGAGTGCCTGGCGGTTGGCATGCAGGTCGGAGATCAGGGCGAGTTTCATTTGCCAGCTAGGCTGCCACAGGGGGCTGACAGCATGCTGAACAGAGCCCTGCATGTGTACCGGCGGATACCGCCGAGTTCAAGCACAATCGTCGCGAGTCTTGATTGACGAAATCTGAATGAGCCAAGCCTGCAGATTGCTGTTGACCGGCCTGCTTTGCCTGCCAATGCTGGCCTGGGGCGGATGCTCCCGCCCCTTGAAGGTGCCGGCGTCGCCCATCGGCCTGAGCGTGACGGTGGATGGCGAAACCATAGGTGGGGTCTATCCCGACATCCTGCGCGGATTGGGCGACGCCTGCCGCTTCGAGTTTTCCAGCGTGCCGCGGGCCCGGCTGGAGCTGATGTTCGAGGCCGGTCAGGCCGACCTCCTGATTCCGGCGACCCGCACGCCGCGGCGTGACGAGCTGGGCCTTTTCGTTCCCATGGTGCGCAGCCGCGCGACGCTGATTTCCCTGCTCGACAAGGACAGGCCGGCGCTGCGTTCGCTGGACGAGCTCTTGCGGCGGCGCGAGTTGCGCGTGGTGCTGGTGCGCGGCTTCGACTACGGCGAGGCCTATCTGGCCATGGCGCGCGAGCTGGGCAGCCAGGCCCGGCTGGTCCAGGCGGTGGATCCGCTCGAAGCGGCGCGCATGCTGAGCATGGGCATGGCCGACCTGACCGTGATGTCGCCCAGCATCATTGCCGGCGCGATCCACAACGACTCTCGCTACAAGCCTCTGCTGGCCAAGCTCAGGATCGAGTCGGTGGAAGAGATGCCGTGGGGGGAATCCGGCGCCTACCTGTCCAAGTCGCTGCCTGGTGCTGACCGCGCGATGCTGCGCGACATGCTCGAGAAGAGCACCCGCAGCGGCGAGGTCTGGAAGACCTTTCAGCGCTACTACCCGGCGAATGTGCTGGTGGACGGCTTGAGGCCGCGCTGAAAGGCAATCCGGCCCTCAGCCGATCCGGCCGAGCAAAAGGTACTCCATCAGTGCCTTCTGCACGTGCATCCGGTTCTCTGCTTCGTCCCACACCACAGACTGCGGCCCATCGATCACATCGGCCGACACCTCCTCGCCGCGATGTGCCGGCAGGCAGTGCATGAAGAGGGCATCGCGCTTGGCGACCGACATCATCTCGGCGTCGACACACCAGTCGGCGAACGCCGCCCGGCGGGCTTCGTTCTCGGCTTCGTAGCCCATGCTGGTCCACACATCGGTGGTGACCAGGTCGGCACCTCGGCAGGCTTCCAGCGGGTCGGCGAAGACCTTGTAGCAGGCGGTGTTCTTGATGCCGGCCACCGTCGGATCGACTTCGTAGCCGCTCGGTGTGCTGACATGGACCGTGAACCCGAGGATCTCGGCGGCCTGCAGCCAGGTGTTGGCCATGTTGTTGCCGTCACCCACCCAGGCCACGACCCGGCCCTTCAGGCAATCAACATCCACCACGCCGCGCTGGTTCATGCCGCGCGCCTCGATGAAGGTGAACAGGTCCGCGAGGATCTGGCAGGGGTGGTACTCGTTGGTGAGGCCATTGATCACCGGCACTCGCGAGTGCGCGGCGAAACGCTCGATCTTGGTCTGCTCGAAGGTGCGGATCATCACGATGTCGACCATGCGGCTGATCACGCGGGCGCTGTCTTCGATCGGCTCGGCGCGGCCCAGCTGGCTGTCGCCGGTGGTCAGGTGCACCACCGAACCGCCCATCTGGTACATGCCGGCCTCGAAGCTCACGCGCGTGCGCGTGCTGGCCTTCTCGAAGATCATGGCCAGCGTGCGGTCCTGCAGCGGCTGGTATTTCTCGTAGTTCTTGAAGCGGCGCTTGATGGTGGCGGCGCGCTCGAACAGATGCGCATACTCCTCGGCGCGCAGGTCCTTGAACTGCAGGTAGTGGCGGATCAGGCTGGAGCCGGGCTTCATGGCTTGGGCGTGGCCACGAAGGCCTTGATCAGCGGCACCAGAATCGCGGCGAGTTGAGCCGCCTCATCGCTGCTCATGATCAGCGCGGGAACTAGGCGCACGACCTTGTCGGCGGTGACGCTGATCATCAGGCCGGCATCGGCCGCTTGCTGCAGCAGCGCTGCGGCGGATCGGTCGAGCTCGATGCCCAGCATCAGGCCCTGGCCGCGCACCTCGACCACACCGGGCACACCGGCGAGTTGCTCGGTCAGCGCGGCCTTGAGCTCGCCGCCGACCTTGGCGGCGTTTGCCAGCAGGCCATCTTCTTCCATGATGCTCAGCGTCTCGACGCCTGCCCGCATGGCCAGCGGGTTGCCGCCGAAGGTGGTGCCGTGGTTGCCCGGCTGCAGCACCTTGGCCGCACGCGGGCCGCAGACCACGGCGCCGACCGGCACGCCCGAACCCAGGCCCTTGGCCAGCGGCATCACGTCCGGCGTGATGCCAGCCCATTGGTGGGCAAACCACTTGCCGGTGCGGCCGATGCCGCATTGCACCTCGTCCAGCATCAGCAGGATGTCATGCTCGTCGCAGACGCGGCGCAGGCCTTGCAGGAACTCGATGCGGGCCGGGTTGACGCCACCTTCGCCCTGGATGGTTTCCAGGAAGATGCCGGTGACGTTGGGGTGCGCCTTCAGGGCCGCCTCGACCGCGGCGATATTGTTCAGCGGCACGCGCACGAAGCCGCCCACCAGCGGGCCGAAGCCGGCATGGATCTTGGGGTTGGCTGTGGCAGACAGCGTGGCGATCGAGCGGCCATGGAATGCGCCCTCGAACACGATCAGCTCAGGGTTGGTGTTGCCGCGGTCATGGCCGAACTTGCGGGCAATCTTCAATGCCGCCTCGTTGGCTTCCAGACCCGAGTTGCAGAAGAAGGCGTTGGTCATGCCGGAGATCTCGACCAGTTTGGCGGCGAGCTTCTCCTGCAGTGGCACGTGGTAGTAATTGCTGGTGTGGATCAGCTTGGCGACCTGCTCCTGCAGGGCTGGCACCAGGCGCGGATGGGCGTGGCCGAGTGTGTTGACCGCGATCCCGCCCAGGCCGTCCAGATATCGTCGCCCGGCGGTGTCCCAGACCCAGCAGCCCTGACCATGCGACAAGGCGATGGGCAGGCGGCCGTAGGTCTGCATCACATGCGGCTCGGTGGGCGGAACGGGCGGAACGGGGGCGTTCATCAACTCTCCAGTGCAAGCGAAAACGAAAGGGTCGTTGATTCTACGGGTCGCCCCCAGGTCGGGTTGGCCGGCGTGCGCTATGCCAACCACGCAGCGGAACTTTGTTGCACGCTTGCTGCGCCGCAACAAGGCACAATACCGGCTTTGCCTCGACGGCCTGACGCCGCGAGTTGTCTGTCCCGCTAGCGAGCCCATGAGTCTGCCGCCCAAACCGCGCGAAGTGTTCATCCAGGGATTGACCCTGGAAGGGCGCACGTTCCGGCCCAGTGACTGGGCCGAGCGCTTGGCCGGCGCCATGTCCTGCTTTCGCCCCGGCGGCAACACGGGGCGCATCGGCGACCACATCGGTTATTCGCCCTACTGCGTGCCTCGCGTGATCAACGGCGTCAAATGCGTGATCGTCAACGAGGAACTGAAGGCACTCGAGCCGATGGCCTGGGACTTCGTCATGAACTTTGCTCGTGACAACCAGCTTCAGGTGGCCGAGGCCTGCCTGTTGCCCGAGCGGCCCGCGAGCAGGGACTGAGTCGCACTGCGCGCCAGGGTTTGCCTGTAGCGCCAATTGCGGCGAAGGGCGCATTCCGGGGGTGTGGTTTCCTGGCTTGTTGATATACGCTTGCAGCAATGTTGTTACATGCTGGTTCTGACCTTGCCATGACTCCGCCGGAGCCTGTCACCTGGGTGTTGCTGCGGGGCTTGACCCGAGCGGCAGGGACTTGGGGCGAGTTTCCCCATATCTTCGTCAATCAGCTGGCCAAGTTGCAGCCGGACGTGCGTGTCTTGCTGCTCGATCTGCCAGGTCATGGTGAGTTGCATGACCGGTCCAGCCCCAGCTCCATTGCTGCTCTTGTCGATGCCTGCCGGTCGGAGTTGCAAAGGCGGGGCGTGAAGACGCCCGTTCATCTGCTGGCCATGTCACTGGGCGCTTTGGTCGCCAGCGATTGGGCGGCGCGCTATCCCGCGGAGGTCAGTGCGGCGGTCTTGATCAACACGAGCCTGCGACCCTTCAGCCCGGTCATCCGACGCTTGCGCCCCGCGGTGCCATTCCAGTTGCTGCGTTTCAGCCTGACGACACAGGCCGGGGCCGCGAAAAGGGCCCGGGTCCGATTGACCAATGTCTGGCGCCAGGTCCTGGCCGTCGTCCGCTTCCAGGCCAGCCGCGCACGGCCGGAGCCACCCATGCTGCTCTTGTGCAGCCTGGGAGATGGCCTGGTGGATTGGCGTTGTTCGCAGACGCTGAGTCGCGCCTGGGGTGTGCCGCTGCGCATGCACACGGCAGCGGGGCATGACCTGCCCCGCGAGGATCCGCCCTGGGTGGCCAGCGCGGTGTCGGAATGGATGGCCTTGCGCGATCGGAATCCCGCGGTGAAATCGCGGTAATTGGTCGGGCGATCAATCAGGAAGCCCGTCAGAGTGGCAGGCAAACAAAAAGCCCGCCGAAGCGGGCTTTGAGCTTTGCACCAGCGCTGGAAGTTAGGCGGCCAGCGCCTTGATCTTCGCGGACAGGCGGCTCTTGTGGCGAGCTGCCTTGTTCTTGTGGAAGATGCCCTTGTCAGCAACCGAGTCGATCACGGCTTGAGCAGCCTTGAACAGTTCGGCGGCCTTCGGCTTGTCGCCAGCGACAACGGCCTTTTGCACGTTCTTGACGACCGTGCGGAATTTGGAGCGCAGCGCCGTGTTGGCTGCGTTGAGCTTGACGTCCTGGCGGGCGCGCTTGCGGCCCGATGCCAAACGGACGGTCTTCTTCTTGGCTTTGGAAGAGGTTGCCATGCTGTGAATCTACCCAGTTGGTGCAAAGACCGCGAGTATAGCAGTTTTAGTGGGCTGGAGAAGGGTTTGCCGCATTGCGCAAGCCAAACAGCCCTTCGTCGCATAGATAATGCGGCGCCCCGACCGACATCTGAGTGATGAATCTACTCCGCGCTGCCTCCTTTGTTTCCGTCCTGACGCTGGCATCGCGGATCACCGGTCTGGTGCGGGAAAGCCTGGTGGCCGCGCTGTTCGGGGCGTCTGCCTTGACTGACGCTTTCCAGGTCGCGTTCCGGATACCCAACCTCTTGCGTCGGCTGTTTGCCGAGGGCGCATTTTCGCAGGCCTTCGTGCCGGTGCTGGCGGCCACGCGCGCCAAGGAGGGAGATCAGGCTACCCATGAGCTGATCGATGCCGTGGCCACGGTGCTGACCTGGGCCTTGGTCCTCACCTGCGTGCTGGGTGTGATTGGCGCGCCCCTGCTGGTCTGGATGCTGGGAGCCGGCCTGAATGAAGGGCGCGATGCCGCCGTCGTGATGACGCGCTGGATGTTCCCCTATATCGGCTGCATGTCCCTGGTCGCCTTGTCGGCCGGCATCCTGAATACCTGGAAGAAGTTCATGGTGCCGGCGGCCACGCCGGTGCTGCTCAATCTGTCGGTGATTGCTTCGGCCTGGTTGCTGGTGCCGCGCCTGCAAGCCTGGGGCTGGCAGCCCATTTACGCACTGGCGATCGGCGTGATGCTCGGTGGTGTCTTGCAACTGGCGGTGCAGATCCCGGCGCTGAAAAAGCTCGGCGCGCTGCCGCGCATCGGCTTGTCGCCCTCGGCGCTGCGTCGCTCCTGGAGGCAGGCGGGCGTGCAGCGCGTGCTGACCCAGATGGCGCCGGCGCTGCTGGGAGTGGGCGTGGCCCAGCTCTCCTTGATGATCAATACGCAGATCTCGACCTTCATTGGCGCTGGCGTGGCCACCTGGGTCAGCCTGGCGGACCGGCTGATGGAGTTCCCGATTGCCCTGCTGGGCGTGGCCTTGGGCGTGGTCCTGACGCCGCAGCTCTCCGCTGCCCAGGCCAAGGGGGAGGGGCAGGACTATTCCGACCTGCTGGACTGGGGCCTGCGCCTGGTCGTGCTGTTCGGCCTGCCTTGCGCCGTGGCCTTGCTGGTGTTTCCCGAGCCCATGGTGGCCGTGCTCTATCACTACAAGAAGTTCCTGGCGATCGACGTCGTCAACACCAGCCGGGCGGTGATGGGCTATGGCGCCGGCCTGATGGGCCTGGTGGCGATCAAGGTGCTGGCGCCAGGCTATTACGCCAAGCAGGACACCCGCACGCCGGTGAAGATCGCCGTGGGCGTGCTGGTCCTGACCCAGCTGCTCAATGCGCTCTTCGTGCCGATGTTCGGCGCGGCCGGGCTGACCCTGTCCATTGGCATCGGCGCCCTGCTGAATGCAGGCCTGCTGCTCTGGGGCCTGCGCCGCCGCGGCAGCTATCAGCCCCTGCCGGGTTGGCTGATGTTTGCATTGCGGGTGCTGTTGGCCAGTGCAGCCATGGGTGGTTTGCAGTACTACCTGGCCACCCGGATTGACTGGATCGAGCTCGGCCAGCATGGCCTCTTGCGCGCCATTGCCATGGCCGGCTGCCTGGTCGCCTCGGCTGTGCTGTACTTTGCTGTGCTGCTCTTGTGCGGATTGAAGCTGCGCCAGTTTGTCCGGCGTGGCTGAGATCAATAAACTCGGGGCATGAGTTCCTCGTTGCGCTTGCATGCCCCGTCGGCGCTGGAGTATTTCGCCAGCCTGGTGGCGGAGGACATGAGCATCAACCTGCTCGAGGCAGCAATCGCCATCGGCCAGGATGAGTTCCCCAGGCTCGATGTGCAGTCCGTGCAAGCGGAGGTCGATACCCTGGCCCGCCGCCTGCTTCAGCGCCTGCCGGCCGATGCCCCGAGTGCGCACCGCCTGCGTGCCTTGAACCGCTATTTCCACACCGAGCTGGGCTTTGCCGGCAACGTCAACAACTACTACGAGGCCGGCAACAGCTATGTGCACCACGTGCTGGCCACCCGGCGCGGCATTCCGATCACGCTGGCGGTGATCTACCTGGAGCTGGCGAGCCAGATCGGCCTGCAGGCGCGGGGCGTGGCGTTTCCGGGGCACTTCCTGATCAAGCTGCACCTGTCCCAGGGCGAGGTGATGCTGGACCCCTTCAGTGGCCGGTCGCTCTCGCGCAGCGAGCTGGACGAAGCGCTGCAGCCGTATCGGCAGAGCGCGGGCCTCGCAGGCGATGTGGACCTGCCGCTGGAGCTGTTCCTGCAGGCTGCCACGCCGCGCCAGGTGCTGGCTCGCATGCTGCGCAACCTGAAAGAGATCCATCGCGCCCAATCCGACTGGGACCGCCTGCTGCCAGTGCAGCAACGCCTGGTGCTGCTGCTGCCGGATGACTTGAATGAGCGCCGTGACCGGTCGCTGGTGCTGGAGGCCCTGGGGCACTGGAGCGCCGCGGCGGCCGACATCGAGTTCTACCTGGATCGGGCCGAGCAGGCGCCAGACCGAGTGGCGCAGCAGCTGCGCCTGGACGATCTGCGCGGCCGAGATGGTCCGGCCTTGCATTGAGTTGCATGCCCGGGCGCGCACATAGAATCGCCGCGCCCCTCCACCCATTCCCAGTCAAGCCGCCATGAAGCTCAGTCACCGTCAACGCCTGGCCCTGGCCTGGACCGGTCTGGCCCTCGGTGCCCTGGCGCTGATCTGGTTGCTAAAGCCGGTGCTCGCGCCTTTCATCGCGGCCGGCGTGCTGGCCTATGCCTTGCATCCCATGGTGGAGCGCCTGACGCGTCGCCATGTGCCGCGCCTGCTGGCCGTGGTGCTGGTGGAGCTGCTGGCGGTCCTGGTGCTGCTGGCCCTGGTGCTCTTGATCGTGCCCATCCTCAGCAAGGAGCTGCCGCTGCTGCGCGAGCAGATCCCCATTCTGGCGGCCAAGGCCAATACCCATCTGGCGCCGCTGCTCAAGCAGTTCGGCGTCGATGTGGCGCTGGACATCAGCAGCATCAAGTCCTTCGTCCTGAAGTACCTGGATGCCAATCTGGAAGACTGGCTGGGCACGGCGCTCAGCTCGGCCCGCATCGGCGGCAGCCTGCTCTTGACCCTGGTCGGCAATCTGGTGCTCTTGCCTGTGGTGCTGTTCTACCTGCTGCACGACTGGCCGAAGCTGCTGGAACGCGGCTGGAGCCTGGTGCCTCCGCGCATGCATGAGCCGGTGGGTGGCTTCCTGGAGGAATGCGACCAGATGCTGGGCCAGTACCTGCGCGGCCAGCTGCTGGTGATGGGAGCGCTGGCGATCTTCTACAGCGTTGGCCTGGCACTGGCCGGCTTCGACCTGGCCATGCCGATCGGTGTGTTCACCGGCATGGCGGTCTTCATTCCCTACCTGGGCTTCGGCCTCGGGTTGCTCCTGGCGCTGCTGGCCGGCTTGCTGCAGTTCGCCAGTCTCTATGGCCTCCTGGCCGTGGCGGTGGTGTTCGGCCTCGGCCAGCTGATCGAAGGTTTCCTCCTGACTCCGCGCCTGGTGGGCGAGCGCATCGGCCTGTCGCCGCTGATGGTGATTTTTGCGCTGCTGGCCTTTGGTCATCTGTTCGGTTTCGTCGGCGTGCTGATCGCGCTGCCCTTGAGTGCCCTGGGCGTGGTGGCCTTGCGCCGCGCCCGTGCTGCCTACCTGGACAGCACGCTTTACCAGGGTTGATGAGTGAGTTTTTCTTGTTGAAGCAGATACCGCTGGCCATCGGGCCCGACCCCGAATACACATTCGACAACTTCGTGCCCGGTGCCAACAGCGCCTTGCTGGCCCAGTTGCGCCAGCTGAGTCTTGGTGCGCCGCCGCTTTTCATCTGGGGCCCGCCGGGCAGCGGCAAGACGCATTGCCTGCGTGCCCTGGCGCAGGCCTGGCAGGCAGGCGGCGCCCAGGTCGGCTGGTACGACGCCGACACCGTCCTGCCCTGGGACTTGCCCGCCCAGCCTTCGCTGCTGCTGATGGACGACTGCCAGCGCTTCGACGCCGGCCAGCAGCATGCCGCTTTCACGCTTTTTGTCGAGGCGGCCACGCATGGCCTGGCCGTCGTGGCCAGCGGCACCGCACCGCCGGTCGACCTGGCACTGCGCGAGGACCTGCGCACCCGCCTCGGCTGGGGGCCGACCTTTGCCCTGCAGCCTCTGTCGGAGGCCGAAACCCGCTCGGCCCTGCGCCGGGAGGCCGACCGCCGCGGCATCTTTCTCGGCGACGAGGTGATGGACTACCTGCTCACCCGCTTCGCCCGTGACCTGAAACACCTGATGCGGCTGCTGGACCGGCTGGACGAGTTCGCGCTGGCCCACAAGCGCGCCGTCACCGTGCCGTTGCTGCGCCAGATGCTGGCCGACGAATCACCACAAGAATCCCCATGAACCTGACCCTGTTCGACCTTGACGGCACCCTGATACCGCAGGACTCCGACCATTCCTTCGGCGAGTACATGGTGAAGATCGGCTGGGCCGACGGCGCCGCCTGGGCCGAGCGCAACGACGAGTTCTACGCCCAGTACCAGCGCGGCGAGCTGGACGTCGATGCGTACATAGACTTCGCCACTTCCGTCTGGCGCTCGCGCCCGCCCGCCGAGGCCGAGGCGACCCGGGCCCGGTTCATGGAAGAAGTGATGTCGCCGCTGATGCGCGACAATGCCCGCGCCCTGGTGCGCCAGCACCAAGACGCAGGGGACCTGGTGGCCATCGTCACCGCGACCAACGAGTTCGTCACCGCACCGATTGCGGCCGCCTTTGGCGTCGAACATCTGATCGCGGTGAAGTTGCAGCGCGATGCGGCAGGCCGGTATACCGGCCAGATCGACGGCGTGCCTTCGTTCCAGGCCGGCAAGATCAGCCGGGTGCGGGATTGGCTGGCCAGCGAGGGGCGACAATGGCAGGACTTTGAGCGGACCACCTTCTACAGTGATTCGGTCAACGACCTGCCGCTCTTGGAGCAGGTCAGCCACGCGGTGGCGACCAATCCGACGCCGGCTCTGGCGGACATCGCCGCCAAGCGCGGCTGGACCATTTTGAAACTCTTCGAATGATCAAGAAATTCATCGACAAGCTGTTCGGCAAGGCTGCCGGCGCCACCTCGCTCGGCAAGCGGGTCGAGGTGCAGGCGGCCGAGCACGGCATCGACCCGACGTTGCTCGACGAGCGCGCCGTGCGCGTGGTGCAGACGCTGACCGATGCAGGCTTCGAGGCCTATATCGTCGGTGGCGCGGTGCGCGACCTGCTGCTGGGCTGGCGCCCGAAGGACTTCGACGTGGCAACCAACGCCACGCCCGAACAGGTCAAGAGCCTGTTCCGCCGCGCATTCATCATCGGCCGGCGCTTCCGCATCGTGCACGTGGTCTACGGCCGCGGCCGCGAGCATGAGGTGATCGAGGTCTCGACCTTCCGGGCGCTGCCCACGGCCGAAGGCGCCGAGCAGGTCAGCGGCAACGAGAAGACGTCCAAAGCCGAGCTGGCCGGCAAGTCGCATGTGGTGGACGCGGAAGGCCGCGTGCTGCGCGACAACGTGTGGGGCCCGCAGATCGAAGATGCGGCCCGCCGCGACTTCACGGTCAACGCCATGTACTACGACCCGCAACGCCAGCTGGTGGTTGACTATCACGGTGGCCTGGCGGACGCCAAGAAGCGCGTGCTGCGCATGATCGGCGACCCGGAAACACGCTACCGCGAAGACCCGGTGCGCATCGTCCGGGCCGTGCGCTTTGCCGCCAAGCTCGGCTTCGAGCTGGAGCCCAAGACGCGCGCGCCGGTCAAGGCCAGCGCGGCCTTGCTGGCCAACGTGCCGGCTTCGCGCCTGTTCGACGAAATGATCAAGCTGCTGCAGACCGGTCATTCCCTGGCCAGCCTGGAGCAGTTGCGCAAGCAGGGCCTGGCCCGCGGTGTGTTCCCCATCCTCGATGCAATGCTGGACAGCAAGGGCGAGCTGTACGAAGGCGCCCGCGGCCAGTTTGTGCGTCTGGCGTTCGAGGACACCGACCGCCGGGTCAAGGAAGGCCGTGGCGTGTCGCCGAGCTTCATGCTGGCCTGCATGCTCTGGCACGAGGTGCTGGACCGCTGGACCAAGATCCGCGAATCGGGCGAGCCGACCATTCCTGCGCTGCAGCAAGCGATTGATGCGGTCTTTGACGCCCGGATTGGCGACATCTCCGGTCGCGGCAAGTTGGCCGCCGACATGCGCGAGATCTGGATGATGCAGCCGCGCTTCGAGCGCCGCAGTGGCAGCAGCGTGTTCAGCCTGATCGAGCAGCCGCGTTACCGCGCCGGCTTCGACTTCCTGCGTCTGCGTGCGGACGTTGGCGAGGTCGACGGCGCCCTGGCCGACTGGTGGGAAGACTTCGCGCTGGGTACCGACGACGAGCGCGAAGCGCTGCTGGAAGACGCCCGCGAGAAGGACAAGCGCCGCGCGCCCAAGGCTCACGCTCAGCCGCGCAAGCCGGCTGCCGCCGCAGCCCCCAGGGCCGAGGCCGAAGGGGAGGAGGGCGGCGAGCTGGACGGCGCCGCGCCGGCCAAGAAGCGCCGCCGTCGTCGCAAGCCGGGTGGTGCTCGCAAGGCCGAGGGCGGTGCCACGTCCACGCCCCAGGAGTGAAATGAAGGTGCTCGCCTATGTTGGCCTGGGCGCCAATCTGGGCGACATGCGGCAATCCCTGGAGCATGCCCTGGCTGAGCTGGCGGCCTTGCCGGCGAGCCGGCTGGGCGCCGTGTCCGGCGCCTACCGCAGTGCCCCGGTCGATGCCGAGGGGCCGGATTACCTCAATGCGGTGGCCGTCCTGGAAACCGAGCTGGCACCCCTGGCCCTGCTGGACGCCCTGCAGGCCATCGAGTTGGGCCTGGGCCGCGAGCGACCGTTCTGGCATGCACCGCGCACCCTGGACCTGGACCTTCTGCTCTACGGCCAGCAAGTGATTGCCAGCGCGCGGCTGACGGTGCCCCATCCCGAGCTGCATCGGCGAGCTTTCGTGCTGCAACCGCTGCTGGAACTGGCTCCAGACCTGCAGGCGCCCGGTCTGGGTGCCTTGCAGCCCCTGCTGCAGGGGACGCGAGAGCAGGCAATCGAGCGCCTCCCGATTACACTCTCGCCCTTGCCGCGCATGACGCGGTGATGAAAATCGAAAGATTTCAAGAAAATCCCGAAGATTTCGAGAAAATCCTCAAGATTTCAAACAGTCGTTGATGTGAAGGTGGGCCGTACCGGCCCCGTCCGCACCCCAGGAGTCCCCATGTTTTTTGGCAAGTTGCTGCCCCGCGAGGGCAATTTTTTCGAGTTGTTCAATGAACATGGCGCACAGATCGTTGAGGGCGCGCGCGCCTTCATGCTGATGATCCAGAACTACAACGACCTCGACCTGCGCGAGAAATATGCGGCCGAGGTCGACAAGGCTGAGCATGCCGCCGACCGCATCACGGCCGAGGTCAACCGCCTCCTGCACCGCACCTTCATCACGCCTATCGACCGCGAGCAGATTCACGGCCTGATCAACGCCATGGACGACATCCTCGACCTGCTGCAGGACTCGAGCGAAACCATGTCGCTGTACGACGTGCGTTCCATCCCCGAAGAAGTGCTGCGCCTGGGCGACCTCTCGGCAAAGTGCTGCGAGCGCGTCCAGCATGCCGTGACCCTGCTGCCCAAGCTGAGCCATCCCAAGACCGCAGAAGCAGCGATCAAGACCTGCGAAGAGATCGACAAGCTGGAAAGCGACGCTGACCGCGTGATGCGCGCCGCGATGTCCAAGCTGTTCCGCGAGCAGGATGATGTTCGCGAGTTGATCAAGCTCAAGGCGATCTATGAGCAGCTCGAGTCGATCTCAGATCGTTGTGAGGACGTGGCCAACCTGATCGAGGGCATCGTCCTCGAAAATTCCTGAGCCCCGCGCAATGCAGTCAGCACAAGTAGCCCTCTGGGTTGTCGCATTGCTGGTCGTACTGGCCGTGATGTTCGACTTCATGAACGGCTTCCACGACGCGGCCAATTCGATCGCGACTGTGGTTTCCACCGGTGTCCTGAAGCCGCAGCAGGCCGTGCTCTTTGCGGCCTTCTTCAACTTCGTGGTCATCTTCGGGATGAGCAATTTCGGCGTCGCCACGACGGTGGGCAAGGGCTTTGTCCAGCCGGGCGTCGTCGACCATCACGTGGTTTTCGGCGCCCTGGTGGGCGCGTTGACCTGGAACATCATCACCTGGTGGTACGGCATTCCGTCGAGCTCCTCGCATGCGCTGATGGGCGGCATCGTCGGCGCCGTCATCGCCAAGGCCGGCGCCGGTGCGCTGGTGGCTTCTGGTGTCATGCGCACGGTGGCGTTCATTCTCGTGTCGCCGCTGCTAGGTTACCTGCTCGGTTCGCTACTGATGGTGATCGTGGCCTGGGTGTTTCGTCGCACCGCGCCGCTCAAGGTCGACGGCTGGTTCCGGCGCCTGCAGCTGGTATCTGCCGGTCTCTATAGCGCCGGTCACGGAAGCAACGATGCGCAAAAGACCATCGGCATCATCTGGATGCTGCTGATTGCCACCGGGCATGTGGCCGCTGATGACAAGGCACCGCCGTCCTGGGTGATCTGGATCTGCTTCGCAGCCATTGGCGCGGGCACGATGTTCGGCGGCTGGCGCATTGTCAAGACGATGGGTCAGAAGATCACCAAGCTGAAGCCGGTCCACGGCTTCTGTGCGGAAACGGGCGGCGCAATGACACTGTTCCTGGCCTCGGCGCTTGGCATTCCGGTATCGACCACGCACACGATCACCGGCGCCATCGTTGGTGTTGGTTCCGTGCAGCGGGCTTCTGCCGTTCGCTGGGGCGTTGCGGGCAATATCGTCTGGGCCTGGATCTTCACGATTCCGGCCTCGGCCTTTGTTGCCGGAGTCTGCTACTGGCTCAGTTTCACGCTGTTCTGATCGCGGTCAGTGGCAGTAGAAGGGCCCGCCACGTGCGGGCCTTTTCCTTTGCTGGAGCCTACTGGCTGATAGCCTGGGCCGCCTCGGCCTGCGTCTCGTAGTAGCGCTGAGCGCTGAAGGCAATCGTCGTCATCAAGGCAGTGCCACCCAGCAAGAGGCTCAACACCACGCCGATCACTGCTGGCCATCCAGTCTTGCGGCCGGCCTGACCGGGGTTGCGCTGCTCATCCCATTGCTCGTCAGGCGTGAGGCCGTAGATGATGGCGTTCAGCATGGCGTAGCTCAGCATCAGGCCCAGCAGAGGCATCAAGAGCCAGCTCAGCCGGTCGTCCTGGCCCAGCAGGTCCATGCGCTGCAGGCCGTACATGCCGGCCAGCGTGGGCCAGGGATGCAGCCAGAACCATTTGTCCTTGAAGCCGTGCAAATAGAGCCGGTGCAGGCCGAAGACGCCGAGGCCCATCGCCAGCCAGGTGGCCAGCGTCTTCGATTTGTAGCTGTTCATGGCGTGGCTTCCGGCGAGCTCTGGTCACCCTGGCCGAGCTGGCGCTGCATCAGCACCACATCCAGCCAGCGGCCGAACTTCCAGCCGGCGCTCTTCAGCGTTCCGGTGTCTTCAAAGCCCATGGCGCGGTGAACGCCGATGGAGCCCTTGTTCCCGGCATCGCCGATCACCGCAAGCATCTGGCGGGCGCCCAGCGCCTCGCAGCGCGCCATCAGTTCGGCCAAGAGCAGCTTGCCAAGGCCCTGGCCGTGGCTGTCGGGATGCAGGTAGATCGAGTCTTCCAGGCAGAAGCGGTAGGCCAGGCGGGGGCGGAAGTAGTTGGCATACGCATAGCCCAGCACCTGCTCGCCACGCTGGACGACCAGCCAGGGCAGCTTGCGGCCCAAGACTTCGGCGCGGCGGCGGGTCATCTCGGCCAGGTCCGGGACTTCGGTCTCGAAAGTGCCGGTGCCGTGAAGCACGGCATGCTCGTAGATGGCCTGGATCGCAGGCAGATCGGCCTCGGTGCTGGGGCGGATTTGCAGTGATGGGGACGGGGTGGGAGTGGGGGAAGAGGAGATTTCTGCGCTCATATGGGGATTCTCTCCGGCGCGAGTCTATAATGCCGGGTTTTGGTGCTGGTCAGCCGAGGGGCTGGCGTATCTACAGCGGCCAACAACGGTGCGAGGTGATGCAATTGTGTCAGCTCGCATCACCCGAACTGCTTGCCCTGAGTGTCTCCTCGTGCGGTAGTTGCTCTGAATATTTTGGAACAATCATGGTTGTGATTCGTCTGGCACGTGGCGGCTCTAAGAAGCGCCCCTTCTACAACATCGTCGTGGCTAACAGCCAGAACCGCCGTGACGGCCGCTTCATCGAGAAGGTGGGTTTCTACAACCCCATCGCTTCCGGTGCTGCCGAGCCGCTGCGCGTTGCTCTGGACCGCGTCAGCTACTGGACCGGTGTCGGCGCTCAGCTGTCGCCCGCCGTTGCTCGCCTGGTTGGCGAAGCAAGCAAGAAGGTCGCCGCCTAAGTGACGGCTTCGTCCGACCTGCAAACAAGCGTCACCGAGCCCGCTTGGCCCGATGATGCGATTGAGGTCGGGCGCCTTCTGGACGCCTGGGGCGTCAAGGGCTGGATCAAGGTGCAAGCCTATTCAGCCGACGCCCAGGCGCTGTTCTCGTCGCGCCGCTGGTTCCTGAAACCGGCCGACGACAACAAGCCCGCAGTGGTGGGCAAGGCCAAGGCCTTGCCCACCCTGCTCAAGATCCTTGCGGTCCGCGACCACGGTGACGGCATTGTTGCCAACATCGAAGGCGTGACCGACCGCAGCGGCGCCGAGGCTCTCGGCGGTGCGCGCATCTTCCTGTCGCGCAGCAGCTTCCCCAAGCCTGAGACCGACGAGTACTACTGGGTCGACCTGATCGGCCTCGCCGTGGTCAATCGTCAGGGCGAAGAGCTCGGCACCGTGGCTGGCCTGATGGACACCGGCCCGCACAGCGTGCTGCGCATCACGCCGCCTGGTCTGCAAGCGCCGGTCAAGCCCGACCAGGAACGTCTGATTCCTTTCGTGGCTGCCTTCATCGACGATGTGGACCTGGCCGAGCGTCGCATCAGCGTCGACTGGGGCCTTGATTACTGAACCCCGGCTCGCTGCCGGCGAGTTCGCGATGCGCTTCGACTGCATCACCCTTTTTCCCGAACTGTTTGCGCCGCACCTGAGCAGCGGCGTGACCCGGCGTGCCTTCGAGAGCGGCCAGGTGAACGTCAGGCTCTGGCAGTTGCGCGACTTCGCCGAGGACAACTACCGCCGCGTGGACGACCGCCCCTTTGGCGGAGGGCCCGGCATGGTGATGCTGGTCGAGCCGCTAGAGCGTGCGCTGGCCGCTGTGAAGGCCGCGCGTGCAGCCGCTGCCGTGGATGCGGGTGCGCCGGCCATTATCCATTTCAGCCCCACCGGCCGTCGCATCGACCAGGCCCTGGTGCAGGAGCTGGCGGCGGGGCAGGGCGGCGTGCTGCTGTGTGGCCGTTACGAAGGCATCGACCAGCGCTTTCTCGACCGTCACGTGACGCTGGAGCTGAGCCTGGGTGACTTCATACTCTCTGGCGGCGAGCTGGCTGCTCTGGCCTTGCTGGACGCGATGGCCCGGCTGCAGCCCGGTGTCCTGAACGACGCGGCATCGCACCAGCAGGACAGCTTTTCAGAGGGGCTGCTTGATTGCCCGCATTACAGCCGCCCCGAAGTGCTGACCGGCTTGCCGGATCAAGCGGGAGACCTGCCGGTGCCGCCGGTGCTGATGTCCGGGCATCATGCCAATATTGCCCGCTGGCGCCGCGAGCGCTCGCTGGAACGCACGCTGGCCCTGCGCCCGGACCTGATCGCTGAAGCCCGGGCGGCGGGGCGCTTGAGCCGCAGCGACGAAGCGTTCTTGCGCAGCCTGATTCAGCCCTCAGGCAAGGCCTGAAGGTCGCGCTGAATTTTGTGGCTATAATGGTCGGCTTTTCGATCCTCTGCTGGGCCTAGTGCCGGTCGTCTTTCAAGCCGACCAGCCCCTTTGCAGGCAAGCTGCCATCAGGTTGATGGTCAGAGCCGCGGCGCCAACAAGATCCCATGGAGAAACACAATGGACTTGATCCAAACCCTTGAGCAAGAAGAAATTGCTCGCCTGAACAAGACCATCCCGGCATTCGCTCCTGGCGACACCGTGATCGTCAGCGTCAACGTCGTTGAAGGCACCCGCAAGCGCGTGCAGGCCTACGAAGGCGTCGTGATTGCCAAGCGCAACCGCGGCCTGAACAGCAGCTTCATCGTCCGCAAGATCTCGAGCGGCGAAGGCGTCGAGCGTACGTTCCAGCTGTACAGCCCGCTGATCTCGACGATCGAAGTCAAGCGTCGTGGCGATGTCCGCCGCGCCAAGCTGTACTACCTGCGTCAGCGTTCGGGCAAGTCGGCTCGTATCAAGGAGAAACTGGCCTAAGCCTGTTTTCGCCGAAGTTAATGGTTCCGAGGGAACCGTTAACGCAGGCAGAAGCTGGCTACATTACCAGCAAGCAAAGCCGCCTCCGGGCGGCTTTGTCGTTTGCGCTCTATGCTCTCGCATGGTCCGACCTGCCATCCTCCATCCGCAAGCCGTGCCGGTCACGGCGGTGGATGCCCATCTGCCTGCCGTCGCGCCGGAATCGCTGACAGTCGCTGCCTTGCGCGCGCGCTTTGCCGTGCCGCCGGATTGGCAGGTCGAGATCCCTGGCGATGGTGGCGTCTTCGCGAACCGGCCACCGGCCGCGGCCTCTGTGCTGGTGCCGCTGGTCATGCATGAACAGGGCGTTCAGCTGCTGCTGACCCGCCGCACCGACCATCTGCGTGACCATGCGGGCCAGATCAGCTTTCCCGGTGGCCGCGTCGAGCCTGAAGACGACGACGCCGTTGCCACGGCCCTGCGCGAGACCGAAGAGGAAATCGGCCTGGCGCGCAGCCATATCGAGGTGATCGGCAGACTGCCGATCTACACGACGGTGACCGGCTTCCATGTCACGCCGGTCGTGGCGCTGGTGCAGCCCGATATCGAACTGCGGCTCGACGAGTTCGAGGTGGCCGAGGCCTTCGAAGTGCCGCTCGCCTTCCTGATGGATCCTGCCAACCATCGCCGGCATCGCTTCGAGTTCGAGGGCGGCGAGCGCAGCTTCCTGTCGATGCCCTGGACCAGCCTGGATGCGGTTGGCCAGCCGCGCGAGTACTTCATCTGGGGTGCCACGGCCGCGATGCTGCGCAACTTCTATCGCTTCCTTTGTGCTTGATCCCTGCCGGATGAAAGCGGGGCGCCGCTATCATCGTCGCCCATGAACTTCTTCGCGGTCCTGTTTGCGCTCCTGGTCGAGCAGCTGAAGCCTTTGCCCCACGGCAACAAGGTCCATGATGGCGTGATTGCCTGGGTGCGCTGGACCGGCCGCAACTTCGATGCCGGCCGCGAACACCATGCTGCGGTCGTCTGGACCATCACGGCCGTAGGCCCGGCGCTGCTGGCTGCCGCCATCCATATCGCGATCCGCCAGTTCAGCGACATGCTGGCCCTGGCCTTCACCGTGCTGATGCTCTACCTGACGTTGGGCTTCCGCCAGTTCAGCCATTACTTCACCGACATCCGCGATGCCCTGGAGCGTGGCGACGAGCTGGAAGCGCGCCGCCTCTTGTCCGCCTGGCGCCACCTGGATGCGAGCGAGCTGCCTCGCACCGAGCTCCTGCGCCACGTGGTCGAGCATTCGCTGCTGGCTGCGCATCGCCATGTCTTCGGCGTGTTCTTCTGGTTCGTCGTGCTGTCGACCCTGTGGCTGGGTCCGGCGGGCGCCGTGCTGTATCGCATGGCCGAATTCGCCAGCCGCTACTGGGCATTCAAGAGTCGGACCACCGACGCACCGACCAACGAGCGCCTGATGCGCCTGTCGCGCCAGCTGTTCGGCTTGATCGACTACATACCGGCGCGCCTGACCGCCACGGGCTTTGCCATCGTCGGGAATTTCGAAGAGGCGGTGAATGCCTGGCGGCGCGACGCCAGCCTGTGGATGCATGCCAATGAAGGGATCATCCTCGCGTCAGCCGCTGGCGCCCTTGGTGTGCAGCTGGGTGGCCGTGCGGCACCGGGCGTGACGCCGGACCGCAGCAAGACCTTCGAATCCGGCAGCGATGCCGATGCCACGGGCGCCGCCGGTTCAACCCAGGGCGCACCGCTACAGCTGGGGCACCTGCAAAGCGTGGTGGGCCTGGTCTGGCGGTCGGTGGTCTTGTGGATGCTCCTGCTGGCCTTGTTGACGCTGGCCAATCTCGTGGGCTGAGCTTCTCCGCCGAGCCGGCCAGGCAAGACCGTACCCCAGCTCCGGAATTGGCTTCGCCCGCAGATTGGGGCGCACGAATGCCATCGCCGATTCCCCATCGACCGCAAATGGCCAGCTCAGCATTCTGAGCGGCATCAGCTCTATTCGCTGGCCACGCCCAATGGCGCCAACGTATCGATCCTGCTCGAGGCGCTCGGCCTGCGCATCCCGAGCTGATTCAGAACTGCTCGATCCAGCCCGATTGCAGGGCCGACTGCGGGTTCGATCCGGCTTGTCGCACCGCGGCCATTGCTGCGTCAACCGGCTGACCGTGCGCCTTCAAGATGCAGGCCGCCACGGTGCCGGTGCGGCCGATGCCGGCCGCGCAATGCAGCAGGACGCGCTCGCCCAGCACGAGGCTGTGTGCGATCTGATCCACGCCCTGGCGGAACGCCGCAGGGTCGGCGCCGAGGCCGAAATCGCGCATCGGCAGATGCTGCCAGCGAAAAGGCAGCCGGCCTTCCGCAATCGCCTTGTGATAGGCCGGCGACAGCTGCGCCACCTCATCGAGCGGGTTCAGGCAGACCACCAGGTTCAGGCTGTGCGCCCGCGCCTCGTCGAGGAATGATCCCCAGGGCTCGAGGCGGCCTGGCATCGACTGCAGCCAGAGCTTGCCGGGCAAGTGGGCGGGTAGGGTGACAGCGCGGAAAGCCATGGCTCAATTCTCTATCGCTTCGGCGTCAGCCAAGGACCCTGGATTGCCTCGCGCGTCTCCTGCACAGCAATGCTCCACAACTCATCGATGACTTGGTCGTCGAGCTGGTAGTGGCCGCCGTAGCAGCCGTCACCCAGGTACTCGCGCTTGGCCTGCGGGTCGAGAAGAGCCATGTGGCCGTAGTCCACCAAAGGCTTGGGCGCCGAGGGCAGGGCAACGCCGGGCAGGCGCGTCAGCGCAAAATTCTCCATCCAGGATGCATGCGAGGCCTGCGGGTCGTGCTTGCGCACAAAGTCCAGTGTGCGCGGTGCGGCCCACCAGTTGTGCCAACGCAATTGCAGCTGCGGCAATTGCGATTGCAGCTCCGCTGCGATGCCTGCCGCCGGGCTGTTGCCGCCATGTCCATTGACGATCAGCACGCGCTTGAAGCCATGGTGATGAAGCGATGTGACCAGGTCTCGCAGCACTGCCAGCAAGGTTTCAAGCCGCAGCGTCAGCGTGCCCGGATAGGCCATATAGGTCGGCGTGTAGCCATAGGGCTGTGCGGGGAATACCGGCGCCTTGAGCGGCTCGGCGGCTGCGGCGGCCACCGCCTCCGAGAGGAGCGCATCCACTGCCAGCGAGAGGTAGGCATGCTGCTCGATGCTGCCCAAGGGCAGCACGGCCAGGTCACCGCCTTCTTGCAGATGGCGTTCGATCATCATCCAGTTGCAGTCGCGCACGCGCATGCTTGCCTCCTCCTTTGACCGCATTGTGACCCGCCGATGGGCCTGCCAATGTGCCTGTCGAGCCCATGGTTTATAAACGATGCGTTTATAAATTGACGGGCATGCGGCATGATCCCGCCATTGCAAAGAACGGGGCCCGAGCCATGATCACGCCGCTGGGGCAGCCACTGAAGCTGCCAGTGTCGCTGCCTGAAAACGCCATGCTGCAGGCGGCGCTGAGCGAGGCGCTGCGCCATGGCCCGAACTATGGTGTCGGCGGCCGGAGCCTGAGCAGCCACCTGCCGATGGTGCTGGTGGCGCTGGCCCGCCTGGATGCTCCGGCCGAATCGTTGCGAGCGCATCTCGTGCATTGGGCGGCGCGCTTGCCGCCGGCCGGGCCGGTGCCGAAGCTTGTCCTTGAGCAGGCCTTGCCCAGCTTGCTCCTGGCGCCGGAATCGGCGGCCTTCCATGGTTCGATCCGCCTGGCCTATGCGCTGGAGTCTGGTCATGCCGGCGAGCAAGCCGCGGCGCTGGCAGCCTGGGCCGGCACGCGCTTTTCGCTCGGCCCGGCATTGCCTGCCACGCAAGGCAGCGCCAGCCTGCGCACGACGCTGGATGCAGTCCGTGCGGACCCTGCCATGGCATTGAATCTGCCGGCCGGGCCCTCCACCATCACCGACGACATGAAAGCCGCTGTGGCCTTGCCCCGCGTCGACGACTATCTGCCCATGCCCAGATTGAGCATTGACGAACTGGCCGAAGCGTCGCTGGCCGCCTACCTCTCCACCTGCAACTTCACGGCCCTGCATCTGGTGACCGGCCTGCACGCGCTGCGCATCCTGATCTCGCAGGTGGAGGTCGATGAGGGCCAGGTCTTGCGCCATGCCTGGCGAGCCTGGCTGGCGGCCTATGTGTCGATCGGCCGGCCTGCACTGGCCTGGGCCGCAGTTCATGCGGGGCAAGCGAGCGAAGGCGACTGGGCGGCTCAGCTGCCCGCGCTTCATGCCAGCCTGAACGACCATCGCATCAAGCTTGCTGACAGCGCCCGCGAGGAGTGGCGGCTGCGCGGCTGGCCCGGCTATGCGCTGTGCCTGCAAGCGCAGGGAGCGGCGCGATGAGCGCCGTGCAGGCAACTTCGGCGCCCATCCGCCATCCGCGCCTGGTGCTGGCCGCCGTTTGTGCGCTGGCCTTGATGAGTACGCTGGGTGTGGCCTTGCCCTATCCGATCCTGGCGCCGATCTTCGTGGGCGGGCCGGTCGACAACTTCACCCACTTCGCCGGCCTCGATCCCAAGCTCCTGATGGGCCTGGCGCTGGCGGCCAATCCGCTGGGCATTCTTGTCGGCAGCCTTTTCGTCGGCCCGCTGTCGGATCGCTATGGCCGCCGCGCGGTGCTGAGCGTCACGCTCTCGGCCACTTTGGTGGGGTACCTGCTCACGGCAATGGCACTGGACCAGCGCTGGTACCTGCTGTTCGTGCTGGCCCGCTTCGGCACTGGCCTGACCGAGGGCAACGTGGCGGTGGCGCGCGCCCTGGTGGCCGACATGCATGAGCAGGTTGACCGCACGCAATCCTTCGCCTGGCTCAATGCCTGCCTCTACATGGGCTGGTTGCTGGGGCCCCTGGTGGGCGGCCTGACGCTGCGCTTCGGCGACGCCGTGCCCTTTGTGCTGGCCAGCCTGGCCATGCTGCCCTGCCTGGTCATCCTGGGCCTGGCCGTTCCAGGTGCACAGCGGCGCGCCGGTCCCTTGAAGCTGCTCCAGGCCATGCGCGAGAAGCAGGCGCTCGGGCTCCTGAAGCAGGACAAGGTGCTGGCTGCCTTCTTCGCGCTGCAGCTCAGCTACAGCATGGGTATCAATGCGCTCTATGAATTCGCGCCGCTGTGGATGTTCGAGAACCTGGGTCTGGGCAGCGCCGGCATCGGCTGGGCCACGGCGGCGCAATGCGCAGCCATGACCAGTGCCAGCATCCTTGCCGGCAGGTTGCCGCGCAGCCGGCGGCCCCTGCGTCGTGCCGGCTTGCTGGCGGTCATTGCCGCAAGCGGGCTCACCGCATTGGCCTTGCTGCCGGGCTGGTTCGGGCTGGCTGCCATCGTCGGTCTGGGTGTGCCACTGGCTCTCTACAACGCGGTCTTGCCCGCCTGGATGTCGGAGCGATTTGCCGCGCATGGCCAGGGCCGGGTGATGGGCCTGCTGTCGACGATCTTTTGCCTGGCCAATGTGCTGGTGGCCTTGGCCGGCGGCCTGATCGCGCTCCTGTCGGTCCGCTGGATCATGGGTCTCGGCGGTGTGATGTGCCTGCTGGCAGCGACACTGCTCCTGCGCCTGGCCAAACGCGAGGACGGCAGCCCATGAAGCAGACCGGCGAGCAGTTGCTCTTTCAACTGAAGAGTCGCGGGCCGCAGAGCGCGGCGACGCTGGCGGCCGCCTGTGCGATCACGCCGATGGGTGCGCACAAGCAGCTGCAGGCGCTGCAGGAGCAGGGACTGGTCGATGCCGAAGACCAGGTTCAGGGCCCGGGCCGACCCAAGCGCATCTGGCGGCTCAGCGCTGCCGGCCATGGCCGCTTCCCGGATCGCCATGGCGAGCTGGCGGTGCAGCTGATACGTCAGACGGCAGCCGTCCTGGGCGAGCAGGCCCTCGACCGTTTGATCACGGCCCGCGAGCAGGAGATGCTGGCGGCCTACGCCGGGCGCCTGCAAGGTGCGCGCAGCCTGCAGGCGCGGGTGCAGCGCCTGGCAGAGTTGCGTGCCGAGGAGGGCTACCTCGCTCGCGTCGAGAAAGCGGGCAAGGCCTGGCTCTTGATCGAAGACCATTGCCCGATCTGCGCCGCTGCGAGCGCCTGCCAGGGCTTCTGCCGCTCCGAGTTGTCACTGTTCACGCAGTTGCTCGGCGAGGGCGTCAGGGTCGAGCGCAGCGAACATCTGCTGGCGGGCGCCAGGCGCTGCGCGTACCGGATCTCCCCGGCTTGAACGGGGGCCCAGCGGGCCTATCATCGCCGCGCGCCTTGTCGCGCGAAGCCGAGACCGCCCATGTTGCTACGCCCATTGAAGATGGCCCTTGGACTGCTGAGCCTGAGCCTGCTCACACCCCTCCATGCCGCCACGCCCACCGAGAAACTCCACGCCCTGTTCCAGCAGAGCTGGGATGAGGACCTGGCGCGCAGCCCGCTGTCGGCGACCTACTACGGCGAGCACCGCTACGACGCACTCCTGCCCGACCTGAGCATCAGGGGCACAGACGCGGACCTGCAGCGCAGCCGTCAGCGACTGGCTGCCTTGCGTGCCATACCGAAAGCCAAGCTGCCGCCGGTCGAGCAATTGAATCACCAGCTTTTTGAATACGAGCTGCAGGAGGAAATCGACGCTGCGCCGTTCAAGCTCTACCTCGAAGCCATCGGCCCGCGCGGTGGGGTGCAGACGGCTGGTGAATGGTCGGAGTCCATGCCGTTCGAGAAGCTCGAGCACTACCGCAACTGGCTGTCGCGTCTGCGCGCCTTGCCGCTCTTCGTCAGGCAGACGCAGGCCTTGCTGCAGCAGGGCATGGCTGAGCGGCGCGTGCCGCCGCGCATCCTGATGACGCGGGTGCAAAGCCAGTTGCGCAGCCTGCTGGTGGACAAGCCGGAAGACAGCAGCTTCTACAAGCGTTTCATCACCATCGCGCCGGCAATCCCGGCCGAGCAGGCGCAAGCGCTGCGTGCCGAGGCACGCACGCTGATCCAGGAGCAGTTGCTGCCGGCCTATCGCAGCTTCGAAGCCTTCTTCAGCCAGCAATACCTGCCTGCTTGCCGCGAGACCGTCGGTGCCTGGGACTGGCCGGACGGCGCAGCGCTCTACGCGAACCGGGCGCGGCACTACACAACGACCACGATGACGCCGGAGCAGATCCATGAGGTGGGACTGCGCGAAGTGGCGCGCATCGAAGGCGAGATGGACAAGCTGATCCAGGAGATCGGCTACAAGGGCACTCGCGCTGAATTCTTCAACTGGCTGCGCACCGACCCGCAGCATTTCTTCACCGACCCGCAGAAGCTCTATGAAGCCTATGTGCTGGCCGCCAAGAGGATCGAGCCCGAACTTCCCAAGTTGTTCGGCAAGCTCTACCGAACGCCGTTTGGTGTGCGGGCGATCCCGGACATCACGGCGCCGCACACCTACACCGCCTACTACAACCCGCCTTCGCTGGACGGGCGCCGCGCCGGCTACTACTCGGTCAATCTGTACCGGCCCGAGGTGAGGCCGAAGTGGGAGATCGAGGTGCTCACTGTGCATGAATCCGTGCCGGGCCATCATCTCCAGACAGCCCTGGCGCAGGAACTGGGCGAACTGCCGCAGTTCCGGCGCAGCGCGGGCTACACGCCCTTCGTGGAAGGCTGGGCCTTGTACTCGGAGCGCTTGGGCTACGAGATCGGCCTCTACAAGGACCCGTATTCGCGTTTCGGTCAGCTCAGCTACGACATGTGGCGCGCCGTGCGCCTGGTGGTGGACACGGGCATCCATGTCCAGCGCTGGAGCCGCCAACAGGCCATCGACTACTTCATGGCCAAGGCGCCCAAGGCCGAGGCCGACATCATCAACGAGGTCGATCGCTACATCTCCTGGCCCGGGCAGGCCCTGGGCTACAAGATCGGCCAGCTGAAGATCCTCGAACTGCGGGCGATGGCCGAGCAGCAGCTGGGCGCACGGTTCGACCTGCGTGCTTTTCATGACCATCTGCTCGGCGCCGGTGCCTTGCCTCTGGACCTGCTCGAGCGCAGGATGAAGGCCTGGCTTGCATCGCAGATGAAGTAGGACCAGGCTGCGAAGGCACTTGGAGACGTATCAATTGGTGAACGCGTCGACGGCGGCCGGCCCGGCGCGTTACAAAGTGGTCCTAGGAGTCCTTCACATGAAACGCATCATTCTTTCCACGCTTCTGGCCCTTGGCGCCGCCTCTTCGATGGCGGCCGATGTGGGTGTCTCCATCAGCATCGGGCAACCCGGCTTCTATGGCCGGATCGACATCGGCAACATGACGCCGCGCTACTACAACGTCGAGCCGATGATCATCGAGCGTGTCGCGGTGCGCCCGGCGCCTGTCTACCTGCGTGTGCCGCACGGCCACCAGAAGGACTGGCGCAAGCATTGCCGACACTACAACGCGTGCGGCGTGCCGGTCTATTTCGTGCGGGACGACTGGTACGAGCGCGAGTACGTGCCGCGCTACCGCGACCATTACGACCGCGATGCCCGCCGCTGGCGCGATGACGATCGACGCGATGACAGGCGCGACGAGCGCCGGGACGACCGTCGCGATGGTCGCCGGGACGATGATCGTGGCCACGGCAAAGGTCATGGCAAAGGCCATGACAAGGGCCGCGACTGAGCGATCAGTCGCTGGCGACGCCGGCCCGCTCCAGCATCGCGTGCAGCAAGACATTGCAGCCCGCGGTGATGTGCTCGGGCTTGGCGTCCTCGATCTCGTTGTGGCTGATGCCGTCCTTGCAGGGGATGAAGATCATGCCCGCAGGCGCCAGGCGCGCCATGTAGACGGCGTCGTGCCCGGCGCCTGACACCGCCGGCATGTTGGAGTAGCCCAGTGCGGCCGCGGCCTTGCCAACGGCCGCAACGCAATCTGCATGGAAGGGTGCTGCAGGGTAGTGCGACACCAGTTCGATGCTGATCGGCAGGCCGCTCGCAGCGCTTGCATCGGCCACGGCCTTGCGGATGTCCGCGTCCATCTTTTCGACGAGATCATCCGTGGCATTGCGCAGGTCGATGCTGAACTTGACCCGGCCCGGAATCACGTTGCGGCTGTTGGGATGCACCTGCACCATGCCCACCGTGCCGCGGCCATGCGGCGGATAGCGGTGGGCAATGGCCACCACTTCCTGCATGAGCCTTGTCGCCACTTGCAGCGCGTCCTTGCGCAGCGCCATCGGCGTCGGGCCGGCGTGGGCCTCCATGCCGGTCACCACGCAGTCGTACCACTTGATGCCCAGCACGCCGGTCACCACGCCGATGGTGACGTCGTGGTCTTCCAGCACCGGGCCCTGTTCAATGTGGGTCTCGAAATAGCTGCCGATGGGATGGTCGCCGGGTTCCTCGTCGCCGATGTAGCCGATGCGCTCCAGTTCCCCTTTGACTGTCTTGCCCTCGGTGTCAGTCGCGGCGTAGGCGTGCTCCAGCGTGAAGGCCTTGGCGAACACACCTGAGCCCATCATCACAGGCACGAAGCGCGAGCCTTCCTCGTTGGTCCAGAAGGCCACCTCGATGGGCGCCTCGGTCTCGATGCCGAGGTCGTTGAGCGTGCGCACCACCTCGATGCCGGCCAGCACGCCGTAGTTGCCGTCGAACTTGCCGCCGGTGGGCTGGGTGTCGATGTGGCTGCCGGTCATCACCGGGGGCAGGGCGTTGTTGCGCCCCGGGCGGCGCATGAAGCCGTTGCCGATCTTGTCGATGGTGATGCTCATGCCGGCCTCGCGGGCCCAGCCGAGCACCAGGTCGCGGCCTTGCTTGTCGAGGTCGGTCAGTGTCAGGCGGCAGACGCCGCCCTTCTGCGTGGCTCCGATCTTCGCAAGCTCCATCAGCGAGTCCCAGAGGCGTTCGCCATTGATGCGGATGTCTTGCAAGGCGGGCTTGGTCTTCATGTCCATGATTGCTCTCCTCAGCGAGCGACTGCGCTAGGTGCCAGGTCTTGCGAGCGGGCCTTGGCGGCGGCGAAATTCGGGCCGAAGGCCGGGCGCTTGATGTAGCGGCCCGCGCCTTGCACGGCACGCAAATCACCGTTGGCATAGACCAGCTTGCCTTGCGAAATCGTGTGGCTGGCGATGCCGCGCACGGTGCGGCCCTCGAAGATGTTGAAGTCGTTTTTCGAGTGATGCGTCTTGGCCGAAATCGTCTTCGTCCCTTGCGGATCCCAGAGCACCAGGTCGGCGTCCGAGCCTTCGGCGATCAGGCCCTTGCGCGGATAGAAGTTGAACAGCCTGGCGCAGTTGGCCGAGGTGATGGCAACGAACTCGGAAGGCGTGAGACGGCCGCTGTTCACGCCGGCATCCCAGATCACGGCCATGCGTTCCTCGACGCCGCCGCAACCGTTCGGGATCTTGGCGAAGTTGTCGATGCCGGCGGCCTTCTGCGAGGCGCAGAAGGTGCAATGGTCCGTTGCCGTTGTGTGCAACTGGCCGCTCTGCAGGCCGCGCCACAGGAACTCCTGATGGATCTTGGGCCGGAAGGGCGGGCTCATCACATAGGCCGCCGCGGTGGCGAAATCAGGATGGCGATAGACGCTGTCGTCGATCAGCAAGTGACCGGCCAGTACTTCGCCGTAGACGCGCTGCCCACGAGCCCGCGCCCGCGCAATCGCCTCGGCCGCCTCGATGCAGCTCACGTGCACGATATAGATCGGCACGCCCAGGACATCGGCAATCGCAATCGCGCGGTTGGCCGCCTCGCCCTCGACCATCGGCGGGCGCGAGAGCGGATGGCCCTCCGGCCCGGTGATGCCCATCTTGGCGACTTCCGCCTGCAGCAAATACACGAGCTCACCGTTCTCCGCATGCACCGTGGGCATGGCGCCCAGTTCGAGCGAGCGCTTGAAGCTGTTCACCAGCGTCTCGTCGTCGCACATGATGGCGTTCTTGTAGGCCATGAAGTGCTTAAAGCTGTTGATGCCTTCCTGGTGCACCAGGCGGCCCATGTCGGCATGCACGCTTTCGCTCCACCAGGTCACGGCGACGTGAAAGCCGTAGTCGGCGGCTGATTTCTCGGCCCAGCCGCGCCATTGCTGGTAGGCGTCCATCAGTGGTTGCTGCGGGTTGGGGATCACGAAGTCGATGATGGACGTGGTGCCGCCGGCCAGGCCCGCTGCGGTGCCGCTGAAAAAGTCGTCCTGCGTCACCGTGCCCATGAAGGGCAGTTGCATATGGGTGTGCGGGTCGATGCCACCGGGCAGGAGGTACTGGCCCGTGCCATCGAGCGTTTCGCAGCCGGCCGGTGCCTCGGCCAGGGCGCGCGTGCCCAGGGCCGCGACCTTGCCGCCCACGCACAGCACATCGGCGGCGAATTCGCGGTCGGCGTTGACGACGGTGCCGCCGCGTATCAGCAAGGCATTTGCGGTCATGGTTGTACTCCGGTGAGCCTTCAGCGTTTCTTCGCCGTCAGGTAATAGTAGGCGCCCGCCACGGCCAGGCTGAAGAACCAGCCGAAGTCGAAGAGGGCCAGCAGCAGCGGCGGCACGGCGGCCTTGTTGATCAGGCCGGACACCGCCAGATAGCCCGGTAGGCAGGGCAGCACGCCCAGGCCGAAGGCGATCAGCGCGTGCACATTCCAGCCGCCCTGGTACTCGTAGTCGCCGCCGCGGCGGTAGAGGTCGTCGAGCTTCAGTTCGGTCTTGCGCACCAGGTAGTAGTCGGCCAGCAGGATGCCGGCGATGGCGCCCAGCAGCGTGCCGTAGCCACCCAGCCAGGTGAACAGGTAGCCGCCCGAGGTGGCCAGCAGCTTCCAGGGCATGAACAGCAGGCCGATCAGGGCCGCGATGAGACCGCCCATGCGGAAGCTGATCCGGTTCGGCGCGAGCTGGCTGAAGTCGTAGGAGGGCGAGACCAGATTGGCCGCCACATTGGTGGTCAGGTTGGCCAGCAGGATCACCACCAGACCGATACCGGCGGCCACCGGCCCCATCTGCGTCAGCAGGCCGTCGGGGAACAGCTGGGCACGGCCGTAGAGGATCTGCGAGACCGAGAAGCCGATCACGCCGACCAGCGAGAACAGCGCCATCGGCAGCGGCAGGCCGATGGCCTGGCCGATCACCTGCTCGCGCTGGCTCTTGGCGAAGCGGGTGAAGTCGGGGATGTTGAGCGCCAGCGTGGCCCAGAAGCCCACGAGGCCGGTCAGCGCCGCCCAGGTCTTGGGCCCGCCCTCGACCACCTTGGCCGGCAGGCTGAAGATCTGCGCCGGCGATACGTTCATCAAGGCCCACGCCACCAGGGCCAGCGAGGCCGCGATCATCAGCGGCGCGGCGATCACCTCGAGCAGGCGCACTGATTCCAGGCCCTTCCAGATGAAGCCGATGTGCACAGCCCAGAACAGCAGGAAGCAGACCAGCTGCGACGTCGAGATCGTCTCGCCGGCCGAAGGCGTGGCCAGCCCCATGCCCAGCGTGTTGCAAAGGCCGTGCAGGGCCAGTGCGCCGAAATAGCAGTTGATCGAGAACCAGCCGCAGGCCACCAGACCGCGCAGCACGGCCGGCAGGTTGGCGCCCTTGACGCCGAAGGACGCACGGGTCAGCACCGGAAAGGGGATGCCATGCTTGGCGCCGGCGCGGCCGATCAGCAGCATGGGCACCAGCACGATGCAGTTGGCCGCGAACACCAGCCAGATCGCGCGCTGCCAGCTGAAGCCCTGGTCCAGCATCGAGCTTGCCATGGTGTAGGTGGGCACGCAGATCACCATGCCGACCCACAGTGCGGCAAAGTCCTTCCAGCCCCAGTGGCGCTGGGCGGCGGTGGTGGGCAGCAGGTCGGCGTTGGACAGGTCCTTGTCCGCGTTCTGGATCATCCGGTCGCTCCTCGGTTGAGATGGCTCTGGCGTCGCAATCTTTGTGCCTGCGCGCACAGCGCGCCATGCGGACTTGCCCGCTCGCTCAGGCGGTGCTGCGCATCGGGTTGTTCGGATGCGTCGTCCAGTTGGCGTACTCGCCGCTCACCGGCTTGCCGGTGCGCAGGTCCATCTCCCCGGGTGCGAGCTTTCGCATCGTGATCGTGTCCGGCACCGGACAGATCGAGACGCAGAGGTTGCAGCCCACGCACTCGGCCTCGTTGATCTCGAAATGGCGTTGGCCGTCTTTCACGGCAAAGATGGCCTGGTGCGAGGTGTCTTCGCAAACCACATGGCAGCGGCCGCACTGGATGCAGCTGTCCTGGTTGATCACCGCCTTCTCGGTGTGGTTGAGGTTCAGCTGGTTCCAGTTCTTCACCGTGGGCACGGCCAGACCGCGCATCTCGTCGATGCTCTTGTAGCCCTTCTCATCCATGAAGTTGGAGAGGCCCGAGCACATGTCCTGCACGATCTTGAAGCCATAGACCATCGCGGCGGTGCACACCTGCACCGTGCCGCAGCCCAGCGCGATGAACTCGGCCGCATCGCGCCAGGTGGTGATGCCGCCGATGCCGGAGATGGGTAAGCCGGCCGTGGCTGCATCGCGCGCAATCTCGGCCACCATGTTCTGCGCGATGGGCTTTACCGCCGGGCCGCAATAGCCGCCGTGCGAGCCCCAGCCATCGGTGCTGGGGTTCATGATCATGCGGTCCAGATCCACGCCGATGATGGAGTTGATGGTGTTGATCAGCGACACCGCATCGGCGCCACCCGCCTTGGCCGCACGCGCGGGCATGCGCACATCGGTGATGTTGGGTGTCAGCTTCACGATCACCGGCAGGCGGGTGTACTGCTTGCACCAGGCCGTGACCATCTGGATGTACTCGGGCACCTGACCCACGGCCGAGCCCATGCCGCGTTCGCTCATGCCATGTGGGCAGCCGAAGTTCAGCTCGATGCCGTCGGCACCGGTGTCTTCAACCAGCGGCAGGATGTTCTTCCAGCTCTCTTCATTGCAGGGCACCATCAGCGAGACGATCATGGCCCGGTCCGGCCAGGCGCGCTTCACGCGCTTGATCTCCTCAAGGTTGGTGCGCAAGGGGCGGTCGGTGATCAGCTCGATGTTGTTCAAGCCAATCACGCGGCGGTCCTGGCTCATCAGCGTCGTGTAGCGCGGGCCCGATACGTTGACCACCGGCGGGTCTTCGCCCAGCGTCTTCCAGACCACGCCGCCCCAGCCTGCCTCGAAGGCGCGGGTCACGTTGATCTCCTTGTCGGTCGGCGGGGCCGAGGCCAGCCAGAACGGGTTGGGGCTCTTGATGCCCAGGAACTTGCTGCTGATGTCGGCCATGTTCAGCTCCTCAGTGCGGCATCGATGGAAATTGCGGCCTGCTTGCCGTGCTCGACGGCTTCGACCGTCAGGTCGCGCCCGCCGAAACGGCAGTCGCCGCCGGCCCACACCTTGGGGTGATTCGTGCGGCCGGCATCGTCGGTGGCGATGCGGCCGTTCTTCAGGGCGATGTCGGGCACGTCGGCGGGTTCGAAACTCTGGCCGATCGCCTTCAGGACCATGTCGGCTTCGAGCACGAATTCCTCGCCGGTCTCGACAAGCTTGCCTGCGCGCGCCTCGGTCACGGCAAAACGCACGCCGGTGACGCGGCCGCCGCTGGCGATGATCTCCTTGGGTGCGGCCCAGGTGCGCAGGGTCACGCCGTTCTTGCGGGCCCAGTCCTGCTCGTAGCCCGAGGCGCTCAGCGACTCTTCACCACGGCGGTAGACCATGGTGACCTCACGGGCGCCGAGCAGGCGGCTCTGCACCGAGGCATCGACGGCCGTCATGCCGCCGCCGATCACCACCACCTTGCGGCCAACAGCGACTGTGGCCGGATCGGACTGGCGGAGCTCGGCGATGAAGTCCACCGCATTGGCCAGGCCCTTGACCGAGGGCTCGTCCACGCCCAGCGAGTTGACGCCTGATAGACCCAGGCCCAGGAAGACCGCGTCATGGCTTTGCGTGAGCTGGGACAGCGTGGTGTCGCGTCCGAGCACGGTCTCGTGCCGAACCTCGATGCTGCCGATGGACAGCAGCCACTCGACCTCCTTCTGCGCGAAGTCGCCCGTGGTCTTGTAGGTGGCGAGGCCGTATTCGTTCAGGCCGCCGAGCTTTGGGTTGGCATCGATCAGCGTGACGTCGTGGCCGCGCCGTGCGAGGCCATGCGCTGCGGCGAGGCCGGCCGGACCGGCGCCAACGACGGCGATCTTCTTGCCGGTGGCGGCGGCGCGAGTGAAGAGCGGCGCGCCGCCTTTGGCGAAGAAGGCGTCGGTCGCATAGCGCTGCAGGAGGCCTATCTCGACTGGCTTGCTCTCGTTGGTGTTGCGCACGCAGCCTTGCTCGCACAGCACCTCCGTCGGGCAGACCCGCGCGCACATGCCGCCCAGCGGATTCGCTTCGAGGATGACCTGCGCAGCGCCGCGCGTGTTGTCCTGCGCGATGCGCTGGATGAAGCTCGGGATGTCGATGCCGGTCGGACAGGCGGTGGTGCAGGGCGCATCGAAGCAGTAGTAGCAGCGCTCGGCCTCGATCAGCGCCTGGGTGCGGTTCAGCGGCGGGTGGGCATCGCAGAAGTTCTGCGCGTACTGCTCGGCGTTCAGGCGCGCGGCATGTAGGCCCGGCTGGTTGGGGTCCATGGGGATCTCCTGGCTTGGCATGGCAAGACACGGCGGACTGAGCCGCTGACCGTGAATAATTTACCGACTGGTAAAAAATAACCAGTTGGTAAATTCCCGCATGGCGCGCCGGCGCTCTCATGTTGAGATCAGTGCCTGGACGCAGCCGGGATAATTCCTGCCATGCCATTGACGAACAGGAAGAAGACGGCCAGCGCCGTGCGGCCGCCACGCCAGGCGCGGGTGCGCAAGGAAGCCCAGATTCGCGCCGAGGCCGAACGACAGTTCGCCCAGTACGGTTTCGAAGGCAGCTCGCTGGAGATGATCGCGGCCGGCCTGGGCCTGAGTCGCCACAACCTGCTGTACTACTACCCGAACAAGGAAGGCCTGTACCGCGCCGTGCTGGACGATGTGCTGGCCGAATGGCTGCAGCGCATGGAGGGTCTGGTGGCGGGTACCGACCCCGAGGCGGCGGTGCGCGATTATGTCGCCGCCAAGCTGCGCTTTTCGCGCGAGCGCGTGGCCGGCTCTCAGGTGTTTGCGCGAGAGGTCATGGCCGGTGCGCCGCGCTTTCGCGACGCCATCGAGTCGCGCGTGCTGCCGGCCTTGAATGCCGATGTGCAGACCTTCGAGCGTTGGGCGAAGGAAGGGCGCATCGCCTCGCTGGACTTCCGCCACCTGATGTTCAGCATCTGGGCCAGCACGCAGGCCTATGCGGACCTGGGCGCGCAGTTCGCCATCCTCCTGGGCAAGCCTGCGCTGGAGGCCGAAGACTTCGAGGCCGCCGAGGCGGTGATCCTGAAGCAGGTGCTGTCGGCCTTGTACCGCTAGCGCAAGCAGTACAGCACCTGCGCAGCGCCATGCCAGCTAGCTTGGCGAGCGCTTGGAGGCTCTGGCTGTCGCGCGCTGATGGGCGCCGGCACAGACTTCAGAGCAGGCTGAAGCGGTGCCGCAACATCTGGCTTTGCCGGCGTGACACGCTCACCCGGCGCCCGTCGCTCAGCTCGACCACCAGGCTGCCGTCAGGTGCCTGCAGGCCGACGATTGCGTCCAGCCGCACGATGGCCTGGCGACTGAGCTGCAGCCAGCGCTGAGGATCAAGACGCGGCAACAGGCGGGCGAGGCTGCCTGCGAGCAGGTATTCGCCGTCGGGCGTTTGCAGGCTGAGGTAGTTGTCGCGACTTTCGATCAACGTGATGTCGCCGAGTCGCACCAGCGCCATCCGTTCGCCGCGGCGCAACAGCACCCGATGATCGTCGGGCAGCAGGAGGCTGTGGGGCAGTGCCCGGCGTAGCCGTTCCAGCGCCTCGCCCAGCCGGGCCGGTTCTACCGGTTTGACCAGGTAGTCAAATGCGTTCAGATCGAAGGCCTCGACAGCGAAATCTGAATGAGCCGTACAGAAGATGATGCGTGCCTCGACACCCAGGGCCCGGGCCACGGCCAGGCCGTCCATGCCAGGCATCTGCACGTCCAGCAGCAGGGCGTCGGGTCGCAGCTCGCGCTGCAGGGGCAAGACCTGCTCGCCATGGCTGGCCTCACCGACGATCTCGACCTCCGCATGAGCCGCCAGCAGGCGGCGCAACTCCTGGCGGGCCAGGCGTTCGTCGTCGACGATGAGCAGTCGCAAAGGCGTCATGCGGTGCCTCGCAGTGGCAGCGTCAGTGTGACCCTGAAGCGCTCACCGCCTTCGATGCCGAGGCTGCCGCCGCAGGTCAGTTGCAGGCGCTGGCGCAGGCTGGCCAGGCCGCTGCCGAGGCCTGGCTGGAGTGGAGCGGCGCCTGCGAACGGGTTGCTGACGCTCAATTGCCAATGCTTGGGTGCCAGCAGCGCCGCCTCGATCATCAGCGTGCCCCCGTCCACTCTCGGCGCGATGCCATGCTTGACCGCGTTCTCGGCCAGCGACAGCAGTGCAAAGCGCGGCAAAGGCAGGTCCATGAGGGCTTCCGGCAAGCGCGCCTCGACCTGCAGCCGCTCCTCCAGGCGCAGGCCTTCCAATGCCAGGTAGTGCCGGCTCAGCGCCCAATCCTCGCGCAGCGTGACCAGGCCATCGCCGCCGTCCAGGCTGCTGCGCAGCAGGGCTGACAACGAAGTCAGCATGTCTGCCGCGCGCTGCCGGTCCTCGAAGATCATTGCTCGCACACCGTTCAGTGCATTGAACAGGAAGTGCGGATGCAGCTGGCTCTGCAGCATCTGCAGCTGGGCACGCTCGGCCTGGCGGCGCCAGCGCTCTTGCTGACGCCGCTGCCAGACCAGCAGATAGAACAGGGCGGCGGTCAGGTATTGCAAGCCCGTCAGCACCAGCGAGCCACCGGCGGCGATGGCCATCATCTGTTCTCTGCTGAGGCTCAGCTGGTCTTGCGCAATCGCCAGCTCGCGGCCCTGCAGCAGCACGAGCGCGAACTCCAGGGCTACGTCGCCTGCCGCTGCCGCCGCGATGGCCAGCAGGCGCCGTGGCCAGGTCCAGGTTTCGCGTCGGGCCAGCCTGTCCAGCAGCAGCCACAGCAGGCCAGCGCGTAACAGCGCATGGACGGCCGTGACCAGGTCGCGGCCCGTGCCGTGCGGCGGGGCGTTCAGCAGCCAGCGTTCGATGGCGGCCGAGGCCAGGGCCTGAGCCAGGCACAGCCCCAGCAGCAGTAGGGCCAGGCGCCAGCTGGCCCGGGCCGGGCGGCCTTCAGCCGTCCACTCGTTCAATCTCGAATCCCTCCGCCTTGAGCAGGGCGTCCAGTCCATCGCTGCCGCCCAGGTGTCCGGCACCGACGGCGATGAAGAGGCGACGCCCTTCGCGCAGCAGACCGACCAATTTGTCGCGCCATTGTCGGTGCCTTTGCGTCAGCAGCCGCTCGTGGGTGGCTGGGCTGAAGGCGGTCTCGCTCAGTTGCTGCTGCATGCCGGCCACATCGCCACGCAGCCAGGCCTCGTAGGAGGCGACGCCATCAGCCCCTTGCCGCTCGAGCAATCGGTCCAGCAGGGCGAGCTGGTCGGTGGCGGGCAACTCGCGCAGCAGGCTCATGCTGGCCTCCATGCCCTCCAGCTCCAAGAATGGCTTGTCCTTCAGTGCCTGATGCACCGCATGGAGGCTACCCGTCTCCGGGTTCAAGCCCTGCTGCACAGCCAGCAGCTTGGACAGGGCGCCCAGCGTGAAGAACGCCGGCATCGCATCCAGCTGCTCGCACGGCAGGCGGCGCTCGCTGCAAAGGACCTGGTAGCGGCGGCTGCGCTCCGGGTCGAGGCCGCCCTTGAACGAGGCGCCTTCCTGGCGCATGCCGACAATCAGCCGGGCCGCGGCCAGCTTGTCCGGCGGCATGCGGACCTCGCTGGCCAGGCCCTCGCTGCCGGCGAGCGCGCGCTGCACATAGGCCGGCAGCGTGGTCTCGCCGGGGCGGGCATAGGGCAGGGTGCCAAAAAGCCAGGCGCTACCCCCGCCATTCAGGCGCACGCGCCACAAGGCCGGGCGCGGCATTGCCTGAGCAGCCTCAGCTGCGCGGTTCGATGGCGGTGCGGCGCCGTCTGTGGGGCCGGCCAGGACCTGCTGCGCGGACAGGGCCAGCAGCACCAGGGTCAGCCAGGCCGCGGCCGGTGCCGCCGCTTGCCAGCGGCTTGTGTTTGCTTTCATGGTTTCTCCTCCATGGTGTTGATGAAACGGTGCGGCAGCTTCGGGCATTGCCCCGCTGCCTCGCCAGCGCTTTCGTGGTGAGCGGTCGATACCTTGCGTCGAGCGGCTGACCCTGGTGTCCGCTGCAGCGACAATCGGCCGCATGAATGTCATGGACTATCCCGACGGCTTCCGCCGCGTCAGCCAGGCACTGGAGCAGCGGCAGCACGCCCATCGGCCGCTGTGGCTGGCCGAGGCCGCCCGCACCTCGCAGGAGGCGGCTGACGCCCTGGGCGTTTCCCTGGGCCAGATCGCCAAGTCGGTGGTCTTCAGGCGCAAGGCCGACGAAGCCGCCGTGCTGGTGATCACCTCGGGTGACAAGCGCGTGGACGAGGCCAAGCTGAAGGTCCATACCGGGGCCCTGGGCCGCGCCGATGCGGACTTCGTCAAGGCGCGTACAGGCTTCTCCATTGGCGGTGTGTCGCCGCTCGGTTTTGCACCGGCCGATGGCCAGGCAGCGCCTCAGCTCTTCGTGGACCGCGAGCTGTTCCGCTTCGACATCATCTGGGCCGCCGCTGGCCATCCGAATGGCGTGTTCAAGATGACGCCGGCTGAGCTAGAACAATTGACGGGCGCGCCCGTGATCGACGTGGTCCAGGCGAGCGAATGATGAATCCCTGCCCACCGCCCGTTGCCATCGGCGTTGCCTCGCCTTGCATCAACATCTGCCGCATGCATGGGCCGACCGGCCTGTGTGAGGGCTGTGCCCGCACCATCGACGAGATCGCCGCCTGGTCGCGCATGGAAGATGGAACGAAGCGGGCCGTCTGGGCGCTGCTGCCCGCGCGCCGCGAGCGCTTGATTGACCAAGGCGTGTTCACCGCCGCCACCGACGAGGACATGCCATGAAGACCCTGCGTTTCTATTTCGACCCGATCTCTCCCTACGCCGCACTCGCTTTCGAACAGCTGCCCGAAGCGCTGGCTGATTGCGGCAGCTACGAAGTGGAATACGTGCCCATCCTGTTCGCGGGTCTCCTGATGGCGCACGGCCAGAAAGGCCCGGCCGAGATCGAGAGCAAGCGCCGCTGGACCTTCCGCCAGATTGCATGGCAAGCCCACAAGCTGGGCATCCCCATGCAGACGCCGGCCCAGCATCCCTTCAACCCCTTGCCGCTCTTGCGCCTGGCCTGGGCCTGTGCCGCGCCGGGCAGTACGCCCAACCGTCACCAGGTCGAGACGATCTTTCGCCATGTCTGGCGCGGCGAGGGCGCCAACGCCGTCGATCCGCAGCGCCTGGCAGCGCTGACGCAAGACCTGGCCCCGCGGCAGGACCCGGCCAGCGATGCGATCAAGGTTCAGCTGCGTGAAGCGACCGAAGCGGCCCTCTTGAAGGGCGTGTTCGGCGTGCCGACCATCGAGCTGGATGGTCGCCTGTTCTGGGGCCTCGATTCGCTGGAAATGGTGGCCGGGGCCCTGCGCAGCGATGCCTGGTTCGAAGGCCCGGATTGGGATGCCGCAGGCGCAGAGCGTCCCGGCATCAAACGGCAATGATCTGAGGAAGAAAGGGCGCCTGGGACAAACCCGCGCCCGGCAATATTTCTCACATTGAGAAACAAAATCCTAGGGTTGCTGCGGAGTTTGTCAGCCTGCGTTCAGCCACGCGTCAGAGATCGGTCAGAGCCGGCGCCCATCATCGCGCCGTGGAATCACCGGGCGGTGGTTCTCGCATAAAAGCTTCACCGGAGACAAACATGGCAACTGCATCCGCGGTTTCCACCAACACGCCGATGTCGGCAGAGGAAAAGAAGGTCATCTTCGCTTCCTCGCTGGGCACCGTGTTCGAGTGGTACGACTTCTATCTGTACGGTTCGCTGGCACCGATCATCGCCAAGCAGTTCTTCACGGCTCTGGACCCGCAAGCGGCCTTCATCGCCTCGCTGATGGCTTTCGCTGCCGGCTTCATCGTGCGCCCGTTCGGCGCTCTGGTGTTCGGCCGCCTGGGCGACATGATCGGACGCAAGTACACCTTCCTGGTGACTATCCTGATCATGGGCCTGTCGACCTTCATCGTCGGCTGCCTGCCCAATTACGCGACCATCGGAGCCGCGGCGCCGGTCATCCTGATCGGCTTGCGCATGCTTCAGGGCCTGGCCCTCGGCGGTGAGTACGGCGGTGCAGCCACCTATGTGGCCGAGCATGCGCCGCATGGCAAGCGCGGCGCCTACACCTCGTGGATCCAGACCACGGCGACGCTGGGTCTGTTCCTGTCGCTGATGGTGATTCTGGGCACTCGCGAGTATCTCGGCGCCAATGCCGCGACCTGGGGCAAGGATGCCTTCGAAGCCTGGGGCTGGCGCGTGCCTTTCCTGGTCTCCGTGCTGTTGCTCGGCATCAGCGTGTGGATCCGCCTGTCGATGAACGAGTCACCTGCCTTCAAGAAGATGAAGGCCGAGGGCAAGACCTCCAAGGCGCCGCTGTCCGAGTCTTTCGGCCAGTGGAAGAACCTGAAGATCGTCATCCTCGCGCTGATCGGCCTGACCGCCGGCCAGGCCGTGGTCTGGTACTCGGGTCAGTTCTACGCACTGTTCTTCCTGGCCAATGTGCTGAAGGTGGACGCCTCGACGGCCAACATCCTGGTCGCGGTCTCGCTGATCGTCGGCACGCCGTTCTTCGTGATCTTCGGTACGCTGTCCGACAAGATCGGCCGCAAGCCCATCATCATGGGCGGCCTGCTGCTGGCCATCGTCACGTACTTCCCGATCTTCAAGTCGCTGACCGAAACGGCCAACCCCAAGCTCGCCGCCGCCCAGGCCTCGGCCGAGATTGTTGTGACCGTGGATCCGGCACAGTGCTCGTTCCAGGGCAGCCCGATCTCGCGTGACGTGGACTTCGTCTCGCCTTGCGACATCGCCAAGCGTTCGCTGGCCCAGGCTTCGGCCAGCTACAAGACGGTTGAAGTGGCAGGAGCTCCTGGCACGGTGAAGATCGGCGAAAAGGAAATCGCTGCGCCCACCGCCACGACGATTGCTGGCGGCAACAAGTTCTCGGAAGACAGCGCCAAGGCCATCGCCGCCTTCAAGAAGGAAGTGGGCGAGGCCATGAAGGCCGCCGGCTATCCGGCCAAGGCCGATCCGATCCCGTTCGGCTCCGGTCAGTGGTGGAAGATCGTGGTCCTGCTGAGCATCCTGGTCATCTACGTGACCATGGTCTACGGCCCGATCGCCGCCATGCTGGTGGAACTGTTCCCGACCCGCATCCGCTACACCTCGATGAGCCTGCCGTACCACATCGGCAATGGCTGGTTCGGTGGCCTGATGCCCACGATCGCCTTCGCGATGGTGGCTCAGAACGGCAACATCTATCACGGCCTCTGGTACCCGATCACGATCGCCGCCATCACCCTGGTGATCGGCACGCTGTTCGTCAAGGAAACCAAGGACGTGGATATTTACGCCGGTGACTGAACGGTCATAGGCAAACAGATTTGACGAAGTTTGAGGCGGCCTGCGGGCCGCCTCTTTTTTTGTCCGTCGGCCGGCTAAGTTCTGCGTCAGGCAGACGTCGCACAATCGCGGGTCTGTACCTGTTCATCAAAGAGGTTGATCGCCATGTGGAAGCTGCTTGTGGGTTTTGTCGTTTTTGCGGCCCTCGCCCTGTTCATCCTGTCGCGCGGTGGCGATATCGACATGAGCGGTGAAAAGCATGACGTTGCCGCCCATGCGGAGCCCGCTGCCTCGGTGGCCGCGTCGGCTCCTGAGGCCGCTGCCAGCGCCGCAGCATCGGCTGCCTCGAACTGAGTTCGTCTGTGCCGCGCGATCAACGCGCGCGGCACTTTTGAGCAGCGACTGGACGGCTACTTCAGCTGAGCACCGGTCGAGTCATAGACCTGCACGGTCACCGGAATGCCTGCGGCCACGCTGCGGGTCACGGTGCAATAGTCCTCGAACGAGGCCAGCACCCTGTCCAGGTGTTGGAGCGAGCCGGCTGCGACACCGAGGCGCAAGTCGGCCTGGATGCCGAGCACGCGCACCCGGTTCTCACTGTTGCGCCCGACTTGCGCCGTGATGCGCGAGCTCAGCGGCTCGGGTGACTGCTTGTACTTGCGCAGCGCGAACAGCAACGAGTTGGACAGGCAATTGCCGACCGCCGCAGCCAGCAGTTGCACCGGCGAAGGTCCGTCTGCTCCGCCCAGCGGCGGCGGCTCGTCGGCCAGCAGCGGTGCCACGCCGTTGCCGAATTCGACTTCAAACTGATAGTCGTGCTGCTGGCGCAGCTCGATGCTGACGGTGGATTCGCTCATGGCGTTCTGTGCCTCTTCAGTTGCCGGCCTTGAGGCCGATTCGGCGCAGTATCGTCTCCATCAGACACCAGCGGCTGAAGCCGCTCTGCAGCAGGTTCACGCCGACGAAGGCGGTGAACGCAAGCCACCATGGGCTGACAAAGATCGGGCTGCCGGGAATGCCGAGGGCCAGCGAGACGAGGATGAAGCTACCGGCGATCACACGCACGAGTTGCCATGAGGTCATTGAAGTTCTCCTTGGGATGAAACAAGCAGTTCGGGGCGATGCCGGTAGGCCGTGTAGTACAGCGTCGGAATCACCACCAGGGTCAGCACGGTCGAGACCAGGATGCCGAAGATCAGTGAGATCGCGAGCCCGTTGAAGATCGGGTCGTCGAGGATGAAGAAGGCGCCCATCATCGCGGCCAGGCCGGTCAGCAGGATGGGCTGGGCCCGCGTGATGGCGGAGCTCACGATGGCCTCTTCGAATGCCATGCCGGCGCGCAGTTGCAGCTTGATGAAGTCCACCAGCAGGATGGAGTTGCGCACGATGATGCCGGCCAGCGCGATCATGCCGATCATCGAGGTGGCAGTGAACTGCGCACCCAGCAGCGCATGGCCAGGCATCACGCCGATCACGGTCAGCGGTATCGGCGCCATGATGATCAGCGGCGTGAGGTAGGAGCCGAATTGGGCCACCACCAGCAGGTAGATCAGCACCAGGCCCACGGCGTAGGCCAGGCCCATGTCGCGGAAAGTCTCGTAGGTGATCTGCCATTCACCGTCCCACTTGACCGCGTAGCTGCGCAGCGCGTCGTCGGGCTGGCGGATGAAATGCTCGTCCAGCGCGCCGCCATCAGGGCCGCGCAGCTCGGCCAGCTGCTTGCGCATGCCGAACATGCCGTAGAGCGGGCTGTCCACGGCGCCGGCCATGTCGGCCGTCACGTAGTTCACTGGCAGCAGGTCCTTGTGGTGGATGGGTTGCTCGCGCAGCGAGTCGCTGGGTCGCACCAGCTCACGCACCGGCACCAGCTTGCCGGCGGCCGTGCGCACGACCAGCGAGAGCAGGCTGTCCAGGTCTCCCTGCGCCTCGGGCGGCAGCTGGATCACTGCGGCGGCCGGATACTTGCTCTGGTCGTGCAGATAGGTCGCCGCACTGCCTGAGAACCCGGTGCGCAGCGTGGCGACGATGGCCTGCTGCGAGACGCCCAGCAGGGCGGCCTTGGGGCGATCGACCAGCAGCAGCTGGCGCGGCGCGGCGGCGATGCTGGAGTCGTCGATGTCCACCAGGCCCGCAGTTTTCGCAAAGAGTGCACGCAGTTGCCTGGCCACTTGCTGGCGGCCTTCGGCCTCGGGTCCGTAGACCTCGGCCACGATGGGCGACAGCACCGGCGGGCCCGGCGGCACTTCTACGACCTTGACGTTGGCGCCATGGCGCTGGGCAATGGCCTGCAGCTGCTGGCGCACGCGCGTGGCAATCGCATGGCTCTTGTCCTTGCGCTCATGCTTGTCGACCAGATTGACCTGCAGGTCGCCTTGCTCGGGCAGGGCGCGCAGGTAGTACTGGCGCACCAGGCCGTTGAAGTTGATCGGCGCTGCCGTGCCTGCATAGGCCTGGTAGTTCAGCACCTCGGGCACGGTGGCCAGCTCTGCGCCCAGCTCGTGCAGCACGGCGGCGGTTTTCTCCAGCGGCGTGCCGGCGGGCATGTCGAGCACGACCTGGAACTCCGACTTGTTGTCGAAGGGCAGCATCTTGAGCATCACGAGGCCCGCCGCCGGCAAGGCCAGCGAGATGGCGATCAGGCCGGCGATGGAGAGGCCCAGCAGCTTGCGATTGCGGCCGCCAGCCTGAATATCCAGCAGCGGCGTGAAGACGCGGCGGAACAGCGGCGCGAGCTTGGCCGAGAGGCCGTGCAGGGCCTCGGGGTCATGATCGCTGCCGGCGGGCAGGGCCTTCATCCACAAGCGGGCCAGCCAGGGCGTGACCACGAAGGCGATGGCCAGCGAGAGCAGCATGCCCATCGAGGCATTGATGGGGATGGGGCTCATGTACGGCCCCATCAGGCCGCTGACGAAGGCCATGGGCAGCAGGGCGGCGATCACGGTCAGCGTGGCCAGGATGGTGGGGCCACCGACCTCGTCCACAGCGCCGGGGATCAGCTTCCAGAGCGCTTGGCCCGGATGCAGCTGCTGGTGGCGGTGGATGTTCTCCACGACGACGATGGCGTCGTCCACCAGGATGCCGATCGAGAAGATCAGCGCAAACAGCGAGACCCGGTTCAGGGTGAAGCCCCAGGCCCAGGAGGCGAACAGGGTGACCGTCAGCGTCAAGAGCACGGCCGTGCCCACGATGGCGGCCTCGCGGCGGCCGAGGGCGAGGAAGACCAGGGCCACGACCGAGGCGGTGGCGAACAGCAGCTTCTGGATCAGCTTGCCGGCCTTGTCGTTGGCCGTGGCGCCGTAGTTGCGCGTCTCCTCGACGCTGATGCCATCTGGAATCACCGTGTTGTGCAGCTGGGCCACGCGCTTCATCACGTTCTCGGCCACGTCAATCGCGTTCTGGCCGGCCTGCTTGGTGATGGCGATGGAAACGGCCGGGTACTCCTTGCCCTTCTCGCCATGCCAGACATAGCGGGCCGGCGTCGGAGCTCCGTCCTCGACCCGGGCCACCTCGCGCAGGTGGACCGGCCGGCCGGCACGCACGCCGACCACCAGCTCTTCCACATCGCGGGCGGAGGCGAGGAAGGGGCCCGCCTCCAGCTGCACCGCCCGATTGCCAGCCAGCAGCTCACCGAGCGGTAAGCCGGCGTTGGCCGATTGCAGCGCCTGGCTCAGCTCCAGCACCGTGATGCCGCTGGCATTGAGCCGTTCGGCGTCGACCAGCACGCGCAGCTGCCGGCCCGGGCCGCCGAGCGTCGTCACCTCGCGTGTGCCTTTCACGCGCTTGAGCTCCAGCTCCATGCTGTGGGCCACGCGCTCCAGGTCGTAGGCACCCGTGTTGCCTTGGCGGTTGAAGAGCGTCAGGGTGACGATGGGCACGTCGTCGATGCCCTTGGGCTTGATCAGCGGCGCGCCGACGCCCAGTCCCTGCGGCAGCCAGTCGGCATTGGCATGAATGGTGTCGTAGAGACGAACCAGGGCTTCGGTGCGAGGCACGCCGACCTTGAACTGCACGGTCAGCACGGCAAGGCCGGGCTGCGACAGCGACATCACATGCTCGACACCGACGATCTGCGCCAGCACCTGCTCGGCCGGGCCGGCCACCATCTGCTCCACATCCCGGGCGCCTGCACCGGGAAAGGGGATCAGCACATTGGCCATGGTCACGTTGATCTGTGGCTCTTCCTCGCGCGGCGTCACCAGCACGGCGAAGATGCCGAGCAGCAGGGCCACAAGGGCCAGCAGCGGCGTGAGCTGCGCGCTCTGGAAGAAGGCGGCGATGCGGCCAGAGGCCCCGAGTTGGCGGGTCATGTCGGACCTCACTTCGAAAGGCGGGCCGCCAGCTGCGGCTCTGCCACCACCGATTCACCGGCCGACAAGCCGCTCAGCACCTCGACCTGCTCGCCCCGGCGTGTGCCCAGGCGCACCTGGCGCAGGATCGGCCGGCCCTTGGCATCGAGCACATAGAGCGCATCGAGCTCGGCCCTGCGCACCAGGGCGCTGGCCGGCACGATGAGCGCACTGCTGGCGTTGCCGGCATTGCTTGCGGTGCTCCGGGCTGCCACACGAGCAGACACGCGCGCGAACTGCCCGGGCACCAGACCGGCGAGCCGGGCCGGCAGGTCCAGGCGCAGCTCCTGGGTCATGGAGCCGGCGTCGACCACGGGCAGCAGCTGGCTGCGCGTGGGCTGGATGGACGCTCCCCCAGCGAGGCCGGGGATCTCGATCTGCCAGGCCGGATCGGCAGGCAGGGCGGCGGCGCTGCTCTGCGGCAAGGCGGCTGTCACGCGCAGCGCCGTGGGGTCGTAGACGGTCAGGAGCGGCCGGCCAGGCATGGCCATATCGCCAAGCATCACGGGGACCTCCGAGACGATGCCGTCATAGGGGCTGCGCACCAGGTACTGGCCACTCACCGTGCGCGCGGCGGCGGCCTGGGCGATCTGGGCGTTCAGCTGGGCGCGCGTGGACTTGAACTGGGCCTCGGCCTGGTCCAGCGCGGCCTGGCTGATGAAGCCCTTGGCGAACAGCTGCTGCTGTCGCGCGAATTCGCGCTCGGCCAATTCAAGGCCGGCACGCGCGGCGGCGGCCTGGGCCTCGCTGGCCCCGGCGCTCTGTTCGGCGCTGCGCGCATCGATCTGCAGCAGCAGCTGGCCGGCCCGCACGCGATCACCGGCCTTGACTTGCAACTGCACGATGGCGCCCGGCACCTGGGCCGATAGCACGGCCTGGCGCACTGCCTCGACCCGGCCTTCGAAACGTGCGCCCTGCAGCGCCGAGGCCTGGCCGGCCACGAAGCTCTTGAGCGCCGGTTCGGCTGCCGGGCTTGCGCTGGCCAGCAGCAGACCCAGCATGGCGGCAAGCAGCGGATGCGGGCGGAGAGGGGTCTTGCTCATGTTGTAGGTTCCGGCGTTGAATTGTTGATCTATTATTTAACCAATCATGCAAATACGCAAGTAAGCAAGCTAGAATCACCTCAAGCAAGCCGGCCTCTGGCGCGGCAAAGTGCTCGACCACAGCGTCCCATGGAGTCGCCCGCATGCCCAAGAATACGATCAACCCAGTCGCCGTGATGGAAGAGATGCCGCTGCCGGCACTCGAGAAGGTGGCCGCCTATTTCCAGGCCCTGGCCGAGCCCACGCGGCTGCGCCTGCTCAACCTGCTGCGCGGCGGCGAGCGCAATGTGGGCGAGCTGGCCCAGCTGTGCGGCTACACGGCGGCCAATGTCTCTCGCCACCTGAGCCAGCTTCAGCAGCAAGGCCTGGTCGAGCGCGAGAGCCGTGGCACCAGCGCCTATTACCGGATCGCCGATGCGGCGGTCTACGAACTCTGCGACCTGGTCTGCGGCCAGATCGCCCGCCAGTCCGAACGCCAGGCCGATGTACGGGCCGCCTTCATGGCGCCGCCGCAGGCCGCCGCCGCCTCCCGATCCAAACGCTGAACTGGGTGCCCACCATGCATATCCATGACCTGAACCTCGACCCTCCCACCGCCATGCAACTCCTGGAGCAGGGCCAGACCTGGCTGATCGACGTGCGCGAGCCCCACGAAGTGGCACGCGCGGCCTACGACCATGCGCGCGTAGTGTGCCTGCCGCTCAGCCAGCTGGAGCGCCGCCATGCCGAACTGCCTCGTGACGCCGACCTCGTGATGGCCTGTGCTGCCGGCGGTCGCAGCCAGCAGGCAATGCAGTACCTGCTGCACCAGGGCCATCAGCGTGTGCGCAACCTGGCAGGCGGCATGGGCGCCTGGCGCACCCATGGCCTGCCGGTGAAGCTGGGCGAATGAAGGCCGAGCAGCGCCTGCTGCTGCAGCGCTGCCTGGCCGGTATTGGCGAAGCCCGGCCCGCGGGCGGCCATGCGCTGCTGCTGGACGATCGTGCCATCGGCTGGCTGGACCAGCCTCGTGCGGCGTTGCTGCAGTCGCTGTGGCCGGCACTTCAGCTCGAGGGCAAGACGCTGCGCTGGCGTTCGGCCGGCCGTTCGGCCGATGCCTTGTCCGACGAGATTGGTGCCATTGCCGAAGCCTTGCGTGCGCGCGGCGAGATCAGCGGCTGGCGCAACGAGCGCTACCGCTGCGAGGCCGATGCCCGCAGCGCCGCGCGCGGCCGTGCCTTGTTCCGGCTCGAGCGTGCAGCATTCCGCTTCTTCGGCCTGCGCAGCCGCGCGGTGCATGTGAACGGCTGGACGACGGAGGGCCGCCTCGTCTGCGGTCGCCGTGCGCTGAGCAAGGCCACCGACCCCGGCGCGCTGGACAACCTGGCGGCTGGCGGCCTCCCGGCCGATGAAGCGGTGCTGGCTTGCGCGCGGCGTGAGCTGTGGGAGGAGGCGGGCCTGGCCCACGCGCAGAGCCGCCATCTCCAATGGCGCGGTCTGATCCATGCCCGCCGTATCGAGGCCGAGGGCCTGCACGATGAGCTGCTGCATGTCTACACGCTGCAATTGCCTGCAGCGTTCGAGCCGCGCAATCGCGATGGCGAGGTCAGTGAGTTCCTGAGCCTCACACCGGAGCAGCTCTGCCAGCGGCTCGCCGAGTTCAGCCCCGATGCAGCGGCCGTGGTCGCGCTGGAGCTGCTATTGCAGGGGCACTGACGAGGCCTGCTGGCGGGCGAGGGCGTCCAGGGCCAGCAGGTGGTCTTCGATGAAGTCTTTCTCGACCCGCTCACGCTGCATCAGCTGCACCTGCTCGGCCAGTTGCTGGCGCAGGCGTTCCAGCTCTCCTCGGGCGGCCTGGCCGTCGCGCTCGGCAAGGTCGGCACGCTGGTCGGCATGCCTCAGCATGTTCTTGCAATCGGCCAGCAGCGATTGGCACTGGGCCAGTTGATCCTGCAGCGTCTTGACCTGGCTGCGCTGCTGCAAGCCTTGCTCGGCGCGCGAGCGGCCGGCCTGGCGCTCGGCCTCGTCGGCTCGCTTGCGCGTGGCTTCCAGCTCGGTCAGCAGGCGGCGGCGCTGCGTGAGCAGGCGCTCCAGCTCCACCTCCTGCAGTCGCCGCCACTCCTCGTAGCCTTCGGCGCTGACGCCGTCCAGCGATTCGAGCGCGCGCAGCCGGGCGGCATCGGGTTCGGGTTCGTCGAGCTCGAAGGTCGGTGCCTGGGTCTGCAGCGGCTGGCGCTGCCAGGCCACGGCACGCTCCGCGCGCTCGATCATGCGCATCAGCTCGTGGGCCACGCCCTTGAGCTGCTGGCCGGCTTCGCGCGATTCGGCCAGCGAGTGGGCGATGTATTGCTGGCGGCGCAGCTCATGCGCATTCATCTTCAGATAGCCGGCAACGGCGATCACCATGAAGCAGCCGTTGGCGGCCAGGACGCCAACGCTGGCGAGACTTTCGAGATTCATCGCTTGCGCCCTCAGGTCAGGAAGATGCTGAGTCGGCCTTCGCCGATGCCCGGCAGGCGCAGCTCGAAATCGCTGCGGCCGTTGTTGCGTTCGATCACGGTGGCCAGCTTGTCAAAAGGCTGGCTGCTCAGCTTGGCGGCATTGAACGCCGGCACATCCGTGGACGTGCGCTTGCGCAGCTGGCCGGCGAGCGCCAGCATGAAGCGCTTGGCATGCTCGACATGGGGCTGGCTCGGCTGGCCGCGAGCGATGGACTTGCGGATGTCGTCCGGCGGATGGCCGGCGGCCATGCCGCCGATCAGGCAGACGGTGGCGGCGTCCAGCAGGCCCAGTGCATAGGCACCCTTGCGGCCGGCGCTGCTGTAGAGCGCCACCAACTGCGGGCATTGCTCGACCCAGGGGGCCTCATCGAAATGCTTGTTCAGTTCATAGCTGCGTGTGCCCAGATGCATGAAGAGCAGTTGCTGCAATTGCGCCACCGATTCGACGGCGGCCGCGCGGGCCGGGCCGGCGGCGGCAGCTTGAGGCACGGCTGCAGGCGTAGGCGCGCTCGTCGCCTTGGACGCTGGTGTGGTTTCTCCGCGCAAGCATTTCTTCACCGCGCTGCGCAGCACCCGGTCTTCGAACGGCTTGTGCAGGATGAAGGCAGCACCATTGCTGCGCGCCTGGCTGAGGCAGTCGGCTGCGGTTTCGGTGGTGATGAAGCCCACGGCCATGTCGGTGTGGCCCATCTGGCGCAGGGCCTGAAGCATCTCGATGCCGGTCACGCCCGGCATGTGCCAGTCCGAAAGCACCAGGTCGGGCCGGAAGCTGTCGACCTGGTCGAGCGCCTCGGCGCCGTTGCTGGCCGTGCGCACCTGAACCGGCTCCATGTCCCCCGATTCAAGAATGCGCCGGATGATGGCCTGGATGGCCCGACTGTCATCAACGACGAGTACCCGCCGGGGCGCTGTTTCCGCGCCTGCGTTCTGCACCATATCTGTCCGCTCCTATAGCCAGGGCTTGTGGCCCTGGACCTCATTCATTCGGAGCTCCCTGACGTCCTTGTGGCCGCCGGCTTCATGGCCGACTGGTCTCACCGAGCTCAACGACTTCTACCCTTGTCCCGTCCGCTGGTACTGCACGGTGGGGGCGTTGTGGGAGCGGAGTGTCTGACGCCTCGGCGGCTTGCGACTAAGGGTTAACGGTGCGTTTCGCGCACAAATCGATACAGCTGGCGGGAAGCGTGCGTTTTACGCACATCAAAAGGGGGTGACGCGTTGCTTTGCGCCTACGGCTGGCGCTGCCAGCGCTTGTCCACCAGCATTTCGTGCGGCTTGAAATGCGATTTGTAGGCCATCTTCTGGCTGTCGGCGATCCAGTAGCCGAGGTAGAGGTGCGAGAGGCCCAGCTCCTGGGCCTGGGCAATCTGCCACAGCACGTTGTAGGTGCCGTAGCTGGCTTCGTCGTCCGGATCGTAGAAGGTGTAGACGGCCGACAGCCCGTCCGAGAGCACGTCCAGGATGGAGACCATCTTCAGTTTGCCGAGGCCGCCGCCCTCAAGGGGCTCGCGGAACTCCACCAGCCGCGAGTTGATGCGGCTTTGCAGCAGGAACTGGGTGTACTGGTCGATGCTGTCCTGGTCCATGCCGCCGCCCGAGTGGCGGCCGGCCTGGTAGCGCAGGTAGAGCTCGTAGTGCTCCGGCATGAAGGAGAGCGCCATCACCCGCGCCACGAGACCTTCATGCGCTTTCCACGCGCGGCGCTGGCTGCGCGAGGGCTTGAAGTCGGCCACCGGCACTCGCAGGGGCACGCAGCCGTTGCAGCCGTCGCAATAGGGCCGGTAGGTGAACATGCCGCTGCGGCGAAAGCCCGCGGCCACGAGGCCGGAGTAGGCATCGGCGTGGATCAGATGGCTGGGCGTGGCCACTTGCGAACGCGCCATCCGGCCCGGCAGATAGCTGCAGGGATAGGGCGCAGTGGCATAGAACTGCAGTTGCGCCAGCGGAAGTTCTTTGAGCTTGCTCACGATGCCCCGATTCTGGCATCCAGCAAGGCCCAGTCGGCCGGGCGGAAACGCCAATCCGTCGGGGTGGGCTCAGCAACGGTGCGCTCGAGATGGGCCTCGAACTCGGCGCGCGGCCGCTCCCGTGCGCCGAGCGAAGCCAGATGGCCGGTGTTCTGCTGGCAGTCGATCCAGCGGATGCCGTGGCGCCGGCACAGGCAGATCAGGGCGGCCATGGCGATCTTGGAGGCGTCGGTGCGGCGCATGAACATCGACTCGCCATAGAACATCAAACCGAGGTTGACGCCGTAGAGGCCGCCGACCAGCTCGCCGCCCGTCCAGGTCTCGATGCTGTGCAGCAGGCCCAGCCGGGCGAGTCGCATATAGGCCTGCTGCATCTCGGGCAGGATCCAGGTGCCGTTCTGGCCCTCTCGCGGGCTGCTGGCGCAGGCCGCCAGCACGGCTGGCGTGGCGCTGTCCACCCGGATCTCGCAGGCCGGGTCGAGCGCGAAATGCTGCAAGGTCTTGCGCAAGGAGCGAGAGAGCTTGAACTCATCGACCTGCATCACCATGCGCGGGTCGGTGCTCCACCAGAGGACGGGCTGGCCCTCGCCGTACCAGGGGAAGATGCCGCGCGAGTAGGCCAGTTTCAGCCGCTCGGGAGAGAGGTCGCCGCCGGCAGCCAAGAGGCCCGGCGCGTCGCTCTCCGGGCCCAGGGCCATCGAGGTGGGAGGGAAGTCCAGGTCGCGCTCGTCCAGCCAGGGAATCATGGGCGCCGATGGTAACGTTCGCTCCATCATGACGATCACCCTTTATGGCATTCCCAATTGCGACACGGTCAAGCGCGCCCGCCAGTGGCTGGACGCGGCGGGCCTGGCCTACCAGTTCCATGACTTCAAGAAGGCCGGCGTACCCGACGCCGAGCTCCAGCGCTGGCTGGCCGAGCTGGGCTGGGAGAAGGTGATCAACCGCAACGGCACCAGCTGGCGCAAGCTGGACGAGGCGCAGAAGGCGGCCGTCGTCGATGCGCCCAGCGCTGCGGCGATAGCGCACGAGCAGCCCAGCGTGATCAAGCGGCCGGTCGTGCAATGGGCCGATGGCCGGCTCAGCATCGGCTTCAACGAGGCGCTGTTCGACGCCCACCGCTGAGGCGAATTCGCCTTGATGGTGCGATTCGCGCACCGCAATGAACCATTGCGCATTTCCTTGGTGCATATTGGCTCGCAAATCCATGCCCCAAGCTGGGCACTGTTCTTGCTGATTTGGTGCGTCCGTTCACGCGCGCGGTGCATGAGGCATCGCGGTGGTGGGCGGCTGCAGCGAGAGCCCCCATGGAGAACTTCAAGCACAGCGCCGACGCGTTGTTCATCCTGCTCGGCGCCATCATGGTGCTGGCCATGCATGCCGGATTCGCCTTCCTCGAGCTGGGCACGGTGCGCAAGAAGAACCAGGTCAATGCCCTGGTCAAGATCCTGGTGGACTTCGCGGTCTCCACGGTCGCCTACTTCCTGTGCGGCTACACCGTGGCCTATGGCGTGCACTTCTTTACCGGTGCCGAAACGCTGGCCGCGAGGAACGGCTACGAGCTGGTCAAGTTCTTCTTCCTGCTGACCTTCGCGGCGGCCATTCCCGCCATCGTCTCCGGCGGCATCGCCGAGCGGGCCCGCTTCGGCCCGCAGCTGATGGCCACGGCCGTCATCGTCGGCCTCATCTACCCGCTGTTCGAAGGCGTGGCCTGGAACCAGGCCTTCGGCATCCAGCCCTGGCTGAAGGCCACCTTTGGCGCCGAGTTCCACGACTTCGCCGGCTCGGTGGTCGTGCATGCGGTGGGCGGCTGGATCGGCCTCGCGGCCGTGCTGCTGCTCGGCCCGCGCGCCAACCGCTATCGCAAGGACGGCGCCATCAGCGCCCATCCGCCGTCCAGCATTCCCTTCCTGGCGCTCGGTGCCTGGGTGCTGGCCGTGGGCTGGTTCGGCTTCAACGTGATGAGCGCGCAGACGCTGGACAAGATCTCCGGCCTGGTGGCCGTCAATTCGCTGATGGCCATGGTTGGCGGCACGCTGGCGGCCGTGCTGATGGGCCGCAACGACCCGGGCTTCGCCTACAACGGCCCGCTCGCCGGCCTCGTGGCCGTGTGCGCCGGTTCCGACGTGATGCATCCTCAGGGCGCGCTGGTCGTGGGCGCGGTGGCCGGTGCCATCTTCGTCAAGATGTTCACACTGACGCAGAACCGCTGGAAGATCGACGACGTGCTGGGCGTCTGGCCATTGCACGGCCTGTGCGGTGCCTGGGGTGGCATTGCCTGCGGCATCTTCGGCAGCACGGCCGGCGGCGGCATCGGCGGCGTCAGCTTCATGTCGCAACTGCTGGGCACGCTGCTGGGTGTGGCCTGGGCCCTGGCCGGCGGCTTCGCCGTGTATGGCGCGATCAAGCTTTTCTTCGGGCTGCGGCTCTCGGCCGAGGAGGAGTTCGAGGGCGCCGACCTCAGCATCCACAAGATCGGCTCGACGCCGGATCGCGAGGTCAGCTGGTAAGCTTTGCCGCCCCAGTTTCAAGAGCTCGCATCCATGTTCACCGGCATCGTCCAGGGCCTCGCCAGCGTTTCCGCCATCACCGAGCGCCCCGGCTTGCGCACGTTCACGCTGCAGTTCCCGTCCGGCTTTTGCGAGGGCCTGGAGATTGGCGCCAGCGTCGCTTCGGACGGCGTCTGTCTCACGGTCACGCAGTTGCATGAGGGCGACCGCGCCGACTTCGATGTGATGCAGCAGAGCCTGAACCTGACGACGCTATCCGGCCTGACGCAGGGCAGCCGCATCAACGTGGAGCGCGCGGCGCGCGATGGCGCCGAGATCGGCGGCCATCCGCTCTCGGGCCACGTGGACTTCATGGCCCGCGTCGAGAGCATCCGCCGTCCCGAGAACAACCATGTGCTGCGTGTCAAAGTGCCCGCGCCCTGGATGCGCTACATCTTCGCCAAGGGCTACATCGCGGTGAACGGCGCCAGCCTCACCGTGGCCGAGGCCGGCCGCAACGCGGATGGTTCGGGCTGGTTCGAGGTCTGGCTGATCCCCGAGACCTTGCGCATGACCAGCTTCGGTGAGAAGGACGTGGGTGCGGCTCTGAACATCGAGATCGAGCGCCAGACCCAGGTGCTGGTGGACACCGTGCGTGCCACCGTCGAGGAAAGACTGGGGCCCTTGCTGCCGGCGCTGGAGAAGCTGCTGGCGGAGCAGGGGCTGCACCTGGGCTAAGGCCTTGCTGGGGGCTTCAGTCCTTGGCTCGCAGCACATGGTTCAGGGCCTGTGCGTCGACCTCAGCGGCTGTTGCCTGTACGCGCTGAACGAACTCGTCGAGACCGCGCGCCCGGTCGGCCGGGCTCGGGCGGCCTTCTCTTGGCGGATGAATGGGCTTACTTGCCCGGCGTGTAGATCTGGTCGAACAGGCCGCCGTCGGAGAAGTGCGTCTTCTGGGCGGTGCGCCAGCCGCCGAACACCTCATCGACCGTGATCAGCTTGACCGCAGCGAACTGCTTGCTGTATTTGGCGGCCACCTTGGCATCACGCGGACGGTAGTAGTGCTTGGCGGCGATTTCCTGGCCTTCCGGGGTGTAGAGATATTCCAGATAGGCCTGGGCCTGCTTGCGTGTCCCCTTCTTGTCGACGTTCTTGTCCACCACGGCCACCGGCGGCTCGGCCAGGATGGACAGGCTGGGCGTCACGATCTCGAACTTGTCCGGGCCCAGTTCCTTGGTGGCCAGGTAGGCCTCGTTCTCCCAGGAGATCAGCACGTCGCCGATGCCGCGTTCGGTGAAGGTGGTCAGCGAGCCGCGAGCTCCGGAATCCAGCACCTTGGTGTTGCTGTAGATCTGCTTGACGAAGGCCTTGGCCGAGTCGGAATTGCCACCGGGTTGCTGCAGGGCGAAGCCCCAGGCAGCCAGGTAGTTCCAGCGGGCGCCGCCGGAGGTCTTTGGATTGGGCGTCACCACCTCGACGCCCGGACGTGCCAGGTCGGTCCAGTTCCTGATGCCCTTGGGGTTGCCCTTGCGGACCAGGAACACGATGGTCGAGGTGTAGGGGCTGGCGTTGCTTGGCAGGCGCTTCTGCCAGTCGGCCGGGATCAGTTTGCCGTTGTCATGCAGCGCGTCGATGTCGTAGGCCAAGGCCAGCGTCACCACGTCGGCATCCAGGCCATCGATCACCGAACGGGCCTGCTTGCCCGAGCCGCCATGCGACTGCTTGACCGTGAGGTCCTCGCCGGTCTTGGCCTTCCATTGCTTGGTGAAGGCGGCATTGAAGTCCTGGTAGAGCTCGCGGGTCGGGTCGTAGGAGACGTTGAGCAGGGCGGTGCCGGCATGGGCGGTGCCGGAGAGCAGGGCGGCGGCCGCCAGAAGGCCGCCAATCAGGGTACGTGTAGCTTTCATGGTCCTCGTCAGCAAGGTTAGGAAGGGGATGTTCGAACTGTAGGAAGCACGGCTGCAGCCGTGAACCAAGAAGTTCTGCTTTGCTTTTTCTTCAGCTCGCTTCAGCGGGCCTCATCAACGGCTCGGCGGTTCAGCGGTGGCGCGAAGGTCTCGATGAAGCTGTAGGCGTAGTCACGCAGATAGGCGTCACGGCGCAAGGCCAGGCGGGTCATGTTGTCGGCGAACAGATGGCGCGCATCGATGGCATGCAGATGCGCGTCGCGTTCCTCGTCGTAGGCGATCGAGGCCACGATGCCCACGCCTATGCCCAGCTCTACATAGGTCTTGATGACGTCGGCATCCATGGCCGAGAGCACCACCTTGAGCGGCAGCCCGGCTTGGGCAAACGCGGCGTCGATATGCGCGCGGCCGGTGTAGCCGACCTCATAGGTGATGATGGGATAGGCCGCCAGTCGCTCCAGCGTCAGCTCACCCATCGAGAGCTCGTGGCCCAGTGGCAGGATCACGCTGTGCGTCCAGCGGTAGCAGGGCAGGGCCAGGAGCTCTTCGTGCAGCGCGAGTGCTTCAGTGGCAATGCCGATGTCGGCCTCGCCGTCCAGCAAGAGGCGCGCGACCTGCTGAGGCGAGCCTTGCTGGAATTGCAACTCCACCTCGGGATGCTGGGCGCGGAAATCGCGCACCACCGGCGGCAGTGCGTAGCGGGCCTGGCTGTGGGTGGCAGCGATGCGCAAAGTGCCGCTGTCGGCGCGAGCGAAGTCGGCGCCGGCGCGCTTCAGGTTCTCTGCATGCAGGAGCAGTTGCTCGACGATGGGCAAGACCTGGCGTCCCGGCTCGGTCAGCCCGGTCAGTCGCTTGCCGCTGCGGTGGAAGATGGCGATGCCCAGCTCGTCCTCCAGCTCGCGGATCTGGCGGCTCACGCCGGGTTGCGAGGTGTGCAGGGCTTGCGCCACATCGGTCAGGTTGAAACCGCGACGCTGGGTCTCGCGGACGGATCGGAGTTGTTGGAAATTCACTGAAGGCTCGCTGTCTTATTCGTTTTGCATTTTTGCGAGCGAGCCCTGATCTGTCCTCCAAGAAATACTGCTGAGCATTTCCTCACAAGCCGAATTGCCATTCCCGAAAATCCGCATGCAGCGGTCGCTGCTCCCGCGCGGCACGCGAGCGCGCCGCCTCGACCCAGCGCTTGGCCAGTGGAAAGGGACCGAAGCCCGACTCGGCGTTGATGTGGCCGACGTCGCCGAGGTTGCTGTAGCTGGCTCCCCAGCGTGTGGCCCAGCGCAAGGCGCTGCTGGCGCTCATCCAGGGGTCGCTCTGGCTGGCGATCACGCTGACCGAGCGGTCCAGGCGGCCGTGCGGCAGACTTTCCGCGAGGCCGAAGCGGTCCGGTTCGGCCGGCGCCACCAGCAAGGCGCTGCGAATCGGCGAGTCGGGTTGGTCGGCCAGGTGGCGAGCCAGCGCCAGGCATCCGAAACTGTGTGCCACGGCAATCCATTCATGCGCATCGCCGGCATGCTCCAGCGTTCGCTGGATGCGGTCGGCCCAGCGCTCAAGATCGGGCGATGCAAAGTCGCGCTGTTGTACCCGCCGCGAGTCGCGGTATTGCTGCTGCAGCCAGCTCTGCCAATGGGTGGGACCGCTGTCGCGCAGGCCGGGGATGATCAGCAATCGAGGCGTCTTCATGGCGCTCGCCTCACAGCGTGGCGATCGAGACCTCGGTCGACTTGACCAGGGCCACGACTTCCTTGCCGGGCACGAGACCCAGCTCCTTGACCGAGCGGGTGGTGATCACCGAGGTGACGATGAGGCCGCTGGGCGTCAGCACGTCGACCTCGGAGACGACCGGGCCTTCGATGACTTCCTTGATCGTGCCGCGGAACTGGTTGCGGACATTGATGGCGGTGATGCTCATGGCAGGACTCCTGATGCGCTCGTGGCTGATGAAGAAGCCTCTAGCGTAGGAGTGGCGCGTCTCGCGGAGAACGACGCGTTTCGCACCTGCTTAGGCGCTCGGCGCATATGGGGCACCGCCCACCCAGATGGCCGTGTTCGGCACGTTGCGGACTCTTGCCTTCTTCCTCGAAGGTACGTCGAAGATCAGGCCGCCAGCGGGCACCCCTTCGCTCCTGTCCCCCGTCACCGGCCTGCGGCCGGCGCCTCCTCCTTTACCTCGCTGCGGGGCACCCACTGCCGTCCTGCTCCGCACCACCGTGGCCTGCGCCGGGTGGCAGGCGCAGGTTCGGCCGAGGGCGTCGGGTGAGGGTTTGGGCGAGGTAAAGGAGGAGGATCGGGCGAAGCCCGGTCCGGGGGACAGGAGCACAAGCCCTCACCCGATGGCCTCGGCAGCGCGAAAGAAGGAAACAGCGTGTGGCTGCTATGTGCCGGTTGCCGTCCCCTGAAAATCGGCGATGAACCGATTGCCAGCTCAGGCCTCGGTGCCCAGCGCCTCGCGAACCGCGTCCTCGGTCAGCTCGGCCACGCATTCCTGCAGGAAGCGGTAGGCATAGCCGCGCAGGTAGTGGCCGCGCTTGAGGGCCAGGTGCGTGGTGTTGGAGGGGAACAGATGCCCGGCGTTCAACAGCACGAGGCCGGCATCGCGCTGCGGTTCGAAAGCCATCGATGCGACGATGCCGATGCCCAGGCCCACCTGCACATAGGTCTTGATCACGTCGGCATCGAGTGCCGACATCACGATGTCCGGAGCCAGGCCGGCTGCCGCAAAGGTCGCGTCAATTCGACCGCGGCCCGTGTAGCCCTCGTGATAGGTGATCAGAGGCTGTTCGGCCAGCAGCTCCAGCGTCAGGTCCTGTGCGGCCAGCGCATGACCGGTCGGCACGACGACCGCATGCTGCCAGTCGTAGAACGGGAAGGTCACGAAGGCGGGGTTCTGGTCCAGCGCCTCGGTGGCGATGCCGATGTCGGCCTGGCCGGCCTGCAGCAGTTCGACGATCTCCGCTGGGTTCGCCTGCAGAAGCACGAGGTGCACCTTGGGGAACGCAGCCTTGAAGCGCGCCACCACCTGCGGCAAGGCATAACGGGCCTGCGTGTGCGTGGTGGCGATGGTCAGCTGGCCCACCTCCGCGTCGGCGAACTGATCGGCCAGTCGCTTGATGTTCCTGGCGTCCAGCAGCATGCGCTCGACGATGACCGCCAGCTCCTTGCCAGGTGCAGTCAGGCCCAGCAGGCGCTTGCCGCGCCGCACGAACAGCTCCACGCCCAATTCATCTTCCAGGTCCTTGATGTGCTTGGACACACCGGACTGCGAGGTGAACAGCGCATTGGCTACCTCGGTCAGGTTGAAGTTCTGCTGGACCGCCTCCCGGATGATGCGGAGTTGCTGGAAGTTCATGATTTTCTCAAGCCGCCGCGGCTTCAAACACGCTGAGGCGTGAGGTGTTCAATCGAACCAATTGACCGCTTTGCAGATTCAAGGCCAGCGCCTGTTCACGGCTCAGTTCGGCTTCCAGCGGCTGGCCGTCACGGCCAGTCAGTTCGACACGGGCCGCAGCGCCGAAGCTCAGGACGCGTTCAACCGTTGCCAAGAGGCCGTCAGCCGTCGGGTCGGTGTGGATCTGGATCTCGTGCGGGCGGGCATAGGCCTGCACCGCGCCGCTGCTGATCTGGCCACTGCCGCTGACCAGCTGCTGGTCGCCGACATGGATGATGCCGCCGTCAGCCCGGCCCTCGAAGCGGTTCACCGCGCCGAGGAAGCCGTAGACGAAGGGCGTGGCCGGGTGCTCGTAGACCTCTTGCGGCGAGCCGACCTGCTCAACCTTGCCATGATCCATCAGCACCACGCGGTCGGCCACTTCCAGCGCTTCTTCCTGGTCATGCGTGACGAAGATGCTGGTGATGTGCAGCTCGTCATGCAGGCGGCGCAGCCAGCGGCGCAGTTCCTTGCGGACCTTGGCGTCCAGTGCACCGAAGGGCTCGTCCAGCAGCAGCACGCGCGGCTCCACAGCCAGGGCGCGTGCCAGGGCGATGCGCTGACGCTGGCCGCCAGAGAGTTGCGGCGGATAGCGGTCGGCCAGCCAGTCGAGCTGCACCAGCTTCAGGAGGTCGTGTACCTTGCGGCGGATTTCGATCTCGGACGGCCGCTGGCCGCGCGGCTTGACGCGCAGGCCGAAGGCCACGTTCTCGAACACCGTCATGTGGCGGAACAGCGCGTAGTGCTGGAACACGAAGCCGACCTGGCGCTCGCGCACATGGGTGTCGGAGGCGTCTTCGCCATCGAGCAAGACCTGGCCCCGGTCGGCCGTTTCCAGGCCGGCAATGATGCGCAAGAGCGTGGTCTTGCCGCAGCCCGAGGGGCCGAGCAGCGCGACCAGTTCGCCGGTGGGGAAATCCAGCGTGACGTCGCCCAGTGCGGTGAAGGCGCCGAAGCTCTTGTGGATGTTCTTGACCTGGATGCTCATGGCGCTTCCTTGACTTGGGCGTGGGCACGCCATTCGACAAACTGTTTGAGAACGAGTGTCACCAGCGCGAGCAGCGCCAGCAGCGATGCCACAGCGAAGGCCGCCGCGAACTGGTACTCGTTGTAGAGAATTTCAACGTGCAGGGGCAGTGTGTTCGTCATGCCGCGGATGTGGCCGGAGACCACCGACACCGCACCGAACTCGCCCATGGCGCGCGCATTGCAAAGGATCACGCCGTAGAGCAGGCCCCACTTCACATTCGGCAGGGTCACGCGCCAGAAGGTCTGCCAGCCCGAGGCACCCAGCACCGTGGCGGCTTCTTCCTCGTCGCGGCCTTGGGCCTGCATCAAGGGGATCAGTTCGCGGGCGATGAAGGGGAAGGTCACGAACACCGTTGCCAGCACGATGCCGGGCACGGCGAACACGATCTTCCAGTCATGTTCCTGCAACCAGGGCCCGAACCAGCCTTGCGCGCCAAAGAGCAGCACATAGATCAGGCCGGCGACCACGGGTGAAACCGAGAATGGCAGGTCGATCAGCGTGATCAGCAGTTGTTTGCCGCGGAAGTCATGCTTGGCAATCGCCCAGGCGGCGCTGACGCCGAACACCAGATTGACCGGCACCGAAATGGCTGCGGCGATCAGCGTCAGCTTCATCGCCGAGAGCGCATCGGTCTCGACCAGCGCCGCGAAATAAACATCCCAACCCTTGCGCAGCGCCTCGCTGAAAACAGCGATCAGCGGCAGCAGCAGAAAGAGGGCGAAGAATGAGAGTCCCAGGCCCAGGAGGGTCCAGCGCACCCAGGGCTGCTCACGCGTGGCCGGGTTGCTTTGGTAGCGACCTTGCGGTCGCGCGGAAATGGAGAGGGCGGTGGACATTACTTGCGGCCCTCCTGGCCATTGCGCTTGGAGCTCCACGCTTGCAGGCCGTTGATGCCCAGGAGCAGCGTGAACGAGAAGATCAGCATCACCGCGGCTATGGCAGTGGCGCCGGTGTAGTCGTATTGCTCCAGCTTGGAGATGATCATCAAGGGCGTGATTTCGCTGACCATGGGCAGGTTGCCGGCAATGAAAATCACCGAGCCGTACTCACCCACAGCGCGTGCGAATGCCAGCGCAAAGCCGGTCAGCAGGGCCGGGGTCAGTGTGGGCAGCACCACCAGGCGGAAGGTCTGCCAGCGGTGCGCACCCAGCGAAGCGGCCGCTTCTTCCAGCTCGGTTTCCATGTCCTCCAGCACCGGCTGCACCGTGCGCACGATGAAGGGCAGGCCGATGAAGATCAGCGCGACCAGGATCCCGAGCGGCGTGAACGCCACCTTGATGCCGAGCGGCTCCAGCCACTGGCCCATCCAGCCGTTCTTGGCGTAGAGGGCGGTCAGCGCGATGCCGGCCACGGCCGTAGGCAGGGCGAAAGGCAGGTCGATCAGCGCGTCCACCAGCTTCTTTCCCGGAAACTCATAGCGCACCAGGCTCCAGGCCAGGATCAAGCCGAAGACCAGGTTGATCGAGGCGGCCAGCAGCGAGGCGCCGAAGCTCAGCTTGTACGAGGCGATCACGCGCGGCGCGGTGGCCGCGGCCCAGAATGCATCGAAGCCATGGCCGGCCGACTTGATGAAGACCGCCGAGAGCGGGATCAGCACCAGCAGCGAGAGATAGAAGAGCGTGAAGCCCATGGTCGGGCCGAAGCCCGGCAGCACGCGGCGGCGCTTGCGTTTTTGGACTGGTGCGGCGAGGGGCGCACTGAGCACTGCAGTGGTCATTTCTAGGCTCGATCAGCGCTTGATATTGGCCACGATCTGGTCGTACTGGCCGCCATCGGCAAAGTGCTGCTTGCTGATCTGAGCCCAACCGCCCAGCACCTGGTCGACGCTGAACAGCTTGATGTCGGCAAAACGCTGGGCATGGCGCTTGAACACGGCCGGGTCGCGCGGGCGGAAGTTGTTCTTCGCAATCAGCTCCTGGGCTTCGGGCGTGTACAGGAAGTCCAGATAGGCCTTGGCGGCGGCGGTCGTGCCCTTCTTGGCAGCCACCTTGTCGACCAGGGCCACCGGTGCATCGGCCTCGATCGACACCTTGGGGTTGACCACGTCGAACAGGCCCTTGCCGAACTCGTTCTCGATCAGCTCGGCCTCGGATTCAAAGGTCAGCAGCACGTCACCCATGTTGCGCTGGGTGAAGGTCGTGGTCGCGCCGCGGCCGCCGCCGTCCAGCACCGGCACATTGGCGAGGATCTTGCTCACGAGCTCGCGGGCCTGCGCCTCGCTGCCGCCATTGGCAATCACGCTGCCCCAGGCGGCGAGATAGCTGTAGCGGCCGTTGCCCGAGGTCTTGGGGTTGGGGATGATGACGCTGGTGCCCGGCTTGGCCAGGTCGGCCCAGTCCTTGATGCCCTTGGGGTTGCCCTTGCGGACCAGGAACAGGATGGTGGAGCTGTAGGGCGCGGCGCCATTGGGGAAGCGCTTGCGCCAGTCGGCCGGCGTCAGGCCCTTCTCGGCCAGGGCATCGATGTCGGTCGCCTGGTTCATCGTCACCACATCGGCTTCCATGCCGCCGATCACCGCGCCGATCTGCTTGCTGGAACCGCCATGCGACTGGTTGATCGTCAGCGTGTGGCCGGTCCTGGCCTTCCAGGCCGCGGCAAAGGCGGGGTTGACCTGCTTGTAGAGCTCGCGGCTGACGTCGTAGGACGCATTCAGCAGCACGCTTTCGGCGGTCTGGGCCATGGCGGCGCCAAAGGTCAGCAGGCTGGCTAGTGACAGGATCGAGGTGCGAAGCATGGCGGGCAAGAGTGGGCTTGAGAAGGCCCGCATCCTGCCCGCCATTGCATATTCACCAAACGACAGTTTTTGTATTTGCTTATCTGGAATAAGCAAATCACTCGGCCGGGATTAGGCGGCCTTGGAGGCTCGGCGCAGGGAGACCGCATCGGGCATGCCGCGCTGGCGGTCACGCACGTCGAGCGTGAACACCTTGACCGAGTCGGCCAGGATCTGGGCCCGTTCGCGGCTGGCACCGGCCGAAGCGGCCAGCTGCTCCACCATGGCGGCATTCTGCTGGGTGAGGCCGTCGAGTTGGGCCACCGCCTCGTTGATCTGCGTGATGCCGCTGAGCTGTTCGCGCGAGGCGCCGCTGATGCCGGTGACCAGTTGCGAGACCTGGCCCACATGGTCGACCGTGCGCGCAATGATCTCGGCCACCTGTTCGGACTGGCGCACGCCGGTCGCGATGGTGGCGTCTGAATGCTCGACCAGGGTCCGGATCTCCTTGGCGGCTGTCGTCGTGCGCTGGGCCAGGGCACGCACCTCGGCCGCCACGACAGCAAAGCCGCGCCCCGACTCGCCGGCACGGGCCGCTTCCACGGCCGCATTCAGCGCCAGGATATTGGTCTGGAAGGAGATGCTGTCGATCACGCCCGTGATCTCGTCGATGCGGCGCGAGGCCTCGCGGATGGTCTGCATGGTGGCGCTCATCTCGCGCACGGCGACGGCGCTGCGCTCTGTTTCGCCCGCGGTCTGCGTGGCCAGGCGCGCGGCCTGTTCGGCGCCATCGGCGTTGTTGCGCACCGCGCCGGTGATCTGCTCCATCGAGGCCGCGGTCTGTTGCAGATTGCTGGCCTGCGCTTCGGTGCGGCTCGACATCTCCACATTGCCGGTGGCGATTTCGTTGATCGACAGATCGATCTGGTGCACCTCGCGTCGGGCATCGCCGACGATGGATTGCAGGTTCACATTCAATTGGTTCAGTGCCGTTTCGAGCTCGCCAATGGCGTCCTTGCGATGCGCATGCAGGCTTTGCGTCAGGTCGCCTGCCGCCATGCAGTTGGCGAAATGGACCAGCGCCTTCATGGGCGCCAGCACCAGCTGCGACTGCCACAGGTGCACGGCCATTGCCAGGAGCAGCGCAAGGGCATAGCCCCACCATTGCTGGCCGATCACGCTCGCGCAGACATACACCAGCAGCGAGAGGCTCAGGGGCAGCGCCGCTTGCCGGTGACGGCCCAGCAGCTCAATGGCGCGATCAAGGCGGCCGTGCCAGCCGACGCGCACCAGCGCGCCCTGATGCAGCCGCAGGCTCAGCGGCTGGCCGGCCAGCTCCTCGCCGCGGAGCTGGCGGTACAGCGCCTGTGCGCCTTCGATTTCGGCGCGGCTGGGCTGGGTGCGCACCGACATATAGCCGACCGGCTTGCCGCCTTCGAGCAGCGGCGTGACATTGGCCTTGACCCAGTAATGCCCGCCATCCTTGCGGCGATTGACCACGAGGCCGGTCCAGGGGTGACCGTCGGCCACTGTCTGCCAGAGATCCCGGAAGGCTTCCTCGGGCATGTCCGGGTGACGTATCAGGTTGTGGGGCTGACCCAGCAGCTCCTCGCGTGAAAAACCGCTGAGCTCCACGAAGGCGCTGTTGCAATGAAGAATGCGGCCTTTCAGGTCGGTGGTCGAGACAAGCGTCGCTCCGTCGGGGAACTGGTGTTCCTGGCCGGTGATCGTGCCGTTGTGGCGCATGACAGGTCCTTCCTTTGTTAGGCCGGCCGCTGGCCTTGTTCTTGTCGTACCGGCATCACACTAGTTTGAGCAAGATCATGATGCACTGAGTTGATTGAAATCAACCCAGTCATTGCTCAAGTACCATCACCGGCCATGCCGCACAAATTGACCGGCCCGCTGGTACGCGACCTCATCGTTGCCCTGCTCAAGGACGGCGAGCTGTGGCAGCGGCCGTTCGTCGATGCTGCCCGGCACCTGCTGCAGGTGGCGGTCCAGCATGCCCATCTCAGCATTGCGACTCTCTGGCTGCGCGAGTCGGCCACCTCGTCCAATCTCGCTTGCGTGGCGGCGGTGGACGCGGACAAGCCAGGCCCGGGCATGGAAGGCCAGCTCATCAATGGCGACAGCTGTCCCGTCTACATCGCCGCGCTGGGCCGGTACCGCGTGCTGCCGGTCAATGATGTCAGCCAGCATGCGGACTGCCAGGAGCTGCTGAAGTCCTATTTCGAGCCGCAGGGCGTGGTCTCGCTGCTGGATGCCACCCTGCGGCATCGCGGCGAGCTGGCTGGCGTGCTGTGCCTGGAGCAGCGCGGCCAGAAGCGCGAATGGAGCGAGACCGAGATCGGTTTTGCTGCCGACCTGGTGGACCTGATCGGCCAGCTCTGGCTGTTCAGCGAACTGCGTCGGCGTGGCGAATTGCAGGCGCTGCTGCTGAGCATCGCGCCCGAGCTGGGCCGTGACCATTCCGTGGAGCAGTTGGCGCGCCTGGCCTTGTCCAAGCTGCTGCTGTTCTACCCGGGCATGCGAGCCGCTTTCTTCACCTACAACGCGCAGGCACGCGTTGTGGACCTGGTGGCTTTCGATGGCGAGGGTCTGGAGCAGGTGTTCACGCCCGAGCGCAGGCGCCTGCCCGTCGAGGGCACGGTCTCGGGGGCCGCGATAGCGGCAGGGCATATCGTCCAGATTCCCAATTTCGAGCAATCGGCACAAGCCAGCACAAGCACCGGCAAGGTCGCGGCGGCGCGAGGCGTGCGCTGCGCCGTGGGCATTCCCTTGATCCACGAGGGCCAGGCCATCGGCACGGTGACGCTGTGGCTGCGCGACCGCAATGCCTTGCGCGAAGAGGACCTGGAAGCCTTCGAGCTGATCGCCACCACCTTCTCCGTGGCCCTGGCCAATGCGCATCATGTGATCGAGCTGCGCCATCGCACCCTGCATGACGCGCTGACCGGCCTGCCCAACCGCCACAAGCTCTTGCTGGACCTGCAGGAGCTGATGAACGAGCGCAATGGCCAGGCCGAGCCCGCAGGCATGGGCCTGATGCTCTTGAAGCTGCGGCAGCTGGAGCAGGTCCATCATGCGCTGGGCCGCGCCAACGGCGACCGCCTGGTGCAGTTGCTGGCCAGCAAGGCGGACGGTCTGGCCACATCGCTCGGTTGCCAGACCTACCGCCTGGGCGAGGATGAGCTGGCCATCGTCAACCCCGGCCATCTGGCGCCGGGCATGGCGCGCGAGGCGGCCAACCGCATCCAGGAGGCGCTGCAGGAGCCGGTTGAACTCGGTGGCCTGACGCTGATCATGCGGACCCGCGCCGGCAGCGCCAAGTATCCCGACCATGCTCAGAGCGCCGGTGAACTCTTGCGTTGTGCCGATCTGGCCTTGCAGCAGGCCGTCGAGACGCAGGCGCAGCGGGCTCGCTACACGCCCGAAATGCAGGGTGCCGGCCCGAAGGCGATGGAACTATTGGCCGACCTGAGCCGCGCGCTGGAGGGCGAGGAGCTGCAGCTCTGGTTGCAACCCAAGCTTTCGCTGGCGACGGGCCAGCTCAGTGGCTGCGAGGCCCTGCTGCGCTGGCCGCATGCTATCCATGGCTGGATTGCGCCCGACCGGATCGTGCAGGTGGCCGAGAACGGCGACCTGATCGAGCGGCTGACGATGTGGGTGGCAAGGCGGGCCATCGCCGAGCTAGAACAGTTCGATGCCGTGGGCCTCGGCATCAGCATCAGCATCAATGTGTCCACCTACAACCTGATGGACGTGCAGTTCCCCGACAAGCTGCAGCAGCTGCTGGCCAGCCATGGCCTCGCGCCGCGCCGGCTGCGCCTGGAGATCACCGAGACCGCGCTGATGAGCGACCCGGCCCGCGCCAGCGAGGTGGTGGCGCGCCTGGCCGGGATGGGTTTTGCGGTCGAGGTGGATGACTTCGGCACCGGCTATTCATCGATGGCCTATCTGCGCCGCCTGCCCCTGGCCGCCATCAAGATCGACCGCACCTTCGTGGCCGAGATGGTGTCCAGCGAGCAAGATCGCCTGATCACGCAGGCCATGATCAAGCTGGCCCATGGGCTGCAGCTCTCGGTCGTGGCCGAAGGCATCGAGGACGAAGCCACGGCCGCACTCCTGCGAGATGCCGGCTGCGATGAAGGGCAGGGCTGGCTCTACGGCAAGGCGATGCCGCTGCAGCAGTTCCTGGCCTGGGCGGCTGACCGCAAGCCCTGAGTCGGGGCCTCAGTAATGAGGGGGCAACTCGTCGCGCAGGCTGCGCGCGGCGCCGGGCCCGGCCTCGGGCTGCTGATTGCGCAGCTCCACCAGCTCGCGCACCAGCAGGTCGATCTGCTGCTGCTGGCGGGCCACGGTGGCGTTCAGGTGGTCGAGCAGGTCTTCCGTGTAGCTGGCCTTGATCTCCAGCTCGGTGAGGCGGTCTTCCAGCGGATTTGAGTCTTGCATGGCTGTATTGGACTTCATTTGCCGCGGCGCGTCGGCCCGCCGCTTCAGCGGGGCTTCCCCGGCGCGGTGTCAGGGCTGCGGGCGCGCGCTCAGGCGGGTCTCCAGCGCATAGGCGATGCGCGAGAGGCCGAAGCAAAGGATGAAGTAGGTGAGGGCCAGCGTGGCGAAGATCTCGGCCGGCTTGACCAGCACCTGCGCATTGATCTGGTTGGCGATGTAGCTGAGTTCCGACAGGCCGATGATGGTGCCCAGCGATGTCTGCTTGATCGTCGAGACGAACTGGTTGACGAGCGAGGGCAGCATGTGGCGCAAGGCCTGCGGCAGCAGCACCAGGCGCATCGCTTGCGCATAGCTCAGGCCGAGGGACCGCGCGGCCTGCATTTGCCCGCCCGGCAGCGCCTGCAGGCCTGCCCGCACGATCTCGGCGAGATAGGCAGCGTCGAACAGCACGAGCGCCGCGAGCATGGTGTTGAACTGGTTGGTCTTCGAACCCGTGATCACCGGCAGGAAGAAATAGGCCCAGAACACCACCATCAGGAGCGGCGTGCCACGCACGACGAAGACGAGGCTGGATACCGGGATGCGTACCCAGGCCAGCGGGCTGACGCGCCCGAGCCCGAGCAGGATGCCCAGCGGTAGCGCGAGCAGCAGGCCGAGGCTGGCAAGCACCAGCGTCAACGCCAAACCCCCCAGCGGCCCGTTCGGATACTGGCCAACGAGAAAGTACAGCCAGTAGGTATCGATGAGTTCCATCATCTGGCTACCCGCACCGGATAGCGCTGCTGGAAGCCCCAGGCCAGCGCGGTGATGAAGAGGCTGATGCCGAGGTAGGCCACGGTGACCACCGCAAAGGTCTCGAAGCCGCGGAAGCTGGCCGTCTCCACACGCTGGGCCTGGTACATCAATTCAGCCGCGCCGATGACGGTGGCAATGCTGGTGTTCTTCCAGAGGTTCAGCGTCTGCGAGATCAGCGGCGGCACGGTGATGCGCAAGGCCTGAGGCAGCACCACGAAGCGCATGCCGCCGAGGAAGGACAGGCCCAGCGCGCGTGCCGCCTGCAACTGGCCTTCCGGCACGGCGCGCAGGCCGGAGCGAACGTCCTCGGCCATATAGGCGGCGGTGTAGAGCGTCAGGGCGATCAATGCGGCAGCCGCTTCAATATTGCCTGCATACAGCCAGGTCTTGATGTTCTCAGGGAGCAGCTCCGGCGCGCCGAAGTACCAGAACAGCATGTGGACCAGCAGCGGGATGTTGCGGATGGCTTCGACAAAGGCGAATCCCAAGGCGCGCGCCGCCTTCGAAGGGGCCAGGCGCAAGAGCGCGACCACAACGGCCAGTGGCAGCGCCAGCAGCAGCGTCAGCCCGGTGAGCTGCAGCGAGAAGATGAAGCCGGCCTGCAGCCATTCCAGGTACTGGCCTTGCAGCAGGGCGCTGAAATCGAGATGGGGCATGGGGCGTTCAGCCGTCCACCTTGTCCGAGTCGATCTTGAAGGTGCGGCGCGGGAACTTCAGCTTGCTCGTCGGGCCATACCATTTGTTGAACAGCCTATCTGCCTCACCGCTCTTCTCCAGCTCACGCAGCACGCCATCGACCTGTGCCTTGAGCTTGGCCTCGCCCTTCTTGATGCCGATGGCCAGCGGCTCGACGCTCAGGTTCTGGTCGAGGATCTGGTATTGGGCCTGCAAGGGCCCCAGCTTGGCGAACTGGTCGAGCAGCGAGACCTCGTCGTTCACCAGGGCGAGGCCCTTGCCCTGCTGCAGCGCCTGGAAGGCCTGCGGGCCGGTCTCGAAGGTCACTACGTCCACATTGGGCACGGCCTTGCGGATATTGGGTTCCTGCGTGCCGCCCTTGACCGTCACCACCTTCTTGCCGGACAGCTGCGGCACGGCCGTGATGCCGCTGGCTTTCTTGACCATCACCTTCTGGCCGGTGACAAAGGTGGTGAGCGAGAAGTCGATGACCGCTTCGCGTTCCTTGGTGTGGGTGAGGGACGCGGCCAGCAGGTCCACGCGGCCTTGCTGCAGCTCGGGAATGCGTGCTGCCACCGCGAGCTGCTTGAGCTTGAGCTTCACGCCCAGTTTGGCGGCCAGCGCATGGGCGAGGTCGACCTCATAGCCGACAAAGTCGCGCGTCTTGGCGTCGATGAAGCTGTTGGGCTCATCGGTGCCCAGCACACCGACCACCAGTTCGCCCTTCTTCTTGATGTCGTCGAGCTGGTCGGCATGGGCGCTTGGCAGACCCGACATCGTGGCGAAGAGGGCAAGCAGAGCGACGGCGTGGCGGCGGTTGAGGCTCATGCGGATTCCTTGGATGACGCGATGGTGCGCAGCTTACCCAAGGTTTGCACAGCTTTACCCGGCCGCAGTGGCAACCCTCATTGTTCGCGCTGTCGGCATGATTATTCTGTTGGGCCCAATACATCCAGGGCATTTCGATGACACGTCTGACCGCCAAGGACTTCCAGCCAGGGGTTTTGCAACTGTTCGACCAGTTCGTGCACGGCGACATCAGTCGTCGCGCTTTCATCGACCGCGCTGCCGGCATTGCCGGCAGTACTGCCGCCGCCACGGCGCTGCTTGCATCGCTGACGCCGCAGTTCGCACAGGCACAGCAAGTCAAGGCGGATGACACCCGCATCGCCACCCGCAAGCAGGGTTTCGATTCGCCTCAGGGCAATGGCCAGGTCAGCGGCTACCTGGCCAAGCCGGCCAGTGCCAAGGGCAAGCTGCCGGTGGTGCTGGTCGTGCATGAGAACCGCGGCCTGAATCCGCATATCGAAGACATCACCCGCCGCCTGGCGCTTGATGGCTTCCTTGCTTTCGCGCCAGATGCCCTGGCGCCGCTGGGCGGCTATCCGGGCGATGAAGACAAGGCCCGCGAGCTGTTCGGCAAGCTCGACCAGGGCAAGACCAAGGCAGACTTCATTGCCGCAGTCCGCGCGCTGCAGGCCTTGCCCGAGGGCAACGGCAAGGTCGGCGTGGTCGGCTTCTGCTACGGCGGCGGCATGGCGAACTTCCTGGCGACGCAGATACCGGATCTGGCGGCAGCCGTGCCCTTCTATGGCGGCAACCCGCCGACCGAGGACGTGGCCAAGATCAAGGCGCCGCTCTTGATCAACTTTGCCGGCACCGACGAGCGTATCAACGCCGGCTGGCCCAAATACGAAGAGGCGCTGAAGGCCGCCGGCGCTCGCTATGAAGCCTATGTCTATGCCGGCACCCAGCACGGCTTCAACAACGACACCACGCCGCGTTTCGACGCTGCGGCTGCCAAGCTGGCCTGGGATCGCACGATTGCCCACTTCAGGAAGCACCTGGGCTGATTGGGTAGCGGGCTTCAGGCCGTACAGTCGGGGTCCTTCGCACCCCGACTGCCCCTGGCACGATGCTGATCGATCAACTCAAGGCCGAGAACCAGGCGCTCAAGCGCCAGCTTGACGCGCTCTTGCAAGCGGCGCGGGCCAATGAAGAAAAGATGCGCCGCTTCGACCAGCTGGAACACCAGCTGATCGGTGCCGGCTCCTTGCTTGAGCTTTTGCGCATGCTGCTGGGCGAGTACCGGGCGGCCTTCGGTGTGGAGCAGATTGGCGTTGCCCTGGTGGACAGCGAAGGCGAAACCCGTCGCCTGCTGCAGCTCGAGCAGCCGAGCGACAGCACACTGAGCGCCGGCCTTCGCCTGCTGGACACCGCGGCGCCGCTGCAGGCGCTGCATGCCTTGCCCTGGAAGCCCTGGTTGGGCCGGTTCGACCCCGCGCGCCACGCCGGGCTGTTCAGCGCGATGCCGGTGGGCATGCTGCGTTCAGTGGCCTTGCTGCCGCTGTCCCGCCACGGCCAGCTGATAGGCAGCCTGCATTTCGGCAGCACCGACCCGCAGCGCTATGAAGCCGGCGCCGGCACCCAGTTCCTGGAGCGGCTGAGCGCCATCGTCTCGGTCTGCCTGGAAAGCGCCCTGAACCAGGAGCGCGTCAAGCGCGCCGGCCTGACGGACGCGCTGACGGGCGTGCACAACCGCCGCTATTTCGAGCATCGCCAACTGGTCGAGATCAGCCTCAGCATCCGTTACCGCCAGCCGCTGGCCTGCATGTTCCTGGACATCGACCATTTCAAGCGCATCAACGACGGCCATGGCCACGGTGCTGGCGATGCGGTACTGCGCCAGGTGGGGCAGCTGATCCAGGGGCAACTGCGCTTGGGCGACACGATTGCGCGTTGGGGTGGCGAAGAGTTCGTCGTGCTCTTGCCGCGCACCAGCGGCGTCCAGGCCGCCGAGATTGCAGAGCGCATCCGCTCTGCCATCGCGCAGCATGGCCTGCCCCTGCCGGGCGGCGGCGAGTTGCCGGTCACCACCTCGATCGGTGTGGCGATGCTGCGTATCGATCCGAGCATCCGTGAGCCGCGGCTGATTGCCGAAGGCCTGATCAAGAACGCCGATCAGGCCTTGTACGCAGCCAAGGAGGGCGGGCGCAACCGCGTGGTCAGCGGTCCGGAGCCAGGGTCTTTCGAGGGCTGAATCCCGCTCAGCTCTTCGCGTACTTCACCGAACAGCCATAGGGCTTGGTGTTGGCCGGATTGGGCTTGCGGCCCGCCGCCACCTCGGCCAAGGCCAGCTTCACATACGGCTCGGCGCGCGCCAGGTCTTCGACCTTGTTGGTGGCGATGCTGTCGATGCCGCCCTTGTAGACCAGCTGGCCCTCGGGGCTGACGATGTAGATGTGCGGCGTGGTTTGGGCACCGTAGAGTTTGCCGAGTTGGCCGCTCGGGTCGAGCAGGGTGTTGTTCGGTGCCGCGCCGCGCTTGCTGTTCAGCTCGGCGGCTTGCGCGCCTTCCACAAAACCTTGCTCACCCGGGGCTGACGAAATCACCTGCAGCCAGACGACGCCCTTGGCCGCGGCGTCCTTCTGCAGAGTCGGTATGTTGCCGCTGTTGTAGTGCTTTTTCACATAGGGGCAGTCGTGATTGGTCCATTCCAGCACCACGGTCTTGCCCTTGAAGCTGGCCAGGTCTACGGCTTTGCCATCGGCGCCACGCGCGCTGAAGGCCGGTGCGGCCTGGTCCAGCTGGGCCTGGGCCTGTGCGAAGCCGGTGGCGGCCGTGGCAGCGAAGAGGGCGCTGACCAGCAGCAGACGGCGTTGCAGATGCTTCATGAGAATCTCCCGAGACAGAGGTAGATGAAGAAGAGTTGGAACCGGCTGGGCCTCAGGGCCTGCCGCGCAAGGCGTCCAGCACGATGCCAGGCGTCAGCAATTGGGGCAAGACTTTCGGCGCAGCCCCGGGCGCATAAAACAGGTAGAGCGGCACGCCGCTGCGGCCATGTTCGGCCAGCAGCGCGCTGATCTGCGGGTCTTGATGGGTCCAGTCGCCCTTGAGGTAGCTGATGCCGAGCTCGCTGAAGGCGGCTTTCACCTCTGTTGACGACAGCGCCACGCGCTCGTTGACCAGGCAACTGATGCACCAGGCCGCTGTCAGGTTGATGAACACCGGCTTGCCTTGCTCGCGCAGGGTGGCCAGGCGTTCCGGCGTGTAGGCCTCGAAATTCTGCTTGGTCACGCTTTGCGCCGCCTGCGGCTGCAGGCTGCTGGCCAGCACGACAACCAGGGCCAGAGCAAGGACGGCAGACAAACTGCCAACGACTTTCCAGTGCCCGCAAGCCGCGCGACTGACACCATGCAGCCAGGCCGCCAGTGCGATCAATGCCATGCCGGAGAGCGCCAGCAACACACCCTGCGGCCCCTGCTGTTGAGCCAGCACCCAGGTCAGCCAGATCGCCGCGCCATACATCGGGAAGGCCAGCCCCTGCTTGAGCACATCCATCCAGGCGCCGGGGCGCGGCATCAGGCGCTGGAGGGCCGGCCACCAGCTGAGCAGCAAATAGGGCAGGGCGAGTCCGAGGCCCAGGCTCAGGAATACGGCAAGCAACTCAACCGCCGGCTGCGCCAGTGCGAAAGCAATGGCCGCGCCCATGAAAGGCGCTGTGCAGGGCGTGGCCACGACGGCCGCCAGCACGCCGCTGAAGAAGCTGCCGGCCAGGCCAGCCTTCGCAGCGAGACCTGAACCCAGCCCACCGAGGCCGGCGCCGATATGGAGCAGGCCTGACAGCGACAGGCCGAGCCCGAACAGCAGCCAGGCCACACCGAGCACGAACAGCGGCGACTGGAACTGCAGGCCCCAGCCGATCTGGCCGCCGGCCGCGCGCAAGGCCACGAGCGCACCAGCCAGCGCCGCGAAACTGGCCAGCACGCCGGCCGTGTACGCCAGGCCATGCTGCCGGGCCTCGCGCGCTTCGCCATGGGCCTGCTGCACCAGGCTGAAGGCCTTGATCGACAGCACCGGAAACACGCAGGGCATCAGGTTCAGCACCAGGCCGCCGAGCAGTGCCAAGAGGATCGCTGGCAGCAGGCCGAGGTCGGCCTCGCTGCTGCTTGAGCCCGCTTGAGGCGCTGCAGCGAGCAAGCTGCTCAATTGGTAGCCCCGCCGCGCGGCGCCCTCGCCCAGCACCAGCAGACCTTCGAGCCGCTCGCCGAGCTTGAGCGGCGTCTCGCCCGGCTTGACCAGCAAGCGCCACTGCGAGCCCTCGCGCCGCAGGTCTTGTGCACTCGCATGCCGCACCTGGCCCCAGGCGCCCGCAAAGAACTGCGCAGCCGGTTGCTGATTGGCGTGGGCCGGCCAGCTGATTTGCAGGCCCTCTGTCGACTGCACGACCTGCACCGGCCAGGGCGCTGCAGCGGGAAGCGCGGCCTTGGCCTGCTGGATCAGCGCTGCGTCCGACGAAGGTACGGCTTCGGCAGCGACCGGCAGGCTCAGGGCGAGCTTGGCGTCCTGAGGAATGCAGACATCCTTGCAGACCAGCCAGCTGACGCTGGCCGACAGCCGGGCCGTGCCACCGGGCTTGAGGTCGGCCGGCAACTGCACCTCGCTGAGCAGCAGCACCTGCTCGCTGTAGCCATAGTTGCTCAGCGGGCCGATGTCGATGCGCTCGGGCGTGGGCCACTGGATGGGGCCGGCCTTGGCGCCGGCGGGCAGCGACCAGTCGATGCTGGTGGCCTGGCCCGAGTCGCCCGGGTTGATCCAGTAGGTGTGCCAATGCGGCGCGATGCGCTGCTCCAGCGCCAGCAGGAGTTTCTGGCCCGGCTGCACGCTGCTCGCCGGGCTGATCAGGCGGACCTTCACCTCGGCCGTGGCCGCGTGGTCGGTTTGTGCGATGGCGCTGGCGGCAAGCAGGAGGCCGGCCGCGGCCATGAGCAGGGTCTTCATCAGCATGGCGCGGATCCTAGTGGCAGTTTGTAAAGGCGTCGTTGCGGCCGCCGATGCAACACTGGTCGAATCACTTGTGCTGCACTTGATCGCGGTCATGCGCCAAGGGCCTGCTTGCGGATTCAATGGCGGGATTGCAAGAACTTGGGTCGAGGCGCGTGGTGGCGACAAGCAGGGACTGGTTGAGACAAGGGCACGGGATGCGGCTGCTCGCGCTGGCGGCGCTGCTTGCGTTGGCCGCGCTGGGTTGGCGCCTTTGGCAAGGGCCGCCGCTAGAGACCCTGGAACTGCGCCGCCAGGACCTGGTGCAGACCGTGGTGGTCAGCGGCCATGTCGAGACGCCGCACCGCGCCGACATCGCGGCCCAGATCACCGGCACCGTGCTGGAGGTGCCGGTGCGCGAGGGCCAGGCGGTGAAGGCCGGCGACCTGCTGGTGGCGCTCAACCCCGCCGAGGCACAGGCCGCGCTGGCCCAGGCCGACGCAGCCCTGGTGCAGGCCCGGGCTCAGCGGCGCCAGCTGGAGGAATTGCAGCGGCCCCAGGCCGAGCTGGCGCTGCGCCAGTCGGCCGCGACGCTGGACACCACGCGTGCCAGTGCTGACCGTGCCGAAGCCCTGTTTGCCCAAGGCTTCATCGGACAGGCAGCGCGTGACGAAGCGCAGCGCGCGCTGGTACTGGCCGACGCCCAGTGGCGCAGTGCGCAGCGCGCGCTGGAGGCATTGGCGCCGAACGGCAGCCAGTTCGCGCTGGCCGTGGCGGCGGTGGGCAGTGCCGAGGCCAATGCGGCGGCGGCCGCCGCGCGCCTGGCTTACACGCGGGTTCGCGCGCCGCAGGCGGGCCTGCTCATTGCCCGCAATGTGGAGGCCGGCGACGTGGTGCAGGCCGGCAAGCTGCTGATGACGCTGTCGCCGGCCGGCCAGACCCAGCTGGTCGCCGATGTGGATGAGAAGAACCTGCGGCTGCTAGCGCTCGGCCAGGCGGCCCTGGCCTCGGCAGATGCCTATCCGCAGCGCCGCTTCGACGCCCGGCTGGCCTACATCAACCCCGGCGTGAATGCACAGACCGGCGCGGTTCAGGTGAAGTTCGACCTGCCAGCGCCGCCCGCCGAACTGCGCCAGGACATGACCGTGTCCATCGACATCGAGGTGGCTCGCCGCCCGCAGGCCCTGCTGCTGCCGGTGGCGGCCTTGCGCGAGCCGGCGTCGGCCGCGCCCTGGGTGCTGCGGGTCGTGGAGGGCAGGGCCGAGCGCTGCGTGCCCAAGCTCGGCCTGCGTGCCGGCGGATGGGTGGAGGTGCTCGAAGGCCTGGCAGCGGGCGACCGCGTGCTGCCGGCCACGGCTGGTCTTGCGGTGGGTGACCGGGTGAGGGTGGCCGCGCCGTGAGCTGGACAGCCTGGCGCCCGCGCGCGCCGTTCGAGTGGATCGTCGCCCTGCGCTTTCTGCGAGAGGGGCGCTTGCAGACCTTGTTCATCGTTGTCGGCGTGGCCATCGGCGTCGGCGTCATCGTGTTCATGTCGGCCTTGCTGGCCGGTCTGCAGGGCAACTTCATCCAGCGCGTGCTGTCCGCACAGGCGCACATCCAGTTGCTGCCGCCGCGCGCCGTGACGCGGCCGCTGCTCGCCGCCGATGCCGACCAGCGCGTGGTGACCACCGTGCAGCCGCCGCAGCAGCGCGTGCGCACGGTGGACCAATGGCGCGCGGTGCGTGAGCAGGTCCAACGGTTGCCGCAGGTCCGGGTGGTGACGCCGGTGGCCGCTGGATCGGCGCTGGTGCTGCGCGGCACCGCGAGCAAGGCGGTGTCGGTCAGCGGCATCGAGCCCGAGAGCTACTTCCGCATCGTCGACCTGTCGGAAAAAATTGTCCGCGGCAGTGCGCGGCTGTCGAGCAGCGACGTGCTCATCGGCACCGAGCTGGCCAGCGACCTGGCCGTGGATGTCGGCGACAAGCTGCGGCTCAGTGCCGCCAGCGGTGCGGTGATGGTGTTCAACATCAGCGGCGTCTTCGACCTCGGCAACAAGGGCGCCAATGAGCGCAGCGTGTTCCTGCCCTTGCGCGGCGCGCAGAGCTTGCTCGGTCTGAGTGGCCAGGTGACCAGCCTCGAGGTCACGGTCAGGGACGTCTATGCCGCCGAAGAGGTGGCGCAGCGCATCGCGGCCGATACCGGCGTGGAGGCCGACAGCTGGATCAAGGCCAGCGCCCAGTTTTTCTCGGCGATCAGTGCGCAGACCACGGCCAACCGGGCGATCCGCTTCTTCGTCGGCCTGTCGGTCGCCTTCGGCATCGCCAGCGTGCTGGTGGTGGTCGTGGTGCAGAAGTCGCGCGAGATCGGCATCCTGCGTGCCATGGGCATCTCGCAGGCTCAGGTCATGCGCGTGTTCCTGCTGCAGGGCGGGCTGCTGGCCTGCGGCGGTGGCCTGGCGGGCTGTGCCATCGGCGGGCTGGCCCTGGTGGCCTGGCAGCAGCTTGCGCGCAATGCCGACGGCACGCCGCTGTTCCCGCTCAGCTTCGACCCCATGCTCTACCTGGTGGCACTGTTGGTGGCCACTGTGACCGGCCTGCTGGCCGCCTACGCCCCGGCTCGCCGTGCCGCGCGGCTTGATCCTGTGGTGGCCATCCGTGGATAGCAAATCAAGCACACCGGTCGTGGCCTTGCGCCAGGTGCGCAAGGCCTTCAATGTCGGCACGCCGATCGAGACCGAGATCCTGCACGGTATCGACCTCACGCTCGAGCGGGGCGAGTTCTGTGCCGTGATGGGGCCTTCGGGGTCGGGCAAGAGCACCTTGCTCAACATCGTCGGCCTGCTGGACCGGCCGACCAGCGGCAGCTTGAGCGTGACCGGGCAGGAAAGCACCGAACTCGACGATGCGGCGCTGACCCGCTTGCGCGGCCACACCATCGGCTTCGTGTTCCAGTACCACCACCTGCTCAGTGCCTTCACGGCCGTGGAGAACGTGATGATGCCCATGATGGGCGCGGCCGGATTTCAGACCCGCGAGATGCGCGAGCGAGCGGCCGGCCTGCTGGAGAGCGTCGGCCTGGCGAAATGGATCGACCAGCCGGCCGGGCGGCTCAGCGGCGGGCAGCAGCAGCGCGTGGCCGTGGCCCGCGCGCTGGCCATGAACCCGGCCCTGCTGCTGGCCGACGAGCCCACCGGCAACCTCGACACCAAGAGCGCAGACGAAGTGTTTGACCTGCTGCGCCGCTTCAATCGCGAGCACGGCACGGCGGTACTCTTCGTGACCCACAACGCGGAGCTTGCCACGCGCTGTGACCGCCTGATCGAGGTGGTGGACGGCCGGGTCACCGGCCGCACCACCGTCTAGCCGTGCAGGCTCAGAACGAGTACTTGCCGCGCACGAAGTAGCGCGCCCCGTTGATGCCGAAGGGCACGGTCTCCCAGCCATAGGTGAAGCCCAGCGCATTGAGCGGGAAGCCGGCCGCATCGCTCCATTTGTCCGGATGCACATTGAAGATGTTCTGGCCACCGAAGCTCAGGTCCAGCTGCTTGTTGATCTTCACATTCACCGACAGGTCGGTCAGCCACTTGGCGCCCCAGGTCTGCTTGACACCGGTGAAGCCCTGGCCGCTGACCTCGCCGTAGTAGCTGTTGTTGAGGTTGACGCGCCAGTCGCCGCTCTTCCAGCTGCCGCCGAACGCGCCACGGTGGCGCGGCAGCGCTTCCTGCAAGAGCGTGCGCTGGGTCTGGTCGAACAGCACCTCGCTGGACAGCAAGGTGCTCTGCGAATGGATGGCCGTGATCGTGGTCTTGTTGTAGCTGTAGGAGGCGTCGAGCGTCAGGGTGTCGCCACCTGACAGCTTCATCGTGTACTGGCCCACCAGATCGGCGCCCGTGGTCTTGGTGTCGATCGCATTGGTGAACAGCGTGGCCGCCCCGAGGTTCAGGTTGCGCAGGATCACGCGCACCGGGCAGACCTTGGCGTCGGTGCAGCTGCCTGAATTGGCCTCGGGCCCGATCTCGCTGGAGAAGACGATGCGGTCCTTGACTCGGATGCTGTAGAAGTCCGCCGTCAAGGACACACCCGGCGCCGGCTGCAGCGTCAGGCCCAGCGTGGCGCTCTTGGAGCGCTCCTCGCGCAGCGGCTGGATGCCGAAGGCCGCAGCCAGCGGGCTGCCCTGGCGGGCCGTGACGGTGTCGGTCAGTTGGCCCGAGGCGCCGAGCGTCGTCGAGACCTGGCTGAAATACTGCTGCTGGATGCCTGGCGCGCGGAAGCCCGTGTTGACCGAGCCGCGCAGCGACAGTGCGTCGCTCGCCTTGAAGCGCATCGACAGCTTGCCGGTCGTGTTCTTGCCGAAGTCCGAGTAGTCCTCGACACGCAGCGCGCCGCTGAGCAGCAGGCTGTCGGTGACCGAGGATTCGGCGTCGAGGTAGGCACCCAGGCTGCGGCGGCTCTTGTCCACCGCCGTGCCGGGCGTGAAACCGGGGAAGCCCTGGATGCCGGCTGCAGCGGCGCCGCCCGTCTGGTTGGCGATGAAGATGGCGCCGTTGTTGGTGCGGCCATAGGCATAGGAGACCGGATCGCCGGCCTGGATCTCGAAACCGTCCGAGCGCCATTCGGCGCCGGTGGCGACATAGAGCGGCTCCTTGCCGATGCCCCAGTCCAGTTGGCCCTTCAGGTCGAAGTTGGCGGTCGTCTGCTTGAACTTCAGGGTGCCGTCCTTGGCCGAGGTGGGCGTTTCGGCATAGATGCCGCCGCCCGGCTTGGGCTCGTAGTACCAGGAGACGTTGGCGGTATTGGCGGAAGCGAACTCGAACTGGTTGTGGCCGCGGTTGATGCTGGCGTCATAGCTCCAGGTCTTGCCCAAGGGTCCGCGCAGGCCCATGGCCATCGACCAGTCATCGCTGGTGGTCAGCAAGGTGGGCAGGAAGCCATTGGGATAGAGCGCCGGAATGGTGCGGCCGTCGCCGCCGGGGCGGAAGAAGCCGGAGGAGTTGCCCTCGCGGCCCGAGTAACCGCCGAAGAAGTAGAGCTCGCCTTCGCCCAGCGGCACTTCGCCGTTGGCCCACAGCAGCTTGCTCTTGGTGGCCGCGTCACCGATGCGCTGGGTCACCTTCGGCGGTGAAACGCGCAGCGAATCGAGGCCGGCGCGGTTGGTCTCGCCGCGGTCCACGTATTCGGCGCTGAGGTTCAGGAAGCCGTCGCCCAGCGCCATGCCGGCATTGGCACCGAGCTTCCAGGTGTCGCCGTCGCCCACGCTGGTCTGGCTGTATTCGCCGGTGAGCGTGCCGCCGCTGGCCTTGCGCTTCAGGATGATGTTGATGACGCCCGAGATCGCGTCAGAGCCGTATTGGGCCGAGGCGCCGTCGCGCAGCACTTCGATGCGTTCGATGGCCGACACCGGAATCGTGTTGATGTCGGTGCCGGCGGAGCCGCGGCCTATGCTTTGCTGCACATTGACCAGCGCCTGCTGATGGCGGCGCTTGCCGTTCACCAGCACCAGCACCTGGTCGGGGCCCATGCCGCGCAGCGAAGCCGGCCAGATCAGGTCGGTGCCGTCCGACACAAAGCTCTGCGGGAAGTTGAACGATGGGGCCAGCTCCTGCAGCAGCCGGCCCAGTTCCACCGCGCCACTGGCGGCGATGGTGGCGGCGTCGATCACGTCGACCGGCGAGGCGCTGTCGGCCACGCTGCGAACCGAGGCGCGGCTGCCCGTCACGGTGACGAGCTCCAGGCTCTTGGCCTTGTCCTCGGCCGGCTTGGCGTCTTGTGCCAGCGCCGAGCCGGCAGCCAGCGCGGCGGCCAGGGCCAGCAGCTGCGGCTTGAATCGCCGATGGATTCCGATAGTGGATGTGGATGCACGCATGGTCTTGTCCCTCTTGGTTGTTGGCCCTTGTCGGGCGCGCACCGCTGATGTTGATGGTCTGCTCTCGTGGAGCTGCCGCAGTGCGCGTGGCGAGCGTATCGGGCGCATATCGCACCGCCAGAGGGTTGCTACCAGGGTGTTGCGTGCACCGGACGGGTGCCTTGCATCAAGCGGTTCGGCCGTCCAGCAGCTTGCGGAGGGCGGCCAGCAGCGGCCGGCCCCTGTGTTTCAGTTGTTGCCTGTGGCGCCGCTTGGCCCCAAGATGCAATCGCCCGGTGTTGGCCGGGGAAGGGGCCGTCATGAGCACCGAACTGCAAAGCCGTTTGCTGGAATTGCGCAAGCAATTGCAAGACATCGTCGACGCCCGTTATGCCAAGGGCTTGAGCGAAGCTGAGCTGGACGAGCAGGCCGTGCAGGCAAGAGACTGCGACTACCTGCTCACCGCCTGCAAGCTGGCCCGCAGCGAGCGCGAGCAGGCGGCGCTGGAGCTCCCCTGGCTGTCAGCCGAACGGCAGGCTGATCCGCGCGAGTCGCTGCGGCGCATCCGCGAGATCTGCCAGCAAAGCCCCGACGCCTACAGCGCCGTCCAGGCCGTGCTGGTCACGCATCCGAACGTGCCTCGGACCAACCTGGCACCAGCGATCAAGATGTTCCGCACCGACTTGAGTCAGCTCTCGATGGAAGACCTGAACGGCCTGATCACCGCGGCCTGGAATGGCGGGCAGCAGGGCTTTGATGCGGTGTTGCGAACCCGCAAGAGCGCGCCACGCACGGCCACGCCTTCTCTCTGGTCCAGGCACGACGAGTAGCAGGGCGCCTAGGCGTTGCTGGCATCGCCGAGTTGGGTCAGCGTGGCGCTGCACAGTTCCACAGTGGCAATGCAGGCCAGGCCTTCGCGCTCGACCTCGGCCATCAGCGCGAGCCATGAGGACAGCCCTTCGAGGATGACCTTGGTTCGCGTGGTCGAGACCCAGCCGGCCTCGGTCAACTGGCCGAGATAGATCCAGGTCTGGCGGCGCGAGAGGCCCGAGAGCTGGCCCACAAAGGCCTGCGCTACAGGCAGCGGCAAGCGGCTCAAGCTCGGCCGCTGTGCGTGTGGTTGTGCGAGTGGTGGCGCGAGTGCGGTGGCCAGGGTGGCCAGCACGCTGACCAGGCGCTGGAAGCCGTTGCCGGCCAGGCGCATTGTGATCTGGTCCTGCAGCCGGGTCTCGGTGGCCGCGTGCAGGAGCGCGGTGTCGCCGCGGTCGTGGGAGTCGGGCGAGGCACTCAATTGCGACCGTGGCACGCTGATCGTCACCACGTCTACCAGCGCGTTGACCTCATAGCGCGCCGCCAGCTTGCCCAGCGGTGAATTCCAGCCAATCACGTCGCCCAGCCACAGCGCGGCCACAGCCACGCTGGAATTGCCGGCCACCTTGGCCATCAGGCAGGCCGCGCCGCTGCTGATGGCCACCCAGTCGCCGAGCTCGCTGCCGGCTTCGATGATGGTCTGGCCCCGCCGGTACGTCTTGACCCTGGCGTCTGTCATCCAGGCCTGGGTGGGCTCGGGCGGCACGTCGGGCCCACTGTTGGAACTGCTGCGTTTCATCCAGGAAATCTCTGTGGCGGTGGGCCACGCTTTTGCTGCCGTGCTTTTAGGTGATCCGGCGCAAACGTGGTCGACCGAACAAGGGGTGGCCAGGGGCCGCAATGCGGCTTGACCGGTGCTGCTGTCTCTGGGTCTGCCCGCCTTCGTGCGTCACCAGATGGAGAGGCTGCGCGTCAGCACGCGCTGCAGCCAGGTGCGCGAAGAGGCTTCCGAGACGTCGCCCTGGCCGACGTTTTCGAGGCTCGCATTGACCACGTCCTTGGAGTTGACGATGTTGCCGGGGCGGATATCGCGCGGGTCCAGCGTGCCCGAGAAGCGCAGGGTGTTGCGCCCGCCGTTCAGGCCGGTGCTGCGCTCGCCGGCCACCACAAGGTGACCGTTGGGCAGGACATTGATCACGGTGACGGCGAGCTGCGTGGCAAAGCTGCTGGAGGTCTCCGTGTTGCCAGATCCCTTGAACGAATCGCTGCCGGAGGCGCTGGCGTCGGCATTCAGGATGGTCTCGAGAACGCCGCCGCTCTTGCGCCCGGAGCCCGGGCCTTTCACGGCCAGCTTGTTGTCGCGGCTGGTGTCGCTGCTGGAGCGCTGGCTGGCTTGCAGGCTTTCGGCGATGTCCACCTTCAAGGTATCGCCGATCGATTGCGGCCGCCGCTCGCTGGAGAACAGCGAATTGGCCGGCATGTGGGCCTGGTAGATCGCGCCGTTGTTGGGCCGCTCGAGGTACAGCGGCGCCTTGACCGGCGCGGCCAGCATCGGGCCTTGCACCAGCGGCTGCGTGGAGCAGGCGCCGAGCATCAGCACGGGAAGCAGGGCCAGTGAGGGTTGCAGTGAGGGCAGGGTTGAGTGGCGGGGCCAGGTCTTGCTCATTCTTGTGTTCTCCCTAGCGGCTTCAACTGGTGAAGCCGGTGATGACGGCCTTGACCACCGGCGCGAGCTTGCGCCGCGTGGTCGACCATTTGCTGGTGCCGTAGTCGCTGTCCACCGCATAGGCGCTGCTGGCCATCAGGCTGCCGTTGGCGTGATGCAGGCTCAGCGCGGCTGAACTCAGGTAGGCGCGGTAGCCACTGCTCAGCGGCGGCGTGCCCCATTCGATGGTGACGGCGTAGCGCAGCCAGTACCGGCATTCCTGCTGGCCCGAACCCGATTCATAGACGCGGCTCGCCACACCTTGCTCGCGCAGCTCGAGCTGCAATGCCGGCACCAGGTCTTCCAGCGGCGTCATGCGGTTGTATTCGATGCACAGACTGGACATCACCGGCTCGCCGTGGTGCACGGTGTTGACGGCCTTGCCTGGTGCATAGGCCATGGCCGTGGTGCCCGCGGTGTCGGCTGCCTTGATCAGACCCCAGGCTTGCAGCGGTGCCACTGCGCCGCAGCCGGAAAGCAGGGCGATGGCGCCAAGTGTGCCGAGTGCAAGAAGCGCGCGGGCCTTCATACGATGACGTTGATCAGCGCACGGCCGGCCAGCGCCGTGAGTGCTGCATAGCCGGCGGCCGATTCCACAACCCCGCCGGCACGACCCGCGGCATCGGTCACTGCGTGCGCAGCGGCATCGGCCACCTCGCTGACGCCGCTGCGCACGGCGTCAATGCCCTTGATCAAGCTGTCGGCACCGGCGCTGACGAGCTCGATGGCGCCTTCGCCGACGGTATCGATCGATTCGGCTGCGGTGCTGACGATGTTGGCACCGAGCTCACCCACGTCCAGCACCAGCTCCTTCACATCGCCGGCGATCTCTACTGCCGAGTCTTCCAGTGCGCGCAGGCTTTGCGGGCTGAAGGAGGCGTGGACGCCTGCGGCCGCCACGACGTTCGTGGCGCTGTCGGCGTCGGCGCTATCGGCCTTGCGGGTTCGACCATCATCGGCCCGCAGCACATTGGCCTGGGTCTGGCGCCGGCCGACGTTGTCGGTGGCACCGCCGGTGGCGCTGTAGATGCTTGGCAAGCTGCTCATTCGCGGCTCCGCAGCGCTCAGGGTGTGCCGATGGGCGCTGTGGCTGGCCTGCCGGGCGTTCCGGGCGTTGGGGCGGCCGAAGCCTGGGCGCTCTTCAGCAGCTCGCTGAAATTGCCGGCAGGCGACTTGGCAGCGGCCGCAGGCGCGGGCTTGGCCGCCGTGGGCTCGACCTTGTTGAGCGGCAGGTTGACGTGCATGGCGGAACTCCTTCTGTGTCGGTACAGAAATTGTTGCCAGCCGGCCTGTTCGAAAAGGGCCGAGTACAGACTGCGAAGCTCTGGACTTCGCTTGCTGAGTGATGGACGTCACTCAAGGCGTGTGGGCGGCAAGCACCTGCTGCCGAGGCCCTGGGCAGCAGCCATTGCAGTCGCAAGATGAACGGTTCATCGCCAAGCTGGGAGGGAGACGCCTACCGGCACATTGCTGCCATTCGTTTTCTTGTTCCTCTGTTGGTCGAAGATCAGGCCGCCAGCGGGTTCCCCTGCGCTCGTGTCCCCCGGCCCTGGCTGCGCCAGGTCCTCCTCCTTTACCTCGCTTCGGGAAACCCACTGCCGACCTGATCCGCACCACTGTGGCCTTCGCCTGGTGGCATGCGCAGGTTCGGCCGAGGGCGTCGGGTGAGGGTTTGGGCGAGGTAAAGGAGGAGGATCGGGCGAAGCCCGGTCCGGGGGACAGGAGCACAAGCCCTCACCCGATGGCCTCGGCAGCGCGAACGAGCTTCAACGCGAACGGCTGCAAAGTGCCGTCAAGAGACATCGCCGGAACTCGACGATGAACCATGAAAAAGGCCTTGCATTGCTGCAAGGCCTTGATTGGAGCTCGAGAGAACTCAGGCGCTGAAGCGCGAGAACACCAGGGTGGCGTTGGTGCCGCCGAAGCCGAAGCTGTTGGACATCACCGTGTTGAGCGTCTGGTCCAGGCGCTCGCGCAGGATGGGCAGGCATTCTGCCGCCGGGTCCAGGTTCTCGATGTGGGCCGAGGCCGCAGCGAAGCCGCCTTCCAGCATCAGGAGCGAGTAGATCGCTTCCTGCACACCAGCCGCGCCAAGCGAATGGCCGGTCAGCGACTTGGTCGAGCTGATGTAGGGCACCTTGTCGCCAAACACCTTGCGCACCGCGCCCAGCTCGGCCAGGTCGCCCACCGGGGTGGAGGTGCCATGGGCATTGATGTAGTCCACCGGCGTCTTGAGCTTGCTCATGGCCTGCTGCATGCAACGCACCGCGCCTTCGCCGGACGGCGCGACCATGTCGTAGCCGTCGGACGTGGCGCCAAAGCCCACCAGCTCGGCAATGATGTTGGCGCCGCGCGCCTGCGCATGCTCGAGCGATTCGAGCACCAGCATGCCGCCGCCGCCGGCGATGACAAAGCCATCGCGCGAGGCATCAAACGCACGCGAGGCCGTGGCCGGCGTCTCGTTGTAGCTGCTGGACATGGCGCCCATGCCGTCGAACAGCAGCGAGAGCTCCCAGCTCTCCTCCTCGCCGCCGCCGGCAAACACCACGTCCTGCTCGCCCCAGGCGATCAGCTGTGCGGCGTGGCCGATGCAATGCGCGCTGGTGGCGCAGGCAGAGGTGATCGAGTAGTTCACGCCCTTGATGCCGAACGGTGTGGCCAGGCAGGCCGAGACAGTGCTGGCCATGGTGCGTGTGACCATGAAGGGGCCGACGCGCTTGATGCCTTTTTCGCGCAGCGTGTCGGCGGCCCAGACCTGGTTCAGGCTCGAGGCGCCGCCAGAGCCGGCGACAAGGCCAGCGCGCGGATTTGACACCTGGTCCTGCGTGAGGCCGGCATGCTCGATGGCTTGCTGCATGGCCAGAAACGAATAGGCGGCGGCGTCGCCCATGAAGCGCAGGTTGCGCCGGTCGATCAGCTCTTCCAGCTTCAGGTTCGGCCGGCCGCTGACCTGGCTGCGCATGCCCTTCTCGGCATAGCTCGGATTGAATGCGATGCCCGAGCGGCCAGTGCGCAGGCTCTCGGTGACTTCAGCACGGTTGTTGCCGATGCTGGAGACGATGCCCATGCCCGTGACAACGACGCGACGCATCAGAAATTCTCCGTGGACGTGAACAGACCGACCTTCAGGTCGGTGGCGACGTAGATTTCGCGGCCGTCGGCGAACATGCGGCCATCGGCAATGCCCATTACCAGCTTGCGCTCGATGACGCGCTTGAGGTCCAGGCGGTAGGTGACCTTCTTGACCGAGGGCAGCACCTGGCCAGAGAACTTGACCTCGCCGGCACCCAGCGCGCGGCCGCGGCCGGGGTTGCCGCGCCAGCCCAGCCAGAAGCCCACGAGCTGCCACAGCGCGTCCAGGCCGAGGCAGCCCGGCATCACCGGATCGCCTTCGAAATGGCAGGCAAAGAACCAGAGCTCGGGCGTGATGTCCAGTTCGGCCTCGATCAGGCCCTTGCCATGCTCGCCACCGGTGGCGTCAATGTGCGTGATGCGGTCCATCATCAGCATGTTGGGCAGCGGCAGGCGGGCATTGCCGGGGCCGAACAACTCGCCGCGACCGCAGGCCAGCAATTGCTCGCGCTCGTAGGAATGGACGCCAAGTTCAAGCTGGCTGGGACGCTGGGATGGGGTGAGCGGGTTGTCTGCCGCAGACGCTTGCATTGATTTGGCTCCGTCTCTTGTCTATCTGTCAGTGCGGGGTCGGCGCCGGATGGCGTCACCGGGTTCAAAGCCGACATGCTATTCGCAGTTTCGCCGCAGACGGGCGCGAAGGCCCTGTCAGGGGTCAACTTTTTTCAAATCAATGCTTTTCAAATCAAGCAGCGCGCAGCCCCGTTTTACAGGGGCTCGCGGCTGATCGGGCAGGCATAGGCATGGCTGCCGGCGCGGCCCAGGCTGCCGCCGGGCAGCTCGATCACTTCAACGCCCGCTTCACGCAGCTGGGCATTGGTGTGCGCATTGCGATGCCAGGCCAGCACCTGGCCCGGAGAAATCGCCAGCAACTGGCCGCCGTCTTCCCAGGGGCCGCCGGGGTCGCCGCCGCTGACGACGACGCGCAGCTGCTTCAGTTCCAGCGCTTCGGCCAGCACTTGCAGCAGAGGCCGCGTTTCCTGCTGGACTTCGAGCACATCGTTGCGTTTGCCGCGCCTCAGGCTGAAGGTCTGCAAGGCGTTGAGCGCGCTGCCACCCACGACGACCAGGTCGCGGTCGCAAAAGCTCAGCAGCCGGTCCAGGTGACAGCCCACCGGCATGGCCGGCAAACGCGCCACCAGCACTCGATCAGCACCGCCTCTGCTCAGAAGGTTTCTCGCCAGCTGGCTGACGGCCTGCACCGTCGTGTGCTGACCCATGCCCAGCAGCACCAGGCCCTTGGACAAGGGCATCACATCGCCACCGGCCAGCAGGGCTGGGCCAGGGTCCTGCTCGCCTTCGCCCCACCAGCCGGTGTTGCAACCCACGAAACGGGGATGAAAGTGATAGACCACGCCCAGCAGCAGCGCTTCATCCCGGCGTTCGGGGGCTCGCAGTCGCGAGAGGGCGACGCCATCGCCTATCCACACGCTGCTGTCCCGCATCAGCACGCTCCCTGGCAGTGGTGGCAGCAGCGGCGTGCGCGGGTCGGCGCTGCGCATCTGCAGGCCTTGCGGTTCAGTGGGATCGAAGGGCAGTTCGGCACGAACCAGTCCGCCGATCAGGCGTTCGGCAAGTTCCACAGCGGGCAGGTCCTGCAGCCAGGGCCTCAATTGCTGGGCCAGCTCAATGTCTACTCGCGTGGGGTCCAGCCAGCGGTCGAGCAGCCAGTTGCGTGCGATGCGGCGCTCCAGCGTGCCAGCGAGCAGATGGTGCAGCTCCAGCACTTCGACGCCGAGCAAGCGCAGTGCGGCGCAGAAGCGGCTGTGCTCCTCAGCCGCCTGGTCGACGAGGGGCAGGGCGTCGAACAGCGCGCCGGCTTCAGCACCTGGCGATTGGCGCCGCTGCGCCATGCCGGGCCTGCACACCAGCACCTGGCGCAAACGCCCCAACTCCGAATGCACGCCAAGCGATGGGTCCATACCAGCTGCCCCGCAAATCCTTCAGCGGCAAAGACTAAGGGAAAAGGGCGATCAGCGCGCGGTCTCTGGCCGTAACAGGCGCAAGCATCGGCGTCCGGTCGCCTTTATGTGGGACGCCCGTCTGGCTGCTGGCCTTCGGGTTTCCGTCGGCTTGCGCGCGGTCGGCGCGCTGAGACACTGCTCGATCACGACCACCCGATAGCAGCAAGGAAATCTGATGGCCCGCCCCACCGAAGCCTGGCTGACGGCGCAATATGACAATCGTGCTCGTGTGCCGGAGTCGGCCGTGCTGCTGCGCCGCTGGGCCGAGGCCTCGGCGCTGGCCCGCTCTCAGACAGATTGCCGCCTCGACATCGCCTACGGCGATGAACCGGGTGAACGGCTTGACATCTTCCCGACCCACTCGCCGAACGCGCCGGTGCTGGTCTTCATCCACGGTGGCTACTGGCGAGCGCTGGACAAGTCGGACCACAGCTTCGTGGCACCGGTGTTTGCAGACGAAGGCGCACTGGTCGTTGTGCCCAATTACGCGCTGTGCCCGACGGTGAGCATGGAGCGCATCGCCTTGCAGCTCGCGCGCGCCCTGGCCTGGGTCTGGCGCCATGCAGCCGAGCATGGTGGCGACCCGAGCCGCATCGTCGTGGCCGGGCATTCAGCGGGCGGGCACCTGGCCGCGATGATGAGCTGCTGTGACTGGAAGTCCTTGGGCGTGGAACTGCCGCGCGATCTGGTGAAGGGCGCGATGTCTCTGTCGGGTTTGCATGACCTGGCGCCACTGGCCCGCACGCCCTTCCTGCAGCGCGATCTCAAGCTCGACGCGGATGCCGTGCATCGCCTCAGCCCGGTGCAGTTCCCGGCGCCCGACACGCCGCTCTATGCCCTTGTCGGCAGCGAGGAGAGCGAAGAGTACAAGCGGCAGATGCTGGCGATCCGCGACGCCTGGGGAGCGCGCGCCGTGCCGGTCTGCGAGGAAGTGGAGAGCTGCCATCACTTCAACATCCTGCACGAGCTTTGTGACCCCGAGAGCCGTGTTCATCGCATGACAAGGCACTTGCTGGGCCTGCGCTGGTACAGCGGATTAGCATGACTTTCGACTGAAAACGGGCGGGCAAGAGCCGGGCAAAAGCTGGGCACAATCGGGCGCCTCAACCGGGGGAGTCCGATGACACATCCAAGCAGTTTGAAGAAGAACTGGCGCGAGCTCTTTCTAGGCTTGACGCTGATGGCCTGTGCAGGCCTGAGCCTGGGGCAAACGCAGAGCGAACCGCCCGTGGCGAGCAAGATGCCCAAGGATGTGAGCGTGCACGGCGACCGCCGCATCGACGACTACTTCTGGCTGCGTGAGCGAGACAATCCCCAGGTGATGGCCTATCTGAAGGCCGAAGCCGACTACACCGCGCAGTTCTACAAGCCGCTCGCCGGCCTGCAGGACAAGCTCTATGCCGAGCTGGTGGGCCGCATCAAGCAGGCCGACGAAGGCGTGCCGGCCCGCCAGGGCGCCTGGTGGTACAGCTCGCGCACACTGGAAGGCAAGCAGTACCCGGTCTACACCCGCCGTGCCGCCACCGGCCCGCAGCGCGCCTATGACGCCGCCGCACCGGAACAGACGCTCCTGGACCTGAACGAGCTGGCCAAGGGCCGCAAGTTCCTGGCCGTGAACCTGGTGCAGGTGAGCCCCGATGGCAAGCGCGTGGCCTACTCGCTGGACGAAACCGGTGCGCGCGACTTCGAGCTGCATGTGCGCGATATCGCGACAGGTGAAGAAGTCGCCTGGAAGGCCGCGCGCACCGATGGCGCGATCTGGGCGGCCGATTCGAAGACGCTGTTCTATGTCACCTCGAATGAAGCCAAGCGTCGCAACCAGCTGTGGCGCCACCAGCTCGATGGACAGGGGCCGGACGTGCTGGTCTACGAGGAGAAGGACGAGCTCTACAACATCGGCCTGGGCCAGACGGCCGACCGCCGCTACCTGACGCTCTACACGCGCTCCAAGGACACCGTGGAAGTGCTGGCGCTGCCCGCCGACAAGCCACTCGGCGCCTGGCAGGTGCTGCTGCCGCGCCGCACCGGCATCGAATATTCGGCGGAGCATCGCGAAGGCCAGCTCTATCTGCGCATCAATGATCGCGGCCCGAATTTCCGCCTCGCTGTGTTGCCGCTGCCGAAGAGCCTGAAGCTGACGCATGCCCAGGTCGACAAGGCCAGAGAGCTGATTGCGCACCGAGAAGACGCGATGCTGGAGCGCGCCGCGATGTTCAAGAATCACCTCGCCGTGCAGCTGCGCGAGCAGGGGTCGGTCAAGCTGCGTGTGTTTGATCATGCCAATTTCAAGAAGCCGCGCGACATCGGCTTTGACCAGTCCGTGTTCACCGCCACGCTAGGCGACAACCGCGAGTACGACAGCGAAACGCTGCGCCTGAACTACCAGGCGCTGACCACGCCGGCCGCCGTCTACGACTTCGGCATGAAGGACGGCCAGCTGGCCTTGAAGAAGCAGCAGCCGGTGATCGGCTTCGACGGCTCGCGCTATGAATCCAGGCGCCTGTGGGCCACGGCCAAGGACGGCACCAAGGTGCCGATCTCGCTGGTCTATGCCAAGGCCTTGCGGGGCGTTGGCCCGCGGCCCTTGCTCCTGCGCGGCTATGGCAGCTATGGCATTGCGTCCGACCCGCGTTTCAATGCCAACGACCTCTCGCTGCTGGACCGCGGCGCGGTGGTGGCCATTGCCCACATCCGCGGCGGCGGCGATCTTGGCAAGCGCTGGTACCTGGACGGCAAGCTGGCGAAGAAGATGAACACCTTCACCGACTTCGTGTCGGTGGCCGAGACGCTGATCAAGGAAGGCTGGACCAGCCCCGACAAGCTGATCATCAACGGCGGCAGCGCCGGCGGCCTCCTGATGGGCGCGGTGGTGAACCTGCGGCCCGAGCTGTTCAAGGCCGTCGTGGCCGAGGTGCCGTTCGTCGACGTGATCAACACCATGCTCGACGAAACCATTCCGCTGACGACGGAAGAGTTCATCGAATGGGGCAACCCCAAGATCGCCGAGCAGTACGCCTGGATGCGCGCCTACAGCCCCTATGACAACCTGAAGCCGGGCGCCTATCCGGCCATCCTGACCCGCACCGGCATCAATGACAGCCAGGTGCCCTATTGGGAGCCGGCCAAGTACGTGGCCAAGCTGCGCGCCTTGAAGACCAACGGCGCCACGCCGCTGCTGTTCGACATCAACCTCACCGCCGGCCACGGTGGCGCTTCGGGCCGCTTTGATGCCTTGAAGGAGCGGGCCAAGGTCTATGCCTTCATGCTGCAGCAGTGGGGCATGGCGGGCGATTGAGCATGGCGTTGACTGAGGACGGCACGGTGAGTGGGGCGGCAGTGATCACGCTGCCCGCGCCACCCAGGTCGCGGCTACTGCTCGGAATGACTGCGGCGCTGCTGGTGAACGCCGGCTTGCTGCTTTTTCTGCAGCGCGACCGACCCGCGGTCAAGGCTGCGAGCCGCTTGATCGCGCTGCGCATCCTGCCGAGCGAGACCATCCCGGAGCGCCGGCCGCCGCCCCGGGCAGCCCCTGCCACAGCGCCCACGGCGCGAACCATTGCCGTGCCGGCGCCCGAAGTGGCGGTGACAGCGCCTGCCCTTGCAGCCCCAGTCGCAACGACAGTCGCAACGAAAGCCGCTGAGCCGGCGTCAGCGGCAACGGCAGGGCCGACCAGGCCGGAACCCTTGAAACTGGCCTTGCCCGCCGGCCGCCCCGCTTCCGGCCCGCGCAGCGAGTCGATGCTCAGCCAGATGCTCAATGACCCGCGCGCCAACAGCGAAAAGCGCTCGGTCGAATATGCGGTGGCCGACGCGGCGGGCACCCTGCCTGTCGTCGTTCAGGACGCCACCGACGGCACCGGCAACAAGCTCGTTCGCCAGGGCAGCAAATGCACCCGCGTGGTGACGCCCCGCATCGGCATGCTGAACCCGATGGACCAGAGAGCTCAGGGATTTGCCGGAATGGCGGGCAGCTGCTTCACGAAATAGGGCTCAGGCCTGCGCGCGCGCTGCCCGGCGAAACAGCAGGGCCGACAGCAGCCACAACAGACTCAGCACGACCGAGGCCACCAGGCCGGCGGTGTCGAGCTCAGCCGCAACCACCACCAAGCCCACCAGCGCCTGAAGGCTTGCCATCACCAGCAGGTTGGCTGCCATCGCTGGCGCCTGGCCGCGGCCGAGTATGCTACCCAGCAGGCCGCTGGCCAGCACGCCGAAGAACATGCCATTGGCCAGGTGGCTGGGCTCGCCGACGATGCCAACGGCCAGATTGGCCCAGACGACCAGGAAGGCGCTCAACAGCGCGACGCCGGCAGCCAGGCGGTACTGCAGATCAGCAGTCTGGCGCGCCGCCAGTTCGAGGCCGGCGCCGACGCCGGCCAGCATGAGCCCGAAAACCAGGAAATCGCCGGCGCTCCAGCGCACCTCGGGCGTGAATTGCATGGCCACCAGGGGCACAAGCAGGAGGAGGGCGGCGGCGCTCCAGCCGGCGATGCGCCACGCCTGCGAACGCATGCGGGCCGGGGAAGTGCTGGAAGGATTCATCGGGAAGTCTCCGCAGAGAAATGAGTTGTGCCCAGGCTAACTCCGGGGGGCGTGAGCGTCGTGAGGACCTTGTGAGCATTTGCTGAGCCCCGGCAGTCGGCCTGCATCGCTATGATTTGGCAGCCTTCCCACCAGCCCCTTCACCGCCCTTGAGCAGCGCCCCCTCGCCCCCATCCGTGCACAGCTTCGACCACTTTGTGCTCGATGCGGGCCAGCGCAGCCTCTGCCGTGGCGGCGAGCCAGTTGCCCTCAATGCCCGCTATTTCGATGCGCTGGCGCTGCTGGTGCGGGAGCATGGACGGCTGGTCGGCAAGCAGCGCTTCTTCGATGAAGTCTGGGCCGGCAGCGTGGTGACCGATGCGGCGCTGACCCAGTGCATCAAGGAGATCCGCCGGGCCCTGGGCGACGACGCCAGTGCGCCCCGATTTGTGCGTACGGTGCCTGGCCATGGCTACATCTTCATTGCCGAGATGCAGACGGCCAAGGCGGCCGAGGCGGCGAGCGTGACAGAGGCGGCCGGTGTGCCGGCACCGCTGCTGCCGGACACCCACGCGGCAGCAGGCGGCTCGGTCTTTGCCGCCGAACTCGTCTCGGCCGTGCTTGGCGGCGCCGTGTCCGGGCTGCTGGGCGGCTTGCTGTACGGATCCGCGCTGGCCTTCTCGCCGCAGGCCCTGGGTGTGGGCAGCGTCTCGGTGCTGGGCGTCCTGCTGGCGCTTTGCATCTTTGTCGGCGTGGCCGGCGCTTTCGGTGTGGGGCTGGGTCTGGCGGCGGCGCGGCGCTGGACACGGGGCCCGGGCTGGCAACTGGCTGGCGGCGCGCTGGGCGGCTTTGTCGTCGGCGGGCTGACCAAGCTGCTCGGCTCGGACACCTTCACCTTGCTGGTGGGCCATGCGCCCGCGGGCACAACCGGTGGACTCGAAGGTGCTGTCATCGGCTTCGCGGTGGTGGCCGGCTGGCTGCTCGGCGGCGCCGGCGAGGCCGCGAACATCCGTCGGCCGGTGCTCTGCGCCGCCTTCACAACCGGCTTGGCGGGCGCGCTCCTGCCCTTGGCTGGCGGCAGCATGATGGCGCGGAGCCTGGACCGCATGGCGGCCAGCTTCGACAGCTCGCGCCTGGACCTCGGCCCGCTGGCGCGACTGTTCGGTGAGGCGCAACTCGGCCCCATCTCGCAGTCGGCGCTGGGGATGATGGAAGGGGCCTTGTTTGGCGCCTGCTTCGCCGGCGTGATCTGGGCAGGCCGGCGCCGCATGGCTCGGCCGGCACCGCAAACCGGCGCTCAGGTCGCCATGTAGCGGCCGGGCCGGTGGTTGATCGCCAGCGCGGCGTTGATGGCCGCCATGCCCAGCAGCGACAGCGCAATCTGGCGGGGCTGCACCCAGGCCAGGCCGGTCAGCAGGACCAGGCTGTCCAGCCCGGCCTGCAGGTGGCCGGCGCGCCAGCCGCGGCTGTCCTGCAGCCAGAGCACCAGCACGTTGAGCCCACCCAGCGAGGCCTTGTGCCGAAACAGGATCAGCATGCCGGCGCCGATCAACAGGCCACCGGCGAGCGCGGCAAAGAGCGGGTCGAGCGCGCTGAACGAGATCCAGTGTGGCAGCCCCTCGGCGAAGCCCGACATCAGGCCAACGGCGCAGAGCGTCTTGAGCGTGAAGGCCGGGCCCATGCGCCGCCAGGCCAGACCATAGAAGGGCAGGTTGATCGCGAAGAACAGCAGGCCCAGCGGCCAGCCGCTCGCATAGTGCAGCACAAAGGCGATGCCCACGGTGCCTCCACTGAGCATGCCGGCCTGCTTGAACAGCAGAACGCCTAGCGCGGCGAACAGCGTACCGGTCAGTAGGGCTTGCAGGTCCTCGAGGTGGCTGTGCCGGAAGCTGCGGCTGATCATCGTCATTCGCCCAGCCCATGCAGGAAGAACTTGATCAGACCCTTGGCGGCAAAGCCCACCAGTCCGAATCCCAGGCCCAGCAGCAGCACGAAGGTGCCAAAGCGCCCGGCCTTCGACTCGCGCGCCAGCTGCAGGATGATGAAGACCATGTAGAGCATGAAGGCGGCCACGCCGAAGCTGAGGCCGAACTGCGCGATCTGCTCTTCCGTGTAGCCGAACATGGAGATTTACGCCCCGCGGACGAGATCGCGATAGGCATGCCAGCTGGCATGGCCGAGCAGCGGTGCGATCACGATCAGGCCCAACATGGCGGTGGCCATGCCGACCAGCGTCATGGCCATGATCAGAAAGGCCCATAAGGCCACCGGGGCCGGATGCTCCATCACGACGCGCCAGCTGGTGAACACGGCGCCCAGCACACTGATCGATCGGTCCAGCAGCAGCGGTATTGCAACCACGCTGGAGGCGAACACCGGTGCGGCCAGCACCGCGCCCAGCGCGAGCCAGGACTCGAACAGCAGGCCGCTGTCGCTCAGCAGCACGTGGCGGACGAAATCCAGGGGCTTGTTGATCGGTGCGGGTGCCATCGCCGTGATCAGCGAAGCCGAAGTCAGCACCCAGCCGGTGCCGGCCAGGGCCAGCAAGAGGCCGAAGCGGACGAGGCGGGTGTCATGCGGCTGCCAGGCCTTGAGCACGGTGGCGAATCCGATGGGCTCGCCCCGTTCGATGCCGCGACTCAGCGCATAAAGCCCGGTCGCGAGCACAGGTGCCACCAGCAGGAAGCCGCTGAAGGCGCCGGCCAGCAGCCAGAAACGTTCACGCGCCAGCCAGAAAATCAGCATGCCGCCGAGCGCCAGCACCAGGCCGTGCAGCAGCGAAACGAGCGGGCAGCGCCACAGGTCGCGCCAGCCGCGTGCCAGCCAGCCCAGAGGGCGCAGCAAGGGAACGGGGCGGACACCGAACTGGCGTGATTCGGCCAGGGCCTTGTCACTCGATTTCAGGCTCGATTTCATGTTGGAAGCGATCTTGCCCGACGAAACTTCATCGCTTCTTGATGCCCATCAACTCAGCCGGGAATGGATACCGCGTCCAGCAGCTCGCTCTCGATTTGCAGCTGCAGCTTGTTCTGCTGCAGTGATGCGCCATCGACGAGGAAAGTGTCTTCCACCCGCTCTCCGAGCGTCGAAATCTTGGCCAGCTGCAGATTGATGCGGTGGCGGGCCAGCACGCGGGCAATGGCGTAGAGCAGGCCGGCGCGGTCGCTGGTGCTGATCGACAGCAGCCAGCGTTGTGCCTTCTCGTCCGGCCGCAAGGCGATGCGCGGCGTGAACGGGAAGCTCTTCACGCGGCGCGACAGCCGGCCACGGCGCGGCTCGGGCAGCGGCCCTTGCTCCTTCAGGATCTGCGACAGCTTGGACTCGACCAGTGGCACCAGGTCGCGTTGGTCGAGGTCCAGCTCGGGGCTGATCACCTGGAAGGTGTCGAGCGCATAGCCATTGCGCGTGGTGTGGACCTTGGCGTCCAGGATGTTGAAGCCGGCGCCATCGAAGTAGCCGCAGATGCGGGCGAACAGGTCGGGCTGGTCGGGGGCATAGACCAGCACCTGCAGGCCTTCACCAATTGGCGACGGGCGGGCCTGCACCACCGGCACGGGAGACTCGATATGCCGCCACAGCGCGCGCGCATGCCAGGCCAGGTCGCCGGCGTCATGCCGGGCGAAGTAGCTGAGCTCCAGCGTTTTCCACAGCGGCTCTTCGGTGCCGGGCAGGGCCGAGAGCAGGGCCAGGGCCTGCCGCGCCTCCTGTTTGCGGGCTTCGATGTCGGCGTCGAAGTTGGGCTTGGCGCCGCCCAGTGCGCGCAGTGCCAGCCGGTAGAGGTCTTCCAGCAGCTTGCCCTTCCAGGCATTCCAGACCTTGGGGCTGGTGCCGCGGATGTCGGCCACCGTCAGGAGATAGAGCGCCGTCAGGTGGCGGGCATCGACCATCTTCTTCGCAAAGGCCTGCACCACCTCGGGGTCCGACAGGTCCTCCTTCTGCGCCACGCGAGACAGGGTCAGGTGATGCTGGACCAGGAAGATCACCAGTTCGGTGTCGGCCTTGTCCAGCCCATGCTGGCGGCAGAAGCGCCGTGCCTCCACCGCGCCGAGGTCCGAGTGGTCGCCGCCGCGGCCCTTGGCCACGTCGTGGAACAGCGCGGCGATGTAGAGCAGGTGCGGGCGTTCGAACTGCGAGGCCAGCTGCGAGCAGAACGGGTACTCGTGCGCATGCTCGGGGATGAAGAAGCGGCGCACATTGCGCAGCACCATCAGGATGTGCTGGTCCACGGTGTAGACGTGGAACAGGTCGTGCTGCATCTGGCCGACGATGCGCCGAAACACCCAGAGGTAGCGGCCCAGCACCGAGGTCTGGTTCATCAGCCGGAAGGCGTGGGTCTGGCCTTCCTTCTGCTGCAGGATCTGCATGAAAAGCGCACGGTTGGCCGGGTCGCGCCGCCAGGCGGCATCCATCAGCTCGCGGGCGTTGTAGAGGGCGCGCAAGGTGCGGGCCGAAAAGCCCTTGATGCCCGGCGTCTGCTGGTAGATCAGAAAGGTCTCGAGAATGGCATGCGGCTCGCGCTCGTAGAGCTCGTCGTCCACCACCTCCAGCATGCCGGCGCGCTCCAGGAAGCGCGGATTGATCGGACGCAGGTGGGCCTGTTGCGAGCCGTTGATGCGCTCTTCCAGATTGAGCAGGAGCACCTGGTTCAGCTGGCTCACCGCCTTGGCGGCCCAGTAGTAGCGCCGCATCAGCATCTCGGAGGCGCGCTGGCCGCCGCTGGCCTTGTAGCCGAAGCTCTCGGCCACGGCGGTCTGCAGGTCGAACACGAGCCGGTCTTCACGGCGGCCGGCCACGGCATGCAGCCGGGCTCGGATCAGGGTGAGCAGGCCTTCGTTGCGCTGCAACTGGCGGCTCTCGAAAGGCGTGATCAGGCCCTTGGCCGCGAGCTGGGGCCAGGTCTTGCCCAGGCCAGCGGCACGAGCGATCCAGATCAGGAGCTGCAGGTCGCGCAGGCCGCCCGGGCTTTCCTTGCAGTTGGGCTCGAGCGAGTAGGGGGTCTCTTCGTATTTGGTGTGGCGCTGGGCCTTCTCAAGCGTCTTGGCGCGCAGGAAGGCCTTGGGGTCCATCGCCTCCTGCAGGGCGCGCTCGAACTGCTTGAAAAGCGTCTTCGGGCCAGCGAGCAGCCGCGCTTCCAGCATCGCCGTCTTCACGGTCACATCGCCGGCAGCTTCGGTCAGGCATTCGGTGAGCGTGCGCACCGAGGAGCCGATTTCCAGTCCGCTGTCCCAGCAGGCGGTGATGAAGGCCTCGAGGCCGTTCTTGACGGCGCCGGGCTGGTGCGCTTCAACCTCATCGGGCAGGAGCACGAGCACGTCGACATCGGAGTACGGGAACAGCTCGCCGCGCCCAAAGCCGCCGACCGCCAGCAGGCAGGCGCCTTCGGGCATCGAGGCGTCGTTCCAGAGTTGCAGCAGCTGGGCATCGACATGCCTGGCCAGCTGGCGCAGGAGCGTCTTGGCAGCCGTGACCGTGGGCCGGGCTTGCATGAAGCCCGTGATCAGCGCTTGCTTGCCGCTCTTGAACTCGCGGCGCAGTTCGGCCAGGTCCACCGCGCTCAACGCCCGGTCAGCCGGTGATGAAGGCCGGTGGCGGCGGGCTGCCGGCTGAGAGCGTCAGCACTTCGTAGCCCGTCTCGGTCACCACGATGGTGTGTTCCCACTGGGCCGACAAGGAACGGTCCTTGGTGACGATGGTCCAGCCGTCGCCCATCTCGCGGATCTCGCGGCGGCCGGCGTTGATCATCGGTTCGATGGTGAACACCATGCCAGGCACCAGCTCTTCCAGCGTGCCCGGGCGGCCGTAGTGCAGCACTTGCGGCTCTTCATGGAACACCTGGCCGATGCCATGGCCGCAGAACTCGCGCACGACGGCAAAGCCGGCGTTCTCGGCGAACGTCTGGATTGAATGGCCGATGTCGCCCAGGCGAGCGCCGGGCTTGACCTTGGCGATGCCCTTCCACATGGCTTCGTAGGTGAACTGGCACAGGCGCTTGGCAGCGATCGAGCCCTCGCCGACGATGAACATGCGGCTGGTGTCGCCATGCCAGCCATCCTTGATGACGGTGACGTCGATGTTGACGATGTCGCCGTTCTTCAGGACCTTGTCGTTCGGAATGCCGTGGCAGACCTGGTGATTGACCGAGGTGCAGATCGACTTGGGGTAGGGCGTGTAGCCCGGCGGGCAGTAGTTCAGCGGCGCGGGGATCGCCTGCTGGACGTTCACGATGTGGTCGTGCGCGAGCTTGTCCAGCTGCTCGGTCGTCACGCCTGGCTTCACATGCAGGGTCAGCATGTCCAGGACTTCGGAGGCCAGCCGGCCGGCAACGCGCATGGCGGCGATATCGGCCGCGTCTTTGATCGTGATCGTCATATGGGTGCGTATTTTAGTTCCGACATCACATCGCCCCTGGCGCTATGAGTCTTCTCTGAAGTGCAAGCGCCTTAATCTGCCCACACCACAAGGCCGCTCCAGGCGGTCGCCAAGACCACAAGCCCGAAGGCAATGCGATACCAGGCGAAGGGTGTGAAGCTGTGCGTGGCGATGTAGCGCAGCAGCCAGCGCACGCAGACCCAGGCCGAGAGGAAGGACACCACCAGGCCCGCGCCGAACATGGGCAGGTCGGCCGCCGAGAGCAGGGCACGCTCCTTGTAGAGGCTGTAGAGGCCAGCGCCGATCAGCGTGGGGATGGCCAGGAAGAAGGAAAAGTCGGTCGCCGCCTTGCGCGACAGGCCCAGCAGCATGCCGCCGATGATGGTGGCGCCCGAGCGGCTGGTGCCCGGCACCATGGCCAGGCATTGCACCAGGCCGACCTTCAATGCATCGAGTGGGCGCATATCGTCCACCTCGTGAATGCGTACCGCGCTGGCTGGTCTGCGCTCGGCCCACAGGATGATGAGGCCGCCGATGATGAAAGTGGAGGCCACGACCGTGGGCGTGAACAGATGCGCCTTGATCGCCTTGCCGAGCAGCAGGCCCAGCACCACGGCGGGCAGGAAGCCGATGGCGACATTGAGCACGAAGCGCTGGGCGCGCGGTTCGCTGCCAAGGCCTGCGGCCGTCTCGCGCAGGCGCTGCCAATAGACCAGGATCACGGCAAAGATCGCGCCGGTCTGGATCGCGATGTCGAAGACCTTGCTCTTGTCGTCGTCAAAGCCCAGCAGCGAGCCGGCCAGGATCAGGTGGCCGGTGGAGGAGATGGGCAGGAATTCGGTCAGGCCTTCGACCAGGCCCATGACCGCAGCCTTGATCAGCAAAAGGAGGTCCAAGAAGCGCTCCGGCAGACTTGTTTTGAGAGGGCGGGATGATAGCCGCGGGGCCGGCTGCGCCTTGATTGGGCCGGAGTCAGCCCTTATATTACTGACCAGTCAGTCAGTACAGACCATGCCAGCCGTACCCAACGCTCCGTCAGCCCGTCCGGCCGTCGCCGCTGCCCCGCAGCGCCAGCGGCGCAAGGAGGCGCGCCCGCAGGAGTTGCTGGCTGCTGCATTGGCCCTGTTCGTGGAAAAGGGATTTGCGGCCACACGTTCTGAAGAAGTGGCGGCCCGGGCCGGTGTCTCCAAGGGCACGCTCTACCTCTACTACCCGAGCAAGGAAGAACTGTTCAAGGCCGTGGTTCGGGAAACCCTGGCCAGTCATATTGCCGATGGCCAGCAGATGCTGGCCCAGCACCAGGGTGCGATGGCCGAGCTGCTACGCCAGGTGATGCATGAATGGTGGCAGCGCATCGGCCTCGGGCCGGCCGGTGGCATCAGCAAGATCATGACGGCCGAGGCGCGCAATTTCCCGGAGCTGGCCCAGTTCTATGTGGATGAGGTGATCGCGCCGACGCATCGGCTGCTCGCCGGCCTGCTGGAGCGCGGCATGGCCAGCGGCGAGTTTCGCCGGGTCTTGGTGGACGACGCTGTCCATGTGCTGATTGCGCCGATGCTGCACCTGACCCTGCAGCAGCATTCCTTTGGGGCCTGCATGCTGCATGACCCCGATCTGGACGCGCGGCGCGTGCTGGACCTGCAACTCGACCTCATGCTGGGCGGCTTGTTGGCGCCCGCGCAACTGCAGGAGGCACCACCGCTTTCGACACCCCCAGGCACCCGGCGGCCGAAATAGAATCCGCCATTCCGCTTTTTGCCCGAACCGGCTCGCTAAGGACTCTTTGACATGGACATCGAACAGGCACGTTTCAACATGATCGAGCAGCAGATCCGCCCCTGGGACGTGCTGGATGCGGGCGTGCTGCAGCTGCTGGGCCAGGTCAAGCGCGAGGACTTCGTGCCCGAGGGCTACCGCGCGATGGCCTTCATGGACACCGAGCTGCCGCTCGGTGGTGGCCGCCAGATGCTGGCACCCCGCGTCGAGGCGCGCCTGCTGCAGGAGCTCAAGCTCAAGCGCCAGGACAAGGTGCTGGAAATCGGCACTGGCGCTGCCTACCTCAGCGCCCTGATTGCGCACCAGGCCAGGCAGCTGATCACGCTGGAGCAAGACCCGACCCTGGCTGCCCAGGCCGCGCAAAAGCTCAAGCGCGCCGGCCTGTCGAACGTTGTCGTTCGCGAAGCCGCGGGCTCGCAGGGCGCAGTCGGCGACGCGCCGTTTGACGTCATCCTCCTGAGCGGCTCGGTGGCCGAGGTGCCGCAGGCGCTGCTGGACCAATTGGCGGCGGGTGGCCGCCTGCTGGCCATCGTGGGCTCGGGCCCGGTGATGCAGGCCACGCTCTTCACCCGCCAATCGGCCGGCGAATTCAGCCGTCGCGAGCTGTTCGACACCGTCGCGCCGCGCCTGGCCGGCTTTGCCGACAAGTCCGCTTTCCAGTTCTGATCACCGGGAATGGCTGAGTTGCAACTTTCGGCAGTGGACCTGCAAGCCTTGCTGCAGAACCCTGCCGGAACGCCGCCGATGTTGCTCGACGTTCGCGAGGCCTGGGAGCGCGAGCATTGCCGCATCGACGGCCCGAGCGGGCCCAGTCTGCACATGCCCATGGGCGAGGTGACGGCGCGCTTTGGCGAGCTCGATCCCCTGCATCCTGTCGTTTGTTATTGCCATCACGGCGTCAGAAGTTTGCAGGTCGTCGCATTTTTGCGGCGCCAGGGCCTGCAGTCGGTCTATAACCTCGCCGGTGGCATCGAAGCGTGGTCGCTGGCGGTTGATCCCGCCATGCCCCGATACTGAATGCACCGATCCACCGCTGTCATCCGGAAACAAGAACCGCGTCATCGTCGCGAAAAGGAAACCCATGTCTGACCACCGCGCTCCCGTCCTGCGTCAACGCTACAGCCGCCTGGCCGCTGCCATTGCCATGGGCGTCTTTGCCAGCGCTGGCGCCCAGGCGCAGAGCCTGCAGGAGCTCTACGACGCGGCCCGCGCCTATGACGCGACTTTCCTCTCTGCCCGTGCCCTGGCGGAATCGGCCGAGTACCGTGCCGCCCAGGTCGGTGCGCTGGCCAAGCCCACGGTCGGCTTAGGTGGCGGCTCCACGCTGGCGCGCAGCGAGGCACCGTCCGGCAACGGCTTGACCACGGTGACGACCACGGCCGGCGTGAAGGGCAGCTATTCGCTCTACAACCGCGGCAACGCACTGAGCATCGAGCAGTCGCTGCGCAGCCTCGATGTGGCCAAGGCCGACCTCGAGACCGCCGAGCAGGACCTGATCGTGCGCGTGGCGCAGGCCTATTTCGACGTGCTGGCTGCGCAGGACGTGCTGAACAGCACCCGAGCCAACAAGACCGGCATCGCCGAGCAACTGGCCTCGGCCAAGCGCAATTTCGAAGTCGGTACCTCCACCATCACCGACACCCGCGAAGCGCAAGCCCGCTATGACCGTTCGGTCGCGCAAGAGATCGCCGCCGAGAACGACCTGCGCGTCAAGCGCGTGGCCCTGGAGCAGATCGTCGGCCGTCCTTCTTTGGAGCCCAAGCCGCTGGCACAGCCGGTGGCCCTGCCGGCCGTGCTGCCGCTGACGCTCGACCCCTGGGTGGCGCAGGCCGATGAGCAGAACCCCAGCGTGCGCAAGGCCCGCCTGGGCCTGCAGGTGGCCCAGCTTGAAACCAAGAAGGCCCGCGCCGCCGATGGCGTGACGGTCGACATGAGCGGCTCGGTGGGCCTGTCGAATCTGCACACGAGCTTGAACGGCGCAGCCGCCGCGGCCGCCGGTTCGGGCACCTCCAAGAGTGCCAGCATCGGCGTCAGCATCAACTATCCGCTCTATACCGGTGGCGCCGTCCAGAACCGCGTGCTGGAGGCGATGAAGCTGGAAGAGAAGTCGCGCAATGACCTCGAGTACGTTCGTCGCCTGGTCAACGAGAACACCCGCCGTGGCTTCCTGGGCGTGCAATCGCTGACGGCCCAGGTGAAGGCTCTGGAAGCGGCCGAGGCCTCCAGCAAGCTGGCGCTGGAATCGACCCAGGTCGGCTACCGCGTCGGTGTGCGCGTCAACCTCGACGTGCTCAACGCCCAGACGCTGCTGTACACAACGCAAAGCGACCTTGCCAAGGCCCGCTACGACACGCTGGTGACCAGCCTGCGTCTGCGCCAGGCCGCCGGCCAGCTGCGCCCGGAAGACGTCACGGCCATCAACCAGCTGCTGGTCAAGTAAGCCCCGGCTGACCCTTGCCGCAACGCCGGCCGCCCGCAGGGGTGGCCGGCGTTTTTCATCGCCCTCTCCAAAGAGACAATCGCCCCATGCTCTACCTGCTTTCGCCGGCCAAGTCGCTGGACTATGAAACTCCCGTGCCGCCTGAAGTGGCAGCCCTGGCCACCCGGCCGCAGTTCGTCGCACAATCGCTGGAGCTGATCGAGCTGCTGCGCCAATGCAGCGTGGCCGATGTGTCGGAGATGATGGAACTCTCCGAGGCGCTGTCGCTGCTCAATGTGAAGCGCTACAAGGCCTGGCGGCCGCGCTTCACGGCCAGCAACAGCAAGCCGGCGGTGCTGGCCTTCAATGGCGACGTCTACGAGGGCCTGCAAGCGGCGAGCCTCGGCGTCGAACATCTGCAGTGGGCCCAGCAGCATCTGGCCATCCTCTCCGGCCTCTATGGCGTCTTGAGGCCGTTGGACCTGATGCAGCCCTACCGTCTGGAGATGGGCACGCGGCTCTCGAACCGCCAAGGCGGCAGCCTCTATGCCTTCTGGGGTGACCAGCTTGCCCTGCACCTGAACAAGCGTGCCACGGCGGAGACGGTGCCGGTGATCGTCAACCTCGCCTCGCAGGAGTACTTCAAGGCCGCTGACCGCAAGGCCTTGAAGCCGCGCGTCATCGACTGCCAGTTCGAAGACTGGAAGGGCGACCGCTACAAGGTGATCAGCTTCTTCGCCAAGCGTGCCCGCGGCCTGATGGCGCGCTATGCCATCGAGCAGCGCATCGACCGGCCAGAGGGCCTGAAGGACTTCGCTGTCGAGGGCTACCGCCTGGACAGCAAGGCCTCCAGTGCGGACCGCCTGCTGTTCCGTCGACGTGTTGATCTGACTGCGGGCTGAGTGGTGCAAGTTCGAGGCAGAATTTGCACCCATCATGAGCATCCAAGTCATCACCCCCGAGCTGCGCCGCTGGATCCTTGAACAGGCCGAGGCAGGCGTCAGCCCTGAGCAGACACTGGCCTCGATGCGCAACAGCGGCTGGGAAGACCCGGTCAGCATCCGCGCGCTGGAAGAGACGCTGAAGAAGTCGCTCGGTCTGACGCCCGACCAGGACCCGAGCCTGCCGCGCGGCGTGCCAGTGCCCGAGCCGGCCCTCGAAGGCATGTCCAACAAGCTATGGGCAGGCGACCGCGAGGTCGAGGTGCTGGTCGCGATGAAGCATCCGCGCGTGGTCGTATTCGGCGGCCTGTTGTCGGATGACGAATGCGATGCGATGGTGGCGCAGTCCGAGAGCCGTTTGTCGCGCTCCGAGACGGTCACACTGACCCAGGACGGCAGCGAGGTCAACTCCGCCCGCACCAGCGATGGCATGTTCTTCGACCGCGGCGAGACCGAGCTGTGCCGCCGCATTGAAACGCGCCTGGCCAAGCTTCTGCATTGGCCGCTGGAGAACGGGGAAGGCCTGCAGGTCCTGCGCTACAAGCCGGGTGCCGAATACCTGCCTCATTACGACTATTTCGATCCGCAGCACGCCAGCACCGCCACCATATTGAAGCGCGGTGGCCAGCGGGTCGGCACGGTGGTGATGTACCTCAACACCCCGGAACGCGGCGGGTCGACCATCTTTCCGGACATCGGGCTGGAGGTGTTGCCGGTCAAGGGCAATGCCGTGTTCTTCAGCTACGACCGACCGCATGCGACGACGCGCACCCTGCACGGAGGCTCGCCAGTGGTGGCTGGCGAGAAGTGGGTGGCGACCAAGTGGTTGCGCGAAGGTGTGTTCGACTGAGCCGGCAGGCCGCGCTGGGCATCAACGGCGCAGCGGCAGCAAGCTTTGCTTCAAGGCCCGCAGCACGAAGCTGCTCTTGCTGTGGCGGATGCCGGGGATCTTGTAGAGCCGTTCGCGCAGCAGGCGCTCGTAGTCTCGGGTGTCAGCCACCGCAATCCGCACGTAGTAGTCGTAGTCGCCCGAGACCAGGAAGGCCTCCATCACTTCCGGAATCTGCTCCAGTGCGCGGCCGAATTCGAACAGCGCTTCGTCCGAATGGCTGTCCAGCGTGACCTGGACGATCACCGTGTCGGCCAGCCCCACCGAGGCTGCATTCACACGCACCGAATAGCCCTCGATCACGCCGGCTTCTTCCATCCGCTTGATGCGGGCCCAGCAGGGTGAGCTGGTCAGGCCGACCTTGCCGGACAGCTCGTTGAGGCTGATGCGGGCATCTTCCTGCAGTGCATGCAGGATGTCGAGATCGAATCTGTCCAGTTTCATGCTGATGAATTCTATGTCTGAAGGAGGATTTGCTGCGATTTTGTGATAAAGCGGCAAATTCAGCAGCCTTTTCCGTGGCATTGCGGGCACAGTGCCGGCATGCAAGATTTCTTGACCCAGGCACCTGATTCCTTCGCCGCGGCGCCCGTCGTCCGCCGCCCACGGACTGAAACGGTTGGCCCCCGCAATGGCGCCGAAGCACTGGTGGCCGGGCTGCTGGCCCTTGGTGTCGACACCGTGTTCGGCTATCCCGGTGGTGCGGTGCTGCCACTCTATGACGCCCTGCATGCCGAGCCGCGGCTGCGCCATGTGCTGGTGCGGCACGAACAGGCGGCGGTCCATGCGGCCGAAGGCTATGCCCGCAGCACCGGGCGCCTGGGCGTCGTCTTCGTGACCTCCGGGCCCGGCATGAGCAATACCGTGACCGGCCTGCTCGATGCCAAGTGCGATTCGGTGCCGCTGCTGTGCATCAGTGGCCAGGTCTCGACGGCCGTGATCGGTACAGACGCCTTCCAGGAATGCGACGCCTTGGGTCTGGCCAAGCCGGTGACCAAGCATTGCGCTCAACTGCGGGACCCCAATGCGGTGGTCCTGCAGTTGCGCGCGGCCTGTGAGCTGGCCTTGGGTGGTCGTCCCGGGCCGGTGCTGCTGGACTTTCCGAAAGACGTGCAGCTGGGCCTGCTGCGGCAATGGAAGCGCCCGGAACCTTTGGCCAAACCCCAGCTGACGCAACCGGCCCCGGAGCCCGTGGCCGAGGCCCTGGCCTTGCTGGCACAGGCGCGCCGCCCGGTGTTCTATGGTGGTGGTGGCCTGATCAACTCCGGTATGCAGGCCTGCGACAGCTTCGGCCGCCTGGTGCGGGCCAGTGGGGCGCCTTGCACCTTGACGCTGCTCGGCCTGGGTGCTTTCGACTCTGAGGACCCGCAGTTCCTCGGCATGCTGGGCATGCACGGCACCTTGGAGGCGAACCTGGCCATGCATGCGGCTGACCTGATCGTCTGTGTCGGCGCGCGCTTCGATGACCGCGTGACCGGTCGGCTCGATGCCTTCTGCCCGAACGCAAAGATCATCCATCTCGACGTCGATCCGCGCTCGATCCACAAGGTACGCACGGCCGACGTTGCACTGCTGGGTGATTGCGCCGTCAGCCTGCTGGCCCTGGAGCGCGGCTGGCGCGGCAGCGATGCCGACCTGAAGCCCTGGTGGCAGCAGATTCAGCGCTGGCGTGATCAGCGCTGCCTGGACTTCGTCAACAGCAAGAAGCAGATCCTGCCGCAGGCCTTGATGAGTCGCCTGGCCGCAGCGCTGCAGGGGCGCGATGCCATCGTCGCGACCGACGTCGGCCAGCATCAGATGTGGGCGGCCCAGTACCTGCCGCCACGCCGGCCGGGCCGCTGGCTGAGTTCGGGCGGGGCCGGGACCATGGGCTATGGCTTGCCCGCCGCCATCGGCGCGCAGATCGCCAACCCGGACGACCTCGTGGTCTGCGTCAGCGGCGATGCCTCGGTGCTGATGAACATCCAGGAGCTCTCGACAGCGGTTCAGCACCGCACGCCGGTCAAGCTGGTGCTGTGCAACAACGCCCGCATGGGCATGGTGCGGCAATGGCAGCAGTTGATCCACGGCGCCCGCTACAGCCACAGCTATACCGAGGCCTTGCCCGACTTCGTGGCCTTGGCCAGGGCCTTCGGCTGGGCAGCGAGGCGGGTCGAGCGGCGCGAAGCGCTCGACGAGGCACTGGTCGAGTGCCTGGCGCATGCCGGGCCGTTCTTCCTCGATGTGGCGGTGGCCCCGGAGGAGAACTGCTTCCCGATGATGCCGGCCGGCGCGGCCCACAACGAAATCTGGCTGAGCAAGGATCGGCGCTACGCCGAGTGAGCGGGCAGAAATGAAAAAGGCACCCGAGGGTGCCTTTCTTGCATCTGCAGCAGCGCTGATTACACGCGCTTGCGGTACTCGTGCGTGCGGGTGTCGATTTCGATCTTGTCGCCTTGGGCCACGAAGATCGGCACCGGGATTTCGAAGCCGGTGGAGATCTTTGCGGGCTTGAGCACCTTGCCCGAGGTGTCGCCCTTGACGGCCGGCTCGGTCCAGGTCACTTCGCGCACCAGCGAGGTGGGCAGTTCGACCGAGATGGCCTTGCCGTCGTAGAACACCACTTCCACAGGCATCGCGTCTTCCAGATAGGAAATCGCGTCGCCCATGTTCTCGGCTTCGACTTCGAACTGGTTGTACTCGGTGTCCATGAACACATACATCGGGTCAGCGAAGTAGGTGTAGGTACATTCCTTCTTTTCCAGAATGATCTGGTCCATCTTGTCGTCGGCCTTGAAGACGACTTCGGTGCCCGAGCTGTTCAGCAGGCTCTTGAGCTTCATGCGAACGGTGGCGGCGTTGCGGCCACCGCGGCTGTATTCGGTCTTCAGCACGACCATGGGGGCGTTGCCGTGCATGATCACATTGCCGGCGCGAATTTCTTGAGCGATCTTCATAGGGGTTCCGATGTTGGGACGGTGTTGGGAGCGTTGTTGGAACGCTTCGCAGCGCGCGCCAAAGTCTCCCCACGGCGCGGCAAAGCCGGCGATTTTAGCCTGATTCGGCCCCGAAGCTCAGCAGCTGGCTGGCCAGATCGGGCTGCAAGGCCAATTCCTGCCGCCATTTCAGGGCGTGGGCCCTGGCCATCGCAGCGTCGGGCAGTGCGTTCGGCCAGGCCGCCAACCCGTTCCAGGCACGCCAGAGCTGGCGCGTGCAGGTGGCGAACTGGCTGCTCTCGCTGCCCAGGTAGAGGTCGAGAAATGCCTCCAGCTTCGGTCCATGGGCGCCGTCGTCCTGCGGATAGATCTGCCAGACGAAGGGCTTGCCCGCCCACTGGGCGCGCACAAAGGAGTCTTCACCACGCACCAGGTTGAAGTCGCTGGCCCAGAGCAGCCGGTCGAATGCGGGCTGGCTCAGGAACGGCAGGGCCTGCCAACGCAAGCCTTCGGGCAGCGTCAGTTCTGCCAGTTGCGATTGAACTGCGCCGGGGCAGGCCAGGATCAGCGTGGGCTGGTCGGCCAGCAGTGGCAGCAGCTCGGGCGCGAGTCGGTAGGCGAACAGGCTCAGCACACGCTCGCCGGGCCGACGCTCGATACCGAGCGTTGCCAACCAGGGCGGCGCATCAAACGCAGCCTGCTCGGCCGCCAGGCTGGGCTCGCGCAGCAGGCCACCGGTGCGAGCGGTAAAGCCGGGGTAGAAGAACTGCTTGCTCAAGCCAGCGCCCGGCCCGCTGAACTGTGGCGAGTGCAGGCGATGGCTGCGCTCCACGTACGACTCGGCGCTGAGGTACTCGAGATTGATCCAGCGGGGCGCCGGCTGGCGCGCGGCCATGCGGGCGACAAAGCCCGGCGGCAGATCGCAGCCGAAGCTCTCTATCACCACGTCACCCACTACCGGCTCATTCGCTGCTTCGCCCCAGGCCCGGACGGTGAGTCCGGACGGCGGCGGCCCGCCGGCCATCCAGGCCAGCGCGCTTGCGTCATCGAGCCACAGGCGGACCTCCTGGCCGCGCGCAGCCAGCTCGCGCGCCAGGCGCCAGCAGACGCCGATATCGCCGTAGTTGTCGATCACACGACAGAACAGATCCCAGTGCATGGCCGCGATTATGGTCGCGGCACAATCCCGTCCATGTCAGAGATCGATGATCAAGCAGGCCAGGACGACGGCAGCGAGGCCGCGCTGGGTGCCCAGGTGCAGGCAGAGTGGGCCGCGGAGCGGGCGGCTGTCGAGGCAGCCGAGAAGCTGCGCGTGGCCGAGGTCGAGAAGGCCGCCTTGCTGGTGCGCGAGAAGCTGCTGGCCGAGGTGGCCTCGCTGCCACTGCTGCCCGGCGTCTATCGCTACTTTGATGCACAGGACCAGGTGCTTTACGTCGGCAAGGCCAAGAGCCTGCGCAAGCGTGTCTCCAGCTATTTCCAGAAGGACCACGGCGGGACGCGCATCGGCATGATGATTGCGCGCATCGCGCGGATGGAAACGACGGTGGTGCGCACCGAATCCGAGGCGCTGCTGCTCGAGAACAACCTGATCAAGGCGCTGAACCCGCGCTTCAACATCCTTTTTCGCGACGACAAGAGCTACCCGTACCTGAAGCTCAGCGGCCATGCCTATCCGCGGGTCAGCTACTACCGTGGCTCGGTCGACAAGAGGCATCGCTATTTCGGGCCATTCCCGAGTGCCTGGGCGGTCAAGGAATCGATCCAGCTGATCCAGAAGGTCTTCAAGCTGCGCACCTGCGAAGACACGGTGTTCAACAACCGCAGCCGGCCCTGCCTGCTGTACCAGATCCGCCGCTGCACCGGGCCCTGCGTGAAGGCGTGCACTGACGATGAATACGCACGCGACGTGCGCAATGCGGAACGATTTCTGCTGGGCGAGACGCAGGAGGTGATGGATGGCCTGCAGGCGCTGATGATGGCGCATGCCGAGGCCTTGCAGTACGAGCAGGCGGCCGAGGTGCGCAACCAGATCCAGTCGCTGGCCAAGGTCCTGCAGCAGCAGGCGGTGGATGAGAACAGTGCGAGCGGCCGCGACCGAGACGTGGACATCCTCGCCGTGAAGGTGCAGGGCGGTCGCGCCTGCGTGAACCTCGCCATGGTGCGTGGCGGCCGTCACCTGGGCGACCGGGCCTACTTTCCCAAGCATGTGGACGATGGCGCGGCGGTGGCGCTGGCTGATCATGAAGAAGAGGAAGGTGCGGGTGGTGTTGCTGCGCCGCGCAGCGTGGAGCAGCAGGTGCTGGAGGCCTTCATGGCTCAGCACTACCTGGATGCCCACGTACCTTCGCTGATCGTGGTCAGCGATGCGGTTGACTCGGCATTGACCGACGCCTTGTCGATGCAAGCCGGCTACCGCGTCAACACCCAGGCCCAACCGCGTGGCCAGCGGCGCATCTGGCAGGAGATGTGTGTCAAGGGGGCCGAGCTTTCTCTGGCGCGCTTGCTGTCCGAGGAAGGCTCGCAGCAGGCCCGCACGCGAGCGCTGCTCGAGGCCTTGGACTTGAACGTGGCTGAGATAGACAAGTTCCGCATCGAATGCTTCGACATCAGCCACACGGCCGGCGAGGCGACGATGGCCTCCTGCGTGGTGTTTGAAGGCCATCAGATGCAGAGCGGCCAGTACCGCCGCTACAACATCGAAGGCATCACCGGCGGAGACGACTATGCCGCCATGCGCCAGGTGCTGACGCGCCGCTACAGCAAGCTCGCCGAAGGGGCCCAGCTGGGAACGGCGCGCCTGCCGGACCTGGTGCTGGTGGACGGCGGCAAGGGCCAGGTCTCGATGGCCCGCGAAGTGTTTGAAGAGCTGGGCCTGGACCTGGGCCTGATCGTGGGTGTCGAGAAGGGCGAGGGCCGCAAGGTCGGCCTGGAAGAGCTCGTGTTTGCCGACGGCCGCGAGAAGGTCTATCTTGGTCGCGATTCGGCAGCCCTGATGCTGGTGGCGCAGATCCGGGACGAGGCTCATCGCTTCGCCATCACCGGCATGCGCGCCAAACGCGCAGCGATACGCACGGGCGGCAGCCGGCTGGAAGATGTTGCCGGCGTCGGCCCGAAGAAGCGGGCGCAGTTGCTGCAGCGTTTTGGCGGCGTGCGTGGCGTGGCGGGTGCGAGCGTTGAGGAGCTGACCACGGTCAAAGGCGTATCACGCGAATTGGCCGAAGAAATCTACCGAGTGCTGCACTGAGGTGCAGAGCACGCGAATTGGCCGAAGAAATCTACCGCGTGCTGCACTGAAGTACAGAGCAAGAGAGTTGGCCGAGGAGATCTACCGTGTCCTGCACTGACCCCAGACAAGACCTGACCCCTTTGGCGAACTGGCCCTTGCGTGGCGCTGCCCTGCTGCTTGTGCTGCTGGCAGGCTGCTCGTCGCAAAGGCACCGACCCGCGCCACAAGCGCAGACGCCACCACCAGCCCCGGTGGCCCAGCCCGCTGCGCCCACGCAAGCCCGGCCCACACCTCCAGCCGCTCCACCGGCTGCGCCCGGGGTCGCGGCAGGCGTGAAGCTGCCGCCGCCCGCGTTCTCCCGCAACCACGATGAATTGCGGCGCCATGCTGCCCATCGCCTCATGGCGGCCAACCCGGACAAGGTGTATGCCGGCGCTTCGCCGCCGGTGCTGCTGGCCATCCCGGTGCTGGAGGTCGAACTGAACCGCGACGGCAGCATCAAGAGGATCGACGTGATCCGCCGGCCCGGCCAGGCGCTGGACACCGTGCAGATGGCCATCGACGCGTTGCATCGGGCAGCACCGTTTGGCGAGGTGGGGCACCTGTCCAGGCCCTGGAAGTTCAGCGAAACCTTCTTGTTCAACGATGAGCGACGCTTCAAGCCGCGCACGCTGGATTTCTGATTTACGCCACACCCAGGAAGAGAAGGGCTGTATCGGGCCGCTTGGCGCACCGATCTTGGGCACAATGCCGCCCATGTTCTTCACGCTGCCAACCCTGTTCACCTGGGCCCGGATCGTTGCGATCCCGCTGATCGTCGGCGTGTTCCATCTGCAGATCAGTGCAGACATGCAGAACCTGCTTGCCACGGTGCTGTTCGTGGCGGTCGCCCTGACCGACTGGCTCGACGGCTACCTAGCCCGCAAGCTCAACCAGACCTCGTCCTTCGGTGCCTTCCTGGACCCAGTGGCCGACAAGTTTCTGGTCTGCGCCTCGCTGCTGGTCCTGCTCGAGATGCATCGGGTGCCTGCCATCGTGGCCCTGGTCATCATCGGCCGCGAGATCGCCATTTCTGCCTTGCGCGAATGGATGGCTCAGATTGGTGCATCGCGCAGCGTGGCCGTCCACATGGTGGGCAAGCTCAAGACCACGGTGCAGATGGTGGCGATTCCCTTCCTGCTTTTCCACGGGCAGCTGTTCGGAATGATCGACACTCAGTCGGTCGGTACCTGGCTGATCTGGGCGGCTGTGGTGCTGACCATCTGGTCGATGGTTTATTACCTGCAGAAGGCCTTGCCCGAGATTCGCGCGAAAGTGCGTTGAGCCGCGCTGAAGTGCGCGAAATTACCGTTGGCGCCACCGGCCTCGGCGTCCCTTTGTATCAGGACTTTTACCTGCTCAGAATGGCGCATGAATGCGCATAGAATCCGTCTCCCCGCGCATCGCCTTGCTTGTCATCTTCATCGGCTGGGCCGGCGCGCGGACCAGACATGCTGTCGTGCATTTTGCGCATCCTTTTGAGGGGGTAACTTCGTGAACAAGTCCGAATTGATCGAGCACATCGCCAAGCAGGCCGACATTTCCAAGGCGGCTGCTGGGCGTGCACTCGAGGCACTGATCGGTGGCGTGAAGACCACGCTGAAGAAGAACGGCAGCGTTTCCCTGGTGGGCTTCGGCACCTTCAGCGTGACCAAGCGCGCCGCTCGTTCGGGCCGCAACCCGCGCACCGGCGACACGATCAAGATCAAGTCGGCCAAGGTTCCCAAGTTCCGTCCGGGCAAGGCACTGAAGGACGCAGTCAACTGAAACGTTTCGCGATGAAGGGTGCTTAGCTCAGTTGGTAGAGCGCTTCCCTTACACGGAAGATGTCAGCGGTTCGAGCCCGTTAGCACCCACCATTCATTGCACCCCGCCAGCTGTATTCCGGGCATGGCTACAATGGCAGCGCAGTCAAAGGCGAACCACGGTTCGCCTTTGTCATGTCTGCGGTCGGTGATTGAATCGCCTGCCGCCGTCCTTCCGCTCTGTTCCTCGCTTCCTGCACCCGATGGCCCCAGGGCCAATCAGAGGTAATTCGATGTTCGATTTCGTTCGCAAGCACACCAAGGTTCTCCAGGCTCTCCTGACGCTGCTGATCCTGCCCTCCTTTGTCTTTTTCGGTGTGCAGAGCTACAGCAGCTTCATGGACGGTAGCAATGCCGGCGTGGCCACGGTGGACGGCCAGAAGATCTCCCGTGCCGAGTTCGATGCGGCCCACCGCAACCAGACCGATCGTCTGCGTGCCCAGATGCCCAATGTGGATCTGAAGGAATTCGACACGGCCGAGGCTCGCCAGGCGACGCTGGACAACCTGATTCGCGAGCGCGTGCTGCGTGCTGCCCAGCAGCAGCAGCACCTGACGGTCACCGACGAGAAGCTGCAGGCCGCTTTCGTCGCCGACCCGCAGCTGGCCTTCCTGCGCAATCCCAATGGCTCGGTCAATCGCGCCATGCTGGCGGCTCAGGGCATGAGCGTCGAGGGCTTCATGCAGCGTCTGCGCCAGGACATGTCGCTGCGCCAGGTGATGCAGGGTGTGGGCGCCACCGGTGTGGCCAGCCAGGGCAATGCGACGCTGGCGTTCGACGCGCTGCTGCAGCAGCGTGAGGTGCAGTTCCAGCGTTTTGACGCCAAGGACTTCGCAGCGAACCTGAAGCCCACCGACGCCGAGATCGAGGCCTTCTACAAGGACCCTGCCAATGCGGCCCGCTTCCAGTTGCCGGAAAGCGCCGACATCGAATACCTGGTGCTGGACCTCGAGCAGCTGATGAAGGGCGTCAAGGCCAGCGACGAAGACCTGCGCAAGTTCTACGACGACAACCAGTCGCGCTTCTCCGTGGCCGAAGAGCGTCGCGCCAGCCACATCCTGATCAAGGCCGACAAGTCGGCGTCGGCCGCTGACCGCGCCAAGGCCAAGGCCCGCGCCGAAGAGCTGCTGGCCCAGGCCCGCAAGGCCCCGGCAACGTTCGCTGATTTGGCTCGCAAGAATTCGCAGGACGAGGGCTCGGCAGCCAATGGCGGCGACCTCGACTTCTTCGGCCGTGGCGCCATGGTCAAGCCTTTTGAAGACGCTGCCTTTGCACTGAAGCAGGGCGAGTTCAGCGACGTGGTCGAGTCCGACTTTGGCTTCCACGTGATCCAGCTGACTGGCAAGCGCGGTGGCGACAAGAAGACTTTCGAGCAGGTGCGTGCCGAAATCGAGGGTGACGTGCTCAAGCAATTGGCCCAGAAGCGCTACACCGAGGTGTCCGAGGCCTTCCGCAACACTGTCTACGAGCAGTCCGACAGCCTGAAGCCGGCCGCCGAGAAGTTCAAGCTGACGATCCAGACTGCTTCGGTGCAGCGCAAGCCGGCGGCGGGTGCGGTCGGCGTGCTGGCTTCGCAAAAGCTGCTCGATGAGATCTTCGGCAATGAGGCGCTGCGCAACAAGCGCAATACCGAGTCCGTCGAACCGATGCCCAACCAGATGGTGTCTGCTCGCGTGGTTCAGCACAATCCGGCGCGCCTGCAGTCCTTCGACCAGGTGCGCGAGCAAGCGCGTGCGCTGCTGGTCAGCAAGCTGGCGCAGGAGCAAGCGGTGGCTGCCGGCAAGGCTCGCCTGGAAGCCCTGAAGAAGGATCCGGCCGACCTCAAGGGCTTTGACGAAGCCACCGTGATCTCGCGCGCCAAGCCGGGCACGATGGGCCGCAAGGTGGTGCTCGGCGTGCTGGGTGCGGACGCCAGCAAGCTGCCTGCTGATATCGGCATCGATGCCGGCGAGGGCGTGTATGTGGTGGCGCGCGTGAGCAAGCTGCTGCCGCGAGACCCGGCTGTGGTCGATGCCAAGCGTGCCGCCGAGCAATACGCCCGTGCCTGGTCGGACGCAGAGGCGATGGCCTACTACAACCATCTGAAGACCGAGTTAAAGGTCAAGGTCAGCGCCCCTGTCGCGGCCTCGGCAGCGACCAAGTAAAAATTGTTTGCGCGATTGCTCCAGTCACTGGAAATATCGCGCTACAATGCGAGGCTCAGCGGTGGTTGTAGCTCAGTTGGTAGAGTCCAGGATTGTGATTCCTGTTGTCGTGGGTTCGAGCCCCATCAGCCACCCCAAGAAGTAGAAAGAAAAGGCCGTTGCGAAAGCAACGGCCTTTTTCATTGACGCTTCAGGATCCTTGCTTCAAGAATCAAGCGGCTTCAGTTTCAACTTCAGCGGCCTGCGTTCAGACCAGCCCCTGCTTGCTTGCCAGCACCGCAGCTTCGGCGCGGCTCGACACATTGAGCTTCTTGTAGATCGACTTGATGTGGTCGTTGACGGTGAACCACTTGATGCCCATCAGGTTTGCGATTTCCTTGATCGTGAAGCCCTTGCTGAGATAGGTCAGCACTTCGTTCTCGCGCGGCGTCAGGCGCTCCCATTCGGGCGGCGGATCCAGCGCCACCGAGCGGCTGTTGGCCGGCGGCGCGTTGAAGGTGAGTGGGCCGAAACCGGAGTTCAGGCCCATGGGGCCGCTGTCCCCAGTTGAGCCAGGCCGGAAGTGAGAAAGCAGGCGGCGCGCGATGGCCGGCGAGAGCGGCGGCTGGCCACGCACGATGCGCTGCAGCTCTTCCACGAGCACTTCGAATCGGTCTTCCTTCAGCAGGTAGCCGTCGGCGCCGCATTGCAGCGCCGGGAAGAGGTGGTCGTCGTCGGAATAGAGCGTGGTGACGATCTTCACCGCCGGCATGCCTGCCAGCTCGGTCAGGAACTCCATGCCGTTGCCGTCAGGCAATTCCAGGTCCACGAGCACCAGCTTGAAGCCGCCGTCATGGCCCAGGCTGGCATTCTTTGCGACCGCGCGGCGTGCACCTTCCAGATCGCCTGCTTCGGTGATTTCCAGGGCGTCGCTGAAGCTCTCGCGCACGACTCGGCACAGGAAGCTTCGGGCAACCGGGTTGTCTTCAACAATCAGTACTTTGACGGCCATGTGCTTGAGTTCCGATCACGGGGCATCCTAGCGCACAACGCGTGCTGCCAATGCCCCGCGAAAGCAGGTCAAGCGGTGCGCAGCACAAGTTTTCCGACCACCTGGCGCGTGGCCATCCGCTCAAAGGCGGCTGGCAGCTCTTCCATCGGCAGGACGCGGTCCAGCACCGGCTTGATCAAGCCTCGTGCATACCAGCCCGCCAGTTCACCGAGCATGGCGGCATTGCGACGCGGCTCGCGCTTGGCAAATTCGCCCCAGAACACCCCCACCAGGGAAGCGCCCTTGAGCAGGGCGAGGTTCAAGGGCAGGGCTGGAATCTGCCCTTGCGCGAAGCCCACCACAAGGTAGCGGCCGCGCCAGGCGATCGAGCGGAAGGCCTGCTCGGCAAGGTCGCCACCCACGGGGTCGTAAATCACGTCCGGGCCGCGGCCTTCGGTCAGCACCTTGAGCTCATCGCGCAGCTTGCTGCTTGCGTAGTTGATCGCGGCGTCGGCACCAAGCTCCAGACAGCGCTGGCATTTCTCGTCCGAACTGGCCGCCGCAATCACCTTGGCGCCGGCAGCCTTGGCAATCTGGATCGCAGCGGTACCCACGCCGCCGGCCGCGCCGAGGACCAGCACGGTCTCGCCGGCCTGCAGTGCTGCCCGATCCATCAACGCGTGATGGCTGGTGGCATAGGTGCAGATGAAGGCGGCGGCATCTTCAAAGGCAAAGCCATCAGGCAGCGGCATGGCCAGGGCAGCCGGAATGCAGGCATGGGTGGCAAAGCCGCCAGTGCCGGCAAAGGCCGCTACTGCGTCGCCCGGCTTGAAGCCCTTGACGCCTTCGCCCACTGCATCGACCACGCCAGCGAACTCGGTGCCGGGCACAAAGGGCAGCGGCGGCTTCATCTGGTACTTGTTCTCGATGATCAGCAGGTCCGGGAAGTTCAGGCTGGCCGCCTTGATCGCAACGCGGATCTGGCCGGCAGCCGGCTCCGGCAACGGCAGTTCTTTCCATTGCAGGGCGGCAACGCCGACGGGGTTCTCGCACAGCCAGGCTTTCATCGCTCTTGCTCCTCGGTAGGTGGTCCGCAATCGCCCGCATGATAGGGAGGCGCGGGTAGTCGAGCGGTCGCGGAGGTGACGCGCTGCCTACAATGAAGCCATGCGAATCTTGATTGCCAATGACGACGGATACCTGGCCCCGGGGCTGCATGCGCTGGTGAAGGCCTGCGAGGGATTGGGTCAGATCGATGTGATCGCGCCGGAGCAGAACGCCAGCGGCACCTCGAACGCCCTGACGCTGAGCCGCCCGCTTTCGGTGTTCCATGCGCAGAACGGGTTTCGCTACGTCAATGGCACGCCTTCGGACTGCGTTCACGTGGCATTGACCGGCCTGCTGGACTACAAGCCCGACCTGGTGCTCTCGGGCATCAACAACGGCGCGAACATGGGCGACGACACGCTGTATTCCGGCACCGTCGCCGCGGCCACCGAAGGCTTTCTGTTCGGCATTCCGTCGATTGCTTTTTCCCAGGTCGACAAGGGCTGGGTCGAGCTCGAGGCTGCGGCCCAGATGGCCAGGCGCCTGGTCGAGCAGGTGATTGCTGACGGCCTGGGGCGGCCCTTCCTGCTCAATGTGAACATTCCCAACCGGGCTGATGCCAAGAGCCTGCCTTGGCGCGTCACGCGGTTGGGCCGTCGCCATGCCAGTGAGCCCGTGATCGAGCAGCGCAATCCGCGCGGCGAGCCGATCTACTGGATTGGCCCGGCCGGCGACGCGCGCGAGGCGGGCGAGGGCACGGACTTCCATGCCACCAGCAACGGCATGGTCTCGATCACGCCCTTGCAGGTGGACCTGACCGACCATGCCGGCCTCTCGGCCTGGGCCTCGCATCTGGGCGAGCACGGATGAGCGAAAGCGCGCCCAAGACGCCGCGGCGCTTCCCGCTGGCGCTAGACAAGATGCAGCCCGCAAAACCCAGCAGCCGCGGCGAGGTCTTGCGGCCTCAGCGCCATCTGCACATGGCCGCGGCCGATGCGGCGCGGCAGGCGGCGCCGAGCGGCCTGGGGCTCGATTCGGCCGGCGTGCGCCAGCGCATGGTGCAGCGCCTGAAGCAGGAAGGCCTGTCAGACGAACGCGTCCTGCAGGCCCTTGCAAAGGTGCCACGCCATCAGTTCGTCGATACCGCGCTGGCGATCCAGGCCTACGAAGACACCAGCCTGCCCATCGGTCATGGCCAGACCATCTCCAAGCCTTCCGTCGTCGGCCGCATGATCGAGCTGCTGTTCGCGGGGCAGGGAGCGCGCCAGCGCGGCGAGCTGGGTCGCGTGCTCGAAATTGGCACCGGCTGTGGCTACCAGGCAGCGGTGCTGGCCGAGCTCGGTCGCCAAGTCGTGTCCATCGAAAGGCTGAAGCCTTTGCATGACAAGGCGGCGCTCAATTTGGCCAGCATGCGTGGCAACAAGATCCGTCTGATCTACGGCGACGGTCGCCTGGGTCACGCTCCGCTGGCACCCTATGACAGCCTCGTTGCGGCAGCCGGGGGCGAGGACATTCCACCGGCCTGGCTGGCGCAGCTTGCGCCAGGCGGTCGGCTGGTGGCGCCGATGGCTGCGCCGGGCGGCCGAGGCCAGGTGCTGGTGGTGGTGGATCATGTGGTCGAAGAGGGCCGCAGCCACTTCGTCCGCAGCACCCAGGAGGCGGTGCAGTTCGTGCCCCTAAAATCGGGCGTCATGTAAGCGTCGGCCCGGCAGCGATTGTTGTTATGGTCCGGTGAAACCTAGCCTTGCTGAGACCGCATGCACCTGAAAACGAAACGCTTGAACCCCGCCTTGTCGGCCCTGCTGGCCTCGGGCATCGCGCTGCTCGCTGGCTGCTCGACCACTGCGCACCGTGCGCCCGTGGAAGACCGGCCGGTCTCGCAGGCAACGCCTGCCCCCAGCGCGGTCACTGCGTCTGCTCCCAGCCATGCAGCCTCGGCCCCTGAAGCACCCAAGCCTGGCGCCGAGAATGCAGGCAAGCCCGGCTACTACACGGTCAAGCCGGGCGACGCCCTGATTCGCATTGCCCTGGACACTGGCCAGAACTGGCGTGATCTGGCGCGTTGGAACGGACTGGAGAATCCCAACCGCATCGAAGTGGGTCAGGTCTTGCGAGTGGTGCCGCCGGGGGCGGATCCGGTGCCACCGGGCGCGGCGAGCACCCGTCCCATTGCCAGCGCGCGGGTTGAAACCCGTCCGCTCGACGGCAAACCAGCGCCAGCGGGCGCTGCGCCGCAAACTGCCGAGCCGGCAGCGTCAGCGGCCTCTGCCCTGGCTGGAGCTGCCGCTGCGACCGAAGACGAGCTGAGCTGGGGCTGGCCTGCTGCGGGCAGCGTGATCTCCCAGTTCGACGACTTGCGTAACAAGGGGCTGGATATTGGTGGCAAAGCCGGCGATCCGGTCTATGCTGCAGCCGATGGACGAGTCATGTATGCAGGCTCTGGCGCCCGAGGTTACGGGAATATGATCATCATCAAGCACGTCAACAACTACCTGTCAGCGTATGGTCACAACCAGGCGCTGCTGGTCAAGGAAGACCAGGTGGTGCGCAAGGGCCAGAGAATTGCCGAGATGGGCAATAGCGATTCGGACCAGGTCAAGCTGCATTTCGAATTGCGCAAGCAGGGCAAGCCGATTGATCCGGCCAAGCTCCTGCCTGCTCGCTAGCAGCATGCAGCGCGCGATGATGGGAGGCCTCCATGAAGCACGTCGCGCCCGCAGTCAAGCATGTGCCTCCGCCGCCCGGGCTGATGCCGGACGGCCCGGCGAGCGAAACCGCCGCTGACGAAGACGACACCCAGTTGCTTCGCAACGGCGCAGCACCGCCGGCCGATATCGAGGTCGGCAATGCGCTGCAGGCCTATCTGCGCGACATCCGCCGCACACCGCTGCTGAGTTCGCAGCAGGAGTTCGAGACGGCCACACGCGCCCGTGGCGGCGACTTCGAGGCCCGCCAGGCCATGATCAAGCACAACCTGCGCCTGGTCGTCAGCATCGCCAAGAACTACCTGGGTCGCGGTCTGCCGATGAGCGATCTCATCGAAGAGGGCAACCTCGGCCTGATGCATGCCATCGGCAAGTTCGAGCCGGAACGCGGCTTCCGTTTCTCGACCTATGCCAGCTGGTGGATACGCCAGAGCATCGAGCGCGCCTTGATGCACCAGGCGCGGCTGGTGCGCCTGCCGGTGCACATCGTCCGTGAGCTCAACCATGTGCTGAAGGCGCGTCGCGCGCTCGAAGCCTTGCAGAGCCAGAACGGTGGCGAAGGCCAGGTGCGCGCCGAGGACATCGCCACGGCCCTGGGGCGCCCCATCGAGGAAGTGGCCGAGCTGCTGGCTTATGCCGAGCTGCCGAGCTCACTCGATTCGCCTGTGGATCGCAATGGCGAAGGCGGTGAATCGATGATGGACCTGGTGGCCGATGAGCAGGCCGTCGATCCGCTGGGTCTGCGCCTTAGCCATGAGCTCGAAGAGCTGCTTGACCACGGCCTGGCCACCCTGAACGAACGAGAACGCGAGGTGCTGGCCGGCCGCTACGGCCTCAGCGACCGGGAGCCCGAGACCCTGGATGTGCTGGCGGTGCGCCTGGGCCTGACCCGCGAGCGCATCCGCCAGATCCAGATCGAGGCGCTGGGCAAGCTCAAGCGCAACATGATGCGCCACGGGATCAACCGCGACGCGATCTTCTAGGCTGCGCAGAGGGCGCTGCGCCGGCCGAAGCCATAATTCGGTCCATGACTCAAGTTTCAGAATGGCTCAAGGTCGATTCGCTCGACCTTGAAGCGCAAGGTGTTGCCCACAATGAAGAGGGCAAAGTGGTGTTCATCGAAGGCGCATTGCCCGGTGAGCAGGTGCAGGTCACCGTTGGCCGCAAGAAGAACAACTGGGAGCAGGGCACCATGGTGGCAATGCGGCGCGAAAGCCCGCTGCGCGTCACGCCCGGCTGCCCGCATTTCGGCCTGCATGCCGGCGCCTGTGGTGGCTGCAAGATGCAGCACCTGCATGCCAGCGCTCAGGTGGCCGTGAAGCAGCGTGTGGTGGAAGACAACCTCTGGCACCTCGGCAAGGTCAAGCCCGAGATGCTGCTGCGCCCGATTGAAGGCCCGACCTGGGGCTATCGCTACCGCGCTCGCTTTTCGGTGCGCTATGTGGCCAAGAAGGGTCAGGTGCTGATCGGTTTCCACGAGCGCAAGAGCCGCTATGTGGCTGACATGCAGGTCTGCAAGGTCGTGCCCGAGCGGGTCAGCAATCTGCTGATGCCGCTGCGGGATTTGATCTCCTCGATGGAAGAGCGCGACCGTCTGCCGCAGATCGAACTGGCCATGGGTGACGATGTGATCGCCCTGGTTCTGCGCCACCTGAACCCGCTGGGCGCAGGCGATGTGCAGAAGCTACGCGACTTTGCGGCTCTGCACGACGTGCAATGGTGGATGCAATCCAAGGGGCCGGAGACGGTCCAGCTGCTGGACGAAGGCGGCACGGAGTTGTCGTACTCGCTGCCCGAGTTTGGCGTCGTCATGCCGTTCAAGCCGACGGACTTCACCCAGGTCAATCCGCACATCAACACCGTGCTCGTGGGCCGTGCGCTGCGCCTGCTCGCGGTGAAGAAGGACGAACGCGTGATCGACTGGTTCTGCGGGCTTGGCAACTTCACCTTGCCGTTGGCCACGCAGGCGCGCGAGGTGCTGGGCATCGAGGGCAGCGAGACCCTGGTGCAGCGATCGCGCGAGAACGCGGTGCGCAATGGCCTGGCGGCCAACACTTCTTTCGTGGCCCGCAATCTGTTCGAGATGACGCCCGAGTTGCTGGCGGCCGATGGCAGTGCCGACAAGTGGCTGGTCGACCCGCCGCGCGAAGGCGCTTTCGCGCTGGCCAAGGCCATCGCCGACATCGCACAGGACCCGAGCCTGGCCCCCGGCTGGAGGCCGCCCAAGCGCATCGTCTACGTGAGCTGCAATCCTTCAACCCTGGCTCGTGATGCAGGCCTGCTGGTCAATCTCGCCGGCTACCGCTGCACGGCGGCGAGTGCGGTGAACATGTTCCCGCACACGGCGCATGTTGAAAGCATTGCGGTCTTTGAACGCAATGCTTCTGAGTAGGCTCATATCGCTTGCGATGTGATGCCGGAACTAAAGCATTGCGGTCTTTGAACGCTGAAATAGACAAGGGGCCCGTCGGGCCCCTTGCTCATTGAAGACTGCAGAAATACTTCAATCGCGTTCACCGCCAAAGATCCCGAGCAACGACAGCAAGCTCTGGAACACGTTGTACGCATCCAGGTAGAGATGCAGCGTCGCAGTGACGTAGTTGGTTTCGCCGGCGTCGACGATGCGCTTGATGTCGTACAGCATCAGTGCCGAGAACACCCCCAGCACGGCCACGAGGATGGTCAGCATCAGCGCCGAGGACTGCAGGAAGATGTTGGCGATGCCGGCCACCATCAGTATCAGCGCGCCCACCAGCAGGAACTTGCCCATGCCGGAAAGGTCGCGCTTGATCACCGTGGCCAGGCTGGCCATGACGAAGAAGATCGCGGCCGTGCCGCCAAAGGCGGTCATCACCAGGCTGGAGCCGTTGCGAAAACCGAGCACGGGGATCAGCAGGCGCGAAAGCATCAATCCCATGAAGAACGTGAAGCCGAGCAGCGCGAGCACGCCCGCGCTGGAGTTCTTGGTCTTCTCGATCAGATACATCAGGCCGAATGCACCGGCGAAGAAGACGATGGCGCTCGCGCCCATGCCCAGGCTGGCCATGATGCCGGTGCTCACGCCAATCCAGGCACCCAGCACCGTGGGCACCATCGACAGCGCCAGCAGCCAGTAGGTGTTGCGCAGCACGCGTTGCTGCTGCGTTGCCAGGTCAGCGCCGTAGCTGCTGCCGTATTGGCTGGTTTGCAGACCTTCGTTCATTGATGTCCTCCATTCCATACAGGATGCGCGGATTCTAGGCGCGCCTCAGCAGCGCGCCACGCGGCTAAAGTGCAGGCTTTTCCCCAAGATTCAAGAGCCAATCGCCATGAACCAGAAGCCTTGCCTCAGCCTCGAAGATGTCAAACGAATTGCAGCGGCCGCCGAGGCGGAAGCAGTGGCGAATCGCTGGGCGGTGTGCATCGCGATTTGTGACGAAGGCGGCCACCTGCTGTGGCTGCAGCGCCTGGACGGCGCGGCGCCCATCTCGGCGCAGATTGCCCCCGCCAAGGCCCACACCTCCGCTGTGGGTCGTCGCGAGTCCAAGGTCTATGAAGACATGATCAACCAGGGGCGTACCTCCTTCCTCACCGCCCCGGGCTTGTCCGGACTGCTCGAAGGCGGCGTGCCCATCCTGGTGGACGGGCATTGCGTGGGTGCTGTGGGTGTCAGCGGCGTCAAGTCCATCGAGGATGCGCAGATCGCCCGCGCAGGCATCGCCGCGCTCGCTTGACGAAAGTTTTACCAGGTCGCGGGGCTCGGGGATAACCCTGCTCGGATATACTCCACAGGTTTACCCGAAACCCACCGCACCCTCGCGAAACTCCACCCGTTTCCTCCACCGGATTCAGGCTCCTCGGCTGCCCACGCGGCCGGTCCCGGAGCAGAGCTGGGCGCGCGCACAATAACGGAGTTACCCGTGCTGCCCGATCTGCTCACTCATTCCCTCGCGATCCTCGCCCTGGCAGACGGCACGGTCTTCAAAGGCAGCTCCATCGGCGCTGCTGGCCATACCGTCGGCGAAGTCGTGTTCAACACATCGCTGACCGGTTACCAAGAAATCCTCACCGACCCGAGCTACTGCCGGCAGATCGTCACCCTGACGTATCCGCACATCGGCAACTACGGCGTCTGCGAAGAGGACGTCGAGGCTTCGAAGATCCATGCCGCAGGCTTGATCATCAAGGAACCGCCGGTTCTGGATTCCAACTTCCGCAAGACCCGCACGCTCGTCCAGTATCTGAAGGACGAAGGCACGGTCGCCATTGCGCACATCGACACCCGCCGCCTGACCCGCGTGCTGCGTACGACAGGCGCGCAGAACGGCTGCATCCTCGCGCTGCCGGCCGGCGAGAAGATCACCGAAGCCCACATCGCCGACGCGATCGCCAAGGCCAAGGCGGCCCCTAGCATGGCCGGCCTGGATCTGGCCAAGGTGGTGAGCCGCAAGGAAAGCGAAAGCTGGACCGAGACCGAATGGACCCTGGGCAAGGGCTACGGTGAGCAGACGGCACCGAAGTTCCATGTCGTGGCCTACGACTTCGGCGTGAAGAACAACATCCTGCGCATGCTCGCCTCCCGCGGCTGCAAGATCACGGTGGTGCCCGCGCAAACGCCGGCCAGCGCGGTGTTCGACCTGGAGCCCGATGGCGTGTTCCTGTCCAACGGTCCGGGCGATCCGCAGCCCTGCGACTACGCGATCACGGCGGCCGCGCAGTTGATCGAATCGGGCATCCCGACCTTCGGCATCTGCCTGGGCCACCAGATCATGGCGCTGGCCTCTGGAGCCAAGACCTTCAAGATGAAGTTCGGCCACCACGGTGCCAACCACCCGGTGAAAGACCTGGACAACGGCCGCGTCTCGATCACCAGCCAGAACCACGGCTTCGCTGTCGATGCCGAGTCGCTGCCTGCCAATCTGCGCCCCACGCACATCAGCTTGTTTGACGGCACGCTGCAAGGCCTGGCCCGCACCGACAAGCCGGCCTTCTGCTTCCAGGGCCACCCCGAGGCCAGCCCCGGCCCGCACGACATCTCCTACCTGTTCGACCGCTTCATCGGTCTGATGAGCAAGGCCTGAGCAGGAGCACCGCTATGCCAAAACGTACAGACATCAAGAGCGTCCTCATCATCGGCGCCGGCCCGATCATCATCGGCCAGGCTTGCGAGTTCGACTATTCCGGCGCCCAGGCCTGCAAGGCGCTGCGCGAGGAAGGCTACAAGGTCATCCTCGTCAACAGCAATCCGGCCACGATCATGACGGATCCGGACACGGCCGACGTCACCTACATCGAGCCGATCACCTGGCAGGTGGTCGAGAAGATCATCGCCAAGGAGCGCCCAGACGCGGTGCTGCCGACCATGGGCGGCCAGACGGCGCTGAACTGCGCACTCGACCTGCACAAGCATGGCGTGCTGGAGAAGTACAAGGTCGAGATGATCGGTGCCAATGAGCACGCGATCGAGAAGGCCGAAGACCGCCTGAAGTTCAAGGACGCGATGACCAAGATCGGCCTGGGCTCGGCCCGTTCCGGCATCGCGCATTCGCTGGAAGAGGCCTGGTCGGTGCAGAAGCGCATCCACCTCGACATCGGCGGCTCCGGCTTTCCCATGGTCATCCGCCCCAGCTTCACGCTGGGCGGCACGGGCGGCGGCATTGCCTACAACCCGGAAGAGTTTGAGGAGATCTGCAAGCGCGGCCTGGACCTCTCGCCGACCAATGAACTCTTGATCGAAGAGTCGCTGATCGGCTGGAAAGAGTACGAGATGGAGGTTGTGCGCGACAGCAAGGACAACTGCATCATCGTCTGCTCGATCGAGAACCTGGACCCCATGGGCATCCACACCGGCGACTCGATCACCGTGGCCCCGGCCCAGACGCTGAGCGACAAGGAATACCAGCTGCTGCGCAATGCCTCGATTGCCATCCTGCGCGAGATCGGCGTGGACACCGGCGGCTCCAACGTGCAGTTCTCGATCAATCCGCGCGATGGCCGCATGGTGGTGATCGAGATGAACCCGCGCGTCTCGCGCTCCTCGGCGCTGGCCTCCAAGGCCACGGGCTTCCCGATCGCCAAGATCGCGGCCAAGCTGGCCGTGGGTTACACGCTGGATGAGCTGAAGAACGACATCACAGGCGGAGTGACCCCGGCTTCGTTCGAGCCCAGCATTGACTACGTGGTCACCAAGATCCCGCGCTTCGCCTTCGAGAAGTTCCCGATGGCCGACTCGCGCCTGACCACGCAGATGAAGTCGGTTGGCGAAGTGATGGCCATGGGCCGCACCTTTCAGGAATCGTTCCAGAAGGCGCTGCGCGGCCTGGAAACCGGTATCGACGGCCTGACCGAGCGCTCGACCGACCGTGAAGAGATCGTCCAGGAGATCGGCGAAGCCGGCCCCGAGCGCATCCTCTTCCTGGCCGATGCCTTCCGCATCGGCATGAGCCTGACCGAAGTGTTCGACGAGACGGCCGTGGACCCCTGGTTCCTGGCCCAGATCGAACAGCTGGTGAAGATCGAGCAGTCGCTGGCTGGCCGCACGCTGGAAAGCCTCTCGACCGAAGAGCTGCGCCTCCTGAAGCAGAAGGGCTTCTCTGACAAGCGCCTGGCCAAGCTCTTGGGCACGAACCAGCATATGGTCCGCCAGGCCCGCTGGGACCAGGGCGTGCGCCCGGTCTACAAGCGTGTGGACACCTGCGCCGCCGAGTTCGCCACCGAGACGGCCTACATGTATTCCACGTACGACGAGGAATGCGAAGCCGAGCCGACGAACAAGAAGAAGATCATGGTGCTGGGCGGTGGCCCGAACCGCATCGGGCAGGGCATCGAGTTCGACTACTGCTGCGTCCATGCCGCTCTCGCCATGCGCGAAGACGGTTACGAGACCATCATGGTCAATTGCAACCCGGAAACGGTTTCGACCGACTACGACACATCGGATCGTCTCTACTTCGAGCCGGTGACGCTGGAAGACGTACTCGAGATCGTCGACAAGGAAAAGCCGGTCGGTGTGATCGTGCAGTACGGCGGCCAAACGCCCTTGAAGCTCGCGCTGGACCTGGAGCGCGCCGGCGTGCCCATCATCGGCACCAGCCCCGACTCCATCGACATGGCCGAAGACCGTGAGCGCTTCCAGAAGCTGCTGCACGAGCTGGGCCTGAAGCAGCCGCCCAACCGCACTGCGCGTACCGAAGACCAGGCAGTGGCGCTGGCGAACGAGATCGGCTATCCGCTGGTCGTGCGCCCGAGCTATGTGCTGGGTGGCCGCGCGATGGAAATCGTGCACGGCGACAAGGACCTCGAGCGCTACATGCGCGAAGCGGTGCGCGTGTCAGACAAGTCGCCGGTGCTGCTGGACCGCTTCCTGGAAGATGCGGTTGAAGTCGATGCCGACTGCATCAGCGATGGCACCGATGTGATGATCGGCGGCATCATGGAGCACATCGAGGCAGCCGGTATCCACAGCGGCGACTCGGCTTGCTCGCTGCCGCCGTACACGCTGTCCGAAGCGCTGCAGAACGAGCTGCGTCGCCAGACCGCGGCGATGGCCAAGGCCCTGAAGGTCGTCGGCCTGATGAACGTGCAATTCGCGATCCAGGGCGACGTGACCGGCGGGCTCGATGCCTGCACCGTCTACGTGCTGGAAGTGAACCCGCGCGCCTCGCGCACGGTGCCTTTCGTGAGCAAGGCGACTGGCCAGCAACTGGCCAAGATCGCCGCGCGCTGCATGGCCGGCCAGAAGCTGAAGGACCAGAAGGACCGCCTGGGTCGCGTGCCGGCCGAGGTTGTGCCGCCGTACTACAGCGTCAAGGAAGCGGTCTTCCCGTTCAACAAGTTCCCCGGTGTCGATCCGATCCTGAGCCCTGAAATGCGCTCGACCGGCGAGGTCATGGGCGCAGGCCGGACCTTCGGTGAAGCGATGCTGAAGAGCCAGCTGGGCGCCGGTTCGCGCCTGCCGCGCCAGGGCAATGTCCTGATCACGGTGAAGAACGCCGACAAGGCCCGCGCCATCAAAGTGGCCAAGGACCTGCATGCCCTTGGCTTTGGCATCGTTGCCACCCGTGGCACGGCTGCTGCGATCCAGGAGGCTGGCGTGCCGGCCCAGTTCGTCAACAAGATCAAGGACGGACGCCCGCACATCGTCGACATGATCAAGGGCGGCGAAATTCAGCTGGTGTTCACCACCGTGGACGAAACCCGTACCGCGATTGCCGACAGTCGCTACATCCGCCAGGCCGCCCTGGCCAACCGCATCACCTATTACACGACCATGGCCGGTTGTGAGGCCGCGGTGGAGGGCATGAAGCACCAGGATGGACTGTTGGTGCAATCCCTGCAGGAACTGCACGCTGAACTGAACTAAAATCAGTTCCACACGATTCCGCCGCAGCAGCCCGGGGTGCCACCCCAGGCCGCAGCGGCGGATTCATTTTGTATCCCCTAGTTCCTTTTCCCATGGCCACTGTCCCACTGACCGTACGCGGCGCTGAAAAGCTCAAGCAAGAACTGCATCGACTGAAAACGGTCGAGCGCCATGCCGTGATCCAGGCCATCGCTGAAGCGCGCGCCCAGGGCGATCTGTCCGAGAACGCCGAATACGAGGCCGCCAAGGACAAGCAGGGCTTCATCGAAGGCCGCATCCTCGAGATCGAAGGCAAGCTGGCTGCCGCCCAGATCATCGACCCTGCCACGGTGGATGCCGGCGGCAAGGTGGTGTTCGGCACCACCGTCGACCTGGAAGAAGAAGCCAGCGGCGCCGAGGTGACCTACCAGATCGTCGGCGACGACGAAGCCGACCTGAAGCTGGGCCTGATCTCGATCAGCTCGCCTATTGCCCGTGCCTTGATCGGCAAGGAAGCCGGCGACGTGGCCGAGGTGCAGGCGCCCGGTGGCGTGAAGCGCTACGAGATTGTCGAAGTCAGATACGTCTGATGCTGTACCGCGCTCGCGCCATGCTGGCCGCCCTCTGGGGCGGCCTTCTCGTTTGCGTGGCTGCCGTGGCCGCACCCAGCGCCTTTGCGGTGCTGGAGCGTGCGCAGGCGGGCAAGCTGGTCGGCCGCGTGTTTGAGCTGGACGCGCAGATCAGCCTGGGCCTCGGCCTGCTGCTGATGATGATGGAACGCCGGCTGCAACGAGACACGGGCGGGCCTGTGATTGCGCCCAACCTCTGGCTGCCGCTGGCTGCGCTGATCTGTACGGCTGCAGGCTACTACGGCATCCAGCCGCTGATGGAAGCGGCACGGGCGGGGCAGGGGAGCTGGTCGTTCGGTGCCTTGCATGCCGTCTCCAGCCTGTTTTTCGGGCTCAAGACGCTGGCGGTGCTGGTGCTGGCCTGGCGCGCTTCCCGCGCGCCGGCCTGAACTGAAGCGGCTTGCGCCGCAGAAGCCTCAGCCGTTCTGGCTGGACTTCTTGGTGCTGGTCATCTTGCGCTTGGCGCGCTTGATTTCACCGCCCTGGGCGACGCGCTGGTTGCCGAAGACTTCCAGCTTCTTGACCTGCGGGCGGTTGTTGCCGCTCTTGGAGAACTTGACGATCTTGACGATGCGCGGGCCGGCCTTGGCGTCTTCTCGCACCGCCTTGACCTTCTCGGGCATCGGGCGCCACAGCACCAGCAGCTTGCCGATGTGCTGAATGGGCGCCGCGTCGAGCTTGTCGGACAGCTCTGCGAAAATGCTCTCGCGGTTCTCACGGTCGTCCGACATCACGCGTACCTTGATCAGCCCGTGGGCGTTCAAGGCGGCATCGGTTTCTTTCACGACAGCGGGCGTGAGTCCATCCGCGCCTATCATCACCACGGGGTCGAGGTGGTGGGCGTCGGAGCGTTTTTCCTTGCGCTGGGCAGGGGTCAATTGAATCGCAGGCATCTGGCTATTATCGGGCCAGGCACGGCACATCATGAAATTCACGAGCAAAAGCAAGAAAATCAACAAGGCCTGGCTGCACGGTCATATCAATGATCCGTATGTCAAAGCGGCCCAGAAGGACGGCTATCGCGCTCGCGCTGCCTACAAGCTGCAGGAAATCGACGAAGAGCTGAAGCTGATCCGCCCGGGGCAGGTCGTCGTCGATCTCGGGGCAGCGCCCGGCGCCTGGAGCCAATACCTGCGCCGAAAGTTCGCACCCAAGGAAGCGGGGGTGGGTGGTGCGGCCGTTGGCCAGCTCAACGGCACCATCATTGCGCTGGACCTGCTGGATTTCGAGCCTATTGAAGGCGTGCACTTCATCCAGGGCGATTTCCGCGAGGACGCGGTGCTCAAGGAGCTGGAAGATACGCTGGCGGGCCGTGCGGTGGACCTTGTGGTGTCCGACATGGCCCCCAATCTTTCGGGCATCACGGATACCGACGCAGCCCGCGTCAGTTTGCTGATCGAGCTGGCGCTGGACTTCGGCCAGAAGCACCTGACGCCCGATGGCGCGCTGGTGGCCAAGGTCTTCCATGGCGCCGGCTACGACGACCTGGTGGCGCAGTTCAGGAAAACCTTCAAGAAGGTCAAGACGCTCAAGCCCAAGGCTTCCCGAGACCGTTCGTCGGAAACCTTCCTGATCGGCATCGGCCTGAAGTGAGCCTGAAGCAAACAATTGCGCGCAATGTCTTTCGCGGGGCAAGGATTTCTCAATCAGCCCCGGGGGCTTGACTGCAATAGAATCAACCCCAACTACCGTGCATCGTCTGTGCGCTAGGCGCAGACCTGTGGAATCGAGTCAAAGGAGTCGCGGTGAACAATCAGTGGTTCTCGAAAATTGCTGTCTGGCTGGTGATAGCCCTGGTGCTATTCACCGTGGTCAAGCAGTTCGAGCGTGGCACGAGCCCGGGAGCCTCCATCGGCTACTCCGATTTCCTGGAAGAAGTCCGTGGCCGGCGCATCAAGCAGGTCACGCTGAAGGAAGGCAATGGCGGTACCGAGATCGAGGCCACCAAGGACGATGGCACCAAGATCCGCTCGGCTGCCACCTATCTCGACCGGGGCCTGGTCGGCGACCTGATCAACAGCGGCGTCAAGTTCGACGTCAAGCCGCGTGAAGAGCCTTCGCTCCTGATGAGCCTGCTGGTCAGCTGGGGCCCGATGCTGCTGCTGATCGGTGTCTGGATCTACTTCATGCGCCAGATGCAGGGCGGCGGCAAGGGCGGCGCGTTCAGCTTCGGCAAGAGCAAGGCGCGCATGCTGGACGAGGCCAACAACACCATCACCTTTGCCGACGTCGCTGGTTGCGACGAAGCCAAGGAAGAGGTGAAGGAGCTGGTCGACTTCCTGAAAGACCCTCAGAAATTCCAGAAGCTGGGCGGCCGCATTCCGCGTGGTGTGCTCATGGTCGGCCCTCCGGGTACCGGCAAGACGCTGCTGGCCAAGTCGATTGCCGGCGAAGCCAAGGTGCCGTTCTTCACGATCTCGGGCTCCGACTTCGTTGAGATGTTCGTCGGCGTTGGCGCTGCCCGTGTGCGCGACATGTTCGAACAGGCCAAGAAGAGCGCACCCTGCATCATCTTCATCGACGAAATCGACGCGGTCGGTCGCCACCGTGGTGCTGGCCTGGGCGGCGGCAACGATGAGCGCGAGCAGACCCTGAACCAGATGCTGGTCGAGATGGACGGTTTCGAGACCAATCTCGGCGTGATCGTGATTGCCGCGACCAACCGTCCTGACATCCTGGACCCGGCCCTCTTGCGTCCGGGTCGTTTTGACCGCCAGGTCTACGTGACGCTGCCGGACATCCGTGGCCGCGAGCAGATCCTGAACGTGCACATGCGCAAGGTGCCCGTGGGCCAAGACGTGAACGCCAGCATCCTGGCGCGCGGCACGCCCGGCATGAGCGGTGCCGATCTGGCCAATCTGGTCAACGAGGCTGCGCTGTTCGCGGCCCGCCGCAATGGACGCCTAGTCGAGATGATCGACTTCGAGCGCGCCAAGGACAAGCTCTACATGGGCCCCGAGCGCAAGAGCATGGTGATGAGCGACGAAGAGAAGCGGGCCACCGCCTATCACGAGTCGGGCCATGCCATCGTGGCCGAAATGCTGCCGGGCACTGACCCGGTCCACAAGGTCACTGTCATGCCGCGTGGCCGTGCCCTGGGCGTGACCTGGCAATTGCCTGAGCGCGACCAGTACAGCCGCTACTACAAGCAGATGCTGAACGAGATCAGCATCCTGTTCGGCGGCCGTATCGCCGAAGAGCTGTTCGTCAAGGACATCTCCACCGGCGCCTCGAACGACTATGAGCGCGCCACCCGCATTGCCCGCGACATGGTCACCCGCTACGGCATGAGCGACCTGCTGGGCCCGATGGTCTATGCGGAGAACGAGGGCGAAGTCTTCCTCGGCCGCAGCATGACCAAGACCTCGGCCATCAGCGAGACCACGCAGCAGAAGGTCGACGCGGAAATGCGCCGCATCCTCGACGAGCAATACGCCGTGGCCAAGAGCATCCTGGATACCAATCGTGACAAGGTCGAGGCGATGACCGACGCGCTGATGAAGTGGGAAACCATTGACCGCGACCAGGTGCTGGACATCATGGCCGGCAAGCCGCCGCGCGGGCCTGGCGAGACTGTGGCGCCCAATGGCGGTTCCAGCGGCGGCGGTACGCCACCGGTGAATACCGACGGTGCGCCTGCGGCTGCCTGATCCACAAGACTCGACACGGGGCCCGACATTGCGTCGGGCCCTTTTACCTTTCAGCTCCCAGACCCAGCTCACACTTGGCTATGCATTGGCAAACTCGGCGCTTTCGAATCGACCTTGATCGCCCCCGCGTGATGGGCATCGTCAACGTCACGCCTGATTCCTTCTCCGACGGCGGCCAGCATGCTGAGGCGGCTGGCGCCATCGCTCACTGCAAGCGGCTGGTGGACGAGGGTGCGGATATTCTCGACATCGGTGGCGAGTCGACCCGGCCCGGCGCGGCGGTCCTGGACGATGAAGAGGAATGGCGGCGCATTGCGCCGGTCATCCAGGATGCCCTGAGCCTGGGGGTGCCGCTGTCTGTCGACACCTGCAAGCCCGAGGTGATGCGGCGGGCATTGGAGGCCGGCGTCGACATCGTCAACGACGTCCAGGCCCTGCGCCGGCCCGGCGCATTGGAGATTCTTGCGGCCCACGACTCCGCAGGTGTCTGCCTGATGCATATGCGTGGCGACCCCTCCACCATGCAAGGGCTGACCGACTACGCCGACGTGGTGGCCGAGGTGGCGCAGTTTCTTGGTGAACGGGCTGCGCGGCTCCGCGAAGCCGGCATCGCGGCCGAGCGCATCGTGTTGGATCCGGGTTACGGCTTTGCCAAACAGTCTGAGCAGAACCTGCAGTTGCTGCGTGAGCAGGAGCGATTGCTGGCGCTGGGCTACCCACTACTGGTGGGCTGGTCACGCAAGAAGACACTCGGCGACGTGACCGGCAAACCGGTGGACCAGCGCATGCCTGCCAGCATCGCAGCGGCCTTGCTGGCGGTGTCGCGCGGCGCACGCATCCTGCGTGTGCACGATGTCGCGGCTACCGTCGATGCGCTCAAGGTCTGGCATGCTGGGGATGGGCCTGGTGCGCTATTCGCCGACAATAGCGGAATCAAAAATTCAGGAGGCCGCTCGCAATGAGCCGTACCTATTTCGGAACCGATGGCATCCGCGGCACCGTGGGCCAATCGCCCATCACTCCCGACTTCATGCTGCGCCTGGGTCATGCGGTGGGCCGTGTGCTCAAGCGCAAGGTCGCGCGCCCCAGCGTGTTGATTGGCAAGGACACCCGCATCTCCGGCTACATGCTCGAGTCTTCGCTGGAAGCGGGCTTCGCGTCGGCCGGCGTCGATGTGCGCCTCACCGGCCCCCTGCCCACGCCAGGCGTCGCCTACCTGACCCGCGCGCTGCGCCAGGACCTGGGCGTGGTGATCTCGGCCTCGCACAACCCGTTTGCCGACAACGGCATCAAATTCTTCTCCAGCAAGGGCGAGAAGCTGCCCGACGCCTGGGAGTTGGATGTTGAAGCCGCGCTCGAAGAGCCGCCAGTCTGGGTCGATTCGGCCAATCTGGGCCGGGCTCGCCGGCTTGAAGACGCACGCGGCCGCTACATCGAGTTCTGCAAGAACTGCTTCGGGTCGGACCTGACTCTGAAGGGCCTGAAGATCGTCGTCGACGCGGCCCACGGCGCCGGCTACCAGATCGCCCCCGATGTGTTCCACGAGCTGGGTGCCGAGGTGATCGCCATCGGCTGCAGCCCGGACGGCTACAACATCAATGCAGGCTTCGGCGCTACCGCCCCGGAAGCGCTGGTCAAGGCCGTCAAGGAACATGGCGCCCACTATGGCGTAGCCCTGGACGGCGATGCCGACCGCCTGCAACTGGTCGACGCGCAAGGCCGCCTCTACAACGGCGATGAGCTGCTATACGTGATGGTGGCAGACCGTCTCGACCAGGGCCTGCGAGTGCCCGGTGCCGTGGGCACGCTGATGACCAATATGGCCGTCGAGCTGGCCCTGAAGTCGCGCGATGTTGATTTCGTCCGCGCCAAGGTCGGCGACCGCTATGTGCTGGAAGAGCTGGCCGCCCGCGGCTGGCAGCTCGGTGGCGAAGGCTCGGGCCACCTGCTGGCGCTGGACAAGCACACCACCGGCGACGGCATCGTCAGCGCACTGCTGGTGCTGCAGGCCATCAGCCGCACCGGCCGCAGTCTGTCCGAGCAACTCGCCGGCGTGGACCTGTTCCCGCAAACGCTGATCAATGTTCGCCTGCAGCCGGGCCAGGACTGGAAGGGCAATGCGCGCCTGGCCCAGGAGCAGGCCGAAGTCACGGCCGATCTCGGCCAACGTGGCCGGGTGCTGATCCGTGCGTCGGGCACCGAGCCGCTGCTGCGCGTGATGGTCGAGGCCAGCGACGCGACCCTGGCCCAGCAATGCGCCCAGCGCCTGGCGGAAGCTGTCCGCATCTGATACTTTGAATGTCAAAGCCAAGGGCCGCCAGCGTGCAAGACGCTGGCGGCCCTTGTTGTTTGGGCCTGGGCTTGAGCTACTTACTTCTTGGACGGCATCAGCACGCGATCGAGCACATGGGCCACGCCGTTGGTGGCATTGATGTCGGCTTGCTGGACCATGGCTTCGTCAACCGTCACGAAGTCTCCGGCACGGGCCAGGGCGATCGTGCCGCCTTGCAGCGTCTTCTGGTTGCTGTTGCGCACTTCGGCGGCCGGCAGCTTGGCGGCCACGATGTGATAGCTCAGCACGGCCTTCAACTGGGCCTTGTCGGCCACAAGGGCTTCCAGGGTCTTGGCCGGGACGGCCTTGAAGGCTTCGTCGCTGGGCGCGAACACCGTCAGCGGGCCGGCGGCGCGCAGCTGCTCACTCAGGCCGGCTTCGGCCACCAGGCGGTTGAAGGTGCTCAATTGAGGGGCGCGGCCGAGGGTCTCGGTCAGCGGTGCCGGCGTGGGCGCGGTGGCGCAGGCGGACAGGCCAGCGGCGAGGGCGACAGCGGACAAGAGGCGGAACAGCGGGTTCTTCATGACGGTCTCCACAGATGCAGGGCGCAGCGCCCGGTGCGCGAGACTGTAGAAAGCGCATATGACAGAGCAGTGAAGTGAATATGACAGTTTCGCCGCCATCCAGAATCAGTGCTGGATCTTGTCAACCGATGTCACTACGCTGTCATATTGGCCTTCTAGGATGCCAACCATCGTCAACCAAGCACCGTCACAGGTCAGCCATGAATCTCACTCGCTTTGCCCAGGGTTTCCTTCTTGCTGCCGGCCTCGCCGCCGTGAACAGTGTCGCAGCTCAGGACGTGACCGGCGCCGGCGCGACCTTCCCGGCACCTATCTATGCCAAATGGGCTGATGCCTACAACAAGGCCAGCGGCGCGCGCATCAATTATCAGTCGGTCGGCTCGGGTGCTGGCATTCGCCAGATCAAGGCCAAGACGGTCGATTTCGGCGCGTCCGACATGCCGATCAAGGATGAGGACCTGGCCAAGGACGGCATGGTTCAGTTCCCGACGGTGATTGGCGGTGTTGTGCCTGTGGTCAACATCAAGGGTATCGCCCCGGGTCAAATCAAGTTGACCGGCCAGGTGCTGGGTGACATCTACCTGGGCAAGATCACCAAGTGGAACGATGCGGCGCTCACCGCCCTGAATCCGGGTGTGCCTTTGCCGGACGCTCCCATTGCCGTGGTTCGTCGCGCAGACGGCTCGGGCACCTCGTTCATCTTCACGAACTACCTTTCCAAGGTGAATGAAGAATGGAAGAGCAAGGTGGGCGAAGGCACGGCGGTGAACTGGCCGACCGGTGCCGGTGGCAAGGGCAATGAAGGTGTGGCCGCCTTCGTGCAACGCCTCCCGAATTCGATTGGCTATGTCGAATACGCATACGTCAAGCAGAACAAGATGACGTACACGCTGATGCGCAACAAGGACGGTCATTTCGTGACGCCCAATGACAACGCGTTCAAGGCCGCTGCGGCGGGCGCTGATTGGGCCAAGTCGTTCTATCAGATCACGACCGAGCAACCCGGCAAGGACGCCTGGCCCCTGACCAATCCGACCTACATCCTGATGTACAAGACCCAGGAGAAGCCGGCCAGCGGTGCCGCTGCCCTCAAGTTCTTTGATTGGGCTTACGGCAATGGCGACAAGATGGCCGACGATCTGGACTATGTGCCGCTGCCCGACAGCGTCAAGACGTTGGTCCGCAAGCTGTGGGCCGACAATTTGAAGGACGCTTCCGGCAAGGCCATTGCCTACAAGTGACGTTGAACTGAGCAAAGTCACGGCCCGGCAGTCAGCACTGCCGGGCTGTTGTCGAATTTGCCACCCATTTTTCAAAGCCTGACTTTCAGGAGGCCTCGTGGCCGCAATACTCCCAGCCAACAACTTCGAGTCCGACGAACGTTCTGCGATCCGGGTGCAGCCTCAAGGCAGCCCGCAGCCGCGTCGTCGCGTCGCCCCCTGGGCTGATGCGGTGTTTTCGCTTCTGGCCCACGGGGCCGCCTGGCTGACGCTGGCCCTGATGGTGGGCATCATCGTGTCGCTGCTGATCGGTGCGGCCCCGGCAATCCGCGAGTTCGGGCTCGGCTTCCTGTGGACCAGCGAATGGGATCCGGTGCAGGAGAAGTTTGGCGGCCTGGTGATGATCTACGGCACGCTGATGACATCGTTCATCGCGTTGTTTATCGCCGTGCCTGTGAGCTTTGGCATTGCCTTGTTTCTGACAGAGCTGTCACCCAATTGGTTGCGCCGGCCGCTTGGCGTGGCGGTTGAGCTGCTCGCTGCGGTGCCTTCAATCGTTTACGGCATGTGGGGCTTGCTGGTGTTCGGGCCCATCTTGGCAACCTACGTCCAGCAACCACTGCAGGCGCTGCTGACCGGTGTGCCTGTCCTGGGGGCCTTCGTTTCCGGCCCACCGGTAGGCATCGGCATCCTGTCGGCCGGCATCATCCTGGCCATCATGATCATTCCCTTCATCGCGTCGGTGATGCGGGACGTGTTTGAGGTCACGCCTCCGATGCTGAAGGAAAGTGCCTACGGCCTTGGTGCCACCACCTGGGAGGTGGTCTGGAAGGTGGTGCTGCCCTATACGAAGACCGGTGTGGTCGGCGGGGTCATGCTGGGGCTGGGTCGCGCCCTTGGTGAGACCATGGCGATCACCTTCGTGATTGGCAACATGAATCAGCTGAACTCGCTGTCCGTGTTCGAGGCCGCCAACAGCATCACGTCGGCCCTGGCCAATGAGTTCGCCGAAGCCGGTGAGGGGCTGCATCAGGCCTCGCTGATCTATCTTGGCTTGGTGCTGTTCTTTATCACCTTCGTGGTGCTGGCCTGCTCCAAGCTGTTGTTGTCGCAACTCAAGAAGAACGAGGGGACGCGTTCATGAGCGCCACCACCACATCCATGGATGCCAAGCGGTTGGCCATGCATGCCAAACGCAAGCGGGTCAATGCGATCGCGTTGACCCTGTCGCTGGCCGCGATGGCCTTCGGTCTGTTCTGGCTGTTGTGGATACTGTTCGAGACAGTGCGCCTTGGGATGGGGGGGATTGCCTGGGCAACCTTCACCGAGATGACGCCGCCGCCGCAGGCAGACACCGGTGGCCTGGCCAACGCAATCTTCGGCTCGACCGTGATGGTCGGCCTGGCCACCTTGCTCGGCACGCCGATTGGCATCCTGGCCGGGGTCTACCTTGCCGAGTACGGCCAGAAGAGCAGGCTGGGTGCCGCAGTGCGCTTCATCAACGACATCTTGCTGTCTGCGCCGTCAATCGTGATCGGACTGTTCATTTACGCTGTGGTCGTCACGCGGATGAAGAGCTTCTCCGGCTTGGCCGGCATCCTGGCGCTTGCGCTTATCGTGATTCCGGTCGTGATCCGAACGACAGAGAACATGCTGAGCCTGATCCCGAATGCCTTGCGCGAGGCGGCTTACGCGCTTGGTACGCCGAAGTGGAAGGTGATTCTTTCCGTGACCTTGAAGGCCGCTCGTGCGGGCGTTCTGACCGGCATCCTGCTGGCGTTGGCACGCATCTCTGGCGAGACCGCGCCGCTGCTGTTCACGGCCCTTTCCAACCAGTTCTGGACTTCAGACCTGGGGGCGCCGATGGCGAGCTTGCCGGTCACGATCTTCAAGTTCGCGATGAGCCCTTATGAAAACTGGCAGAAGCTCGCTTGGGCTGGGGTTTTCATCATCACCATTGGCGTGCTGCTGCTCAATATCCTGGCGCGCGTGCTATTCAAGAACAAGCATTAACCTGGACTCCCTACCATGGATGCAAAAGTCAACATGCCGGTCGCCGAGCGGGCCAAGCTCTCGGTGCGCAACCTGAATTTCTATTACGGCAGCTTCCACGCGCTGAAGAGCATCAACCTGGACATTCCCGAGAAGAAGGTCACTGCCTTCATCGGCCCCAGCGGCTGCGGCAAGTCCACCTTGCTGCGTACGCTGAACCGGATGTTCGAGCTCTACCCGGAGCAGCGCGCCGAGGGCCAGATCCTGCTGGACGGCGAGGACATCCTCGCGAGCCGCGAAGACGTCTCCCTGATCCGCGCCAAGATCGGCATGGTGTTCCAGAAGCCGACGCCGTTCCCGATGTCGATCTACGACAACATCGCTTTCGGCGTGCGCCTGTTCGAGACGCTGCCGCGCGTCGAGATGGACGAGCGCGTCGAGTGGGCCCTGAAGAAGGCCGCGCTCTGGACCGAGGTGAAAGACAAGCTCAACCAGAGCGGCTCCGGCCTCTCCGGCGGCCAGCAGCAGCGCCTGTGCATTGCGCGCGGCATTGCGATCAAGCCCGAGATCCTGCTGCTCGACGAACCATGCTCGGCGCTGGACCCGATCTCGACCGGCAAGATCGAGGAGCTGATTCATGAGCTCAAGAGCGATTACACGGTCGCCATCGTCACGCACAACATGCAGCAGGCCGCACGCTGCTCGGACTACACGGCCTATATGTACCTGGGTGACCTGATCGAGTTCGGCCCCACGGGCGACTTGTTCATGAAGCCCAAGCGCAAGGACACCGAAGATTACATCACCGGCCGATTCGGCTGATTGAGGGAGATTGAAGATGAGCGACAAGCACCTTTCTACCCAATTCGATGCCGAGCTGAGCGGCATTTCCACCCGTGTGCTCGAGATGGGCGGCATGGTCGAGTCTCAAGTGGCTCAGGCCGTCGAGGCGCTGGTGCAGTTCAGCGGTGAGCTGGCCAGCAGCGTCTTGCAGACCGAAGAGAAGGTCAACGCGATGGAGGTCGAGATCGACCGCGATCTCTCCACCATCATTGCCCGCCGCCAACCCACAGCGCGCGACTTGCGTCTCCTGATTGCCATCTCCAAGGCGATTGCCAATCTGGAGCGTGTGGGCGACGAAGCGGCCCGCGTGGCCCGTACGGTGCAGCGCCTGATCAATGCCGGCGTTTCGAGCCGCCTGCGCCTGCCGATGTCGGACCTGGCCTTCGAAGCCGAGCTGGCCGTCGCACTGCTGCGCAAGGCACTCGATGCCTTCGCGCGGCTCGACGTCGAGAAGGCACTGGAAGTGCTGAAGCAGGACGACCAGATCGACAAGGAATTCGATGGCCTGTTGCGCAAGCTGATCACCTACATGATGGAAGACCCGCGCACGATCTCGTCGTCGATCGACCTGGTGTTCGTGGCCAAGGCCATCGAGCGCGTGGGCGACCATGCCAAGAACCTGGCCGAGGTCATCATCTACGTGGTCAAGGGCACGGACGTGCGTCACAACACGCCCGAGGCCGTCGAAACCATGGTGAGGTAGTCATGGGACCCCTCGGCCGACGAGTACGTCGGCCGATCTCCCGAGGGGATGCGGGCCGGCTTGGGAGCGGCCCGGCGCTCGTCCCGCAGGAATTGGAGCTAGACAATGAGTAGCCGAATTTTGGTGGTGGAAGACGAATCGGCCATCGCCGAGCTGATCTCCATCAACCTGCGTCACGCGGGCTTTGAAGTGACCCTGGCGGCCAGCGCCGATCAGGCCCAGTACGAGGTGGACCGCATGCTGCCCGAGCTGGTGGTGCTGGACTGGATGCTGCCGGGCCAGAGCGGCGTGGCCCTCGCTCGCCAATGGCGCAGCAGCTCGCGCACCAAGGAGCTGCCGGTCATCATGCTGACCGCGCGCGCTGACGAGATGGACAAGATCGCGGGCCTGGACGCTGGTGCCGACGACTACCTGACCAAGCCGTTCTCGACCAACGAGCTGCTGGCCCGCATCCGCGCTGTCTTGCGGCGCCGCGCGCCCGAGGCGCTTGATGCCGTGGTTGAAGTTGGTGGCCTGAGCATCGACCCGGGCACCCGCCGCGTGAGCCGCGATGGCACCGAGGTCAAGCTGGGTCCGACCGAGTTCCGCCTGCTGCATTTCTTCATGACGCATCCGGAGCGTGTGCACAGCCGTTCGCAGTTGTTGGACCGGGTCTGGGGCGACCATGTGTTCATCGAGGAGCGCACCGTGGATGTGCATGTGAAGCGCTTGCGCGAGGCCCTCGAGAAAGTGCATTGCCAGCGCATGATCGAGACCGTGCGCGGGGCCGGCTACCGCCTGACCCAGCAGCAGACGGCGCTGTCCAGCTGAAGACAAAGACATTGAGGATGCCGACTTGAGCTGGTTCTTTGCCCGCCTGGTATTGATCATCGTGGCGCTGGCCGCCGGCAGCCTTGTGGGCTGGTGGGCGGGCCATGAATTCGCCACGCCCTTGGTGGCCGAGTTGCTCGGTGCCGGCACGGCGGTCGGCCTGCTGACCCTGTTCGACTCGCTGCGCGCGCATCGCCTGATGGAATGGCTGCGCGGTTCGCAGCAGCAGGCCGCGCCGCGCGACCGAGGCTTCTGGGGCGAGATCGGCTACCGGGTCGAGCGTGCCTTGCGTCAGCGCGAGCATGCCCTGGCTCGCGAGCGCTTGTGGCTGGGCCAGTTTCTGTCCGCCATCGAAGCCTCGCCCAACGGTGTGCTGATCCTGGACGCGAACGACCAGATCCAGTGGTGCAACCATGTGGCGGCAGACCATTTCTCGCTCGACCCTCATCGCGACCTGCAGCAGCGCATCACCAACCTCGTGCGGGCGCCGACCTTTGTCGGCTACCTGCAGGCGGCCGACTACCAGGAGCCGCTGCTGCTGGCCGGCAGCTCACGCGGCCGCGGCAGTTTGTCGGTGGTGGTGCGCAGCTATGGCGAGGGCCGCAAGCTGATCCTGACGGTCGACGTGACCGAGCGAGAGCGGGCCGATTCGATGCGGCGTGATTTCGTGGCCAATGTTTCGCACGAGATCCGCACGCCGCTGACCGTGCTGGCCGGCTTCATCGAGACCATGGACAGCCTGCCGCTCACTGAAGTCGAGCGCCGCCGTGTGCTGAGCCTGATGCAGCAGCAGACGCAGCGCATGCAGACGCTGGTGGCCGATCTCCTGACGCTGGCGCAGCTCGAAGGCAGCCCGCGCCCGACATCGGACCGCTGGGTCAGCCTGGACGGCCTGCTGCAGCGCATCCGCAGCGATGCCCTTGCCTTGTCGCATGGACGGCATCGCGTCACGGTGGTGGCGGATACCTTGGCCGAGCTGGCCGGCGTGGAGGGCGAACTGCTCAGCGGGATCGGCAACCTCGTATCGAACGCGGTCCGCTACACGCCGGAGGGCGGCGGCATCGACGTGCATTGGCGCCTGCTGGCCGATGGCTCGGGGGAGCTCTGTGTGGCTGACACCGGCCCCGGCATAGCGCGCGAGCATCTGCCGCGATTGACCGAGCGCTTCTATCGCGTGGACGGCAGCCGCTCACGCGAGAGCGGTGGCACAGGCCTGGGCCTGTCCATCGTCAAGCATGTGGCGCAGCGCCATGGTGGCGCGTTGCTGATCGAAAGCGAAGTGGGCAAGGGCAGTCGCTTCAAGCTGCAGTTCCCGGCAGCGCGGGTGCGTGCCGCAACGGCCGAGCCAGTGTCCGCCGAGCATTTGAAGGCCTGAAGCTGTGCTTGGCTACTGGCGGGCCAGCAGCAAGTAGCCCTGTTCGCCCCTATCGGTGGGCCGCTTCACCCGAGCCAGCAAGCGCCAGCCGGCAGGCGGCGCTTCCTGACCCTGTACGTAGCGCAGTGCATGCGTGCACTGGGTCACCACCAGCGGCCTTCGCGCATCGACCCGCCAGCCGCCCTGGAACTCCAGGGCCGCCAGCAAGGACATGGCCTGGCCGGGCGCAGCGATGCAATTGACCGTGGTGGGCAGTTGCGCGCGCAGGCGCTCGATCAGGGGGCGGTTGCTGCGCGCGTAATCCAGCGGCGGGAGCATCAGCGTCATGGCCAACAGCCAGGCCAGCGTGACACCGCCGGCCGGCAAAGCCAGACTCTTCCACACCGCATGCTGGTGGCGCGAAGTGCGCCAGCGCACCAGGGCCAGCCAGGCCAGGGTGGCGGCGGCGCCAACGAGCAAGGCCACCGGATGGAAACTCGGTTCGAAGCCCTGGGCCAGACGTTGCAGATTGGCCAGCAATTTGGGCGGCCAACCTTGCTGCATCGACAGGTAATAGGCCCAGAAGAACAGCGCGACGGCGCTGAAGAAGAAGACCGAGAACCAGTCCACGGCCGCTGCGAAGCTGCGCTTGAGCGTGGGCAGCGCAAAGGCGGCGAGCAAGGCCAGTGGCGGCAGGCAAAGCAGCAAGGCGCGGTCCGAACCGTTCATGGCAATGGACGCGGCCATGGGGACGGCAAACACGATCAGTGGCAGCAGGATATGCCGGCGCGGCCAGTGATGACGCCAGCGCCACAGTGTCCACAGGGCCAGCGGCCAGGCCGGCCAGCAGAACCAGCCGAACTGGCTCAGCAGCTCGAGACCGAACTCTGCAGTGCCTGGCATGTCGACGCGCCAGGCCCAGGCGTTGAAGGTCCAGGCCGACAAGGCGCTCAGGAGGCCGGCGCCCAGCACCCACAGCGTCAGGCCGCGCACATCGTCGTAGCTGGAGCGTTGGCACAGCCAGGCGCCCAGGCCTGCATAAAGCATGGCCACGGCGGGCGCACCGCTGGCCGCCAGCATTGGCAGCGAGAGCAGCACCGCGAGCCGCGCTTTCCAGGCGTTGTACGGGGCGACGGCGAGGCCGTAGAGATAGATTGCGCAAGCCAGCAGCTGCAAGAGCTCTGGCGTGGTTTCGTGACCCAGCATCAAGAGGCCCAGGCTGGCCATCAGTGCCAGCAGGGCACCATCGGCCATGGCGCGGGCGTAGTCGGTCGCCTGGGCTTCGCCGCCGAAGGCGAATGCGACCGGTTGTGCAGCCTCGGTGCGGGCCAGATGAAAGGTGCTGTACCAGACCAGCGTGAAGACCAGCAGCAGCACCGCCGCAAAAGGCAGGCGTGCGGCCAGGGCCGGGTCCAGGAAGGGCAGGGCCTTGATGGCCAGCGCCCCGAGCCAGAATGGCAGCGGGCCGCCTTCGGCGGGAATGCCGGCGATGGCAGGTTCCCACCAGGGCGCGTGGCCCTGGGCGATGCTGGCCATGAAGCCGAAAGCGGTCAGGTCCGCATTGCGCCAGGGGTCACGGCCGAACAGGCCGGGCAGCACATAAGCCGCGCAGAGCAGCAAGAGGGCCAGGCGGGGCAGTCGTTGCGCGCCGCGTTCGGCCACGATGGCGGGGGTGGGCAGGTTCACGCGTCTACAGGGCTCTTGTTGTTGTGGGCAGGATCATGCCGGAGTTTGGTGTGGAATAAAAAAAGGCAGCCTGGTGGCTGCCTTTCTTGTGTTGCTGCCGAAGCAGCAGCTTTTTACTTCTTGGCCGGGGTGCCAAGACGTGCAAACTTGTTGCGGAACTTCTCGACGCGGCCGCCCAGGTTGTCGATGCTCTTTTGCTGACCCGTGTAGAACGGGTGCGATTCGCTGGTGGTTTCCAGCTTGACCAGCGGCATGGTCTTGCCGTCGATCTCGATCGTGTCCTTGGTCGAGACGGTCGAACGCGTCACGAATTGGAAGCCGTTGGACTGGTCGACGAAGACCACGTCGCGGTAGTTGGGGTGAATGCCGTCTTTCATGGGAACCTCTTCGCCGTAGCTGTTTCAGTGCCGGGAGCCACGTTCGCACCATGCGAGCGCACTTTCTGGCGGCGGAAAAACGCGGATTGTAGCCTAAAAATGCAAAGCGCCACCCTGAGGTGGCGTTTGAAGGCTACTCCTCAACGACCCGGCCGGCTCGCGCAGGACGCGAGCTGGCGTTCGTGAGGCGTTGGACATGCCGCAGGGCATGTCCTCGGTCCCCACTTACCCACCGCGACGCATCATGTCGAAGAAGTCGTGGTTGTTCTTGGAGGCCTTCATCTTGTCGAGGATGAATTCCATCGCCTCGATCTCGTCCATGTTGTAGAGCAGCTTGCGCAGGATCCAGCTCTTCTGCAGGATCTCTGGCTTCAGGAGCAGCTCCTCGCGGCGGGTGCCGGACTTGTTGATCAGGATCGAAGGGTAGACGCGCTTCTCGGCCATGCGACGGTCCAGATGGATTTCGCAGTTGCCGGTGCCCTTGAACTCTTCATAGATCACTTCGTCCATGCGGCTGCCGGTGTCGATCAGCGCGGTGCCGATGATGGTCAGCGAGCCGCCTTCCTCGACATTGCGGGCCGCACCGAAGAAGCGCTTGGGGCGCTGCAGCGCGTTGGCATCCACACCGCCGGTCAACACCTTGCCGGAGGAGGGCAGGACGTTGTTGTAGGCGCGGGCCAGGCGGGTGATCGAGTCCAGCAGGATGATCACGTCCTTCTTCATTTCGACCAGGCGCTTGGCGCGCTCGATCACCATTTCGGCGACCTGCACGTGGCGCGCGGCCGGTTCGTCGAAGGTGGAGGAGATGACCTCGCCGCGCACGGTGCGCAGCATTTCGGTCACTTCTTCCGGACGCTCATCGACCAGCAGCACGATCAGGTGGCAGTCGGGATGGTTCGCCACCAGCGCATGCGCCAGGTGCTGCATCATCACCGTCTTGCCGGTCTTGGGCTGGGCCACCAGCAGGGCGCGCTGGCCTTTGCCGATGGGCGCGATCAGGTCGATGATGCGGCCGACCGTGTTCTCGTCGCCCTTGATGTCGCGCTCGAGCCTGAACTGTTCCTTGGGGAACAGCGGGGTCAGGTTCTCGAACATGATCTTGTGCTTGCTCTCCTCGGGCGTCGAGCCGTTCACGCGGTCGACCTTGACGAGGGCAAAGTAGCGCTCGCCGTCCTTCGGGACGCGCACTTCACCTTCGATCATGTCGCCGGTGTGGAGGTTGAAGCGGCGGATCTGGCTCGGAGACAGGTAGATGTCGTCGGTCGAAGCCATGTAGCTGGCTTCGATGGAGCGCAGGAAGCCGAAGCCGTCGGGCAGCACTTCGAGCACGCCGTCGCCGAACACCTGTTCGCCGGCCTTGGCGCGCTTCTTCATGATCGCGAACATCAGCTCCTGCTTGCGCAGGCGGGCGACGTTGTCGATCTCGAGCTCTTCGCCCATCTTGATCAGGGCCGAGACGTGAAGCGCTTTCAGTTCGGAAAGATGCATGGATTAACCCTGGTGGGTGGTCGCAAGGCCCTGCCAAGAGCCTTGGGACAAATACTTCGGCGACCAGCACTGTCTGTGGAATCAGGCCGCACGGACTGCGCGGCAGGAACCATCACAAACACACAAAAAACACGGGAAGCTTGGGCGCCGAGTCCACGCGCCGCGAGGGGCGTGTTGGCAGTTCTGCTGTCGCTGCGAGGTGGACTCTGGCGAGTGCCTCGCGGCGACAGGTTGGAGCGAATTATAGATTGGCGTCCAGGAAGGCCGTCAACTGGGCCTTGGAAAGTGCGCCAACCTTGGTGGCGGCGAGCTGGCCGCCCTTGAACAGCATCAGGGTCGGGATGCCGCGGATGCCGAACTTGGCCGGCACTTCGCGGTTCTCGTCCACATTCATCTTGGTGATCTGCAGCTTGTCCTGATAGTCCTTGGACACGTCGTCCAGGATCGGGGCAATCATCTTGCAGGGGCCGCACCATTCGGCCCAGTAGTCGACCAGCACCGCTTTGTCGGCCTGGAGCACATCGGCATCGAAGGATGCATCGGAAATATGTTTGATCAGTTCGCTGCTCATGGAATGTCCTTGGGCGGGCCGAGCCGGCCGGGGTTCAATGCACAATGATTCTGACACAAAGGTCTGAGGCCCTCAGGGCAGAGGGGCAAGGGGAAGAATGGACGGTCTGAGAGAGGCTGAAAGGGACGGCGCCAGCAGCGTGACCTGCCTGCCGCTGGATGCGCGGCACGGGGCGGCGACGATCTGGTCCCGGGTCGCCGAACAGGCTGGCCGCTGGTTGACCGAGCGCGGCCTGCAATCCCGCGACGCCGTGCTGATACTCCCGTTTGCCCAGCACCTGGCGCCGGCACGGCGCGCCTGGATGCAGCAGGGGCGCTGGCTGCCGCGCGTTGAAACCACCCACAGCCTGGCTTCCGCGCTGGCGCCTTCCGGCCTGGCTGAGGCCCTGCAGATCACGTTTGATGCGGCCATCGACGCCTTGAGCGCCAAGGCCTTGCTGGCCCAGCAGAGCTGGGCGCAGGCCTTGCGGCGCCAGGATGGCCGCGCATTCGATCTCGCAGTTGATCGTTTGGTGGAAGCGGCGCAACAGCTGTTGCGGGCGGCCCATCAGCGGGCGCCGCAGCAGCGCGAGGCCTTCTGGGCCGAGGCGCGCATCGCCGTGCAGGCTGAAACGCCGGGCCGCTTCGAGTCGGCGCTGGCCCAGGTGGCGCTGGAATGGGCCGCTTCAGACGCCCGCCCGGCTGCCACTGATGTGCTGTTCGATCTCCGCCCAAGCGCATGGATCGTGTTGCAGGCCGGCGGCGCCGATCCCCTGGCGCAGGCGCTGTTGCGCCGCGCTGCCGAGCGCGGCATTCCCGCGCTGGCCTTGATCGCCGATGTGGCTCTGGACGAGGTCGCCCATGCACCGGCGCTCCTTGAACAGGCCTTGTGTGAAGACTTCGAAGACCTGGCGCAATGCAGCGCTGCATCGGTGCTCGCTCACCTCCATGCCGGGCGTGCGCCGGTCGCGCTGATTGCGCAAGACCGCGTGCTGTTGCGCCGTGTGCGAGCACTGCTGGAGCGCCGTGGCGTGGGCCTGGCCGATGAAACCGGCTGGACGCTGGCGACCTCGCCGGCTGCCGCCCATTTGATGAGCCTCTTGCGCGCCTGCTCTGCGCAAGCAAGCCTGGATGAATGGCTGGCGCTATTGAAGAGCGAACCCTGCCGGCAGTTGCGCGGCCATCTCGACGAGCAGGCCTTGCCAGCTCTGGAGGCGCTGTGCCGCAAGCGCGGCTGGCGCACGCCGCAATCGGTGCGCTTTGATGACTTGAGCGAAGCAAGCCTCAGCCTTTGGCGCCTGGCTCGCAGCGCGGTGCGTCAGTTCACCGAGGGCCCTGCCGAGCGCAGCCTGCAAGACTGGCTCGATGGCTTGAAGCAACTGCTGCAGCGACTGCAGGCCGACGAGCCGCTGCTGGCGCTGGATGCCGGCCAGGCCTTGCTGGATGCCCTGTGGCTGCAGCGCCAGCCCTGGCCCGGAAGCGCGCATGAGCACATGCTGCTGAACACCGAGCTGGACCATGCCGGTTTCCTGGCCTGGATAGACCAGACGCTCGAAGCCCAGCAGTACCTGCCACCGGCGCCCGATCAGGCGCAGGTGATCGTCACGCCTTTGGCGCGGGCGATGTTGCGACCCTTCGGCGCCATCGTCTTGCCGGGCGCTGATGCGCAGCTGGGCGCAGCCACGGCCGGGCCGGCGCTGATCAGCGATCGCCTGGCCACGCGACTGGGCCTGCCAAGCCTGCAGCAGCGCCGCGAGGCCAGCGCCCTGGCCTTCGCGCAGCTGCTGCGAGCCGATGCGTTGACGCTGCTGCGCTGTACCCGCCAAGGCAGCGAGCCGCTGGCCGCAAGCCCTTTGCTGGATCGCCTGTCAATGGCCCTGCAGCAGGCGGGTCTTGCCGGCATGCAAGTCTGGTCTGATCCGCGTGCCGCGACGGAGATCGCTCCTCGGCCACAGGGCCGTGCCGCGGCGCAGGCGCCGGGGCGGGTGCCGGCGAGCTTGTCGGCCAGTGCCATCGAATCCTTGCGAGATTGCCCGTACCAGTTCTTCGCCCGTGTTCAGCTCAAGCTGCAGGATTCGCCCGAGCTGGAAGCCGAGTTGGACAAGAGCGACTACGGCAGTTGGCTGCATGCGCTCCTTCATCGGTTTCATGAGCAACGCGGCGAGCAGCCCGATGCTGAGCTGCTGACAAAGCTGGCCGATGAGCTGGCAAAAGACCTGGCGCCGGCCGAGTTTTTGCCTTACCGCTCCAGCTTTGACCGCTTTGCCGTTCGCTATCTTGAATGGCTGGCCGCGCACGAAGCCGCTGGTGCGCAGTACGAAGCCGGCGAGCAGTCGCGCGAGCTCCAGCCTTGGGCCGACGCCAGCCATGCGCTGGCGCCCCTGGTCTTGCGAGGCCGGCTCGATCGGATCGATCGACAGGCCGATGGCTCACTCTTGCTGATCGACTACAAGACCGGCAGCGCGGCCCGCCTGAAAGAGAAAGTGGCGCGGCCGCCCGAAGACACCCAACTGGCTGTCTACGCCGCCTTGATGCGCGATGCAGGCGCGATGCTGCAGGCGCAATACCTGGCGCTGGACGACAGCAGCGGCATCGTTGCCGTGAATCATGCGGAAGTCGAACAGAGTGCGGCATTGCTGCTGAATGGGCTTGAACAGGACCTGTTGGCCATGGAGCAGGGCGCGCCATTGCCGGCGCTCGGCGAAGGCAGGGCCTGCGGCTTCTGCGAGATGCGTGGACTGTGCCGGCGCGACGACTGGTCTGAGGAGGCCTTGTGATGCAAGCCGCCTATACCGTCGACGGTCGCCAAGTCGAGCGCAGCCGCTTCTATGCAACTGCCTGCGACCCGCGCCGCAGCGTGGTGGTCGAGGCTTGCGCCGGCGCCGGCAAGACCTGGATGCTCGTCTCACGCATCCTGCGCGCCTTGCTGGACGGCGTGGCGCCGCAGGACATCGTGGCAATCACCTTCACCCGCAAGGCCGCCGGCGAGATGCGCCAGCGCCTGTCCGAATGGCTGCGAGAGTTCTCGCATTGCAGCGCCGAGCGTCGCATTGATGAATTGATCGCACGCGGCATGTCGGCTGACGAAGCGCGCGCTACCGAGCCCATGCTTGCCGGATTGCAGGAGCGGCTGCTGAGTCAAGGTCGCTCGGTCGAGATCCGCACCTTCCACGCCTGGTTCGCGCAGCTCCTGCGCGTGGCGCCGCTGGAGCTCTTGCAGCGTGAGGGAATTTCGGCCGAGCTGCAATTGCTGGAAGACGAGAGCGAGCTCTTGCCGCAGCTCTGGCAGCGCTTCAATACGACGGTGCTCGCCGATGCGGCGCTGCTGTCCGACTATCAATCGCTGGTCTCCGAGCGCGGCCGCAACAGCTTGCAGCGCTGGCTGGAGTCGGCCTTCGACAAGCGAGTCGAGCTGCGTCTGGCTGAAGCTGCGCTGATGGACGGCATGCCGGGCGCGGAGGCCATCGGCCCCGAGTTCGCTGGTCTGGACGACCCCTTGCAGAGGTTTGCTGGCCTGCGCCAGCGGCTGGCCGACCTGGCCTTGCTGCTGGGCGCGGCCAAGGGCGCCAAGTCGCGTACTGCCGCAGGCCAGATCGAACAAGGGCTGGCGCAGACAATCGATGAGGCTGCATTCGGCGGCGTCTGGGCTGCGCTTTTCACAGCCAAGGACGAGCCGCGCAAGGGCCTGGGCGACGACCCCGAGATCGCGGCCTGCATGGATGAGCTCGAGCGGCTGGCTCGCGCCCGCGCCCAGCATCGAGCGCGGGAAGACCATCGCCGCATGTCGCGCCTGGCGCTGGTCCTGATCAAGGAGTTCGAACGCATCAAGCGCCAACGCGGCCTGGTCGACATGAATGACCTCGAGCGCGGCGCGCTGGCGTTGCTGGCTGACCCACAGCTCTCCGGCTGGGTGCAGCAGCGGCTGGACGCGCAGGTTCGCCATCTGCTGATCGACGAGTTCCAGGACACCAGCCCCTTGCAATGGCATGCGCTCTACGGATGGCTTGCTTCCTATGCTGGCGCCGGGGCCAATGCGCCTGCTGTCTTCATCGTGGGCGACCCCAAGCAAAGCATCTACCGCTTCCGCCGAGCCGAGCCGCGCGTGTTCGCGGCCGCCCGCGAATTTGTGCAGCAGGCCCTGAGCGGCGCGGTGCTGGCCTGTGATCACACGCGGCGCAATTGCTTGCCGGTGCTGATTGCCGTCAACGAGGTGTTCGAGTCGGCTCGGGCGGCGCTGCAGTATCCGGATTTCCGCGCGCACACGACCGAAGTCGCGGCGCCGGGCGCACTCGATGGGCTGTTCCATCTCGATGTCATCGCCGCGGCAGCCGACAAGGATGATGCTCATGCCGTATCGCGTTGGCGGCCGTCATTGAGTGAGGCGCGCCGGGAAGCTGAGTTGCACCGTCGCGCGGCTGAGGCGCAGGTTGTCGTCGCGGCGATTGCCGAGTTGCTGGGTCGAGGCGAATTGCGACCGGGCCAGATCTTCGTGCTGGCCCGCAAGCGCGAGCCGCTGCGCGTGCTGGCCCAGGCGCTGAAGGCCGCGGGCATCGCGCATGCCGCGCCTGAAGACCAGGCCTTGCTCGATTCGCCCGATGTGCGCGACCTGCTTGCGCTCTTGGATGTGCTGGCTTCGTCCGGCCACAAGCTGTCGCTCGCCCACGCGCTGCGCAGCCCGCTGTTTGGCGCGAGCGAAGAAGACCTGTTGTGGCTGGCCGATCAAGCGGAGAACTTTGACGGCAGTTGGTGGAGCGCGCTGCACTCTGGCGACACTGACCCTGCGCCCGGCGAAGCGCTGCCGCGCGCGGCCCGCCTGCTGGCCGCCTGGTCGGCCCGTGCGGGCCGCTGCAGCCCGCATGAGCTGCTCGACCAGATCGCCCATGAGGGCGAACTGCTGCCGCGCTTGCTGGCCGTGGTCCCCCCCTCTGAGCGGCGCTCTCGGGTCCATGCAATCGAGGCTCTGATCGCCCTGGCGCTTGACCTCGATGGTGGCCGCTACGCCAGCCTCTACGGCTTTGTGCGTGCCTTGAAGAGCAGGGCGCTGAAGTTGAGTGCGCCGGTCGAGAGCGAGGCCGTGCAGCTGTTGACTGTGCATGGTGCCAAGGGCTTGGAAGCCGAGGTCGTGTTCCTGCTTGATGGTGAAGCCGGCCCCGCGCGCGCCGAGAGTGCGACGCTGCTGATCGATTGGCCCGTGCATGCCAGTCATCCCACGCGCGTCGCCTTTCTGGCCTCTGAGAGCAAGGCACCGCCTGCATTGCAAGCCCTGCTGGATGAGGAACGCACGCAGCGGCAGCGCGAAGAACTCAATGCGCTTTATGTGGCGATGACGCGAGCGCGCTCCCGCCTTGTACTGAGCCGCACGCCTGCGTTGCGGGCGAGCAGCCAGGCCACGTGGTGGGGGCGATTGCAGCCCTTGTCGGTCCAATGGCAGCCGGATTCCGACGCGCCAATGAATGGAGAAGCGCAGCCTGCACAGTGCCTGGAGCTGCCTGCCGCGCCGCCGCTGCCGCCGCCGCCGCCGCGTGTCCAGTCCGGCGGTGAGGCCGAAGACGCCGCCAGCGCGGCGCTCGGTGAAGCCCTGCATCGCGTGCTCGAGTGGGCCAGCGGACCGGCGCCGCAAGCCTTGCCTCGCTTGTTGGCCAGTGCGGCCCAGATGTATGGGCTTGATGCCAAGCGGACCCAGGCGCTGGAGCGCAGTGCCACGGCGATTCTTCAAAGCAAGGAATGCGCGCCGTTCTTCGCGGCAGATCAGCTCTTGTGGGCAGGCAACGAAGTGGCCGTGAGCCTCGATGGCATGGACCAGCGCATCGACAGGCTGGTCTGCACGATCGACAAGACCTGGTGGGTGCTCGACTACAAGTTGAACCCGGTGCCGGAGCGAAATCCGGACTATGTCGAACAGCTTCGGCGTTACCGTCGTGCGGTTCTCGCGCTGCAGCCCGGAGAAAATATTCGCACTGCTTTCATCACTTCGGACGGAAGGCTCGTGGAATCAGGCTAGAATGGCGGTCTTGTCGGAGTGTAGCGCAGCCTGGTAGCGCACCTGCTTTGGGAGCAGGGGGTCCAAGGTTCGAATCCTTGTACTCCGACCAAGATGGTTCAAAGCAAGCCCGCATCGAGTTTCTTGGTGCGGGCTTTTGCCTTTGCGGGCCTCTGCGCGTCTGCCTTTGTTGAGAGCGTTTTTCAGTGCGATGTCCTCGGGCAAGCCCGACTGCCGACACGGCAGTTGCCCGCAGACAATCGCGCGCCAGTTTCCCTGGCAGCAGCCCACAAGGCACGCAGCGGCTCCTCTGCAGCCGCCCTCGTCACCGATCAAGAAGCGATACCCATGGCCATTCTTCAGCTTAGCGACGAACAGATCCGCACGATGACGCGGGCCGAAAAGGACCAATGGTGGTTCAGCAAGGTCTATCGCGACGACATGGCGCAATTGACACTGCGCTCGGCCCTGATGGGTTTCTTCCTCGGTGGCATCCTTTCGGCCACGGGCCTTTATATCGGCGCGAAGACCGGCATCACGTTGGGCGTTGGCCTGACCTCGGTGATCCTCGCCTTTGCGCTGTTCCGCATCCTGCACGGCGCCGGCCTGGCGGCCGACTTCACGATCCTCGAGAACAACTGCACCCAGTCCATTGCCACGGCCTCGGGCTATGTGGTGAGTCCGCTTTATGCAGGTCTCGGTGCCTACATGCTGGTGACCGGCAACATCCCGCCGTGGTGGCAGATCACAGTCTGGATGATCGTCGTCGCCATCCTTGGCGTGCTGGTGGCCTTCCCGATGAAGCGCCGCTTCATCAATGAAGAGCAGCTGCCGTTCCCCGAGGGGCGCGCCAGCGGCGTGGTGCTGGATTCGCTCTACACCGGCGACGCCGGCGAAGGCATGTTCAAGGCCCGCATCCTTGGCTTCACGGCCCTGGGCGCCGCGATCTACCAGGCCATCATCAGCGATGGCTGGATGAAGCTCCTGCAGGTCAAGACCTTTGGCGCTCAAGCCGCCTGGGTGCTGCACGAGCGCATCGACACCTATTACTACCAGGCGGCTGCCAAACTGGACTGGGTGATCCCGAAAATTCTCGGCACCGACCTGCGCGTGCTGGGCCTGCGCGCCACGCTGGACGTGGCCATGATTGGCACCGGCGGCCTGATGGGTATCGCGGTTGCCACCAGCTGCCTGATCGGCGCGGTGGTGAACTTCGTGCTGCTGGCGCCGCTGATGATCCAGCTCGGCGATATCGCGCCCCGCATCGCCCCCAATGGCTCGGTCGTGGCGCTGAACCGCGTCGAGATCGTCAATCAATGGTCGCTGTGGTGGGGTGTGACGATGATGGTGGTGGGCGCCATGGTGAGCCTGGCCGCCAAGCCCGAGCTGTTCACCGGCGCCTTCAAATCGATCTTCGGCAAGAAGAAAGCGGGCGCGCCCACCGTCGGCTCCGATGTGCTGGGTGGCATCGAAGTGCCGCTGTGGCTGTCCTATGTCGGTGTGCCGATCTTCAGCGTCATCGGCGTCTGGCTGACTCACACATTCTTTGGCGTGCCCTGGTTGCTGTGCTTCATCTCGCTGCCGCTGATCTTCATCCTGACGGTGATCTGCGTGAACTCGATGGCGCTGACCTCCTGGACCCCGACCGGCTCGCTGTCCAAGATCACGCAGTTCTCGATGGGTGCCATCGACAGCAGCAACCCGGCCAGCAACCTGCTGCCCGCAGCCATGACGGCCGAGGTGGCAACCAATGCCAGCAACCTGCTCTCCGACATCAAGGCCGGCTACATGCTCGGCGGCAAGCCGCGCCATCAGGTGGTCGGCCATGTGATCGGCATCTTTGCCGGCGTGCTGGCCTGCGTGCCGCTGTTCTTCCTGCTCTTCCTGCAGCCGGATGCCAATGGCGTGCGCACCACTGCCTCAATGATCTCCGACCAGTTCGCCATGCCGGCCGTCATGCAGTGGAAGGGCGTGGCCGAGCTGATCGCCAAGGGCGTCAAGGGCCTGCCGAGCTCGGCTGTCATGGCCATGGCGATTGCCGCCGTCGTGGCGCTTGTGATGGAAGTGACCCGCATCGTCACCAAGGGCCGCTTCAAGCTGTCTTCCGTGGCCATCGGCCTGGGCGTGGTGCTGCCGCCGGAGTCGGTGTTCGCGATGTTTGCCGGCGCCCTGATGTTCTGGGTCATGGGCCTGCGTCACAAGAAGACGCCGGGCACCTTGGGGCATCGCATCTGGGTGGAATGCTGCGAGCCGATCTGTGCCGGCCTGATCTCGGGCGCAGCGCTGATGGGCATCGGCAACGCCATCATCAATGTGCTGATCTGATACAGCAGGGGCTACCGCGAGGTGTCCCCATGCGAGAATTCGCCGCTCGCTGCCCGTAGCTCAACTGGATAGAGCAGCTGCCTTCTAAGCAGCAGGTCGGGGGTTCGAGTCCCTCCGGGCAGGCCATCACCGGCTTCAGTGGCGCTTGTACTGCGTGGCGCCGAAGAGGTTTTCGCGTGCGGTCTCGTCCATCATGGGTTTGCGGGCGGCCGCCAGCACTTGCACGCCGCGCTGCACGGCCGGCCGTGAGGCGATTTCGTCGAACCAGCCTTTCAGGTGCGGGAACTCGCTCATCTCAACGCCCTGGTTCTTCCAGGATCGCAGCCAGGGGAAGACGGCGATGTCGGCGATGCTGTACGCCTTGCCGCCGATGTAAGGGCTCAGGCCCAGGCGCTTGTTGATCACGTTGTAGAGGCGATGTGCCTCGTTGCTGTAGCGCTCGATGGCGTACTCGATCTTCTCGGGCGCGTAGATGCGGAAGTGGTGCGCCTGGCCCAGCATCGGGCCGACGCTGCCCATCTGGAACATCAGCCATTCCAGGACTTCGTATTTGGCTGCCGTGCCTGCAGGCAGATACTTTCCCGTCTTGCCTGCCAGGTAGAGCAGGATGGCGCCCGACTCGAACAGCGAGAGCGGCTTGCCATCGGGCCCCTCGGGGTCGACGATGGCCGGTATCTTGTTGTTGGGGCTGATGGCCAGGAACGCCGGGTCGAACTGGGCGCCGCTGCCAATGTCCACAGGGATCACCCGGTAGGGCAGGCCGCATTCTTCCAACATGATGTGAACCTTATGCCCGTTGGGCGTTGCCCACGAATAAACTTCAATCATTTGTCGGTCTCCATACGGCCACCCGCGCGGCTCATCAGCGGCTCCGGCCGGCCAAATGCATTGTCCTGACTCATGGTAATTAAGCAAGTCAAAAGCTGGTTTGTCGCCCGTGCCAATGCGGCCCGATGGCGGGGTGTGGCCGATTGGGCCGACAGCCGTCATGCGGTCTTCAAGCAGATACGCGATGGTCGCGGTTTCGTGATCGAGCAGCCCAAGGCCACGCCGGGCGGTCTGCGCATCGAATGGGGTCCATCGCAGCGCAGCTACATCGTCGGCCATGAGCTGCGCATCCGCTGCGAGCTCAAGCTGCATTCCGACTTGCAGATGATGGTGCTGGCGCGCGAGCTGATGGAGTCGCTCGAGAACACGGTTTTCGAGGCCTACACAGACACACTCAAGACCCGCGTCGATACCGACACTCCGGAAGAGATGCGCTGGCTGGTCATGTTCCCCAAGCTCGGCAATATCGCCTCCAAGCTGGTGCGTTCACGCTTTGGTGCCGTGGGTGTCAACAAGGAGCTGACCACCGCGTGGATCGATGGTGACCTGAGTCCGGCGCTGGTGCAGGCCAGCCAGGACTTGCTGCCGGCCAACCGGGCGTTCGTGCTTCTGACCATGCGCGGCAACGCCTATCTGCGTACCTCGATGGAGGAGCCGGTGCTGGAGCAGATCCAGTCCTTCGTGAAGCTGATGGAAGTGGCGGGCCGTGAAGCACAACGCGTGAACGGCCGCCTTGCCGATAGCGGCCCCTGGCCTACGACTTCGTCGATTGCCTGGCAAAGCCAGCCACCCGACGAAGAGCCCACCAGCCCGCCGCCGCGCGGCTGAGCGGCCTGGCTCGAGCTCAGCGCTGCGAAGCAGCGCTTTTCTGCGCGAACTGCCAGCCCAGTTCCGCCATCGGTCGCGCCCCGGCGCCGGCTTCCCGGGCCTTGTCGCTCGAGGCCGTGCCGGCTTCCACCCGCTTGGCAATGCCTTGCAGAATGGCAGCGATGCGGAACAGGTTGTAGGCGAGGTAGAAGTTCCAGTCGCGCATCACGGCGTCCACGTCCATGCGGCCAGTCCGCTCGCAATAGCTGCGCACATAGGCCAGCTCATCCGGGATGCCCAGCGCTGCCAGGTCGCGGCCGCCAATGCCGCGAGCTGCGCCCGAAGTCTGGATGTGCCAGGACATGCAGTGGTAGCTGAAGTCCGCCAGCGGGTGTCCGAGTGTCGAGAGTTCCCAATCGAGCACCGCGATCACGCGCGGCTCGGTCGGGTGAAACATCAGGTTGTCCAGGCGGTAGTCGCCATGCACGATGGACACTTCGGCCTCGTCGCGGGCAGAGGCCGGTATGTTGGCCGGCAGCCATTCGATCAGCCGGTCCATCGCCTCGTTCGGCTGCGTGATCGAGGCCTGGTACTGCTTGCTCCAGCGGCCGATCTGGCGTTCGAAGTAGTTGCCCGGCTTGCCGTAGCCGGCCAGGCCGATGGCGGCGAAATCGACTTGGTGCAGTGCGGCGATCACCCGGTTCATCTCGCGATAGATCGCGCTGCGCTCCTCATTGCTCATGCCGGGCAGTGATTGGTCCCACAGCACACGGCCTGCCATGAATTCCATGACATAGAAGGCGCGGCCGACGATGGCCTCGTCTTCGCACAGCGCAAGCATCTGGGGCACCGGGACCTGGCTGCCTTGCAAGGCGCTCATCACCGCGTACTCGCGCTCGATGGCGTGGGCTGAGGGCAGGAGCTTGGCCACCGGCGCGGGCTTGGAGCGCATCACATAGCTGCGCCCTGGCGTAACGAGTTTGTAGGTCGGGTTTGATTGGCCGCCCTTGAACTGCTCGATCGTCAGCGGGCCGGCAAACCCCGGTACGTGGCTGGACAGCCAGCCGGCCAGCGCCTCGCTGTCGATGGCTTGGGAAGGTGCTCGGGTGCCGGTGTTCTCGTCCATGGGTGCTGCTTCTCCTGGGCCGATTGTGGGGCGAGACCCGGCCCCGGGCAGTCGCTTGAGTGACGTGCTGTTGGGCGACCTGCTGACTTACTTGCTTGCTATCGCCAGCAGCTTGTCCTTGCTGAGCACCACGAGGCGGGTTGGTTCCACGCGCACCGCGCCATCGCGCTCGAAGCCCTTGAGCTCCTGGTTCACGCGCTGGCGCGAGGCGCCCAGCATCTGCGCCAGATCTTCCTGGGCCAGTTGCAGGCCGATGCGGATTTCTTCCTCGCCCTGCGGCACACCATAGGAGCGCGCCAGCAGCAGGATCTGCTTGGCCAGGCGCGAAGCGAGCGGCCGGGTGTTGAGGTCTTCGACCACGTCGAACATCAGACGCAGGCGGCGGCAGTTCAGGCGCAGCAAGGCTTCGTACAGCTCGGCATGCCTGGACAGCAGGTCCTTGAAGTCGGGCTTGCGGATGACCAGCAGCGTGGTGTCGCCATGCGCCGTTGCGTCATGCGTTCGGGGCAGGCCGTCGAAGAGCGAGATGTCGCCGAACCAGGTACCCGGCTCGACGTAGGTCAGGGTGATCTGCTTGCCGGAGAGCGAGACCGAGCTGATGCGCACCGCGCCCTTGGCCACGCCGCACCATTCCTCGGCAGGCTCACCGCGGCACGAGAGCAGGGCGTCGTCGCCCAGGCGGCGCACGGTGGCGCGCGAGAGGATGTCGGTGCGCAGGGCAGGGGAGAGCTTGGAGAACCACGAGCCTGCTTCAATGCTGCTGCGTTCGGATGCTGTGAGAACCGTGCTGTTCATGGGCTTGTCGCTGACGTGACAGCAAGGGCTTGCCGTCCTTGCCTATTGTCCACGAGCCGCCCCAACCCTTGCTTGACCGGAGCTCCCATGTCGCACCACCTGAATGAAACCTCGTCGCGCCGCGAGACTTGCAGCCCGGAGGAATGGGCCTTGCGCGTCGATCTTGCTGCGGCCTACCGGCTGGTCGCACTGTTCGGCTGGGACGACCTGGTCTTCACACACATCAGTGCGCGGTTGCCAGACAGGCACGACGAATTCCTGATCAATCCCTACGGCCTGATGTTCGATGAGATCACGGCCTCCAGCCTGGTCAAGGTCGACATGAACGGCAACAAGCTCGAGGACTCGCCCTTCCCGGTCAACCCGGCCGGTTTCACCATTCATAGCGCGGTGCATGCGGCGCGGCCCGATGCGCAGTGCGTCTTGCATACGCACACGCTCAATGGCGTGGCGGTGTCGGCACAACGCGGCGGTGTGCTGCCGATTTCCCAGCATTCGATCTTCGTGCTCTCGAGCCTGGGCTATCACGACTATGAAGGCGTGGCGCTGCGCGACGAAGAGAAACCGCGGCTGGTCGCCGACCTCGGCAAGAACAACTACCTGATGCTGCGCAACCACGGCTTGCTGACCGTCGGGCGTTCGGTGGCCGAAGCCTTCCAGGCCATGTATTTTTTCGAGGCGGTCTGCAATATTCAGATCCGGGCCCAGGCTGGTGGTGGCGAGTTGATCCAGGTGGACCCGGCGATCATCGCCACTGCCCAGGAGCAGGCGCGCCAGGTCACCAAGGGGCAGGGCGGTTCGCTCAGCTGGCCGGGCCTGCTGCGCCGGCTGGACCGACGTCTGCCCGGATACGAGTGCTGAATCACCGAGTCAAGGGGAGTCCCCCGGGGAGAGATGTAACTCTCCGTGATAGAGTGCCCGGCATCCAAGCTTTGCCTGTTGGCATGGAGCCTGTCATCAGCGCGCGAACTAGCAAATCCGAGGTACCGAAGCTCGCCCCACTGATGCTGGCGGTGTTGCTGCTCGGTGCGCAAAACAGTGCCCAGGCTCTGGGCGTCGGTCGGCCGCTGACCTTGTCGGCGCTGGGGCAGCCGCTCAACCTCCTGTTCCCCATCCAGCTGGGTGCCGATGAAGCACTGACCCCCGATTGCGCGCGCGCCGAAGTGATTGCGGGCGAGAGCCGCATCCTTGCCACGCAGGTGCAGGTGCAGCTGGAAGGCGAGAGTGACAGCACGGTGCGCGCGGTGCGCGTGCAAAGCCTGGTGCCGGTGGACGAGCCGCTGGTCACGGTCACCCTGTCGCTGGGCTGCCCGACGCGCTTCACCCGCCAGTTCACTGCCTTTGTCGACCCGCCCAGCCTGCGAACCGATCTGCCGCAGGAGGCCCGCCTGCCCGACACCTCGGTGCGCAGCTACTCGCCGCAACTGCGTGCCGCGCTGTCGACCGCAGATGCCAAGCCCGGTCAGTTGCTGGCGCCCACAGCAGCGCCGGTGCCCGCGCCGCAGCTGGCACAGACGCCCACCGAGGCCGCATCCGCGCCAGCTCCGGCGCCCAAGCCAGCCGCGCCGCGCCGGCCGGCCGGCAATGCAGACGTGAGTGTGGCCGCTGCCGGCGAGGCTGATGCAGCGAGCGCACCGGCCCGCGCCGCGTCGGCCAGCAAGCCCAAGGCAAAGGCAAAGCCGCCTCGCAAGCCTGCCACCACGACGCAGGCCAGTGCGGGCGGCGCGACCGGTGCCAAGCCTGCACCGGTGGTCCGGCCGCGCCTTCAGCTCGAAGCTGCGGAGCCGCTGGAAACGGCGCTGCCTGCCTCCGCGCCCTTGCCGATGGCGAGTGCGCCCGACGCCGGCGCCGAGCGCATCAAGCGCCTCGAGGAAAGCCTGCAGCGCATCCAGACCCAGAACAAGGAAACGACCGACAAGCTGGCCCTCTTGCGCAGCCAGCTGGAGCAGGAGCATTCGGCCCGCTACCAGAACCCGGTCGTCTATGTGCTGGCCTTGCTGCTGGCGGGCCTCGCGGCTTTCTGCGCCTATCTGTGGCGTGCCCGTGCACGGGACCGTGCCCTGCATGAATCAACCTGGTGGAACGAGGCCAAGGAGCATGCACCGCACGGCAATCGCATGCTCCGCGAGCCCGAGGCCATGGGCCTGGCCGGCGCCAGCATGCCGATGCAGCTGGATGACTTGCCGCCCGAGCCGGCAACGATTGCCGTCCCTGTGCCAGCGCCAGCGCAGTCGCCAGCGTCGGCGACCAACAGCCTGGCGGCCCGCCTGAGCGCAGCCGACCTGGACCAGACCGACCTCCTGCGCGCCGTGGAAACGCCGGACCTGGACAGTGGCGGCCATTCGACCATCGCCATTCCGCAGCTGGGCGACTTCGTCAGCGACTCGATGCTGATGCCCGATTCCTCGCTGCGCCGCCCGGCCTACAGTGAGCCGCTGTCCATCTCGCTCGTCGAGCAGACCATTCCCCTGGACACGCGTCCGGCATCGGCACGCAATGCCGAAAAGCCGCTGTCGGTGGAAAGCCTGATCGACCTGGAGCAGCAGGCCGAGTTCTTCATGTTGCTGGGGCAGGAGGGTGCTGCCATCGAGCTGCTCAGCAGCAAGCTGCGCGGCGTCAGCAGTCCTTGGCCTTACCTGATGCTGCTGGAGATCTACCAGCGCCAGAACGACCGCTCGGCCTTTGAATTGGTGGGCGAGAGCTACGCCCATCAGTTTGGCGTGCCGCCACTTGACTGGGATTGGCCGTTGGGCGATGGCCCGGGCCTGCTCACCTGCCCTGAAGTGCTGCACACGCTGGAGAAGATCTGGATCGACAACGCCGCCTGCATGGACCTTTTGCGCGGCCTCTTGTCGCGTGGTGGTCAGTGGCAGGGCGGCAAGGTGGCATTGGCGCCGTCGGACCTGCAGGACCTGGCGCTGATGCGCGACATGCTGACGCTCTATCTGGTGGCGCGCGACCTGGCCGAGCACCCGGCGCGTACGGCGGCGGAGTCGGTGGACCTGGTGCTGCCGCTGGACAGCAGCGCGTCGAACGGCCTGGACCTGGAGCTCGACCTGGACATCACCGGCGAGACACCTGCCTCGCCGTGACGCCCGGCCCAGGCTTCAGAGCCTGGCGAGCTTCTAGCGAAAGCTGCCCTCAGAGTGAGGCCAGCTTGTCCAATGCCCGCTGCAGGGTTGCCTCGGTCTTGGCAAAGCAGAAGCGGATGACCCGCTGAACCGGCGCTTCGACACTGAAGGCCGACATCGGAATCGCCGCCACGCCCACCTCGCGCGTGAGCCAGGCACAGAAATCGGCGTCCGCCATGTCGCTGATTTCCGAGTAATCGACGCACTGGAAGTAGCTGCCCTCCGAGGCCAGCAGGCGCAGCCGCGTGCCAGTCAGGCCGGCCCGGAACAGGTCGCGCTTGGCCTGGTAGAAGGCCGGCAAGTCCAGATAAGGGGCTGGGTCTGCCATGTAGCTGGCCAGGCCGTGCTGCATCGGCGTGTTGACTGTGAACACGTTGTACTGGTGGACCTTGCGAAACTCGGCCATCAAGGCCGCCGGTGCGGCCACATAGCCGACCTTCCAGCCGGTCACGTGATAAGTCTTGCCGAAGCTCGAGACGATGAACGAGCGTTCGGCCAGGCCTGGGAACCGCGCCGCGCTTTGGTGCGATGCGCCATCGAAAACCATGTGCTCGTAGACCTCGTCGCTGACCACCAGCACCTCGCTGCCGGCCAGCAGCGCTTCCAGCTGGCGCATCTCGGCTTCGGTCCAGACCGTGGCGCTCGGGTTGTGCGGCGTGTTGATGACGATCGCTCGCGTGTCTGGCGACAGCGCCGCGGCGATGCGATCGAAGTCGGGCCGGTAGGTCTGCGGGTTCAGCGGCACCCGCACGACGCGGCCGCCGGCCAGCTCGATATTGGGTGCATAGCTGTCATAGCAGGGCTCGAGGACGATCACCTCATCGCCCGGGTGCACGACGGCCAGCAGCGCCGTGAGGATGCCTTGTGTGGCCCCGGCGGTGATGGTGATCTCGCGATCGGCGTCGTAGCCGTGACCATAGAGGGCCGCGATCTTGGCGGCGACGGCCTGACGCAAGGCCGGCACGCCGGCCATCAAGGGGTACTGGTTGTGGTCGGCCCGCATGGCCGCGTCAACGGCATCGATCAACCGGCGGTCGCAGGCGAAATCCGGGAATCCCTGGCCCAGGTTGACGGCGCCATGCTGTGCGGCCAGCGCCGACATGGTGGAAAACACGGTGGTGCCCACATGGGGCAGGCGGCTTTGCAGGGTCAGCGGCATCTCGATATTGAATTCAAAGTCCGTAGTCGCTCGCCTCGCCGCCCATGGCGCGCTCCAGCAGCGGGCGGTTCAGGCGGTCGGACAGCAGTTCGGCGAAAGCGTAAACATAATTTCTCAGGTACGCGCCGCGCTTGAAGGCAATGCGGGTGACGTTCTGGCCGAACAGATGGCCGAGCGGTCGCGACACCAGATCGCCGCCCGGCGGGTCTTCACGCACCGCCATCTCGGCCACGATGCCGATGCCCATCCCCAGGCGCACATAGGTCTTGATCACGTCGGAGTCGATGGCTTCGAGCACGATCTGCGGTGTCAGATGGCGGCCGGCGAATGCCCGGTCGATGCGGGTGCGCCCGGTGAAGGTCGGGTGGTAGGTCACCAGCGGCTCGGCAGCCAATTGCTCCAGCGAGACATGCTCCTCTCTTGCCAGCGGATGGTCCGCCGGCATCACCAGCACATGCTGCCATTCATAGCAGGGCAGGGTGACGAGCTCGGGCATCTGGGCCAGCGACTCGGTGGCCAGTCCCACGTCCGCGCTGTCATCCATCAGCATGCGCGCCACCTGATCCGGCGTGCCCTGGTGCAGGCTGACGCGCACCTGCGGCAGCTGCCTGCGCAATTGCGCCACCGGCCCGGGCAGCACATAGCGCGCCTGCGTGTGGGTGGTGGCGATGGACAGCGTGCCGGTGTCCTGCTTGGAGTATTCCTCGCCGATGCGCTTCAGGTTGTTGACCTCGCGCATGATGATCTCGACCGACTTCAGCACCTGCAGGCCCGGCTCCGTGATGCGGCGCAGGCGCTTGCCGTGGCGCGAGAAGATGTCGATGCCCAGCTCTTCTTCCAGCTCCAGGATGGCCTTGGAGACACCCGGCTGCGACGTGAACAAGGCCTTGGCGGTCTCGGTCAGGTTGAGGTTGCGGCGCGCCGCTTCCTGGACGAAACGGAACTGGTGCAGGTTCATGATGGCTTGACCGTCGGGGCGGCTGTGTTCAACCAGTCCAGCGTGGCGCCGGCCATGGCCTCGATGACGGCCGGATGCTCGCCAATTGCGGTGTGCAGCTGCCATCGCACCGCCGGCCCATGCTGCTGGCGCAGCGCCTCGACCAGAGGCGGCACATCGCGCCGCACGTGGCCGCTGGCACCGAGAAAGAGCGGCATGACGTCGATGCGACGGCAGCCCGAGCTGACCAGTTCCCGCGCCGCTTCTTCGAGGCCGGGCGACATGAATTCGAGAAATGCCAGGCGCACGACCAGCTCCGGCCTCTGGCTGGCAATCTGCGCCAGCACCGCTTCAAAAGGCCGCGCCCAGGCCGGGTCGCGCGCGCCGTGGGCAAACAGCAGGAGGCCGGTCTTCTCGTTCATCGGGTTTGTCGTATTCATCGGTAGCGCACCAGCCAGCCGAACGCCGCCAGTGACATCAGAAGGTAGAGCATGCTGGGCGCGCCCGCCACCGCCCAGGGGGTCAGGTCTTGCAGCAGGCCCAGGTGGCCGGCGAGGCTGTTCAACAGCGAGAAGCTGATGCCCAGCATGATGCCGCCGAACACCTTGAAGCTGATGCCGCCGCCACGGGCATGCAGGTAGGCAAAGGGCAGGGCCAGCGCCACCATCACCAGGCAGGCCAGGGGCTTGAAGGCGCGCTGCCAGAACTGGATCTGGTACGCCTGGGCAGACTGCTCCTGCGCCGACAGATGCTGGGTATAGCGATAGAGCTCGGTGGTCGTCATGGTGTTGGGGGGCAGCACGGCGGCGGCCACAACACCCGAGGTCAGCGAACTTTGCCAGGCCGACTCAACCAGGGTTTCGTCGCTGATCTTGCCGACGCTCCAGCGGGTGCGCTGCACATCATGCAGGCGCCACAAGCCCTTGCCATCGACGCTGGCCGATGCGGCGGCCAGGCGGCTCAGGAGTCCGCCGGTGGCGTCGAACTCGAAGATGCGGACCTGGCGCAGCTCGCCATTGGCGCTGGCCTGTTTGACATGGATGGAATAGCTGCGTCCGCCTTGCACCTCGCGGTCTTTCAGCCAGGCACCGCCGCGGCTGGGCGCCACGCCGCCGGTGGCGACGGCGCGCGTCAGTTCGGCCTGACGCTCGAACCAGGGCGCGGCGTAGTCGCCCACTGCGAAGGTCAGCGCCGCGAACGCCAGGCCCAGGGTGGCCAGGAGCGCCAGCGCGCGGCCGGGCCCCAGGCCACCGGTACGCAGGATGGTGAACTCGCTGGACTGGGCCATGCGCGCCAGCGCATAGATGCTGCCGATCAGCACCGCGATAGGAAAGAGCTCGTAGAAATGGCCCGGCAGCTCCAGCAGAGCCAGCAATGCGGCCCGGCCGGCACCGGCGCCAGCGCGGCTCATCCGGTCCAGCTCCTCGACGAAGTCGATGAAATAGAACAGTGACAGGAATGCCAGTGCGACGAAGAACACCGAGCTGACGATGTCGCTGTAAAGCAGGCGGCGGACGGTTTTCATGGCAAAGCAACCGCCTTCCTGCGCACGAAGCTGAGGCAGTTGCCCTGCTCACGCAGCCAGATCAAGGTCATGGCCAGCAGGATCGCGCCGCCGTGCACACCGATCAGGGCCTTGAACATGCTCGCCCGGCCACTGCCGACCCAGGACTGGCTGAGATTGATCAGGTTGAAATAGACGACGAAGCTCAAGAGCGCGAACAGCATGCTCCAGTTGCTCGGCCGGCGCGGATTGGTGGCCGACATGCCTATGCCCAGCAGCGTCATGTTGACGCAGCCGAGTATCAGGCCCAGGCGCCAGGTCAGCTCGCCCTGGTTCTTCTGTGTCGGGTCGCTGATCAGCTCCAGGGTGCTGCGCGCCTTGGGCGGTAGCTGGTCAGCTTGGCGCACCACCTTGCGGTCGGTCAGCACGCGGTATTGCTCGAAGCGTGCCAGCGTCTTCTCGCCGTTGTCCTTGTTGATTTCGTTGCGCTGGCCGTTGTCCAGCACCAGGTAGCGGTCTTCGTCGGCAATCTCGATGCGGCCCTTGTGCGAGGTGGTCACCGATTCGCGGCTGGCCTGGTCAGCGAGGATGAAGACATTGCGACCGGTCTGCATGTCGTCGCCATCGCGCTCGATGAAGAAGACCTTGGAACCGTCGCGCGAGCTCTGGAACTTGCCCGGCGCCACGCGCGAGAGGTCGCTGCGGCGCTCGTAGCGCTCCTTCAATTGCGCGCTGTTGCGGTTGCCCCAGGGCCAGACGATCAACTCCAGCACCACCACAGCCAGGATTACCGGCACAGCCAGGCGCAGCACAGGCTTGACGAAGCGGGTCAGACCGATGCCGCTGGCGAACCAGATCGTCATCTCGGACTCGCGGTACATGCGGCCCAGTGTGGCCACGATGGCCACGAACAGCGACAGCGTCAGCATGGTGGGCAGATGTCCGAGGGCCAGATAGCCCATCATCAGGAGCACGTCCTGAGGTGCCACGGAGCCCACGGCCGCCTGGCCTATCGTGCGTATCAGCATGATGGTCAGGACGATGGTCAGGATCACGACGAGGGTGACGCCGAAGCTGCGGGCCAGCTCTTTGCGCACAGTGGAATCGAATAACATCCGCACACTTTTTATCTTCTATACCGAGACATTATGGACTTCCGTACTCTGTCGGCGTCGCAAGACGCCCTGGCCGGCACCAGCGCCGACGCGCTCCTGCTCGTGGTGGCCGGCGACAAGCTGCCGGCAGGCCTGGACAAGGCCCTCGCTGCAGCCGTTGCCGACGCAGTGAAGCTGGGTGATTTCGAATTCAAGGGCGGCCGCACGCTGGCGCTGCAGCGCCCCGCTGGCATCAAGGCGCCGCGCCTGGTGCTGGCTGCCGCTGGCAAGGGCAGCTTGAAGGCGGCGCGCGCCGCGCTGTCGTCGGCGCTCGGTCAATTGAAGGGGCGTGGCGCTGCGCATGCGGCTGTCGCCTTTGTCGGCTTCGAAGCCAGCGTTGAAGCGCTTGCCGAGCAGACCGTGCAGGCGGTCGCCGAATCGGTCTACGTCTACCGTCATACCAAGCCCAGCGCTCCAGCAGCTGGCGCCTTGGCCAAGGTCAGCCTGATCACCAGCAAGGACGACGCCAAGGCCGCCAAGGCTGGCCTGGCTCGCGGCGAGGCGATTTCCGCCGGTATCGAGCTGGCGCGCGAGTGCGCCAACCGCCCGGGCAATTACGCCACGCCTACCTACCTGGCCGAGCAGACCAAGGCGCTGGCCAAGAGCCATGGCATCAAGGTCGAGGTGTTGGACCAGAAGGCGGTCGAGAAGCTCGGCATGGGCTCCTTCATCTCGGTGGCCAAGGGCTCGGACGAGCCGCTGCGCTTCATCGTTGCCCGCTACGAAGGCGCGGCCAAGTCGGTGGCGCCGGTGGTGCTGGTGGGCAAGGGCATCACCTTCGACTCGGGCGGCATTTCCCTGAAGCCGGGCGCCGAGATGGACGAGATGAAGTTCGACATGGGTGGCGCCGCCTCGGTGCTGGGAACCTTGCGCGCTGTGGTCGAACTTAAACCCAAGGTGAACCTGGTCGTCATCATCGCTGCTTGCGAGAACATGCCCAGCGGCCGTGCTTTGAAGCCGGGCGATGTGGTCACTTCGATGTCGGGCCAGACGATCGAGATCCTGAACACCGACGCCGAAGGCCGCCTGATCCTGTGCGATGCCCTGACGTATGCCGAGCGCTTCAACCCGGCTGTGGTGGTGGACGTGGCCACGCTGACCGGCGCCTGCGTCATTGCCCTGGGCGGCATCCGCAGCGGCATGTATGCCAGCGACGACGAACTGGCGGCATCGCTGACAGCGGCGGGCGAAGCAGCGCTCGATCTTTGCTGGCGCATGCCGCTGGACGACGACTACGAAGAAGGCCTGAAGAGCAACTTCGCCGACGTGGCCAACGTGGGTTCTCGCGCCGGTGGTTCGATCACCGCCGCCAAGTTCCTGCAGCGCTTCGCCTCGAAGTACCGCTGGGGCCATCTGGACATCGCCGGCACGGCCTGGAAGGGCGGCGCATCCAAGGGTTCGACCGGTCGCCCGGTGGGCCTCCTGACCCACTTCGTGCTGTCGCAGGCGAAGTAAGCACCTCAGCACAGGCATGACCCAGGTCAGCTTCTATACCGGCGTGCCGGACCGGCTGGCCTACTGCTGCCGCCTGCTGCGCAAGGCGCAGCAGAGTGGCGCGCGGGTGGGCATCCTGGCGCCCGCGGCCATGCTGGACAGGCTGGACGCGGCGCTCTGGAGCTTCGAGGCCACCGAGTTCGTGCCCCATATGCGCTGGCAGCCGAACAAGCCCGAGCTGATGGCCGCCACGCCGCTGCTGCTTGCCGAACGGGCCGAACAGTTGCGCGGCTGGCCGGTGCTGCTGAACCTCGGCCCCGAGATGCCCGACCCGATCGAGGCCTTTGACCGGATTCTCGAGGTGCTGTCGCGTGATCCCGAGCAGGTGCAGCTCGGCCGTCAGCGCTTCAAGCGCTACAAGGAACTCGGCCACCAGCTCGACCATCACGAGGTGAAGGACTGAGTGGCTGAGTTGAGCGCTGCCCGCACAGGCGCAGCGCTGACTTTCCCCTCTGGAGCGGACCCCGCATTTCGGGTAAGGTCCGCGCCGCTGCAGTCCCCTTTTTATTGATCGATACAGACCGGGCGCTTTCCTGCCCACTCCGGAGGTATTCAATGCAAATCAAGATGAATCTGATCGTTGGCGCGGCCGCACTGGCACTGGGTGGTGTTGCCCAGGCCCAGGAGATGGAGGTCAAGATCGGCCATGTGGCCCCGGTCAGCGGCACGGGCGCGCATCTGGGCAAGGACAATGAGCTGGGCGCCAAGTTCGCCATTGACGAGCTCAACGCCAAGGGCGTGATGATTGGCGGCAAGAAGGTCAAGCTGGTGCTGCTGGCCGAAGACGACGCGAGCGATCCGAAGCAGGGCACGGCCGCAGCGCAGAAGCTGGTGGACTCCAAAGTCAATGGCGTCGTGGGTCACCTGAACTCCGGCACCTCGATCCCGGCCTCGAAGATCTATTTCGACGCCGGCATCCCGCAGGTTTCGCCTTCGGCCACCGACGTGGCCTACACGGCCAAGGGTTACAAGACCGCCTTCCGCATCGTGGCCAACGACGGCCTGCTGGGCGGCGCTCTGGGTCGCTATGCCGTCAACACGGTCAAGGCCAAGTCCATTGCCGTCATCGATGACCGTACGGCCTATGGCCAGGGCGTTGCCAAGGAATTCGAGAAGAGCGTCAAGGCCGCGGGCGGCAAGGTCGTCGGCCATGAATACACCACTGACAAGTCGACCGATTTCTCCATCATCCTGACCAAGCTGAAGGCCAAGCAGCCGGACCTGATCTTCTTCGGCGGCATGGACGCCGTCGGCGGCCCGCTGCTGCTGAACATGAAGAAGCTGGGCATCAAGGCCAAGTTCATGGGTGGCGACGGCATCTGCTCGGCCAAGCTGCCCGAGTTGTCGGTCGGTGCCATGGCGGACGAGCAGGTCATCTGCGCCGAGGCCGGTGGTGTCGAAGGTGAGGCCAAGAAGTCCACCGACGCCTTCAAGGAAGCCTTCAAGAAGAAGTACGGCGTCGAGGTGCAGATCTATGCCCCCTATGTCTATGACGCTGTGAATGTGCTGGTTGCTGCCATGGTCAAGGCCGGCTCGGCCGAACCGGCCAAATACCTGCCGGTGCTGGCCAAGACGACGGATTACAAGGGCATTACCGGCAATATCACCTTTGATGCCAAGGGCGATATCAAGAATGGCGCCCTGACCCTGTTTACATACAAGGGCGGCAAGCGCGACCAAATTGCCGTGGTGCGCTGATACATCTGCTTGCAATTTCTCTCCGCGAAAGCCCACTTCGGTGGGCTTTTTTATTGGTCGTGAAATATGCCCGCCCGGGCGTAGAACGGGTTTTGCAAGCATTTTTGATGTGCCGTGGAAAACGCACGAGCGGGGCGGCCATTGAGCGCGCCGCAGGGCCGCAACTGATATCTACTCGCGGCTCGTTCATCGGCAAGAAATATGTTTTGGGGACACTGCGCGGCGAAACGTCCGGATTGCACGTTTCAAGGGGCGCCGACCCTCTAAACGGGGGGCTTTCAAGACAGGGGTAGGCGGGCATCATCCCGACCCATAACGAAGCGTTGCGGCTCATGACGACTCCCCAGAGGGAGCGGCAAGAACAACAGCGGCTTCGCAGGGCGGCAGCTTCGCATGACTCGGCCACCAGGCTTTGCAGATGTGTTCGGCAGTATCGATTTCAGACCGTGGCTTGCGAGAGCGACCCGGGCTACGGACTGAGCGGGGAATAGCATGATTCGGATCTTCAATCACTACCTACATAAGCAGACACTGCTCCAGGTCTTCTTCGACGTGGGGCTGATCGTCTTCGCAGTGATTGCTGTGGTGCTGAGCCAAGGTGGCACAGCCGAGCAGATCATTCCGTTCGCTGCATCGCATGGCCTGTCCCTGGCCGGCGGCATGTTCGTGATCAACTCCGCCACTGGCTTCTATCAGCATGTGCACAACCGCTCGGTGACCGAGTCCTGTGCCCGAGCCCTGCTGGCCCTGTTCCTGGGCCTGCCGCTGGCCTACGTGATCTTCGGCCTGCTGCCGACCGACGCGATCAATCGCCAGCTGATGACGTTTGCCGCCATGGCCGCCGTGGCTGCCGTGATGGTCCATCGCGTCTATGCCGCCCACACGGTTTCGCAATCGCGCAACCGCACCAAGATCCTGATCTTCGGTTCTGGCGCTGCCGCCAAGGCCGTGGGCAGCACACTGGCCGCTGCCGATCCGCATGCCGAGATCATCGGCTACTACGCCGGCCCGAACGAAGAACATCCCGAAGTGGCCCGCTCGGCTCTGGTCGAATCGCGTGGTTCGCTGACCGATACCGCACTGGCCCTGGGCGTTGACGAGATCGTCGTGGCGCTGTCCGAGCGCCGTGGTGGCAGCATGCCGCTGCGCCAACTGCTGGACTGCAAGCTCTACGGCATCCGCGTGGTCGATATCGCCACCTATTTCGAGAAGACCCTGGCCCAGATCAAGGTCAGCCATGTGAACGCCGGCTGGCTGGTGTTTGGCGACGGCTTCAACCAAGGCGTGGTCCGCACCCTGGTCAAGCGTGTCTTCGACGTGCTGTTCTCTGGCGCCATCCTGGTGCTGGCCCTGCCGCTGATGGCACTGACCGCCATCGCGATTCGCCTTGAATCGCGCGGCCCGGTGCTGTATCGCCAGGAACGCGTCGGCCTCAATGGCGAGGTGTTCGAAGTCATCAAGTTCCGCAGCATGCGCACCGATGCCGAGAAAGACGGCACGCCGCGCTGGGCCACGCTGAACGATGATCGCGTAACCCGCGTCGGCAAGTTCATCCGCAGGGTTCGCATCGACGAGCTGCCCCAGCTCTTCAACGTGCTGCGCGGCGAGATGAGCCTGGTCGGCCCGCGTCCGGAGCGCCAGTATTTCGTCGACGACCTGATCACCAAGATCCCTTACTACGCCGTGCGTCACAGCGTGAAGCCGGGCGTGACGGGGTGGGCGCAGGTGCGCTACGAGTACGGCTCGACGATCGAAGACTCGGTCGAGAAGCTTCAGTACGACCTGTACTACGTCAAGAACCACACGCTGTTCCTTGACCTCTTGATCTTGCTCGAGACCGTCGCCGTGGTGCTGACGGGCAAGGGCGCCCGCTGACCGCGCGAGCGAAGCGCCGAGCTTCGCTGATTGCTTCACCTTCGAGGCTGCCCGGGTCGGCGTTGGCCCCTAGCGTTTGCGCCGATTCCCGTCGGCGCTCTCGCTTGATCGAATAGCGCATGTTCAATCTTGCTGCGGCGAGCCATGTGCTCGCGGCGCTGGCTTATGGCGCCTTCGCCATCCTCGTCGGAGCCAAGCTGCTTCGCCGGGACGAAACCAGCAGCGCCACCCTGTCCCTGAGTCTGCTGGCCGCCTTGCTGGCCAGCTTGCTGTGGGCCGTCCTCGGGCTGATGGCGCCCAGTTCGGGCCTGCAGCAACTCTCTGCGATCGCCTTGCCCCTGGCGGATTCACTGCGCTACGGCCTCTGGTTCGTCTTCATCCTCGGCCTGCTTTCGGTGCCCGGAGCGGGTGATCCAGGCAAGCTCCGGCTGTGGGCGGCGCTCAGCGCACTCGCGCTGCCGATGCTGCTGCTGACGCGTGAGTTGCTCGACTACCGGCCCGCCACCTTGCAGCAGCAGATGGCTTTTGCCTCATTGGCCGCTGCCGTGGTCGGGCTGGTACTGGTGGAGCAATTGCTGCGCAATTCCCGCGGTGACGCGCGCTGGAACGCCAAGCCGGTCTGCCTGGGCCTGAGCGCGGTGTTCGCTTTCGACCTCTTCGTGTTTTCGCAGGCCGTGCTGTTCCAGCACTTTGACAGCGACGCCTTCGACGTGCGCGCCGCCGTGCATGCAATGGCTGTGCCCTTGCTCTATCTGGCGTCGCGCCGCGAAGGCAATTGGCTGGGCAAACTGCATGTGTCGCGAGCGGCGGTGTTCCATTCGGCCACGCTGCTGCTGGTGGGCGCCTATCTGCTTCTGGTGTCGGGCGTTGGTTACTACGTGCGCTACACCGGCGGTGACTGGGGCAGGGCGCTGCAGCTGGCGCTCATCTTCGTGGCGCTGATGGCGCTGGTGATGTTGCTGCTCTCCGGTACCTTGCGCTCCAAGCTGCGGGTCTACATCAGCAAGAATTTCTTCAGCTACCGCTATGACTATCGCGAGGAGTGGCTGCGCTTCACCGCCATTCTTTCGACGACAACGGCGCCGCAGGAAGTCGGCGGCTCGGTGGTGCGGGGGCTGGCCAATCTGGTCGAGAGCCCGGCTGGCACGCTCTGGATGCTGCGGGGTGACCGGCGCGAATGGCGCCAGACTGCCATCTGGAACATGCCTGAACAGCGTGAGGTGGAAGGTGAAGACTCGGCCCTTTGCGCCTACTTGCGTGAGCGCGCCTGGATCATCGACCTGGATGAGTTCCGCCGCGGCTCACCGGCCTATCAAGGCCTGGTCCTGCCCGAGTGGCTGGGCGGTGACGAGCGCAACTGGCTGGTGGTGCCGCTCTTGATGTCGACGGAGCTGATCGGCTTCGTCGTGCTCGGTCGGCCGCGAACGCCAGTGGAGTTGAACTGGGAAGTGCGCGACCTGCTCAAGACAGCGGGTAGCCAGGCTGCCGCCTTTCTTGCGCAGATGCAGTCGACCGAGGCCTTGCTGGAGTCGCGCAAGTTCGATGCGTTCAACAAGATGTCGGCCTTCGTCGTGCATGACCTGAAGAACATCGTCACCCAGCTCTCGCTGATGATGAAGAACGCCAAGCGTCTGCGCGACAACCCGGAGTTTCAGCAGGACATGCTGGACACGGTGGAGAACTCGCTCGACAAGATGCGCCAGCTGATGCTGCAGCTTCGCGAAGGCGGCAATCCTCATGGGGTTGCCGGTGGCGTGGACCTGGCGGCGCTGGCGCGACGCCTCGCGGCTGCGGCTGCCAGCAAGGGGCGCCAACTGGAGCTGCAAATCCACGCCGAGATCAGCACGCGGGGCCATGACGAGCGGGTGGAGCGTGTGATTGGCCACATGGTCCAGAACGCCTTTGATGCAACTCCGGTACAAGGTCGCGTCTGGCTCGCGCTCGACGCCAGCGGCAGCAATGCGCGAGTTGAAGTGGGCGATACTGGCTGCGGCATGTCACGTGACTTCATCCAGAACCAGCTGTTCAAACCGTTCAGCAGCACCAAATCCAGCGGCATGGGTATCGGAGCCTACGAGAGCTTCCAGTACGTCCAGGAGCTGGGAGGAAAGATCAATGTCGAAAGCGAGCCCGAGCAGGGCACCAGGATCACCTTGCTGCTGCCGCTGTTTCATGCGACAGCTTCGTCGGACCTCGGCTTGATGAACACCCGATGAGCGCTGAACGTCTGCCCAGTCTCTTGATCGTCGAAGACGATCTGGCCCTGCAAAAACAGCTGAAATGGTCGCTGGACCGCTTCGAGTCGGCACTGGCCAGCGATGCGCCGAGTGCGCTGCTGCAGTTCCGGCGGCACAACCCCGCCGTGGTCACCATGGACCTGGGCCTGCCGCCCGATCAGGACTCTGTGACCGAGGGCTTTTCGCTGCTGGAAAAGCTGATCGAGCTGGACCCGTCGGTCAAGGTGATCGTGCTGACCGGCCAGAATGACCAGAGCAATGCGCTGCGGGCGATACGCCTGGGCGCCTACGACTTCCTGGCCAAGCCGGTGGACCCCGATCAGCTGGCGCTGACGGTCGAGCGCGCATTCCGACTGCACGAACTGCAGCAGGAAAACCGCCGCCTGCAGATGCAGCAGCATGCCGAAGTGCTGGGTGGCCTGGTCACGCGCGACCCCGGCATGCAACGCATCTGCCGCACGGTAGAGAAGGTGGCGCCCACCGATGCCACCGTGCTCCTGCTGGGCGAAAGCGGCACGGGCAAGGAAGTGCTGGCGCAGGGCCTGCATGATGCTTCACGCCGCAAGGGCCGCTTCATCGCCATCAATTGCGCGGCCATTCCCGAGGCCTTGCTGGAAAGCGAACTGTTCGGCTATGAGCGCGGCGCCTTCACCGGGGCCACCAAGACCACCGTCGGCAAGATCGAGACAGCCAATGGCGGCACGCTGATGCTGGACGAAATCGGCGACCTGCCGATGCCTCTGCAGGCCAAGCTCCTGCGCTTCCTGCAGGAGCGCAGCATCGAGCGGCTCGGCGGCCGGCAGGAGATTGCGGTGGACGTGCGCATCGTCGGCGCGACCCACCAGAACCTGAAAGGCCTGATCGCCGACGGCCGTTTCCGCGAAGACCTGTATTACCGCCTGGCCGAGATCGTGGTCGAGATCCCGCCGTTGCGCGAGCGCGCCGGCGACGCGGTGCTGCTGGTGCATGCCATGCTGCGCCGCTACGCCTCCGAGATGCGCCGCCCGGTGCAGGCGCTCAGCGACGATGCGGTGCGAGCGATCGAGGCCCATGCCTGGCCCGGCAACGTGCGCGAGCTGCAGAACCTGGTGAAGCGCGCCTCCATCATGGCCGATGGCGACCGAATCACGGCAGCCGACCTCGGGCTTGCGGTACCTGAGGCCGCCGAGGGCGACGCGGAGTCGCTGGACCTGCGCACGGTGCGCGAGCGCGCCGAGCGCGCAGCCGTCATTGCCGCGCTGTCTCGCACCGACGGCAATATGGTCAAGACGGCGGAGATGCTGGGGGTCAGCCGTCCGACCTTGTATGACCTGATCAACCGACTGCAAATCAAATGAACAACAAGACGCAAAGCAAGAAGATGACGCGCAGCCCGGCCGCGCTCAGCGCCGGTGTGGCGCTGGCCTTGTCGGCCTCTCTGCTGAGTGGCTGTTTCGGTGAGTCGCCCGAGCAGCAAGTGGCGTCGGCCAAGGCCTTGCTTGAGAAGAATGAACCCAAGGCTGCAGTCATCCAGCTGAAAAATGCACTGCAACAGAATGCCTCGCTGGCCGAAGCCCGTTTCCTGCTCGGCAAGGCCCTGTTCCTGTCTGGCGACATGCCGGGTGCCCTGATCGAGCTGGACAAGGCCCGCAATGCTGGCCACAGCAATGACGAAATGACCGTGCTCACGGCCAAGGCCCGCCTGCTCAAGGGCGAGGCGGATCGCGTGCTCGCCGACTTTGGCGACAGCAAGTTGCAAGACCCGGTTCAGCGCGCCGAACTCCAGGTCGTTCTGGCCAATGCGCACATGGCCAAGGGCAATGGGGCCGCTGCCGGCGCGGCCCTTGAAGCGGCCCTGCGCGATGATCCGAAGAATGCGCAAGCCGCATTGAGCAAGGTTCGCCTCCTGACCAGCAGCAAGGACCTGGCCGGCGCCATGGCAGTGCTGGACAAACTCCTGCAAGAGCAGCCCAAGAACGCCCCGGCGTGGCGCCTGCGGGCCGAGTTGCTGCAGCTTCAGCAGGGCGACAGCAAGGAAATCATTGCGGCCTATCAGCAGGCGCTGGCCGCAGACAAGAAGGACGTGGCGACCCACGCCGGCCTGATCAACGCGTTCCTCCAGCAGCGTGATGCGGCCGCGGCCGAGAAACAACTGGAGGCCTTGCGCGCCGTCGCGCCCAATCATCCGCAGACCCGCTACAACGCCGCCATGGTGGCGCTGGAGAAGCAGGATCTCAAGGGAGCTGAAGAGCAGGCCCAGGCCCTCCTGAAGATGACGCCCGAGAGTCCTCAGGCCCTGCATCTCGCGGGTACGGTTGACTTGCAGCTGGGCAGCTACCAGCGCGCCATCACCGAGCTGACCATGGCCTTGCAGTCGCGCGGCGGCACGCGTGCGATGCGCCTGCAACTGGCACAGGCCTTCCTGCGCTCGGGCGATACCGCCAAGGCCTTGCAGACCTTGGAGCCCTTGCTGGCTGAGACCAACGGTTCGCCGGAGGCCTATGCGCTGGCTGCCGAGATTCACCAGCAGGCGGGCGAACCTGCTGCGGCGCAAGAGCTGTACGCCAAGCTGGTCAAGCTCGACCCGAAGAATTCCCAGGGCCGCATCGCCGTGGCCATGACCCAGATCGAACGCGGCAAAGCGCAACAGGGGCTCGAAGCCTTGCGCGCTCTGGCCAAGAGTGAGCCGGGCAGCATCCGGGCCGACATGGCCCTGATCAATGCGCTGCAGCGGCGCCAGGAGTTCGACAAGGCGATGGTCGCCATCGATCTGCTGGATCAGAAGCAGCCGGGCAAGCCCCAGGCAGCGGTTCTGCGTGGCCGGATCGAGACCTTGCGTGGCAGGCCCGAGAAAGCGCGCGAGGCTTTCGAGCAGGCGCTCAAGCTGAGCCCTGGCTATTTGCCTGCGGCCACAGCCCTGGCTGGCATGGACATCCGCGACCGCAAGCCGGAGGAGGCCATCAAGCGCTTCGAGGCTGCGGCCAGCGCCAACCCGGAGTCTGTGGAAGCCAAGCTGGCCGTCATCGGCCTGCGGGCTCAAAAGGGTGAGAAGCGGGAAACGCTGGTCAAGCAGCTGGAAGCGCTCGTCAAGGAATTTCCCAAGGAAGCCGGCCCCTTGCTTTCCTTGGGCTCGGTCTACCTGGATGGTGCTCAGGCTGCGAAAGCGGTCGAAGTGGCGCAGCGTGGGCGCCAGGCTTTCCCGGGCAATGCGGCATTTGTCGAGCTGCTGGGGCGCGCCTTCGTGGCCAACAAGGACCTCAACCAGGCCCTCAATACCTTTGCTGAATTGGTCCGGATGCAGCCGCGTTCCCCGATCCCGCCGATGCGCCAGGCCGAGGTACAGGCCAAGCTGAAGGACACGGCCGGTGCGATCACGCTGCTCAAGAAGTCTTTGGCGCTGAAAGCCGACCATGTCCCGGCGCAGATCATGTTGGCCTCGCTGCTGGTGGCTGAAGGCCAGATGGCCGAAGCGCGGCAGCTTGCCAAGACTGTGCAGGCGCAGCGAGCCGGTGAGTCGGTGGGCTGGGTGCTCAGTGGCGACATCGAATTGTCGGCTCGCAATGCCGCCGCAGCCGCCGAAGCCTACAAGATGGCGTTGGCCAAGCAGGAATCGACCGACGGCGCGGTCAAGCTGCTGCGCGCCTATCGCCTCGCGGGCAAGGACGGCGATGCAGTTGCGCTCGAGTCGAGCTGGACTGGCCGCCATCCGTCGGATGCCGGCTTTGTCTTCGCCATTGCAGACCATGCCTTGGCATCGGGTGATGTGGTCAAGGCCCAAAGGCTGTACCGCAAGGTTCTGGAGCTTCAGCCTGACAACGTGTTGGCGCTCAACAATCTGGTGTGGCTGCTGAATCAGCGCGGCGATCCGGAAGCCAAGACCCTGGCCGACAAGCTGCTCGGCTTGGCGCCTGAGGCACCTGCGGTGCTCGATACCGTGGCCAGTGTCTACGCCAAGGCCGGCCAGCATGCCAAGGCGATCGAGCTGCAGCTCAAGTCGCTGTCGCTTGCGCCAAGCCTGCATCTGCACAGGCTGCATCTGGCAGAGATCTATCTGGCTGCCGGCAAGAAGGAAGAGGCGCGCAAGGAGCTGACGCAGCTGAGCGGCATGGGCAAGGAATTCGCGCAGCAGGCCGAGGTTCAGCGCCTCTTGGCGCAGGTGGGCGGCGCGCGCTGATCGCCGGCCGGGCAGGGCTGCCGCGCGCGGCAGCCCCGTCACCCGTTTCTTCTTGATTCGGGCTTTGCTTGCCGTTACGCCTCTGTTAGCCTCGGACGGGTGTTCACAGGCCGGACCCTCGCCCACTATCCATGAGCAGAATCAATCGATCCCGATTCCGCAAAAGCTTGCATCTGCTTTTGCGCCGGGCCTTCGGGGTGCTGCCTACGCGCCTGCGCTTTGCGCTGATCCGGTCGCTGGTCGTCTGTGACCCGCGACCCGATCCGCGCCTGGAGCTCAAGATCGCCGAGACGCGCGAAGAGCTCGAGGCCTGCTTCAAGATCCTGCATGACGCCTATGTCGGCGCGGGCTTCATGAAGCCGGACCCGTCTGGCATGCGTGTGACGATCTATCACGCACTGCCCACGACCACCACCTTGTGCGCCAAGTTCGATGGCGAGATCGTTGGCACGATTTCGATGATTCGGGAGGGCGTTTTCGGCTTCCCGATGCAGGCCATCTTCGACCTGGAGCCGGTGCGTACACGCGGTGGCCAGATTGCCGAGATTTCCGCCCTGGCTGTGGCGCCATCGTTTCGCAAGACCGGCGGGGCGGTGCTGTTTCCGCTCATGAAGTACATGCGTGAGTACTGCGAGCGTTATTTTGATACGCGCCACCTGGTGATCGCCGTCAACCCGGACCGCATCCAGCTGTACGAAGCCCTGTTGAGCTTTGACCGCTTGACCGAAATGACGGTGGCGGAGTACGACTTCGCCAATGGTGCGCCGGCTGTCGGTGCCAGCCTCGATCTGCAGCGCGCGCCTGAGCTGCTCAAGCGCAACTATGGCAATCGCAAGGCCATAAAAAACCTGCACAGCTATTTCTATTCGGTCGAGATGCCGAACTTCCGGTGGCCGCAGCGCCGTTATCACACCACGAACGATCCGGTGATGACGCCTGCACTGCTCGACCATTTCTTCAACAAGGCCAGTACCGTGTTCGAGAACATGGACAACCGCAAGAAGGCCTTGCTCTGGTCCATCTACGACCAGCCTGAATATCGTGCCGTGCTGCCATTGCTGGGCGGCACCGCCGAGGCCGACCACCACCCGCTGCGGCGGCATCGGCGATTTTCAATGCGCTGCCCCGGCCGCCTGCTGATGCGAAATGGCGCTGGTGAGGTGAGCTTTGCCCTGGACGTCATTGAAATCTCCTTCGCCGGGTTCCAGGCCGAGTGCAAGCTCGATCTTCCGCTGCAAGAAGAGGGCGAAGTGACTATCGAGCTGGGCAATGCCACCTCATCTCACCTGCATGCCATGGCGGTGCGCCGCAAGGCAGCCGAAGCGGGTGTGTTCTATGGCTTCACCTTCGATGAAGCGGACAAGAACTGGCGCGACTGCATTGCCGCGCTGGAGATGGGGCAGACCTACCAGGATCTGGGCTGATGCCCGGAGGTTTGTCTTGAGGCATGCTGCGCGCCAGCGCACCTCGCATCGCACAGCCAGGCCAGCGGACCGTGCAGAACGGTTGTCGCTGTTTTGCAACTTGCTCGGATGGTCCGAATGCTGGTCGGTACAAGTGCCGAAAAACAGCGAGTTGAGTGGCCACGGCCAGCCAATTTCGTTCGACCCTGTCCGGTTCAATCAATCTAGGTAGGAAAGAGGCCTCTTGTGAAGATCATGACACCCGCCCGTGCTCGATTCGTGGTGCTGAGTTCCGCCCTGCTGCTGGCGGGGTGCTTCGGCGATTCAGCTGAAGCCTTGATCGAGAAGGCCAAGGAGGCCGTGAACAAGCGCGATTCGAGAGCGGCCACGATCTACCTCAAGAATGCACTGGAGAAGGATTCGCAAAATGCCGAGGCGCGTTTCATGCTCGGCAGGGCATTGGTTGACATCGGCGACTTCCGGGGCGCCTTGATCGAGCTGCGCAAGGCCTCCGAGCTGGGTTTTGATCCCCAGGAGGTGGTGCCGCTGCTGGCCTATTCGCTGCTGGTTACCGGTGACGCCAAGCGCGTCGTTGCCGACTACGCCGAGTTCAAGCCCAGCACGGCGGCCGCGACCGCGGCCCTGAAGGCAACCCTGGCTTCTGCGCATCTGTTTCTTGGCAATTCGGAGGCCGCGCTTGCCGCGGCGGACCAGGCCCTGGCAGCCGGACCTAACTATCCACAGGCCTATCTGGTCAAGGTCAAGGTATTTGCGGCGAGCCGCCGGTACGACGAAGCCTTGGACCTGCTGAACCGTGTGCTGCTGATCAACCAGAAGCTGCCCGAGGCCTATCTGCTGCGTGGCGACATTCTCAAGGCCCAGAAGGGTGATCTGAAGCAGGTTGCGAATGCCTACGAAGATGCGCTCAAGGCCAACGCTCGCTACGTGCCGGCGCATGTGTCGCTGGTAGGCATGGCACTCAGTCGCAAGGACACCAAGGAAGCGCAGACTCGATTGGCAGCTCTGCTTGCAGTTGCACCCAAGCATCCGGATGCAATCTTCATTGCCGCCGTCGTTGCCTACGAAAGTGGCGACATGAAGACGGCTCAGGAAAAGACGCAGCAACTCTTGAAGTTCGCGCCGTCCAACCCGCGCGCGCTGCAGCTGATGGGCGCTATTGACCTCAAGCGCGGCTCGTTGGTTCAGGCTGAGACCTCGCTCACGAAGGCCGCTGCCGCCTTGGCGGATGACGATCATGTGCATCTGCTGCTGGCGCGTGCGCAGATCCGAGCCGGGAATTTCGACAAGGCGCTAAAGGGCTTGCGACCCATGACGGAGCGCCCGAACCCGTCCAGTGATGCGGTTTCGATGATGGCCGAGGCCTTGCTGCTGAGTGGTCAGGTCGAGGCTGCCCAGCAATACTTTGCGCGAGCTGCCAAGCTGGACCCCAAGGACAGTCGCAGCCGTACGGTCCTGGCCCTGGCTGCAACGATGGGTGGGCAAGCTGAGCAATCTGTCGCGCAATTGCAGTCCCTTGCAGCGCGCGACGAAGGAACTTTCCCGGACCTCGCGCTGATCAATCTGCTGATGAGCCAGAAAAAGTACCCTGAAGCACTGGATGCGATTGCCAAGCTGCAGGCCAAGCGCCCGGATAGCGCGGTGGCACCGAGCTTGCGCGGCAATGTGGAAATGGCCCGCGGGAACAAGGCGCAAGCTTACGCAGCGTACGAGGCATCCTCGAAACTGGACCCGAGCTACTACCCTGCGCTTGCGGCCGTCGCCAAGTTGGACGTCGCCGAGGGGCGCCTGAGCGTTGCCAAGGAGCGCCTGGAGGCCTTTGTCGCCAGGGTCCCCGACAACGTTCAGGCGCAGATGTTCCTGATTTCCGTGCGCGAGCGCAGCGGTGCCGATGCGAAGGCCGTGATGGAGGACCTGCGCAAGCTGGTCAGCAGCTTCCCTGGCGAAGTCGCACCCCGCATTCTCTTGACCCAGATGCAGCTGCGTCAGCGCGACGTCAGCGGTGCGCTGGGTACCGCGCAAGAAGCCTTCGCTGCGCTTGGGGACTCCCTGGAGATCGGCGACAACCTGGGGCAGATCCAGATCGCTTCAGGCGACTTGAATCTGGCCATGAGCACCTATGCGAAGCTGGCCAAGAATCAGCCGAACTCGGCCCTGCCGCACATGCGGATGGCGGAGATTCACACGAACCAGCGCAACACCACTGCGGCCATTCAGTCTCTGCGCCGCGCGATTGCCGTCAGCCCCGAGCTGGCGCCGGCGCTTCAGATGCTTGTTGTGATGGAGCTCAACGCGGGGCAAGTCAAGGAAGCCTTGGCGGTGGCGCGATCGGCCCAGCAAAAGTTCAAGGGAAGCCCTTTCGGCCATGCGCTTGAAGGTGATCTGTGGGCATCGCAGAAGAACTGGGATTCAGCAGCCAGCGCTTATCGCCGCGGGCTGGATCTCTTGCCTGCGCCGGAGCTGGCCATCCGCCTGCACCGGGCCCTGGCGCACTTGCCGGACCAGGCGCGCGCGAATGAATTTCAACGGCAGTGGCTTGCCCAGCAGGCGGCCGACGCTGCCTTCCGCATGTACCTGGCGACCGAAGCAGTCAAGCGTTCTGACTTTGCGCTGGCCAGCAGCCACTATGAGGCGATCATCAAGGCAAGCCCCAGCAACCTGGAGGCCCTGAACAACCTGGCCTGGACCCTGGCGAAGGCGGGCAAGCCAGGCGCGCTTGAAATCCTCGCTCAGGCGATCAAGCTGGCGCCCAAGGAAGCCAGCCTGTACGACACTCGGGCCGACATCTACGCGACGATGAAGGACTGGTCCAATGCCGTCGAGTCGCAAAAGGCCGCCCTCGCGCTGCGGCCCAACTGGCATGAAGCGCGCCTGCGCCTGGCCAAGCTCTACCTGCAGCAAGGCGACAAGCCGCACGCTCGCCAGGAGCTGGAGACCTTGTTGCGCCTGGGCGAGAAGCATCCGCTCTACCGTGAAGTGCAGAAGCTGCAAGTCGCCAGCTGAGCACTGAGCGCGCTTGCTGGACAAATCAAGTGACGAGTTTTTTTACAGTTGCCAGTCACCCCTTCCTCTTGAAATTGTTAAGTTATTGATTTGTAAGAAGAAATTCACCCTGGCACGGCGCGTGCTTACTACTCAGTCGTGAACCAGCCAATTGGCTTCAACAAGCAAGCTTTCTCCACAGGAGTGACATGATGAAGAGCAAACTTCTTTCCGTATGCGTCGCCGGCGCTCTTGCGCTCACGAGCTTCTCCGCATTCGCGGAATTCAAGGATTTCAAGATCAACGAAACGGTGATCCCTGGTTCCGCTGCGGGCCAGAGCTCGGTGACCGTCGACAAGATCACCGGCCTGTACACCGAAGTTCTGGGCCTGACCGGTCCTGGCACGTTCTCGGCTTCGGCAGTTGGCTTCTTCACCGGCTACGCCGCTGATGAAGGCACGTCGACCCCGTTCACCAACCTGACCAGCGGTCTTGGCGCTCCGGGCACGTTCTATCGCATGTACGCCAAGTTCGTCGCCTCTGGCGCCGCTACTTCGGCCACCGACTTCGTCGGCACGGCTGGCGCGATGCAAATCTGGCTGGACCCGGATGCCAACACGGTGTTCAACATCAACGCCGGCAGCAGCTACACCACGATGCAAACCGCAACTGGCCTCACGGCTAGCGATGACATCTTGATCGGTAGCAGCGTCACCAGCTACGGCACGGGTGACCTGGTTGGCCCCCCGGGCGCCTTCAACATCTTCTTTGATGACTTCACGCTGACCGCTTTCGGTTCGACCTACTGGTTCGATCCGGCACCGTTCCACATCCGTGTGCAGACCAATGGTGACTTCGACCGCGTCACCCCGACGACCGGCGGCGCCACCGATCCGTTCCCTTACCTGATCACGGGTGACTTCAGCGCCGTGTTCATCCCTGAGCCGGGTTCGCTGGCCCTGGTGGGTCTGGGCATGGCCGGTCTGGGCCTGCTGAGCCGCCGTCGCCGCGCAAAGTAAGCGCATCGCTTGGCACGAGTCGGAGCTTGCCCGACTCGATCCAAGAAGAAAGCCCGCTGCGAAAGCTGCGGGCTTTTTCTATTGTTGGGTGTCCTTCAGGTCTAGGCCTTGGAGCCTGCGTCGTTGCCCCGGAGCAGTGGCCTGACCAGCATCAGCAGTAGTTGCTGCAGGGGGTTCGAATTGCCCCAGGGGCGCCAGGTGAATTTGAGCTTTTGCCCATAGGCATCGAATTGCATCGCCCACGGGGCTGGGCGCAAGGCGCCTCGCCCGAGCAATACCTTGAGAACGGCCGTCCCCATCACGCCGCCACACAGTGCGCAGGCCATGCCGGTGGACGGGCCGCGCTTCTCGCGGAAATTCACGGCCTCGGGTGCAACCAGGTAGTTCCGGTTCAGCATGGCCGGTGAGAGCCCGACGGCGAAGCGCGCGAGTTGCTCGTCCTTCGCATGGCCTTCCAGCTTGAAATAGTCTTCGAAGCTCATGCCATCGGCTGAGAAGTAGAGCAGGGCGGTGCTCATGCCCAGGGGGGCGGCGGTCAGTGCCGGAATTCCCTTTTCACGGCAGCGCGCGAAAACCTGGCGACGAATGTCAATCGCAAAGAAATCCAGTGCGTCAACATATACATCGACGCCTTCCAGGAATTCATCCAGATTATTGAGATCAATGCCGGACGGGAATTTCCGGACTTGAATTTCCGGGTTGATGTCCAGCGCCATCCGTTCGATCGTGTCCAGCTTGGTTTGGCCCATGGTGGACATGAAGGCGCCTGCCTGGCGGTTCATGTTGTGCAGGTCGAATTCGTCGAAATCGGCCAAGACCAGCTTGCCGATGCCCAGCCGCGCCAAGACCAGCGAATGTTCCCCGCCAACCCCACCCAGTCCGGCAATGGCGATGCGGGCATTCCTCAGCCTGGCCTGCTCTGACTCGGTCACCCAGCCAATATTGCGGGAGAAAGCGCGGGCGTAGTCAAACTGCATTTGGTTCCTTTGCATTGCCGGCGGGCTGTCCCGGGCGGGGTGGCCGGCAGTCGCTGGGCAGTATCGCCGAGCGCTGTCGGCCCTACAACCGGAGCCGGGTCGGCGCCGATATTCAAGCTGATCGAATCCCCGTGCGATATTGCTCGCGCCTACTCGCAAGCCCCCTGTTTGCTGGGCACAAAAGCGTCAAAGCCCTGTGGCATGATCCGTGAATCAGCAGGTCGCCGGTCAGCGCTGTGCGTAGCTCAACGCATAGCGGCTTGGCGCTGTCGCCACCTACATCGAGAGGAATTGCCTTGAAGACACTGTTTGCATCCATTTCGGGCCGCTCCGGCTTGCTGGCTTTGGCGGTTTCCTTCGGTCTGCTTGCTGGTTGCGCAAGCACGGGAGGCATTCCTCCTGCGCCTGTCACGGCGGCTACGCAAGACTACAGCTACATCATCGGCCCCGGTGACGGCCTCAACATCATGGTCTGGCGCAACCCGGAGCTGTCGATGCAGGTGCCGGTGCGCCCCGACGGCAAGATCTCGGCGCCACTGATTGATGAAATGGTGGCACAGGGCAAGAACTCCATCGAGATTGCCCGCGACATCGAGAAGCAGCTCAGCAAGTATGTACGTGACCCGGTCGTCACCGTGATCGTCACCGGTTTCGTCGGGCCGTACAGCGAGCAGATCCGCGTGGTTGGCGAAGCCGCCAAGCCCCAGTTCCTGCCCTACAAGCAAAAGATGACCCTGTTGGACGTGATGATCGCTGTCGGCGGCCTGACTGATTTTGCTGCCGGCAACAGTGCCACCATCCTGCGCTCCGCCGAAGGCAACAAGCAGTATTCGGTGCGCCTGAAGGACCTGATCAAGCGCGGCGACGTGTCAGCCAACGTCGAGATGCGGCCCGGCGACATCCTGATCATTCCGCAGAGCTTCTTCTGACCTGAACAGCTGTCTGCGGCCCGGCCGGGCCGCAGTTCAGGGATGGCCGCCCCCCGGCCCTCTCGTTACCAACGCTTGAAGATTGTTTGATGGACCTCCTGCTCGCTCAACTGTTCTCGGTCACCAGGCGGATGTGGAAATACCGCTGGTACGGCGTGCTCGTCGCCTGGGTGACCGGCGCTATCGGTGCCATCGTTGTATTCAGCATGCCCGATCGCTACGAGGCCAGCGCGCGTATTTACGTCGATACGCAGTCCATCTTGAAGCCCTTGATGTCGGGCATGGCAGTGTCACCGAACGTCGAGATGCAGATCAACATGCTCAGCAAGACGCTGATCAGCCGGCCCAATGTTGAAAAGCTGGTGCGCATGGCTGACCTGGATCTGAAGAACCAGACCAAGGCGGAGCAGGAGGCGCTGATTGACCGCGTTAGCTCCGAGCTGAAGATCAGCAGCGCCGGCCGTGACAACCTGTATACGCTGGCCTACCGAGACCGGGACCCGGAACTGGCCAAGCGCGCCGTGCAGTCGCTGGTCACGATCTTCGTCGAGTCGAGCCTGGGTTCCAGTCGCAAGGACACCGCCACAGCTGCCAGCTTCATCACCGACCAGATCAAGAACTACGAAGCCAAGCTTGAAGAGGCTGAGTCCCGCCTCAAGGAGTTCCGTTTGCGCAATCTGCAGACGATGAATGCAGATGGCAAGGATTCGGCATCGCGCCTGGCTGAGATGAGCGGCCAACTGGATCGCGCCAAGCTGGAGTTGCGCGAGGCTACCCAGGCTCGCGACGCGGCGCGAGCGCAGCTGGAAGGCGAGCGGACTCGAGGCGCCAATACGACCACGCAGAGCTTGATGCAGGAATCGGCACTGACCGTCAGCACGCCCGAACTTGATGCCCGCATCGACGGCCTGAAGCGCAACCTTGACGCCTTGCTGCAGCGCTTCACCGAGCAGCATCCGGACATCGTGTCTGCGCGCAAGTTGCTCAAGGACCTGGAAGACCAGAGGCGTAAGGAAGTCGCTGAGCTTCGCAAGGCCGCCATGGCAGCTCCGGCTGTAGCGAACGGTCAGCCCTCCAGCCTGGCGCAGCAGGAATTGGCGCGCATGTTGGCCTCGTCGGAGGTCCTGGTTGCAGGCCTGCGTGCCCGGGTTGATGAATACTCATCTCGCTATGCGCAGGCCTTGGCTGCGGTCAAGACAGCGCCGCAGTTGGAGGCGGAGTTTGCCCAGCTGAATCGCGACTACTCGATTCACAAGAAGGCATACGAAGACCTGGTATCGCGTCGCGAGTCGGCTTCGCTGTCCGGTGATCTTGACGTTGCCAGCGGCGTTGCGGACTTCAAGCTGATTGACCCACCTCGTGCCAACCCAAAGCCCGTGGCCCCAAATCGCTTGCTGCTCCTGGCTGGCGTGTTGGCAGTCTGCATGGTTGCCGGTGTGTTCACGACTTTTGTCGGCTCACAGCTGCGCCCGGTTTTCCATGACGCGGGCGAACTGCGCCTGCGCACCGAACTTCCGGTCCTGGGTGTCGTTTCCCGGCTGATAAGCGATGCTGAAAAGCGCCGCGTACGTGTTGATCTGGTGCGCTTCGGCGTTGCCAGCGGTGGCCTTGTGGTCGTGTTTGCTGTGGGCCTATCCATCATGGCGATTCTGATGAGCAAGCAGGTGGGTTGAGCATGAGCAGCCTGATCGAACAAGCAGCACAAAGGCTGGAGCAACTGCGCCAGGCGGGCGTGATACTGCCGGATGCGCCGGTGCAAGCTTCGCCCATGCCTGAGTTGCCGCCCGCTTTGCCGGCCGCCACTGCAGATCTTGAAGTGTCGGCGACGCAATCCAAGCGCGTCGAGCTCGACCTGGTGGCCTTGGCGGCGCAGGGTTTCCTCGTGCCAACAGCGCCCCGCACCTTCATTGCCGATCAGTACCGTGTAATCAAGCGGCCGCTGATCCGGAACGCGATGGGCAAGGGTACCGACAAGCTCGCCCATGGCAATCTGATCATGGTGACCAGCGCCTTGGCCGGCGAGGGCAAGAGCTTTACCTCTCTTAACCTGGCGTTGAGCATTGCAGCCGAGCTGGACAACACCGTGATGCTGGTGGACGCCGACGTGGCCCGCCCCTCGGTGCTGCGCATGTTGGGCCTGCCACAGGGCCCGGGCCTCCTCGACGTGCTGGAAAACCAGGTCGACATGGCTGACGTGCTGCTACGCACCAATATCGACAAGCTGACGATCCTGCCCAGCGGTACACCGCATCCAAGGGCGACCGAGCTCTTGGCCAGCGATGCGATGACGGCGCTGCTGGCTGACATGGCCCAGCGCTACCCGGACCGCATCATCATTTTCGATTCGCCGCCCTTGCTGCTGACCACCGAGTCGCGCGTGCTTGCGTCTCACATGGGCCAGATCCTCATCGTCGTCCACGCCGACAAGACGCTTCAAGGCGCTGTCCAGCAGGCGCTGGCCAGCATTGAGTCTTGCCCCGTGAAGATGATGCTGCTGAACCAGGCCCATGCCGGTTCCGAGGGCAGCTACGGCTATGGATACGGATACGGCTATGGCTACGGATATGGCAATGACGCCAAATCTGAATGAAGGGCAAGGCTTCTGCATGCCGACGATGAGTCGTGTGGCTCAGGCGCTGCTGCTGCTCGGGGCAACGAGCCTGGCCTGGGGCCAGAGCGAGGATGGTGGTGCTGATCGCCGTGGCCTCAGCATCAAGCCGACGCTGAGCATGAGCGGCACCTTGACCGACAACATCGGCCTGAACGGTGGCCCCAAAGACAAGGCTGTGATCGGTATGGTGTCGCCGGGGCTCACGGTGCGCAGCAACACAGGCACGTTGCGGGGATCGCTCGACTATTCGATGGACGGGCTGATGTACTACCGCACGTCCTATGCCGACCGGGTGCAGCACCGGCTGCAGTCGCAGGCAAGCGCGGCCCTGCTCGAGGGCCGTTTTCTCATCGATATGCGGGCCACGGTCGGCCAACAGGCCCGTTCGGCCCTTGGTGCAGAACAGTCGGTCAGTCCGTATCTGAGCAATGCCAACCAGTCGCAGATGGCGTCGCTGACGATTGCACCGCGCTTGCGCGGCGTGCTCGCCGGCCTGGCCAACTACGATGCCAGCATTTCGGGCAGCGAGACCCGCGTCAAGGATTCCACGGTCGGTGACGGTCGCAGTGCACAGGCCAGCTTCAATCTCGAAGGCATGGGTGGAGTCGAGCGCATCATCAACTGGAATCTGTCGGCCCAGGCTTCGCGTGCGACAGGTTCCGGCCAGGCCCGCAAGACCTCGACCGACAGCGCCATGCTGGGTCTGCGCTACCGGCCCGACATGGACCTCGGCCTGAACCTGCAGGCCGGCAAGGAGCGTAGCAATTTCATTACGCTCGACCAGGTCACCAGCAACACGTACAGCCTCGGTGCGGACTGGACGCCGACCGAGCGCACGACGCTGAACGCCGAGTGGCGACGCCACAACTATGGCAACGCGCATTCGCTGAATTTCAGTCATCGCATGTCGCGCTCGTCCTGGCGCTACTCCGACAGCCAGGGCGTCAACGGCCCGGGCGCGGTCGGCGGTGGCACCCGCCAAACGAACTACGCGCTCTACGACTCCATCTTCACGGCGCAGGAGTCTGACCCCGTCAAGCGCGACCTGATGGTGCGTGCCTTCCTGCTTTCCAGCGGTCTCAGCGCTGATGCAATTGCCAACAGCGGCTTCCTTTCTGGCGCGGCCAGCCTGACCCGCTCGCAGACCGGTGCTTTTTCCCTGCTGGGCCAACGCAGCACTGCCACGCTGACACTCAGTCAGGCCAAGACCCGCCGGCTCGACCCGTTCAGCACGGTCAACGATGACCTGAGCAGCGGCGGCGTGTTGCGCCAGCGTTCGGGTGCCCTGAGCCTTTCGCACAAGCTGAGCCAGACCAACTCGGTGAGCCTCACAGTTGCGGACCAGAAGACCGACAGCAGTGGCAGTGGCCAGAGTACCGACCTCAAGACCCTGCTGGGGAGCTTCAATGGTCAGCTTGGGCGGCGCCTTTCCTATTCGTTCAGCCTGCGCCATGCGCGTTTCAACAGCGACGTGAAGTCTTATCGCGAGAACGCCGTGACCGCCACCCTTACTCAGCAGTTCCAGTAGCAGCCATGTACGAAGCCTTTTACGGCCTCAGCAGCAAGCCCTTCCAGCTGAGCCCGGACCCGAATTTCTATTTCGGCAGCAAGCAGCATCGACGGGCCAAGGCCTATCTGGACTATGGCGTGCTGCGCAATGACGGCTTCATCGTCATCACCGGCGAGATCGGTGCCGGCAAGACCACGCTCTTGCGCGGCCTGCTGGACAGCCTGAATCGCAGCAACGTGGTGATCGGCAATCTCGTCACCACTCAGCTTGACGCAGAAGATACGCTGCGCATGGTGGGGGCTGCCTTCGGCGTGCGCGTCAAGGACCTGCAGAAGTCCGAGCTCCTGATGACGCTGGAGGCCTTCTTCGTCAGCCAGGTCAGCCTGGGCAAGCGCTGCCTCCTGATCGTCGACGAAGCGCAGAACCTCTCGGCCCGCGCGGTCGAGGAGCTGCGCATGCTGTCGAACTTCCAGTTCAGCAACCAGTCGCTCTTGCAGACCTTTCTGGTCGGCCAGCCAGAGTTCCGCGGCATCCTGGCGCGGCCCGAGATGGAGCAGTTCCGCCAGCGCGTGGCGGCCACCTGCCATATCGGCCCGCTCGATGAAGACGAGACTCAGCGCTATATCGAGCACCGTTTGAAGTGCGCGGGTGCGGCCGGCAAGCCGACCTTTGAAGCCGATGCCTTCCCGGCCATCTACAAGGCCAGCCAAGGTATTCCACGGCGCATCAATTCGCTGTGCGACCGATTGCTGCTGCTGGGCTTCATGGCCGGCAAGACCCACTTGGCGCTGGCTGATGTGCAGGAAGTGCTGCGGGACGTCGAAGCCGAGACTGCGGTGCCCGTCAAGCCCTCGGCCAGCAGGCTGGACGACCTGAGCTCGCTCACCGGTGAAGTCGAGATCGATTTGGACCTGCGCGATAGCGAGATGAGCCGGCTCGACGGTGAACTCTCGGCGCTGAGCCAATCACAGCAACTGGAGCGCTTCCAGCGTCTGGAGGCCAGCCTGCAAAGGCTGGAGAAGATCAATTTGCAGACCCTGGGTCTGCTGCAGAAACTGGTGAAGGCCGTGCGGCCAACCACGACCGAGACACGAGAATGAGCGAAGCAGCAGTCAAGAGCCTGGCCCCTGTGATGTGCATCGTTGGTGCACGCCCGAATTTCATGAAGATGGCGCCCATCCTGCGCGCCCTGGCCCATCATCAGCCGCCGATTCCTGCGCTCCTGGTGCATACCGGCCAGCACTACGACACCGACATGAGCAAGAAGCTCTTCGTCGACCTGGGCCTGCCCACACCTGATATCAATCTCGAAGTCGGCTCTGGCTCGCACGCCGTGCAAACCGCCGAGGTGATGAAGCGTTTCGAACCGGCGCTGGACGAGCACAAGCCCAGCTGCGTCCTTGTGGTGGGCGATGTGAACTCGACCCTGGCCTGCACACTGGTCGCGGTCAAGAAAGACATCCCGGTGGCTCATGTCGAAGCCGGCCTGCGCAGCTACGACCGCAAGATGCCGGAAGAGATCAACCGTCTCCTGACCGACCAGGTGGCCGATCGCCTCTACACGACGGAACGCAGCGCCTTGGCCAACCTCGTGCGCGAAGGCATTGCCGAAGAGCGCGTGGTGTTCGCCGGCAATGTGATGATCGATTCGCTGGAAGCCAGCCGTCCGCATGCGCGTACGCCGGCTGACACGCTGGCCTCGCACCAGCTCGACCCGGCGTTGATCAAGCATCCCAAGGGCTATGGCGTGGTCACGCTGCACCGCCCCTCGAACGTGGACGATGCCGAGACGCTGAGGTCCCTCTTGACCGTGCTGGACACGGTTTCGAAGGACCTGCCTTTGGTGTTTGCGATGCATCCGCGCACCCGCAGCAATATCGAGCGCTTCGGTCTCAAGGACATGCTGGACCCGTCCCGCGTGGCCGTGTTGCCGCCGCAGGGATATCTTGAAATGCTGGGCTTGATGGGTGGCGCCACGCTGGTGCTGACCGACTCCGGCGGCCTGCAGGAAGAAACCACGGCCTTGGGCGTGCCCTGCCTGACGCTGCGCGAAAACACCGAGCGCCCGATCACGGTGGAGCAGGGCACCAACACCATGGTCGGCCTGGACCGCGAAGCGATCCTGCGCGGCGTGGCCGAGATCCTGGCTGGCCAGGGCAAGCGCGGTCGCGTGCCCGAGTACTGGGACGGCCACACGGCCGAGCGCATTGCCGCCGACCTCTACCAATGGCTCGGGGCCTGAAAGCAGGCAAGCAAGCAAGATGTTGATGCCCACCCAGCGCGGTACGCGCAATGCGATGACCATCGACGTGGAGGACTACTTCCAGGTCTCGGCCTTCGCGCCCTACATCCAGCGCAGTGACTGGGACTCGCGCGAGTGCCGCGTCGAGCGCAATGTGCAGCGCATCCTGGCTCTGCTGGCGCAGGAGGGCAAGCAGGCCACGTTCTTCACACTCGGCTGGGTGGCTGAGCGCTATCCGCAGCTGATTCGAGACATCGTTGCCGGCGGCCATGAACTGGCCAGCCATGGCTATGGGCACCAGCGTGTCAGCGACCTGAGCCGCGAAGAGTTTGCGCAAGACATCCGCCGCGCCAAGCAGTTGCTCGAAGACATTGGCGGTCAGTCGGTGCTCGGCTACCGCGCACCGAGCTTTTCCATCGGCCAGGCCAATCTCTGGGCTTTCGACGTGCTGCTGGAAGAGGGCTATCGCTACAGCTCCAGTGTCTACCCGGTCAAGCACGACCACTACGGCATGCCCGACGCGCCTCGCTTCGCCTATCCGGTGCGCGAGGGTCTGCTCGAGATTCCGCCCACCACGCTGCGCCTTGCCGGTCGCAACCTGCCCAGCAGCGGTGGCGGCTATTTCCGCTTGCTGCCCTACGCGCTGTCGCGCTGGATGGTGGGCCGCGTGAACGAGAGCGAGCAGCAGTCGGCGATCTTCTATTTCCATCCCTGGGAAATCGATGCCGGCCAGCCGCGCATCGAAGGCATAGACGCCAAGACCCGCTTCCGCCACTACGTCAATATCGAGCGCATGGAGGGCCGCATTGCCCAGCTGCTGCGCGACTTTGACTGGGGCCGGATGGACGAGATCTTCCTCGGGCGCCGCGCTGATGCGCTTGCCGCTGCCCAATGAGCTCGTCCTTCACAGTCAAGCGCCTGCAAGCACAGGACGCTGAAGCCATGCGGCGCTGGGACGAGTTCGTCTTTGCGCAGCCCAACGCCAGCTTCTTTCATCGCGCCGGCTGGCTGCGGGTGATCAGCCAGGTCTGGGGCCATGCCTGCTTCTTCCTTTACGTCGAGCAGGAAGCTCGCATCGTCGGCATCCTGCCGCTGGCGCAGGTGAAGAGTCGCCTGTTCGGCCATGCCCTGGTGGGGCTGCCTTTTGCGGTCTATGGCGGCGTGGTCGCTCAAGACGAGAGCGTGGCCAAGGCCCTGGAAGCCGAGGCCGGCAACATCGCCCGCCAACTCGGCGCCGAGCATCTGGAGCTGCGCCAGGTTCATGCCCGCAATGCAGACTGGCCGCGGCAAGACCTCTACGTCACCTTCCGCAAGGAAATTCTTGCTGAAGAAGAAGCGAACATGCTGGCCATTCCGCGCAAGCAGCGTGCCATGGTTCGCAAGGGCATCAAGAACGAGCTGCAGAGCCACATCGATGCCGACGCCGGCCGCTTCTTCGCACTCTATGCCGACAACGTCCACCGCCACGGCACGCCAGCCATGCCGCGACGCTGGTTCGAGGCGCTCCTGAAGGAATTCGGCCAGGACGCTGAAGTGCTGACGGTGACCGATGCAAACGGCCGGCCCCTGAGTTCGGTGCTGAGCTTCTATTTCCGCGATGAAGTGTTGCCGTACTACGCCGGCGACGACGAAAGCGCCCGCGACCTGGCCGCCAATGATTTCAAGTATTGGGAGCTGATGCGTCGCGCCTGCGCCCGCGGTTTGAAAGTCTTCGACTATGGCCGCAGCAAGCAGGGCACCGGCTCCTACAGCTTCAAGAAGAACTGGGGTTTCGAGCCAACTCCGCTGAACTACGAGTACCAGCTCTACAAGCGCGACGCCATTCCGCAGAACAACCCGAACAATGCCAAGTACCAGCTCCTGATCAAGACCTGGCGCCGCATGCCGATCAGCTGGGCCAACTGGCTGGGTCCGTTCATCGTGCGCAGCCTGGGCTGAGAGAGAAGCAGTCGATGGCCAATATCCTCCTGCTCGTCCACCGCCTGCCTTACCCGCCCAACAAGGGCGACAAGGTGCGCTCCTTCCATCTGCTCAAGCACCTGCAGGCGCAGCACCGCGTGTTCCTCGGCACCTTCGTGGATGACCCGGACGACGAACAGCATGTGGACACCGTGCGCGCCATGTGCGCCGGAGCCCATGTCGCGCGCCTGCATCCCTCGCGCGCCAAGCTGGCCAGCCTGCGTGGCCTGCTGAGCGGTGAGGCCCTGAGCTTGCCTTACTACCGCGACGCCGGCTTGAGCGAATGGGTCCAGGAGCTTGGCGCCAGCGGCAAGATCGATGCCGTGGTGGTGTTCTCGTCTTCGATGGCGCAGTACGCCGAGGCCTTGCCTGCTTTGCCGATGCTGGTGGACTTCGTCGACGTCGACTCGGCCAAGTGGACGGACTACGGCGCCGCCCATCGCTGGCCGATGTCCTGGCTCTACAAGCGTGAAGGCGAACGGCTGCTGGCCTATGAATCCGCGGTGGCCGCCAAGGCACGCTGCTCCTTCTTCGTCACCGACAAGGAAGTGGCCTTGTTCCGCAAGCTGTCGCCACAAAGCGCTGCTGCGCCGGTCGAGGCCCTGTGCAACGGTGTCGACGCGCAGTTCTTCGAGCCTGCGGCAGGGCGCGAATCGCCGTATGCGGCGGGCGAGGTGCCCGTGGTGTTCACCGGGGCCATGGACTATTGGCCCAATGTGGATGCGGTGCAGTGGTTCGCCACCGAAGTCTTGCCCAAGCTGCGCGAGCGCCGTCCGGAGGTCCGCTTCCACATCGTCGGCCGCAGTCCCACGCCGGCCGTGCAGGCGCTGGCCAGCGATGTGGTCAACGTCACCGGCACCGTGCCCGATGTGCGTCCCTGGCTGCAGCATGCCGCCGTGGTGGTGGCGCCGCTGCGGCTGGCGCGCGGCGTGCAGAACAAGGTGCTGGAAGCGATGGCCATGGCCCGCCCGGTTGTCGCGGCGCGCAGTTGCGTCGAGGCGCTGGACGTGGAGGAGGGCAGGGAGCTGGTCGCCGCCGAATCTGCGCAGGACTATCTGTTTGCCGTCGAGCGCCTGATTGGCTCACCGGCCGACGCTGCTGCCGTCGGCGCGGCGGGTCGTGAACGCGTGCTGAAGTCCTATGCCTGGACGGCCCATTTGTCGGGCCTTGATCGATATCTGACGCGTCCCGAGGAGATTGCTGGATGAGCCAAGTGATGCAAGAACCGGCGCGCGCGGCGTTGCCGGCTCACTGGCGGCAGCCGCTGCTGGCCTTGGCCCTGCTGCTGGCAGGCCTCGGCTGGCTGTTCCGCGACACCCTGACGGCCATGGTGCTGATCTGGGAGCGCTCCGAAACCTTTGCCCATGCCTTCGTGGTGCCGCCCCTCGCCCTGTGGTTGATCTGGCGGCGTCGCCATGAGCTGGCACAGATGCAGCCCAAGCCCAGCCCCATCTTCCTCCTGCCCATGGCGCTCATGGGCCTGGGCTGGCTGCTCGGCGAGCTGGTCTCAACCAATTCCGTGACCCAGTTGATGGCAGTGGCCATGCTTGTGCTGACGGTGCCGACGGTCCTTGGCAAGCGGGTGGCTGTGCATATCGCGTTCCCGCTGGGCTTTCTGTTCTTCTGCGTGCCCATCGGTGAGTTCCTGATGCCGCTGCTGATGGAGCACACGGCCAATTTCACTGTCGCGGCACTGCGGGCCAGCGGCATTCCGGTCTATCGCGAAGGCCTGCAGTTCGTGATTCCTTCGGGCCACTGGTCGGTGGTCGAGGCTTGCAGCGGCGTGCGCTACCTGATTGCCTCGCTGATGGTGGGCACGCTGTTCGCCTACCTGAACTACAACTCGATGAAGCGCCGCTGGATCTTCGTCGGCGTTGCGATTGCGTTGCCCGTCGTTGCAAACTGGTTGCGTGCCTATGGCATCGTGATGCTGGGCCATTTGTCGGGCAACAAGCTGGCCGTGGGGGTCGATCACCTGATCTATGGCTGGGTGTTCTTCGGCATCGTGATGCTGCTGATGTTCATGATCGGTGCGCGGTGGACCGAGCCCGAGTTGCCGTTTGTGCCCGCGGCCGCCGAACCATCTGCGCCCAGTGGGAGCAACAAGCTCTGGCTGGTGCTGGCTGCAGCCCTGCTGGTGCTGAGTCTGCCGCGCCTGGGACTGGATCGTCTCGATCGCCATGAAGGCCCCCGCGAGCTGAACATGTCTGCACCGGTGCTCAGCAACTGGCAGACCCAGGGCGAGCCTCTGAGTACTTGGGCCCCTGTGTTCGAGAATCCAGCCGCCAAGTTGCAAGGCACCTACGCGAATGACGGCGCCAAGGTTGGCCTGCATCTGGCGTACTACCGGCATCAGGGCTATGACAGCAAGCTGATCAATTCGCAGAACGTGCTGGTGGAGTCCCATGACAAGGAATGGGCACGGGTGAGCGACACCGCGAGCACTGTGGAACTCGGCAGCGCTGGATCGGTGGCCGTGCGCGGCATGCAATTGCGGGGCCTGACGAGCCAGGCGGCGCCTCGCCTGCTGGTCTGGCAGTTCTACTGGGTCGACGGCCACCTCACCAGCAGCGACATGCGCGTGAAGCTCTACACGGCCTTGTCGAGGCTGCAGGGCCGGGGCGATGATTCTGCCGCTGTCACCGTGTATACCTTGAACCCCGCAGAAAATGGCGAGATTGCGCCGCAGCTGCTCCAGCAATTCCTGCGCGAGAACTGGCCTGCCATCGAGCAGCATTTGCAGGCCGCGCGCAGCGGGCAGAAATAACCGAACTTCGGATTTGAGAAAGAAAGTAGAGGAATCGAGATGGCGACTACTGTTGCAGTGATTGGTCTGGGCTATGTCGGCCTGCCGCTGGTGGTGGAGTTCGGCAAGCACATGCGCACCATCGGCTTCGATATCTCGCTGCCCAAGGTCGAGGCCTGCCAGCGCGGCACAGACCCCTCGCGCGAGCTGACCGATGAGCAGGTGCAGGAAGCCAAGCACGCTGTCTATACCGCCGACCCGGCCATGCTGTCCGAGGCCGACATGATCATCGTGGCCGTGCCCACCCCGGTGGACGAGGCCCATATCCCGGACTTCAAGCCGCTGATCGGCTCCTCCACCAGCGTCGGCCGCCACATGAAGAAGGGCGTCACGGTCGTCTATGAATCGACGGTCTATCCGGGCGCCACCGAAGAGGTCTGCATCCCGGTGCTGGAAAAGGAGTCGGGCCTCAAGTGGAAGCAGGATTTCTTCGTCGGCTACAGCCCCGAGCGCATCAACCCGGGCGACAAGGAACACACGCTGACCAAGATCCTCAAGATCGTCTCCGGCGACACGCCGCAGACGCTCGAGAAGGTGGCCAAGCTGTATGAAACCATCATCATCCCTGGCGTGCATCGCGCGTCCAGCATCAAGGCCGCTGAAGCCGCCAAGGTGATCGAGAACACGCAGCGCGACCTCAACATCGCCCTGATGAACGAGCTGGCCATCATCTTCGACAAGATCGGCATCGACACCTCCGAGGTGCTGGAGGCCGCCGGCACCAAGTGGAACTTCCTGAAATTCAAGCCGGGCCTGGTCGGCGGCCACTGCATCGGCGTGGACCCGTACTACCTGACCCACAAGGCCGACATGCTGGGCTACCACCCGCAGGTCATCCTGGCTGGCCGCCGCATCAACGACAGCATGGGCAAGTTCATTGCCGAGCAGACCATCAAGCACATGATCGCCGCCGGCAGCTACATCAAGGGCGCCAAGGTCAATGTGCTGGGCCTGACCTTCAAGGAGAACTGCGGCGACCTGCGCAACTCCAAGGTGATCGACATCATCAACGAGCTCAAGACCTATGGTGTCGAGGTCTTCGTGACCGACCCGCAGGCTGAGGTCGAGGAAGCGATGCATGAATACGGCGTGCGCCTGCTGCCCTGGGATGAGCTGCCGCGCGCTGACGCCGTGGTGGCGGCCGTCGCGCACAAGGAATATGCGGGCCTCGGCGTGGACGACCTGGGCAAGAAAATGGTCAAGGGCGGTGCCTTCATCGATGTGAAGGCCGCCTTCGACGCTGCCGCGCTGCAGGACGCGGGCTACCGCGTCTGGCGCCTCTGAGCCCGAGGCTCACCGAGGGCATGTCCCCCGCTGCGCGGCCGCTGCTGATCGTCCACGTCATCCACCAGCTCCACATGGGCGGGCTGGAGAACGGCGTGGTCAACCTGATCAACCGGCTGCCGCGCGAGCGTTTCCGCCATGTGCTTGTCTGCATCGAGAGCATCGACCCCGACTTCGCCCGTCGCATCGAACGCGATGATGTCGAGCTGATCGCGCTGCGGCGTTCGCAGATCGGTGTCTGGAAGCTGCGCTGGCAACTGTTCCAGCTGTTCCGGCGCTTGAGGCCCGACGTGGTGCACAGCCGCAATCTCTCCGGCCTCGATGCGCTCTTGCCAGCGCGCCTGGCAGGGCTCAAGACCCTGCACAGCGAGCATGGCTTCGACATGGGCGACCTGCATGGCCGCCACAGCAAGCTGGCGCTCTTGCGCCGCCTGCATGCGCCGCTGGTGCGCCGCTATGTCTGCGTTTCGCGCGACTTGGGCCGCATCATGAGCGAGCATTGGGGCATTGCCGCTTCGCGCATCCGCCAGATCTACAACGGGGTCGATACCGAGCGCTTCAAGCCGGCCGAGCCACGCCGGCATGAGCTGCTGCCACTCGAGCTGCAAGGGCAGGGACTTTTCGTCATCGGCACGGTGGGTCGCGTTCAAGCCGTCAAGGATCAGGCGACGCTCTTGCGCGCCTTTGCGCTGCTCCTGCAGCGCCGACCTGAGCTGCAAACGCGCCTGCGCCTGGCCCTGATCGGCGATGGCCCCCTGTTGGCCGATCTGAAAGCTCTGGCCGGTGACTTGGGCGTTGAAGCTCAAACCTGGTTCACCGGCGCCCGCAATGACGTGGCCGAGCTGATGCAGGCGCTGGACCTGTTTGTGCTGCCTTCCTTGAACGAAGGCATCTCCAACACGCTGCTGGAGGCCATGGCCACAGGCCTGCCGCTGTTGGCCACGGCCGTCGGCGGCAACGTGGAACTTGTGCAGGAAGGCGTGGTTGGCGCCACATTCACGCCCGGCGATGCCGAGAAGCTGTCCGCAATGATCGAGAATTACGCTGACGATGCGGCGCTGTGTGCCCGCCATGGTGCTGCAGCGCGCCAGCGGGCGCTGCAGCAATTCAGCCTGGCGGCCATGATGGCCAGTTACCAGGACGTCTACGAGACGCTTTGAGGATCACCAGCCATGTGCGGTATCACAGGAATTTTCGACACCCGCGGCACCGGCGCCATCGCGCCTGAGCAGTTGCAGCGCATGAACGACTCGCAATGGCACCGAGGCCCCGATGAGGGTTCGCTGCATATCGAGCCGGGTCTGGGCTTCGGCCACCGCCGCCTGTCCATCATCGACATCGCCACCGGCCAGCAGCCGCTGTTCAACGCCGACCGCACCGTGGCCATCGTCTTCAACGGCGAGATCTACAACTACCAGAGCCTGATGGCCGAGTTGCAGGGCATGGGCTACGCCTTCCACACGAAGAGCGATACCGAATGCATCGTGCACGCCTGGGAGGCCTGGGGCGCCGACTGTGTCAAGAAGCTGCGCGGCATGTTTGCCTTCGCGCTCTGGGACAGCAAGCAGCAAACGCTCTTCATCGCTCGCGACCGCCTCGGCGTGAAGCCGATGTACTACTCGCTGCTGGACGACGGCAAGCTGCTGTTTGGCTCCGAGATGAAGTCCATCCTGGCCTACCAGGACGAGCAGGGCGGCATGCGCCGCGAGATCGACCCGCTGGCGGTCGAAGAGTATTTCGCGCTCGGCTATGTGGCCGAGCCGCGCTGCATCTTCAAGCAGGCCAGGAAGCTGGCGCCCGGGCACAGCCTGACCATCCGCCGTGGCCAGCCCATTCCGGAGCCGGTCGAGTACTGGGACGTGAACTTCACGCTCGACAACAAGATCGGCCTCGACGATGCCTGCGACGAACTGCGCGAGCGGCTGCAGGAATCGGTGCGCCTGCGCATGATCGCCGAGGTGCCGCTGGGCGCCTTCCTGTCGGGCGGCGTCGATTCGAGCGCCGTGGTGGCCACGATGGCCGGCCTCTCGGAGGGCCCGGTCAATACCTGCTCGATAGGCTTTGACGACCCCAAGTTCAACGAATCGGCCTTTGCCCAGACGGTGGCCGATCGCTACAAGACCAACCACCGCCTCGAGATCGTCAAGAGCGACGACTTCGACCTGATCGACATGCTGGCCCGCCTCTACGACGAGCCCTATGCCGACAGTTCGGCCATTCCGACCTACCGCGTCTGCCAGCTGGCGCGCAAGCATGTGACCGTGGCGCTGTCAGGCGACGGCGGCGACGAGAGCTTCGGTGGCTACCGCCGCTACCGCATGCACCTGATGGAAGAGCGCATGCGCTCGGCCCTGCCGGCCGGCCTGCGCCAGCCGCTGTTCGGCATGCTCGGCAAGATCTACCCCAAGGCCGACTGGGCGCCGCGCATGTTTCGCGCCAAGACCACCTTCCAGGGCATGGCGCGCAGCTCGGTCGAGGCCTACTTCCATTCGGTCTCCATCCTGCGCGGCCCGATGCGTGACCAGCTCTTCAGCCAGAAATTCAAGGCGGAGCTGGCCGGTTATGACGCACAAGCGGTGTTTGACCACCATGCGGCCAAGTCCAATACCGACGATCCGCTGGCGCTGATCCAGTACCTGGACACCAAGACCTACCTGGTCGGCGACATCAACACCAAGGTGGACCGCGCCAGCATGGCGCACTCGCTGGAAGTGCGCGAGCCGCTGATGGACCATGAGCTGGTCGAATGGCTGGCCACCTTGCCCTCCAGCCTCAAGATCAAGGGCCAGGAAGGCAAGTACCTGTTCAAGAAGGCGATGGAGCCGCAGTTGTCGGAAGACATCCTGTATCGACCCAAGATGGGCTTCGCGGTGCCGCTGGCGCGCTGGTTTCGCGGGCCGCTGAAGCAGCGTGTGCGCGATGCCATCCTCGGTGATCGCCTGGCGTCTACGGGTTGGTTCCAGCCTGAGTATCTGCGCCATCTGGTGGAAGGCCACCAGAGCGGTGCCTACGACTACAGCGCCCCGCTGTGGACCTTGTTGATGTTCGAAGCCTTCCTGCGCCAGGTCGTGGACGGCGGTGCGAGCGTGACCGGCCTCGCCCGAGAAACCGAAGAGGCGGTGGCCTGAGCATGACTATCCGCGTTCTGCACGTTCTTGATCATTCGATCCCGCTGCACAGTGGCTACACCTTCCGCACGCTGTCGCTGCTGCGCGAGCAGCGCAAGCTCGGCTGGGAAACCCACCACCTGACCAGCCCCAAGCACGCTGCCGGCCTGGGGCCCAAGGCGACGCAATCGCTGGAAGAGACCGTCGATGGCTGGCATTTCTTCCGCACACCGCCAGCCACCGGCGGGCTGCCCGGGCTCGGCCAGCTGCAGCTGATGCGCCAGACGCGCGCGCGCCTGCAGCAGGTGGCCGAGAAGCTGCGACCACACATCATCCATGCGCATTCGCCGGTGCTCAATGCGCTGCCTGCCATCAAGGTGGGCCGGGCGCTGGGCATCCCCGTCGTCTACGAAATTCGCGCCTTCTGGGAAGACGCGGCAGTGGACCATGGCACGACCAAGGAGGGCAGCCTGCGCTACCGCATCACGCGGGCCATGGAGACCCATGCGCTGAAGCAGGTCGACCATGCCTTCACCATCTGCGAGGGACTGCGCGCCGACATCGTGGCGCGTGGCATTGCGGCGAACAAGGTCACGGTGATTCCGAACGCGGTCGACATCGAGAACTTCGAACCCGGCGGCCTGCCCGACGAGGCCTTGAAGGCGGAGCTGGGCTTGAACGGCTGCACGGTGCTGGGCTTCATCGGCTCCTTCTATGCCTATGAAGGCCTGGACCTGCTGATGGACGCCTTGCCGCAGATGCTGTCGCAGCGGCCCGATGTGCGCCTACTGCTGGTCGGTGGCGGGCCGCAGGATGCGGCGCTCAAGGAGCAGGCGAAGCGACTCGGCGTGGCCGACAAGGTGGTGTTCACGGGCCGCGTGCCGCATTCGGAAGTCAACCGCTACTACGACCTGGTCGACGTGCTCTGCTACCCGCGCCATTCGATGCGCCTGACCGAGCTGGTCACGCCCTTGAAGCCGCTGGAAGCGATGGCGCAGGGGCGCATCCTGGTGGCCTCCGACGTCGGTGGCCACAAGGAGCTGATACGCGACGGCCAGACGGGCGTGCTGTTCAAGGCCGGCCATGCCGAGGCGCTGGCCAATGCCACCCTGGACCTGCTGAACAAGCCCGAAAGCTGGGATGCACTGCGCCGGCAGGGGCGCGCCTTCGTCGAGAACGAGCGCAACTGGCGGGCCTCGGTCGCCAACTATCCGGCGGTCTACGAGCGCTTGCTGGCGGGCTCGCGCCTTGCGCCGGTCTGAGCGCCACGATGAAGCAATTCGAGCGCCTGCGCATCCTGCTGGTCGGCCCCTTGCCGCCGCCAGCCGGAGGCATGGCGAATCAGACGCGCCAGTTGGCCGAACTGCTGCGCGGCGAGGGCGCCGAGGTCGAACTGGTGCAGACCAACGCGGCCTTCAAGCCCGCCTGGGTGGGCCGTGTGCCCATGCTGCGGGCGTTCTTCCGGCTGCTGCCCTACTTGTGGGCGCTGTGGCGCGCCGCCGGCCGCAACGACGTGATGCATCTGATGGCCAACTCCGGCTGGTCCTGGCATCTGTATGCGGCGCCGGCCATCCTGCTTGCGCGCTGGCGCGGCTTGCCGGTGATGGTCAATTACCGGGGCGGTGAGGCGGCCGGGTTTCTTGAGTCCTCCGGCGCCGTGGTCGCGCTGACGCTCAAGCGGGCCCAGGCCCTGCTGGTGCCCTCGGGCTTTCTGCAAGCGGTGTTCGCGCCCCATGGATACCAGGCGCAAATCGTGCCCAACGTGGTGGACTTGCAGCGCTTTTCGCCCGCTGAAGCAGAGCCAGCCGTTCCGCATCTGATGGTGGCTCGCAACCTCGAGCCGCTGTACGACAACGAAAGCGCCATCCGCGCGCTGGCCCTGGTGCGCGAGCGCCATCCGGCCGTGCGCATGACGGTGGCTGGCAGCGGCCCGGAGCTTGATCGCCTGAAGGCATTGGCTCGCGAACTGGGGCAGGGCGCCTCGGTCCACTTTGCAGGGCGCCTGGACCGCGAAGCGATGGCGGCGCTTTACCGCGAAGCCACGATTTCGCTGAACCCGAGCCTCGCTGACAACATGCCCAACTCGGTGCTGGAGTCCATGGCCAGCGGCGTGCCGGTGGTGTCTACCGATGTGGGCGGCGTGCCCTATCTGCTATCGCATGAGCAGACGGGCCTGCTGGTCAAGCCCAAGGACCCCGCCGCGCTGGCTGCTGCCGTGCTTCGGCTGCTGGACGAACCTGTATTGCGCGAGCACCTGCGCCAGGCCGGCCTGGCCGAAGTGCAGCGCTACACCTGGGCCCGCGTCGCGCCGCTGCTGGCCGGCCACTACCGCGCCCACCTGTCGCCACAGGCCGCGCCGGCCACCAAGCCCTCCTGAGCGAGCCAGAATCCGCCATGCCATCCCTCTACACCCGCTTCGTCTCCGGTGCCTTGTTCCCGCTGCACGAGCGGCTCAAGCATCACAACTCCGTGGCACTGCGCCAGCAGATGGAGCGCAGCCAGTGGCTGAAGCCGGCCGAGCTCGGGGCCCTGCAGCTGCAGCGGCTGAACGCCTTGCTGAGCGAGGTGGGGCAGCATGTGCCCTACTACCGTGAGCTGTTCGCCCGTGAGGGCATTGCTGCTGGCTCCTTCAAGAGCCTGTCTGAGCTGCAGCGCCTGCCCTTCCTGACCAAGGCTGTCATTCGCGCCAACACGGAAGGCATCAAGAGCGAGCGGGCGCAAGGCCTGGCGCGCTTCAACACCGGCGGCTCCTCGGGCGAGCCGCTGATCTTCTTCATCGGCAAGCAGCGCGTCTCGCATGATGTGGCGGCCAAGTGGCGTGCCACGCGCTGGTGGGACGTGGACATCGGCGACCCTGAGATGGTCGTTTGGGGCTCGCCCATTGAACTGGGGGCGCAGGACCGCATCAAGGCGATCCGCGACAAGCTGCTGCGCACCGAGCTCTTGCCGGCCTTCGAGATGAGCGAGGCCAAGCTCGACAGCTTCGTCGCCGCCATCCGCCGCAAGCGGCCGCGCATGCTGTTTGGCTATCCATCGGCGCTTTCGCACATTGCCAAGCACGCGCGGGCCAAAGGTCAGCGCATGGACGACCTCGGCATCAAGGTCGCCTTCGTGACCTCCGAGCGCCTCTACGACGAGCAGCGCGCGCTGATCTCCGAGGTCTTCGGTTGCCCGGTGGCCAATGGCTATGGCGGCCGCGATGCCGGCTTCATCGCGCACCAGTGCCCGTCGGGTGGCATGCACCTGACGGCAGAGGACGTGATCGTCGAGCTGATCGACAAGGACGGCCGGCTGGTCGCGCCGGGCGAGGCCGGCGAGATCGTCGTCACGCATCTGGCCACCAGCGACTTCCCATTCATCCGCTACCGCACCGGCGACGTGGCGGTGATGGACACCGCGAGCTGCCCCTGCGGGCGCGGCCTGCCGATGCTCAAGGAGATCCAGGGCCGCAGCACCGATTTCGTCATCACGCTTGACGGCACGGTGATGCACGGCCTGGCGCTGATCTACATACTGCGTGACCTGCCGGGCCTGGCGTCCTTCAAGGTGGTGCAGCACAGCCGCGAGCGCTGTGAGGTGCTGCTGGTGCCTGAGCCTGCTTTCGACTCGAGTGCGCCAGCGCGTATCGTGGCTGGCTTCAAGAAGCGGCTGGGCGAGGGCGTGCAGGTCGATGTGAACTTGGTCGATGCCATTGCGCCGGAGAAGTCTGGCAAGTTCCGCTACATCATCAGCCACGCCGTCTGAGCCCCGACCTGAACGCCTGAACGCATGCGCGATTTACTAATCATCACCATCGTCGTGCTGGCCTCGCTGGCGGCCTTGCGCCGCCCCTGGGTTGGCATCCTGGCCTGGACCTGGCTGAGCATCATGAACCCGCACCGCTATGCATTCGGCCTGGCCTATGACGCGCCGCTGGCCGCCATGGTGGCGGTGACCACGCTGCTGGGGGCGCTGTTCACGCAGGGCAAGCACAGCCCCTTCGTCGCCCCCCCAGTGAAATGGTTTGCCACCTTCATCCTCTGGATCTCAATTTCCTGGCTGGCGGGGCTGTCGCCCGAGGCCGACTATCCGCAATGGAACAAGGTCATGAAGATCGACTTCATGATCCTGGTGGCCCTGGTGCTGGTCAACACGCGCAAGCAGATCATGCTGCTCGGCTGGGTGGTGGTGGCGTCGCTGGCCCTGTTGGGTATCAAGGGTGGTCTGTTCACCATCCTGACCGGCGGCAGCTACCGGGTCTGGGGGCCGCCGGACTCCTTCATCTACGACAACAACGAATTTGCCCTGGCCATGGTGATGACCGTGCCGCTGCTTCGCTTCCTGCAGCTTCAGATGCATGGCAAATGGGTACGCAGCGCCATGTCCCTGGCCATGGTGCTTTGCATTGCATCAGCGCTAGGCAGCTACTCGCGCGGAGGCATGCTGGCTGCCCTGTCGATGGCTCTGTATTTCTGGTGGCGCTCCAAGAGCAAGCTGGTGCCCGCCGTTCTGATGGTGATTGTCGGCGCGGCGCTGCTGGCTTTCATGCCGGACCAATGGGCAGAGCGGATGAGCTCGGTTCAGTCCTATGAGGAAGACCGCTCCGCCATGGGGCGCATAAGCGCATGGTGGAATGCGTGGAACCTGGCCTTCCACTACCCCTTCGGCGTCGGGTTCAATGCCGCGCGGCCGGAGCTTTTTGCCCGCTTCTCGCCGTATCCGGAGTTCGTCCATGCTGCACATAGCATCTACTTCCAGGTGCTTGGCAACCATGGATTCGTTGGGCTCTTTGTCTTCCTGGGAATGTGGGTGTCGACCTGGCGCAGTGCCTCCTGGCTGATCAAGCATGGTGCCAAACAGCCTGAGAGCCGCTGGTGCGTGGACCTGGGCACGATGTCGCAGGTCTGTCTTCTTGCGTTCGGGGTTGGCGGCGCCTTCCTGAGCCTGTCCTATTTCGACCTGCCCTACAACGTCATGGTTCTGGTGGTGGCCGCCCGCATGTGGCTGCAGAAGAAAGCCTGGCTGACTGAGTCCAATCCCAAGCCCAAGCGCTGGGAGCTGTTCCTGGGGCTGCTCCCGAAGCCGGTGCCCCCGGCTCCCGCAGCATGATCAAGACCTTGATGAGCCTGGCCTCGCCGGCCGGGCCCCGCGCGCGGCTCTCCATCCTGATCTTCCATCGGGTGCTGGAGCAGCCGGACCCGCTGTTCCCGGGCGAGATCGACCGGGCGACGTTCGACGCCATCTGCACCTGGCTCAAGAGCTGGTTCCACGTGCTGCCACTGGACGAGGCGATGGTGCGGCTGAAGCGCGGTGACCTGCCCGCGCGCGCTGCAGCCATCACCTTCGATGACGGCTATGCCGACAACGAGGTGATCGCACTGCCCATCTTGCAAAAGCACGGCCTACCGGCCACGTTCTACATCGCCACCGGCTACTTGAACGGCGGCCGCATGTGGAACGACTCGGTAATCGAAGCGATCCGGCTCTGCCCGAACGGGACGCTGGACTTGAACGGCACGCCCGCCGCAGCGCTGGGCCAATTGGACATGGGCAGCATCGAGGCCCGCCGCACGGCTATCGGCGCCGTCCTGTCGGCCACCAAATACCTGGAGCCGGGCGAGCGCCAGCAATGGGCCGATGCCTTGCAGGAGCGCAGCCAGGCCGTCCTGCCTACCGCGCTGATGATGAACTCGGCGCAGGTGAAGGCGCTGCGCAGTGCCGGCATGCTTATCGGCGCGCACACGATGAACCATCCCATCCTCGCGCGGCTGTCACCGGCCAAAGCCGAGGCCGAGATCGCCGACGGGCGCGATGCCCTGGAAGCCTTGCTCGGTGAGCCAGTGCGGCACTTTGCCTATCCCAATGGCAAACCGGTGCAGGATTACGACGCGGCCAGCGTGGCCATCGTCAAGCGCCTGGGTTTTGACAGCGCCGTTTCCACTGCCTGGGGCGCTGCTAGCGCCGGGACCGACCTGCACCAGGTGCCGCGCTTCTCGCCCTGGGACCGCAGCCGTGGCAGGTTCGGCTTGCGGCTGCTGAAGAACCTGATTGCCGGGCCGGAAGCCAGGCTCTAGTCCACGGCGAAACCTCAGTTACCCCAGGCTTCCAGTTCGACGATGCGGCTGTGCCATGACAGCGCGTTGTTGACGGTGATGCGGATGCGGTCGGTGGTGACGGCCGGGAAGCTGAAGCCGCGCATCACGAAGTTGTTGCCCGTGACGGTGCCCCCGGGCACGGCGACCCAGGCCGAACCGTTCCAGTACTGGACCAGGAAGTCGGTGATGCCGTACTGGCTGAAGGTGGTGCTGGCGGTGGCCTCGGGGGCGCTGGCGTAGTTGTCGGCCAGGGTGTAGACCACGATGCGGTCGATGGTCTTGGCGCCACTGAAGTTGACTTGCACCCAGTCCGGGAAGGTGGCTGCCGAAGCATCGTTCCAGCCGCCACCGCTGGCCCAGTTGTTGCCGCGGCGGTTGCCGTCGTTGATGGATGCGACGGTGTAGAGCGAGGAGTAGGTGGACGAGGCGCTGGCAACGCCGCCATTGACCTGCAGCGCGACGTTGATGCTGGTGCCGCCGCCGACCGGGTCGTTCACCGTGACGGTGACCGAGCTGCTCGTGGCGCTGGCACCGGTGTTGTCGATGGCCCGAGCGGTGAGGGTGTAGCTGCCCGCCGCGACGCCGCTCCAGCTGAAGCTGTGGGGCGCCGAGCTGCTCTCGCCGATCTTGGCGGCGCCGGCGTAGAACTCGACCTTGCTCACCGAGCCATCACTGTCCGAAGCAGTGGCCGTGAGCGTGATGCTGGCCGGGCTGGTGTAGCTGGTGCCGGAGGTGGGCGCTGTGAGCGAGACGGACGGCGGCACATTGGCCGACGCATTGACCGTGATGCTGACCGGGATGGAGGTGGTGCTGGCACCGCTGTTGTCCGTGGCCTTGGCGGTGAGCGTGTAGCTGCCTGCGGCCACGCCGCTCCAGCTGAGGCTGTAAGGCGCGCTGCTGCTTTCGCCGATCTTGACGGCACCGGCGTAGAACTCGACCTTGCTCACCGAGCCGTCGCTGTCAGCCGCGTTGGCCGTGAGCATGATGCTGGCGGGCGCGGTGAAGACGCTGCCACCGGCAGGGCCGGTCAGGCTGACCGAGGGGGCGACGTTGGCGGGCGCGTTGACCACCACGGTTACGGCGCTGGAGGTGGTGCTGGCGCCGTTGTTGTCGGTGGCCACGGCCGTGAGCACATAGCCGCCAGCGGTCACACCAGTCCAGGTGTAGCTGTAGGGCGCAGTGCTGCTCTCGCCGATCTTGCTGCCACCGGAGAAGAACTCCACCTTGGCAATCGTGCCGTCCACATCGGAGGCACTGGCTTGCAGCGTGATGCTGGCCGGGGCAGTGTAGTTGGTGCCTGGCGTGGGCGAGGTCAGGTTCACGGCAGGAGCGCTGTTGGCCGGTGCGCCGCCCGTGGTCCAGGCTTCCAGTTCGACGATGCGGCTGTGCCATGACAGCGCGTTGTTGACGGTGATGCGGATGCGGTCGGTGGTGACGGCCGGGAAGCTGAAGCCGCGCATCACGAAGTTGTTGCCCGTGACGGTGCCCCCGGGCACGGCGACCCAGGCCGAACCGTTCCAGTACTGGACCAGGAAGTCGGTGATGCCGTACTGGCTGAAGGTGGTGCTGGCGGTGGCCTCGGGGGCGCTGGCGTAGTTGTCGGCCAGGGTGTAGACCACGATGCGGTCGATGGTCTTGGCGCCACTGAAGTTGACTTGCACCCAGTCCGGGAAGGTGGCTGCCGAAGCATCGTTCCAGCCGCCACCGCTGGCCCAGTTGTTGCCGCGGCGGTTGCCGTCGTTGATGGATGCGACGGTGTAGAGCGAGGAGTAGGTGGACGAGGCGCTGGCAACGCCGCCATTGACCTGCAGCGCGACGTTGATGCTGGTGCCGCCGCCGACCGGGTCGTTCACCGTGACGGTGACCGAGCTGCTCGTGGCGCTGGCACCGGTGTTGTCGATGGCCCGAGCGGTGAGGGTGTAGCTGCCCGCCGCGACGCCGCTCCAGCTGAAGCTGTGGGGCGCCGAGCTGCTCTCGCCGATCTTGGCGGCGCCGGCGTAGAACTCGACCTTGCTCACCGAGCCATCACTGTCCGAAGCAGTGGCCGTGAGCGTGATGCTGGCCGGGCTGGTGTAGCTGGTGCCGGAGGTGGGCGCTGTGAGCGAGACGGACGGCGGCACATTGGCCGACGCATTGACCGTGATGCTGACCGGGATGGAGGTGGTGCTGGCACCGCTGTTGTCCGTGGCCTTGGCGGTGAGCGTGTAGCTGCCTGCGGCCACGCCGCTCCAGCTGAGGCTGTAAGGCGCGCTGCTGCTTTCGCCGATCTTGACGGCACCGGCGTAGAACTCGACCTTGCTCACCGAGCCGTCGCTGTCAGCCGCGTTGGCCGTGAGCATGATGCTGGCGGGCGCGGTGAAGACGCTGCCACCGGCAGGGCCGGTCAGGCTGACCGAGGGGGCGACGTTGGCGGGCGCGTTGACCGTGATGCCGACCGCGGTCGAGGTGGCACTTACACCAGTGTTGTCTGTCGCCTTGGCGGTGATGGAATAGGTACCGGCCGGGACATTGCTCCAGGTGATGGCATAGGGAGCCGTCGTGCTTTCGCCGACCTTGGTGGCCCCGGCGAAGAACTCGACCTTGCTGATACTGCCGCCCGCGTCGGAGGCATCTGCGCTGAGGCTGATGCTGGCCGGCGCCAGGTAGGTATTGCCTGCGGCCGGCGAGGTCAGGGTCACGCTGGGCACGCCGACGGCGCTGGTGAGCTTGAGCGCCCAGATGTCGGACTTCATCGTGCTGGCCTGGCCGCCAAAGATGACGGTGCGCTGGCGGTCTGGGTCGTAGGCGATCTGGGACAGGTAGCGGCCTTCGGGCGCGGCGGCGGTGCTCACCTGGGTCCAGGTGTTGCTGGGGAAGTGGTAGTACCAGGTGTCGTTGGCGGTGCCGCCGTTCGTGCGGCCGCCGAAGAGGGTGACGACGCCATGCTGCTCGTCGTAGGCCATGACGTGCTGGGCACGTGCCGACGGCGCGGTCGGCGGGTTCATGTTGGTCCAGGTGTTGCTGGGCAGGTGATAGGCCCAGGTCTGGCCGTTCCTGGTTTCGTCAGCGCAGGCGCCGTCGTAGTTGCAGACGCCGCCGAAGAGGATAAAGACGTTGTTGACCTTGTCGTAGACGAAGGAGTTCAGCAGCTCGCGCATGTGCGGCGGTGTGCCCGAGGCAGGCACCGGCAGCTGCGTCCAGAGCTTGCTGCGGACATCCATGCGCCAGACGCTCTTGTCCGAACCGTTGGACTTGCCTGCGAACATGACGAAGGATTCATCGGCATCCGAATAGGCCACGGCCGGCGCGATGCGGGCGGCAATCGACGTGGGCGTCAGGCCTATGCGGCCGCCCGGGGTGTCCTGACCGGTCCAGAGCCTGCTAGCCGGATCGAAATACCAGATGCCGGCGCCGGTGGTGGCGTAGAGCTGGTAGCCGGCCCCTGTCGCGAGCGTGGCGATAGGGCTTGCCAACGTGAGCGACTTGCTGCTGTCGTCATAGGAGACGACGGCGACGTCGCCGCTGCCCGAACGGACCCGCCATTGGGCATAGGTGCCGCTGGCCGGCGGCTCCAGGCTGGGGTCGACCAGCAGGCTGGGCGCGCTGCCCTCGCTGGCCGTGCGAACCGGCGCGATGCTGAGGCAGCGGTAGCCGCTCGCTGCGCCGAACACCCAGTAGAGCCGATTGACCGGGTCGAATTTGAAGTTTGCGTCGTCGGTGCCGTTGGGCTTGGAGAAACCGTAGTTGCCGGGGCAGGAGACCTGTGGATCGATCTGCGTCCAGTTGGTGCTGTCCGCGTTGTAGGCCCAGATGTCGTTCTCGTAGCCGGTTGCGCCGTTGCCGCCAAAAATCACCATCTCGCCGCGCAGCGGGTCCCAGGTCATTTCCGTCCAGGCGCGTGCATAGGGCCCGGCGGGCGGTGCGTAGTTGGGGTTCGGAAGCTGGGTCCAGACGCCGTTCAGGACGGGCGCAGGCGGGACTGCGGTGGCTGCAGCCTTGCGCTTGCTGTCTGCTTGCTGGATCGAAGGATTGCTGCTGTCGCTGCCACTGCCGCCTCCGCAGCTGCTCAATAATGCAGCAGCCAGCACGGCCAGGGCGAGAAAGGGGAATTTAAACGTCCAGGTCATGGCGCGCATCGTCGCCAGAATTGCCGGGCGTGTCACCCCCCAGATGGTGTGTCAATAGGCGGCGCCGAGCGGCGGGAAGACCCTGGTGCCGGGCTCGGGCCGAGCCACCCCCCGCCATGGCCTTCCGCTGATAGAAGGGGCAAGCTTGGTCATCCGGTCATGGTCTTAGACCAGCGACACCAGCTTCCCAGCCGCCGTGTGGGCTAGCAGCCACTGCTCCAGCATCATCAGGATCCAGACCATCTCGCCGTAGTAGCCGGGATGGGCCGGCAGCAGCTCCGCAAAGAGGCGGCGGGCGAAGTCGGCCCGCACCCAGCCGCGGCTCACAAGGCCCTGCACGCTGCTCTCGGCCAGCTCGCGCAGTGCCGCGTGGCGGGTGCACCAGACGCCAAAGGGCAGGCCGAAGCCATGCTTGCTCTTGGTGATGATTTCGTCTGGAAGGAAGCCGCGCAGCGCCTCCTTGAAGAACCAGCGCAGCTGGCTGCCCCTGAGCTTGTATTCCTCGGGCAACAGCAGCGAGAAAGCCAACAAGTCATCGTCCAGCAACGGGAAGGCCACCTCGACGCCCGCCAACTGGCAGGCCTGGCGCACCTTGGGCAGGTCGCTCTCTGCCAGCGTGAAGCGCCAATCGAAGGCGAGCTGGCGGTCCAGCTCGTTGGCCTCGGGCACGGCATTCCAGACCTGACGCTGCAGGCCCAGCGGCTCGGCCTGGTCGACCCGGGTGAGGAACTTGGGCGTGAGCACTTCGGCGCGGCCGATGCGGGTCAGCAGGTTATACAGGTCCAGCCGATCAGGCATGGGCGTGCCGGCCTGCTCGATATAGCTGCGGCCCTTGCGCGCCAGCGGCAGCGTGCCCAGCGGCGTATGCATCAAGAGCGGCTCCAGCAAGCAGGTGCGCAACACGCTGGGCACGTTCTGGTACCAGCTGAAGACGCGCTGCTTGGCGTAGCGCGCGTTGCCGCCAAACAGCTCGTCGCCGCCGTCGCCGGCCAGCAACTGGGTCACGCCGTCGCTGTAAGCTAGCTTGGCGCAGCAAAAGGCGGGCAGCAGCGAGGAGTTGCCGAAAGGCTGGTCGATGGCGGCCGCCACGTGCGGGATCTCGCGCACCAGGTCGTCCGGCGTTACGTAGTACTCGTGGTGGTCGGTGCCGAAGTGCCGGGCCGCGAGGCGGGCGTATTCCATCTCGTCGTAGCCCTCGGCTTCGAAACCGATGGAATAGCTGGCCGGCTTGGCGCCACCAAGCCGCGCCAGCATGCCGGCGACGGTAGAGCTGTCTGTGCCGCCGCTGAGGAAGCAGGCCGGCTGTTGCTCGCCGAGGCTGCGCTTGACGCCTTGCTGCACCAGACGGCGGAACTCCTCCTTCAGAGCCACGAAGTCCGGCTTGGCCTGGGGGCGGAAATTCGGCGTCCAGAAAGGCTTCACCTCGATCTTGCCGTCCTTGAACAAGGCCCAGTGGCCCGCCGGCAGGCGCTGCACGCCGCTGAACACGGTGTGGGGCGAGGGAATGGCGTGGAAGTGCAGGTAGTCGAACAGGGCCTGCGCCTCGATCTGCTCGGCGCCCAGTTGGTCGGCCCGGGTCGCGACCTGCAGCTGGCCATCCTCGATGCGCCAGCACAGGGTCTCGACGGCAAAGCGGTCCACCGCCATCCAGATGGCACCGTCGGCGCGCCGAACGGCGACGGCAAAGCCGCCGCCCACGCTGGCCAGCCGCGCGGGATCGCCCTCGGCCAATGTCATCCAGGCCTGCTCCATGTTGCCGGAAAGCACGGCGTCGAAGCGGGGCTGGCCATGGGCGTGCAGAAGACCGGCGCTAGCCGTCGGTTCAGAGCGTTGGTTCATGCGGTTGGCGTTGAGTGACTTGGTTCGCGGCGGATTATTCCCTGTGTGCAAGCTTCAGCGGAGCAAGCAGCCTCACAAGTCGGGGACGATGGAGGCCTATCGCACACAGAAAGCTACGTAGCAGCCAGCTGGCGCGGCGGCTGCTGTCCCTTTGGGCCGCTTTCCAAAGCGCCGCCGCAGCTCGGGGGTGGCCGGTGCAGAACATGCCGTAGGCCGCGTTGGCCTGCAAAAGCACCCAGCGCTGGCGCTGTCTATCGCTGAGCAGCCCGCTGTCGAGCCAGCGTTCGTGGATCCGGTACTCGGTGAAGAAGTGGCGCCCATCCGGGCGCGCAAACATGGTCCGCACCATCGAGCTGGCGACGATTCGGTAGCTGGCCAAGCGGCCCGGCAGGTGCACGATGGGGAAGCGCGCGGCCAGGCGCAGCCACATGTCGTAGTCCTCGTAGCTGAAGCTCGCGTCGTAGCCACCAACCGCGTCGATGGCCGAGCGGCGGATCAGCGTTGCCATCGCCGGGATGAAGTTCCGCTCGACCAGGGCAGCGAAGAGTTTGCCGCTGGGCGCTGGCACAGGCGCCTGGTGCGCCTGCATGAAGCTTCCCGGCAACAGCGCGCCTGATTCGTCGATCTGGTGCGCATCAGAATAGACCATGGCGGCTTCGGGATGTTGGCGCAGCACGGCCAATTGGGCGGCCAGCCGCTCCGGCGCCCAAAGGTCGTCGGCCGCGATCATCGCCACATGGCGGCCGCGCGCCATACCTAGCAGCTCGACCAGCGTGCCGCACAGGCCCAGGTTGCATGTGTGGCGCACGAAGCACGCGGGCCGGCCCAGGGTGGACAGGCATTGCTCGATAAGCGCCGCGGAGCCATCGTCTGAGGCGTCGTCGCAAACGATCAGCTCGAAGTCCGTCCAGGTCTGCCCTGCCACGCTGGCCAGGCAGTCGGCCAGGAAGGGCCGGTGCCGGTAGCAAAGCACCAGCACTGTGATCTCAGGCTCTTGCGCGTCTCCCGTGGCATCCATGCTGATGGTGGACATGCGTGGCCTGGGGCGCGCGGGCTTCAGCCGCGGAGGAAGCCGGACTTGGCGCGAATGAAGCCGGCCATGCGCAGGCATTCGCTCCATAGGGGGTGCTTAAATAGCCTCAGTGCCAGCAGCAGCAGCATTCCGCCGCCTCCGAGCGCAGCGAGCAGTGGCACCAGCGGCGCGGCAGGGTGGCTGCCATAGCGCAGCACGAGCAGGATAGGCACAACGGCCACAAGGGCCACGCAGGCCGCGCTGCGCAGCAGCAGCGCCAGCAGCTCGGACCAACTGAAGCCGAGCTGCTTCTGGGCGCCGTGCAACCAGGCCAGAGCCACCGGTACCTGCGATAGCGCGAAGCCCTGTGCCGCTGCCTCGACACTGATGGCAGCTCCTGCGGTGGTGCAGACCAGCTGGCAGAGCGCCGCCATCATGGTGATGCGCAGCACCCGGTCCGCCTGGCCGGCGCCGATCAGCACCTGCGTGCAAAGCGCTGCCGGCAAGTTGATCGCCATGGCCAGCGCCAGCCAGCGCAGCGGCGGCACGGCATCGCCCCACTGGGCCCCGTAGAGCAGCAGCACCAGGGGCGAACCCAACAGCGCCACGCCGACGGCAAAACTCCAGCCCAGCACTGTCACGTAGGACGTGGCGCGCAGCCAGGGCTGCAGGCTGGAACCGTGTTCCCGCGTGGCGCGCGCGAACAGCGGCAGTGCCACCGCATTGGTGGCATCCATGACCAGGCGGCTGAACATGGCCGCCAGGCCGTTGGCGCGTGAATACAGGCCCACCGAATGCAAATCCTGCAGCTTGCCCAGCGCCATCTCCGACATTCCGCCGCCGATCACCCCGGCGACGCTGGTAAGCGAGATCTTGCTGCCGAAGCTGACGACCTCGCGCAAGCCCTCCCGGCCTGGCCACCAGCGGAAGCCGTCCGGCCGGTAGTACTGGCCGACTGCGGCGTTGGTGACGGCGGTGACGAGACTGCCCCAGGCCAAGCTGATTGGCCCATACTGCTTCCAGGCGAGCAGCAGTGTCACGGCCGTGCCGGTCAGCGTGGCGCTGAAGCGCATCATGGCCAGGGCCTCGAAGCGCAGCGAGCGCATCAGCCAGGCGTAGCTCATGGCGCCGAAGGAATTGAACACATAGCCCAGCGCGATCAGGGCCATGATGGGCACGATCCGGGGCTCGTCGTAGAACAGCGACAAGGGCCAGGCGCCTAGCAGGATGAGCAGGGCCATCAGGCAGCCGGCGGCGATCATGACGGTCCAGACGGCGCGCAAGTGTCGCGGCTCGAGCGCGCGTTTTTGCAGCAGGAATTGCCCGGCGCCGAGGTCGCGGAAGGCCGCGGCCAGTGAGACGAAGACCATGGTCACCGAATAGACGCCGATCTCGGCTGGCGTCATCAGGCGCGAGATGATCACCGAGGAGCCGATCGACAGCGCCAGCGCGGCGTAGCGGTCGAGGAAGGAGAAGGCGATGGCGCGGCGGGTGCTCATCGCGGGCCCGGCCTGCTGCTGACGCGGTCGAGCAGGCCGGCCAGGGCCTCGCTGCGGCCGCGGCGCGAGGCGGCGGCGATCGCGTCGGGACGTGCAAGTGTGTGCAGCGGCGATGTCCTGGCGTTCTGGCAGAAGGCCTGCAGCAGCCGGGCGATATCGCCCGCGTCATCGAGCCTGGCAATCGCGTTGATGCCAGCATCGAGCAGAACGCGCGCCGTGTCGCCGGCCGGGTCACTCAGGCACAGCACCGGCCGGCCGGCCCGCAGGTATTCATAGAGCTTGGCCGGGATCTGCGCATTGCAGTTGCTGGCCTGCAAGAGCAGCAGGCCGTCGGCCCGCAGCATTTCTTCCAGCGCCTCGCGATAAGGCACTGGCGGGCAGATCTGGATGTAGTCCTGCACGCCGTGCTCGCCTGCCAGGCGGCGGAGCAAGTCTTCCGCCACCGCTGCGCGGAAACGCAGCTGCAGCGTCGCGGGTGTGATCTGGCCGGCATCGTGCAGGCGTTTCAAGGCTGCCATCAGCTGGGTGGGATCGCGCTCGCTCGGATAGACGATGCCGCTATGCAGCAGCGTGATGGCGCCCGGGTTCAAGGGGCCGCCCGAGGCCAGGTCGCCGGCAAGGGCGAAGCTGTCCTCGTCGTAGCCGTTCTCCAGCAGGGCCAGGTCTTGCGCGCGATCTGGATAGCGCTGGCGGTATTCCTCAACGCAACTGGGCGTGGTGAAGGTGCTCAGCGCGGCACGGTCCACGGCCTCGCGCTCGATGTCCTTGTAGGCCTGCCAGGTCTTGGGGTCGGCTGGATAGCCTTCCTGGGCCATCGGGTCGCGGAAGTCGGCGATCCAGGGCAGGCCGCTGCGGCGCTGTAGCTCGGCGCCGATGCGGTGGGCGGTGGCGATTGGGTACGTGCTCCAGATCGCTTCGGGCTTGTACTTGTGGATCATCTCCATGCCCACCCGTACCGCATCGAAGCGCCAACTTATCCAGCGGTCCGGCCGCGCCATTGCCCCGACGTAGCGGCCCTTGAGGGAGAGATGTCGGGCCGTGTCGAGTGCGAAAGCGCGCCGCACCACGGTGCCTGGCGGGATGTCGGCTTCAAGATCGGTGCTGACGCGCTCGTAGGCCCGCGGATCGGCGCTAAGGACCAGCGGATTCCAGCCGAAGCTAGGCAGGTGCTGGACAAAGCGCAACGTGCGCTGGATGCCACTGCTGCCCGCCAGCGGCGGGAAGTGGTAGGCAACCATCAAGACATTCTTCATTGCAGACCCATGGGCTTGACCGCTCTCAGCGCAAACTGCTGATAGGGCATGTCGTTCATCAATCCGGGCATCAGGGCCCGGAGCAAACGGAACTTCCAGCTCAACCAGCAACCATTGATGCCGCCGATCTGCTGCACATCGAGGCCCGCCGCCGCGAAATCGCGCAAGATGCTTCTCCTGGTGAAGAAGCGCAGGTGGGTGCGGTCCAGCACGCCTTGCGATTCGTAGCGCCAGTCAGCTTCGAACAGGTATTGCTGGACATGCGGCCAGTAGCGGATGTTGGGGATGGACGCCACGATGGCGCCTCCCGGCTTCAGTAGGCGCACCGCCAATTGCAGGACGGGCACGTGGTCGGGGAAATGCTCCAGGCTGTCGTTGAAGACGATCACGTCGAAGAAGTTCTCTGGCAGCGCCATCGAGGCGTCAAAGCCGCCCAGCAGCGCACGGTCCAGCACGCTGGCGGCCACAGCGTGGGCTTCGGCCACTGGCTCCACCCCCCAGACCTGGACTCCTGGAAAGCTGACCTTGAGCAGCTCGCCGAAACGGCCATTGCCGCAACCGATGTCCAGCACCTTGGCAACGCTGGCCGGGAAGAAGGGCAACATCTCCTTGCGGGTATGGCGGTAGTAGTCCGCCGGTTTCGCCGCTGCCTCGCGTGTGGGTTCAGTCATGGTTGTGCGTCGCTCCGTCGGTCAGGTGCGGGGCTGCGCGCCCAGCTTGCGGCGCAGCGTGGCCAGTGGTGCCAGCAGCAACCGGCTGGCGAGATAGGGAGACAGCATGGCCAGGCCATGGAGCCAGGCCGGGCCTACCAGCTTGGTCGGCGGCGCGCCGTAGCGTCCATGCATTGCGTCCCACCAGCCAGCTACCACAGCTTGCGTTTTGTCCCGAGACACTTGGTTCTTCTTGAGCAAGGCCAGATCATGCAGGGAGCGGGCGGTCAGTCGCCGTGTCATGCCGGGCTTGCAAGCCTCAGGCGTGTGCTCGCGCCAGAACAGCCATTGGTTGCGCGACATCAGGTACAGCGCCATCGCGCTGTACTCGTGCAGCGGGCGGTAGTGGTGCAGGCAGATCGAATCCTTGCAGTAGACCGATTTCAGCCCTGCGGCGGCAACGCGGGCGCTCAGGTCGTTGTCTTCGTAGTACGCGAAATAGCGCTCATCGAGCAGGCCGATTGTCTGCAGGGCGGCACAGCGCAGCAGTAAGGCGGTGCCCACTAGCAGCATTGGCTCTCCGGCGGGCGGCTTGGCGTCTGGCGAATTGGGGCGAACCGACAGCTGCCGGGCCCAGTCGATCCAGCCGCTGACCATCATAGGCCGGCGCACTGCACCGGAGCGATAGATGACGCAGGAAGCGACGGCGATCTGAGGATCGCTGTCCAGCTGCTGCTTCAGGGCCAGGATGGCGTTGACATCGATCTCGCAGTCGTTGTTGAGGATAAGCACGGCACCGTAGCCTTGCTGCATCGCCCATTTGATCATCCAGTTGTGGCCACCGGCAAAGCCCAGGTTCCGCGGCACGCGGAAGTTCAGCACGTCGGGGCACTGCGCCTGGAACTGCGCGCTTGGGTCTTGGGCCGAGCCATTGTCGAGCACGGCGAACTGCAAGTCGGGGCACTGACTGCGGTCGATACCCTGCAGGCAGCGCAAGGTGTCGGCCGTGCCGTTCCAGTTGAGGATGCTGACCAGCACCCGGTCTGCATTGGACTGCATGGTGGAGGGGGGCAGCTCCGCGAGGGTCGTCATCGGCGACCCAACAGTCTTCGCAAGCCCACCCAGGGCACTGCAACCACGCTCCACGGGTCGAGCTGGCGCTGGGCTTTAACGAGGGGACGCGACACTGGCTTGCCATTGCGCAGCCTGTGGATCACGTCTTCGGCGAAGGCCTCGCGCAGCCGCGAGATCTCCCGTTGCACATGCTCGCGCTGGCTGGCGTTGAGCGGGAAACCGTCGCGGACTGTCTTGCGATAGCGCAGCTCGTTGTAGACACGGCGGGCGAAATCCTCGGTGCCCCAGCCGGAGGCGGCATAGACGTTAACCCCCCGGCCGTAGGTGGCCTCGATGACGGATGAGAACGCCGCTCGGGCGCCTGAGGTGATCAGCTCCATCCAGAACAGATAATCTTCACCGGCATGGGTGAACTCGACGCGGAAACGCTTGCCGGCAAAGCGGCGGAAGTCGTAGACCACGGTCGAGGTGCCGATGATGTTGCCGCGCAGCACCTGGTCGAAAAGGTCGCCCTGGTAGGCATGCAGCTGCGGCGTTGCGGGATCGACCAAGGGGTGGGCTGCGATGTCGATCTTGCCGGCACGGGCGAACGCGCCGACGTTTTGGCCGAGCTGGAAATGGTCGGCGAAGTAGAAATCGAAACCGCGCTCGGCGGCCTTGACCGCGCGCTGCAGATGCTCGGCGTGCCACTGGTCGTCCGAATCCAGGAAGGCAAGCAGCCGGGTGTTGGGCGGCGCGTGTTCCAGTCCGGTGTTTCGGGCCGCGCCGGGGCCGCCGTTGGGCCGGCGGACCAATTGGCAGCTCTGGCCTTCGTGCCAGACGGCTGCGGCGATTTCGGGCGCGGGGTCCACGGGCGAGGCGTCATCAACCACCAGCACGTGGATGGGCAGCGGGCAGTCCACCTGCGCAGCAATGCTGGCCAGCGCGCGCGTCAGCACGCCAGGCTCGCGCTGGAAGAAGGGAATGACGACGGTGATGCAGTCCGGGGTCATGGCGTGTGATTTTCCGATGCTTCGCTGCCTGCCGCGGGGGCGGCCGCGGCCGCCTTGGCCCGGCGTGCCGCCAGGTTCTTCAGCAGCGCCCAGCGGAACGAGGTCAGGTGGTAGAGCTCACGCTTGTTGTCGGTCCAGCGCGTATGCCACTCCATCACCTTACCGTAGTACTCCAGGCGCTGGATACGCTGCTGTTCGAGCAGTTGCTGGACGATGTCCTGGTGCAACAGGAAGGCGGCCGAGTAGCTCTGCAGCGCCTCGTCATAGGTGGTCTTCAGCATCACCAGAGTCGTGCCCCGGCGCAGGCAGAGGTTGCTGGCCACGGTCTTGCCGTCGAACAGCAGCTCGTAGACCACAGCCTCGCCTCGCGCGGCAGCCTCGGACAGCAGGCGTGTGTAGAAGCGGCCTTGCGCGTTGTCTGGTGTGATGGCGGTGCCGCTCTGCGCCTTCCAGCTGCGGCCTTCCATTTCGCCGTAGCGCTGGATCACGCCCGCCATGTCGGCCTCGGCTTCGAAGCTGCGCATCTCGACGGCAATGCCCTCAGCCTGCAGCTTGTTGCGCTGCTTCTTCATGTTCTGGCGCAGGTTCTTGCCTCGCGCGGCCCAGTAGTCGTCGAACGTGCCGGCAATGTCGACCCAGGCAGTGTCAATGTAGGCATCGTGGCGGCTGCGCGCATCGTCTTCGGCGCGGGGCGCGAACAGAGAGTCGATCTGGGTCAGCGACAGGCTCAGCGCGAAGCCGACAGCGCCCGAGCCCAGCAGGTCTTGCGCCAGTTCGTCGGGCGTAATGCCGGCCTCGGCTACCCAGGCGCCAAGCGGCTGCTGTGACGGCTGGAAGGTCTGCCAGCGCAGACTGCCCGCGGGTGCCAGCAGAAGCATGGCCTGCGCTCGGCCCTGGCCGTCGCGGCCGACAAGCAATTGCTCGCGCCCCTGGCCGAACACCTCGAGCGCAGCCAGCGTGGCCGCGCTGCCCATGAAGGGCAGGTCGCCGCGCTGGGCGTTGAGCCGGTCCCAGTCGGCCCGCAGCTGCGGGTCCTGCGCCAACTCACTGGCGGCTGTACGGGTCCATTTCATGGCGGGCTGGATTCCTGTTGAGGCTGTTCTTGTGGCGGCTGCAGCAGAGACAGCAGCTGCCGGGCTGTTTGTTGAATGTCGTTGTCGTCCAGGTCCTGGTGGCACAGCAACTGCAGCAAGTGGTGGCTCCAGCGGCGCCCGTGGTCTTGCGGGAGCTTGGGCGTGCCCGGCCAGAGGCGGTCCCAGCGGAACACGGGCAGGCCCCGCTCACGCAGCGCGTGATAGACCCGGTCCGCGTCTTCGACCCAGAACGGATAGACATAGGGCGCGCAATCGGCAATGCCCTGGGCGGCGAAGTCCCGCATGGCGTTGTGTTCGCCAAGCATCTGCTCGTACAAGGCGAAGTTGCGTTGGCGCAGCGCAATGATGCGGTCTCGCGGCAGGTGTTCACGCAGCAGCATGGACAGGGCCAAAGGCTTGGCGGCAATACGACCCATGTCGCAGCCCAGCATCAAATCCTCGGCCGAGGTGCCAGCGGCCGGCGCCGGCGCAACGCGACGCGAGACAGGGCCGGACTTGAGCCTGAAAAAGATTGCCAGCAAGGCCTGCAGGCCGGCCAGGCGGCCATGGCGGGTGCCGATCTCCAGCACGTCGACCCAGGCCTTGAGCTGGGCTTTGGCACCTTGGGGCCGAAGGGCGGAGTCCGGCAACGGCCGGGTGGCCGAGGCGAGCACGCCCGCTTCCGGCACGGGAAAGAACTTGGACACGCTGGCCGTGGCGTAGTCGCCCCATCGGCCGATGGGGCGCTCGCCAGCTTGGCCGAAGTAGCTGTGCGCACAGTCCTCGATCAACGCGATGCCTTGCTGGTCGCACCAGTCGCGCACGGCAGCCAGCGAACGCGGGAGGCCGAAGTAGTGTGAGACGAGCATGGCACCTGCTTCGGTCGCCTCGTCATGGCTGATTCCAGCCAGGTCGGGCAGGCCCTCGGCATTGAGGCCGAAATAGACGGGCCGCAGGCCCAGCATAAGCACCGGCGCGACCATGGTCGGGCAGTGGTAGGTGGGCAGCAGAACGGCGCTGCCGGCCGGCAGCTTTAGCAGCTGCAGGGCCTGATAGATGGCTGCGCGCCCGCTGGTGGTGAAGCGCAGCTGCGGCAGGTCCTCGACCGAGGGCAAGGTGGGCGCAGGCAGGTGGCGCAGCGCGGCCCAGCCAAACACCGGGCCTTTTGGCAAGGGTAATGGCAATGGTATGGGCCACTTGCCGTCCGTGCCATTGCCACCTGCAATGGTTGGGGCGGTGTAGGCCAGCCCTGCGGCACTGGCCGAAGATGCCTTTGTGTTCACGACTTTGACGGTTCCGAGGCGGCACCTGAAGCCGGTGCAGAAGCAGCTTCTGCAGCTGCGTCGTCGCCGGGCTCTTTCCAGCGACCTGCAGCGCGCAGCTTCTCCTGCAGCTCGGTGCGCGGATAGCCCAGGGCCAGTGCCTGGTGAGCCTCGACCAGGGCCTTGTCGTAGATTTGTAGGCCCAGATAGAGCAGGCCCAGGTTGTAGTGGGTAAGCGGGTTGTCCTTGGCCAGTTGCAGGCGCACGATCTCAAGCTGGCGCAGTGCGTCTTCGGAGCGTTTCTTCTCGGTCAGGAAGTTGGCGTAGAGCATGCGCACGACGTGATCGTCAGGGCGGAAGCGGATGGCACGGTCGAACCAACAGTCGACCGTGTAGCGCGAGCCGACCGGTTGGTCGGTACGCTCGCGGTCGGCCAGCCTGGCCATCGAGAGCAGGGCGTTCGGATGATTGGGAATCGCGCGCAAGGTGTAGTCGATGTCGGCGCCCGGACGTTGGGAGGTCGTGCCGCGAATCAGTGCTTCGACCATGGGCGTGAAGTGCGCACCTAGCACGATGGGCAGCTTGTCGCGGTCGTGGCGGAAGTCGTAGGGCCCGTAGGCGTTGTCGAGTCGGCCGCACATGTTCACACCCTCTTGGGCCGAGGCCGGCAGCGGTGTGGCCAGCAGCAACGCCAGCATGGAGGCGCCCAGACCTGGCAGGAGCGAAGCGGTGTGGGAGTGATCCGAATGGGGCATGGTGTCTCCGAGGGCGATTCAGGAGCTGGCAGCCAGCCGCTCCAGCCAGGCGCGAGTGTGCCCTGAGGCCAGGGCCTTTCCACCAGCGCCGGAGAACGTGTGGTCCATTCCTGGGCAATCTTGCCGGTCGAGGCCGGGTCGCTGTAGCGCTTGTGCCCATGCCGGGTCTTGCATCGCGTGGTCCAGGAACTCCTTGGCAGTGAAGTCCTCGCCGCTCAGCAGCAACAGGATGCGCCCCGGGAACGCGAGCCAGGCAGCAGCCATTTGCGCTTGGTAGCTCAGATCGGATTCCGCCATGGCGCCTGTCCTGTTGCCAGATCTGAAGGCACGCTTCAGCGCAGCCAGCAGCTCGCCGAAGGCGCCGAGCGCCACGCGACCGCCCAGAAGTTTGGCCCAGAACTCGCGTTGTCGCAGCCGCTGCAAGTAGTAGTGCTTGACCTGGGTGCGGGCCTGGCTAAGCACCGAGCGGACCCAGGGGTTTAGCAGGACCAGGCCGGCGACGCGCGCATCGCCGCGCCGCTGAAGGTAGAGCAAGGCAGCCGAAGCACCGTCGCAAAGCCCCCAGAGCACGATCCGGCGTACCTGCGGCGCCTGGCGCTGCAGTTCGTCCAAGGCCGCCGCAATGTCGTCATCCAGCGATTCAAAGCTGCGTGCCGCGCCGCCGCTGTCGCCCATGCCGCGCACGTCGAAGCGCAGGCAGGCGTGGCCGGCTGCTGCGACGTCGCGCGCCAACAGGGTGAATTGGCGGTGACTGCCGACCCGGTATTGCGGCCCGCCGACGACGATGAGCACGCCCAGGTCGCTTACCTTGGTACCCGCCGCCGGGCTCAGGACACCCAGGACTGGCGCTCCGGCGCAATCCCATTGCAGTGCGAGTTCCCTCATGCCAGGGCCTCCAGCAGCAAGCGCATGGTGGCTTGCAAGAGCATCGGCGCTTCCTCGATCTCGGTCGTGGCCCAGAAGGCCGGGCCGGTGACGGCCTCGGCCGCGATTGGCATTCCGGCGGCACGCCAGGTTTCGACCTGTTTGGTGGCGACCGGCGTGAGTGCGGGCGCTTCGGCGTCGCGGCTTAGCTCCAGCCAGATCAGTGGCTGCGGGCCCGGCGAATGCAGGGTGGCTGCGTCCAGTCCAAGAATCAGCGAGGCCGCGCAGATGTAGCCGGCGATCTCGACAGCCTCGCCCACCGCGAGCTGCTGGCGCAGTTGCTCCATTGCGCCCTTTGCAGCGCTGCCGCCGCCGCCCAGCATCTCGCCGGCGGCCTTCAGGCGCAACCATTGCTGGGCTAGCAGCTTGCCGCTGGCCGGCGGCTGCCACCACAGTTGGCCGCTCCAGCCGGGCTCGGCCCGTGCGGCGGCGCTTGCCAGCAGACAGCCGGCGCGCAGGCCCCAAAGCCACAGCGGTGCGTCGGGGAAGCGAGCCACCAGCCACTGGCGGGCGGCCTCGATGTCATCCAGCCAGTCCTGCCAGCTCGCGTCGCCGAAGTCGCCGCTACTGTCGCCACAGCCTTTCAGGTCGATCTGCAACACAGAGACGCCGCTCTCGGCCAGCAGGCGGCTTTGCAGCGCGGCCATGCGGCGAGTCTTGTTCAGCTCTTCGGCGAACGGGTGGACATAGAGCAGCAGCGCCCGCGGTGCGGCCGTGCTGCCGTGGAACAGGCAGTAGCGTTGGCCGCCGTCGGGTGCTTCGAGGAAGAAGGCTTCAAGCATCGGCGGCGGATGCGGCAGCCTCAGGCGCCCAACTTGGCGCTGACGAAATCGCTGAGCGAGCCGACCGTGGCAAAGGTGGCGCCGTCGATGTCATCGTCGTCAACGACCAGGCCCAGCTGTTCTTCCAGCGCGGTCAGCAGCGAGACGACGGCCATGGAATCGAGCTCCGGGATCGCGCCCAGCAGATGGGTGTTGCGGTCAAAGGCGGCGCTGCGGCCGCCCAGGCTCAGAACCTCGTCGAGGATGCGGAGGACTTGGGCTTCGATTTGCATGGGGAAAATGGGGCGCCTTGGGCGCGTTCCGGGTAGCCAGGCATCTTACCGCCCAGGCCTTGGCGGCTCCGTGCGTGATTGCCCCTCAAATAGAGGTCAGCTGCGGCTTGCTTCACGGCCGCCGCCCCATGGGCTGCGCTACATTCCCGGCTGATCAGCCGTGCACGTGTGCGGCCACCCCCCATTCCTGCCTGCCTCCTGCCCATGCTTGCTCGAAACGACGCCAGTCATCTGCACCACCTGATCCTGCGCAGTGCGGAACAGACGCCGACCGCCATCGCGCTGAGCTACCAGGCCGCCAGCTTGAGCTATGCCGAACTGGCCGGCCAGGTGCAGGCGCTGGCTGCCGCGCTGATCGGCCTTGGCCTGAACCGCGGCGACCGCGTCGGCATCTACCTCGAGAAGCGCTTTGAGACCGTCGTGGCGAGCTTCGCCGCACCGGCCGCCGGCTTGGTTTTCGTACCGCTGAACCCGCTGCTCAAGCCCGAGCAGGTCGGCTTCATCCTGCGCGACTGTGACGTGCGCGTGTTGGTCACGTCGCCCGAGCGCCATGCCTTGCTGGGCGAGGAGCTGAACGGCTGTCCCACTGTGGCTCATGTGGTGCTCACGGGCAGGCCCACGGCAGACGCGCAAGGCCAGGTCTTGCTCGACTGGACCGAGCTGTTGGCCACGCCGGCGTGTGCTGGCCATCGCGTGATCGATACCGATATGGCGGCCATCCTCTACACCTCGGGATCCACGGGTCGGCCCAAGGGCGTGGTGCTGTCGCACCGGAACATGGTGGCCGGCGCCAAGAGCGTGGCCTCCTACCTGGAGAACCGAGCGGACGACACCTTGTTGGCCGCATTGCCGCTGTCTTTCGACGCCGGCTTCAGCCAGCTTACGACCGCCTTTCACACCGGCGCTCGCGTCGTGCTACTGAACTACCTGATGCCGCGCGACGTGCTGAAGGCGCTGGAGCGCGAGAAGGTCACCGGCCTCACGGCCGTGCCGCCGCTCTACATCCAGCTGACGCAGATGGAATGGCCGGCCGCCATCAACGAGCACCTGCGCTACTTCGCCAATACTGGTGGCCGCATGCCGCGCGAGACGCTTGACGCCCTGCGTGCCCGCGTGCCTGCGGCCAAGCCCTACCTGATGTACGGCCTGACCGAGGCTTTCCGCTCGACTTATCTGCCACCTGAGGAAGTGGACCGCCGGCCCGACTCCATAGGCAAGGCGATCCCGAATGCCGAGATCCTGGTGCTGCGCGAAGACGGCTCGCCTTGCGCACCCGAGGAGCCGGGCGAGCTGGTGCATCGCGGCGCTCTCGTCGGCATGGGCTACTGGAACGACGCCGAGAAAACGGCCGAGCGCTACAAGCTTCTGCCCGCTGGCGCCCCGGGCCGCCAGGCCGGGTTGCAACTGCCCGAGTACGCCGTTTTCTCAGGCGATACCGTGCGCCAAGATGCCGACGGGTTCCTGTATTTCATTGGTCGCCGTGACGAGATGATGAAGACCTCTGGCTACCGCGTGAGCCCCACCGAGGTCGAGGAAATCCTCTATGCCACCAAGCTGGTTGGCGAGTGCGTGGCCTTCGGTGTCGACCATCCGACGCTGGGCCAGGCCATCCAGGTCATTGCCACGCCGCCCGCAGGTGCCGCCGCGCTGGATCAGGCGCTCCTTGCCGCCGAATGTCGCAAGCACATGCCGGCCTACATGGTGCCGGCCGGCATCGCCGAACGTGCGGGCCCGCTGCCACGCAACCCCAATGGAAAGATCGATCGCAAGCTGCTCTCCACCGAGTGGATCGCCAACCTCTGATGCACGCCTGATGTCTGACTCCGCACTCCCTCTTCGCAAGGCGCCGCCGGTTCACGCGCCCATGTCCCAGTTCCGCATCGAGCAGGGCGAACTTGTCGTTGGCGGACTTCAGCTCACGCGCCTGGCTGCGCGAGTCGGGCAAACGCCTTTCTATGCCTACGACCGCGAGCTCCTGAAGCGCCGCGTTGCCGAGCTTCGTGCGGCGCTGCCCAAGGCCATCAAGCTGCATTACGCGATGAAGGCCAACCCGATGCCGGCCGTCGTCGGCGTGATGGCCGGGCTGGTCGATGGCATCGACGTCGCTTCGGCTGGCGAGCTCAAGGTGGCCCTGGATGCAGGCGCCGATGTGGCCGAGGTCAGCTTCGCCGGCCCCGGCAAGCGCGAGGCCGAGCTTCGTCAGGCTGTGGCGGCCGGCGTGCTTCTCAACGTTGAATCCTTCCGCGAGGTCGAGCTGCTGGCTGGCATTTCCAAGGATCTGGGTTTGCCGGCGCGCGTGGCCGTGCGCGTCAATCCGGATTTCGAGCTGAAGGGCTCGGGCATGCGCATGGGCGGTGGCCCGAAGCAGTTTGGCGTCGATGCCGAACTGGTGCCGGAACTGCTGGCGCGCATTGGGGCGCTGGGTCTGGCCTTCGAGGGCTTTCACCTGTTCGCCGGTTCGCAGAACCTGAAGGCCGAGGCCATCTGCGAGGCCCAGCAAAAGTCATACGAGCTGGCACTTCGCTTGGCTGCTGATGCACCGGCGCCGGTGCGCTTTCTGAATCTCGGTGGTGGTTTCGGCATTCCTTATTTCCCCGGCGAGGAACGTCTGGACCTGGCCCCCATTGGTGCCAATCTGGCGCAGTTGCTGGAGCGAGCCGCGACGGAAATGCCCGAGGCGCATCTGGTGATCGAGCTGGGTCGCTACTTCGTCGGCGAAGCCGGCGTGTACGTCACCCGCGTGCTGGACAAGAAGGTGTCGCGCGGCCAGGTCTACCTGGTTACCGACGGCGGCCTCAATCACCACCTCTCGGCTTCAGGCAATTTTGGTCAGGTGGTGCGCAAGAACTACCCGGTCACGATCGGCAACCGTGCCGATGCAGCGCAGCGAGAAGTCGCCTCGGCCGTGGGCCCGCTGTGTACACCGCTGGACCTGCTGGCCGACAAGATGGACCTGCCGGCCGCCCGTGAGGGCGACCTGGTCGTGGTGTTCCAGTCGGGTGCCTATGGCGCCAGCGCCAGCCCGCAGGACTTCCTGGGGCACGCGGGGGTGGTGGAAGTGCTGGTCTGACCGCCGCCGGCTGAGCGCCCCCGGATTTTTAGGCGGCGACGGCCGTTCTCGTAGTTTCGCGCTGCGCAAGCGCCGGGGCCATGACCGCTGGCCTGTTCTTGTTCAGCAGTAGATGGATCCAGTTGCCATGCGGCTTGGCCGTCGCCATGCTGGGCCAGCGCGTCAGGAAGGCCAGCTTGGTCAGCAGCTTCTGGTGCAGGCCACGTGGTGGCGGGCCTTGCAATGCCTGCCCGCAATGAACGCAGGGCTCGTCCTGGCAGTAGGTACCGTAGGGGTTGCCCGCCCAGTCCATCAATAGGGCTGACAGTGCATTCGTGCGCTCGCGGTTGCTGCCCACGAAGTTCATTTCGGCCACGTTGCAGCCGCCAAACAGGCCGGCTAGCTTGTGCTCGTCGAAGGCGTTCACATGGCCCCAGGGCGGGCTGCTGCCGCCACAGGCCCGGCAGCTGGTGCGGCCGACCAGAATGTCCTGCCGGTACGGTACGCCAATCAGCAATTGCGAGCGGCTGACTCGCTGCAGTTCACTGCAGACTTGGGGCAGCAGTGGCGTGGGAATGTGCTCCAGCACTTCGGCGCAGAACACCAGGTCTATCGAGTTGTCCGGCAGGTCAATCTGCGCCGCATTGCCCTTCACGCATTCGACGCGCGGATGCTGGACCGTGGGCATCACCAGGTCCAGCGCAATCACGCGCTCAAAGCGTTCGGCCAGTAGCAGCGAGAAGTGGCCATCTCGCGCGCCAATGTCGAGCGCCACGCCACCGCGCGCTGGCATCAGCGCCAGTAGGTCGCGCGTGCGGAGTTGCTCCGAAGGCAGGGCGCGGTATTCTTGCGGGTCCATATTGCGGGCACCACGGATGGCGGTGCTGGCTGCTTTGAGATTGCTGCAATGTGCTCCTGGATGCGGCTGGGGTCATTAGGAATTGCGCGCCCAACCCCGCGATTCGGGGATGCCGGTTCGGGGGATCAGGCCTGGATTTCCCTCGAGCCAACCCAGCGGCGGTTCAGCAGTCGGCGCAGCGGCTGCTCAAGTGCGTAGAACGACAGCAGGCCCGCAGCCAGCGAGGCGGACAAGGCCCACCAGGCCGTCCCGTCGTCAGAACGCGACCAGAGGTAGAAGGGCTGCTGCCAGAGGTAGAGCGAAAACGACCAGGTGCCGACTAGGCACAGTGGTCGCCAGGACAGTGCACGCTGCAGCCAGGGCGCCGTGATTGGCAGCAGGATGACGGCTATGGCCAGTGCGCCCACCCCAAAGATCTTCTGCACCGCTGCCGGTACCGACCACCAATGCAGAACGCAGGCGAGCATCAGAAGACCGATGACCAGGGCTGCAGGCACGGCCTCCAGACGAAGGCGCTGCAATGCAAGGAAGATCAGAGCCGAGGCGAAAATGCCGTAGCCCGCCACCTCGGTGCGCAGATACTGATCGAACTGCAGTTGTGGACTGGCTTGGAGCCAGCTGTAGGCAAGGGCGCAGGCCATGCAGACGCCGGCTGCCAGCGCGATTCCAGCCATGGGCGGCAGACGCCAGCGCCGCGCGGCCAAGGCAATCAGCGACAGCAGCACATAGCAATGCTCCTCGACCGATAGCGACCAGATATGGCCGAAGGGCATCAAGGCCTGGCCGGGCTCCGGGGCCCAGTAGTTGTTCAGGAACAGCGCGGCGGCGCCGGTCTCGCTGGCGCTGACCGGTCGACCCGTGAGATACAGGGTCATGGAGATCACCAGCAGGAAGGCCAGATGTGCGGGCAGGATGCGTGAGATCCGCCGGCGGTGGAACGAGTCCAGCGGCGTCTGCTGGACGAACAGCAGCCGCGTCATCAGCCAGCCCGACAGAACGAAGAAGAAATTTACCCCGAGCGCGCCCAGGTTGATGCCGGCAACCGGAAAGAAGTGCCCGGTAAGCAGCAGCACGATGGCCAGGCCGCGCCAGCCATCCAGGTAGTCGAGGTGTGGCCGGATCAGTTGCTCGGGGGGGAGAGTTGCTGGCAGGCGGGGATTCGAACTCAAAGCGCCAGACCCTTGAGGTAGTCGCGAAATCCGCCGCCCAGCTGCGGATGCGCCAGCGCCAGCTCCACATTCGCCTGCAGAAAACCTTCCTTGCTGCCGCAGTCATAGCGCTTGCCCTCGTAGCGATAAGCGAACACCTTCTCCCGGCGGAGCAGCCCTGCGATGCCGTCGGTCAGCTGGATTTCGCCGCCCACGCCGCGCGGCTGGTTGGCGATTTCATGGAAGACGCCGGGCGTCAGGATGTAGCGGCCGGCCACCCCCAGGCGTGAGGGCGCGTCTTCGGGCGCTGGTTTCTCGACGATGCGGCTCACATCGACCAGCTTGTCATTGACCACCGAGCCGGCCACGATGCCATATCGGCGCGTGTGTTCCGCGGGCACTTCCTGCACAGCGAGGATGGAGGCTCGCCATTCCGCGTACTGCTCGACCATCTGCTTGAGGATGGGGGTTTCACCGACCATCAGGTCGTCTGCCAGCAGCACAGCGAACGGTTCATTGCCGACCAGGCGCTGTGCGCACAAGACGGCGTGGCCCAGGCCCAGCGCCTGGGCCTGGCGCACATAGATGCATTCCATGTCGTCGGGCTTGACGCTGCGCACCACCTCGAGCAACTCGGCTTTACCCGCCTGTTCAAGGGCTACCTCGAGCTCGAAAGTCATGTCAAAGTGGTCTTCGATCGGCCGCTTGTGGCGGCCGGTCACGAAAATCATTTCGCGTACGCCGGCGGCATAGGCCTCTTCAACGGCGTACTGGATCAGCGGCTTGTCGACCACCGGCAGCATTTCCTTGGGCTGGGCCTTGGTGGCCGGCAGGAAGCGCGTGCCCAAGCCTGCAACAGGGAAGATCGCTTTTGTGACCGATGTGCTGAATGCCATGCCCGAAATCTCTCATATGAATTTGCGAGGGATTGTTGCATGGGGCCCCCATGTCTCCGTAGCAGGACAAGCGGAGCTCGTTGCATTGTGAGCATGCTGATCGTCGAGCCGCTGGAGGCCGAAGTGATGCAGTGGCTGGCCGAGCGCCATGCCGTTCATTACGCGCCCGACCTGGCCACCGAACCCCATCATCTGCGTGAGGCCCTGCATCAGGTGCAGGCCGTGGTGCTGCCGCCCTCGGTGGCGGTGGACGCCACGCTCTTGCGCGCCGCGCCGCGCCTGCGTGTGGTGGGTCGCATGAGCGGCGGTGCCGAGAACATCGATGCCGAAGCCTGCCGGGCCGCGCGTGTCGAGGTGGTGCGCAGCCTCACGGCCACGGCCGGCGCCGAGGCCGAGTTCGTCGTCGGCGGCTTGCTGGCCATGTTGCGTCGCGTGCCTGTGCTTTCCAGCGACGGCATGCTGGTCGGCCGCGAGTTGGGTTGCGCCACGGTAGGCCTGATAGGCATCACGCCGGCCGCCAAGCTGCTGGCACAGCTGCTGCCAGCTTTCGGCACCCGCGTGGTCGGCTACGACCCGAGCCTGCACCAGAGCGACCCGATCTGGGCGCAATGGGGCATCGAGCCCGTGCCTTTGCGCGAGCTGATGGAGCTGAGCGACGGCGTGGCTTTGCTGCTGGGCTTCTTCCAGCGCTATCGCGGCCTGCTGGGCGAACGCGTGCTCGGTTTTGCCAAGCCGGGCCAGGTGCTGATCTGCATCGGCCATTCGGCCCTGGTGGACGACGCTGCGCTGGCCCGCGTGCTGCAGGAGGGCCGTGTGCTGGCAACCTGGTTCGACAGCCTCGAGCCCGGCCTGATGGACCCCGGCAAGCCCTTGCATGGCCTGGCCGGCATCCAGGTCACGCCGCGCCTCTCGGGCACGACCAAGGAGTCACGCACGCGCGCGGCCTGGGGCGTGGCCCGCCGCATCGACGAATTGCTCGCCGCCACGCCGGAACCGCCGCCAGAGTTCCGCTCGACCTTCCCGGCCGACCTCCCGGACCCCGCAGACGAGCTGCGGTGGCGGTAAGCCGCTTCAGCGGTTCAGCAACAGAGTCAGTTGCGCGCGCAAGCGCGTGACGGTATTGCTGTAACCCGCTTCAGCGGGCCAGCAACAGATCCAACTGCGCGCGCAAGCGCTTCACGGTATTGCTGTAACCCGCTTCAGCGGGCCAGCAACTGATCCAACTGCGCGCGCAAGCGCTTCACGGTATTGCTGTAACCCGCTTCAGCGGGCCAGCAACTGATCCAACTGCGCGCGCAAGCGCTTCACGGTATTGCTGAAATCCGCAACCCTCTGACGCTCCTGCGCCACCACTGCCTCTGGCGCACGCGCCACGAAGCCTTCATTGCCGAGCTTGGCCTCGGCCTTGGCGATCTCGCCTTCCAGGCGGGCGATTTCCTTGCCCAGGCGGGCCTTCTCGGCTTCCACGTCGATCTCGACCTTCAGGGCCAGGCGAGCGTCACCATGCACCAGCACCGGCGACATCGAGCTGGCAGCCTGGAAGGCAGCTTCGTCGTCCATGATCTGCACCTCGGCCAGCTTGGCCAGCGTCTTCAAGATCGCGGCAGCTTCCTTGACGAAGCCGGTGTCACCACCCACGAGCAACGGCACGCGGTCTGAAGGCGAGAGGCCCATTTCGCTGCGCAGGCTGCGGCAGGTGCCGACCATGGACTTCAGGTTCGCCACCCAGGCATCGGCCGCGGGGTCGATGCGCTCCAGCGCGGCGATGGGGTAGGCGGCGGTCACGATGTACTCGCTCACCTTGCGACCCGAACCATCCTGAGTGCCGGGCCCACGGCCCGCCACGGGCGCCACCTTCTGCCACAGCTCCTCAGTGATGAAGGGCGTGATCGGGTGCAGCAGGCGCAGCGTGGTTTCCAGCACGCGGATCAGGGTGCGGCGCGTGGCGCGCTGTTGCGCTTCGTCGCCGCGATCCTTGGCATCTTGGATCTGGACCTTGGCGATTTCCAGGTACCAGTCGCAGTACTCATCCCACACGAACGAGTAGATGGCGCTGGCCACGTTGTCCAGTCGGTACTCGGCAAAGCCTTGCGCCACGGCGGCTTCCACGCGCTGCAGCTCGCCGGCGATCCAGCGGTCTGCCTTGCTGAAGCTCATATAGCCCGGTGGGCACTGGCCTTGCTCATGCGCCAGGCCGCAGTCCTGGCCTTCGGTGTTCATCAGCACGAAGCGCGTGGCGTTCCAGAGCTTGTTGCAGAAGTTGCGGTAGCCCTCGCAGCGCTTGGAGTCGAAGTTGACGCTGCGACCCAAGGTCGCCATCGAGGCGAAGGTGAAACGCAGCGCATCGGCGCCGTAACCAGGAATGCCTTCCGGGAATTCCTTCTCGGTGGCCTTGCGCACCTTGGGCGCGTTCTCGGGTTTGCGCAGGCCGGTGCTGCGCTTGTCCAGCAGCTCGGGCAGGGCGATGCCGTCGATCAGGTCCACCGGGTCCAGCACATTGCCTTCGGACTTGCTCATCTTCTTGCCCTGTGCATCGAGCACCAGGCCGTGGATGTAGACATGCTTGAAAGGCACCTTGCCGGTGAAGTGCTTGCTCATCATGATCATCCGGGCGACCCAGAAGAAGATGATGTCGTAGCCGGTCACGAGCACGGAGGAGGGCAGGAAGAGGTCCTGCTCGATGGTCTTCTCGGGCCAGCCCAGCGTGGAGAAAGGCACCATGGCGGAAGAGAACCAGGTGTCCAGCACGTCTTCGTCGCGGGTCAGCGTCTTGCCGGGCGCCTTCGCCTGAGCTTCAGCTTCTGTCTTGGCCACGTAGACCTTGCCGTCTTCGTCGTACCAGGCCGGGATCTGGTGGCCCCACCAGAGCTGGCGCGAGATGCACCAGTCCTGGATGTTCTTCATCCACTGGTTGTAGGTGTTGACCCAGTTCTCGGGCACGAACTTCACCTCGCCCGAGTCCACGACCTCGATGGCTTCGTCAGCAATGCTCTTGCCGTTGGCGCCAGCTTTCGTCATCGCCACGAACCACTGGTCCGTCAGCATCGGCTCGATCACCTGGCCGGTGCGGGCGCAGCGCGGCACCATCAGCTTGTGCTTCTTGACCTCGACCAGCAGGCCTTCTTCTTCCAGCTGGGCCACGATCTTCTTGCGGGCCACAAAGCGGTCCAGGCCGCGATAGGCCTCAGGCGCCTCGTCATTGACCTTGGCTTCCAGCGTGAAGATGGTCAGCATCGGCAGCTTGTGGCGCAGGCCGACCTGGTAGTCGTTCTGGTCGTGCGCCGGCGTCACCTTCACGACGCCGGTGCCGAAATCCTTGTCCACGTAGTCGTCGGCGATCACCGGCACCAGGCGGCCGGTGATGGGCAGGCGCACCTGCTTGCCGATCAGGTGGGTGTAGCGCTCGTCTTCCGGGTGCACCATCACGGCGGTGTCGCCCAGCATGGTCTCGGGGCGGGTGGTGGCAACCACCAGCGACTCAGCTCCTTCGGCCATCGGATAGCGGATGTGCCAGAGAGACCCGTCTTCCTCCTCGCTCTCGACCTCGAGGTCGGACACGGCCGACTTCAGGATCGGGTCCCAGCTCACCAGGCGCTTGCCGCGGTAGATCAGGCCTTCTTCGAAGAGCTTGACGAAGGTGTCGGTGACGACGGACGAGAGCTTCTCGTCCATCGTGAAGTACTCATGCTCCCAGGACACCGAGTCGCCCATGCGGCGCATCTGGCGCGTGATGGTGTTGCCGCTCTGCTCCTTCCACTCCCAGACGCGGGCAACAAAGTTCTTGCGGCCGAGCTCATGCCGGTTCTGGCCCTTCTCCTGCAGCTGGCGCTCCACCACGATCTGCGTGGCGATGCCGGCGTGGTCGGTGCCCGGCACCCACAGCGTGTTGTGGCCGAGCATGCGGTGGTAGCGGGTCAACGAGTCCATGATGGTCTGGTTGAACGCATGCCCCATGTGCAGCGTGCCGGTGACGTTGGGCGGCGGCAGCTGGATGCAGAAGGACTCGCGGCTCGTGTCCAGCGATGGCTTGTAGAGGCCCTGGGACTCCCACAGCGGGCCCCAATGGGCTTCCAGGGCGGCGGGTTCGAAGGACTTGGCAAGTTCGGTCATGGCTCGCGGGCGGCCTGAGGGGCCGCCAGATCAATGGCTACGGGGGAGGGGCGATTGTAGAGGGCGCCTCCTGGCTGGATACAAAACGAAACCCAGCGATACGGCAGCGAGATGCCCCGCACGGCGGGGACGGGAATCATTCGCCCCATCCCAGACGCCACGAGAGACACGATGATGAGATTCCTTGCCATGAGCCTGTTCCATCGCAACGGCCGTCACCATGGTCACGCCAACCACCATGGATTCGACCATCGCCACCACGGTCATGCACCCCAAAGCTTTGAGGACCGCGTCGACCAAGTGGCCAGCCACCTGGACCTGACCACGGCCCAGCAGCGCCAACTTGACGAGTTGCTGAGCTTGGCCCAGCGCCAACGTCGCGGGCTGCGCACGGCGCTGTCGCCGGCTGGCGTGCAGGACCTGGTGGCCAGCGAGAACTTCGACCGGGCAGCGGCGCGCGAGATCTTCAACGCCCGGCTGGACGCGCTGAGAGATGCCGGCCCGGCCTTGATCGATGCCGCCGCAGACTTCTTCGACGGCCTGGACTTTGACCAGCAGCAGGCCCTGCGCTTCCTGCTGCGCAGCCGCCTGGGCCGCCGGGCACAATGAAGCGATGCACCGCCTGCTCCTGATCGACGACGACGAGGCGCTGTCCGCCCCACTGGCTCAGTACCTGAAGCGCTTCGACTTCGAGCTCGAAGCGGTCACGCGGCCCAGCGCGGCGCTGCAGCGTCTCAAGGCCCAGCGCTTCGATGCGCTCATTCTCGACGGCATGCTGCCCGAGATGGACGGCTTCGAGTTCTGCAAGCGGCTGCGCGCTGGTTCCGAACCCTGGCGCGACATGCCCGTCCTGATGCTCACCGCCCGTGGCGACCTGACCGACCGCGTGGTCGGCCTGGAGCTGGGTGCCGACGACTACCTGGCCAAGCCCTTCGAACCACGCGAACTGGCGGCACGGTTGCAGACCATACTTCGGCGCACCCGTCTGGCGTCTTCATCGGCCAGCGCCCAGCTGCTCTTCGAGGGCCTGGAGATCGACACGGCGCGGCGCGAGGTGCGATGTGGTGCCAGCTTGCTGGAGCTGACCAGCACCGAGTACGAGCTCTTGCTGCTCTTGGCCCGCGAGCCCGGCCGCGTGTTCTCGCGCGACGAGATCCTCAACCGGCTGCGCGGGCAGGAGGCCGATCTCTACACACGTGCCGTGGACATACTGGTGAGCCGCCTGCGCCGCAAGCTGGAGCCCCTGGAAGCCTTAAAGACGCTGCGCAATGCCGGCTATTGCTTTGCCTTGCCGGGGCGTGGGCAATGAGGGTCGAGCCGGCTGCCTGCCGCCGCGAGGTGAAGCACCGGACCAAGCACCGGATGAAGCTCCGGCTCAAGCGACGCATTCAATTGAGCCGCAAGCGCCCATTGATGTGGCGGCTGCGTGCGCGTCAGCGTTGGCATGACCGCTGGCACCGGCACCATGCGCATTTCAAGCATTCCATTGGCGCACGACTGATTGCCGTCTTCATCGTGCTGGCCGCGCTGGGTGGGCTGATCCTCTGGGGCGTTCAGGAGGGCCGCTATGGCATGGTCGTGGCCGGCTTCCTGCTGTTCCTGGTGATTGGCTTGGCCTTCGGTGCGATCCGCCGCATGCTGAGGCCCTTGCGGGCGCTGGCGGCGGGGGTCGAGGCCTTTGGCCGTGGCGACCTGGAGCACCGCATCCGCTACTTTCATCGCGATGAACTCGGTGATCTGGCGCATCGTTTCAACCAGATGGCGTCAGACATCCAGGCCATGCTGGACGGGAAGCGGGCCTTGCTGCTGGCGATGAGCCACGAGCTGCGCAGCCCCCTGACCCGGGCGCGCCTGCATGCGGAACTGATCGACGAGAGTGAATCCAAAGAGGCGCTCTTGCATGAGCTGGGCGAGATGCGCGATTTGATCTCGGCCTTGCTGGAAAGTGAGCGACTGGGCAGCGGCCACAGTGCCTTGCAGCTTCGTAAATGCGATCTCGCTGCCTTGGTGCGAGAAAGCGTGGACGCTGAGGTGGCGCTGCAGATCGAGCCGGGGCTGCCGCTGCTGGCGGTGGACGCCATGCGTGTCCAGCTGCTGCTGCGCAACCTGGTCGCCAACGCGCTGAGACACAACGATGCGGGGCGCGGGCCGGTCAGTGTGGCCCTGAGCCGCGCAGGGCAGGGCGTGCGGCTCGTGGTGCGTGACCACGGCCCCGGCGTGCCGCCCGAGGCCCTGGGCCAGTTGGGCGAACCCTTCTTTCGACCCGACGCGGCACGCAGCCGCAACGAGGGCGGTGTCGGCCTGGGCCTGAGCCTGTGCAAGCTGGTGGCGGCAGCCCACGGCACACGGCTGGAGCTGCGCAACGCACATCCTGGCCTCGAGGTGGCGGTGAGCTTGGCCTGAGCGCTACATTGCAGCCTTGAACTTGTTTGTTGAAGGCTGTTGCTCCATGCGTCCGACCCTGCGCTTTCTTGCTCTCGTCCTTGCCGTCCTTGGCGCAAGCCAATCCCGTGCCGATTTCGGCATTCCCGGTTTCGAGCTGGTCCACACCGTGCCGGTCGAAACCGCGCTGGCCACGCCCGATCTGCGCGAACCGGTGCAGGTCTGGCGCGAGATGTTCGACGCTGCGAAGAAGGAAATCGTCGTTGCCCAGTTCTACGTCGCGGGCGAGCCCGGCGAAGTGCTGGAGGGTGTGATCGATCGCCTGGAAGCGGCCGCGGCCCGAGGCGTGAAGATCCGCTTCCTGATGGAAGACAAAGGCCAGCGCCTGTCGGTGCCGGCCACGCTGGAGCGGCTGAAGAAGATCCCGGGCATCGACTTTCGCCTGCTCGACTACAACAAGCTCAGCGGCAACGGCATCATTCACGCCAAGTACTTCATCGTGGACGGCATGCAGGCCTTCGTCGGCAGCCAGAACTTCGACTGGCGCGCCTTGAAGCACATTCATGAGACCGGTCTGCGCATCAGCGAACCCGTGATGGTCGCCAAGATCCAGGCCATCTTCGAACAGGACTGGCAGGCGCAGGCCCTGTTGGCCGCCGGCAAGACTGTGCCGGTGCTGCCTCAGCCGGCCGAAGCCTTCGACATCACGCAGAAGGCCTTTCTGCTTTCCAGCCCGCGAGCCTGGAATCCGCCGGGCGTTGGCGATTCGGAAGAGGTGTTGCCGCGTCTGCTCGCCGAGGCCAAGAGCGAGGTGCGGGTGCAGGTGATGGACTATGCGCCGCTGAGCTACGCGCCGGGCCGCAGGCCGTTCTATGCGGTGATCGACAACGCGGTGCGCTCGGCCGTGGCTCGGGGCGTCAAGGTCAAGCTGATGGTGTCGAACTGGAACACCGAGGAGCCGCCCATCGACCACCTGAAGAGCCTGGCCATGCTGCCCGGCATCGAGATCCGCATCGTCACGCTGCCGCAGGCCTCCACGGGCTTCATTCCGTTTGCGCGCGTGATCCACACCAAGACCATGGTGATCGACGGCGAGCTGGCCTGGGTCGGCACCAGCAACTGGAGCGGCGGCTACTTCGACAAGTCGCGCAACCTGGAGATCGTGCTGCGCGACAAGGCCATGGCCGCTCGCGTGGCAGCGCTCCATGAGCAGACCTGGACGTCCTCGTATGCGGCGCCCATCGACGTGATGAAGCACTATCCGAAGCCGGCCAAGGCAGCGCCTTGACCCGCTTCGCGGCGATCACATGAAGAGGTGTTCGCCTGCGTTCTCTCCACCCAGGATCACGTAGTTCACCTTCTTCAGATCGCTCAGTGAACGTCCGCCCGCATAAGAGATCGAGCTCTGCAGGTCTTCCTGCATCTCGCGCACGGTGTCGGTGAACTTGCCCTTGACCGGCTCAAGGATGCGCTTGCCCTCGACGTGCTTGTACTCGCCCTTGTTGAAGTCGGACGCGGAGCCGTAGTACTCCTTGTAGCGCTTGCCGTCGACCTCGACCGTCTGGCCGGGAGACTCCTCATGGCCAGCGAACAGCGAGCCGATCATCACCATCGAGGCGCCGAAGCGCACGCTCTTGGCGATGTCGCCATGGTGGCGGATGCCACCGTCGGCAATGATGGGCTTGGTGGCCACGCGGGCACACCACTTCAGGGCCGAGAGCTGCCAGCCGCCAGTGCCAAAGCCCGTCTTCAAGCGCGTGATGCAGACCTTGCCCGGGCCGATGCCAACCTTGGTGGCATCGGCGCCCCAGTTTTCGAGGTCGATCACGCCTTCGGGCGTGCCCACATTGCCGGCGATCACGAAGGTTTCGGGCAGCTTCTGCTTGATGTGGGCAATCATGCGCTGCACGCTGTCAGCATGGCCGTGGGCGATGTCGATCGTGATGTAGTCGGCGCCCACGCCTTCGGCCGCCAGGCGGTCGATCACCTCGTAGTCGGCCGGCTTGACGCCCGAGCTGAGCGACACGATCAGGCCCTTGTCGCGCATCGAAGCCGCATAGGCCACGTTATCGAGGTCGAAGCGGTGCATCACGTAGAAGTAGCCGTTGGCGGCCAGCCATTCGGTGATGTGCTCATCGACCACCGTCTTCATGTTCGCCGGCACCACCGGCAGCTTGAAGCGATGCTGGCCGAGCTCCACCGAGGTGTCGCATTCGGCGCGGCTGTCCACCCGACATTTGCGCGGCAGCAGGAGGATGTTGTCGTAATCGAAGATTTCCATGAGATTTCCAAGTTCGCATTCGGGCTGCGTTGTGCAGTGCAGGCCCGGGGCTGCGAGCGCTTGACCAGGAAACCGGTTGCCTTGCCGAGGCCCTGCGGCGGGGCAGGGTGGCCATAAGAAAACCGGGTCCTAAATTTGGGCCCGGTGCCCGATTCTACGCATCTGCGCCCCGCTTTCGGGCATACACGCACCAATCGGTAAAATCACGCCCAGAATCGGCAGCTTCCTAGAAGGAAAACATGAGCAACAACGCAGTCGTCATCAGCGGCACCGGCATCTATGTGCCGCCGCACACCATCACCAACGAGGAGTTGGTGGCTGCCTTCAACGCCTATGTGGACCTGCAGAACGCCGAGAACGCGGCTGCCATTGCCGCCGGCACCCATCCTGCGCTGACGCACTCCAGCGTCGAGTTCATCGAGAAGGCCTCGGGCATCAAGCAGCGCTATGTGATCGAAAAGGGCGGCGTGCTCGACCCGACCCGCATGTACCCGCGTTTCCAGGAACGTCCGGACGACGAGATCTCGCTGATGGCCGAGATCGCCGTCGTGGCGGCCAAGGACGCGATGGCCCAGGCCGGCAAGACCGGCGCCGACATCGATGCCGTGCTCTGCTCCAGTGCCAATATGCAGCGCGCCTATCCGGCCATGGCCATCGAAATCCAGCAGGCCATTGGCGCAGGCGGCTATGGCTTCGACATGAACGTCGCCTGCTCCTCGGCCACCTTTGCCATCGAGCAGGCTGTCAATGCCGTGAAGAGCGGTTCGGCCAAGTGTGTGCTGGTGGTCAACCCCGAAATCACCTCCGCCCACCTCGAGTGGAAGGACCGCGACTGCCACTTCATCTTCGGTGACGTGTGCACCGCCGTGATCGTCGAGCGAGCCGATACGGCCACCTCGAAGGACCAGTGGGAAGTGCTGGGTACCAAGCTGGTCACGCAGTTCTCGAACAATATCCGCAACAACTTCGGTTTTATGAACCGGATGGAAGACAGCGACCCGAACGGCCGCGACAAGACCTTCCGCCAGGAAGGCCGCAAGGTGTTCAAGGAAGTGGTGCCCATGGCCGCCGCCCACATCGAGGCGCATCTGGCCGCGCTGGGCAAGGAGCCCACAGCTGTGCGCCGCTACTGGCTGCACCAGGCGAACCTGGGCATGAACCAGCTGGTGATCAAGAAGCTGGTGGGCGCTGAATCGACAGTTCAGGCAGGCTCTGACGTGGCGCCGCTGATCCTCGACGAATTCGCCAACACCGCCTCGGCGGGCTCGATCATCGCTTTCCACCGCCATCGCGCCGACATGCAGCCGGGCGACGTGGGCGTGATCTGCTCCTTCGGCGCTGGCTACTCGATCGGCAGCGTGATCGCGAAAAAGCTCTAGCCGGGCCCGGATGCCGCCGCAGCTGGCGGCGGGGCGGTTTCCGACGGGAAGCCCAGGCGCTGCAGCCCGGCTTCGCCTGCATACTCCTCGAACACCCAGCCACTGCCCTGGCGCAGCAGGCCCTCTTCAGGCGGCCTGATTTCGCCCACCGGCACGCCACGCAAGGCCACCGCCATGAAGTCGATCCAGGCAGGCAGGGCGAGGCCGCCGCCTGACTCCCGGTCGCCCATGGGCTTGGGGTTGTCATGGCCGATCCAGACGGCCGCCACCAGGCTGGGCTGGAAACCGACGAACCAGGCATCCACCGCATCATTCGTGGTGCCGGTCTTGCCATAGAGATCGGGGCGATGCAGCGCAGCTTGGGCCCGGGCCGCGGTGCCGCTGCGCGTCACTTCCTGGAGCAGGTCGGCGATGACGAAGGCGTTGCGCTCGGAGATGGCGCGCTGCTCTTCAGTCGGCGCCGTGGGGGCAGCTTCGAACAAGACCTGCCCCTTGGCATCGGTGATGCGCTCGATGATCACCGGCGCCACGCGGAAGCCGCCATTGGCCAGCACCGAATAGGCCTGCGCCATCTGCATCGGCGTGACCGAGCCCGAGCCCAGGCCTAGCGTCAGGTTGTCGGGCTGCTTGTCCACGTCCAGCCCGAATCGGCCGGCCCAGTCGCGCACCGGGCTCGCGCCCAGCATCTGCATCACACGCACGGTGACCATGTTCTTCGAGCGGGCCAGCGCCTGGCGCACGGACAGAGGGCCGTCGTACTGGCTCTCGTAGTTCTTGGGCTCCCAGTCGCCGATGACGATGGGCTCGTCGTTGACGACCGTCTCCTGCGTCAGCCCGGCCTCCAGCGCCGCGGAGTAGACCAGCGGCTTGAAGCTGGAGCCCGGCTGGCGCCAGGCCTGGGTGGCGTGATTGAACTTGTTGCGCGAGAAATCGAAGCCGCCCACCAGCGCATGGACCTTGCCTGTGCCCGGCTCCAGCGCCACGAAAGCGCCTTCCGCCTCGGGCGACTGCACCACCAACCAGGCGCCTTGCGGCTCGGCCCGGGTCGGCGCACCGCGCATCACGCGGATGATGGAGCCGCGGCTGACGCGCAGGCTGGCCCTGGCCTTTTCAGACATCGCATGCTGCACGAGGCGCAGGCCCTCGCCAGTGATCGTGATGTCGTCGCCACTTTGCAGGCTGGCCCTGAGTTTGCCAGGCGCGACTGCCGTGACCACGGCGGCACGGAGGTCATCGTTGTCGGGATGCTCGGAGAGCGCATGGCTGACGGCGGTGTCTTCCTCGCCGGCGTCATCCGGCAGCTCGACCTGGCCTTCCGGGCCGCGATAGCCCTTGCGGCGCTCGTAGTCCATCAAGGTCTTGCGCAGCGCCTTGTAGGCGGCTTGCTGCTGCTCGCCAACCAGGCTGGTGTAGACGTTGATGCCGCGGGTGTAGCTCTCCTCGCCGTACTGGGCAAACACGACCTGGCGCGCCATCTCGGCCGCGTACTCGGCGTGCAGGCGCTGGTCTTGCGGCGTGCGGATGTGCAGCTTCTCCTTCTTGGCTGCTTCATGATCATCCGGGCTGATCATGCCGGTATCGGCCATGCGCTCCAGCACCACCAGCTGGCGGCGCTTGGCGCGCTGCAGATTGCTGATCGGGTTGGCGTAGTAGGGGTTCTGCGGCAGGCCCACCAGCATCGCGGTCTCGGCAATCGAGAGTTCAGCCAGCGGCTTGCCGAAATAGGCCTCGGACGCGGCCGCAAAGCCGTAGGCGCGCTGGCCGAGGTAGATGTGGTTCATGTAGATCTCGAGGATCTGGTCCTTGCTGAGCTGGCTCTCGATCTTCAGCGCCAGCAGGATCTCCACGAACTTGCGCCAGTAGGGCTGGCGCTTGGTCAGGTACATGTCGCGTGCCAGCTGCTGCGTGATGGTCGAGCCGCCTCCCTTCTTCTTCTCGGCGAAGGGGTTGGCCAGATTGGCCACCACAGCCCGCGCGATGCCGCTGAAGGAGATGCCGTCGTGGTGATAGAACTCGGTGTCTTCCACCGCCAGCAGCGCTTCCTTGGTGCGCTTGGGGATCTGGTCCAGCGGCGTGTAGCGGCGCCGCTCGGCACCGAACTCGGCCATCAGCTGGCCATCGCTGGTGTAGACCCGCAGCGGCTGCTTGGGGTGGTAGTCGGTCAGCTTGTCCAGCGAGGGCAGGGTGGGGTAGACCAGCACCGCCGTGATGGTGAGCAAGAGCATGAGGCCACCGATCAGGCCTGCAACGATCAAGGCCACGCGCCTGGGCGAGAAGCCGCGCGAGCTGAGGTAGTCGGGCCAGGGGAACTTGCGCGAGTCTGCGTTCATCGGTTGCGGGTCAGGCCTGTGGGCGAGTGCGCATTATGGCCAGAGGGCCCAAGCGATCTCTGCAGTCATGGAAGTCGTGCATCGGCAAGCCGCCCGGCCGGTGCCGGAGGTCATGGATAACCCGGCGCTGTGCCGGCCCTTGGCGCAGTGAGAATGCCGCTCGTCAAAAACAAGATTCAGGGTGGAGTGATGGAACGCAGAGATTGCTTGCGTGCCGGCATCGGGCTGGCCGCGTCGGGCATATTGCCCTTGCTGAGCGCCCAGGCCCAGGCCGCGAAGTCCGCCCACGTGCCAATGGAGGCCTTTGCGCGCCGGCCACTGCTGGAGCAGCTCAGCCTGTCACCCGACGGCAAGCTGCTGGCCGCCATTGTCAACAGCGGCAAGGACAGCCTGATCGTGGTTCGTCCGACCGCCGGCGGTGCCTTCAAGACCCTGGCCAGAACAGACAACCTGGAGTTGATGTTCAACTGGATCAAGTGGGTCAACAACGAGCGACTGGTCTTCAGCACTCGCCATCCTTCGGGCCGAAGGGAAAAGGACAACCTGATCGGCAACGTCGAAGCCACGGAGACCCGCCTGCATGCCATCAACGCCGATGGCAGCAACCTGCTCAACCTGATCAAGAACTGGGGGGCTTCCGGCAAGAACCTCGAATGGGCCTACGAGCAGGACAATGTGATCGACTGGATGCGCGGCGATGGTAAGCACATCCTGATCACGCTGCCGGCCAGTGAACTGAATGGCTGGCCCGCGGTGTTCAAGGTCAATGTCGACACGGCGGAACGCACCGGCTACAGCAATTCCAACTCGCGTGAGCGCATTTACGGCTGGATGACCGATGACAGCCATCGCGTGCGCCTGGGCTTGGCGCGCACGACCCATGGCGCGCGCGAGCGCGTGATTCATGTCTGCGACCCCGATGGGAGCAATTGGCGCGTGCTCAGCCAGATGCGCTGGCTCTCGCCCGACGTGTGGTGGCCCTTGGGTTTCGGACTGGACCCCAACCTGCTCTATGTGTGGGCCCGGCATGAGGGCCTGGCGGCCGTGTTCACGCTGGACCTGCGCCAGCCGGATGCCAAGTTGCAACTGAAACTGGCCCATCCGCGCTATGACCTCAATGGCAGCCTGATCTACGACCTGAAGGGAGAGGCTGTCGGCGTGCGGCAGCAGGCGCTGGGTGATTCCTCCTCCTTCTACTGGGATGAACGCTACAAGGAGCTCCAGCTGGCGCTGGACGAGGCGCTGCCTGACCGCTTCAATCAGTTGTACAGCGCCTCGCGCGACGGCCGGACTTTCGTCGTCCGCTCTGACGAGCCGGGTCGTCCGCCGTGCTTCTACATCGGCTACATCGGCGAGCAGGCACGCATGGAGTTGCTGGCCGACTGCTACCCGGAGCTGCTGGATCAGCCGCTGGCCAGCAAGCGCCCCTTCGACATGAAGGCACGAGACGGGATGGAGCTGCACGGCTTCCTGACCTTTCCGCCTGGCACAGATGAGAAGAGTGGCAAGCTGCCGCTGGTGGTCTACCCGCATGGTGGCCCGCATGCCGCCGACGGGCCGGAGTTCAGCCCCCGGGCAGCCTTCATGGCCGATCGCGGCTGCCTGGTGATGCAGCTCAATTTCCGCGGTTCCACGGGCTATGGCCGCAAGTACCTGGAAGCCGGCTATCGGCAATGGGGGCGCGCCATGCAGGAGGACCTGGAGGACGGCGTTGCCGAACTGGTCAAGCGCGGCCTGGCTGATCCGGCGCGGGTGGTCATCGTCGGTGGCAGTTACGGCGGCTATGCGGCCCTGATGGGCTTGATCAAGACGCCTGATCTCTATCGTGGCGGCTTCGCCATCGCGCCGGTTACCGACTTGCTCGAGATGGCCGAGGACGATGGCCAATGGGGCTGGCGTGAGGAGACGCGCGCCTGGGTCGGCGACTTCCGCGACGACAAGGACCTGCTCAGGGCCAACTCACCCTGCCTGCATGCGGCACGCATCAAGGTGCCGGTGGTGCTGGTGCATGGCACGCACGACCGGGTCGTCCACTACCGGCACTCCGAGAAGATGGCCGAAGCGCTGAAGGCGGCAGGGAAGCCGCACCAGCTGATCCGGCAGCAACATGGCGATCACTACCTGAGCCACCAGGGCTATCGCCTCGAGCTGCACGCGGCGCTTGAGAAATTCCTGAGGCAGACCCTGGGTGTCTGAGCCGGCCCGTCCTCACGCCTGAGGACTGGCCTGGCTCGCATGCTGCTATCGTGCCGCCCATGCAAGAAATCAGCTTCTACTGGCACGACTACGAAACCTTTGGCCGGGTGCCGCGCCGCGACCGGCCGGCGCAGTTTGCCGGCATCCGCACCGACGAGGAGCTGAACGAGATCGGCGAGCCGCTGATGCTCTATTGCCAGCCGCCCACCGACAACCTGCCCGACCCCGAGTCCTGCCTCCTGACCGGCATCCTGCCGCAGCTCTGCGCCGAGCAGGGCTTGCCCGAGCATGAGTTCGCGGCGGCCATCGAAGACCAGCTGGCCAGGCCTGGCACCGTGGGCCTGGGCTACAACACCATCCGCTTCGACGACGAGGTCACGCGCTTCCTGTTCTGGCGCAACCTGCGCGACCCCTACGCACGCGAGTGGCAGAACGGCTGTGGCCGCTGGGACCTGCTGGACGTGGTGCGTTGCGCCTACGCCTTGCGGCCCGAAGGCATGGCGTGGCCCAAGCATGAGGATGGCCGCCCCTCGTTCAAGCTGGAGCACCTCACTGTGGCGAACGGCCTGGCGCATGAGGCGGCGCACGATGCGCTGTCCGACGTGCGGGCCACCATTGCGCTGGCGCGCCTCATCAGGTCGGCGCAGCCCAAGCTCTGGGATTTCTGCGTGAAGCTGCGCAAGAAGGAAGCCGTCTGGGCAGAGATCGGCGTGGGCAAGCCCTTTCTGCACATCTCCGGCATGTACGGGCCCGAGCGTGGCTGCATCGCGCTGGTCTGGCCGCTGGCGCCGCACCCGACCAACAAGAACGAGCTGATCGTCTGGGACTGCAGCGAAGACCCGAGCGAGCTCCTGACGCTGAACGCCACCGCCATCCGCGAGCGCATGTTCGTCAAGCAGGCCGATCTGCCCGAGGGCGTGACGCGGCTGCCGATCAAGAGCATCCATGTCAACAAGTCGCCCATCGTCATCGGCAACCTGAAGACACTCTCGCCAGCCATGGCCGAGCGCTGGGGCTTTGACCAGGCACGTGGCCTGGCCCATGCGCAGCTGCTGGCAGAGAAGGGCCGCGTGCTGGATGGCTTGTGGGGCGAAGTCTTCAAGCGCCCGGATGGTGCGGCGCCGATCGATGTCGATGAAGACCTCTATGGCGGCTTCGTCTCGCCAGACGATCGGCGTGCCCTGCAGCGCTTGCTGGGCATGAGCCCGGAGCAAGTGGCTGACCGGGCCTCGCAAGGCAAGCTCTCGTTCCAGGATGATCGGCTGGAGGAACTGGTGTTCCGCTGGCGAGCTCGCAACTTCCCGGCCACCTTGAGCAGCAGCGAGCAGCAGCGCTGGACCGAGCATTGCGCGGCCCGCCTGCATGGCGGCGAGGGCGGGGCAACCACGCTGTCGGCCTTCTTCGAGCAGGTCGACGCCCTGAGCGAAAACGCGGACGAGCGTGGCCAGGCCATCCTCGGCGCGCTCTACGACTGGGCCGAGCAGATCGCTCCACCAGGCTGACCTCTGGCTGGCTGCGGATCGCCGGACGCCAAGCCCTCTCCATCAAGTTCGGGACGCGGCTGCGAGGCCAGATGATCAGAATCTCGCCACGCCCCGATCCAGAGGGCGAGGAGGAGACAGACATGACAAAGCTTTCCCGGCGTGTGCTGCTGTGCGCGCTCGCCCAGGCATGGCTGGCGGGCGATTCCTCGGCGGCGCAGGCGCCAGCGCTGCTGCTCGCTCAGAACGCGCCGGCCAGGCTGGACCCGCAGGGCTATCTGGTCAGCGAAAAGCTCGACGGCGTGCGCGCCTTCTGGACTGGCCGCCGCCTGCTGTTTCGCAGCGGCATCGAGATTGCGGCGCCAGACTGGTTCACCGCGCGCTTGCCCTCACGGCCGCTGGACGGTGAGTTGTGGATGGCGCGTGGGCGTTTCGAGGCCCTCTCAGCTGCCGTGCGCCGCAATGTGCCGCTGGATGCCGAATGGCGCTCGGTGCGCTACATGCTGTTCGAGCTGCCGGACGCGCCGGGGGGCTTCGAGCAGCGCGTGGCGGCGCTGACGAGCATTTCCGAAACTGTGGCGTGGGCGGGGCTGCAAGCCGTGGAGCAGGCGCGCATCGAAACACCTGCGGCCCTGCACAAGCGGCTGCGAGAGGTCGTGGCAGCAGGCGGCGAGGGCTTGATGCTGCATCGGGCTGACGCGGCCTACGCAAGCGGCCGCAGCGAGCTTCTGCTCAAGCTCAAGCCGATTGACGACAGCGAAGCCACCGTCATCGCCCACGAGCCCGGCCAGGGCCGGCTGAGCGGCATGCTCGGGGCACTGCGGGTGCGCAGCCCCGAGGGTCGGGAGTTCAGCATTGGCAGCGGGCTCAGCGAAGGGGACCGCCGAGCGCCGCCGCCGGTTGGCAGCCTGGTGCGCTACCGATTTCGCGGCCTGACCAACAGCGGGCTGCCGCGCTTCGCGACCTTTGTTCGCGTGGAAAGCTAGAGCAACTTCAGCGCCTGCTCATCACCAGTTCAGCGCAGGTAGCGCTGCAGGTACTTGTCGCGCAGGCCCGTCTGCTTGTCCTTCAGCTCGATCTCGCGGCCCTGGATGAAGATGCGCTCGACGTTGCTGCGAATGTCCAGCGGGTCACCGTCGCTGACGAAGAAGCTGGCCAGCTTGCCGACCTCAAGCGAGCCGAGCAGGTTCTCGGCACCGAGGATGCGCGCGGGGTAGAGCGTGATCGCCTTCAGCGCCTCATCGGCGGGCAGGCCGAAAGCCACGGCCTGGCCGGCCTCGAAGCCGAGGTTGCGCTCGTTCGACGGGTCGCGGTCTTCGCGCGCGATGCAGAAGCGCACGCCCGCACGGGCCAGCTCGGCCGGCAAGCGGAAGATTGCGTCCACATCGTCGTCGCGGCGCAGGGGCAGGCGGTTCAGCGAGCCGATCACCACGGGGATGTCGCGGGCCTTGAGTTCATTGGCGAACACGGCCGCATCGGCGCCGCCGACGATCACGATCTTCAGCTTGAAGCGATCAGCGAACTCCAGCGCCTGGCGGATCTGCCAGCGGTCGTTGGCGTCGATGAATACCGGCCGCTCTCCGCGCACCACGGGCAGCATCGCTTCCCAGCGGGTGTCGAGCGGGGTCTTCGCGTCGGCAGCCTTGGCCTTGGCATAGGCGGCGGCCGACTCGAACACTTCGTCCAGCAACCTCAACTTGGCCGTCACGGTGCGGCGCAGCTCGTCGCGCGGCGCTTCAGAGGTGGCGAAGACGCTGGCGGCCGTGCGCATCGTTGGCATGCTCACATGCAGGCCCACCTCGGGGCGGATCGCCATGTCTTCCCAGTTCCAGCCATCGAGCTGGACCAGAGCGGACGTGCCCGCCAGCAGGCCCGTGCCGGCGCGCGGTTGCGGCACCGAAAGCACGGTCAGGACGCCGCTTGCACGGGTGACCGGGATGATGTCGCTGTCGGCATTGATGGCGACCAGCGCGCGGGCATTCGGATTGATCGAACCGGTTTCTGCTGTGTCCACCGTGGCGCGCACCGCGCTCACTTCCACAAGACCCATCACCGTATTGGCTGAAACCATGCCGGGGTAGACATGGCGGCCTTTCAGGTCGATGACCTGGGCGCCGGCCGGTGCGGCGAGCTCCGCACCGCCAATCGCCTTGATGCGCCCGCCTTCGACCAGCATGCGGCCATTGCTGAGCACCGGCCCGCTGACCGTGTGCAGCGTGGCATTGCTGATCAGCAGAGGTTTGGCCTGTGCCGGCGGCGGCACATTGGGATTGGCTTGCGTGACGTCGGCGAGGCTGGCCAGCAGCAGGGCGACGGCGCCGACCATTCGAGTCGTGGTCTTGATCATTGGTGGATCTCCTCGGTGCATTCGTGCCATTCGCCGTTGCCGTAGCTCTCGGCATAGCGGGCTTGCTCATGCAGCCATTGCTGCAGGCGGGCTTCATCCAGCGCCAGCCGCGTGGGCGACTCACTGCCCGGCGTGGCGCCAGGCCGGGCCGTGGCTGCGTTGCCGCCCATGCCGAGGCGCGCCGTGATGGCCTTGGACAGCAGGCGCTCGCGCTCGGCGCGGTGCTGAGCGCGCAGCCTGGCGTCTTCGCTGCGGCTGAAGTAGCGGCGGCCCTCGATCCAGGTCTCTTCGGCGCGGCTGGTGGTGGCCAGCGGGTTGCCGTTCCAGAGCACGAAGTCGGCGTCCTTGCCCACTTCGAGCGAGCCGGTGCGATCGCCCACGCCCAGCTGCCTGGCCGGGTTGATGGTGACGAACTTCAGGGCCTCGGTTTCACTCAAGCCACCGTAGCGCACGGCCTTGGCCGCCTCGGTGTTGAGGCGCCGGGCCAGCTCGTTGCTGTCCGAGTTGAAGCTGGTATTGACACCGACCTTCTGCATCATGGCGCCGTTGAACGGAATCGCGTCCACGACCTCCATCTTGTAGGCCCACCAGTCGGAGAACGTCGAGCTGCCGGCACCGATCTCGGCGATTTCCTTCGCGACCTTGTAACCTTCGAGCACGTGCTGGAAGGTGGCCACCTTGAGGCCGAACTCCTTGGCGATCTTGGTGAACATCAGGATCTCATCCGCCCGGTAGGAGTGGATGTGGATCTCGCGTTTGCGATGCAGGAGTTCGACCAGCGTGTCGAGCTGCAGGTCGCGGCGCGGCGGCTCGCTGCCCTTGGGGTTGCGCTTGAATTCGGCCCAGCGGCCTTCGTATTCGCGAGCGGCCTGGAAGGCGTCGCGCAGCAGCTGCTCCACGCCCATGCGCGTCTGCGGGTAGCGGGTGTTGTTGCCGTCGCCCCAGTTCGATTGCTTGACGTTCTCGCCCAGTGCGAACTTGATGCCTGGTGCCGCCTCCTTGAACTTCAGGCCTTCCGCGTCCAGCCCCCAGCGCAGCTTGATCACCTGGTTCTGGCCGCCAATGGTGTTGGCAGAGCCATGCAGGAGGTTGGCTGCGGTGAGGCCGCCGGCCAGCTCGCGATAGATGTTGATGTCGGTGGCATCGATCACGTCGGCCACGCGCACTTCAGCGGTGATCGAGCTCGTGCCTTCGTTGACGCCGCGGGCTATGGCCGTGTGCGAGTGCGCGTCGATGATGCCCGGCGTCAGGTGCATGCCCTGGGCCATGATGACCTGGATCGTGACGCCCTGGGGTGTTGCCGGGCCGCCGGAGAGGCTGTTGATCTGGCCGATCTGCACGATCTTGCCGTCACGTACCAGCATGTCCGCGTTTTCAAGCTTGCCGGCCGGGCCGCTGGTCCAGATCGTGGCGCCCTTGATGAGCAGCAGCTTCGACTCCGGTGGCGTGACGCCGTAGGCACCTGCTGGATAGCGCTGCAGCGAAGCCAGCTCGACCTTGGGTTCGACCTTCGCCGGCGCTTCTGCATGCGGCTTCTCGCGCTCGGCCGTCAGCGTGTCGCCAACCAAGCGCTCGCCCTGCAGGCGCAGCGTCAGCCAACTGGCCGATTCACCTGCGGCACAAGGCCAGCGCAGATGGAGTTGATCGCCACGCCAATGGCCTTCGCAGGTCTTGCCGTCGAGCTTCACCTGTGGGCGTGCGGCCGTGCCGGCAATCAGCAAGGGCTTGTCAACGCCGGTGAGCTTCCATTGGCCGCGCACATCCTTGCGCTGCCAGGCTTCGGTAGGCATGGCGCGGCCATCGACAAAGGCCAGCTCGATCTCGGCCGATTCGCTGCCGAACAGGTCGCCGCTGGCGACCACCAGGTTGGCGATCTGGCCCGGGGCAATCTGGCCCAGACGCTGTTGCTGGCCGATCAACCTTGCAGGCACTGTTGTGAGGCCGGCCAAGGCAGCATCGGCGCTCAAGCCGCGCTTGACGGCCTGGCGCAGCCGCGGCCAGAAGTCGCGCTTGGCATCCGTCAGGCCGCGCGGACTGACGGCGAATTCGACGCCAGCGCCAGCCAGCACCGAAAGATTGCTCGGCGCCAGTTCCCAGTGCTGCAGCTGCTGCAGGGAGACATCGGCCGCCAGGTCCGGGTTCTCGACCTCGGGCGCGGCCGGATAGGCCAGCGGCACGATCACGGGCATGCCGAGGCTCTTCAGTTGGGCGGCGCGGCGGTACTCATAGCCATTGCCCTGCAGGATGACCTTGAGCTTGAACTCGTCGCGCACCTTGGCAATGCGCAGGAAGTCTTGTTCATCGTCGGCCTGGTAGACCACGGGCTGCTTGCCTTGCACCGCGGGCTGCAGCGCCGCCAGCGAGCTGTTGTGCTCGCGGCGTTCACCGCCAGCAGCGTTTTGACCGTACCAACGCGCGTCCCACCAGGTCTGCCGCGAGAGCGCGATGGCGCCCATCAAGGAGTTCGGATAGCCGCCGCTGCGGCCGCGTTCGAACTCATGCGAGAGATGCTGGGCGACGTCGCTGGCGATCAAGAGATTCTTGGCGTCCGTGCCTTCGCCGGCAGAGAGCAGGGCGCTTTGCCCGCGGAAGATGCCATGTGCAGGCGACGAAAGCAGCGCCGTGAAGCCCAGTTCGCGCGAGGCCTTCAGCTCGTCGGCCTTGAGCTCAAGCACTGCGGCCACCGATTGCTCGGGATGGACCTGCGCATTGCGGCTCGCGGCGCTGCGGCCAGCCAGTGCGGTGCCCGCGGCTGCCGCCGGGCCTCGCTGCGGGCGCAAGGAGGCGGGCACGCCGGCCAGGCTTGCCATGTCGATGAAGCCGGCATAGATGCTGCGCCCCGGCAGTTTCCAGACGCGCGCGCCAACGGGAATGGCCACGTCGGCACCGGCGGCGACGATCTGGCCATCCTTCACGATGACGGTGCCGCGTTCGATCACCTTGCCCGGTGCCAGCACGAGCCTGGCTTCTGTCAAGGCGTGCCAGCGCGGCGTGTTGTCGCGCAGGCCTTCGACCCGGTCGCTGCTGCTGTTTTGCGCCAGCGCGGCGCTACCGATGATCAGGCCCAGCCAGGCCAGGGCATGGCGTTGCTTGAATTCCATTGCTTTGCTCCCTCTGGGGCGGTGGCCGGCGATGGCCGGTGAACCCCGCGGCATTGTTCAGGCAATCGAGGGGCGCCGACATGGCGTATTCCCCGGTGAAAATGCAAATGGGCGTTGCTCGCGCGGCGCGATTGGGGTTTCCGTCAGGCGGCAAACGCGGTACACCTGCAATAGTTGCTTCATTCACCATTGCGCGACCACCGCATTTCGCACGCCAGTTCCAGGAGACATCAATGCAAACAACGCCCGAGAACGCCGAATCCGGCCATGAGGTGGTCGCGGCTCGCATGCGCGCCCTGATGGTGCGCTCGCCGGTGGCGGTGGGTTTCGTCCTGAACCAGCGCTTCGAGCTTGTCAGCGAGCAGTTCAACCACCTGTTCGGTCATGGCGACGAGACCGACCTGGCCGGCCAGGCGACCCGCTCGATCCATGTGTCGGATGGCTCCCACGCCGGCATGCATGAGAAGTCCACGGCGGCCTTTGTGGCCGGTCGGCCGCTGGATGAAGAATTCGAGTACGTCCGGCGCGATGGCAGCCGCTTCTGGGGCCGCCTGCAGGCCACGCCCCTGCACTGGGACCAACCGGGTGGCGAAGCGGTCTGGATCATCGAAGACATAACCGCCGCGCGCCAGCTGCGCATGCAGCCGACCTGGACTGCCAAGCACGATGCGCTGACCGAGCTCGCCAACCGCCGCGAGTTCGAGCGCCGCCTGGCCGAGCACGTGGGCAGCCGCCGTCACGAGCCGGTGTCGGTGCTGTGGGTGGACGTGGACAAGTTCAGCGAGGTCACGGCTTCGATGGGCAGCGAGGTGGCCGACCATTTCCTGTACGGCCTGGGCCAGATGCTGATCACCAAGGTGCGGGCCTCCGACCTGGTAGCTCGCCTGGACGATGATCATTTCGCCGTGCTGCTGCCCGACTGCGACCAGCATTACGCCCAGATCGTGGCCGAGAAGATCCGCTCGGCCGTGGCGGGCTTCCGCCTGCGCTGGGGCCTGCATCGCACCCGGGTCAAGGCCTGCGTCGGCGTCGTGCAGCTGCAGCCCACGCTCGAAACGGTGGACGCCGTGCTGGGCGCCTGTGCCCTGGCCTGCACCGAAGCCAAGGCGGCCGGTGGCGACACGGTGCGCGTGTTTGTCTCGGCCGGTGGCTATGAGGAACTGGCTGGCTGAGGTCCACCGGGAGCACCGCTGGAGCCGGTTTTCGTGAACTGCGGCGGGCCTGATCCGAGAAAAAGGCCCTTTTCACCATTCTTTTCTTCAAGTTTGGCCGGCTTTCGCCGATAGTCGGGGTGTCCGAGCCTGCTTTTAGGGCCCGGCGTAGCCCGGAGCGCACCGCATGATCAGCCTTTCAACCGCCTTGTCCGGCATTTCTGCCGCCAATGAGCGGCTGCGCGCGTCGGCCCACAATGTGGCCAATCTCTCCACCGAGAACTTCAAGCGCGAGACCGTGGAACTGACCAGTCTGGCTGGCGGCGGCGTCGGCGCCACCAGCCGCACGGCTGAGAACCCCGGTGTTGCCGAAGCGACCGAACTGGTCGAGCAGAAGTCGGCCACCTATGCCTTCGTGGCCAATCTGCGGGTCCTGCAGACCCAGGTGCGAGCCGAAGGCGCCATGCTCGATATCCACGCTTGATCAAGGGCTGATCCAAGCGAAAACGGCGCCTGCATCAGGCGCCGTTTGCATTTGCTGCCCTTGCTCAGGGCTTCAATTCATAGTCCGCCCAGCCGTCGCCGCGGTCCCGCAGCAGGCGGACCTTGGGCACGCGGTCCAGGTACTTGATGCCGCCTGCACCGGAGACAAAACGCAGCTTGATGCCAGGCACCGGCTGGATGCGCCAGTTGCCATCGGCACTCGGGTTGAAGCTGGGCCGGGCCGCCAGGTAGGCCGCCACGGCCTCGCGGGTTTCGTCCGGGCTGTCGATGACGATCCTGCTCGAATTGACGCCAGGAAAATTGCCGCCGCCGGCCGCACGGTAGCTGCTGGTCACGACCAGGAACTCGGCCTTGTCGTCCAATGGCTTGCCGGCATGGCGGAGCTCGCGGATGCGGGTGGACTGCGGCGCCACGAGCTTGCCATCCGTGTTGTAGCGGGCGGCTTGGGTCAGGTCGATCTCGTAGCTCAGGCCATCCAGCGTGTCGAAGTTGTAGGAGCGGGCATTCGGGTCGACCAGGTCCTGCTCGGCCGGCCCATGCGGGTCGATGCGCAGCAACTGGCTGACTGCCATCTCAAGCCATTCGCGTACTTCGGCGCCGCTGAGCTTCATCAGCTTGATGGTGTTCGGATAGACATAGAGGTCGGCCACGTTCTTGATCGCCATGGCGCCGGCCGGAATATCGGTGTAGTTGGCCGGCCCCTGGCGGCCGCCGGCCTTGAAAGGCGCTGCGGCCGAAAGCACCGGCAGCTTCTCCCAGGCCGTGCCCTGGACCACGCGCTTGCCGTAGGCCAGTTGCGCATTGGCTACCACTTGCACCGACGGGTCGTCCGTCACCTGTGCAAAGTAGCTGAACACCGGCGCTTCGCTTCGGGTCACCTCGCTGCGCACATGGGCCAGCGTGGCGGCATGCTCGGCGGCGATGGTCTGGGCAAAGCGCGGGTCGGCCTCGACGAGCGGTTTGCGCGTGCGGGCATCCTGGATGGCGCGCAGGCTGGCCTGGCTGTTCAGCACCTTCCAGCGGCCGTTGACCTTGTCCAGGCTCAGGTCGATCAGGCCCAGGTGGTCGCCCCAACGGCCCGGCATCACGGCCGGCGTGCCGAACAGCAGGCCGCGAGCCAGCTCGACACCTGGGAACCCGGCAAAGGCAGGCCCGGGGAACTCGGCATGGGCATGTCCCAAGAGCAAGGCGTCGATGCCTCCGACCCGGGCCAGCTGCGCGGCCACGTTCTCGGACAGCCGGCCGCCCTCGTGCTCCTCGATGCCGCTGTGGGCGATGGCGATAACCACGTCCGCGCCCTTGGCCCGCATCTCGGGCAGCAGGCGGCGCGCAGTCTCGATGATGTCAGCGGCGATCACCTGGCCCTCCAGGTGCTGGCGGTCCCACATCATGATCTGCGGCGGCACGAAGCCGATCACGCCGATCTTGAGCCTTTGCTTCGCGCCCGCCTCGTCGATGAACTCGCGCTCCAGCAGCACATAGGGCGTGAAGGCATGCTGCGTGGGCTTGCTGGCCAGCATCACATTCGCGTTCACATAGGGAAAGCGGGCGCCGCTGATGGCCCGACGCAGGAAAGGCAGGCCGTAGTTGAAGTCGTGGTTGCCGATATTGGCGGCGTCCACGGCCAGCAGGTTCAAGAGCTTGTAGGCCGGATGCACCTTGCCTTCGGCCAGCGGCTGCACCTTGGCCACTTGGTCTCCGAGCGGGTTGCCTTGCAGCAGGTCGCCGTTGTCGAACAACAGGCTGTTCTTCGCCTCGGCACGTGCCTGGCTGATCAAGGTGGCCGTGCGGGCCAGGCCGAACTCGCTGCTGGGGCGGTCCTGGTAGTAGTCGTAGTCCAGCAGGTTCATGTGCACATCCGTGGTTTGCAGGATGCGCAGCTTCAATTCGGCGGCCAGCGCAGGCCGCACAGACATGGAAAAGGCCAGCGCGAGGCTGGCCATCAGGATGAGGTGGTGGCGGGGCTTCATGGCCCGGCCATGGTAGCTGGCTTCAGAGTTTCGGATAGACGTAGCTCGCACCGATGCCCAGCGGGATGTCCAGCGCCCAGAAACCGAGCAGGAAGGCGCTCCAGCCGACCAGCAGTGCCAGGGAGTAGGGCAGCATCAGCGCAATCAGCGTGCCGATGCCGGCACCCTTCACGTACTTCTGGCAGAACACGACGATCAGCGGGAAGTAGGGCATCAGCGGCGTGATGATGTTGGTCGAGCTGTCGCCCACGCGGTAGGCGGCCTGCGTGAAATCGGGCGAAAGGCCCAGCTGCATCAGCATCGGCACCATGATGGCGCCGATCAGGGCCCATTTCGCCGAGGCCGAACCGATCAGCAGGTTGACCATGCTGGTGAGCAGGATCATGCCGATCAGCGTGACGCCGGTCGGGAAGGCCATGGCCTTGAGCCAGGCAGCGCCCTTGATCGCGATCAGCGCGCCGAGGTTGGACTGGCCGAAGGCGTAGATGAATTGGGCGCAGAAGAAGGCCATGACGATGTAATAGCCCATGCCGCTCATGGCCTTGCTCATGCCCTTGACCACGTCGCCGTGGCTCTTGATGCTGCCCGCGGCGTAGCCATAGACGATGCCGGGGATCAGGAAGAACACGAAGATCAGCGCGACGATGGACTTCATCAGTGGCGCGGCAGCCGCGGCCAGGCCGCCGTCCGGCGCACGCCAGGCCGAGTCGCTCGGCAGCAAACTCAGCAGGAAGAGGCCGGCGGTGACTGCAATCGACAGCACGGCGAACAGCAGTCCGCGTTTCTCGGCGGCGCTCAGCGGCTCCATCTTGGGCAACTCGGCCGGGTCGCCATCAACCGCTGTGCCCTTGTTCAGGCGCGGTTCAATCAGCAGGTCGGTGATGGCCCAGCCGATCAGCACGATCAGGATGGCCGAGGCCGAGGTGAAGTAGAAGTTGTTCAGCGGGTTGACCACGATGGCAGCCGCGCCGGCGTCAGCGGAGAGCCGGGCTGCGGCCTGCGTCAGGCCGGAGAGCAGCGGGTCGAGGCTGGACGGAATAAAGAAGGTGGCCGAGAAGCCGCCCGACACGCCGGCGAAGGCGGCCGAGATCCCCGCCAACGGATGCCGTCCGGCGGCATAGAACATCACGGCGCCCAGCGGTATCACCAAAACATAGCCGGCATCTACGGCAATATGGCTGAGGATGCCGACGGCGATCAGCACCGGTGTCAGCAGCGAACGGGCGGTGACGGCCAGGATGGCGCGCAACCCGGCATTGATGAAACCTGTGTGCTCGGCTACACCCAGCCCCAGCATGGCCACCAGCACCACGCCGAGTGGCGGAAAGCCGGTGAAGGTCGTGACCAGCCCCGAGGCAAAGGCTGCCATTGAAGCGCCGGAAAGCATGTTCTTGATGGCGATCGGCTGCTGGCTGCGAGGGTCGATGTCACTGAACTGCATGCTGGACATCAGCCAGGAAGCGATCCAGACCGTGACCATCAGCAGGGCGAACAGAATGGCCGGGTCGGGCAGTTTGTTGCCGACGCGCTCGATGGCGTTGAGCGCCCGGCTGAGCCAGGACGCGCCTGCGGGGGCAACTTGGTTGGCGTGGGTCATCTTGGTATTGGGCTGGGTTGAGCGGGCCTTACGAAGCAGGCCCGGGGGGGGCAGTCTTGCTGCGCGCGTGAGCTTAGTGGCTGCGGCCTTGCTGTCAGCGGGGGCAACCCTAGGGTCCGTGCCGCTGACTCGGCCGGCACTGTCAGCTGCGCAGCGGCAGCCGCAGCTCGACGCAGGTGCCGCCGCGCCCCAGCGAGCGCACTTCAATGCGGCCGCGCATCAGCTCTTCCACCAAGGTGCGAGCCACGCTCAGGCCCAGCCCAGCGCCACCACGGCCGAGCTGGCCGCTGAAGAAGGGGTCGAACACATGCGGCAGGTCTTCGGCAGGAATGCCGCGGCCGGTGTCCTGCAGGCGCAGGCTGCACAGGCTGTTCTCGAGATCGATGCTGAACTGGATGCGCCCGCGCTGGCCGTCCAGGCCGTGATGCAGCGCGTTGTCGATCAGCTCACCGAGCACGTCCTGCAAGGCATGGGGATAGCCGTCCAGCAGCAGTTGCTCAGGTCCCTCAATCCGGGTGTCGACCGAGCGGGCGGCCAAGGCCGCGCTGCGCGCATTGAGCATGCTGCGCACCAGCCCGACGACATCGAATCGACTTGGTGGCTCGGCCACGCTGCCGCTGGAGAGGGCCTTGAGTCGCTGCACCAGCGAACCGGCTGAATCGAGCGAGCGATCCATGAGCGCCGCGCATTCGTTGAGCGTGCGTGCGGTGTCGTTCAAGACCTGCTTTTGCAAGCGGCCATGCTCGAGTGCCTGCAGCAATTCCTCGCTGCGCTCCCGTATCACCGAAGCACCCATGCGCGCATTGCCAAGAGGTGTGTTGAGCTCATGCGCCATGCCCACCACCACGCGACCCAGGGCCAGCTGCTTCTCCTGCTGCAGCAGCTGGCGCAGGGCTTGTTCCAGGTCTTGCGTGCGCTGCTGCACCCGCAGCTCCAGTTCCTCGTTGGCCTGCTGCAAGGCGGCCTCGGCCGCGCGGCGGATCGTGGCTTCGGCCTGCACGCGTGAAAGCGCCAGGTTCAGCTCAGTATTGCGCTGCGCGAGCGAGCGCTCCAGCTCGTTGCCCTGGCGGCTGAGGCCTTCGTTGTCGACCAGCACCTTCTGCAGCCGCAAGGCGTCGTCAATGGTTTGACCGAGGCTCGCGGAAAGTGCCTGCATATGATGGCGCTGCTGGACCAGCAATTGCTGGCTGGCCCACACGGCCTTCTCCGGCTGGCCTGCCGCCAGCCCCAGGCGCGCAATGGCGCGCAGCGCATGCTCGCGCACCATGCGCATGTTCTCGCCCTGCGGGTTGAGTTCGCGCTCGAACTTCAGCAGCGCGGCCCAGGCATCAGCAGCCCTGCCTTCCTGCCAGGCCAGCAGCAGCTCGACCAGCTGACAGCCTTCCTCGGCGCCGTCCAGGAGTGCCATCAGCGGCGCGGCCTCGGGCTTGCGCAGTTCAGCCAGATGGCGGCGGGCCATGTCGGTTGCACCCGCCAGCGCGGCGCTGAGCATCACATTGATGGAAGACAGCAGTTGCTCGAAGGCCAGGTTTTCGCGCTTGGCCATGGCCAGCGCCTGTGCATGCCAGCGCATGCCTTTCTGCCAAAGCGGCGAGGCCGAGAGCGCCTGGGACTCCGACCATTCCGAGCTCAATTCGACCTGGCTGGTGCAGGCCACGGCGGCATTGTTGTAGACATGGTGCAGGCTGCGGGGCTCGAAGCGTTCGGGTGCCACCAGCAGTTGTTCGGCCAGGGCCACCAGTTCCGCATACATCTCGGCCTGCAGCAGCACGTAGCAGCGGTTGGCCAGCAAGCGGCCCGAGAGCGTGCTATCGCCCGCCTTCTCGGCCAGCAGGTGCGCCCGCTCCAGGCGTGAGAGTGAGGCGTGATACAGCCGCAGGCGCAACTGCACGATGGAGAGATTGGACAGCGCCAACGCTTCCATCTGCGGCTGGGCCGGATACGCGGCGGCCTGGTCCAACGCCTGCATGGCCTCGGTCAGTGTGGCTGCGTCGGCCATCTTCGGGTTGGCGCGCAACTCAAGCTGGAGGCGGCCGATGCGCAGCAGCAAGCGTTCTTCTTCACTCTCGACGCTGTCGTTCAGGGCGTCGAGAATCAGCCGGGCGTCGGCGAGACGTCCGGTGTACAGCGTTTCGCGTGCCCGCTCCAACTCGCGCAGCACGCTTCCTGGTGGCTCCATGACTGCCTGCCACTTCTGCAAGCACCGGTCGACCCGTGCCGAGCTTGCTGGGGAATAGAAATCCGAAGCGGGTCGGGTGAAGTATGCACGCGCCGACCCGCTCCTGTCCGTCCCCGATGCGCGGGGAGCGTCGACCGAGTCAAAAAAAGGCCCGCATCACTGCGGGCCTTGCATGACGAACGGCTGGTCGCCCGCTCAAACGCTCACGCCGCGAGCCGTGTCCGCGTATTCCTCGATCTGGTCGAAGTTCATGTAGCGGTAGACCTTGGCGCCGTCCTTGTTGATGACGCCCATGTCGGCATGGTATTCCTCGACGGTCGGGATGCGGCCCAGCTTGGAAGCGATGGCCGAGAGCTCGGCCGAGGCCAGGAACACATTGCTGTTCTTGCCCAGGCGGTTGGGGAAGTTGCGGGTCGAGGTGGACACCACGGTCGCGCCTTCCTTCACCTGCGCCTGGTTGCCCATGCACAGCGAGCAGCCCGGCATTTCCATGCGCGCGCCGGCCGTGCCGAAGGTGCCGTAGTGGCCTTCCTTGGTCAGCTCGGAAGCATCCATCTTGGTCGGCGGTGCCACCCACAGCTTGACCGGGATGTCGCGCTTGCCTTCCAGCAGCTTGGAAGCTGCGCGGAAGTGGCCGATATTGGTCATGCAGGAACCGATGAAGACTTCATCGATCTTGGTGCCGGCGACTTCGGAGAGGAACTTGGCGTCGTCCGGATCGTTCGGGCAGCACAGGATGGGTTCCTTGATGTCGGCCAGGTCGATCTCGATGACGGCTGCGTACTCGGCGTCTGCGTCGGCCTTCAGGAGCTGCGGGTTGGCCAGCCAGGCTTCCATGGCCTTGATGCGGCGCGTGATGGTGCGGGCGTCGCCGTAGCCGTCGGCGATCATGTTCTTCATCAGCACGATGTTGGAGGTCATGTACTCCGCGATCGGTGCCGGGTTCAGGTGCACCGTGCAACCGGCGGCCGAGCGCTCGGCCGAAGCGTCGCTCAGCTCGAAGGCTTGTTCGACCTTCAGGTCCGGCAGGCCTTCGATCTCGAGGATGCGGCCCGAGAACACGTTCTTCTTGCCGGCCTTGGCCACCGTCAGCAGGCCGGCCTTGATCGCGTACAGCGGGATGGCATGCACCAGGTCGCGCAGCGTGATACCAGGCTGCATCTGGCCCTTGAAGCGCACCAGCACCGACTCAGGCATGTCCAGCGGCATCACGCCGGTGGCGGCGCCGAAGGCCACGAGGCCCGACCCAGCGGGGAAGGAGATGCCGATCGGGAAGCGCGTGTGCGAGTCGCCGCCGGTGCCCACCGTGTCGGGCAGCAGGAGGCGGTTCAGCCAGCTGTGGATCACGCCGTCACCCGGGCGCAGCGAAACGCCGCCGCGGTTGCGGATGAAGTCGGGCAGCTCGCGGTGCATCTTCACGTCGACCGGCTTCGGATAGGCGGCCGTGTGGCAGAAGGATTGCATCACCAGGTCGGCCGAGAAGCCCAGGCAAGCCAGGTCCTTCAGCTCGTCGCGGGTCATCGGGCCGGTGGTGTCCTGCGAGCCGACCGTGGTCATCTTGGGTTCGCAGTAGGTGCCCGGGCGCACGCCCTGGCCTTCGGCCAAGCCGACGGCGCGGCCGACCATCTTCTGCGCCAGCGTGAAGCCGGCCTTGGTCTCTGCGGGTGCCTGCGGCAGGCGGAAGGCGGTGGAGGCGGGCAGGCCCAGGAATTCGCGCGCCTTGGCGGTCAGCGAGCGGCCGATGATCAGGTTGATACGGCCGCCGGCGCGCACTTCGTCGAACAGCACGTCGCTCTTGAGCTGGAACTCGACAACGGTTTCGCCGTTCTTCTGGATCTTGCCGTCGTAGGGCAGCACGTCCACCACGTCGCCCATTTCCAGCTTGCTGACGTCGACTTCAATCGGCAGCGAGCCCGAGTCTTCCTGCGTGTTGAAGAAAATCGGCGCGATCTTGCCGCCCAGCGTGATGCCGCCGAAGCGCTTGTTGGGCACGAAGGGAATGTCTTCGCCGGTGGCCCAGACCACGCTGTTGGTGGCCGATTTGCGCGAGGAGCCGGTGCCGACCACGTCGCCCACATAGGCCACGAGGTTGCCCTTCTTCTTCAGGTCCTCGATGAACTGCATCGGACCGCGCTTGCCGTCTTCCTCGGGCTTGAAGGCTGCATCCGCGCGGGTGTTCTTCAGCATGGCCAGGTAGTGCAGCGGAATGTCCGGGCGGCTCCAGGCGTCAGGCGCAGGCGAGAGGTCATCCGTGTTGGTTTCGCCAGGCACCTTGAACACGGTGACGGTGATCTTCTTGGCGACTTCAGGGCGCGAGGTGAACCATTCGGCATCGGCCCAGCTCTTGATCACTTCCTGGGCCTTGGCATTGCCGGCCTTGGCCTTCTCCGACACGTCGTGGAAGAAGTCGAACATCAGCAAGGTCTTCTTCAGGCCTTCGGCCGCGACCGTTGCGACTTCGCTGTCGTCCAGCAGGTCGATCAGCGGCTTGACGTTGTAGCCACCAACCATGGTGCCCAGCAGCTCGGTGGCCTTGGCCTTGGAGATCAGGCCGACCTTGATGTCGCCGTGAGCCACGGCAGCCAGGAAGCTGGCCTTGACCTTGGCGGCATCGTCCACGCCCGGGGGCACGCGGTGCGTGAGCAGGTCCAGCAGGAAGGCGTCTTCACCGGCGGGCGGATTCTTGATCAGCTCGATCAGCTCGGCGACCTGCTTGGCGTCCAGGGGCAGCGGCGGGATACCAAGGGCGGCGCGCTCGGTGACATGTTGGCGATAGGCTTGCAGCATGGGAGGGACTCCAGGGCGGGTAGATGTTGGGTTGAGAGGATCGACTGTCAGGGTTTGGGCGCGATGACGCGCAGGCCCTTGAAGTAGTCGCGGAAGAAGCCGGCGTCGCGGGTGATCAGGCCCTGGCATTGCAGCAGGGCGTGCGCGCCGATCAGGAAATCAGGGACGGTACGCCGACCTTCGCGGGGCTCGGTGCTGCCGGCCAGGCGGGAGCGATAGCGACGCTGCATTTCTCCAGCCCGCAGGGCTGAGCGCAACTCCAGCGGCGAATAGGCGATGCCAATGGCCTCCAGCGTCTCCATGACGATGTCGCTGTGGCCGAGGCCCGCCACGACTTCGCTGACCACCACCTCGCAGGCCACCACGGGGCCGAGCGACAAGGCATTGCGCAGCAAGGTCTCGGCCTCGTCCGCAGATGGGCCGTCGCCGATGTAGTCGACCAGGATGGAGGTATCGACGGCAATCATGGCAGCAGGGTCGGGCTCATGCTTCGTCGGGTGGCGGATAAGGGTCGCCGGGCGCTCGGCCCCGCAGCTCGCGCATCACATCGTCCGAGGTGGTGCCGGCGGGCAGCTTGATACGGCCGCGCATGCGGGAGAGGGCGTCGCCGACATCCTTGCGCAAGATGATACGGCCGCCGTCCAGCTCCACCGTCAGCGTCGTGCCCTTGGTCAGGCCCAGCGCATCACGCACTGCCTTGGGCAAGGTGATCTGGCCGCGTTCGGCAACTGTGGCTTCCATGAGGGGCTCCGTCGAGTATGACGATGAAAGTATGCATGAATTCTACATACTTCAAGTCCCCACGCGAGCTTCGGGCAACAAAAAAGGAGACCCGCGGGCCTCCTTCTTGCACACTGCCGCGGCTTGTTCAGCGGTTGGCGGCGGTGGCCTGTGCAGCAGGGGCGATGCTGGTGCCCGGCGTGATGCCGATGCCGGAGTCTGCAGCGGCCGGCACGGCTGTTTGAGCCACTTGCGCCGGATGGACACAGGCGTCCACCATGCGCTGGCCGATCTTGCTGTTCATCAGCATGGACTTGGTCGGAATCTGCAGCCAGACCACGCCGGCCTTCTTGTCTTCCAGGCGCACGGCGCCGGTAGTGGTGGGCTCGGGCGCCATGATGTAGACCATCTTGCCGAAGCGCAGATGGAAGCGGCCGGGCTGGTCCGGGTGGGGCGTGATGCTGACCTTCTGGTTGAACTCGCAGGGCACATCGCCATGATGAACGCGTGGCGCCACAGCCATCTGCTCTTCGCTGAGCACCATGGGCTCGTCCGGCGGCAGCGGCGCTACCGCCGTTTGCGGCTTGGCCTTGGCAACCAGACGATTGACCGGCTTGGCTTTCTCAACGGCGGCTGCGGCGCTTGCCGCGCTCACCAGACCGAAGCAGGCCAGCAGGCCGAGGGAGAGGGTGCTCAGGGCGCGAAGCTTGATGTTCATAGGTACGGCAGAAAGTTGCAGCGATTGTCGGCGCGCCAGCGTGGTGCATGAGCTAGCGTTTGCCAGCATAGCGAAAAGGATTTGCCCAGCCATCAGCGAGCCGGTAAGCGATGTATCAAGCCGTCCCGAACCAGGCTTGCCGGATTTCGACCGGCAGGGGCTGGCTGGTGCCGTGCGCGCGCTGCAGCAGATGCCAGAAGAAGCGATAGCTGGCGCGGTCGTGCAGGCTGTCGCGATGCTGGATCGGCGCCCAGTGCGCCGCTTGCGCCGCCTGCAGGATCTCGACGGCCTCGTCAATCTCGGCCACGCTGGGCGCGAAGGCATCGATGATGGGCTGGATCTGGTTGGGGTGGATGCTCCACATCCGCGTGTAGCCGAACTCGCGCGCTGCCCTTGTCGCTGCTTCCTGCAATGCAGCAGCGTTCTTGAACTCGGTGACCACGCAGTGCGATGGTGTCTTGGCGTGGGTGTGCGCTGCTGCGGCGATCTCAAGCTTGGCACGAACCACCAGCGGATGGTTGAACTGGCCTTGCACCGTGAGCCCGCTGCGTGGAATGGCACCGCGGTGGGCTGAGACGAAGTCCATCAGGCCGAAGGACAGTGATTCAATGCGTGGGTGCGCGGCAATCTGCTGCACCTCGCGCAGGGCGCCATGGGTTTCGATCAGCGTGTGGACGGGCGGCTGCTTGACGCCATGCCGCGCGCAAGTGGCATCGATGAAGTCGCAGGCATCTGCCACCTCATTCGCGCTGCGCGGCTTGGGCACCATCAGGTAGGCGAGCTTGGCGCCGGCCTTGCTGATCAGGGCATCGACGTCGGCCTCGAACGAGGCGTGGTCCAGCGGATGAACGCGTGCGCCGACGCGGCCATGCTTGTTCAGCGGGCTGTTCAGGAGTTCGGCCACCAGGGCTGCATGCTCAACCTCGCCACCGATGGGTGCGCCGTCTTCGCAGTCCAGCGTGATGTCGAACACCGGGCCCATCTGGGCCTGCAGCTCCAGGCTCTTGCGCATGCGCGCCTCGACGCCGCAGTAGTGGTCGACCACGGGAAGCAGGGTCGCGGCATCGCCTTCGTCGAACAAGGCCTGGCGGGGATGAAGTGCTGCGTTCATTCGATCCGGATCAGAAAAAAAAAAGGGCCGGCATGGCCGGCCCTCAGTGTCGCTCACGCCGCGAGCTGATTACAGCAGGTGCTTGACGCCGTCCTGCTCGTCCGTCAGTTCCTTCAGGGTCTTGTTGATGCACTCTTGCGAGAAGGCATCGATTTCCAGGCCCTGGACGATCTTGTACTCGCCACCTTCGCAGGTGACCGGGTAGCCGAACATGACTTCCTTGGGGATGCCATAGGAGCCGTCAGACGGGATGCCCATCGTGACCCACTTGCCGTTGGTGCCCAGGGCCCAGTCGCGCATGTGGTCGATGGCGGCATTGGCGGCCGAGGCCGCCGAGCTCAGGCCGCGAGCGGCAATGATGGCAGCGCCGCGCTTGCCCACGGTAGGCAGGAAGGTTTCGCGGTTCCAGGTCTCGTCATTGATCATGCCCTTGACCGAGGCGCCGCCGATGGTGGCGAAGCGGTAGTCGGCATACATCGTGGGCGAGTGGTTGCCCCAGACGGTCAGCTTCTCGATGTCGGCCACGGCCTTGCCGGTCTTGGCAGCGAGCTGCGAAGCGGCACGGTTGTGGTCCAGGCGCAGCATGGCGGTGAAGTTCTTGGCCGGCAGGTCCGGGGCCGACTTCATCGCGATGTAGGCGTTGGTGTTGGCCGGGTTGCCGACCACGAGCACCTTGACGTTGCGCGAAGCGACAGCGTTCAGCGCCTTGCCCTGCGTCGTGAAGATGGCGCCGTTGATGGCCAGCAGTTCAGCGCGCTCCATGCCCGGGCCGCGCGGACGCGAACCGACCAGCAGGGCGTAGTCGGTGTCCTTGAAGGCTTGCATCGGGTCGCTGTGGGCTTCGATGCCGGCCAGCAGCGGGAAGGCGCAGTCTTCCAGTTCCATGATCACGCCCTTCAGCGCGTTCTGGGCCTTCTCGTCGGGAATTTCCAGCAGCTGCAGGATCACCGGCTGGTCCTTGCCCAGCATTTCGCCGGAAGCGATGCGGAACAGCAGGGCGTAGCCGATCTGGCCGGCAGCGCCGGTGACGGCGACGCGAACGGGTTTCTTGCTCATGGGACTCTCTCCGAAAGGTTGGAAATGAAAATCTGTTCGGTTGGCGAGCTCAGGGCGCATCAACGTTCTGTGCGGCCGGCTGCCGGTGGGGCAGTCGCAAAGTGTAGGTCAGAGTCCGGGCATTCCCGTAGTCGACACGGCCGTTTAAGCGATCTTGCGTACCGATTCTTCGTGTTGCATCGCACAAATCCGACACTCTTGTGTCTTATAGAAGATGTCAGGCATCAGAGGGTGGACGGGACTCAGGGTTTCTGCTCGAATGCCGGCCATGCCGCGCGAGCCCCTGTCCTCATCCGCTCCAGCCAGTGCATCGAGCCCGGTCGATGCCGGGCCCTCATTCAGCCCGCTCTATCGCCAGATCAAGAGCCTCCTGATCGCCGGCCTGCAAGGCGGTGAGTGGAAGGCGGGTGAGGGCATACCGAGCGAGATCGAACTGGCCCAGCGCTATGGCGTCAGCCAGGGCACGGTGCGTAAGGCTATTGACGAACTTGCTGCCGAGAATCTGCTCGTGCGCCGGCAGGGGCGGGGAACTTTTGTTGCCACCCATGCCGAGCAGCAGCAGCAATACCGCTTCCTGCGCCTGATGCCCGATGAAGGTCAGGAACCGGGGCTGGGGCGCCAGTTGCTGGACTGCAAGCGCCAGCGTGCGCCGGCCTGGATTGCCAAGCAGCTGCAGATGCGTGCGGGTGACCCCATGGTCGAAGTGCGCCGTTTGCTGCATGGCAAGGACAAGCCGGTGGTGCTGGACGACATCTGGCTCCCTGGTGATTTGTTCAAGGGCTTGACCACCGAGCGCTTGAACAAGCATCGCGGGCCGTTCTATGGATTGTTCGAGACGGAGTTTGGCGTGCACATGATCCGTGCCCAGGAGAAGGTCAAGGCGGTGGCGGCCGATGAGGAGTCTGCGGCGCTCCTGCACGTGGCTGTCGGCACGCCATTGCTGAGCGTCGAAAGGCTCTCATTCACCTATGGCGACAAGCCCGTGGAGCTGCGCCGCGGCTTGTACAACACTTCAACGCACTTTTATCGCAACGACTTGAATTGACCCTCGGCATTCATCAGGTACGCAACACGCGCCAAGCGGGTCTGGGCGCTGTTGCGTTGCAATAAAATCCTTGGGTTTCATTCGAATTACAAAGAAGGCAACAGCATGGCTGCTACTCCAAAACAAAGGCCCGGGACCATGCGTCTCGTCGACGCCTTGCAATACCGTCTGCCGCTCGCAGGCTACGTGTCCATCCTGCACCGTATCAGCGGCATAGTGATGTTCGCGCTGCTGCCCTTCGTGATCTGGATGTTCGACACCAGCCTCACGTCCGAGATCTCCTACGAGAGTTTCACCAATGCCTTTGTGGCTGGCATCGGCTTTGTGCCGGCCTGGTTCGTGAAGCTCACCTGCCTGGGCCTGATCTGGAGCTACCTCCACCACTTCATCGCCGGCGTGCGCCATCTCTACATGGACGCAACGCACAGCGTCACCAAGGAATTCGGCCGCAGCTCGGCCGTCGTCACGCTGGCATTGAGCCTGGCGCTCACTGCTGCCCTGGGCGCCAAGCTCTTCGGCCTGTACTGATTGCCACCCAGCATTCGCGAGGCAAAACACAATGACAACTTTCGGTTCCAAGCGCATCGTCACTGGTGCGAAGTACGGCCTGCGCGACTGGCTGGCCCAGCGCGTCACGGCTCTCCTGATGGCGCTGTTCACCATCGTCCTGCTGGTGCAGGTGCTGCTGCCAGGCCCGCTCGGCTATGAGCGCTGGGCAGGCATCTTCAGCCAGCAATGGATGAAGGTCATCACATTCGCCCTGATCGTCTCCCTGGCGTACCACGCCTGGGTCGGCGTGCGCGATATCTGGATGGATTACGTCAAGCCGGTCGGTGTGCGCCTTGCGCTGCACATCTTCACCCTGGTTTGGCTGGTGGGTTGCGCCGGCTGGGCGATCCAAGTGCTGTGGAGACTTTGAAAATGCAAATTGGATCGACTCTCGCGAAACGCAAGTTCGATGTGGTGATCGTCGGTGCCGGCGGTTCCGGCATGCGCGCCTCGCTGCAACTCTCGCTGGCTGGCCTGAACGTGGCTGTGCTGTCCAAGGTCTTCCCGACCCGGTCGCACACCGTGGCGGCGCAAGGCGGCATCGGCGCCTCGCTCGGCAACATGAGCGAGGACAACTGGCACTACCATTTCTTCGACACCGTCAAGGGCTCCGACTGGCTCGGCGACCAGGACGCCATCGAATACATGTGCCGAGAAGCACCCAAGGTCGTCTACGAGCTTGAGCACTTCGGCATGCCCTTCGACCGCAACCCGGACGGCACGATCTACCAGCGCCCGTTCGGCGGCCACACCGCCAACTACGGCGAGAAGCCGGTGCAGCGCGCCTGCGCCGCGGCCGACCGTACCGGCCACGCCTTGCTGCACACGCTGTACCAGCAGAACGTCAAGGCCCGCACGCAGTTCTTCGTCGAATGGATGGCGCTCGACATCATCCGTGACGCCGATGGCGATGCCGTGGGCGTGACGGCGCTGGAAATGGAAACCGGCGAAGTCCATATCCTCGAAGCCAAGACGGTCTTGATGGCCACCGGTGGCGCAGGCCGCATCTTTGCGGCCTCCACCAACGCCTTCATCAACACCGGCGACGGCCTGGGCATGGCGGCACGTGCCGGCATCCCGCTGGAAGACATGGAGTTCTGGCAGTTCCACCCGACCGGCGTGGCCGGTGCCGGCGTGCTGCTGACTGAAGGCTGCCGAGGCGAGGGCGCCATCCTGCGCAACGCCAATGGCGAGCGCTTCATGGAGCGCTATGCACCGACGCTGAAAGACCTGGCACCGCGCGATTTCGTGTCGCGGTCGATGGACCAGGAAATCAAGGAAGGTCGCGGCTGCGGTCCCAACAAGGACTATGTGCTGCTCGACATGACCCACCTGGGCGCCGACACCATCGCCAAGCGCCTGCCCTCGGTGCTGGAGATCGGCCACAACTTCGCCAACGTCGACATCACCAAGGAACCTATTCCCGTGGTGCCGACCATCCATTACCAGATGGGTGGCATCCCAACCAATATCCATGGCCAGGTGGTGATCCCGAAGAACGGCAAGCACAACGACATCGTCAACGGCCTCTATGCCGTGGGCGAATGCTCCTGCGTGTCGGTGCACGGCGCCAACCGCCTGGGCACGAACTCGCTGCTGGACCTGATCGTGTTCGGCCGTGCGGCGGGCAACCACATCGTCGACTTCAACCTGAAGACCAAGAGCCACAAGCCCCTGCCCAAGGACGCTGCCGACCTGACCCTGGCCCGCCTGTCGGCCCTGGAGAATCGCAGCAACGGCGAATACGCGCAGAACGTGGCGAACGACATCCGCTCGACCATGCAGAAGCATGCCGGTGTGTTCCGCACCCAGGCGAGCCTGGACGAAGGCGTCAAGAACATTCTTGAAGTCGCCAAGCGCGTCGGTGGCATTGGCCTGAAGGACAAGTCCAAGGTCTTCAACACCGAACGCGTCGAGGCGCTGGAAGTCGAGAACCTGATCGAGGCCGCCAAGGCCACGATGATTTCGGCTGCCGCCCGCCCTGAAAGTCGTGGAGCGCATGCGCACAACGACTATCCGAACCGCGACGACGCGAACTGGATGAAGCACACGCTGTGGTACTCGGAAGGCAATCGCCTCGACTACAAGCCGGTGAACCTGCAACCGCTGTCGGTGGAATCGGTGCCCCCGAAGGTCCGGACGTTCTAAAGGATTGATGAAATGAAGCGCACTTTCCAGATCTACCGCTACGACCCGGACAAGGATGCCAAGCCCTATATGCAGACCCTCGAGGTCGAGCTGGATGGGCACGAGCGCATGTTGCTGGACGCCCTGGTCAAGCTGAAGGCGGTCGACCCGACGCTGTCCTTCCGTCGCAGCTGCCGCGAAGGCGTCTGCGGTTCGGACGCGATGAACATCAACGGCAAGAACGGCCTGGCCTGCCTGACCAACATGCTGACGCTGCCGGGCGTGATCACCTTGAAGCCGCTGCCGGGCCTGCCCGTTGTGCGCGACCTGATCGTCGACATGACGCAGTTCTTCAAGCAGTACAACTCGATCAAGCCCTACCTGGTCAACGACAACCCGCCGCCCGACAAGGAACGCCTGCAGTCGCCGGTGGAGCGCGAAGAGCTGGACGGCCTGTACGAGTGCATCCTGTGCGCGAGCTGCTCGACGAGCTGCCCGAGCTTCTGGTGGAACCCGGACAAGTTCGTCGGCCCGGCTGGTTTGCTTCAGGCCTACCGCTTCATCGCGGACAGCCGCGACGAAGACACGGCAGCTCGCCTGGACAACCTCGAAGATCCTTACCGCCTGTTCCGTTGCCATACGATCATGAACTGCGTCGACGTCTGCCCCAAGGGTCTGAACCCGACCAAGGCGATCGGCAAGATCAAGGAACTGATGGTCCGCCGCGCGGTCTGATCAGCGCAAAGAAAAGTCATGGCGAACATGGAAGCCACGCTGATCGACGAGAGGTTTCTGTCCAAGCTGCGCTGGCGCTGCCGGCGGGGCCTGCTGGAGAACGATCTCTTCATCGAGCGCTTCTTCAATCGCCATGCCGAGTCACTGACCGAGTTTCAGGCGGAAGGCCTGCGAGTGTTGATGGATCTGTCTGACAACGATCTGCTCGATCTGCTGCTGCGCCGCAAGGAGCCTGAAGGCGAACTCGTTCGTGCCGATGTGCAAGAGGTCCTGAGCCTGCTCCGGACCGTCACCTGAGTTTTGTTAAGCATTACCCCGGAACCCCAAAGGAATGACCATGACCCCGTCTGAAGTCAAAGCCACCCTGTCGTTCTCTGACGGCAGTCCGCAAATGGATCTGCCCATCTACAAGGGCTCGGTCGGACCGGATGTCATCGACATCCGCAAGCTCTACGCGCAGACGGGCAAGTTCACTTACGACCCGGGCTTCCTGTCCACAGCTTCGTGCAACTCGACCATCACCTACATCGATGGCGACAAGGGCGAGCTGCTGTACCGCGGCTACCCCATCGAGCAGCTCGCCGTGAACTGCGACTACCTCGAGACCTGCTACCTGCTGCTGTACGGAGAGCTGCCGAACGCCGACCAGAAGGCCAGCTTCGAAGACCGCGTGATGCACCACACGATGGTCAACGAGCAGATGCAGTTCTTCCTTCGCGGCTTCCGTCGCGATGCCCACCCGATGGCCGTGATGACGGGCCTGGTGGGCGCGATGTCGTCGTTCTATCACGACAGCACCGACATCAATAACCCGGAGCACCGCGAGATCTCGGCGATCCGCCTGATCGCCAAGATGCCCACGCTGGTGTCGATGGCCTACAAGTACACGATCGGCCAGCCCTTCATCTATCCGAAGAACGATCTCTCGTACGCTGGCAACTTCATGCGCATGATGTTTGCCACGCCTTGCGAAGACTACAAGCCCAACGACGTGCTGGTGCGGGCGATGGACCGGATCTTCACGCTGCATGCCGACCACGAGCAGAACGCTTCGACGTCCACCGTGCGCCTGTGCGGCTCCTCCGGTACGAACCCGTTTGCAGCCATCGCCGCTGGCGTGGCCTGCCTGTGGGGCCCGGCTCACGGCGGTGCGAACGAGGCCTGCCTGAACATGCTGAGCGACATCCAGCAGATGGGTGGCGAGGCCAAGATCGGCGAGTTCATCAAGCAGGTCAAGGACAAGAACAGCAGCGTCAAGCTGATGGGCTTCGGTCACCGGGTCTACAAGAACTACGACCCCCGCGCCAAGCTGATGCGCGAAACCTGCCATGAGGTGCTGAACGAGCTGGGCCTGCACGACGACCCGTTGTTCAAGCTGGCCATGTCGCTGGAAAAGATTGCGCTGGAAGACGAGTACTTCGTCGCCCGCAAGCTCTACCCGAACGTCGACTTCTATTCGGGCATCGTGCAACGCGCCATCGGCATCCCGGTGCCGCTGTTCACTGCCATCTTCGCCCTGGCCCGCACGGTGGGCTGGATTGCCCAGCTGAACGAAATGATCGGCGACCCGGAGTACAAGATCGGCCGTCCGCGCCAGCTCTTCGTCGGCGCCACCAGCCGCGACGTCAAGCCGATCGCGCAGCGTTAAGCCACTCGCGTACTGATGAAGATCTCCCGAGCGCTCGGGCGCCGGGAGATCTTTTTTTTCTGGCTCGATGTTGATGTCGACACTGAGCGAAGAGCAATTTGCGCGTCAGCTGGCATCAACTTAGGGGATGTCGGACGCCTTTACATTTTCTTGCTCCGTGCGCGATTCGCCCGGTTCTATCTTGTTGATTTATTGGAAGGATTTTGAGCTGGCATCAAAGATGCTTTGTGCTTCCTGTCCATTACCGTGAGGTCTCAACATGAAATATCTTGCTACTCGGATTGCCACGGCGCTTGCCGTGTTGGCGATGGCAGGCGGGGCCAGTGCCCAGGCCATCATCCAGAACTCGGAAGTCCAGATGGGCGTGCGCGCCTACGGTGACCTGAATGTTGGCGGCGGAACGCCAGCTAGCGGCTCCGGCACCACAGTGGTCGGCCTTCGCTCGGTCCGCACCAATTCCGATTCGACTTCGCCCGGTTGCACCTGCGAAGGTTGGGGTGTCGGCCTGCGCAGCACGGGCCAATATGGCGCGGCCAACAGCGCTGGCGAAGGCGTGGCCAATCTCTCGCTGGTCAGCTTCAACTCGACGGCCAGCACCGCTGTGTCGGTGGTGAATGTGTTGAGCGCAACTGGCGCTGCGATCCTGCAGGTCACCCACGATTACCACCCGATCGCAGGTACCCCGTATCTGTACGAAGTGCTGGTGTCGATCAAGAACATGACCGGCACGGCACTGGCGGCCAGCGACCTGGTCTACCGTCGCGTGATGGACTGGGACATTCCTTCTCCTGGCTACGAGTCGGTGAGCATCCAGGGTGTTCCGGCAGGGTTGGGGCTGGCCAATGGCAGCAACCTCTATCGTTCCGACAACAACGGTTTCAACTACGGCAATCCGTTCAGCTTCAGCAGCTATGGCCTGCAGAACCAGAACTTCGTCAACTCGGAAGGCCGTGACCAAGGCGCCCTGTTCGACTTCGAGTTCGAAGCCCTGGCCAATGGTGCAACCCGCACCTTCGCAACCTACTATGGTGTGGCGCCGACCAAGGCAGCAGCCGACCTGGCCCGCAGCCTGGTTGACGGCGACTCGTCCGACGTCGAGATCGGCCTGTACTCCTACGGTTCGTGCACCGGAGGCCTGACCGGTTGCGATTCTTCGACCGGCGCACCCGACACCTTCATCTTCGGCTTCGGCGCCGCGGGTGGTGTGCTGGTTCCGCCGGATCGCGGTGACGTTCCCGAACCTGCCAGCCTGGCGCTCGTCGGCCTGGGCCTGCTGGCTGCTGTCGGCGCTCGCCGCCGCAAGTCGGTCGCCGCATAATCTCTGCGGTCCATGACTCGGCCCCTCGCCGGCATAGCCGACGAGGGGCTTTTCAATTCTTGAACGGGATGTCGATGAAACTCCGCTATTTGCCGCTCACTGCTTTCCTGCTCTGCAGTCTCAACCTGCACATCGTGATGGCGGAGCCGATCGCTGCTCAGGCGGGCGCCAAGCCGGCGTCCGCTTCTGGTCTGCTGGCGGCGCAAGCGAAGCTTGAACAGGGGCTTGCCGCGCTGGCCAAACGTGATCATGAGAAGGCGCGAGCGCTGTTTCAGGCGGCGACGAAGCTGGCCCCGTATTGGCCTGAGCCCTGGCTCCAGCTCGCTGAAAGCGCGCGGGTTGCGAATCAACCGGAGCTGGTGAACAAGTGGCTGACTGAGGCGCTGCGAGTGGCGCCCGATGATCCGGCAACCCTGTCCGCCTGGGGCAGTCTCCACTATGCCCGCGGCGAGTACCAGAAGGCAGAATCCTTCAAGCAGGCGGCGTTGAAGGCCGATCCCCGCGCAACCAACGTGCTGGTTGATCTTGGCGACTTGTACTTCAATGTCCATGGCAAGCCCGACGTGGCGGCGGACTACTTCCGCCGTGCATTGGTCATCAACCCCAAGCTGGGCGGCGCACACAATGCGCTGGGCACCATGCTCCTGCTCACTGGCAAGGCCGGCCAAGCCATCGACTCCTTCACTGAGTCGGCCAGGCTGGCGCCTACCAATCCCTTGCCCGTGCTGGGCCTGGCGCGCGCCCAGGCGCAGACCGGCAACACCAGTGCAGCGCTGGCGAGCTATGACCAGGCGCTCAAGCTCAGCCCTGGTCTGATTGACGCTTACCTGGGCAAGGGTGACCTGCTGTTGAACCAGGGCAAGCCTGACGCTGCGCTGCGCAGCTTTGCCGATGCGGTCAAGGCCAATCCTCGGTCCAGCCTTGCATACCTGAAGCTGGGCATGGCCCAGCAAATGCAGAACCGGTCAGATGAAGCGATGGCAGCCTACAAGGAGGCTGTCAGGCTCTCGCCCCAGATGGCCGTGGGCTTCAACAACCTGGCCTGGCTGGCTGCGGAGCGCAGCGACGTGGCGGACAAGGGTTTGGCCTGGGCCAAGCAGGCCGTTGCCTTGAACGGTGAGGAGCCGCGTTTCAAGGGAACACTGGCATGGGTCCATTTCAAGCGCGGCGAATCGGCAGAGGCGATCAAGCTGCTGGAGCCCCTGGTGCGTGGCAATGCAAAGGCGCTGCCTGAAACGCATTACCTGCTGGGCCAGGTCTATGCCGGCAGTGGCGACAAGGCCAAGGCCAAGGCCGCCATTCAAGCGGCGCTGGAGCTTGACCCCAGGTTCTCGCAGGCCGAGCAGGCCCGGGCGAGCTTGCGCCAATTGGATCGTCCCTGAGGCCTGCAGGGGTCAAGTCGTCGGTGACCACCGTCCGGTTGATACGTGGCCTGTATGGCATCGAGCTCCAGCAGCAGGCAGCTCATGAGGCGCGGTATTGAGTCGCTTTTGGGCTATGCTGGCACTCCGGCGCCAAACGTTTGCTGGCGCAATTCATCCATCACTCGCCAAGCGAGGCTTCCTCTGCGCGACCTAGGCAGCAGATCCGGGCCGCCAGCGCTTGGTTTTCCTGCATCAGGCTGAGATTCGTGAGCACGATCAAAGATGTCGCGGCCTTGGCGGGGGTGTCGTTCACCACCGTCTCCCATGTCCTGAACGAAACCCGGCCGGTCAGCGCAGATGCGCGCAGGCGCGTGCTGGCTGCGGTCGAGGAGATCGGCTATCTGCCCAGTGCCGTGGCCCGCTCCTTGCGCAAGAGCGAAACCAAGATCATCGGCGTGCTGATACCGACGGTGGTCAACCCCTTCTTTGCCGAGCTGGTTTGCGGCGTCGAGGACTGCTGCCGTTCGGCCGGCTACTCGGTCTTCCTGTGCAACTCCGACAACGACCCGCGCCGCCAGCAGCAATACATGCGCACGCTGCTCGAGAAGCGCGTGGACGGCCTGCTGCTGTCCTCGGCCGGTGATGCCGCGGCGCTGGCACGCATCTTCAAGCTGGCCACGGTGCCGGCGGTGACGGTGGACCGCCTGGTGGCCGGCGCCAAGGCCGACCGGGTATCGGTTCACAACCAGGATGGCGCCTACCAGGCGGTCCGCCATCTGCTGGACCTGGGCCACCGCCGCATCGGCTGCATCAGCGGCCCGGCCGAATTCGAGGTGGCTTGCGAGCGTATCGACGGCTGGCGTCGTGCCCTGGCCGAGCGCGGCATTCAGCCGGGCGAGGACTGGCTGATCGAAAGCGACTTCAGCAATACCGGCGGCTACGAAGCCGCACGTCAATTGCTGCGTGGCCCGGCCGGCCTGTCGGCCATCTTTGCCAGCAACGACATGATGGCCATCGGCGCCTTGCGCGCTGCGGCCGAAAGCGGCCTCAAGCTGCCCGAGCAGATGTCGGTGGTCGGCTTCGACGATGTGGAGCTGAGCGCCTTCGTCTATCCGGCCCTGACCACGGTGGGCGTGTCGATCAAGGAGTTGGGGCGCGAGGCTGGCAAGGTCCTGCTGGACCGCATCGAGAACCCCGGCGCACCCTTGAAGGACGTGCTGCTCACCCCGCGCCTCGTGGTGCGTGAGAGCAGCGGTGCGCCGCGTGCCATGCCTGCTGCGGTGAATCAATGAGTGCCAGTGTCGTCATCGTCGGCAGCCTGAACATGGACATGGTGTCGCACTCGACGCGCCTGCCGGCGCCGGGCGAAACGCTGGTCGGTCACGACTTCGTGATGGCACCGGGCGGCAAGGGCGGCAACCAGGCTGTCGCGGCGGCCCGCCTGGGTGCTTCAGTGGCGTTTGTCTCTCGTGTTGGCACGCGCCAGCATGGCAAGGCCTTGCTGCAAGCCTTGCGTGACGAAGGCATCGATACGAGCGGCAGCACGGTGGATGCTGCGGCTTTGCCCGGCATCGCCGTCATCATGGTTGCGAGCGTGGGCGGCGAGAACTCCATCGTCTACGTGCCGGGCAGCAATGCCGAGCTGTCGCCTGCCGACGTGCAAGCCAGCCGTGCACTCTTGCATGCGGCCAAGGTCGTCGTGGCCCAGCTCGAGGTGCCGATGCCAGCGATTGCAGAAGCCTTTGCCCTGGCCCGCGCGGCCGGCGTTACGACGGTGCTGAACGCGGCGCCGGCGCTGGCCGTGAGCGACGAGTTGCTGGCGCTGAGCGACTGGCTGGTCGTCAACGAAACCGAGGCCGAGCAGATGAGCGGCGAGCCCGATCCGCTGGCCGCTGCACAAGCGCTCCTGAAGCGAGGCCCGAAGCAAGTGCTGGTGACGCTGGGCGCGCAGGGTGCGCTGCTGGTGACGAATGAGGGCTCTCAAACCGTGGCTGCAGCGGCCGTGAAGGCGGTGGACACCGTTGGCGCCGGCGACACCTTTGTCGGCGGCCTGGCTACCGGGCTGGCCGAAGGCATGTCGGCGATAGCCGCCGTTCGCCTGGGCCAGTCGGCTGCGGCCATTGCTGTGAGCCGCAGCGGTGTGCAATCGGCGATGCCTCGCCGTGCTGACCTGGCGTGAGGCCTTGATGATGAGCAACGTTCAACACCAGGTCATTTTCGACACCGACCCTGGCATCGACGACGCGATGGCCTTGTTCCTGCTTGCGCGCCATCCCTCGGTCAGGCTGCGCGCAATCACGGCGGCGTTTGGCAATGCGTCGGTCGAGACCACCGCCCGCAATGCGCTGGCGCTTGCTGGCTTTTATGGCATTGAGGTGCCTGTCGCGGCCGGTGCTGACAGCCCGCTGCAAGCAGACCTGAGGCGCGATTTCCCGGCCCACGTGCATGGCGACGATGCGCTCGGCGGCATGTTCGAGCGCCTGCCGGCGACTCGGCAGACGCTTGACCCGCGACCGGCGCATGAGCTGATCTGCGACATGGTCAATGCCGAGCCAGGTGAGATCACGCTGCTGGCGGTCGGCCCGATGACCAACCTGGCGCTGGCCTTGCGCCACGACCCCGGCATTGCCGCCAAGGTCAAGCAGGTGGTCGTGATGGCTGGCGCCTTCGGCACCCATGGCCATGGCGGCAATGTGACGCCGGTGGCCGAAGCGAATGTGATCAACGATCCGGAAGCGGCCGATCTGGTTTTCACGGCCTCCTGGCCCGTGGTCATCATCGGCCTCGATGTGACCCAGGAAACCGTTATGAAGCACGAGTACCTGGCCGCCCTGCGCGGCAAAGGGCAGGGCGCGGGCGACTTCCTGTGGGAGGCCACGCGCCACTACCAGGACTTCTATCATGAGCGCGACGGCATCGGCGGCATCTACTCGCATGATGCGAGTGCCGCGGCCTACCTGATCGAACCCACGCTGTTCAAGCTGCGCTCAGGGCCGGTGCGTGTGGTGCAAGATGGCATCGCGCGCGGCCAGACCATCCAGGACCATCACAAGCCCACCGGCGCTGTCACGCCCTGGAGTGCCTGCCCGGCCCAGCAGGCTTGCATCGGCGTTGATGCGGCCGGCATGCTGCGGCTGTTTGCCGCGGCCTTTGAAGAATGAATTCGCAAGACAAGGAATCGACATGAGCATCACCCTTTTGAACGCCGGCTGGATCATCCCCATGGCTGCCGGCACCGGCACGCTGGAAAAGCACAGCCTGGTGATGGACGACCAGCGCATCGCTGCTGTGCTGCCCTGGGCCCAGGCCGCGGCGCTCTATCCCGGCGCCGAAGTGGTCGAGCTGCGCGAGCATGTGCTGATCCCTGGCCTGATCAATTCGCACACCCATTCGGCGATGTCGCTGTTGCGCGGCGTGGCAGACGACGTGCCGCTGATGGACTGGCTGCAGAACCACATCTGGCCACTGGAGAAGCAGTGGGTCAGCGAGGACTGGACCTACCAGGGCTCGCTGCTGTCGGCGGCCGAGGCGCTGCGTGGCGGCGTGACCTACCTGAACGACATGTACTTCTTCCCGACCGCGATGGCACGTGCCGCCATCGATTCGGGCATCCGCGCCGGCGTGTCGATCAATGTGATCGACTTCCCCACCGGCTATGCGGCCGGCCCGGACGACTACATCGCCAAGGGCCTGGCCGCCTATGGCCAGTTCAAGGGCGAGGCGCTGCTGGACTGGACTTCGGCGCCGCATGCGCCCTACACGGTGTCGGACGAAACCTTCATCAAGCTGCGCGAGCTGGCCGAGAAGCACGATCTGCAGATGCATTGCCACATCCATGAAACCCAGCATGAGGTCGATGAAAGCCTCAAGCAGTTCGGCATGCGGCCGCTGGCGCGCCTGGACAAGCTGGGCCTCTTGAACGAGCGCATGATCGCCGTGCACATGGTGCATCTGGACGAGGAAGAGATTCCGATGCTGGCCCGCAATGGTGTGCACCTGGTCCACAACCCGAACTCCAACCTGAAGCTCGCTTCGGGCATCGCACCGGTGACTGCGCTGGAGGCCGCGGGCGTCAACACCATCCTCGGTACCGACGGTGCTGCATCCAACAACCGTCAGGACATGTTCGGCGAAATCCGCGCCGCGGCCTTGCTGGCCAAGGGCGTGACGCAGAACGCGACGACCGTTTCGGCCCGCACCGCGCTCGAGATGGCCACGATTCGCGCCGCCAAGGCCATGGGCCGCGGCGACGACCTGGGTTCGCTGGAAGTGGGCAAGCTGGCTGACGTCGTTGCCGTGTCGCTGGCCGCACTGGAATGCCGCCCGGTCTACAACCCGGAAGCTCAGCTGGTCTATGTGGCCGGCCGAGAGCATGTGTCGGATGTCTGGGTCAATGGCCGCCGGGTCTTGAAGGGCCGTGAGCTGACGACCATCGACCAGGGCGCGCTGCTGGATCGCACCGAGGCCATCGTGGCCGCGATGAAGGCGGGCGCCTAAGCCTTACGCCCCAGTGAAACTTGCCGGCTCTGCCCGGCGAGTGCTCCGGCTCTCGGTAGAATCCCGCGGTTTGAAGCCCAGCCCGACCCGGGCCGGCAGCTATCGCGGGACTCCATGGCACATCAAAAGTATCTGCTCTCGTTCGCAGGCGGCAACGCGCTGTCTGCTTTCCGTTCCCAGGCCCTGCTGCCGCGCTTGCAGGCGGTCAACGAGAAGATCACGGCTGTCCATGCCCGCCATGTCCACTGGGTCTGGCTCGATGCAGCGATGGACGCCGCCGGCCAGGCCAAGCTGGCCGAGCTCCTGAACTACGGCGATGCCTACGAAGGCCCGACGGAAGAGGGCACGCTGGTTGTCGTGGCGCCACGCCTTGGAACTGTCAGCCCATGGGCCTCCAAGGCCACCGACATCGCCCACAACTGCGGCCTGCAGGTGCACCGCGTCGAGCGCGTCACCGAATACCGAATCACATTGAAGAGTGGCCTTCTGTCTTCAATTGGCGCCGGCGCGAAGACTCTCAGCCGCGAAGAGCAGATCGCCTGTGCCGAGCTGCTGCATGACCGCATGACCGAGAGCGTGCTCTTGGCCCGCGAAGACGCCGCCCATCTGTTCGACGAAAAAAGCGCCCAAGGCCTGGAGCATGTCGACGTGCTGGGCCAGGGGCGTGCGGCGCTGGAGTCGGCCAACAAGACCTTCGGCCTCGCGTTGTCGGACGACGAGATCGACTACCTGGTCAGCGCCTTCACGAACCTGAAACGCAACCCCAGCGACGTCGAGCTGATGATGTTCGCGCAGGCCAACAGCGAACACTGCCGCCACAAGATCTTCAATGCCAAGTTCACGGTCGATGGTGAAGACCAGGCCTTGAGCCTGTTCGGCATGATCCGCAACACCGAAAAGCTGCATCCGCAGCACACGGTGATCGCCTATTCGGACAACGCTGCCGTGATGGAAGGCCATCAGATCGAGCGCTGGATGCAGGCCGGCGACCAGCGCGCGCCGAAGTACGAAGCACGTGCCGAGCTGTCGCATGTCTTGATGAAGGTCGAGACGCACAATCACCCGACCGCGATCTCGCCGTTCCCCGGTGCCTCGACCGGCGCCGGTGGCGAAATCCGCGACGAAGGTGCCACCGGCCGTGGCTCCAAGCCCAAGGCGGGACTGACCGGCTTCTCGGTCTCGAACCTGCGCTTGCCGGGTTTGAATGAACCCTGGGAAGCGATGAACATCGGCAAGCCGGCGCACATCGCCAGCCCCTTGCAGATCATGATCGAAGGCCCGCTCGGTGGCGCGGCTTTCAACAACGAATTCGGCCGCCCGAACCTGAACGGCTACTTCCGCGTGTACGAGCAGGAAGTGGACGGCGTGCAGCGCGGTTATCACAAGCCCATCATGATTGCCGGCGGCCTGGGCACGATCCGCGCCGACCTCACCAGGAAGATCGAGTTCCCGGCAGGCTCCTTGCTGATCCAGCTCGGCGGCCCGGGCATGCGCATTGGCATGGGCGGCAGCGCCGCCAGCTCGATGGCGGCTGGCACGAACACGGCCGACCTGGACTTCGACTCGGTGCAGCGCGGCAACCCCGAGATCGAACGTCGCGTGCAAGAGGTGATCAACCATTGCTGGGGGCTGGCCGAACGCAACCCCATCCTTGCGATTCACGACGTGGGCGCTGGCGGCATCTCGAACGCCTTCCCCGAGCTGGTGAATGACGCTGGCCGTGGCGCGCGCTTCGACCTGCGCAAGGTGCCGCTGGAAGAGTCGGGCCTCGCACCCAAGGAAATCTGGTGCAACGAGAGCCAGGAGCGCTACGTCCTTGCCATCGCGCCGGGCAGCCTTGAGCTGTTCAAGGCCATGTGCGAGCGTGAGCGCTGCCCGTTCGCCGTGGTCGGCGTGACGACCGAGCAACGCGAGCTGGTGCTGGAAGATGGCGAAGGTGGCGAGCGCGCCATCGACATGCCAATGGACGTGCTCTTGGGCAAGCCGCCCAAGATGCACCGCGAAGTGACCCGCCTGGCCCGCGATGCCGGCCGCATCGAGCTGACCGGCGTGGACCTGTCCAAGGTCGCCTTCGACGTGCTGCGCCACCCGACCGTCGCATCCAAGCGCTTCCTGATCACCATCGGCGACCGCACCGTCGGCGGCCTCAACAGCCGCGACCAGATGGTCGGCCCCTGGCAGGTGCCGGTGGCCGATTGCGCCGTCACGCTGGCCGACTTCCAGGGTTTTGCCGGCGAGGCCATGAGCATGGGCGAGCGCACGCCGCTGGCCGCGATCAATGGCCCCGCCTCGGGCCGCATGGCTGTGGGCGAGTCCATCACCAATCTGCTGGCCGCGCCCATCGAGCTGTCGCGAGTCAAGCTGAGTGCCAACTGGATGGCCGCTTGTGGCGAGCCAGGTGAAGACGCGGCGCTGTTCGACACGGTCAAGGCGGTCGGCATGGAGCTGTGCCCGCAGCTGGGCATCTCGATCCCGGTGGGCAAGGACTCCTTGTCGATGCGCACCCGCTGGACCGACGACAGTGGCACCGTCCAGCAGGTCACTGCACCTGTGTCCCTCATCATCACGGCCTTTGCATCGCTGGCCGATGTGCGTGGCACCTTGACGCCGCAATTGCAGACCGGCGACACGACGCTGATCCTGGTAGACCTCGGCCAAGGCAAGAACCGCATGGGTGGCTCCATCCTGGCGCAGGCCTTGAACCAGTTCGGTGGCGCCGTCCCCGACCTTGACGACGCGGCCCTGCTGAAGCAGCTGGTTGCAGCCGTGAACGAGCTGCGCGCCGAAGGCAAGCTCCTGGCCTATCACGACCGTGGCGACGGCGGCCTCTGGGCCACGGCCTGCGAGATGGGTTTTGCCGGTCATCTGGGCGTGAGCCTGAATGTGGACATCCTGGTGACCGAGGCCGAAGGCCTGGCCGATGTCGGCGACGTCAAGAACTGGGCCGGTCAGGTGGCCGCCCGCCGCGACGAGCTGACGCTGAAGGCGCTGTTCAACGAAGAGCTGGGCGTGGTCCTGCAAGTGGCCACGGCAGACCGTGACGCGACGCTGCAGCTTCTCCGCAAGCATGGCCTCTCGGCTTGCAGCCATGTGGTCGGCAAGCCCAACAGCACGGGGCAGATGGAAGTCTGGCGCGATGCCAAGAAGGTGTTTGCTGCGCCGCTGGAAACGCTGCACAAGAGCTGGGACGAAGTCTCCTCGCGCATCGCCCAGTTGCGTGACAACCCGGCCTGCGCCGAGAGCGAGCATGCGCATGCCGGCCGCGCGGATGACGCCGGCCTGCACGTGCACTTGAGCTTCGACCCGAAGGAAGACATCGCTGCGCCGTTCATCAATGTGGGCGCAAAGCCGAAGCTGGCGATCCTGCGCGAGCAGGGTGTCAACTCGCACGTCGAGATGAGTTATGCGATGGCCAAGGCCGGCTTCGAGACCTACGACGTCCACATGAGCGATCTGCAAGCGGGCGCCGTGACGCTAGAGCAGTTCAAGGGCTTTGTCGCCTGCGGCGGCTTCAGCTATGGCGACACCCTGGGTGCCGGTGAAGGCTGGGCCCGCTCGGTGATGTTCAACCCTGTGTTGTCCGAGCAGTTCAAGGCATTCTTCGCGCGCAGCGACAGCTTCGCGCTGGGCGTGTGCAACGGCTGCCAGATGATGGCGGCGCTGTCGCCCATCATCCCGGGCGCCGAAGCCTGGCCCAAGTTCACGCGCAACAAGAGCGAGCAGTTCGAGGCGCGCCTGGCCATGGTCGAGGTGCTCGAGTCGCCCAGCCTGTTCTTCAAGGGCATGGAAGGCAGCCGCCTGCCCATCGCCGTGGCGCATGGTGAAGGCTTTGCGGACTTCTCGCAGCGTGGCGATGCGGCCAAGGTGGCTCGCGCCATGCGTTACGTTGGCAACGATGGACAGCCGACCGAGGTCTACCCGTTCAACCCGAACGGCAGCCCGGACGGCCTGACCTCCGTGACCACGGCGGACGGCCGCTTCACGGTGCTGATGCCGCACCCGGAGCGCGTGTTCCGCAACATCCAGATGAGCTGGACCAGCGGCGACAAGAGCGAGCTGAGCCCCTGGATGCGCATGTTCCGCAACGCTCGCCACTGGATCGGCTGACCATGGCGACGCGGAGGGCGCTTCAAGGCGACAACGCCGAACGCTCTCCCGAGTTGCTGCACTTCCGCGCCTTCGAGGCGATCTTCCGCCTGGGGAGCCTGACGGCGGCTGCCGAGCATCTGGGCCTCACGCAGCCGGCGCTTTCGAAGTCGCTGTCGCTCTTGCGCCGCTACTACGGCGAAGACCTGTTCATACGCGGCAAGCAGGGCATGCGACCTACGGCGCGCGCGCGCCTGCTGGCTCCGCATGTCGTTGACATGCTGCGCATCGCCGACGGTGAGCTGCGCGCGCAGGCCGGCTTCGAGCCAGCGCGTTCCTCGCGCGTATTCCGCATCAGCTGCTCCGAGATCGGCGCCATCCACTTCATGCCGCGTCTGGTGGCTAGCGCTGCGGCACTGGCGCCGGGTGTCCGCTTCGATGTCGTGCCGCTCCTGAGCCAGCAGACCGAATCGATGCTGGCCAATGGCGAGGTCGATCTGGCCCTGGGCGCCTACATGGACTTCGGCAGCCGTGTGCATTCGCAGGCGCTCTACGAGGTGCCCTATGTCTGCCTGGTGCGCCAGGGCCATCCGCGCATCGGCCAAACCATGGACCTCGCTGCCTTCCGCCGCGAGCAACATGTGGTGGCTTCGCTGCGCGACACCATGCATGCCTTCAGCCGCGTGGAGCAGGCGATCATCGATGTGGCCGGCAGCGCGGCCATCACGCTGCGCGTGCATTCGCTGCTGGTCGCCCCCTACGTGGTGGCGCAGACCGACCACATCTTCACGGCCACTCAGCATGTGGCGCAGCGCGTGGCCGTCATTCCTGGCTTGCGCGTCGTTGAGTGTCCCTTGCCGCTGCCATCCATCGTCGTGCGGCAGTACTGGCACAGCAGTCAGTCCGGCGACCCGGCCATTGCCTGGCTGCGCGCCCAGATCGAAAGCCTCTTCGGCGAGGACTTGCGCTGATAACCGGTGGCTATTTGCGCAATCAGTTTCGATCAGCTTCATTGCTGGCCTGGAACGCGGCCGCTCTAATGCCGCCACGGTAACAAAGATTGCCGATTGAGGAGAGAGGGGACCCTGGTTTCAGGCTTCCTTCCGGGTACCAGTGGAGGCCCCGGGGGCAACAGAAAACCGGTCGGCTGCACGCAGAGGCGGCTGGCCGGCCTGACCCGAAAATCTTCCGCACAGCGCACAAGGCCTCGCTATCATCCGCCGACTTTTCCCACAGGGAGCGCGGATGCTGACGGTCGAAGGTCTTTGCAAATCGTTCGGAACACGCCAGGTCGTGAGCGATCTCAGTCTGAGCCTGCGCGCCGGCCAGACGCTGGGCCTGCTCGGCCCCAACGGCGCAGGCAAGAGCACCTCGGTTGCGATGATCTGCGGCCTCCTGCCGCCCGACAAGGGCCAGGTGCTGATCGATGGCCAGGCGATGGCAGGCGACGATGACCCCAAGAAGCGCCGAATCGGCGTCGTGCCGCAGGAGTTGGCGCTGTACGAGACGCTGAGCGCCGAAGCCAATCTGCAAACCTTCGCCGCTCTCTATGGCCTGGGCGGCGAGACGTGCCGCCAGCGTGTGGCGGCCGCCTTGCAGGTGGCTGGCCTCACCGAGCGGGCCAAGGACAAGGTCGAGCAGTTCAGCGGCGGCATGAAGCGCCGCTTGAACATCGCCTGCGCCTTGCTGCATGAGCCTGACGTCTTGATCTTCGACGAGCCCACCGTGGGCGTGGACCCGCAAAGCCGCAATGCGATCTTCGACACGCTGATCCAGCTGCGCGCGCAGGGCCGCGCCTTGCTCTACACCACGCATTACATGGAAGAGGCCGAGCGCCTTTGCGACAGCATCGTCATCATGGACCAGGGCCGCGTGATCGCCTCGGACAGCCTGGGCGCCTTGCTGTCCAAGCTGCCGATGGCGGCCAGCCTGGAGCTGCGGATTGCCGGCGAGCCGGACGAGGCTGCGCTGCGTGCCGTGCTCGCCGTACAGAGCCTGGACCGCCAGGGCGAGCAGCTGCGCATGGGTCTGGCCACACTGGACGCGGTGCCTGAAATCCTCCAGCTGCTGCAAAAGCAGGGCGTGCAGGTTCAGCAACTGTCCTCGGGCCGCGCCAGCCTGGAGGCGCTGTTCCTTTCACTGACCGGCCGCAGCCTGCGCGATTGAAGGCAGAAGAACATGAACGCATTGCTTGCTCTCATCCGCGTCCAGGTCCGGCTCTATCTGAGCAACCGGCGCGCCATGGCCATCAACCTGGCCATGCCCATCATCATTGCGGCCTTCTTCGGTTCGCTGTTCGGCGGCAGCGGCAAGGACGACAAGCCCCTGCGCGTGAAAGTTGCGGTGGCCGACCTGGACCGCAGCGAGCTCTCCGGGCGCATCGTCAAGGCCATGGCAGCGGACGCATCGCTGGACCTGCAGCAGCTGGACCAGGCCACGGCTGAAGACCAGGTCAAGCGCGGCAAGCTGCGCGCTGCCCTGATCCTGCCGGCCGGCTTTGGCGAGAAGGCCGGCGCAGCCTTGATGGGCCAGGACAAGGCCGACGTTCGCCTGATCTACGACCCGTCCGAGAAGATGGCCAAGAGCATGCTCAGCGGCATGTTCTCGCAGTATGCGATGCAGCAGACGATGAACTCTGCTTTCAGCGGCGCGAGCGGTGGCAAGCTGGTGGATGAAAGCCTGGCGCGCCTGGACAAGGCAGAAGGCATGAATGCCGCCGACAAGGCGAGCCTTGCCAAGCTGTTCAGCAGCCTGCGCGAGGTGCAGAACAGGCAAGCAGCGGCCGCGTCCTCTGCTTCCGCGGCTTCGGGTGCAGATGAAGGTAAGGCCAGCGTTGGCGGCATGAGCATGCCCTTCAAGATGACCGAAGAGGCGCTCAGCTCGGGCGAGCATGGCTACAACGGCTATGCGCATTCCTTTGCCGGCATGGGCGCGCAGTTCGTGCTCTTCATGGGCGTGGAACTCGGCGTGGGCATCCTGCTGGCGCGGCGCGCGGGCCTGTGGCTGCGGCTGCGGTCGGCGCCCTTGTCGCGCTTCACCCTGCTGGCCAGCCATTTCTGCAGCACCACCCTGATCGCAGCCAGCATCCTGGGCCTGGTGATGCTCAGTGGCATGCTGATCTTCGGCTACCGCGTGCAGGGCAGCTGGCTGGGCCTTGCCCTGGTGGTGTTCGGCTATGGCCTGTTCACCGCCGGGTTCGGCCTCTTCCTGGCGGCCGTGGGTCGCTCACCCGAGGCCACGCGCGGCCTGGCCATTCTCGCCACCCTGATGATGGTGATGCTGGGCGGCGCCTGGGTGCCGAGCTTCGTATTCCCGCAGTGGATGCAGGAGCTGACGCTGGTGGTGCCGGTGCGATGGGCCGTCGACGGGCTGGACGCGATGACCTGGCGCGGGCTGGAGCTGATCGAGGCGGTCAAGGCCGCCGCCGTGCTGCTGCTGTCGTCCGCCGTATTCGCCGGTCTGGCCTGGTGGCGCTTCGACTGGCGCGAGTAGTTCTTCAGGGCCAGAGCTCGGCCAGCAGCGTGTAGGAGCGCTGCCTTGCCGCGGCGTCATGCACGCCGCAGGCGACGATGAATTCATCAACCTGGGTGCGCGCCAGTGTGGCTCGCAGGCCCGCGCGCACCGTTGCAGGCGAGCCGACCACGGCCTCGGCCAGCATGCGCTGGACGCCGGCTTTTTCAGCTGCGGTCCACAATGCATCCATGCTGTCGACAGGCCTTGGCAAGGGCCCGCGCTGGCCGCGCTGCATGCCCAGGAATCGTTGTTGCAGCGAGGTAAAGAGGTAGGCGGCTTGCTCGTCGCTGTCGGCCACCACCACGTTCAAGCCCATCATCGCGTGGGGCCTGGGGTGGCGCGCGCTCGGCCGGTACTGGCTGCGATAGATGTCGAGCGCCTGCATCAGCAGGTCGGGCGCGAAGTGTGATGCGAAGGCAAACGGCAGGCCGAGGTAGGCAGCCAGCTGCGCGCCGTAAAGGCTGGAGCCGAGCAGCCAGATCGGCACCTCCGTGCCCTGGCCGGGGATGGCGCGTACGACCTGCCCCTCCTTGGCCGGCGCCAGATAGCCTTGCAGCTCCAGCACGTCTTCGGGAAAACGGTCTTCGGCCGCACTGGAGAGATGGCGGCGCAGGGCACGCATCGTGGGCCCGTCGGTGCCAGGTGCGCGGCCCAGGCCAAGGTCAATGCGGCCGGGGAAGAGCGTGGCCAGGGTGCCGAACTGCTCGGCAATCGTCAGCGGCGCATGGTTGGGCAGCATGATGCCGCCGGCGCCCACGCGAATCTTCTCGGTGGCGGCTGCAAGCTGGCCGATCAGCACGGCCGTGGCCGAGCTGGCCACGCCCTCCATGTTGTGATGCTCGGCCACCCAGAAGCGCTGGTAGCCGAGGCCCTCGGCATGACGGGCCAGCGCAATGCTCTGGCGCAGCGCGGCGGCGGCATCGCTGCCCTCGACGATGGGTGCGAGGTCGAGGATGGAGAGGGGAACGGCTGAACTCATGCCTGGCAGTCTAGGAGCGAGGCCCCGACCCTTGCCCGGCCGGGCCTATTGCTGCCAATGGCGGCTTATTGGTCGGACTCGCCCAGCTTCACCGCCTGCTGTCGAATCTTGCCCTCGCGCCAGAGCGTCAGGCGCACGGTGTCGCCAGGCTGGCGGCGCTCGAGCAAGCTCAGCATGTCGTCCAGGTCGGCAATCGCCTCATCGTTGATGGCCGTGATCACATCGCCATTGACGATGCGGCCGTTGCGGTCGCGGCTGAACGGCTGCAGGCCGGCGGCCTTGGCCGGGCTGCGCTGGCCCACGGCCACGATGGCCACGCCCTTGGGCAGGCGCAGCGCCTGATGCAGCTGCGGCGGGCCCGAGGTGATGCCCAGCGCCGGGCGGATGAAGCGGCCGTCGCGTATCAGCCGCGGCACCACGCGGTTGACCTCGTCCACCGGAATGGCAAAGCCGATGCCGGCGCTGGCGCCGCTGGGGCTGTAGATCTGCGTGTTGACGCCAATCAGCCGGCCGGCCGAATCGAGCAGCGGCCCGCCGGAGTTGCCGGGGTTGATGGCCGCATCGGTCTGGATCACGCCCCGGATGCTGCGGCGGTTGAGCGAGTCGATCTCGCGGTTCAGCGCGGAGACGATGCCGCGCGTCAGCGTCTGGTCCAGGCCGAAGGGGTTGCCGATCGCATAGACGTTCTGACCCACCTGCAGGTCGCGGCTGCTGCCGACGGCAATCGGCAGCAACTTGTCGCGCGGCGCCGTGATGCGCAGCACGGCGATGTCGCGGTCGACGAAGGCGCCGACAAGACGGGCGTCGAAACTGGTCTGGTCCGACAGCGTGACCCGGAACAGGTCGCTGCCCTGGATCACATGGAAGTTGGTGACGATGTGGCCCTGCTCGTCCCAGATGAAGCCGGTGCCCGTGCCATGTGGCACCTCCTGCACATTGCGCGAGAACAGGTCGCGCTGCACGTCCAGCGTGGTGATATGGACCACGGAAGGTGACACCTTGCGGAACACATTGATGTTGTTCTGCTCCGAGGGCTCGAAGGCGCCGCGTGGCGTGACGGGACGGGGATGCGCCTCCGGGCCCGCATGGGCTGGGACGCAAGTTGTGGCGAGCGTGGCCAGGGCGGCCAGCGCTGCCAGAAGCAGCTGGCGAGTGGTCTGCATGATCTTCATCGGTAAGTTTCTCCGGCCGGCATAGACTGCGCGCCTGATGCCCAGCAGCTTCTCTCATCCATCACCGCGCTTTGACCGTCTCGATGCCTTGCGCGGTGCCGCCATTGTCTGGATGGCGGGCTTCCATTTCTGTTTCGACCTGCGCTTTTTCAAGCTGATTGCGGCCGATTTTTACCGCGACCCGTTCTGGACCGGCCAGCGCTCCGCCATCGTCAGCCTGTTCCTGCTCTGCGCTGGCCTGGGCCAGGCCGTGGCCCAGGCCCAGGGTCTCGGCTGGCCGCGCTTCTGGCGGCGCTGGGGTCAGGTGGCCGTGTGCGCCTTGCTGGTGTCTGCCGGCTCGGCCCTGATGTTCCCGCAGAGCTGGATCAGCTTCGGCGTCCTGCATGCCCTGGCCTTGATGCTGCTGATCCTGCGCTGGGCCGGGCCGCACCTGGGGCAGGCCGCTGCATCACTGATAGGCGCCGCAGCCATCGCGCTGCCGCAGCTCTGTTCGCACGCATTCTTCGACAGCCGCTGGACCAACTGGCTTGGCTTCACCACGGCCAAGCCGATCACCGAAGACTATGTGCCGCTGCTGCCCTGGCTGGGCGTGATGCTGTGGGGTTGGGCGCTGGGCCGCTGGCTGCTGGCCACCAAGCCGGCCTGGCTGCAGGGGCAGCTTCCCGCCGCCTTGCAGCCGCTCGCCGTGCTTGGCCGCTGGTCGCTGAGCTTCTACATGCTGCATCAGCCCATCCTGATTGGCCTCCTGTTCGCCTGGACTGCGACAATGGCGCGATGAGCGCACCCAAGCAAATCCTCTTCGGCTTCCATGCCATCACCGTGCGGCTGAAGACCGCCCAGGCCTCGATCCAGGAGATCCATGTCGATGCAAGCCGGCGCGACCAGCGCATGCGCCAGCTCGTCGAACGGGTCAGGGAGGCCGGCGTCAAGCTGATAGAAAGCGATGACGACCGCCTCACCAAGCTCAGCGGCAGCCCGCGCCACCAGGGCGTCGTCGCCCGAGTGACGGCCCTGGTCCAGCAGCATTCGCTGGACGACCTGCTCGACGCGCTGGAAGGCGAGGGCGCCGAGCCGCTGCTGCTGGTGCTGGACGGCGTGACCGACCCGCACAACCTCGGCGCCTGCCTGCGCGTGGCCGATGGCGCCGGTGCGCAAGCGGTGATCGCACCCAAGGACCATTCGGTCGGCGTCAATGCCACCGTGGCCAAGGTGGCCAGCGGCGCGGCCGAGACCGTGCCCTACTTCATGGTCACCAACCTGGCGCGCACGCTCAACGAACTGAAGGAACGCAATATCTGGGTGATCGGCACCTCTGACCAGGCCACCAAGTCGATCTACGAGCTGGACCTGAAGGGCCCCGTGGCCCTGGTGCTCGGCGCCGAAGGCGACGGCATGCGCCAGCTGACCGCCAAGACCTGCGACGAGCTGGTCAGCATCCCGATGAAGGGTGCGGTCGAGAGCCTCAATGTGTCCGTGGCTGCGGGCGTCTGCCTGTTCGAGGCGCTGCGCCAGCGCCGATAATCCTGCCAACTCACACCAGAAAAGAAGCACAGATCATGGCCGTCATCGAAGTCAAACATCCGCTCGTCAAGCACAAGATCGGCCTGATGCGCGAGGCCGACATCTCGACCAAGAAGTTCCGTGAGCTGACCGGCGAGGTGGCGCGCCTGCTGGCCTATGAGGCGACGGCCGACTTTCCGCTCGAGAAGACGACGCTGGAATGCTGGAGCGGCCCGACCGAGGTCGACCAGATCGCCGGGCGCAAGGTCACGGTCGTGCCCATCCTGCGTGCCGGCCTCGGGATGCTGGACGGCGTGCTGGACATGATGCCCAACGCCAAGGTCAGCGTCGTCGGCCTGGCCCGCGACCACGAGACGCTGCAGCCGGTGCACTACTTCGAGCGCTTTGTCGGCCAGCTTGATGAACGCACGGCTTTGATCGTTGACCCGATGCTGGCCACGGCCGGCTCGATGATTGCCACCATCGACCTCCTCAAGCGACGTGGCGCCAAGGACATCCGTGCCCTGGTGCTGGTCGCAGCGCCTGAAGGCGTGGCGGCCCTGACCAAAGCCCACCCCGATGTGCGTTGCTGGACGGCGGCCATCGACAGCCATCTGAACGAACACGGCTACATCATCCCCGGCCTGGGCGACGCCGGCGACAAGATCTTCGGCACCAAGGAAGGTTGAGGCGCGAGAGACTTGGTCAAACCCAGCCCAGCGCACCCACCACGCCGCCGCCCAGCACCATCCACACCGGGCTGAGCTTGGTGCGCAGCATCAATGCAAGCGTGATGGCGATCAGCACCAGCGTTGCCAGCCGGTGTTCAGGCGCTGTCAGGTAGGGCTGGGCGAGCAGCCAGCCGGTGGCGATGATCAACCCGAGCGTGAGCGGCGCCATGCCGCTGCTGAAGGCGCGCACGCCGATGTGCTCGCGGTTGTCGCGGGCCCAGCGCGAGGCGGCCAGCACAAGGAGGGTGGAGGGCAGCATGATGCCGGCCATCGTCACCGCCGCGCCTGCCGGCCCGGCCAGGTTCCAGCCGAGCACGGCCACAAAAAGGATGTTGGGCCCGGGCGCCGCCTGCGCCAGCGCTATCGAGCTGGTGAAGGTCGTGTCCGTCATCCAGCCCTTGTCGACGACCAGGAAACGGTGCATTTCAGGCGCCGTCGTGATGCCGCCGCCAATTGCCAGCAAGGACATCGCCAGAAAGTGCAAAAAGAGCTGCAGGAGGTCGACCGGTGGCATCAGCGCAGCTCCCTCAAGCGCCACCAGGCCATGACCATGCCCATGCTGCCCAGGCCCAGCACCACCCAGATCAGGGGCCAGCGCAGCACCGCCACGGCGATGATCGTGGCAGTACCGAGCAGCAGGCACAGGAGGCGTCCCATCACGTTGCCACGCAGGCTGCCCAGCAGCTTCAGGCCGGTGGCCAGGATCAGGCCTGCGGCCACGGCGCCCATGCCGCGCAATGCCCCGGCCATGGCGGGATGTGCCAGCAGCTGCTCGGAAACCGCGGCCAGGCTCAGGACGATGACGCAGGGCAGGGCGAACATGCCGGCCAGTGCCGCTGCCGCGCCACGCAAGCCAAAGAAGCGGTCGCCAATCATCAGGGAAATGTTGACCACGTTGGGGCCGGGCAGCACCTGCGAGATGGCCAGCAGCTCGACGAACTCCGCCTTGCTCAGCCATCCGCGTTTCTCGACCAGCTCGCGCTGGGCCACGGCCAGCACGCCGCCAAAGCCTTGCAGGGCGAGGACGGTGAAGGCCCGGAATAGGGCCATCGGATTCTCCGGGCGAGGCCGTGGGAGGCCGTCGTCAGCCGTCATCAGCGCAGGACCTTCAGCGCCTCGGGATTGACGATGTTGGTGGGCTCGCCCTTGACGAAGTTCAGCACGTTCTCGAAGGCCGCATCGAAGTAGAGCTCATAGCTGTCTTGCTCGACATAGCCGATGTGGGGTGTGCAGACGGCGTTCTCCAGCCGCAACAGCGGATGGCCTTGCAGGATGGGTTCGCTTTCGAACACGTCGATGGCTGCCATGCCGGGGCGGCCGCGGTTCAGGGCCGAGACCAGTGCGGTTTCGGCCAGAAGCTCGGCGCGCGAGGTGTTGACGAAGAGGGCGGTCGGCTTCATCCGCGACAGGTCTTCCAGGGTGACGACGCCGCGCGTCGCGTCCACCAGGCGCAGATGCAGGCTCAGCACGTCGCATTGTTCGAAGAAGGCTTCGCGGCTCTCGGCCGCCTGATAGCCGTCGGCGCTGGCGCGCAGGCGCGAGGCCTCGCTGCCCCAGATCTGCACGTTCATGCCGAAGGCGCGGCCATAGCTGGCCACCATCTCGCCGATCTTGCCGTAGCCCCAGATTCCCAGTGTCTTGCCTCGCAACTGCATGCCGACGCCGAAATTGGCCGGCATCGAGGCTGACTTCAGCCCCGACTGCTGCCAGGCACCGTGCTTCAGGTTGCCGATGTACTGCGGCAGACGCCGCATCGAGGCCATGATCAATGCCCAGGTCAACTCGGCCGGCGCCACCGGTGAGCCAACACCCTCGGCCACTGCAATGCCCAGCCGCGTGCAGGCATCGACGTCGATGTGCGAGCCCACGCGACCGGTCTGCGAGATCAGCTTGAGCTTGGGCAGCTTCTCGAGCAACTGCCTTGGGAAATGGGTGCGCTCGCGCACCAGCACCAGCACATCAGCGTCGCGCAGGCGCACCGACAGTTGCCCGATCCCCTTGACCGTGTTGGTGAAGACCTTGGCCTGCAGGTGGTCCAGCTTGGCGGCGCAGCGCAGCTTGCGTACGGCGTCCTGATAGTCGTCGAGGATGATGATGTTCATGGCGGGGCCGGGACATTGTGCCCGACCCTTGCCAAGCGAAGACTCAGGCAAATCGCTAGCATCTGCGTCTTTCGTAAGGAGACATGCGATGACGATTTCCATGCATTCGGCTTGCGCGCCGATCTTTGCCAAGACCCTCGGCAACATGCTGCTGTGGCTCGAGGCCGCCAAGAAGCATGCCGAGACGAAGAAGTTCGACACCGCGGTCTACCTGGGGCTGCGCCTGGCGCCCGACATGCTGCCGTTCAGCCGCCAGATCCAGATTTGCAGCGATGCGGCCAAGGGCTGTGTCGGCCGCCTCGCCGGCCAGGAATTGCCGCGCTGGGACGACAACGAAGCGACGCTGGACGAACTCATCGTCCGCATTCGCAAAACCATCGACTACGTCCAATCGATCCCTGCATCAGCCGTCGAAGGGAGCGAGGAGCGTGCGATCGAGATTCCGCGCCGCAATGGCGAGCCGCTGAAGTTCAGGGGCGAGGACTATCTGCGCCACTACGCGCTGCCCAACTTCTTCTTTCACGCGACGACGACGTACGCGCTGCTTCGCCACGCGGGCGTGGACCTGGGCAAGGCGGACTTTCTCGGTCGTCCCTGAGCTCCGGCGGGCCCGGAACGCGAAATGAGCTGAACCCTGGGCTGGGTTCAGCGCTCAGGAGCGGGACGAATGGCTCGGGAAGGCGCGGGCGATGGCCAGCTCCATGTCGGCGCGGTAGACCAGCGCCAGCTCGCAGTGCTCGGGCAGGGCGGCGAGCAGGGTGCCACGCAGCATCCAGAGTTCGATAGGCTCACAGGCCTGGCGAACCTGGCGTTGCAGCTCGGCACCTTGCTGGCCCTGAACTTCCGCCGCAATGCGGGTGCAGACCAGCTTGAGCTCGACAAAGGTCTGGCGCACGCGGCTGCTGCGGCCACGGCGGTCTCCCATGCTGCTCAGGGATGCGAAAGCCCAGGGCGGCGGGAAGTCGGGAATGTCACGCAGGGTCAGGGTCAGCATGATTTCAGTGCCCCCGGCCGCTGCGGCTTGGCTCGAAGAAGCGGTCCATCTGCGCCAGGCGACGCTCGGCCTCGTACTGGCTGTGGCTTCGCGCCACCTCGGTATAAACGGCAGTGCGTAAATGCCACAGATCACGCAGCGATTGGCTGCGTCGGATGGCCGTTTGCAGCGGTTCGGCGAATTCGGTCTGCACATCGCCCAGGCCGCGGAGGAATTCGGCGCGGGCGCGCACCAGATGATTGCGGCTGCCTGGGCGGGTCGACACGGCGGTCTCGGCCTCGCCCGGGATCAGGCGCAAAAGGCTCTGGAACAGCGAATCGACGCTGCTGGCAGGGCGTGTTGCAGGGGTGGCCCCAGGGGCGGCGGTCATTTCCGTCGCCAGGGCGCTGCGGGTCCAACGACTAAAAAATGCATTCAGCATGGCATTGTTCTGTCAGGTTGCCAGGCCTCCTCCGGCCCGGTCTTCTCTTGATTCTGAGCATCAGGAGTCAGCTCTAATGCGTTGATTAGGCAGGATATTCCAGTTCTTCTTCCACCCAATTCGCTTGTAGGAAAATGTCCTACAGACAAACCCTGAGCCGACCCGGCCGTGAATAGATGCGCTTTCGGGCGCCTAATCGCGGCGTCGCTGCAGGCGCCGGGCTTCTAATATCGGGCGAGCCCAATCGGAGGCCGTCTTGTGGCGGCTGCTCTTGCCCATGGACCTTTCATCGCCCCCCGCGAAGACGCTTGCCCACGCTGTGAACGCCGCACCCGTCCCCGCCCCGCTTGAAGCCGGGACCACCGAGCCCGCCGTCATTGCCGTGTTGCAGCGCGCTCGGCTAGGTGGCATCCAGTTGGGCGATCTGCTCGCGCTTGCTCAGCAATGGCAGCAGCAAGGTCGTACCGAGGCCTTGCTGTTGCTGTACCAGAACTGGGTGATGGGCGCGCCTTCGCCTTACCGCCATGTGGCCTGCTTCAACTGGGGTTCGCTGCTGGGCGACCTGCGTCGGCACGCCGAGGCCGAGAAGGTCTACCGCCTGGCCCTGTCTCTGCATCCCCGCTTTGCACAAGCGCGCCTGAACCTCGGGCATCAGCTGGAGCACCTGGGTCGCAGTGCCGAGGCACTGGCCGAATGGCGCGAGGTCTATGAGGCCGAGAGCTTCGAAGCGGTTGGCGCCGACCCGCTGGACCTGCGCCTGCATGCGCTGAACAACGCCGCACGCCTGCTCGAAACCGAGCGCCGCTATGCCGAGTCGCAGGCGCTGATGCGCCGCAGCCTGGAGCTCAAGGCCGACCAGGGCGACGTGCAGCAGCACTATGTGCACATCCGCCAGAAGCAGTGCGACTGGCCGGTCTATCAGCCGGTGGGCGAGGTGACGCTCAACCAGCTCCTGGTCAACACCTCGCTGCTGGCCACGCTCAGCGCCACCGACGACCCGGCCGTGCAATTGATGGCAGCCCAGCGCTTCGTCCATGAGAAGGTGGTCAAGTACAAGGGCCCGGCCTTCCACCTGGAAGCCTCGGGCAAGCAGCGCCGCGAGGGCAAGATCAAGATCGGCTACCTGTCGGGCGACCTGCGCATGCATGCGGTGGGCTTGTTGACGGCCGAGCTGTTCGAGCTGCACGACCACTCGCGTTTCGAGATCCATGCGCTGTGCTGGAGCGTGGATGACGGCACGCCATTGCAGGCCCGCATCCGCAAGGCCATGGACAAGCGGCTGCCGCTGGCCGGCGTTGACGACATCACCGCGGCGCGAATGATCGCCGAAACCGGTATCGACGTCCTGGTGGACCTGCAGGGCCTCACCAGCGGCGCCCGCCCCAACATCCTGGCTTACCGGCCGGCGCCCATCCAGGCCGGCTATCTGGGTCTGCCCGCCACCTCGGCCGTGCCGGGCCTGGACTGGATCATTGCCGACCGTTTCACGATGCCGCCGGAATACCTGCCGTACTGCACCGAGAAGCCGCTCTACGTGCCGAACTGCTATCAGGTCAGCGACCGCAAGCGTGAGGTCGGCCCGGTGCCCACGCGGGCCCAGTACGGCTTGCCTGAAGATGCGTTTGTCTACGCCACGTTCAACAACAACCACAAGTTCAACGAAGAAACCTTCTCGGCCTGGATGCGCACCCTGCATGCGGTGCCGGGAAGCGTCCTGTGGCTGCTGGCGGACAACGAATGGGCACAGGCCAATATGCTGCGGGTAGCGGCCGAGCATGATGTGGCGGCCGAGCGTCTGATCTTCGCGCCGCGCGTGGCACCGCCCGAGTACCTCGCGCGCTTCACGCTCGCCGACCTGGTCCTGGACACCTTCCCGTACAACGCCGGCACCACGGCGAGCGACTGCCTGTGGATGGGCACGCCTATGCTGACCCGTTCCGGCCGCAGCTACATCTCCAGAATGTGCGGAAGTTTGCTCAGCAGCGTCGGCCTGCCCGACCTGGTGACCTTCTCTCTGGAAGAATACGAACAGCGTGCGATCCAGATCGGCCGCAACCCGGCCCGGGCTGCGTCCTACAAGCGCTTCCTGGCCGAACACGGTCATTCGTCCAAACTGTTTGACATTCCGGGCCTGGTGCGCGATCTTGAGGCCGAGTTCGAGAAGCTGGCCTTGGCCGAGCGCCATCGTCAGCCCGCCTGAGAGATTCCTAGGACAGCAGTACCGTGCCGCAGCGCCACGACCCCTTCTTCGACGGACCCGGCAAGGGCGCCGGCGGCCTTTATCTGGCCGCCGATGGCTCCACGCCGCCGCCCGTCGCCCAGGCGCCAGCGCTGGATGCCGGCGCTGCTGAGCTCGGCGACCCGTTGTTGCAGGCCCTGGTCTGGCTGACCCAGCACCACGGCAAACCCCGTTCTGCGGCCTCCTTGCGCGCCGGCGCCGCCTTCAATGGCGTGCTGGCGCCCGACCAGGCCATGCGCATGATGCGCGAGGCAGGCTATGAGGCCGGCCTGCTGCGCCGTTCGATTCCCGAGATCAGCCCGCTGGTGCTCCCGGCCGTCCTGCTGCTCAATGGCGGCGACGCCTGCGTGCTGGTGACGAAGGGCGAGGGCGGTGCCTTCGACGTCGTGTTCCCCGGTCCCGAGCCCAAGGTCTGCCGCGTCACGGCAGCCGATCTCGAGAGCGAGTACAGCGGCTTCGTCATGCTGCTCACGCCGCAGGAGCTGCCCAAGGCCAACGCGACCAACAGCCTGCTCTTGCGCAATACCGGCAGCCACTGGCTCTGGGGCACGCTGAAGCGCTTCATTCCGTATTACCGCGGCGCCATGCTGGCCGCCATGCTCAGCAATATCCTGATGCTGGCCTCGGGCGTGGTCACCTCGGTGGTGTACGACAAGGTGATTCCGCACCACGATGCCACGGCCACGCTGTGGACCCTTGCCATCGGCGCTGGCCTGGCCCTGCTGTTCGACCTGTTCGCCCGCCAGTTGCGTGCGCACCTGATCGACCTGGCCGGGCGCAAGGCCGACCTGATCATCGGCTCCAAGCTGTTCAAGCAGACGCTGGGCGTGCGCATGGAGCACAAGCCTGCATCTGCCGGCAGCTATGCCCACTACCTCGGCCAAATCGAGACGGTGCGCGATTTCTTCACCTCGGCCAGCATGTCGGTCGTCTCGGACCTGCCTTTCATCGCGCTGTTCGTGGGCATGACCTTCGTGATCGGCGGCCCGCTCGGCTGGGTCGTGGCCATGGCCGTGCCGCTCCTGATCATCCTGACGCTGGCCATGCAGGCATACCTGCGCCGCGCCGTGCGTACCAATATGGCCGAACAGGCCGAGCTGCAGGGCTCGCTGGTCGAAGTCATCGAAGGGCTTGAGGACCTGAAGACCTCGGGTGCCGAAGGGCGCTTCCAGCACAGCTACGAGGTCAGCAATGCCGTGGCAGCAGAGTCGGGGCTGAAGATGCGTGCCATGCATGCGCTGTCCAGCAACCTGACCATGACGCTGCAGCAGGCCATCACCCTGATCATGCTGATCTGGGGCGTCTACCTGATCCAGGACAAGACGATTTCGGCCGGCGCCCTGATCGGCGCCATCATGTTTGCCGGTCGCGCCATCGCGCCGCTGGGCAGCGTGGTGAGCCTGGCGGCACGCTACCAAGCCGCGCGTGCGGCCATGCAGTCGATCGACGACATGATGAGCCGGCCCACAGAGCGCGAGTCTGACAAGAACTATGTACCGCTCACCAGCTTCACAGGCCGCCTGGGCTTGCGTGAGGTCGGTTTTGCCTATCCGCCCACAGGCGGCACGCCTTCGCCCAAGGTGCTGAAGGGCGTGACCATGCGCATCGATGCCGGCGAGCGCATCGCCGTGCTGGGCCGCATCGGCAGTGGCAAGTCCACGGTCCTGCGCCTGCTGGCCGGCCTGTATCAGCCGACCGAGGGCATGGTCGACGTGGACGGCATCGATCTGCGCCAGATCGACCCGGCCGAATTCCGCGGCCGCATCGGCTTCGTCTCGCAGGAGCCGCGCCTGTTCCACGGCACGCTGCGCGAGAACGTGTCGATGGGCCGCAGCGAGATCGACTCGGCCCGCCTGGTTGAAGTGGCGCGCCTGACTGGCCTGGACCGCGTGATTGCCGCCCATCCGCAAGGCTGGGACCTGCCGGTGGGCGAGATGGGTGGCCTGCTGTCCGGCGGACAGCGCCAGATGGTGGCCCTGGCCCGAGCGCTGGTGAACAAGCCGCAACTGCTGCTGATGGATGAGCCCACCAGCTCGATGGACGCGCAAAGCGAAATCGCCTTCCTGCGCCAGTTGCGCGATGCCACGCAGGGCTGCACGCTGATCGTCGTCACCCATCGGCCGGCCGTGCTGGAACTGGTGACGCGCATCGTCGTGATGGACAGCGGCAAGCTGGTGCTCGATGGTCCGCGCGACCAGGTGCTGGCTGCGCTGTCGGGCGTGCGTCCGAGCCAGCCCGACCAGGCGGCCCAATCCAACTTGCACATGCATCCGGCCGCGCAGCCAGTGCAGCGTTCGCCGTCGGTGTGACCACATGAGGCCCCTCGTCCAAGGAGTACCTTGGCCGGTCCCCCGAGGGGACGGCGATGCTTGCCGGTTTGACCGACAAGCACGCGCCCATGGCGGGCCGGTTTGGGAGCGGCCCGGCGCTCGGCCCGCAAACCCTAAGGAGAATCGTTGCGATGGCCGCGCCGCGTGAAGAAGGTCTGTTCATCAGCAGCCTGGCAGCCGCCCAGGTCGATGAGCCCTTGCCGCGTGTGATGTGGGCGCTTTATCTGCTGCTTGCCGTCGTGGCCGTGGCGATCACCTGGGCCTCGCTCGCCCAGGTGGACCAGATCAGCCGCAATGAAGGCCGCGTCGTGCCCGACGGCCGCGAGCAGGTCATCGCCAGCCTGGAGGCCGGCATCCTGCGCGAGATCCTGGTGCGCGAAGGCCAGGAGGTCGAGGCCGGCCAGGAGCTGGTCCGCCTGGACCCAACCCGCTTCGAGGCACAGCAGAACGAAGGCCTGGTGCGGCGCACGGCCATGAAGGCAACGCAGGCGCGGCTGTTGGCCGAAGCCAGCGGCGGCAGATTGGTTTTCCCGCCCGAGGTGCTCGAGCAGCCCAGCCTCGTTCAGGCCGAAACGCAAGCATTCCAGGCTCGCCAGCGCTTGCTGGAAGATGCGCTCGCCACCATGGACCGCAGCATCGCCTTGCTCGTGAAAGAGCAGGGTGTCTCCCAGCAGATGGCGGCCAAGGGCCTGATGAGCGACGTCGAGGTGATGCGGCTGACGCGTCAGGTCAATGAACTGCGCCAGCAGCGCGGCGAGCGCCTGGGGCGATTCCGCCAGGAGGCCAGCTCCGAACTGGTGAAGCTGCAGAGCGATCTGGGCATGCTGGAAGAACAGCAGGTGGTGCGCAAGGACGCCTTGACGCGCACCGTGCTGCGCTCGCCGGTCAAGGGCGTGGTCAAGAACATCCGCGTCAACACCATTGGCGGCATCGTCACCAGCGGCGCCGCGGTGATGGAGATCGTGCCGCTCGGCGCGCGGCTGCTGATCGAGGCGCGCATTCCGCCCAAGGAGGTCGGTTTCGTCCACGTGGGCCAGGAGGCGGTGATCAAGCTGGCCGGCTATGACTTCAACAATCTCGGCGGCCTGGAGGGCAAGGTCGAGCAGATCAGCCCGGATGCCATCGTCGATGGCGAGAAGGTGGCCGGTGGCGACAGCCGTTTCTACCGTGCGCTGATCAGTGCCGAGCGCAAGGGCCTGAAATACAAGGGCGAAGACCTGCCGGTGATTCCCGGCATGACCGCCAGCGTCGAGATCAAGACCGGCCAGCGGTCGGTGCTGCAATTCCTGCTGCAGCCGATGCTGAAGTCGCGCGACGCACTCAAGGAGCGCTGAAAGCGCCCTGTTTCACATGGGATAAGCGCCCGCTGTGCGCCGCTGTTCCGGCCTTTGCGGTCGGTGATCCATGATGAAGTAGCGGCATGTCAAGATTTCCCCTGGCCCTGCTCGCCTGCCTGCCCCTGCTGGCCCTGACGCCGGCCGCCGCGCAGCGTGGCTGCAACGAAGACGATGCCGGCCCCTCGCGCAGTGGCCACTATGCTTCGATGCTGGAAACCAGCAACGTCGACCCGCGCGCCCAGGTCATCGAGCTGGTCAACAAGGCCATGCAGCGCAGCCAGTCGATTGGCGCCATCACCTTGCTGGCCCAGGCCGCCCGGGCCGATTGGGAAGAGGCGCGCGATTCGGGCAAGCCGCGCCTGAGCATCGACAGCTCCGCCAACCACATGGGCAGCATCAACAACGGCATTGCAGACCGCCGGGGCCTGCAGGGCCGCGTCGGTGTGACCGCGACCGCGCCAATCTTCGACTTCGGCCGCGTGGCCCAGACCATGGCCTGGCGCAATCAGCTGGCCGAGAGCGCCCGCCAGGGCATGCTCAGCAGCGAGCAGCAACTGGCCCTGAACACCGTGTCGCTGACGCTGGATCGCAGCCGCTACGTCTTGCAGGCCCAGGTCTATGGCCAGTACGTGCGCAAGATGGCCTGCCTCGTCGAGGCGCTGGAGGTCATCACCAAGGCCGACCGTGGCCGCGCCAGCGAGCTGGTGCAGGCGCAGAAGAGCCAGCAGCAGGCCGAGATGGCGGTGGAGCAGACCATGTCGGCGCTGCGCCAGACCGAGATCCGCCTGAAGCGCTTTGTCGGCGAGCCCTTGCCGCCGAGCGCCAGCTATTCCAACCTGCTGACCGCCATCCCCGAGCTGGGCGAGATCCAGCGCGATGCGCGCAGCGCCGCCGACATCATCCAGCTCGAGGCCCAGGCCCGCGCCCAGTCCAGCTATGCCGACCTGGTGGCCGCCAACAACAAACCCATCGTCAGCGCCACTGTCAATGCGGGGGCGTTGGCGGGCTTGAGCAAGGGGCAGGAATGGAGTGCCGGCGTCAACGTCAGCATCCCGATCCTGAGCCCCGGTGCGGATGCAGGCATCGATGCGGCCCGCAAGCGTGCGGCCGCTGCCCGCATGCAGCGTGATGACGCCATCGAGTCGCGCATCTTCCGCGCCACCGACATGTACGAATCGGCCATCTCGGCCTTTGACCGCGCGCGACGCATCGTCGAGATCCTGCGCAACAGCGACAGGGTGCGCGCATCGACTCTGCAGCAATGGCAGCAGCTGGGGCGCCGTTCGCTGTTCGACGTGATGGGCTCGGAAGCCGAGTACTACTCGCTGCGCGTGGCGCACGTGAATGCGATCTACGATGGGCAGCAGGCAGTGGCGCTGCTATGGTCGCTGGGCCGTGGCGTCATGACGCCCTTGCGCTGAGACATGACCATCACCGACCCCCGCGAGCTCCTCACCCCGCTGCGTTTCGACATCAATGCCAAGACCCTGTATGCGCGCCAGCGCGACAAGGGCGTGCAGTGCGTCTGGAACCAGGCGCTGTATCTGGAGCACCTGAAGGTCTGGAACGGCTTCTTCGAGGCTGAGCCACGCAAGAGCGGCCCGCACGACTTCTTGAATGCCTTCAATGCCCTGCTCGACTCGGTCAAGCAGGAAGGCTGGCGCGAGGATGCGCCGCCGGTGCCATTGCTGAACGGTTCGCCCTACAACGGCGCGCATCGCGTCGCAGCGGCCATCACCTATGGCCACATGCCAGCCACGACGGACCAGGTCACCAGCGGGCGAGGGCAGTGCGACTGGACCTTCTTCCGCGACAAGAACGACATCGTGACCTCGGGCCTGCAGCCGATCTTCAGCGATGCGATGGCGCTTGAGTACATCCGCCTGAAACGCAAGGTTCACACCGTCTCGCTGTTCGCTGCAGACCGGATCGACTGCGCCGCTGCCGAGGCCTTGCTCGCGCGCTTCGCGACCATCGTCTATGCCAAGACGATCCAGCTCAGCGAGCTGGGCAAGTTCAACTACATGATGGGCCTCTACGAGAACGAGCCATGGGTCGGCACGGCCGAGAACGGCCACGCCGGGCTGCACTTCAAGAAGCAGGCCTGCTTCGGCGATTCCGACAGCGTGCGCGTCTATCTGATCGAGGCCGAAGGCCTGGCGCCATTGATGGAGTGCAAGCGCCTGATCCGCGCGCACTATGGCCGTGAAAACCATTCGGTCCACATCAACGACACCTGGCGCGAGACCTGGGAGATCGGCTGCGCCGTCTTCAACGACAACAGTGTTGCCTACATGAACCGCGGTCAGCCCTTGACGCAACCGCGCTTCAACGCCTGGTTCAGGCTCTACCGGGATTGGGTGATGCAGAGCCAGGACGTGGAAGACCTGTGCGTGGTTTCCAGTGCTGTGCTGGCGGCCTACGGCCTGCGGGACTGCCGCGATCTCGACTTCCTCAGCCATGCCGAGCCGCCGCCGGCCACGCCGCATCCGGGCCTGGGCTGTCACAACAAGGAGATCGCACACTACGGCGTGCATCGCGACGAGATCATCTACAACCCGCAGCATCACTTCTACCATCGCGGTCTGAAGTTCTGCACCCTGAATGTGGTCAAGGTGATGAAGTGGAAGCGGCGCGAGCCCAAGGATCTCACCGACCTGCAGCTGATTCTGGAATTCGAAGGCAAGGCATGACGACGATGAAAAAGGTGGCCTTTGTGGGCGGCTGGGGTGAAAGCCCGCAAAGCATGTTGCAGCGCTATGCGATGCAGACGCCGGGCAACCGCGGCATCTGGGGCGACCTGATCGGCATCGCCGATCCGCGCCAGGCCGACCTGATCGTGGTGATGGACCGCACGCCGCGCGACTGGGACCTCGAGAAACTCGACTTCTCCAAAGTCATCTATTTCGAGCGCGAGCCGCACCAGGAGCCCTGGTTGAACCGGCAGTTCCCCTCGAACATGCTGTTCGACGGCAGCTACACCAAATGCCACAACGTGCCGACCTGGTGGATCAGCCTGCCTTTCGACGAGCTGGTGGCCATGCCCTACCAGGCCAAGACCAAGCGCCTCTCCTGCGTCAACAGCGGCATGTACAGCCAGGTGCTGGAGCACCGGCTGCGCGTGGAATTCCTGGCGCGCTTCACCCGCGAATATCCGCATATCGATATCTGGGGGCGCGGCATCGACAAGTTCATCAACCCGGCCACATTCCGCGGTGAGTTGAACTACAACGGCAACTGCAAGCTGCGCGGATTCATCGACCACGAATATGCGCTGGTGCTGGAAAACGTGCGCCTGCCCAATACCTGGAGCGAGAAGATCTGCGATCCCTTGCTTTCCTGGACCGTGCCCATCTACTGGGGCGCCAGCAATATCGACTACTTCTTCCCTGCCGAGTCCTATTTCGCCCTTCCTTTTGACATCACCACCGTGACCCCGGCGATGATCGAGGATGTGCTGCGCCGTCCCGTGAATGTCGATGCGCTGCGTGCGGCGCGCAATGACCTGCTCTTCAAGTGGAATATCTGGCCGACGATCAAACGGATCGCCGATGGCCAGCCCGCCATGTGACGCCGCTCGTCGTTGCCTAGGTGGCGAAGTGTGCTGGTGCGTCGAATCGAAGTGCCTATCACCGCTGACTTCATCAGCTGGCAGGACCTGGAATTGAAATTGGTGGCGCGCTGATCAGCTGGCGTAGACAAGCCTTGCGGCTGCCAGATCTTCCAGGCCCGTTCCCACGGATTTGAAGATCGAGCGTTGGCCGGGCTGATGAGCGGCACCTGGGGCGAGCCGACACAGCTTGGCGAGATCGCCGCGGATGCAAGCTGGCGTGATCAGCCCCTCGGTCAGCGGCTGCAGGAGGTCACCGCTCTTGCGCAGCGCCTCGTCGGTATCGACCCAGAGCTCCGCGTTCACGAAGCAGCTGGCATGCGCTTCGCGCATCTGCGGCGTGAAGCCGCCAATCAGGTCCAGATGACTGCCGGGCTTCAGCCATTCGGCCCGGATCAGCGGCTCGCGGGCCAGGGTGGCGCAAGTGACGATGTCGGCCTGCCTGCAGGCATCGGCAAGTTCAGGCACCGCATTCGCCTCGATGCCGATGCCGCGCCATTGCTCGACCAATGGCTGCGCGGCCTCCGGCCGCCGCGCCCAGACCGACACCTGGCCAATGCCCGGCAGCGCCGCGCGATAGGCCTCGGGCAACAGCGACGCGACCCGGCCACTCCCGACGACCAGAAGATGGCGCGATGCAGGGTCGGCGAGGCGGGATGCAGCCAGTGCCGAAGCCGCCGCGGTGCGGCGCGAGGTGATCTCGTTGCCGTCCATCATGGCCAGCGGCTGGCCGGTGCTGGCATCGAACAGCGTGTAGCTCGAGAACAGGCCGGGCAGGCCACGTACAGCGTTGCCAGGCGCAATGCTGACCGTCTTGATGCCCAGCAGGGCGCCGAGCTGCCAGGCCGGCATGATCAGGAGTGTCAGGTCTTGCCCGAGCTGGTGCTGATGCCGCTGCGGCACTTCGCAGCCCTCGATGAACATCTGCCGCAAGGCTTCGATCAGCGCCGTGAAAGGCAGGGCGGCCCGCGTCGCCTCGGCATCAAAGTGCCGCATCGCTCAGAACCACTCGAGCGGCAGGCTCAGGCCCACGCCGGCCAGGAGGGCCTGGCGCTGGGCCTTGAGCTCCGGCGTCGGCGCGGGCCAGCGGCGGTAGGTGTAGAGGAAGTCGAGGATGACCACGTTGTTGGACGAGGTCTCCTGCGTGCCGCGGCGGGTGCCGGGGTTCACATAGTCCTTGTGCATCACCACGCCGGTGCTCGCGAAATGCTGGGGCAGGGCGCGGCTGCAGACCGCAACCAGGAACTCCCAGTCTTCCAGCGAGGCCATGTGGGCGTCGAAGCTGATGCCTTCCAGGAGCGAGCGGCGATAGGCCAGCGCATGGTTGGGAATGAAGTTCTTGACCCAGAGCTGGTTCGCGTCCTGGCGGCTGAAGTCGAGCTGCTGGCGCGACAGCGGCGGCATGCCTTCCTGGGTGCGGTCTTCGGTGACGACGGCGCAATCGGTGAACAGCACCGGTGAGCTGGAGGCTGAAATTGCCTTGCGCAGGGTGGCGAGATGCTCCGGCTCGAAGCTGTCGTCGTCGTCCAGGAAGACGATCCATTCGCCACGCGCCTGCGCCATCGCCACATTGCGGCTGGTGGCCGGGCCGTTCTTGCCCGTGCGCTTGATGAAAGTGTCCTGCGGCCGCAGCAGCTCCGCGGCCACGGCAGCGCTCTCGGGATCCCAGGCATCGGCAACAACGATGATCTCGAAGTCCTGCTCGGTCTGCGCCCGCAGCGAAGCGAGAGACCGGCGCAGCAGCGCCGGGCGCAGATGGGTGGGCATCAGGACGGAGAAGCAGGGAGTCACAGGCATGCCAGGATGCTAGCGCTGCCAGCCTGCGACCGATGCTCAGATTTGCCCCCGAATTGCCCCGACTTGCCCGGCTCGGACAGCAGAACTGAGCTGCCCACGACCCGCAGATGTCAGGATGGGCGGGCCGCCAAGCTTCGTATCATTGCCTCATCCTCCAGACCGAGAATTTCGCCATGCAGAGCGTCGCCATCGTCATTCCCACCACGGGTGCGCCGCTGGTGCGCAAGGCCATCGAATCGGTGCGAGCCCAGACCCATGGGGCGATCGAGCTGCATGTGGTGATCGACGGCCCTGAATTCGTGGCCGCCTTTGAGGCCTCCACGGCGGGCATGGATCTCTCGGGCGTGCGCGTCACCACGCTGCCCAACAATGTGGGCCGCAACGGCTTCTACGGTCACCGGGTGTATGCCGCCTGGTCGCACCTGGTGAACACCGACTGCATCTCCTTCCTGGACCAGGACAACTGGTTCGAGCCTGGCCACATTGCTTCGCTGGTCGCCGCCATCGAGGCTCATGGCTGGCAATGGGGGTTCGCGTTGCGCCGCGTGGTCAGCGAGGAGGGTGAGTACCTGATCGACGATGAATCACAAAGCGTCGGCCCGTGGGGCGAGACCGGCCCGCACAAGCTGGTCGACACCAACTGCTATTGCCTGAAGGTCGACACGGCCCATCGCATCGCCAGCCATTTCCATGGGGGCTGGGGGCAGGACCGGGTGTTCTACACCCAGTTGGCGGCAGCGTTCCCGAATTTCGGCAGTTCGGGCCAGTACACGGTCAACTACCGCACCCGCCCCGAACTGCAAGCGCGCGTGCTGGAGCTCCTGCAGCGCGAGAACGCCGCGATGCGCGCGCGCTATCCGCAGGGCTTTCCGTGGATGCTTGAGACGGCCTGATCCGCGAGTTCAGCGACCGTAGAAGCGGCGGATCTCTACGCAGATGCGCTTGATCTGCGCGTCGGTCAGCTGGATCATGCTCGGCAGCCACAGGCCGTCGCGGCCGACCAGCTCCGACACCGGATAGCTGCCCGCCTGGTCGTAGGCCTTCTGCTGGTTGATCGGCGGGTACATGGTGCGGGTGCCGATGCCTGCAGCCTTGAGGTGGGCGGCCAGCTCGTCGCGGCGCTGGGCCAGGGAGTCGATGAACCAGGGCGTGCACAGCTTCAGGTCATGCTCGAAGAGCTTGAATTCCGGAATGCCGGCCAGGCCCTCGGCGTAGCGCTGCCAGATCACCTTCTTGCGCACCACGCGCTCCGGCAGCTTCTTCATCTGCGCAATGCCGACGCAGGCCTGCAGTTCGGTGAACTTGAAGTTGTAGCCCACCGAGTCGTGGATGTCGGTGCCGCCCGAGCGACGGCCGAAGTCCTTCAGGCGGCGCAGCTTGTCGGCCAGTGAGTCGTCGTCGGTGATCAGGGCGCCGCCCTGGCCGGTCGAGATGATCTTGGGCGCGGAGAACGAGAAGCTGCCGATGGCGCCGGCCCGGCCCACGTGCTGATCGGGTGCGTAGAAGGAGCCGAGTGACTGGGCCGAGTCTTCGATGAGCGCAATGCCGCGCTCGCTGCAGAGCTGCTGGAAAGCGGCGATGCCGACCTGGGGCGCGCGGCCATTGGCCGACACCAGCATCAGCGCCTTGGTCTTCGGCGTGATCGCGGCGCGGGCCTTCTCGATGTCCATCACCAGCGTCTCGGGTTCGACGTCGACGAAGACCGGCACGGCGCCGAGCATCTTCACCGAATTGGGCGACGCGATCATCGTGTAGTTCGGAACGATCACCTCATCGCCAGGACCGACGCCCAGTGCGATCGCTGCCAGCGTCAGCGAGACCGTGCCGTTGTTGACCACGATGCAGTGGCGTGCTCCGGTGTAGTGCGCGATCTGCTGCTCAAACAGTTCGGTCCGCTTGAACTCGGTGAAGAAGCCGTCTTCGGTCAGGTAGTCGGCCAGCTCGGCCTTCTCTTCCTCGCCGAACAGCGGGCGCATCTGTGGGATGAATTCTTCGGCAGACATGGCTTTCAGGGCTTTCGGGCTTGGAGATTGAGCGAGAGTAGCAGGCCGTGCGCCTTGTCCATGTGCGGAAAATAGGCCTGGGAGTAGTCGTCTATCTGGGCATGTTCGGTCTGGCGCCAGTCCCAATGGCGAATGGCGACAAAGCCGGCCGCGTGCAGCAACTGGCTCAAGGTCGCCTCGTCATAGGCAGTCTTGTGGAACAGCGTGGCCGGGCCGGCCTCGGTGGCAATCTCGAGCCGTCCGTAGAGCGGGCCGAGGATGCGTTGCAACTCGCCGGTCTGCTGATAGACCTTCATCAGCGCTGCCACGTCGGGTACCGCCAGTCGCAAGAGACCATCCGGCCGCAGCACCCGCCGCCACTCGACCAGGGCCTGGCGAGCCTCGATAAGGTCGAGGTATTCGAAGGCATGGCTGCAATAGACCATCTCGACCGAGTCGTCCGCCAGGAAGGGCAGAGGGCTGATGCTCGCCTTGTGATCGATGTGCGGATATTCGGCCAGGTCAACGTGGACGAAGCCCGGGATCACCCGCGGCCCGCAGCCGAGGTGCAGTCTCATTCGCCCCTCGTCCAAGGAGTACCTTGTCCGGTCCCCCGAGGGGACGGCGACGCATGCCGGATTTGCCGGCAAGCAAGTCGCCATCGCGGGCCGGCTTGGGAGCGGCCCTGCGCTCGGCCCGATTGCCGCGAACCGGCGCTCACGGTTGAAGACGTCGGCGGTCGGCATCTGCGCCGACGTAGGGGCCGTTCTTGATCTCCAGCACCTGCGTGCCGTCTTCGAGTATCTGGTAGCCGTGGCCGCCGCGCAGCAGCACGAGGATGTCGCCGGCGCCGGCTTCCAGCTCGGCCACCTTCTGGTCCTTGGTATCAAAGACCTCGGCCTTCACGCGGCCCTGGCGGATGTAGAGCACTTCCTGCGTCCACAGCACGGCGCGCGTCACCTCGTTGTGGCTGTGGGCCAGCAACTGCTTGCCCTGGTCGTAGCCCCAGGTGCCGACCTGCTGGTAGTCGCCGTCGGGCGAGAAGAACTTGAGGCCGCCGCCCCAGGCATCTTCGGCGGGAATGTGGCGGGCGAGGACCAGCTCGCCTTCCTTGATTTCATTGACGGCCATTGTCAGCTTCCGTGTTCGATGTACCAGTCGACAGTGTCGCGCACGCCTTGCTCAAAGTCGCGTGCAGGCGTCCATTGCAGCAGTGCGGCGCCCTTGCTGCCGTCAACCGTCTTGTAGGGCGCGCCGTCAGGCTTGCTGGTGTCGAGCACCAGCTCCCCCTGGTAGCCCACCACGCGCTTGATCAGCTCGGCCATCTCGATGATGGAGATACCCTGGGCCACGCCGACGTTGACCGGCTGGTTGGTGGCGGCGGCGTCGAGGCCGCGGATCAGCGCCTCGGCGCCATCGTCCACATGCAGCCATTCGCGCACCGGCCGGCCAGAGCCCCAGACCACGACCTGTGGCGCGCGCTCCCGCTTGGCCTTGACGATCTTCATGATCAGGGCGCCCATCGCATGCGAACGCTCTTCCTCGAAATGGTCCTCGGGACCGTACATGTTCGAAAGGATCAGGTTGATGACGTCGAGGCCGTACTGCTGCTGGTAGGCCCAGGCGCCCACCCATGAAGCCTTGCGCACGAAGCCATAGACCATCACCGAGTCATGCAGCGGCCCGTCCCAGAACTCCTCTTCCTTGAACAGCGTGGCGGCAGCCGGATAGGCGCAGTTGCTGATCGGGTTGACGATGCGGGCAACGCCGGTGGCCTTGGCCGCTGCCAAGAGGCTCAAGGTCATCAAGAGGTTGTTGTGGAACAGCTCGGCCGGGTGCTTGGTGCCGAACTGGATGCCGCCCACATAGGCGGCGCAGTTGATGACCTCCGTGGGTCGGTGGGTCTCGAAGAACGCGAGGGTGGCGGCCGCATCGCGCAGGTCCAGCCCGAGCGACTGCGAGGTGCGCATGAACTCGCGGCCCTGCGCGGCCAGCTGCCGGCAGACGCGCTTGCCCAGGAAGCCGGTGGCGCCGGTGACCAGGATCACAGCTCAGGCCCGCCGTACTGGTCGTTGTGCAGGTCGTACTGCACCATCTTGCGAACCAGTTCGCGCACCGGCGTCCTGGCCACCCAGCCAAGCTTCTCGCGCGCCTTGGCCGGATTGCCCCAGAGCAGGTCCACCTCGGCGGGGCGGAAGTAGCGCGGGTCGATGGCCACGCGCACCTTGCCAGTGGCGCGGTCGATGCCCTTCTCGTCAACACCGGTACCGACCCAGTCCAGCTGAACGCCGATCTCGTCGAAGGACATGTCGACGAACTGGCGCACGGTCCAGGTTTCGCCGGTGGCGATCACGTAGTCGTCGGGCTGCTCCTGCTGCATCATCAGCCACATGGCTTCGACGTAGTCCTTGGCATAGCCCCAGTCGCGCTTGGCATCCATGTTGCCCAGCGTGAGCAGCTCCTGGCGGCCTTGCTGGATCCTGGCCACGGCCTGGGTGATCTTCTTGGTCACGAAGGTCTGGCCGCGGCGCGGCGACTCGTGGTTGAAGAGGATGCCGTTGCTGCCGTGCAGACCATAGGACTCGCGGTAGTTCACCGTCACCCAGTAGGCGTAGAGCTTGGCTGCGCCATAGGGCGACTTGGGATAGAAGGGCGTTGATTCGCTCTGCGGCGCTGTCTCCGGCAGGCCGCCGAAAAGCTCGGACGTGGAGGCCTGGTAGAAGCGCGGCTTGATGCCCAGGTCCTTGATCGCGTTGAGCAGCCGGATCGTGCCCAGCGCATCGACCTCGGCCGTGTACTCGGGCACCTCGAAGGAAACGGCCACGTGTGACTGGGCGCCGAGGTTGTAGATCTCGTCAGGTTCGATCCTGGAGAGCAGCGTGTGCAGGTTGCTGGAGTCGGTCAGATCACCGTGGTAGGTCTTGAAGCGCTCATGATCGATGAAGCTGTCGACCCGGTGGGTCGTGAAGACCGAGCTGCGTCGCAGGATGGCATGAACCTCATAGCCCTTGGCGAGCAACAGCTCGGCAAGGTAGGAACCGTCCTGGCCGGTCACGCCGGTGATGAATGCTTTCTTCATGGGATGGTGCTGGCCTCGGTCTGGAATCCAGTGCAGATTGGAGCGCATCTGCGCGTCCTCTGGCGGGTGGAGTGGTGCAGGATTTCCCGCGCATTTTGCAGTTCCCGGTGAGAGGGCCGATCTGACCGTGGTTTCTCGCCGTCTTTGCTGGACCGCCTGGCCTTGGCTGCGGGACACTCGCCGCATCTCGAATTCGCGGGAGAAGCGCCCATGCAACTGCTGAGTCTTGGCTACGACTGCAAGGTGGCCTGGCAGATCCGACGCCACAGCGGCCAGGGCGAAGCATTCTTCTTCGATTGGCTGATGACGCCCATCGACGCCTTGGCGGTGATGCTGGGCCGCGATGAAGACCTGCTGCGCGACGGCCGCTGGGAGCTGATCAAGGACGACTGCTGCCTGCGCGACCTCGACACCGGGCTGATGTTCATGCATGAATTCCCCTCGGTGCCGGTGGTGGGCGGCGAGCAGTCGCACCGCATCCTCGCCGAACAGGTGCCTGCCCATCTGCCCATCGCAAGGGCCAAGTTCGCCTACCTGCGCCGCAAGACGCTGGAGTTCATCCGCAGCAGTGAGAACCTGCTGCTGGTTCGTGCCGACGAGGTGGCGACGCTGGACGAGGCGATAGCGAACGTCAACAAGATGCGCAGCTTGTTTCTGCCGATCAATCCGACCCTGAAATTCGCGCTCGCCTCGACGCTTGTTCCGGCCAGCGGCGCCGTGGCCGATACTTTGATCTTCAAGACCGACGCTGGCGACGATTGGCGCGGCGGTCATGAAAGCTGGAGCCGGCTTTTCGAAGCGGCGACCCGAAGGTTTGCCGGCCAGCCTGCCTGAGACTGCGATCATCCATTCCATGAGCACGACCAAGTACTTCGTTCACCCGCAGGCACTGCTGGAATCGACCCAGGTCGGCGAGGGCAGCCGCATCTGGGCCTTCAGCCACGTGCTCCCGGGCGCGCGCATCGGTGCCGAAGCCAATATCTGCGACCACGTCTTCATCGAGAACGATGTCGTCGTCGGCAACCGCGTGACGGTGAAGTGCGGCGTGCAACTGTGGGACGGCGTGACACTGGAAGACGATGTCTTCATCGGCCCCAACGTCACCTTCTCCAACGACCCGGCACCGCGCAGCAAGCACAAGCCCGAGGCGCCACTGCGCACGCTGGTGCGCGCTGGTGCAAGCATTGGCTCGAACGCCACGATCCGCCCCGGCATCACCATCGGCCCCGGCGCCCTGGTGATGGACGGCGCGGTGGTCACGCGTGATGTGCCATCGAACGCCATCGTCACCGGCAACCCCGCGCACATCACCGGCTATCGCGACACGCCGCACCTGGCCTTGGCGGGCAGCCTGAGCAGCGACGCTGCGCTGCCCCAGCTGCAAGCGCGTGGCGCGGCCCTGCACAAGCTGCCCAAGATCGTGGACCTGCGTGGCGCCCTGAGCTTTGGCGAGATCGGTGCCCACCTGCCGTTCACCCCGCAGCGATTCTTCATGGTCTACGACGTGCCGACCAAGGAAGTGCGCGGCGAGCATGCGCACAAGGCCTGTCACCAGTTCCTGGTCTGCGTGAAGGGCAGCGTGGGCATCGTGGTGGACGACGGCGAACGGCGCGACGAGCTCTTGCTCGACAGCGCTCAGCTCGGCCTGCACATACCGCCCATGGTCTGGGGCATCCAGTACCAGTTCTCAAGCGACGCCGTGCTGCTGGTGCTGGCCTCCGATTGCTACGCGGCAGACGACTACATCCGCAACTACGACGAGTTCCTGGCGGCGGTGCGAGGGGCGGGCAATGGGCACTGAAGCGGTTCCTTTCCTGGACCTGCAGCCGGCCTATCGAGTGGCTCAGCCCGCCATCGATGCAGCGCTCTTGCGCGTGGCGGGCAGTGGCTGGTTTCTGCTCGGCAAGGAGCTGCATGCCTTCGAGGAGGCCTGGGCGCGCAGCTGCGGCACCGCGCATTGCGCGGGCGTGGCCAATGGCCTGGATGCGCTCTTCCTGAGCCTGAAGGCACTCGGCGTGCGCGAGGGCGATGAAGTCATCGTGCCCTCCAACACCTATATCGCCACCTGGCTGGCAGTCAGCCAGTGCGGCGCGAAGCCGGTCCCGGTGGAACCTGATGCGCGCACTTTCAACATCGACCCGGCCCGCATCGAAGCGGCGATCACGCCTGCTACCCGGGTGATCCTGCCGGTGCATCTGTATGGGCAGCCGGCCGACATGGACGCGATCATGGACATCGCGCGCCGCCATCATCTGAAGGTGCTGGACGATTGCGCGCAAGCCCATGCAGCGCGCTACAAGGTGAGGCCGGTGGGTGGCCTGGCGGACATGTCGGCCTGGAGTTTCTATCCGGGCAAGAACCTTGGTGCCTTTGGCGACGGCGGCGGCGTGACCTGCCGCGATGCCGACTTGATGCAGCGCGTCAAAGTGCTGCGCAACTATGGCTCGCAGCAGAAGTATCACAACGAGGTCAAGGGCATCAACTCGCGGCTGGACGAGATTCAGGCCGCGGTGCTGGCCGCCAAGTTGCCGCTGCTCGAAGCTGCAACGCATGAGCGCCGCGCCATTGCCGCGCGCCTGCTCGAGGGCCTGGCCGGCTGCGACCTGCAGCTGCCTCATGTGCCGCACTGGGCCGAGCCGGCCTGGCATCTGTTCGTGGTCCGTCATGCCGACCGCGACGGCCTGCAGCGCCGCCTGGCGGAGCAGGGCATAGGCACGCTGATCCACTATCCGGTGCCGCCACACCGCCAGCCAGCCTATGCGGAGCTGGGTTTTGCCGAGGGCGACTTCCCGGTCTCCGAGACCATGCACCGCGAGGTCTTGAGCCTGCCCTTGTGGCCCGGCATGAGCGAGCTGCAGATCGAGCGCGTCATCAAGGCGGTGCGCGCCAGCGTCTGACGCTGGCGGGGGCGGCGATCGGTCGATCAATCAGCTGCTGTTGTCGTGCACGGCCTTCCAGCCGTGCGCGGTGCGCAGCCAGGCCGCGGGCCGGCCTTGGGAATGGGTGCGATTGTTTTGCTCAGGCCGGGCCGCGCGAGCGAGCCGGGTTGCCGACCCACAGCTCGCCGGCCGGCACGTCGCGGGTCACCACGCTGCCGGCGCCAATCATCGCGCCCTCGCCGATGGTGATGCCGCCGAGGATGGTGGCATTCGCGCCAATCGAGGCGCCGCGCCTGACCACGGTGCGCTGGAAGGCCTCGGGGTATTGCTTGGAGCGTGGGTACTTGTCGTTGGCAAACGTAACGTTGGGTCCAATGAAGACCTTGTCTTCGAGCGTGATGCCGTCCCACAGCTGCACACCGCATTTGACGGTCACCTCGTTGCCCACGACGACATCGTTCTCGATGAAGCACTGCGCATTGATATTGCAGCCGCTGCCGACACGCGCACCGGCCAGCACGACACAGAACTGCCAGATCGTCGTGCCTTCGCCGATTTCCTGGCTTTGCACATCTGAACTCGGATGGATGAAAGCGGGTTGGCTCACTTGGTTGCGCTGCTGATGAGTCGAGGCGGCCCAGCATAAGGCAAGCCGCCCCGCCACAGTGCGAACCGTGACGGGGCGGCTTTTGAAGCGGGGCATGGCGCCCCGCTGGGGTTCTTCGTCAGATCAGCGGCGGCAGACGGTCGTCCTCGTCCAGCTTCTTGTGCGTCAGCAGGTGCGAGTGCATCGGGTCGGCATGCGGCACGAAGCCGGTGGCCGCCGAGGCATCGCCCAGCACACTGCCTTGCGGCGGTGCCAGCACATCGGTCAGGCTGACCTTCACCTCAGGTTGCGTGCTGCCTTCCGGCTTCACGTCCTTGGCGAACCAGACGTCGGCCATCTCATGCGTCTTGCCGTCGGCCGTCTTGTAGCCGGAGACCAGACCCACCAGGTTGCCGTTGTCGATCACGCTGCTGGCCTGTGCCTGCAGGTCGAGCTCGGTGATACCGAGGCCTGCCAGGTCCTTCAGCTCGCCCGCATCGGTCTTGCCGTCGTGATTGGCGTCGACCCAGACCTTGAGGTCCTTGAAGCCGGCATCCAGCACGTCGAGCTTGCCGTCGTGGTTGACGTCCAACGCTGCCATCGCCTGGTAGCCGTTGCCGGCATGCTGGCCATTCGCCAGGACCGTGCCGGTGCCGAACAGCTCCTTGCCGTCGTTGATCACACCGTCCTTGTTCAGGTCCATCACCAGCAGACCGTCATTGCCGCCGACCCAGCCCCACTTCTGGGCGTTGCCGGTGCCGTTCAGGTCGAAGGTCACGCCTTGTGCCGAGGACAGGGTCTGGATGCCATTGCCATCCAGGTCCAGCACGATAGGTGTGGCCAGCCACAGGGCATCGAGCTGACCGCCGTCCAGCGAGGCGATCTGGTCGGAAGTGAACGCGCCCACCTGGGTCATGTTCATCTTCGCGATGTCGGCCGAATCAAGGCCGTCGAGCTGATCGGTGGTGAACGAACGGATCTGGTCCGTCGTCAGGCCCGGCATCTGCGCTGTGGTGAAGGCGTGAATGTCGTCCGAGTCAAGCTTGCGGAGCTGGTCGGTCGAGAACGCGCCGATCTGCGTCGAGGTGAACGAGGCGATCTGTGCCGAGGTCAGCGCACCCATGTCATCGGTGGTGATGGCATGCAACTGGTCGGTCGTGATCGCCACGATCTGTGTCGTCGACAGCGAACCGATCTGGTCGCTGGTGAAGGCCAGGAACTGATCGGTCGACAAGGCGCGCAGCGCAGCCGTGGTGAGGCCTCGCAGTGCATCGGTGCTGATGGTGTCCAGGTCGGCCGCATCAATGCCGACGATCTGCGCCGAGCTCAGGCCGCCCAGCTGGGTGCTGGTGAAGGCCGCGATCTGATCGGAGTTGAACGCGGCCAGATCCTCAGACTGCAGGCCCTTGATGCTGGCGGTGCCCAGGGCACGCACATCGTCGGTCGAGAAGGTCTTGATCTGGTCGCTGCTCATGTAGCCGATCTGGGCCGAGGTCAGTGCACCGACCTGGTCCGAACGCAGAGCCTGCACATCGTCCGTCGCCCAGCCCTGGACCTGGGTGCTGGTGAGCACCGAGATCTGCAGGTTGGTCAGTGCGTCCACCTGATCGGTGGTCAGTGCATTGAGCTGATCGGTCGAGAGGGCACGCACGCCGAACACGCTGATCGAGCGAATGTCATCCGTCTCAAGCTTGCGCATCATGTCGGTCGTGATGCCGGCGACCTGCGTCGCAGTGAGTGCGCCGAACTGACTTGTGCTCAGTGCATTGAAGTCGTCCGAACCCATGGCCGTGACCTGGGCCGAGGTGACCGCGGTGACCTGGGTGTTGGTCAGCGAAGCCACCTGATCCGAGGTGAAGGCCACGAACTGGTCGGTGCTGAGCTTGGACAGGGCCGCCGAGGACAGGGCGCGGACGTCATCCGTCTCCATCTTGGCGATCTGGTCGGTGCGCAGGCCGGCCAACTGGTTGGTACCCAGTGCGGCGAACTGTGCGGTGCCCAGGGCCACGACGGCGTCGGTCGTCAGCGCTGCGATCTGGTCGGAGCTGAAGCCCTTCAGGCCGGTCGTCGAGATGGCCGCGAGGTCATCCGTCTGCAGGGTCTTGACCTGGTCGGTGCTGATCGCCGCGATCTGATTCGAGGTCATGGCCTTGAATTGATCGGTCGTGAAGGCGTTCAGGTCGTCGCTCACCAGACCCTGGACCTGGGCCGAGGTCAGCGAGTTGACTTGCGACGTCGTCAGCGATGCGAGCTGGTCGGAGCCCAGGGCGCCGAGCTGGTCAGTGCTGAACTTGGCCAGGGCCGAGGTGCCGAGGGCGCGGAGGTCGTCGGTCTCGAGCTTGGCGATCTGGTCGGTACGCAGGCCGGCAGTCTGGGCGCTGCTCAGCGAAGCGTACTGGGCCGTCGTCATCGCCACGGTCTCGTCCGTCGTCAGCGCGTTCAGCTGTGCCGAGGACAGGCCACGCAGGCCGGCCGAGCTCAGCGATGCCAGGTCGTCGGTCTGCAGGGCCTTGACCTGGTCGGTACCAAGGCCGGCCACTTGCGCCGATGTCAGCGCCCTGAACTGATCGGTGGTGAGCGAATTCAGCTTGTCGGTGGCCAGGCCGGCGAGCTGGGCGCTCGTCAGCGAAGACACCTGGGCCGTGGTCAGCGCGCTCAACTGGTCGGTGCTCAGGCCGGCCAACTGGTCGGTCGCGAGGCCACGCAGTGCGGCGGTGTTGATGGCACGCAGGTCGTCGGTCTCGAGCTTGGCCATCTGGTCGCTGGACAGGCCCTTGACCTGCGCCGTGGTCAGCGCTGCGGCCTGGGCCGTGGTCAGTGCCTTCACATCGTCGGTCGACAGGCTGGTCAGCTGCTGCGAGGTCAGCGACACGATCTGGCCCGTGGACAGCTGGCCGATCTGGTCGGAGGTCAGCGCCGCGAACTGGTCGGTCGAGAACTTGGACAGGGCCGACGTGCTCAGGGCACGCAGATCGTCACTTTCCAGCTTGGTGATCTGGTCGGTGCGCAGGCCGGCGATCTGGCCGGAGGTCAAGGTGCTGACCTGGGCCGTCGTCAGGGCGACGATCTCGTCGGTGCGCATCGCCTCGATCTGTGCCGAGCTGAAGCCCTTGATGCCGGCCGTGGAGATGGCAGCCAGGTCGTCTGTCTGCAGCGTCTTGACCTGGTCGGTCGTCAGCGCAGCCACCGTGGACGAGGCCATGGCCTTGAACTGGTCGCTGGTGAAGGCGTTCAGATCATCGCTGACCAGGCCCTGGATCTGGGTCGAGGTGAGCGAATTGACCTGCGCGGTTGTCATCGCCGCCAGCTGGTCGGAGCCCAGGGCGCCGAGCTGGTCGGTGCTGAGGGCACGCAGGCCGGCAGTGCTGAGGGCACGCAGGTCGTCGGTCTCCAGCTTGGCCATCTGGTCGGTGCGCAGACCCAGCACCTGGGCCGAGCCGAGTGATGCGTACTGAGCCGTGCTCATCGCCACGACTTCGTCCGTCGTCATCGCGGCCAGTTGAGCCGAGTTCAGGCCCTTGATGCCGGCGGTCGAGATGGCCGCCACATCGTCGGTCTGCATCGCCTTGACCTGGTCGGTCGTCAGCGCGCCGATCTGGGCCGAGCCGAGCACCTTGATCTGGTCGGTGACCAGGGCGTTCAGGTCGTCGGTCTGCAGGCCGGCCACCTGGGCGGTGCCCAGCGAGCTGACTTGGGCCGTGGTCAGTGCGCCTACCTGGTCGGAATTCAGTGCGGCCAGTTGGTCGGTGGCGAGGGCCTTGATCGAGGCGGTGTTGATCGCACGCAGATCGTCGGTCTCGAGCTTGGCCATCTGGTCGGTCGACAGACCCTTGACCTGCGAAGAGGTCAGCGCTGCGGCCTGGGCCGTGGTCAGTGCGCGGATGTCGTCGGTCGACAGGGCTCCCAGCAGGTTGACCGGCGTGGTGCTCAGCGTGGCCACTTGTGCCGTGGTCAGCTGGGCCACCTGGTCGGAGGTCAGGGCTGCGAACTGGTCGCTCGTGAACTTGGACAGGGCGCCGGTATTGATCGCACGCAGGTCATCGCTTTCCAGCTTGACGATCTGGTCGGTGCGCAGGCCGGCCACCTGGACCGAGCTCAGGGCGGCGTACTGTGCCGTCGTCATGGCCGCCGTTTCATCGGTGGTCATGGCGCCGATCTGGGCGGAATTCAGGCCCTTGATGCCAGCGGTCGAGATGGCCGCCAGATCGTCGGTCTGCATCGTCTTGACCTGGTCGGTCGTCAGCGCGCCGATCTGTGCCGAGTTCAGGACCTTGATCTGGTCGGTGACCAGGGCGTTCAGGTCGTCGGTCTGCAGGCCGGCCACCTGGGCGGTGCTCAAGGAGCTGACTTGGGCCGTGGTCAGCGCGCCGATCTGGTCGGAGTTCAGTGCTGCAAGCTGATCAGTGCCCAGTGCCTTGATGGCGCCGGTGTTGATCGCGCGCAGGTCGTCGGTTTCCAGCTTGGCGATCTGGTCGGTCGACAGGCCCTTGACTTGCGAGCTGGTCAGCGCCGCGGCCTGGGCCGTGGTCAAGGCGCGGACGTCGTCGGTTGACAGGGCGCCAAGCTGATTGGCCGGCGTGGTGGCCAAGGAAGCCACTTGCTGGGTGGTCAGGACCGCCACCTGGTCGCTCGTCAGGGCTGCAAACTGATCGGTCGAGAACCTGGACAGGGCCGTGGTGGTCAGGGCGCGCAGGTCATCGCTTTCCAGCTTGGTGATCTGGTCGGTGCGCAGGCCTGCGACCTGGGCGGTGCCCAGGGCCGCGTACTGCGCCGTCGTCATCGCGACAATCTCGTCCGTCGTCATCGCCGCAAGCTGGGCCGAGTTGAAGCCCTTGATGCCGGCCGTGGAGATGGCAGCCACGTCGGCTGTCTGCAGCGTCTTGATCTGGTCGGTCGTCAGTGCCGCCACCGTGGACGAGGCCATGGCCTTGAACTGGTCGCTGGTGAAGGCGTTCAAATCGTCACTTACCAGACCCTGGATCTGGGTCGAGGTGAGCGAGTTGACCTGCGCGGTCGTCATCGCCGCCAGTTGGTCGGAGCCCAGGGCGCCGAGCTGGTCGGTGTTCAGTGCGCGCAGTGCGGCCGTGTTGAGCGAACGCAGATCGTCCGTCTCGAGCTTGGCCATCTGGTCGGTGCGCAGCCCCAAGACCTGTGCCGAGCCCAGAGCGCCGAACTGGGCGGTGCCCATGGCGACCACTTCATCGGTGGTCATGGCATTGATCTGGGCCGAGTTCAGGCCCTTGATGCCGGCGGTCGAGATGGCCGCCACATCGTCGGTCTGCATCGCCTTGACCTGGTCGGTCGTCAGTGCGCCGATCTGGGCCGAGGACAGCACGCGCACCTGGTCAGAAACCAGGGCGTTCAGGTCATCGGTCTGCAGGCCGGCCACCTGGGCGGTGCCCAAGGAGCTGATTTGGGCCGTGGTCAGCGCGCCGACCTGGTCGGAGTTCAGCGCGGCCAGTTGGTCGGTGGCCAAGGCCTTGATCGCGGCGGTATTGATCGCACGCAGATCATCCGTCTCGAGCTTGGCGACCTGGTCGGTCGACAGACCCTTGACCTGCGAAGAGGTCAGCGCTGCGGCCTGGGCTGTGGTCAGTGCGCGGATGTCGTCGGTCGAGAACGAACCGATCTGGTTGGCCGGCGTGGTGGCGAGCGCGGCGATTTGCGCCGTGGTCAGCACGGCCACCTGGTCGCTCGTCAGGGCGGCGAACTGGTCGGTCGTGAACTTGGAGATCACGCCGGTGCCGATGGCCCGCAGGTCATCGCTTTCCAGCTTGGTGATCTGGTCGGTACGCAGACCGGCCACCTGGGCGGTGCCCAGGGCGGCGTACTGCGCCGTGGTCATGGCGACGATCTCGTCTGTCGTCAGTGCGGCGATCTGAGCCGAGTTGAAGCCCTTGATGCCGGACGTCGACAGCACGGCCAGGTCCTGCGTCTGCAGCGCCTTGACCTGGTCGGTCGTCAGGGAGGCGACCGTGCCCGAGGCCATGGCCTTGAACTGGTCGGTGCTGAAGGCGTTCAGGTCGTCCGTCGCCAGGCCCTGGACTTGGGCTGAGGTCAGCGAATTGACCTGGGTGGTCGTCATCGAAGCCAACTGGTCCGAGGTCAGTGCGGCGAGCTGGTCGCTGTTCAGTGCACGCAGGGCGCCGGTGTTGATGGCACGAAGGTCATCCGTTTCCAGCTTGGCCATCTGATCGGTGCGCAGACCCGCGACCTGGCCCGAGCCGAGTGCCGACACCTGGGCGGTGCTCAGCGCCACCACTTCATCGGTGGTCAGGGCGCCCAGCTGGGTCGAGGTGAGGCCCTTGATGCCAGCGGTCGAGATCGCCGCGACATCGTCGGTCTGCATGGCCTTGATCTGGTCGGTCGTCAGCGCAGCGATCTGGCCGGAAGACAGCACCTTGATCTGGTCGGTGACCAGCGCGTTCAGGTCGTCGGTCTGCAGGCCGGCCACTTGCGCCGTGGTCAAGGAGACCACTTGCACCGTGGTCAGCGCGCCCATCTGGTCGGAGTTCAGCGCGGCCAACTGGTCGGTGCTCAATGCCCGGACCGCGCCGGTATTGATCGCACGAAGGTCGTCGGTCTCGAGCTTGGCCATCTGGTCGGTACCCAGGCCCTTGACTTGCGAACTGGTCAGCGCCGCGGCCTGTGCCGTCGTCAGTGCCCGGATGTCGTCGGTCGAGAAGGCGCCAAGCTGGTTGGCCGGCGTGGTGGCAAGCGATGCGACCTGTGCCGTCGTCAGCTGCGACACCTGGTCGCTGGTCAGCGCGGCGACCTGGTCGCTCGACAGCTTGGACAGCGCGCCAGTGCTGATCGCACGCAGGTCATCGCTTTCCAGCTTGACGATCTGGTCGGTGCGCAGGCCTTGCAACTGGGCCGAGCCGAGCGCAGCGAACTGCGCCGTGGTCATGGCCACGATCTCGTCGGTCGTGAGCGCGCCGAGCTGGGCCGAGTTCAGGCCCTTGATGCCGGCGGTCGAGATGGCCGCAAGGTCATCCGTCTGCATCTTGATGAGCTGGTCGGTCGCAATTGCCGCGATCTGACCCGAGCTCATGTTCTTGAACTGGTCGGTCGTGAAGGCGTTCAGGTCGTCGCTGACCAGGCCCTGGATCTGGGTCGAGGTGAGCGAGTTGACCTGCGCTGTGGTCATGGCGGCCAGCTGGTCGGAGCCCAGGGCGCCGAGCTGGTCGGTGGACAAGGCACGCAATGCGGCGGTGTTGATCGCGCGCAGGTCGTCTGTTTCCAGCTTGGCCATCTGGTCGGTGCGCAGGCCAAGCACCTGGGCGGAGCCCAGGGCCGCGACTTGCTGCGTGCCCAGACCGACAACTTCATCGGTGGTCAGCGCGCCGAGTTGGGCCGAGCTCAGGCCCTTGATGCCGGCGGTGGAAATGGCGGCCACATCATCCGTGGTCATCGCCTTGAGCTGGTCAGTCGTGATCGCGCCGATCTGCTGCGACGTCAGGACCTTGATCTGGTCGCTCACGAGGGCGTTCAGGTCGTCGGTCTGCAGGCCGGCCACCTGGGCAGTCGTCAGCGAAGTGACCTGCAGGCTGGTGAACGCCGACATCTGGTCGGAGTTAAGCGCCGCCAGCTGGTCGGTGCTCAGAGCCTTGATCGCGCCCGTGTTCAGTGCACGCAGGTCGTCGGTCTCGAGCTTGGCCACCTGGTCGGAGGACAGGCCCTTGATCTGGCTGGAGGTGATGGCCGCGGCTTGAGCCGTGGTCATTGCGCGGATGTCGTCCGTCGAGAAGGCGCCGAGCTGGTTGGCTGGCGTCGTGGCCAGGGCCGCGACTTGCGCCGTGGTCAGCTGCGAGACCTGGTCGGAGGTCAGCGCGGCGATCTGGTCGGAGCTCAGCTTGGACAGCACGCCAGTACTGATCGCGCGCAGGTCATCGCTTTCCAGCTTGATGATCTGGTCGGTGCGCAGACCCGCCAGCTGGGCCGTGCCCATGGCTCCGAACTGCGCCGTACTCATCGCGACGATTTCATCGGTCGTCATCGCGGCGATCTGGTCGGACGAGAAGCCCTTGACGCCCAGCGTCGAGATCGCGGCCAGGTCGTCGGTCTGCAGCGTCTTGACCTGGTCGCTCGTCATTGCTGCGACTTGCGCCGTGGCGAGATTCTTGAACTGGTCGGTCGTGAAGGCGTTCAGGTCATCACTGACCAGGCCCTTGATCTGCGTGGAGGTCAACGCGTTGACCTGCGTCGTGGTCATCGCGGCCAGTTGGTCTGAGCCGAGAGCGCCGAGCTGGTCGGTCGACAGCGAGCGCAGAGCGCCCGTGCCGAGCGCGCGCAGGTCGTCGGTCTGGATCTTGGCCATCTGGTCGGTCGTCAGGCCTTGGACCTGGGCCGAGTTGAAGCTGCCGTACTGCGTCGTCGTCAGCGCCACCACTTCATCGGTGGTCATCGCGCCGAGCTGGGCCGAGTTCAGGCCGCGGATACCGGCGGTGGAGAGCGCCGCCAGGTCGTCCGTCTGCATCTTGCGGATCTGGTCGGTCGCGATCGCGCCGACCTGAGCCGAAGTCATGTTCTTGAACTGGTCGGTCGTGAACGCGTTCAGGTCGTCACTGACCAGGCCCTGGATCTGGGCCGAGGTGAGCGAGTTGACCTGCGCCGTGGTCATCGCGGCCAGTTGGTCTGAGCCGAGGGCGCCGAGCTGGTCTGTAGAGAGGGCGCGCAGCGCGGCGGTGTTGATCGCGCGCAGGTCGTCCGTTTCCAGCTTGGCCATCTGGTCGGTGCGCAGACCCGTCAACTGGGCCGAGCCCATGGCGGCGAACTGCGCCGTGCCCATGGCCACGACTTCATCGGTGGTCAGCGCAGCGACCTGCGCCGAGTTCAGGCCCTTGATGCCGGCGGTCGAGATCGCCGCCACATCGTCACTCTGCATGGCCTTCAACTGATCGGTCGTCAGTGCGCCGATCTGGGCCGAGGTGAGTGCCTTGATCTGGTCAGTGACCAAGGCGTTCAGGTCGTCGGTCTGCAGGCCGGCCACCTGGCCCGTCGTCAGGGAGACGAGCTGGGCCGTGGTGAGGGCGCCGATCTGGTCGGAATTCAAGGCGGCCAGCTGGTCGGTGCTCAGTGCCTTGACCGCGCCGGTGTTCAGCGCGCGCAGGTCATCGGTCTCGAACTTGGCCATCTGGTCCGTGCCGATGCCCTTGATCTGGGCCGAGGTGATGGCGGCCGCCTGGGCGGTCGTCAGCGCGCGGATGTCGTCGGTCGAGAACGAACCGATCTGGTTGGCCGGCGTGGTGGCCAGCGACGCGACCTGCGCCGTGGTCAGCACGGCCACCTGGTCGCTGGTCAGTGCCGCAACCTGGTCGCTGCTCATCTTGGACAGCGCGCCTGTGGTCAGTGCGCGCAGGTCATCGCTTTCCAGCTTGGTGATCTGGTCGGTGCGCAGGCCGGCCACCTGGGCCGAGCTCAATGCGGCGAACTGCGCCGTGGTCATGGCGACGATTTCGTCGGTCGTCAGCGCTTCGATCTGGGCGGAGTTGAGGCCCTTGATGCCGGCCGTGGAGATGGCGGCCAGATCGTCGGTCTGCAGTGTCTTGATCTGATCAGTCGTCAGCGCCGCCACCGTGGACGAGGCCATGGCCTTGAACTGGTCGCTGGTGAAGGCGTTCAGGTCATCGCTGGCCAGGCCCTTGATCTGGGTCGAGGTCAGCGCATTGACCTGGGCCGTGGTCATGACGGCCAGCTGGTCGCTGGTCAGCGCGCCGAGTTGGTCGCTGGACAGTGACCGCAGCGCGCCTGTGTTGATGGCGCGCAGGTCGTCCGTTTCAAGCTTGGCCATCTGGTCCGTGCGCAGGCCAAGCACTTGTGCGCTACCGAGGGCTGCCACTTGTTGGGTGCTCAGGCCCACCACTTCATCGGTGGTCAGCGCCCCCAGCTGGGCCGAGTTCAGGCCCTTGATGCCGGCCGTGGAGATGGCGGCCACGTCGTCCGTGGTCATGGCCTTCAATTGGTCGGTCGTGATCGCGCCGATCTGCTGCGAGGTCAGGACCTTGATCTGGTCACTCACCAGGGCGTTCAAGTCATCGGTCTGCAGGCCGGCCACCTGGGCGGTTGTCAAGGAGACGACTTGGGCGCTGGTCAGCGCGCCCACCTGGTCGGAATTCAACGCGGCCAATTGGTCGGTGCTCAGAGCCTTGATCGCACCTGTGTTCAGCGCGCGCAGGTCATCGGTTTCCAGCTTGGCGATCTGGTCGGTGCCCAGGGCCTTGATCTGGGCCGAGGTCAGAGCAGCCGCCTGAGCGGTCGTCAACGCGCGGATGTCGTCGGTGGAGAAGGAGCCGAGCTGGTTGACCGGCGTCGTTGCCAGCGAGGCGATCTGGGCCGTGGTCAGCTGGGAGATCTGGTCGCTGGTCAGCGCAGCGGTCTGGTCCGATGTCAGCTTGGACAGCGCAGCGGTACTGATGGCACGCAGGTCGTCGCTTTCCAGCTTGGTGATCTGGTCGGTGCGCAGGCCGGCCAACTGGGCCGAGCCCATGGCGGCGAATTGCGCGGTACCGAGCGCCTGAATTTCGTCGGTGCTCAGCGCGGCGATCTGGTCCGAGTTCAGGCCCTTGATGCCGGCGGTGCTGATCGCAGCCAGGTCGTCGGTTTGCAGTGTCTTGATCTGGTCGGTCGTCAGCGCGCCGACAGTGGCCGAGCCCATGGCCTTGAACTGGCTCGTCGTGAAGGCGTTCAGGTCGTCGCTGGACAGGCCCTTGATCTGGGTCGAGGTCAGGGCGTTGACCTGCGCCGTGGTCATGGCGCCGAGCTGGTCGGAGACCAGGGCACCGAGCTGGTCGGTGCTGAGCGAACGCAGGGCCGCGGTGCCGATGGCGCGCAGGTCGTCGGTTTCCAGCTTGGCCATCTGGTCGGTGCGCAGGCCGGCAACCTGTTGCGTGCCAAGGGCCGCCACTTGCTGCGTGCCCAGGGCAACGACTTCGTCCGTGGTCAGCGCGGCGATCTGGGCGGAGTTCAGGCCCTTGATGCCGGCGGTCGAGATGGCGGCCAAGTCGTCCGTCTGCAGCTTGGCAACCTGATCGGTGCCGATGGCGCCGACCTGGGCCGAGGTCAGGACCTTGAACTGCTCGGTCGTGAAGGCATTCAGGTCATCGCTGGCCATGGCGGCGACCTGGCCGGTGGTCAGCGAGACGACTTGGGCCGAGGTGAGGGCGGCGGTCTGGTCGGAGGTGAGGGCAGCGAATTGGTCGCTGCTCAAAGCACGAAGCGCGCCGGTGTTAATGGCGCGCAGGTCGTCGGTTTCCAGCTTGGCGATCTGGTCGGTTCGCAGCCCCTGCAACTGGGCTGATCCCAAGGCACTGAACTGCGCTGTTCCCAGCGCCACGACCTCGTCGGTACTGAGCGCCGCGATCTGCGCTGAATTGAGTCCCTTGATGCCGGCAGTGCCGATGGCTGCCAGGTCATCGGTCTGCAGGGCCTTGATCTGGTCGGTCGTCAGGCCAGCCACCTGGCCGGAGCCCAGGACCTTGAACTGTTCGGTGGTCAGGCCATTCAGGTCGTCAGTCGTCAGCCCGGCCAGCTGGGCCGTGGTCAGCGAGACCACTTGGGCGGTGCTCAGGGCGGCGATCTGGTCGGAATTGAGGGCGCCGAGCTGGTCGGTGCGCAGGGCGCGCAGGGCGCCGGTGTTCAGGGCACGCAGGTCGTCGGTTTCGAGCTTGCCGATCTGATCGGTCGTCAGGCCGGCCATCTGGGCCGAGCTGAAGGACTTGAACTGGGCGCTCGTGAAGGCATTCAGGTCATCGCTGACCAGGCTGGACAGTTGGCTGGTGGTGAGCGTCGAGACTTGGTTGGTACCAAAGGCGGAGAGCTGGTCGGAATTGAGTGAGCCGAGCTTGTCGGTGCTCATCGAGCGCAAGGCCAGGGTGCTGAGTGCTCGCAGGTCCTCGGTCTGGAACTTGCCGATCTGGTCGCTGGACAGCGAGGCAATCGCGAAGGTGCCGAAGGTGCTGACCTGTCGAGTGGTCAGCGCCGCAATCTGGTCTGAGTTGAAGGCCGCCCAGTCCTCGGTCGTGAGTTTCGCCAGTGTCTGAGTGGCAAGACCGGCGATCTGCGCTGTCGACAGACTGGAAATGATAGAGGCCATCTTTAACTCACTTGGTTAATTCAGAAGCGCCGCCCGGGGGCGACGTCTCGACACAAATCTCACAGGCGCTGTGTCAAGCACCATAACTTTTCAGGCAGGCTCCGCGTGCCAGCGCACGCACGAAGCCTTCCCGCTTCATTCGGTTTTCGTCTCCTGCGCCCAGTACTTGAGCGCAATCGACGGCAAGCTGTGCTTGAACGACCCAGCCAACCAACAGATTGCTATAAAAACAAGCAAAAGCAACGAAAAGATACACGTATTGCAGGGTCCGCCAATACTAGGGGTGTGGCCTGTCCACAATGTTTACAAAAGCGAGTCCAAAACTTGGCTGTTCTGCCCATGAACGGAAGCCAGTCGCGAGTTAAATCACGATTCGCCGCCCTTTTCGAGGGCGGCTATCGCCCGTGCGCTCTTCCATGCAAATCACCACGCTGATTCCCGCCTACAAGACCAAGTACATGGTCGAGCTGATGACCAGCCTGGTCACGCAGACGCACAAGAGCCAGCGCATCATTGTGTCCGACGACAGCCCGGGCGGCGAGTTCGGCCAGATCCTGTCGTCGCCTGCCATGCTGGTGGCTCGCGAGCGTTTGCCGATTGAGATCCATCAAGGCCCCCGCATCGGTGCCTATGAGAACTTCCTCCACCTGCTGAAGCTCTGGGACAACAGCACCGAGCTGGTGCATTTGCTGCTGGACGACGACGTCATCTACCCGGATTTCTATGCCGCCCATCGCGCCATCCACGGGGCTGGCAACTTCGCCTGCAGCATCAGTGCCCGCTGGACGGCCAATGAGCGCGGCCAGCCGATCGAGGGCATGCCGATACCGGCCGGCGTTCTGCAGTCCATGGGCCGCATCGTCTCGCTGGACGCCGGGGCGATGTTCACGACCACGATTCCGCAGTGCCAGAATTGGTTCGGCGAGTTCTCCAACTGCGTGATGCGGCGCGAAACGGCAGCCCTGCTGTTCAAGCCGGACTTTGGCGGTGTGTCCTATGCGGGCTTGTGGGACCTGGGCGCCTTCCTGGCCGCCAGCCTGCAGGGACCGGTCGCCTACATCCAGGACCGCCTGGGGCACTTCCGTACCGGTGGAGAAGGCCATTCCAATCAGCTCTACGGCAAGCACATGAAGGCTGCGCACCTGGGCTATGCCGCGCTGGCGGTGGGCGCTCGCCGTATCGGGCAGCTGGGTGAGAGCCACGCACGCCAGTGCTACGACGGTATCGCCTCGGCAATTTGGCAGCGCTACGCAGGCGAGGAAGACATGCAGCCTTTCTGCCGGGTGCTGCCGCGGATGCGCGACGGCCTGCCCGGTGCCGAAGACGAGTTTCTGCCGATCTGGCAGGACTTTCTGACTCGGCACAAGTTCTGAGCCGGCGGCTTTCATCACCATGCTGAAACTCATCGAAAGCCTGCGCAAGCGCCTCGGCCGCAGCAACCCGCTGGACCTGGAGCTGTGGGTACGCGGCCTCCTGATCCACTATTTCTTCCATACCTCGGAGCGAGGTCGCATCGAGCTGGCCGGCGAGGGCGGCCGCACGCTCAAGCTGCTCACGCCCACGCAGTTCAAGGGCGATGGCCGGGTCCGCCTCGACGTGAGCGCCGTTTTCGGCGTGCCGCGCTCGCCCGGCGCGTACAGCTGCTCCTATATAGAAGCGCGCACGCCGGAGTCGCTGATCGAGGTCGGCCCAGGATGCGTCTTCAACAACCGCTGCGTGCTGATCTCCGAAGGCGCCAGCATCCGTTTCGGCGCCAATGTCCTTGTCGGCCCCGAGCTGCATGTGATGGACAGCAATTCCCACGACTTGCGACTGACGCACCGCCGCTCGCCCGACCCGCGCCCGGCGGGCGTGGAGATCGGCGACGAGGTCTTCATCGGCTCGCGTGTCACCATCCTCAAGGGCGTGAAGATCGGGCGTGGCTGCGTGATCGCTGCGGGTGCCGTTGTCACGCCTGGCTTCGAGGCGCCGGCCATGAGCATCGTCGCCGGCAATCCGGCGCGCGTGGTCGGGCAGGTCAGCCCGGAAGGAATGAATCCATGAGCGCGGACATCCAGGCGATTCCTGTTGTCGCCGTCTCCTACAACTCACCCGAGCTCTTGCAGGGCCTGCTGAGCTCGCTGCGCGAGTTCTACCCGAACCCGGTTCACATCGTGGACGGCTCGACGCCCGAGCATGTCGAGAAGATCCGAGCCGTCGTGGCCGGCTTCGAGAACGTCCAGCTCCACGTGATGGGCTTCAACATCCACCACGGGCCCGGCATGGCCTGGGCAATCACCGAACTGGGCCTGAGCGGCCGCGTGCTGTTCCTGGACACCGACATCGTGATCCGCCGCGGCGGCTTTCTGGAGCTGTTGGCCGAGGCCCTGCAGCCGGGCGACTACGGCGCCGGCGGTGTGGCCTACGTGAACCGCGACGGCTTCGACATTCCGTATGCCTACGGCGCCGTGCCCTATCTGCATCCGCCTTGCATGCTCTGCAATGTCGAGGTGATGCGGCAATGGCCGCTGCCGATCAAGCATGGTGCACCCATGGTGGCGCCGATGCTGGCGCTGCACGACGCAGGCAAGTCTGACCTGCTGCGCCATCTGGACTGGTGTGGCAACGATGTCCTGATGGGCACGAAAAAGGTCTACGTCGACCACATCGGCCAGGGCACCAGCCAGGCCACCGGAAGCTACAACCTGGACGAATGGTTTGCCGAGGTGCGCGCCAAGGAGGCGGCGAAGGCCTTGCCACCACCCACCGGCTACAACCCGGACCTGCTGGCGCTGATTCCCGCCACGGCGCAAGCCATCGTCGAGATCGGCTGCAGCACCGGCGCGCTGGCCCATGCGGTCAAGAGCAGCCGGCCGGCCGTGCATTACATCGGCGTCGAGCTGGACCCCAAGGCCGCCGAGATCGCCGCGCGCTTCTGCGATGGCGTGCAGGCCCTGGACCTGGAGGCGACCGACGACAGCCAGTTCCGCGACTATGCCTCGCGCGACTGCTGGGTTTTCGGCGACGTGCTCGAGCATCTGCGCGACCCCTGGAAGGTCTTGCAGCGCATCCGCGCCGTGCTGCCACCTGGCGGCTGCGTGGTAGCCAGCATCCCGAATGCCCAGCATTGGAGCCTGCAGGGGCGGCTGTCGGTGGGCGACTTCCGTTATGAATCGGGCGGCCTGCTGGACCGCACGCACCTGCGCTGGTTCACCCGCGTGACCATCTTCGAGCTGTTCCAGTCGGCCGGCTTTCGCGTCGAGGCCGGCGTGCCGCGCATCTTCGACGAACCCGGCCGCGAGCCGGTCTTGAACGCGATCCGTCAGATGGCCATGGCCATGGGGCGCGACCCTGAGGGTGCGGTGCGCGACGCGCTGCCGCTGCAGTACGTGGTCAGGGCTGTCGCGGCCTGAAGAGGCTCAGGCGCCGGCCGTCGCGGCGGTCAGACCGTTCTCGAAATGCTCGCGCATCAGGCGCGCCGCCGCCTTGCCGTCCCGCTGGCCGATGGCCTTCATCACGGCCCGGTGCTCGCCCAGCGATTCGGCCAGGCGGCCCTGCTTGAACAGGGAGTGATGACGGTTCAGCTTCATCACGCGGCGCAGGTCATTGACCATCTGGCAGCGCCAGCGGTTGCCTTCGATTTCCAGCAGGCGCAGATGGAAGCGCTCGTTGGCAATGAAGAAGGCATCGCGCTGGTCAATGGCGGCTTCCAGCTGCTCGTGCAGCGATTGCAATTCCGCCAGCTCTTCGTCTGAACCGGATTCGGCCACGCGGGCGGCCGCATCGCTTTCCAGCAGGGCCAGCAATTGATAGGCCTCGCGCACATCGCGCTCGCTCATCTCGGTCACGTAGGCGCCGCGCCGCAGCTTCATGGTGACCAGGCCTTCTACGGCCAGCACCTTCAGGGCTTCGCGCATCGGCGTGCGGCTGATCCCGAGTTCGGCGCACAGCTTCAGCTCGTCGATCCAGCTGCCCGGCTCCAGTTCACGGCCGAAGATCTGCTGGCGCAGGCGTTCGGCAACCTCCTGGTAGAGGGCGCGGGGGGCGAGAGGTGGGGCGGCGGACATGCGTGTTGAAAAGCAGGGCGTGTCAGATTCTAGCCAGTTCTGAATTCATAATTATGAATAACGGAGGCGGTATGATGCCCACTTCAACGGAGTTGCCCCATGTCTGAGTCCAAGCCCAACCCATCTGAATTTGCTTCCGCCACGCTGGAGCAATGGCACAAGGCGGCCGCAAAGTCGGCCCCTGGTGGCGATGTCTCCGCCTTGAACTGGGTGACTCCCGAAGGCCTGACAGTCAAGCCGCTCTACACGGCGGCCGACACGGCAAACCTGCCGCATGCCGACACGCTGCCCGGCTTCGAGCCCTATCTGCGCGGCCCGCAGGCCACGATGTATGCCGTGCGGCCCTGGACCATCCGTCAATACGCCGGCTTCTCGACCGCCGAAGAATCCAATGCCTTCTATCGCAAGGCCTTGGCTGCGGGCGGGCAGGGCGTGTCGGTCGCCTTTGACCTGGCCACCCACCGCGGCTACGACTCCGACCATCCGCGCGTGACTGGCGACGTGGGCAAGGCCGGCGTGGCCATCGACTCGGTCGAGGACATGAAGATCCTGTTCGACGGCATTCCGCTCGACAAGGTGTCGGTCTCGATGACGATGAACGGCGCCGTGCTGCCGGTGCTGGCCGGCTATGTGGTGGCGGCGGAGGAGCAGGGCATTTCGCAAGACAAGCTCAGCGGCACCATCCAGAACGACATCCTCAAGGAGTTCATGGTCCGCAACACCTACATCTACCCGCCCGAGCCGAGCATGCGGATCATCGGCGACATCATTGGCTACACGGCCAGGAACATGCCCAAGTTCAACTCGATCTCGATCTCGGGTTATCACATGCAGGAGGCGGGTGCGAACCAGGCGCTGGAACTGGCCTTCACGCTGGCGGACGGCAAGGAATACGTGAAGACGGCGATCGCCTCCGGCCTTGACGTGGACGACTTTGCCGGCCGTCTGAGCTTCTTCTGGGCCGTCGGCATGAACTTCTATCTGGAGATCGCCAAGATGCGGGCGGCGCGCCTGCTCTGGTGCCGGATCATGAAGGGTTTCGACGCGAAGAACCCGAAGAGCCTGATGCTGCGCACGCATTCGCAGACCTCGGGCTGGAGCCTCACCGAGCAGGACCCGTACAACAACGTGGTGCGCACCACCATCGAAGCCATGGCCGCGGTGTTCGGCGGCACGCAATCGCTGCACACCAATTCGCTGGACGAAGCCATCGCGCTGCCCACCGAGTTCTCGTCGCGTATCGCTCGCAACACGCAGCTGATCATCCAGGAAGAGACGCACATCACGAACGTGGTCGACCCCTGGGCCGGCAGCTACCTGATGGAGACGCTGACGCAGGACATGGCAGACAAGGCCTGGTCCATCATCGAAGAGGTCGAGGCCATGGGTGGCATGACCAAGGCGGTGGACAGCGGCTGGGCCAAGCTGAAGATCGAGGCCAGCGCGGCCGAGAAGCAGGCGCGCATCGACTCGGGCAAGGACGTGATCGTCGGTGTCAACAAGTACAAGCTGGCCAAGGAAGACCCGATCGAGATCCTCGACGTGGACAACGTCAAGGTGCGTGACAGCCAGATTGCCCGCCTGAACACCATCAAGGCCACGCGTGATGGTGCAGCCGTGCAGGCGGCGCTCGCTGCCTTGACGCAGGCTGCGCGCAGCGGCGAGGGCAACCTGCTCGACCTCTCGATCAAGGCCGTGCGACTGCGCGCCACGGTCGGCGAGATCAGCGATGCGCTGGAAGAAGTGTTCGGCCGCCACCGCGCCGACACGCAGAAGGTCAGCGGCGTCTACGCCGCGGCCTACGACTCGGCCGAGGGTTGGGCCAAGCTGCAAGACGAGATCAAGGACTTCGCCGAGGCGCAGGGCCGCCGCCCGCGCGTGATGATCGCCAAGCTCGGCCAGGACGGCCATGACCGCGGCGCCAAGGTCGTGGCTACCGCCTATGCCGACCTGGGCTTTGACGTCGACATGGGCCCCCTGTTCCAGACGCCCGAGGAATGTGCCCGCCAGGCGATCGAGAACGACGTGCATGCCGTGGGTGTGTCCACGCTGGCCGCCGGGCACAAGACGCTGGTGCCAGCCATCATCGCGGCGCTGAAGGCTCAGGGCGCGGACGACATCATCGTTTTCGTCGGCGGCGTGATCCCGGCACAGGACTACGACATGCTTTACGAGGCAGGCGTCAAGGGCATCTACGGCCCGGGCACGCCGATACCGGCCAGTGCCAAGGACGTGCTGGAACAGATCCGCCAGTCGGTGGCCAAGGTCGCTGCCTGATGAATCTCGCTGCGGCGGTCACTGGTGAGCCCGGCGCCGAGCAGCGCCGCGCCATCGCCAAGACCATCACCCTGCTGGAGTCGACCCGGGCCGATCATCGTGCCCAGGCCGATGCCCTGCTGACTGCGCTGCTGCCGTACAGCGGAAAGTCGCTGCGCCTGGGCATCTCCGGCGTGCCGGGCGTGGGCAAGAGCACCTTCATCGAAGCGCTGGGCCTGTTCCTGATTGCACGTGGCCACCGAGTGGCCGTGCTGGCCGTGGACCCGTCCAGCAGCATCTCGGGCGGCTCCATCCTCGGCGACAAGACGCGCATGGAGCGGCTCTCGATGGATGAGCGCGCCTACATTCGCCCCAGCCCCAGTAGCGGGACGCTGGGCGGCGTGGCCGAGAAGACGCGCGAAGCCATGCTGGTCTGCGAGGCAGCGGGCTACGACATCGTGATCGTCGAGACCGTCGGCGTGGGCCAGAGCGAAACCGCCGTGGCCGGCATGACCGACATGTATGTGCTGATGCAGCTGCCCAATGCCGGCGACGATCTGCAGGCGATCAAGAAAGGCGTGATGGAGCTGGCCGACCTGGTGGTCATCAACAAGTCCGACCTGGACCATGCGGCGGCCACCCGCGCGCAAGCCCATATCTCTTCTTCGCTGCGACTGCACGGCATGCACGGCCATGCGCATGACGAGGCTGTCTGGCATCCGCTCGTGATGCAACTCTCAGCCTTGAAGGGCGATGGTCTCGATCAATTCTGGGCGGCGGTGAGCCGCTTTCAGCAGCTGCAGGCCGGCAATGGCAGCTTCGCCTCCAAGCGCCAGCAGCAGTCACTCGCCTGGATGTGGGAGCGTATCCAGGCCGGGCTCAAGCAGCAATTTTCCGAGGCGCCGCCTGTTCGCGCGGCCTTGTCCACCATCACCGAACGCGTGCTGCAAGGCCAGCTCGCACCCTCTACGGCAGCCCGTGAGCTGCTGACGAAGTTTTCCGGAGACAAACCCTCCTAACCCCCACGCCCATGAATGGGCTGCCCCCCGAGGGGGTGCAGTCCTTTCTTGGGGCGGCCCTGCGAAAGAACTGACCATGCATGACATCCAGCAGATGCTCGAAGAGAAGCGCGAGCAAGCCCGCCAAGGTGGCGGCGCCAAGCGCATCGCAGCCCAGCACGCCAAGGGCAAGCTGACCGCACGTGAGCGGCTGGAGCTGCTGTTCGACGAAGGCACGTTCGAGGAATGGGACATGTTCGTTGAGCACCGCTGTGTGGATTTCGGCATGCAGGACAACAAGATCCCGGGCGACGGCGTGGTCACCGGCTACGGCATGATCAACGGCCGCCTGGCGTTCAGCTTTAGCCAGGATTTCACGGTCTTTGGCGGTGCGCTCTCGGAGTCTCATGCCGAGAAGATCTGCAAGGTGATGGACCAGGCGATGAAGGTCGGCGCGCCGGTCATCGGCCTTAATGATTCGGGCGGTGCACGCATCCAGGAAGGTGTGGCTTCGCTGGGCGGTTATGCCGACGTATTCCAGAAGAACGTGCTGGCCTCGGGCGTGATCCCGCAGATCAGCATGATCATGGGGCCTTGCGCCGGCGGCGCCGTGTACTCGCCTGCGATGACCGACTTCATCTTCATGGTGAAGGATTCCTCCTACATGTTCGTCACCGGCCCCGAGGTGGTGAAGACGGTGACACACGAGGAAGTCACCGCTGAAGAGCTGGGCGGCGCCGCCACGCACAACAGCAAGAGCGGCGTGGCCGACCTCTCGTTCGAGAACGATGTCGAAGCGATCCTGATGCTGCGCCGCTTCTTCAACTACCTGCCCCTGAACAACCGCGAGAAGGCGCCCACGCGCCCGAGCGGCGACCCCGGCAACAGGCTCGACATGTCGCTGGACACCCTGGTGCCCGACAACGCCAACAAGCCCTACGACATGAAGGAGCTGATCCTCAAGACCGTGGACGATGGCGACTTCTTCGAGCTGCAGCCCGACTACGCCAAGAACATCATCATCGGCCTGGCCCGCATGGAAGGGCAGACCGTGGGCATCGTGGCCAACCAGCCGCTGGTGCTGGCCGGTTGCCTGGACATCAAGAGCTCGATCAAGGCCGCACGCTTCGTCCGCTTCTGCGACGCTTTCAACATCCCGGTGATCACCTTCGTCGATGTGCCTGGCTTCATGCCCGGCACATCGCAGGAGTACGGCGGCATCATCAAGCATGGCGCCAAGCTGCTCTATGCCTACGCCGAATGCACGGTCCCCAAGGTCACCGTGATCACGCGCAAGGCCTATGGCGGCGCCTATGACGTGATGGCCTCCAAGCACCTGCGCGGCGACGTCAACTTCGCCTGGCCCAATGCCGAGATCGCGGTGATGGGCGCCAAGGGCGCGGTGGAAATCATCTTCCGCGAAGACAAGAACGACCCCGAAAAGCTGGCGGCCCGCGAGGCTGAATACAAGGCCCGCTTTGCCAACCCCTTCGTGGCCGGCGCGCGTGGCTTCATTGACGATGTGATCCAGCCGCACGAAACACGCAAGCGCATTTGCCGTTCACTCGCGATGCTCAAGGACAAGAAGCTCGAGAACCCGTGGCGCAAGCACGGCAACATCCCTCTGTAAATGTTGGCCCCCACGCTCCTCTCGTCGCTGCCCCCCACGGGGGCTCATGCAGCGGACCGGCGGAGCCGGATCCGCGCATGTCCCTTGATCGGACGACCGCCCTGTCTCGAAAAGAAAAGGTGAAGTGATGTTTACCAAGATACTGATTGCAAACCGTGGCGAGATTGCCTGCCGCGTCATCAAGACGGCCCAGAAGCTGGGCATCAAGACCGTTGCCGTTTACTCAGAAGCCGACAGGGACGCCCGCCATGTCGAGCTGGCTGACGAAGCCGTGCTGCTCGGCCCGGCTCCCTCGCGCGAGTCCTACCTCGTTGCCGACAAGATCATCGCCGCTGCCAAGCAGACCGGCGCGCAGGCCATCCACCCCGGCTACGGCTTCCTGTCAGAGAACGAGGACTTCGCGCGCCGCGTCGAAGAGGCCGGCATCGCCTTCATCGGCCCCAAGCACTATTCCATCGCGGCCATGGGCGACAAGATCGCCTCCAAGAAGCTCGCGAACGAAGCTCGGGTCAACACCATCCCGGGCCACAACGAGCCCATCCTCTCGCCCGAAGAGGCGGTGAACATTGCCCAAGGCATCGGCTATCCGGTGATGATCAAGGCCAGCGCCGGCGGCGGAGGCAAGGGCCTGCGCGTGGCTTTCAACGACAAGGAGTGCTTCGAAGGCTTCACGTCCTGCCGCAACGAGGCGCGCAACAGCTTTGGCGACGACCGAGTCTTCATGGAGAAGTTCGTCGAGGAGCCGCGCCACATCGAGATCCAGGTGCTGGGCGACTCGCTTGGCAACGTGGTCTACCTGCATGAGCGTGAATGCTCGATCCAGCGTCGCCATCAGAAGGTGATCGAGGAGGCGCCGAGCCCCTTCATCAGCGACGAAACACGCAGGGCCATGGGAGAGCAGGCCGTGGCTTTGGCCAAGGCCGTGAAGTACCAGAGCGCAGGCACGGTGGAGTTCGTGGTCGGCAAGGACCAGAGCTTCTACTTCCTCGAGATGAACACCCGTCTGCAGGTGGAGCACCCGGTGACGGAGTGCATCACCGGCGTCGACCTGGTGGAGCAGATGATCCGCGTGGCTGCCGGCTTGCCGTTGCCCTTCAAGCAGGAAGAGATCAAGCGCGAGGGCTGGGCCATCGAGTGCCGCATCAATGCCGAGGATCCCTTCCGCAACTTCCTGCCCTCGACCGGGCGACTGGTGAAGTACCAGCCGCCGGCGGCCAACCTGGAGCAGGGCACGAACACACTCGTTGGCGCGGCCTACGAGGGCGGCCAGTTCGGTGGCGTGCGGGTCGAACCGGCGTCTACGAAGGCGGCGAGATCCCGATGTTCTACGACTCGATGATCGCCAAGCTGATCGTCCATGGCCGCGACCGCAAGGACGCGATTGCCAGGATGCGCGAGGCGCTCAACGGCTTCGTGATCCGCGGCATCTCCAGCAACATCCCCTTCCAGTCGGCCCTGCTGGCCCACCCTGACTTCGCCACCGGCAACTTCAACACCGGCTTCATCGCCCAGCACTACGGCGGCGGCTTCCTCGCCGAGGATGTGCCGCATGACGACCCGCTGTTCCTCGTGGCGCTGGCCGGCTTCATCCGCCGCAAGGCACGTGAGCGCGCCGCCGGCATCAGCGGCCAGATGGCCGGCCATGAAGTCAAGGTGGAGCACGACTACGTGGCGGTCGTCAATGAGGGCCATGGTGACTTCGAGCGCCATGCCTTGCATGTCTACGAGTTCAGCGGCAGCCAGGGCGAGGCCCTGGTCGATGTCCGCGACGGCACCGAGACCTGGAGCTACCGCATCGTCTGCACCTCACGGCTCAACGATGTACGCCTCAGCGGCACGGTCAACGGCCGGCCTTTCACGGCGCAGGCCGAGCGCGGCACGCCCAAGAATCCGCTGGCCTACCGCATACAGCACAACGGCCGCGCCATCGAGGTGACGGTGCTGTCGCCTCGCGCGGCCGAGTTGCAGCAGCTGATGCCCTACAAGGCGCCGCCCGACACCAGCAAGTTCCTGCTCTCGCCGATGCCGGGCCTGCTGGTCCACATCGCCGCTAAGCCAGGTCAAGTGGTGCAGGCCGGCGAACGCCTCGCAGTCATCGAAGCGATGAAGATGGAGAACATCCTTGTCGCCGAGCGCGATGTGAAGGTGGCCGAAGTGTTGGCGAAGACGGGTGAGAGCCTGGCAGTCGATCAGCCGATCCTGAGGTTCGAGTAATGACCAAGCCCTACAAGATCCTCGGCATCCAGCAGATCGCCATCGGCGGGCCCGACAAGAAGCGCTTGAGCAAGCTCTGGGTCGATGTGCTGGGCCTCACCGTCACCGGCAACTTTGTGTCCGAGCGCGAGAACGTCGACGAAGACATCTGCGCGATCGGCAGCGGAGCGCACAAGGTCGAGGTCGACCTGATGCAGCCGCTGGACCCCGAGAAGAAGCCAGCCGTGCACACCACGCCGCTCAATCACGTGGGCCTGTGGGTGGACGACCTGCCCAAGGCGGTCGAGTGGATGAGCGCCAACGGCGTGCGCTTCGCGCCGGGCGGCATCCGCAAGGGCGCGGCGGGCTTTGATATCTGCTTCATCCATCCGAAGAGCAGCGACGAGTTCCCGATTGGCGGCGAGGGCGTGCTGATCGAGCTGGTGCAGGCACCGGCCGAGGTGATCGCCGCCTTGGGTTGAAGTCGCTCGGCGCTGCGCGCCGCCATGCTTCTATCGGCCGGCCGCGATGGCCTGCGCCAGCTGCCACAGCGCCGTGCGATGCGCACTGACCAGCGCATCGGTGTCGGCGCCGGAGGCCGCCACGTCGATGCGGCGCTCGGCCACCACCGGCTTGCTGGCGCCACTTGGGTCGATCAGCGTCCAGCGCGCCTGCAAGACGACGACGCGGCCAGCGCTGTCGGCATCCAGCCTTTGAATCTCGACACGCAAATGCCGCTCCGCCGTCATGCCGGGTGGCAGCGGCAGGCGCCACACAGCATCGTTGCCGCGCAGCCGTGCCAGGTCTTGCTGCAGGAGGCGCGGCACGGCATCTCGCAAAGACTCGGCCCAGCGTTCGCCGGGGTTGGTGTTCAGCGTGGCCTGGCCGCTGGAGCGGACGATGGCATCGCGGTCCAGGTACTCCGGCAGCAGGACCGGGCCCAGGGCCCAGGTCGGCGACGCTGCCTGTGGCGCCGCTGCCAGCGGGCCTGGTGGGTCGGCTCGCAGCTGGTAGAGCTGCACCGGTGGCGAGCTGCCGCAGGCGCTCAAGGCCAGTGCGCACAGCACAGCGAGGGTCGACTTGGCTGAGATCATTTGCGTCCCTTCAACACCGATTCCGGCTGCTTGTCCAAGGTGTCAGCCAGCTCGCGCAAGGCGCGCGCTGCTTGCGCGATGTCTTTCAGTGCCCGCTGCAAGTTCTGGTTCAAGGGCGCTTCGTCCTGTGTGGCGCTCGATACCGAGGCTGCAGCCTTGGCCAGCTCATCGGCGACCCGGCGAAGGTCCTTCACCAGCGGTCCCTCTGCATTGAAGGTCTTCTTGACGGTATCGGCCGCGCCGTCCACCGTCACGGCTGCCTTGTTCATCCGTTCCATGGCCTGCCGGGTGCTTTCCATGGCCGCCAGCGTGGTGTCCGACAGCGGACCCACGCGCTTGTCCAGCTGTTCGGTCAGCCGGCGCAGATTGGCGCTGACCTGCTCGATGTCCTTCAGCGCATGGCTCAGCTCCGGCCCTTCGATCAGGCGCCGGCCGGTGCTGACCAGGGCGGAGAGATCGACCACGAGGCGCTTGATGTCCAGGCCGTCGACCTGGCTGCGCAGGTCCTGCAGCGGCGTGCTGACCGTCGGGATCTCGATGTACTTGTGCTCGGGTGCATCGACGGCCGGGCCCTTGCCGGGCCGGAAATCCAGGTCCACATAGAGCTGGCCGGTCAGCAGGCTTTGCAGGCCCAGTTGTGCCCGCAGGCCACGCCCGACCAAGGCGTTCAGCGACGGCGCATTGCTGCCGCGCCGGTGCTCGCCCGTCAGGTTGCCGAGCATGTCGCGCTCCAGCTCGGCCTCGACCGGAATCGACACCGTGTTGTTGGCGCCGTCGTACGACACGCCGATGGCGCTGACACTGCCCAGGTGCACGCCACGGAACACCACCGGCGCGCCGACCTGCAGGCCGTAGATCGAGCCGTTGAAATACATCACCACCTTCTCCTTGCCGCCGAGCAGCTTGCCGCCGGCGATCACGAACACGGCGACGAAGAGCAGGATCAGCGCCGTGACGACGAAGAGCCCGAGCAGGGCAGGGTGGCCATGGCGTTTTCTCATGCGGGCTCTCCGCGACGCAGGAACTCGCGCACGGCCAGTGGCCCGGATTCAAGCAATCGTTGCGGCGCATCCAGCGCGGTCATGGTCTTTTCCTTGGCGTCGAGAAACAGGGCGCGGTCGGCCACCGCGAAGATACTGCTGAGCTCATGCGTGACCAGCACGATGCTGGTGCCCAGATGATCGCGCAGCTTCAGTATCAAGTCATCCAGCCTGGCGGAAGTGAGCGGGTCCAGCCCGGCAGAGGGTTCATCCAGAAACAGCAAGGGCGGGTCCAGTGCCATCGCGCGGGCAATCGCGGCGCGCTTCTTCATGCCGCCGCTCAAGGAACTGGGCATTTCATCGAAAGCGCCGTCCAGACCCACCAGGGCCAGCTTGAAGCGCGCCACCTGCTCGACGCCTGCTTCGTCCAGATCGGCAAACTCGGTCAGCGGCAGCATCACGTTCTCGCCTACCGTCATCGAGCTCCACAAGGCGCCCGCCTGAAACATCACGCCGAACTGGCTGCGCAGCCGGGTGAGCTCCGTTTCATCGGCCTCGGCCAGGTCCACGTCGCCGTAGATGACGCGGCCACAGGCCGGCTGCTGCAGGCCCACGAGATGGCGCATCAAGGTGCTCTTGCCGCAGCCGCTGCCGCCCATCAGCGCGAGGATCTCGCTGCGGCGCACATCGAAATTCAGGTCCTTTTGCAGCAGTCGGCCGGCCGCGCTGAGTGACAGGTTTTCGACACGCAGGAGTGGGGCTGGCGCTGCCTTGCTCATCACACCCCCAATCGCTGGAAGGCGATGGTCAGGGCCGAGGCGGCGATGACGATCCAGATGATGGCCTGCACCACCGCCTTGGTCGTGGCATCCCCCACTGCCTGCGCGCTGCGGCCGGCATTCATCCCTTGCCGGCAGCCAGCCAACGCGACGAGCAAGGCGTAGACGGTTCCCTTGAGCAGCCCGATGCCCGCGTGCGCCAACGTCAGCGCCTTGGAGCTGCGGTAGAGATAGTCCAGCAGCTCGACATGGAAGATGCCCACGGCGACCAGGCAGCCCGCCAGCATGCCGACGAGCGCTGCAAAAGTGGTGAGTAGCGGCGCCATCAGCACCATGGCCAGCACTCGCGGCAGCACCAGGTGCTCGACCGGATTCAGGCCCATTGCCCGCAAGGCGTCAATCTCCTCGTTTGCTTCCATGCTGCCGAGTTGCGCAGCGAACGCCGCACCCACGCGGCCGGCCAGGATGATGCCGGTCATCAGCGCGGCAATTTCTCGCACCACGCCGATCGTTACCAGGTCGGCCATGAAGGACTGGGCGCCCAGGCGCTGCAGCTGCGCTGCGCCCATGTAGGCAATGATCAGCCCGACCAGAAAACTCACCAGCGCCACGATGGGCAGGCTGGCCGGCCCGGTGGCATGCAGTTGCGTGGCCAGGTCCTCGCCGCGCATCGCGGTGCTGCCTCGCATGGCCTTGTAGGTCGCCTGCAAGACCTCGCCGATGAAAGTGAGCGTGGTGTGCGTGCGGTGGTAGCGGCCCAGCCAGTCCAAGCCGACCTGGGTCAGCCAGCGTGGCCGGCGGCGGCGCTGTGACTCCGGCGTGCGGCTGCCGGGATTGTCGAAAGCCAGTTGCAGCAGGCCGCGCAGCCCTGACGGCAGTTGGCTCAGGTCGAGCGGGCGGCCGCTCTGCATCGCCAGGTCGAACAGCGCCGCAGGCAATTGGCTGTCGAAATGGCCCAGTGCCAGGCCGTCCACTCCCCAAGGCTGGTCAGCGGGCGGGGGCGACGGTGGCGCAGGCAGCTCGCCTCGGCCACGCCAGTCGCCGCGAAGCACCAGCAGCGGCCGCCCTTGCGGGTCGAGTTCCCAGCGGGCCTCGGCAGGCAAGGAGTCAGATGCTGCTTTCGCGGCGTGTTCGCTCAACGGGCTTGCTCCCGGCAGCCTCAGCTGCATAAAGACCGAGATGGGCTCAGGGTAACAGGGCAGCAAGCCGGTTTAAACTTCGCCATCCACGAACCCTTCGTTTTGATCTGCCGTATTTCCGGCTTGTTCGCGAAGGGACAATCAACCCAGTCGAGTACACCCCCATGCGCCTGGACCTCACCACCCTCAATCTCGTGCTGGCCATCGAGCAGACCCGCTCGATCACCCGCGGAGCCGAGCGCGAGCACCTGGCGCTGGCGGCGGCCAGCAAGCGCATCTCCGACCTGGAGTCGCGCCTGGGCGTGCAGTTGTTCGAGCGCCGAGCGCGCGGTGTCGAGCCCACCGAAGCCTGCCGCGCGCTGGTCCGCCATATCCGCACGCTCAATGCATCGCTGCATGCGCTGGAGAGCGAGGTGGTGGAGTTTGCGCGAGGCATCAAAGGTCATCTGCGCATCGCCGCCAATGCCGGTGCGATTGCCGAATGCCTGCCTGCCGACATGGCCAGCTTTCTGCAGGCCCATCCGCAGATCCGCATCAGCCTGGAAGACATGACCAGCGCCGAGACTCAGGCTGCCGTGGCCGAAGGCCGGGCCGACGTGGGCGTGTTCACGCCACCCATCGTCGACAACCGGCTCGATACCCGCAACTACAGCCAGGGCCGCCTGGCCGTGTTGGTGCCGGATGGTCATGCGCTGGCCGGGCGTCAATCAGTGTCGTTCGACGATTTGCTGGATTACGACCTGGTCGGCCTGCATGCCGGCGCCTCAGCCCAGGAGCTGATGCGCGAGCAGGCGCTGGCCCGCGGCCGCACGCTCAATGCGCGCCTGGCCGTGCGCGGCTTCGATGCCATCGCGCAGCTGGTCGAAGCGGGCCTTGGCGTTGCCGTACTGCCGCAGGGCCCGGCGCAGCGTTTCTCGCAGGTCTTTGCCGTCAAGCTGTTGCGCCTGGAAGAACCCTGGGCACAGCGCGACTATGTTCTCGGTGTGGCCCGCGTCGAGCGGCTGCCCACCGTGGTGCAGCGCTTTGTTGATGCGCTGTGCCCAGTTGCCAAGGAAGAGAAGAAGCCATGAGTGCAAGAACCTTGTACGACAAGCTCTGGGATGAGCATGTCGTCCATACCGAAGACGATGGCACGGCCGTGCTCTACATCGACCGCCACCTGGTCCATGAAGTGACCAGCCCGCAAGCTTTTGAAGGCCTGGACCTCGCGGGTCGCAAGGTCTGGCGCCTGTCGGCCAATCTGGCCGTCAGCGACCACAACGTGCCGACGACCGACCGAAGCGAAGGTATTGCCGACCCGATCTCGCGCCTGCAGGTCGACACGCTGGACAAGAACTGCGACCGCCATGGGCTGACGCAGTTCAAGATGAACGACAAGCGCCAGGGCATCGTCCACGTGATCGGCCCGGAGCAGGGCGCGACGCTGCCCGGCATGACCGTGGTCTGCGGCGACAGCCACACCTCGACGCATGGCGCATTTGGCGCTTTGGCCCATGGCATCGGCACGTCCGAGGTGGAGCATGTGCTGGCCACGCAGACGCTCTTGGCCAAGAAGGCCAGGAACATGCTCGTGCGCGTTGAAGGCGCCTTGCCGCGTGGCGTTGGTGCCAAGGACGTCGTGCTGGCCATCATCGGCAAGATCGGCACCGCCGGCGGCACCGGCTACACCATCGAGTTCGCCGGCTCGGCGATTCGCTCGCTGTCCATGGAAGGCCGCATGACGGTCTGCAATATGGCGATCGAGGCGGGTGCCCGCGCCGGCCTGATCGGTGTGGATGACACGACCATCGCCTATTGCAAGGGCCGGCCGTTCTCGCCCTCTGGCGTGGAATGGGACCAGGCCGTGGCGTACTGGCGCACGCTGCACAGCGATGCCGGTGCGCATTTCGATGCGGTGGTCGAGCTCGATGCCTCGCAGATCCGCCCGCAGGTGACCTGGGGCACCTCGCCCGAGATGGTGCTCTCCATCGAGGACCGCGTGCCCGATCCGGACAAGGAAAAGGACAGCGTCAAGCGCGGTGCCATCGAGCGCGCCCTGCAGTACATGGCACTGGAGCCCAACAAGGCGCTGGCCGACATCCGCATCGACAAGGTCTTCATCGGCTCCTGCACGAACAGCCGCATCGAAGACATGCGCGAAGCCGCTGCGGTGGTCCGGCGTGTCGGCGGCAAGATCGCCGGCAATGTGAAGCTGGCGCTGGTGGTCCCGGGCTCGGGGCTCGTGAAGGCGCAAGCCGAAGCCGAAGGCCTGGACCAGGTCTTCAAGGCCGCCGGCTTTGAGTGGCGTGAGCCGGGCTGCTCGATGTGCCTGGCGATGAATGCCGACCGGCTGGAGCCGGGCGAGCGCTGCGCCTCGACCAGCAACCGCAATTTCGAAGGACGGCAAGGTGCCGGTGGCCGCACGCATCTGGTGAGCCCGGCCATGGCCGCGGCCGCCGCCATGCAAGGCCATTTCGTCGACGTTCGCCGGATCTCCTGAGCACACCATCATGGAAAAGTTCACCCTCCACAAGGGCCTCGTCGCGCCGATGGACCGTGAGAACGTCGACACCGACGCGATCATGCCCAAGCAGTTCCTGAAGTCGATCAAGCGCAGCGGCTTCGGCCCCAATCTGTTCGATGAATGGCGCTATCTGGACCACGGCGAACCGGGGCAGGATCCGGCCACGCGCAAGCCCAATCCGGACTTCGTCCTGAACCAGCCGCGCTACCAGGGCGCCTCCGTCCTGCTCGCGCGCCGCAACTTCGGCTGCGGCTCCAGCCGCGAGCACGCGCCCTGGGCGCTGGATCAATACGGCTTCCGCGCCCTGATCGCGCCGAGCTTTGCCGACATCTTCTTCAACAACTGCTTCAAGAGTGGCCTGCTGCCGATCCAGCTGTCAGAGACGCAAGTCGCGCAATTGTTTGATGAAGTGGCCGCATTCCCGGGCTACCAGTTGACGGTGGACCTGCCGCGCCAGGTCGTCATCAAGCCCGATGGCACCGAGCTGCCGTTTGATGTGCAACCGTTCCGCAAGTTCTGCCTGCTGAACGGCTTCGACGACATCGGCCTGACGCTGCGCCACGCCGACAAGATCAAGGCCTTCGAGGCCGAGCGCATGGCCAGCAAGCCCTGGCTCAACAACCGAATCATTGGATGAACATGAAGATCGCAGTCCTGCCGGGCGATGGCATCGGCACCGAAATCATCAATGAGGCGGTCAAGGTCCTGAAGGTCCTCGACCTGCCAATGGAGCTGGAGTTCGCGCCGGTCGGCGGCGCGGCCTACGAAGCGTCCGGCCATCCGCTGCCGGAGGCCACGCTGAACCTGGCCAAGGCGGCCGATGCCGTGCTGTTCGGCGCTGTGGGCGACTGGAAGTACGACAAGCTGGACCGCCCGTTGCGCCCCGAGCAGGCGATTCTTGGCCTGCGCAAGCACCTGGGCCTGTTCGCCAATTTCCGTCCGGCCATCTGCTACGAGCAGCTCACGCATGCATCGAGCCTGAAGCCGGAGCTGGTGGCGGGGCTGGACATCCTGATCATCCGCGAGCTGACCGGTGACATCTACTTCGGCCAGCCACGCGGCCGCCGCATGGCGGTCGATGGCCACTTCCCCGGAGCTGAGGAAGCCTTCGACACCATGCGCTACTCGCGCCCCGAGATCGAGCGCATCGCCCATGTGGCTTTCCAGGCCGCGCGCAAGCGCAACAAGCGCGTGACCAGCGTCGACAAGGCCAATGTGCTGGAGACTTTCCAGTTCTGGAAGGATGTGGTCACCGAGGTCCACGCTCAGTATCCAGACGTCGATCTGGACCACATGTATGTGGACAACGCGGCCATGCAATTGGTCAAGGCGCCGAAGAAGTTCGACGTGGTGGTGACCGGCAATATGTTCGGCGACATCCTCTCGGACGAAGCGGCGATGCTGACCGGTTCCATCGGCATGCTGCCCTCGGCCTCGCTCGACAAGAACAACAAGGGCCTCTACGAGCCCAGCCATGGCAGCGCGCCGGACATCGCTGGTAAGGGTGTTGCAAACCCACTGGCTACAATCCTTTCCGCTGCCATGATGCTCAAGTTCTCCCTCAACCGGCCCGAAGCTGCCGCTCGTATCGAGTCGGCCGTTCAATCGGTGCTGTCCCAAGGTCTGCGCACCGCCGACATTTGGAGCGAGGGCACCCAGAAGGTGGGTACGCGCGAGATGGGTGATGCCGTGGTTGCGGCAATCACCACGATGACCAAAACCATTAAGGGCTAGTTCAGCTCCGGTTCGTCTCGCCCCTACAAACCCGGCGAAGCGAGCCGGGGAAGAAGAAACCCGAGGGTTTGTTTTGTTTGTAGAGCGATTGAGGAATACGAGATGACGACGACATTGGTTGGACTGGTGGGCTGGCGCGGCATGGTCGGCTCGGTGCTGATGGACCGCATGGCGGCCGAGCGCGATTTCGATTTGATCGAGCCGCTGTTCTTCAGCACTTCGAACGCTGGCGGCGCTGCCCCAGCGTTCGCCAAGAACGAAACACAGCTGCAGAACGCCTTCGATATCGAGCAGCTCAAGCGCTGCGAGATCATCATCACTGCCCAAGGTGGCGACTACACCAGCGAAGTCTTCCCCAAGCTGCGCGCCGCGGGCTGGAACGGCCACTGGATCGACGCCGCCTCCACGCTGCGCATGGCCGACGACGCCGTGATCGTGCTGGACCCAGTCAACATGCCCGTCATCAAGGACGCGCTCGCCAAGGGCGGCAAGAACTGGGTCGGCGGCAACTGCACGGTCTCCTGCATGCTGATGGGCGTGGGCGCGCTCTACAAGGCCGGCCTCGTGGAGTGGATGAGCACGCAGACCTACCAGGCCGCGTCTGGCGGCGGCGCCCAGCACATGCGCGAACTGCTCACCCAGTACGGCACGCTGAATGCCGAAGTGCGCGCTCTGCTGGACGATCCCAAGAGCGCCATCCTCGAGATCGACCGCAAGGTCATCGCCAAGCAGCGTTCGCTGTCCGAGGCGGAAACGGCCAACTTTGGTGTGCCGCTGGGGGGCTCGCTGATCCCCTGGATCGACAAGGACCTGGGCAACGGTCAATCCAAGGAAGAGTGGAAGGGCATGGCCGAGACCAACAAGATCCTCGGCAGCGCCAATATTCCTGTCGACGGCTTCTGCGTCCGCGTGGGCGCGATGCGCTGCCACAGCCAGGCCCTGACCTTCAAGCTGAAGAAGGACGTGCCGCTTGCCGACATCGAGGCCATGATCGCCGCCGACAACGAATGGGTGAAGTTCGTGCCCAACACCCGCGAAGCCACGCTGAAAGACCTGACCCCCGTGGCCGTGACCGGCACGATGACGATTCCGGTTGGCCGTGTGCGCAAGCTGGCCATGGGCCCCGAGTACCTGGGCGCCTTCACCATCGGCGACCAACTGCTGTGGGGAGCGGCGGAGCCGCTGCGTCGCATGCTGCGCATCCTGTTGGCTCAGTAATTCCCCTAGCTGATCCCCCCGCCCCCCGTTGCCCTGAAGCTACAAGCGGTGACAGGGGGTAATTCAGAGCGCTGACATGGGGCGTATTCACGCTTTGCATGAGGGGTGCAGCGTATATGCTTGCCGCTGTTGTGTTTTCGGACCGTTGGGTCACTGAGGGCATCGTGCAGACAGCCGACAACGAGACCATCATTGCAAGAACAGGCGGGACCCATGTTGGCCCCGCCTTGTCGTTTTGGGGGACGCCTTGAAAAAACCATCCAGCGCTTTGGGGCGCTTCGCCCTGTCTCATGTCGCGGTGGCGGCGATTGCAACGCTCACCACCACGGCCTCCTGGGGTCTGGGTCTGGGCCGTTTGTCGGTGCAGTCTTCGCTCGGCGAAACGCTGAGGGCCGAGATCGACGTGGCCAGCCTCAGTGCGGAAGAAGCCGGCTCCCTGAAGGTGCGCATCGCGCCGGCCGACATCTATCGCAGCAGTGGCGTCGAGTTCAACTCGGTGTTGAGCAACACGCAGGTCCAGCTGGCGCGCCGCGCCGATGGCCGCCCATATTTCCGCATCCAGAGTGACCGCGCGGTCCAGGAGCCCTTCGTCGATGTGATCCTCGAGATCACCTGGACCGGCGGCCGCCTGGTACGTGAGTACACCTTGCTGTTCGATCCGCCGGCCACGCCGTCGCGTCAGGCAGCGCCGCCGATGGTTGCGACATCGCCGGTGATCGCACCAGCCCCGGCTGATCCAACCCCCTTGCCCAGCGCAGCGGCCACGCCAGCTCCCGCCGTGGCCGCAGCGCCGCAGCGTCCTGCCGTGCCGGCGCCAGCGCCGCGCGCTCGTCCCGAGCCTGCGGCACCGCCGCCGGCCACCCCGGTGCCGCCGCGCGATGCCAGCCAGTACCAGGTCAAGGCGGGCGACACGCTGTCTCGCGTCGCTGCCAAGACGCAGGCGCCCGGTGTATCGCTGGACCAGATGCTGGTCGGCCTGTTCCGCTCCAACCCGCAAGCCTTCATCGAAGGCAATATGAACCGGCTCAAGTCCGGCTCGGTGCTGCAAGTGCCAGCCAGCGACGAACTGAGCAGCGTCACGCCCGGCGAGGCGCGCCAGATCATCGTGGCGCAGAGCGCAGACTTCGAGAGCTATCGCCAGCGCCTGGCGGGTGCCGCGCCGCTGATGAAGCAGGACGAAAGCCCGCGCCAGGCCAAGGGCCAGGTGCAGGCCGCCGTTGAAGACCGCAAGCCAGCGGTCTCCGCAACACCAGACAAGCTGACACTGAGCAAATCCAGCGTTGCCGCCTCGCAGGCCGGCAAGGCCTCCAAGGACACCGAGAAGAAGGATGCGGCCGCCCGCGTGGCCGAATTGACTCGCAATGTGGAAGAGCTGAAGAAGCTCTCCAGCGCGGCCAAGCCAGCGCCGCAACCGGCCGCACCGCCGCCGAGTGCGCCTGCGCTGTCGGCACCGCCGCCAAGCTCGCCGCCACTGGGCGCCAAGCTGGCTGCGCCGCCGCCGAGCGCGCCCCCGTTGGCAGCCCCGCCGCCAAGTGCGCCGCCTTTGGCCGCTCCGCCGCCGAGCGCGCCGCCTCTGGCTGCACCGCCGCCAAGCGCACCACCAGCCGCTTCCAAGCCCAAGACCATCACCAGTGCTGGCGAGCCGAGCCTGATCGATGGCCTGCTGGACAGCCCGCTGGTCGTGACCGGCGCGGCAATCCTGGTCGCGCTCCTGGGTGGCTTCGGTCTGTACCGCTTGCGTGCTCGCAATGCCGGCAAGAATTCGAAGCCTGACACCGGCTTCCATGAAAGCCGCCTGCAGCCCGACTCCTTCTTCGGATCGGCCGGCGGCCAACGCGTGGACACCCGAGATCAGTCGACCACCGGCCAGTCGTCGATGAGCTACTCGCTCAGCCAGCTCGACGCCATCGGTGATGTGGATCCGGTGGCCGAGGCCGATGTCTATCTGGCGTATGGCCGCGACCTGCAGGCCGAGGAAATCCTCAAGGAAGCCTTGCGCGCCAATCCGGAACGCATGGCCATCCGGCTGAAGCTGCTGGAGGTCTACGCCAAGCGCCGCGACATCAAGGGCTTCGAGCAATTGGCCGTGCATCTCTATGCCGAGACACAGGGCCAGGGTGAAGATTGGGACAAGGCGCAGGAGCTCGGCCGCCAGATCGACCCTGACAATCCGCTCTACCAGCCCGGTGGAGCGCCCGCCCAGTTGCTGAGCTCCAGCATGGGCGGCCGTCCCGAGCCCATGGATGCCAGCACGCTGCCGCAGACCGTGTCGGCGCCGGGCATGGCCACCGAGCCGATGCTGGACCACGCAAGCGACCCCGGCCCGGCCAGCGGCATGGGCGACCTGGATCTGGACCTCGATCTGGACCTGGGCGGCGGCGATGAACCGTCCACCAGCTCGATGCAAGCCACGCAAGCCATGGCCATCTCGGTCGAGCAGGCGCCGATGGAAATGGACTTCGACCTGTCGAAGGCACCTGCGAAGGCAGCGCCTGCGCCAGCAGAAGACAACGAGCTGGAGTTCGACCTCGATCAGCTGGACACCGCCCAGCCGGCCGCGGCCGAGCAGGCTTCGTCGCTGGACTTCGACCTGTCCTCGATCGATCTGAACCTGCCAGCAGCACCCGCTGCCGCGCCGGTGCCGTCGGGCGAGGCCATCGAAGGCCTGTCGCTGCCCGATATCAGCGACGCTGCCTCGCTGGGCGAAGATGACGGCGATCCGCTGCAGCGCCAGTTGGAGCTGGCCGACGAGTTCCGCCAGATCGGCGATACCGAAGGCGCCCGCGACGTGCTGCAGGAACTGGTCGGCAAGGCGACCGGCGTCCTGAAAGCCAAGGCTCAAGCCATGCTCGACGAGCTGCGCTGACCGATACTCGGGCATGATCCCGAAGGCGCTCGGCCCCGGCCGGGCGCCTTTTCTTTTTGCAGAGCCAATATGACGATACGAGTGGCGCTGGGCGTGAGCTACCGCGGCGAGCCCTACAAGGGTTGGCAAAGCCAGAGTGGCGGCGGCACGGTGCAAGACGCGCTGGAAACGGCACTGACCCAGTTCGCAGCGCATCCGGTCCGCACGATCTGCGCTGGCCGCACCGATGCCGGCGTGCACGGATTGAACCAGGTCGTTCACTTCGACGCCGAGGTCGAGCGCGATCCGTTCTCGTGGATACGCGGCAGCAACCGCTACCTGCCTGCTGACATCGCGATCCAGTGGTGCGAGTTCCCGGGTGCCGATTTCCATGCTCGCTTCGATGCGCGGGGTCGGCGCTATGCCTATCTCCTGCGCGAATCGGTCGTCAGGCCGGCCATCGAAAGCGGTTCCTGCGGCTGGGTTTTCCGGCCCCTGGATGGCGATGCGATGCGTGCCGCGGCGGCCTTGCTGGTGGGCGAACACGATTTCTCATCATTTCGCTCGGCCGAATGCCAGGCCAAGTCACCGATCAAGCAGCTGCGCTCCATCCACATCAAGAAGCAGGGTGCCTATTGGCGCTTCGAGTTCGACGCCACGGCTTTCCTGCATCACATGGTTCGCAACCTGATGGGCTGCCTGATCGCCGTGGGCACAGGCACGCGCAGCGTGGAGTGGATTTCAGAGGTCCTGGCTGCAAAAGACCGAAGGGTGGCCGCGCCGACCTTTGCCCCTGACGGGCTCTACTTCGTCGGGCCGTACTACGATGCCCACCTGAACCTCCCCGAGCATGTAGCAGCCCTCGACTGGCTGCCTGGCGCATGAAGCATCACGCAAGCACCCGAATCAAGATCTGCGGCCTGACCCGCGAGGCCGATGTGGATCTGGCGGTCGAGGCTGGGGCCGACGCCATCGGTTTTGTCTTCTACGAGAGGAGCCCGCGCTACGTGAGCCCGGCCCGCGCGGCCGAGCTGGCGCGCAGGCTCCCACCGTTCGTGACGCCTGTCGGTCTGTTCGTCAATGCCTCGCCCGCGCTGCTGGCGCAAGGCCTGGCGGCCTTGCCGAACATGCTTGTGCAGTTCCATGGCGACGAGACACCGGCCGACTGCCGCGCGCCGGGGCGGCCCTTCCTGCGCGCCGCGCGGATGGAGCCGGGCTTTGATTTGCTAGACTTCGCCCATCAATTTTCAGAGGCATCAGGCCTGCTCGTCGACGCCCACGTCGAGGGCTATGGCGGTGGTGGAAAGGTTTTCGATTGGTCACTGCTTCCAACAAACGTGCCCCGTCCAGTCGTTTTGTCTGGTGGGTTGCATGCCGGAAATGTGATCGAAGGGATTCTTCGGGTCCGGCCCTGGGCCGTTGACGTCAGCTCCGGCGTGGAGGAGGCCAAGGGCCTCAAGAGCGCCGCGCTGATGCGCCAGTTCTGCGATGCGGTCCGCCAGGCGGATGCGCAGATTGCCGGAGCTGTTTCTGCACCGAATCTCTGAAGAAGGAAATCCATGTCCTACGACCAACCCGATGCCCGCGGGCATTTCGGTCAATTTGGCGGCCGCTTTGTCGCTGAAACCCTGATCCATGCGCTGGACGAGCTGAACGCGGCCTATGCCCACTACAGCAAGGACCCCGAGTTCATCGCCGAGTTCAACAAGGAACTCGCCCACTTCGTCGGCCGCCCCAGCCCCATCTATCACGCCGACCGGCTGAGCCGTGAACTGGGTGGCGCGCAGATTTTCCTCAAGCGCGAAGACCTGAACCACACGGGCGCTCACAAGGTCAACAACACCATCGGTCAGGCCTTGCTCGCCAAGCGCATGGGCAAGAAGCGCGTGATCGCCGAGACCGGCGCCGGCCAGCACGGCGTGGCCACGGCCACGATCTGCGCCCGCTACGGCATGGAATGCGTGGTCTACATGGGCAGCGAGGACGTCAAGCGTCAGTCGCCCAATGTCTATCGCATGAAGCTGCTGGGCGCGACCGTGGTGCCGGTGGAGTCGGGCTCCAAGACCCTGAAGGACGCGCTGAACGAAGCCATGCGCGACTGGGTTACCAATATCGAGTCGACCTTCTACATCATCGGTACCGTTGCCGGCCCGCACCCTTATCCAATGATGGTGCGCGACTTCCAGCGCATCATCGGTGACGAATGCCTGACGCAGATGCCGGCCATGACGGGCCGCCAGCCCGATGCCGTGATCGCCTGTGTCGGTGGCGGTTCGAATGCCATCGGCATCTTCTACCCCTACATCGATCACAAGGAGGTGCGCCTGATCGGTGTCGAGGCTGCAGGGCAGGGCATTGAAAGCGGCAAGCATGCCGCCACGCTCTCGGCCGGTAGCCCGGGTGTCTTGCATGGCAACCGCACCTATCTCCTGCAGGACGCCGACGGTCAGATCATCGAGACCCATTCGATCTCGGCCGGCCTGGATTACCCCGGCGTTGGCCCCGAACACTCGTATCTCAAGGACATCGGCCGGGCCGAGTACGTCGGCGTGACGGACCAGGAGGCGCTCGCCGCCTTTCACCGCCTGTGCCGCACCGAAGGCATCATCCCGGCACTGGAGTCCAGCCATGCGGTGGCCTATGCAATCAAACTGGCGCCGACGATGAGGCCGGATCAGCATCTGCTGGTGAACCTTTCCGGCCGGGGCGACAAGGACATCGGCACGGTCGCCGATCTCTCGGGCGCCAAGGTCTATGACCAGCCCTCGCAGGCCGGCCACACGGTGAAGGGAGGTGCAGCATGAGCCGCATTGCCAATGCCTTCGCCCGCCTGAAGTCGGAAGGCCGCAAGGCCCTGATCCCTTTTATCACCGCTGGCGACCCGTACCCCGATGCGACGGTCGAGATCATGCATGCGCTCGCCCAAGGCGGCGCCGACGTGATCGAGCTGGGCGTGCCGTTTTCCGACCCAATGGCCGACGGCCCGGTGATCCAGAAGGCCGGCGAACGCGCCCTGAAGCATGGCATCGGCCTGGCCAAGGTGCTTGAATTCGTGCGCAGCTTCCGCAGCACGGATGGCAATACGCCGGTGGTGCTGATGGGTTATGCCAATCCGGTGGAGCGCTACGGCCTCCAGCGTTTTGTGGCGGACGCCAAGGCGGCCGGAGTCGATGGCGTGCTGATCGTCGACTATCCGCCGGAAGAGGCCGAGGCCTTCGCAGCCGCCTTGCGCACGCAGGCGCTCGATCCGATCTTCCTGCTGGCTCCGACCAGCAGTGAGGAGCGCATGGAGCGGATCGGCAAGATTGCCAGCGGCTACGTCTACTACGTCTCGCTCAAGGGCGTGACCGGTGCCGGGCACCTGGACACGGCTGCCGTGGCCGAAGTCATCCCCCGGATTCGCAAGCATGTCAGCGTGCCGGTGGGCGTCGGTTTCGGCATCCGCGACGCGGCCACGGCGCAGGCGGTGGGGGCGGTTTCGGACGCCGTCGTCATCGGTTCACGCCTGGTTCAGCTGCTGGAGGTCCAGCCACGCGATAATGTGGCCTCCACTGCGGCAGCCTTCATGGCTGAAATCCGCGCGGCCCTGGACAAAATCTAGGCGCCGGCCCCAACAAGACAGAAGGAGCACGCGCATCATGAGTTGGCTTGAGAAACTGCTGCCACCCAAGATCCAGCAAACCGACCCCGCCGAGCGCCGCACGGTGCCCGAAGGTCTCTGGATCAAATGCCCGTCCTGCGAAACGGTGCTCTACAAGACCGACCTGGAGCAGAACGTCAACGTCTGCCCCAAGTGCTCGCACCACCATCGCATCGGCGCGCGTGCCCGCCTGGACGCCTTCCTCGACGGCGAAGGCCGCTACGAGATCGGTCAGGAGGTGCTGCCGACCGACGCCTTGAAGTTCAAGGACAGCAAGAAATATCCCGACCGCCTCAAGGAAGCGCTGGAAAACACCGGCGAGACCGACGCGCTCGTGGTGATTGGTGGCGCCGTGATGAGCGTGCCGGTGGTTGTGGCCTGCTTCGAGTTCGACTTCATGGGCGGTTCCATGGGTTCTGTGGTCGGCGAGCGCTTCGTGCGCGGTGTCGAAACCGCCATCGAGCAGAAGACGCCCTTCATCTGCTACACCGCCACCGGCGGTGCTCGCATGCAGGAGGGCCTGCTCTCGCTGATGCAGATGGCCAAGACCAACGCGGCCCTGACCAAGCTGGCCAAGGCCAAGTTGCCCTATATCAGCGTGCTGACCGATCCGACCATGGGCGGCGTGTCCGCCTCCTTCGCCTTTGTGGGTGACGTGGTGATCGCCGAGCCCAAGGCCCTGATCGGCTTTGCCGGCCCGCGCGTGATCGAGAACACCGTGCGCGAAAAGCTGCCGCCGGGCTTTCAGCGTGCCGAGTTCCTGATGGAGAAGGGTGCCGTCGACATGATCGTCGACCGCCGCCAGTTGCGCGAGACCATCGCCCGCCAACTGGCCATGCTGCAGCGCCAGAGCGCCGACGCTGTCGCCTGAACCTGAAAAGCTCTTGTGACACTGGCGGCCAGGCCCTCAAGCCTGGCCGTCTTCTTTTGCGAATCGAATTCTATGAACCTCGACGACTGGCTGGCCCACTGCGAGCGACTCCATCCAAAGCAGATCGACATGACGCTGGAGCGCGTTGCGCGCGTGCGCGATGCCCTGGGCTTGCGCTTCGAGGCACCGGTCATCATGGTGGCGGGCACCAATGGCAAGGGCTCGACCTGCGCGATGCTGGAGTCCATCGCCCTGCAGGCGGGCTTTCGCGTCGGGCTCTATATCAAGCCGCACCTGGTGCATTTCCAGGAGCGCTGCCGCGTGGGTGGCGCGCCAGTAGAGGCTGATTCGCTGCTGCCGCATTTCGAGGCGGTGGAGAAGGCGCGCGGCGAGGTGTCGCTGAGCTATTTCGAATTCACCACGCTGGCCATCATGCGGCGCCTGAGCCAGGAGCCGCTGGACCTGGTCATCCTCGAAGTGGGACTGGGTGGGCGCCTGGATGCCGTCAACTGCATCGATGCCGACTGCAGCATCATCACCAGCATCGATCTGGATCACACCGAATACCTGGGACCGGACCGCGAGTCGGTGGGCCGCGAGAAGGCCGGCATCATGCGATCGGGCAAGCCGGTGGTGGTGAGCGACCCCATGCCGCCTGCCTCGCTGGCTGCGCGTGCCGCCGAGATCGGCGCCGACCTGCGCCAACTGGGCCGCGATTTTTCATTCAACGGCGACCGCCAGCAATGGCAATGGGTGGGCCGCGAGAAGCGCTTCTCCGGCATGGCCTACCCCTCGCTGCGCGGCGTGAACCAACTGCTCAATGCCTCGGGCGTGCTGGCGGCCTTCGAGGCGCTGTACCAGCAACTGCCGATCAGCGCGCAGGCGGTTCGCACCGGGCTGTCGATGGTCGAGTTGCCGGGTCGTTTCCAGGTCGTGCCGGGCCAGCCGGCCCTGGTGCTGGACGTGGCGCACAACCCGCACGCGGTGTCGGCGCTGGCCCAGAACCTCGATCAGATGGGCTTCTTCCCGCGCACCCACGCGGTGTTCGGTGCCATGGCCGACAAGGACCTGGCGCAGATCTTCGAGCGCATTGCCCACCTGGTCGACGACTGGCATTTCTGCGACCTTGCGATCCCCCGGGCTGCCAAGGCTGACGCCCTGGCAGAGAGTTTTGAAGCACTGCGCCTGGCTGGGCGTTTGAAGACGCCGGGTCAGCCGGCAATTCACAGGCACGCCGACCCGCTTTCAGCCCTGGCCGCCGCGGCGGCCGAGGCGGACCCCGCTGATAGAATTCTGGTCTTCGGCTCCTTCTACACCGTCGGCGGTGTGCTCAAGAACGGAGTGCCGCGGCTGCAGTCGGCCAAGCACCTGCCGACCTGATTGCCCTCCCGATCCAGCCATTCCACCGGAACCTCTCCAAGACCATGGGTTTGATGTCTTTCTTCAAGCGCGGTACGGACAAGCCGGCGGCCAAGCCGGTGGCGGATTCGGCCGATGCGGTGCAGCAACTTCGTCTGCGCGCCCGACGCCGCCTGATCGGTGCCGCGGTGCTGGTGCTGATCGGCGTGATTGGCTTCCCGCTGGTGTTTGAAACCCAGCCGCGGCCCATTCCCGTGGACCTGCCGATCGACATTCCGCGCAAGGAATCTGCCTTGCCGCTGCAGATTCCGGCTGCGCCAGCTTCGCAACTCGTCGCTACGGCGCCCACGCACGCGCCGACACCGTCAGCGGTGGCCGAGCCGCAGTCAACCGTGCCCGCCGAAGCGCAGCCCGTGGTTGAAGACAGTCCGCCGCCTGCCAAGGCCGTTGAAAAGCCGGCGGACAGGCCAGCCGTGAAGCTCGTCGAGAAGGCGGCGGAGAAAGCCGCAGAGAAACATGCCGATCACAAGGCTGCCGACAAGGCAGCCGCAGACAAGGCAGGCCGTGAATCCGCGCGCATCCAGGCGCTGCTTGATGGCAAGCCAGCACCCAAGGCGAGTGAGGCTGCGCCTGGGCGCTTCATCGTCCAGGTCGGCGCCTATGGCGAGGCCAAGGCGGCGCAAGAGGCTCGCATGAAGGTCGAGAAGCTCGGCCTGAAGACCTATACCCAGGCGGTTGAAACTGCGGACGGCAAGCGCATCCGCGTTCGTGTCGGCCCCTACGGTGATCGTGCCGAGGCTGACAAGGTCGCTGCCAAGGTTCGCAGCGCCGGCCTGTCGGTGGTCGTGTTGACGCTTTGAGTCTGTAAGCACCGCATGAGCACGCTCGACTGGATCCTCATCGGCCTCTTGGCCATTTCGGTCGCGGTGGGGCTGTGGCGCGGCCTCGTGTTCGAGATCCTGTCCATCGTCGGCTGGTTCGTCGCCTACTTCGCTGCACCCTATGTGTCGCCCTTCGTCGTGCAGTGGCTGCCCGAAGAGCGCATGAGCCCGGCAACGCTGCAGGTGGCCGGCTTCGTCATCGCCTTTCTGATCGTGCTGCTGGTCTGGAGCCTTGGCGCCAAGCTGGTGCGCATGCTGATCCATGCCACACCGCTGAGCCTGATCGACCGGGTCGGCGGTGCCGGGTTCGGTGTGCTGCGGGGCGTTCTGTTCGCCTTGCTGGCCGTGCTGCTGGTTGGCCTCACGCCGGTGCGCGAGACACCATCCTGGCAGGATTCTGTGCTGGCGCCGCCCCTGCTGGCGCTTCTGCAGGGCATCAAGCCGGTATTGCCGGAGCAACTCGTCAAATTCATCCCGGCCTGAGCGTCACGAGCGCGCGGGCCTGCAAGCTATCCAGGAACAAGGACTTCAATCATGTGCGGCATCGTTGGTGTGCTCTCCAAGCAGCCGGTCAATCAGCTGATCTACGACGCCTTGCTGCTCTTGCAGCATCGTGGCCAGGACGCCGCCGGCATCGTCACGATGCAGGGCAACAAGTGCTTCATGCACAAGGCGCGCGGCATGGTGCGCGACGTGTTCCGCACCCGCAACATGCGTGCCTTGCCCGGCACGGTGGGCCTGGGCCAGGTGCGCTACCCGACGGCCGGCAATGCCTACAACGAAGAGGAGGCGCAGCCCTTCTACGTCAATGCGCCGTTCGGCCTGGTGCTGGTGCACAACGGCAATCTCACGAACGCCCATGCGCTGAAGGATGAGCTGTTCCAGAATGACCGCCGCCACATCAACACCGAAAGCGACACCGAGGTCCTGATCAATGTGCTGGCGCATGAGATCGAGCGCGTGGCGCGCGACCTGCCTCTGACGCCGGACTCGATCTTCGAAGCCGTGCGCGCGGTACAGAAGCGCATCAAGGGCTCCTATGCCGTGATCGCCCTGATTGCCGGCCATGGCCTCCTGGCCTTCCGCGACCCCTTCGGCATCCGGCCTCTGTGCTTCGGCCAGGCTGAAGACGGCGAGTTCATGGTGGCCAGCGAAAGCGTGGCGCTCGAGGGCACGGGCCACAAGCTAGTTCGCGACGTGGCGCCCGGCGAGGCCTTGTTCATCGACACGGCCGGCAGGGTACATACGCAGCAATGCAATGACAACCCGACGCTGAATCCCTGCATGTTCGAGTTCGTCTACCTGGCCCGTCCGGACTCGGTGATGGACGGCATCTCGGTCTACCAGGCCCGCCTGAACATGGGCGAGACCCTGGCCCAGCGCCTGATCTCGACCATGCCGCCCAGCGACATCGACGTGGTGATCCCGATTCCTGAATCGAGCCGTCCCTCGGCCATGCAATTGGCCCACCGCATCGGCAAGCCCTATCGGGAAGGCTTTGTGAAGAACCGCTATGTCGGCCGTACTTTCATCATGCCGGGGCAGGGCGCGCGCAAAAAGTCGGTGCGCCAGAAGCTGAACGCCATCGGCCTGGAGTTCAAGGGCCGCAATGTGCTGCTGGTGGACGACTCCATCGTGCGCGGCACCACGTCCAAGGAAATCGTGCAGATGGCGCGCGAAGCCGGCGCCCGCAAGGTCTACCTGGCTTCGGCCGCACCGCCGGTGCGCTACCCGAATGTCTACGGCATCGACATGCCCACCAGCGAAGAGCTGATCGCCCACAACCGCACCATCGAAGAGATTCGTGCCTACATCGGTGCCGATGCCCTGATCTATCAGGACGTGGATGCCATGAAGCGCGTGGTGGCTGCGCTGCGCCCGGGTCTCAACGGCTTCGAGGCCTCCTGCTTCGATGGCCAGTACGTGACCGGTGACGTGTCGGTGGAGGACTTCGCCACCATCCAGGCACAGCGCAAGTCGCAAGGCGACGAGGAAGAGGACTCCGCGCGCAGCCGCCTGGCGTTGCAGAGTCGAGCGGAAGGCTGATGGGCATGAGCGACGAAGAACGCCGAATCGCCCGCGCCAAGCTGCCCGAAGGCCTGCGCCCGGAAACTCTGGCCGTGCGCACGGCGCTGGCCCCCAGCCAGCATGGCGAAAACTCCGAAGCGCTGTTCCTGACGAGTGCCTACGTGCAGCCGGATGCGCAGACCTCGGCCGAGCGTTTTGCCGCGTCCGAAGACTTCACCTACTCGCGCACCAGCAACCCGACGGTGCGCAGCCTTGAAGCGCGCCTGGCCGCGATGGAAGGCACGGAAGCAGCGGTTGCCACGGCCAGCGGCATGGGCGCCATCCTGCTGCTCTGCATGGGCCTCTTGAAGGCCGGCGACCATGTGGTCTGCTCGCGCTCGGTGTTCGGCTCGACCATCAACTTGTTTGCCAAGGAGTTCGGCAAGTTCGGAGTCGAGACGACTTTCGTCTCGCAGACCGATCTTCAGGAATGGCGCGACGCAATCAAGCCGACGACCAAGCTCTTCTTCGCCGAGACACCCACCAATCCCCTGACCGAGGTCTGCGATATCGGCGCGCTGGCCGACATCGCTCATGCCGCGGGTGCGCTGCTGGTGGTGGACAACACCTATTCAACGCCTTGCCTGCAACGGCCCACCGAGTTCGGTGCCGACCTGATCATGCATTCGGCCACCAAGTACATGGATGGCCAGGGTCGCGTGATGGCGGGCGCGCTGTGCGGCCCGAGCCGCATCATCAAGGACGTGTTCGGCCCGGTGGTCCGCACGGCCGGCATGGTGTTGTCGCCTTTCAATGCCTGGGTCGTGCTGAAGGGCCTCGAGACACTGAGCCTGCGCATGCGGGCACAAAGCGAGCAGGCACTGGCTGTGGCGAGCTGGCTGGAAGCGCGCCCGGAAGTTGCCCGCGTCCACTACCCATCACTAGCGTCGCATCCTCAGCACGAGCTGGCCATGCGTCAGCAATCGGGGCAGGGCGGTGCCGTCTTGTCCTTTGAACTGCACGGTGCAACACCCGAGGCTGCGCGCGCCGCGGCCTTCCACGTCATCGACAGCACTCGCGTCCTGAGCATCGCGACGAACCTGGGCGATACCAAGTCCATCATCACGCATCCGGCCACGACCTCGCATGGCCGCCTGAGCGAAGAGCAACGTCGCGCTGCCGGCATCAGCCAGGGCTTGATCCGCCTGTCCGTCGGCCTCGAGCATGTCGACGACATCACCGACGATCTGCTGCGCGGCCTTTCCACATTGTTGAAGAACTGATGAGCCAACAAGCTTCCACCACCGTGCGCACCCGCATTGCGCCTTCGCCCACCGGCTTCCTGCACCTGGGTACCGCGCGCACTGCGCTGTATTCCTGGGCCTACGCCCGCCACCACGGCGGCCAGTTCGTGCTGCGCATCGAAGACACCGATTTGGCCCGCTCGACGCAGGATTCGGTCGAGCAGATCCTTGCCTCGATGAAGTGGCTGGGCCTTGAGTACGACGAAGGCCCGATCTATCAGATGCAGCGTCTGGAGCGCTATCAGGCGGTGGTCGATCAGCTGATCGCCGAGGGCAAGGCCTACCGCTGCTACTGTACTCCCGAGCAGCTCGAATCGATGAAGGCGGCGCAAGATGCACGCGGCGAGAAGCGGCGCTACGACGGCACCTGGCGCCCCGAGGCAGGCAAGGAGTTGCCCGCCGTACCTGAAGGTGTGCAGCCGGTCGTGCGCTTCAAGAATCCCGTGGATGGCGACGTGACCTGGAACGATCTGGTCAAGGGTCCGATCACGATCAACAACCGCGAGATCGACGACCTGATCATCGTTCGCCCGGATGGCGTGCCGACCTACAACTTCGCGGTGGTCGTGGACGACTGGGATATGTCGATCACCCATGTCTTCCGTGGTGACGAGCACATCAACAACACGCCCTGGCAGATCAACATCTTCCATGCGTTGGGCGCCAAGCTGCCAGTATTCGGCCATCTGCCCATCATCCTGGGCGACGATGGCCAGAAGCTCTCGAAGCGCCGCGGTGCGGTCAGCGTGACGGCCTATGAAGACGACGGCTACCTGCCCGAGGCGATGCTCAACTACCTCTCGCGCCTGGGCTGGAGTCATGGCGACGACGAGCTGTTCTCCAGCGAACAAATGGTCAGCTGGTTCGACGGCACGCACTTGTCCAAGAGCCCGTCGCAATGGGATCCGGCCAAGTTGGAGTGGGTCAACGGCCAGTACATCAAGCAGATCGACGAAGCTCGCCTGGCATCGTTGGTCTCGGCTCAACTGGCCAAGCGCGGCATTCAGGCCGAAGCGGCGCAGCTGCAGCCGATGTGTGCTCTGTTCAAGGATCGTTGCGCGACCACGGTCGCGCTCGCCGACTGGTTGAGCATGTACTTTGCTGCGGTGACGCCGTCAGCGGAAGAGTTGACCGCTCACGTAACCGACACGATCAAGCCAGCCTTGACCGCGCTGGCCGACAAGTTCGCCGGCATCGAGTGGCACAAGGCTGCCATCCAGGCAGCGATCAAGGAGGTCATTGGTGCCCATGCCCTGAAGATGCCGCAACTCGCGATTCCGGTGCGGGTGCTGGTGTGTGGCCGCGCGCAAACGCCATCGCTCGATGCCGTGCTCGAACTGTTCAGCAAAGAAAAAGTCATCGAACGCTTGCGTGGGGCCTAAAAAACGGTCTATACTCTTGGTCTTGCTTGAACAGCGCGATACATTGAATTGCAAGCGGCGGCTGAGTTTAGATACTCGCGGTAGCTTGAGAATCAAAGTAACCAAGGCTGAACACGAAAGTGCGCAGTCGGCCGTGAAAACGGGGGTATAGCTCAGCTGGGAGAGCGCTTGCATGGCATGCAAGAGGTCAGCGGTTCGATCCCGCTTACCTCCACCAAGTTTCAAAGCTTGAGTGGCGCGCAGTTCAAGTGACAGAAGGATTTGTCCCCTTCGTCTAGAGGCCTAGGACACCACCCTTTCACGGTGGCTACAGGGGTTCGAATCCCCTAGGGGACGCCAGATTTATCTGGTCAATCCGTCGCAAGACGGGCAAGTTTGGTAATACTTGGCAGTCTTTTTGAACGCGAGTTTGAAGAGGTTGTTCAAAATTACCCCACGCGGAGTGGTAGTTCAGTTGGTTAGAATACCGGCCTGTCACGCCGGGGGTCGCGGGTTCGAGCCCCGTCCACTCCGCCAAGGTTTGCTAATATCAGCGGCCATTCAGTTGGCCGCTTGTATTTTGATGGTATAGTTAGTGACACGCTTGAACAGCGCGCCCTGATTGAAGAAATTCAAAAGGGGGTATAGCTCAGCTGGGAGAGCGCTTGCATGGCATGCAAGAGGTCAGCGGTTCGATCCCGCTTACCTCCACCAAGTTTCAAGGCTTGAGTGGCGCGCGTTCAGGTGCAGAAGTTTTGTCCCCTTCGTCTAGAGGCCTAGGACACCACCCTTTCACGGTGGCTACAGGGGTTCGAATCCCCTAGGGGACGCCAGATTTATCTGGGTAGTCCCGTCGCATGATGGGAGATTTTGACAATCCCGTCGCAAGACGGGCGAGTTTGGTGAGCTTGGTTGGATTCAAGAAATTGAATTCGGCTTAAATTACCCGGTGATTGAAATATATCCCCGAATGGAGTGGTAGTTCAGTTGGTTAGAATACCGGCCTGTCACGCCGGGGGTCGCGGGTTCGAGCCCCGTCCACTCCGCCAACATTCAAAAGCCCTGGTTGCGAAAGCAGCCGGGGCTTTTTCTTTGGCGCAGTTGTCGGACTCGCCATGCTCGTCAAAATTCCAGCTGGCCCATTAGATTGAACTTGTTCCCGGTAGGGCCTGGTCAATACTCAGCGAGCGCCTGATTCAATGCTGATTAGATAGTTCCGTAAAGTGCCTTGCGTTGCGCCGTGTAATGCCACCACGGGCTGGCAGCAGCGCCGCCCATGAAATCAACGGCCGCCATGAAGGTATCGAGCACGCAGGGGTCATGACGCTGTTCGGTTACTGCGCAAAGCTGCTGATAAAGAACGAAGGCGTCGCGGCCGCGCAGTTCACGCGGCTTCTTGATACCCAGCAGCCTCAAATCGGCCGCAGCGGCCGGACCGATGTTTGGAATCTGCTCCAGCTCCTCGCACTCGTCACGATGCTGAGCCTTGGTCGACTGCGTCATCAAGCGGCCCCGTTCAGAATTGCGAACGGATCAGCCCGACGGCGAGACCCTCCAGGGCAAAGCTCTCATCGTCATTGCTGACGATGATGGGTTCGAAATCCGGGTTCTCTGGCAGCAGCTCGATGCCGGCGCGGCCGCGCTTGAAGCGCTTGACCGTGACTTCATCTCCAAGCCTGGCCACCACGATCTGACCGTTCCTGGCCTCGCTGGCGCGTTGCACGGCCAGCAGGTCGCCATCGACGATGCCGATGTCGCGCATGCTCATGCCCTTGACTCGCAGCAGGTAGTCCGGCTTGCGGGCGAAGAGCGAGGGCTCCACGCTGTAATGCTGCTCGATATGCTCTTGCGCGAGGATCGGGCTGCCGGCCGCCACACGGCCCACCAGGGGCAGGCTCAATTGCGCGATGCCCGGCATGGGCAGTGAAAACTGGCGCTCGCGAGCTTCTCTTGCCTCGTGTAACGCGCGCAATGTGTCAGACTTCAGGCGGATACCTCGCGAGGTGCCGCCCACCAGTTCGATTACGCCCTTGCGGGCCAGTGCTTGCAGGTGCTCCTCGGCCGCGTTGGCCGAGCGGTAGCCGAGCTCGTTGGCGATTTCGGCACGGGTGGGGGGGGAGCCTGTCTTCGCGATGGACTCGCGCACCAGGTCGAGGATTTGCTGTTGGCGGGCAGTGAGTTTCGGGCTGTCGTCCACAAGATCCTCTTTGTGTTGTTGCGCCCGGCTTGTCGAATGAACTGCAAGCCAGAGCGCAGGATCAGCCGGCGGCTGAGTATTTATCCAGTGGCTGTATTTTCATCCAGGAATTTCCAAATTGCAAAACAAAGCTGAGCGCATCGTCATTCTGGGTACCGGCGGCACCATTGCGGGCAAGGCTGCTGATGCGGCCGACAACGTCGGCTACGTGGCCGGGCAGGTGTCGATCGAGCAGCTGGTGGCTGCGGCGCCGCCCTTGGCTGCCTATGAGCTCGAGACGGAGCAGGTCGCGCAGCTCGACAGCAAGGACATGGATTTCGCCACCTGGCAACGCCTGGCCCAGATCGTGGACAGGCATCTTGCACGCCCGGAGGTGGCTGCAGTCGTCATCACGCATGGCACTGACACTCTCGAGGAAAGTGCGTTCTTCCTGCAGCGTGTGCTGGCGCCGGGCAAACCGGTCGTCTTCACGGCTGCCATGCGGCCTTCAACAGCATTGGCGCCGGATGGCCCGCAGAACCTGCTCGATGCAGTGGTGGTGGCGTCGCAAGCGAAATCCGGCGTGCTGGCGGTGATGAGCGGCAAGGTTCACGGCGCTGATCGTCTGCGCAAGGTGCATAGCTATGCGGTTGAGGCCTTCGCGTCTGTCGAGGGCGGGCCATTGGGTGTGGTGGAGGAGGGCAGGCTGCGCTGGCTTGGCGCGCCGCCTGTGCAAGCGCAGGCGCTTGGCCTTGCGCGCATCGAAATAGATGCGGATGCCTGGCCCTGGGTCGAGGTGATCCAGAACCACGCTGGTGCCGATGGCCGCGTGGTCGACGCGATGCTGTCGCAAGGCGTGCAAGGCATTGTTGTGGCCGGAACAGGCAACGGCACCTTGTCGGAGCGCCTGACAGCTGCTTTGATGCGCGCCCAGGCTCAGGGCGTGCGGGTGCTGCGAAGCACACGCTGCGACGCCGGCCCAGTCATTGGCGGCGCTCTGCCCAGCGCGGGAGCGCTGAGCCCGGTCAAGGCGCGGGTCGAGCTGCTGCTGCAGTTGCTGGCCTGAGAAACCAAGAAACCCCGCCGCGGCGGGGTTCAGCGAGAACCGCCGGCGGCGGGTTCACGTGCCTCAGTGCAGTTGTCTCAGACGACGGTCAGTGCCACGTCGATATTGCCGCGCGTGGCGTTCGAGTAAGGGCAGACCTGGTGGGCGGCAGCCACCAGGGCTTCGGCCTGAGCGCGCTCCATGCCTGGCAGGCTGATTGCCATGGCGACCTGAATGCCAAAGCCGGCGGGAATCGGGCCGATGCCGACATCGGCAGTGATCGACAGGTCGGCCGGCAGTGCCAGCTTCATCTTGCCAGCAACGGCCTTCATCGCGCCGATGAAGCAGGCCGAATAGCCGGCAGCAAACAGCTGCTCCGGGTTGGTGCCCGGGCCGCCGGCGCCGCCGAGCTCCTTGGGCGTGGACAGCGCGACGCTCAATGCGCCATCGCTGGATGCAGACTTGCCTTCGCGGCCGCCGGTCGAAGTGGCGCGTGCGGTGTAGAGGACCTTGTCGAGTGCCATATTCATTCCTGTTGAGGTGAGGTGGGGTTTGCAGCGGCGTCGCTGAGCTGCTTTCGCAACTCATGCAGGCGCCGGGTGAGGGAACTCAGTTCTTCCAGTGAGCAGGCCGAGGCGCAGGCCAGCTGTGGCGGGATGTCCTGGGCCTGGCGCTTCAGGGCCTGGCCTTCAGGATTCAAGAAGATCTCGACGCGGCGCTCATCGTCGCTGGCGCGCTGGCGCTTGATCAGCCCGGCCGCTTCAAGTCGCTTGAGCAGGGGGGTCAGGGTGCCCGAATCCAGCGACAGCCGCTGGCCCAAGGTGGAAACGCTGATGCCGTCCTGCTCCCAAAGCACCAACATCACGAGGTACTGCGGATAGGTCAGGCCCAGCGGTTCCAGCAAGGGCTTGTAGAGCTTGGTCATGGCCAGCGAGCTGGAATACAGCGCAAAGCAGAGCTGCTGGTCGAGCCTCAGCCAATCTGCTGGAGTGCTTTGTTTGCCGGGAGTGTTGCTGCGTGCCATGGGTGATAATGTAGTTCGCAATTCAATTGCACACAATTGAAATGGTTATTCCGCGAGCCTTGGCTCGCTTCGACGGAGATCAAAGAGATGACGATGCTCGCCAATGTGCTGGTCGGCCTGGTGGCCGCCCTGCATCTGTACTTCCTGGTGCTGGAGATGTTCTTCTGGACCAAGCCGCTGGGTCGCAAGGTCTTCAGGCTGGAGCCGGAGTTCGCTGAAGCCAGCAAGACGCTGGCGGCGAATCAGGGCCTGTACAACGGTTTCCTCGCCGCAGGCCTGGCCTGGGGCCTGGTTGCGGGCAAGGTGGACGTGCAGCTGTTCTTCCTGGGCTGCGTCGTCGTCGCTGGCGTGTATGGCGCAGCGACGGTCGGCAAGAAAATTCTCTACGTGCAGGCGTTGCCGGCAGCCTTGGCAATGGCCGCCGTCTTGGCGAGCTAGGCACGCATCAAGCCGGAATCAGGCGGCTGCCGCGTGCATCGCGTCGACCTGGCCGCTGAGTTCCAGCCAACGCAGCTCGGCGGCTTCCAGTTCGTCGTGGATGGCCTTCAGTCGCTTGCCCACCTCGGCAATCTGCGGCGGGGTGGCTGAGCCGTTGGCCAGCTGCGCCTCCAATGCCGTGCGCTCGTCCGCCAGCTTGTTCAGCCTGGCGTCGATGCCTTCCATTTCCTTGCGCAAGGGCCTGGTCTGCTCGGCCAGCTTCTGACGGGCCTGGCCGCTGGCCTTGCGGTCCTCGCGCGAGGCGATGGGAGCAGGCGGCGGAGGTGCCGCGACAGCGGGCGCAGGCGCAGGCGCAGCGACCGCAGCGGACGATGTCTTCCTGCTCGCCTCCTTCGCCGCTTCCTTTGCCAGCTTGGCCGCTTCCTTGGACTGGTCGAGCAGCCACTTCTGGTAGTCATCCAGGTCGCCGTCAAACGGCCCCACGCCGCCCTTGGTGACCAGCCAGAACTCATCGCAGACCTCCCGCAGAAGCGCGCGATCATGGCTGACCAGCATCACCGTGCCTTCGAACTCGTTCAAGGCCATCGATAGCGCCTCGCGGGTTTGCAGATCCAGATGGTTGGTCGGCTCGTCCAGCAGCAGCAGGTTGGGGCGCTGCCAGACCAGCATGGCCAGCACCAGGCGCGCCTTCTCGCCACCGGAGAGGCTGCCCACCTGCTGGTTGACCATGTCGCCGACAAAGCGGAACTGGCCCAGGAAGTCGCGCAGCTCCTGCTCGCGTGCCGATGGGCTGACCTCCTTGGCCAGGCGCACCATGTGCATCAGCGGGCCTTCGTCAGGGCGCAAGACATCCATTTCCTGCTGGGCAAAGTAGCCGATCGACAGGCCCTTGCCCTCGGTGATCTTGCCGCCCATGGCGCGCTGCATGCGGGCCACGGTCTTCACCACGGTTGACTTGCCCTGGCCGTTGGCGCCAAGGATGCCGATGCGCTGGCCGGCCAGCACGGAACGGTCGATACCGCGCACGATGATCTTTTCGCCTTCGTCGGTGTCGTAGCCGCAGGCGACTTCGTCGAACATCAGCATTGGATTTGGAAGACTGACTGGCTCGCGGAACTCGAACGAGAAGTCCGAAGCCGTGAGAACGGGCGCCAAGCGTTCCATCCGCTCCAGCGCCTTCACGCGGCTCTGCGCCTGCTTGGCCTTGCTGGCCTTGGCCTTGAAGCGGTCGATGAACTTCTGCAGGTGCGCCATGCGGTCCTGCTGCTTCTCAAAGGCTGCCTGCTGCAAGACCATGCGCTCGGCGCGCATCGCCTCGAAGGCCGTGTAGTTGCCGCCGTAGCGCATCAGCTTGGCTTCATCCAGGTGCAAGGTCACCTTGGTGATCGCATCGAGGAATTCGCGGTCATGGCTGATGATGATCAGCGTGCCTTCATAGCGCTGCAGCCAGGCTTCCAGCCAGACCAGGGCGTCCAGGTCCAAGTGGTTGGTCGGCTCGTCCAGCAGCATCAGGTCAGCCGGGCACATCAGCGCACGAGCGAGTTGCAGACGCATGCGCCAGCCGCCGGAGAAGCTGTTGACTGGCGCATCGACCTGCGCGCCCTTGAAGCCCAGACCCATGAGCAGCGCCTGCGCGCGCGGGCGAGCATCAAAGGCGCCGGCATCCATAAGCAGGCCATGAGCATCAGCCATCGCATGGCCGTCTTCGGCCGCTTCGGCTTCTTCCAGCGCCTTGCGGGCAGCCATCAGGCGGGTGTCGCCTTCCAGCACGAACTCGGTGGCCGGCATGTCGGTTTCGGGCATGTTCTGCGCGACCTCGCCCACCGCCCACTGGCGCGGAATCTCGACCTCACCCTTGTCGCTTTGCAGCCGGTCGGTCAGCAGCGAAAAGAGGCTGGACTTGCCGGCGCCATTGCGTCCCACGAGGCCGACCTTTTCACCGGGTTGCAGGGTGACGCTGGCGTCGTCGAGGACGACCTTGGTGCCGCGGCGCAGCGTGATATTGCGTAGAGTAATCATTGTGTCGCCTGCAGGGCCGCCCCAAAGGCGACAGCGCCCCCTCGGGGGGCAGCGAGTAAAAGGAGCGTGGGGGTTGTCAACATGCCTGAAGGGCCTCTTTCGTGACCAGCAATACCTGGTCGTCTCCGGCCGATGTCTCCATCCAAGCCACTTCCAGCTGCGGGAATGCAGCCTCGAAAAATTCTCTCTCGTTGCCGATCTCGAGCACCAGCACACCGTGCTCGCTCAAATGTCGCGGTGCGGCAGCCAGCAACTGGCGGACAAAGTCCATGCCATCGCTGCCGCCAGCCAGCGCGAGCTCAGGCTCGGCCAGATATTCGGCCGGCAATCTGGCCATCGAGCCGCTGTTCACATAAGGCGGGTTGCAAAGAATCAGGTCGTACTCGCCGTCGGCAGGCGCCAGGCCATCGCCTTGCAGCAGCCGGATGCGCTCTTGCAGGCCATGCCTGTCCACATTGATGCGGGCAACTTCCAGCGCCTCGGTGCTCAGGTCGATGGCATCCACCTTCACGTCGGGCCAGGCCATCGCGGCCAGCACGGCCAGGCTGCCGTTGCCAGTGCACAAGTCCAGCACGCGCGACGTGTCTTCGGACAACCAGCCGTCGATGCTGGCATCGGCAATCAGCTCGGCGATGAAGCTGCGCGGCACGATGGCGCGCTCGTCCACATAGAAGGGCACGCCTTGAAGCCAGGCTTCGCGGGTCAGGTAGGCGGCAGGCTTGCGGCTGGCAATGCGCTCGCCCACCAGGGCTTCGATCTCGGCCAGCTGCTGCTGGGTCAGGTCTTGCTGGGCGTGCTCATCCAGTGCATCGAGCGGCAGCTGCAGGCGCCACAGCACCAGCCAGGCGGCTTCGTCAAAGGCATTGGTCGTGCCATGCCCAAATGAAACGCCCGCCGTACTCAGGCGGGCGGCTTGTGCCTCGATGCAGGCAATCAGGGTGCTTGTCACAGCAGCAGATTCTCCAGGGTGCGCCGGTAGATGGCGGTCAGCGGTTCGATGTCGGCCACCGGCACGAATTCGTCGATCTTGTGGATGCTTGCGTTGATGGGCCCGAACTCGATCACCTGCGGGCAGATCTTGGCGATGAAACGGCCGTCCGACGTGCCACCGGTCGTCGAGAGTTCCGGCTTGCGGCCGGTTTCAGCCTCGATTGCCGCGGCGAGCGCTTCCGAGAGGCTGCCCACCGGCGTCAGGAAGGGCTCGCCGCCCAAGGTCCATTCCAGGCGGTAGTCCAGGCCATGGCGGTCCAGCAGCGCGTGCACGCGTTGCTTCAGGCTCTCCGGCGTCGATTCGGTCGAGAAGCGGAAATTGAAGTCCAGCACGCAGTCGCCCGGGATCACATTGCCCGCGCCGGTGCCGGATGCGATGTTCGATATCTGGAAGCTCGTGGCCGGGAAATACGCGTTGCCAGCGTCCCATTCGGTGCCCACCAACTCTGCCAAGGCCGGTGCTGCCTGATGAATCGGATTGCGCGCCAATTGGGGATAGGCCACGTGGCCTTGGATGCCGATCACGCGCAGCTTGCCGCTGAGCGTGCCGCGGCGGCCGTTCTTGGCCACATCACCCAATTGCTTCACCGATGTCGGCTCGCCAACGACGCAGAAGTCCAGGCGCTGGCCGCGCTCGCGCAGCTTGGCGCAGCAGACCACGGTGCCATCGCGCGCCGGGCCTTCTTCATCGCTGGTCAACAAGAGTGCGATGCTGCCGCGATGCTTGGGATGCGCCGCGGCAAACTGCTCCGCCGCGACCACCATCGACGCGACCGAAGTCTTCATGTCAGCCGCGCCACGGCCATACAGGCGGCCATCGCGATAGCTGGGGACGAATGGTGGCGACTGCCAGTCGGCGAGACGCCCAGGCGGCACCACGTCGGTATGGCCGGCCAGCACCAGCACCGGCCCGTCGCTCGCGCTGCCGCGCCGGATCGCCCAGAGATTGCTGACGCGAAAGTCGGCTGGTCCGCTGTCCATGCGCTCGCACTCGAAGCCCGCCGCTGTGAGTCGCGCAGCGATCAGCTCTTGGCAGCCGCCGTCGTCCGGCGTCACCGAAGGCCGCGCGATCAGCGCTTCGACGAGGGCGGCAGTTGAGCTCATTCGCCCCGCACGTCCAACTGGATTTCAGTGAAGCTGGCCTGGTCGCTGGCCGGCTCTTCCTTCTTGGCCACCGGTTTGCCGCCAGGCGCGCTTTCGTTCTGCAGGCGCCAGATCAGGTTGGTCGGCGAATCGGCGTAGAGCAGGCCTTCCTCGCGCGTGATCACGCCGTCGCGGATCAGCTTGGCGAAATGCTCTTCAAAGGCCTGCGAGCCTTCGGCAATGGACTTCTCCATCGCTTCCTTGACACCGTTGAAGTCGGACTTCTCGATCAGCTCGGACACCAGCTTGGTGTTGAGCAGGATCTCGACAACAGGCACGCGGCCACCTGCGGTGGCGCGCACCAGGCGCTGCGAGACGATGGCTTTCAGGCCTGCGGACAAGTCGTTCAGCAGGGCCGGGCGAGATTCCGGCGTGTAGAAGGAAAGGATGCGGTTCAGCGCGTGATAGCTGTTGTTGCCGTGCAGGGTGGCCAGCACCAGGTGGCCCGAGAGCGCGTACGAGATCGCAGCGGTCATCGTCTCGCGGTCGCGGATTTCGCCGATCAGGATGCAGTCCGGCGACTGGCGCAAGGCATTCTTCAGCGCTACCTGCAGGGAGGCCGTGTCGCGGCCCACCTCGCGCTGGTTGACCACCGAACGCTTGTTGCTGAACAAGAACTCGACCGGGTCCTCGATGGTGAGGATGTGGCCGGCCATGTTCTGGTTGCGCTGCTCCAGCATCGCGGCAAGCGTCGTGCTCTTGCCGGTGCCGGTGGCGCCGACCATCAGGATCAGGCCGCGCTTTTCCTGCACCAGCTTGGCCAGGATGGGCGGCAGGTTGAGGCTGTCCAGCGAAGGGATCTGGTGCGGAATATGGCGGAACACGGCGGCGATCGAGCCGCGCTGGCGGAAGCCCGAAAGCCGGAAGCTGCCGACCTTGGGGACAGACACCGCCATGTTCAGCTCACCGGTCTTGTCCAGCTCTTCCAGCGCTTCCTCGCCCACCACTTCGGCGATCAGCTGCCGCGGCTGCGAGGGCGTCAATTGCTGGTCGGAGAGCTGCAGCATCTGGCCGTTGATGCGGATCAGCACCGGCATGGCCGCCGACAGATAGGCGTCAGAAGCGCCTTTCTCGGCCATCAGGCGCAGGATGCGCTCCATGTTCCCACCACTCATGCGGACTCCCTGTTGCTGGAAGAAATTCAGGCGCGCAGCAGCTCGTTGATCGAGGTCTTGGCGCGGGTGCCGGCGTCGACCTTCTTCACGATGATGGCTGCATAGAGGCTGTACTTGTCGCTCTTGGGCAGCGAACCGCTGATCACCACCGAGCCGGCCGGCACGCGGCCGTAGCTCACCGTGTCGGTTTCGCGGTCATAGATCGGCGTGCTCTGGCCGATGTAGACGCCCATCGAGATGACCGAGTTCTCTTCGACGATCACGCCCTCGACCACTTCCGAGCGGGCGCCGATGAAGCAGTTGTCTTCGATGATGGTCGGGTTGGCCTGCAGGGGCTCGAGCACGCCGCCGATGCCTACGCCTCCACTCAGATGCACGTTCTTGCCAATCTGGGCGCAGGAGCCGACGGTGGCCCAGGTGTCGACCATGGCTCCGTCATCGACGTAGGCGCCGATGTTCACGTACGAAGGCATCAAGACCACATTCTTGCCCTGGAAGCTGCCGCGGCGGGCCACGGCGGGCGGCACCACGCGCACACCCATGGCGCGGATCTCTTCGTCGGACAGACCTGCGAACTTGGTCGGCACCTTGTCGAAGAAGGTCATGTCGCCCGATCCCATGATGCGGTTGTCGTTCAGGCGGAACGACAGCAGCACGGCCTTCTTGATCCACTGGTGCACCGTCCACTGGCCCACGCCTTGGCGTTCGGCCACGCGCAGGCGGCCGCCGTCGAGCTCATTGATCACATGCTCGACAGCCTCGCGCACTTCGGGCGCATTGGCGGGGTTGAGCGAGGCGCGACCTTCCCAGGCGAGGTCGATGACGGATTGCAGTTCGTGGCTCATGATCGGGGTGGGCTAAAGATAGGTTTCGGTGAAGCGGACGATGCGTTCGGCCGCTTCCAGACATTCGGCTTGATCGGCCACCAGGGCAAGGCGGACCCGTCCGGCGCCCGGGTTGTGCCCATGCGCCTCGCGGGCCAGAAGGCTGCCCGGCAGGACCGCGACATTGTATTGAGCCAGCAGGCCCTGGGCGAACGCAACATCATCCCCGCCCGGCACGCCTGCCCACAGGTAGAAGCCTGCATCCGGCAAGGCCACATCCAGCACCTGGGCCAGCATCGGCGTGACGGCAGCGAACTTGGCCCGGTACTCGTCGCGATTGGCGTGCACATGGGCCTCGTCATTCCAGGCCGCGATGCTGGCCGCCTGCACCATGGGGCTCATCGCGCTGCCGTGATAGGTGCGGTAGAGCAGAAATTTCTTCAGGATGGCCGCATCGCCCGCCACAAAGCCCGAGCGCATGCCCGGCACATTGCTGCGCTTGGAGAGACTGCTGAACACCACGAGATTGCGGAAATCGCCCCGGCCCAGCTTCTGTGCCGCTTCCAGCGCGCCCAGCGGCGCTTCCTCGCGGAAGTAGATCTCCGAATAGCACTCATCCGAGGCGATCACCAAGCCATGCCGGTCGCTCAGCTCGAACAGCTCTCGCCATTCGTCCAGCGGCATCACCGCGCCGGTCGGGTTGCCCGGTGAGCAGACGTAGAGCAGCTGGGTGCGGGCCCAGGTGGCTCCATCGATCTGGCCCCAGTTGGCGGCGAAGTTGCGCGCCGGGTCGCTGTTGGCAAACGCGGGCTGCGCGCCGGCCAGCAGGGCTGCTCCTTCGTAGATTTGATAGAAGGGGTTCGGGCAGACGACGGTGGCGCCGGGGCGCGTCGGGTCGATCACGGTCTGCGCAAAGGCAAACAAGGCTTCGCGTGAGCCATTGACCGGCAGCACTTGCGTTGCCGCGTCAATCTGAACTCCGTAGCGGCGCCCGACCCAGCCGGCAATGGCGGCTCGCAGCGCCGGGTCGCCGGCCGTCAGCGGATAGCTGGACAGGCCCTTGAGATTGGCCATCAGTGCCTGCTCGACCACAGCCGGCGCAGGATGCTTGGGCTCGCCCATGCCCAGCGAGATGTGCCGCAGCTCGGGGTTGGGCGTGATGCCGGCTGTCAGTGCGCGCAGGCGTTCGAAGGGGTAGGGGTTCAGCCGCTCCAGCAGCGGATTCACAGGGAAATTCATGCCGCGATGATAGGTGAGCAACGGCGGCTTGCCGGGTGCGAAAGTGGCTTCAAAGCCAGCCCGCGCAGGCCGCTGAGCCGCAGCGGCAGGCCAGGCGCCCCTCGTGATGGCTGCTGCCGTAGTCAACCGTCAGTTCCTCGCCAACCGAGATTTCGCGCAAGGCGAAGAACTCGATCTCGCCGCCCTCGACCTGCAGCCGCGCGTTGGGGCAGCAGCCGTGGTTGGTGAAGCGCATCGGGTCGCTGGAACGCGTGGCGTCGATCGCGCGGCTGGCCGAGATCTCGACCAGCATCAGGCGCTGCCGGCCTTCGGCGCGGCGGCGCGCCTCGGCCACCGTGATGGTTTCTCCGGTCAGCGCGCCGATCTTGGCCGCTGCCGGTATGCCCTCGGCCGCGAACACGCCAAAGCCGTCGATGCGGCTGCGCCGCACGGCAACTTCGTAGTGCTGGTGATCGGAGTTCGAGGCGAAGGCCAAGCGCGGCTCAGAGCGTCTCAGCGCAAGAGGCCCGATTCGAAACCATGCGTCGGCAGGTCGACGCGCGGCTCCGGCTTCCAGCCCTTCTTGCGGTGCTCGACCACCACGTTGGTGTAGATGCCGCCGCGCACGTACCACTTGGCCGTGATGCGGATGAAGCGCGGCTTCGTGACCTTGACGATGTCTTCGAGGATGGTGTTGGTGACCTTCTCGTGGAAGGCGCCTTCATCGCGGTAGCTCCAGAAGTACATTTTCAGGCTCTTCAGCTCGACGCAGTACTGGTCCGCGATCATGTCGATCGTGAAGTGGGCGAAGTCGGGCTGGCCGGTCAGCGGGCAGTGGCAGGTGAACTCGGGCACCTGAAACTGGATCACATAGTCGCGCTCGGGCGCCGGGTTGGGGAAGGCGTGCAACTCCTTGCTGGGGCGCGAGGGCGGGTTGGGCGGCATCTCGCGTTGCTTGGGCGCGGCCGCGGTGCGGGGCTTCTTGGCGGCCGCTTTGACAGCGGGCTTGGCGGCAGTCTTCACTGCGGCGGCGGAGGTGTTCTTGGCCATGGGGGTCAATGCTTGCGCCCGGGTCTTCATGGAGACGCCAAGGCATTTTTGGGGAAGGCCCGATGGTATCATCCCGACCCGAGATCAAGCCCCGCGAAGGGGCTTTTCTTTCGATAAATCAACGGCTTAGCTTCACCCGATTGGTCCACGACACCGATGCGCCTGAACTCGATCAAGCTCTCGGGCTTCAAGTCCTTTGCCGACCCGACCAACTTCCAGCTGCCCGGGCAACTGGTCGGCGTGGTCGGACCCAACGGCTGCGGCAAATCCAACATCATGGATGCGGTGCGCTGGGTGCTGGGTGAGAGCAAGGCCAGCGAGCTGCGCGGCGAGTCCATGCAGGACGTGATCTTCAACGGCTCAGGCAACCGCAAGCCGGCCAGCCGTGCCAGCGTGGAGCTGGTGTTCAGCAACGAAGACGCGCGTGCCGGCGGCCAGTGGAACCAGTTCACCGAGATCGCGGTCAAGCGTGTGCTGACCCGTGATGGCACCAGCAGCTACTTCATCAACAACCAGCCGGTGCGCCGCCGTGATGTGCAGGACGTGTTCCTCGGCACGGGCCTCGGCCCCCGCGCTTACGCCATCATCGGCCAGGGCACGATCTCCCGCATCATCGAATCCAAGCCGGAAGAGATGCGCATGTTCCTGGAAGAGGCCGCTGGCGTCTCCAAGTACAAGGAGCGCCGCCGCGAGACCGAGAACCGGCTCAAGGACACGCGCGAGAACCTGACCCGCGTCGAAGACATCCTGCGCGAGCTGAACAACAACCTCGAGAAGCTGGAGCGCCAGGCCGAGGTGGCCGCGAGCTACCGGTCCTTGCAGGAGCAGGGCACGCTGAAGCTGCACCAGCTCTGGTTCCTCAAGCACCGCGATGCGGCCGGTGAGGAGGCGCGGGTCAAGACGGCGCAATCCGAAGCGGTGAATGCCCTGGAAGCCCGCATGGCCGAGCTGCGCCATGTGGAAGCCGAGCTGGAAACGGTTCGTCAGGCCCACTACGCCGCTGGCGACGAGCTGCATGCTTCACAGGGCCGCATGGCCGAAGCCCAGCTGGAGGTGAGCCGCCTGGAAGAGCGCATCCGCTATGTGGTCGAAGGCCGCAACCGTGTTGAGCAGCGCATCGCAGAATTGAAGGCGCAAGATCAGCAATGGCAGGAACGCTCGGCCCTGGCCGCCGAGGAGCTGGACAACATCGCCGCCCAGATTGCCATGGCCGAGGAGCAGAGCGAGATCCTGGCGGCACAGGCCGAGGAGCAATCGCTCAACCTACCGACGATTGAAGACGGTCTGCGTGCGGCGCAAGGCAAGGCGAACGAACAGCGCGTGCATGTCACGCAGGTGCAGCAGCAGATCCAGGTGCTGGCCGCCGACAGCCGCAACATCGAAGAACAGTCGCGCACCTTGCGCACCCGGCGCGAGCGCCTTGCGACCGAGCGTGCCGGCCTCGCCGCGCCGGATACCGACAAGCTCGCCGAGCTGAAGACGCAAAGCGCCGCCGCCGACGAGCAACGCGAGCTGGCCGACGCCCGCCTGCATGAGCTCTCCGAGCAAGTGCCGGCGCTGGACGAAGCGCGGGCCGCTGCGCAGTCGGACAGCAATACGCAGCTTGCGCGACAGGCCGACCTTTCGGCTCGCCTGGAAGCCTTGCGCGCCTTGCAAGAGAAGGTGCAGACCGAGGGCAAGTTGAAGCCCTGGCTGGCCAAGCATGGGCTCGATGGCCTGGCTGGTTTGTGGACCAGGCTGCACATCGAAACCGGCTGGGAAAACGCCCTGGAAGCCGCGCTGCGCGAACGCATGGGCGCACTGGAGGTTGGCCGTCTCGACACGGTGCGCGCCTTCGCCGCCGATGCGCCGCCGGCCCGAATGGCCTTCTATTCGCCGCCGCCGGCCGGCATCGCCAACACGCATGAAACGCTGCCCCGTTTGTCGGAGCTGCTTCGCTTGAATGACGCCGGTCTGAAGGCGCTGCTGAACGACTGGCTGGAAGGTGTCTACACGGCTTCCAGCATCGAGGAGGCCCTGGCCGGCCGGTCCAAGCTGACGCACGGCGAGGTCATCATGACCCGCGAGGGCCATGCAGTCAGCCAGTTCGCCGTGGCCTTCTATGCGCCCGATTCCGAGCAGGCCGGCCTGCTGGCCCGCGCCCAGGAAATCGAGAACCTCGAGCGCGAGCTGCGCGCCCAGGGCCTGATCACGGAAGACGCCAAGACCCGCGTCGTGCGGGCCGAAGCAGCCTATTCCGAAGCCGCTCAGCGCCTTGCAGGCGTGCGCCGCGAAGCCAGCGAAGCGCAGACTCGCGCTCATCAACTCCACGTGGAGCTCTTGCGTCTGAGCCAACAGGCCGAAGCCGCCAGCAACCGGCGCAACCAGCTCGAGGAAGAGCTGGCCGAGATCGACGCGCAGGAAGAAGAACTGCAAGAGCGCCGCATGACCGGTGAAGCGCGCTTCGAAGAGCTGGACATGCAGCTCGCCAGCACGCAGGAAATGCATGCGGAGCTGGAAGAGGCCGTGATCAACGCCGAGCGCAAGCTCGCCGAGGCCCGCGAGCAGTTGCGGGCCCTGGAGCGCCGTTCGCAGGAAGCGCAGTTCAGCGCCCGCGCGCTGGCCGCGCGCCGTGGCGAGTTGCAGCGTTCGATCGAGACGGCTCAAGCGCAAGTCCAGCAAAACCATGCATCCAGCGAAAGCCTGCAGAGCGAGCTGACAACGCTGAACGACGCTGCCGCCCAGGCCGGCCTGCAAGATGCACTGGCCTTGAAGGCCGAGCGCGAGCAGGCTCTCGCTGCCGTGCGCAGCAACTACGACGACCTGAGCCTGCGCCTGCGCAAGGCGGACGAGCAGCGACTCGAGTTCGAACGCAGCCTGGACCCGCTGCGCGAGCGCATCACCAAGCTTCAGCTCGAAGAGCAGGCCGCGCAGCTCGGGGGTGCTCAATACATGGAGCAGCTCACGGCCGCCAATGTGGACATGGCGCTGCTGGCTCAGTCCATCGAAGAAGGCCAGGTCAAGCTCTACGGCCTGCAGGGCGAGATCGACCGAATCAATCGCGAGATCGCAGCACTCGGCGCCGTGAACCTGGCGGCGCTGGACGAGCTGACCTCGGCTCGCGAGCGCAAGACTTTCCTCGATGCGCAGAACGCCGACCTGCAGTCGGCAATGAAGACACTGGAAGACGCGATCCACAAGATCGACCTCGAAACCCGCGACCTGCTGGGCGCGACCTTCGAGCAGGTCAATATGCATTTCGGCCGCATGTTCCCGACCTTGTTCGGTGGCGGCCAGGCTCGGCTCGTGATGACGGGCGACGAGATCCTGGACGCTGGCGTGCAGGTCATGGCACAACCGCCGGGCAAGAAGAACTCGACCATCCACCTGCTCTCCGGTGGCGAGAAGGCGCTCACCGCGATTGCGCTGGTGTTCGCGATCTTCCAGCTGAACCCGGCGCCCTTCTGCCTGCTGGACGAGGTGGACGCGCCGCTAGACGATGCCAATACCGAGCGCTATGCCAAGCTCGTTTCCGAGATGAGTGCGGGCACGCAGTTCCTCTTCATCTCCCACAACAAGATCGCCATGGAAATGGCCAAGCAGCTGATCGGCGTGACGATGCAGGAGCAGGGCGTCTCGCGCATCGTCGCGGTCGACATGGAAGCTGCACTGACCATGGCCGAGGCCTGAGCACCCTATGACCCTCACCGCATTGCTGGCCATTCTCGGTGGCCTGATCCTGGCCGGCGTCATCGCCCATGGTGCCTGGAGCGCCCGCAAGGCCGGCCCGCGCCGCGCCGACCCGCCGATCGAGCCGCAACTGGGTGAAGGCCGCCAGGAACCCAGCCTGGGTGAGGCCCGTGAAGCGGTTGCATCGGAGCTTGACAACACCCTGCCCGCCGCGGCCCGCCTGTTGCCGCGCAAGCCTTCGGCACGTATCGATGCCTTGATCGACATGATCGCCACGATGAGCCTGGAAGCGCCAGTGAGTGGCGAGATGGCTGCTTCGCACCTCCCGCCCAGCCGCCGCGCCGGCACCAAGCCTTTCCATATCGAAGGGCTGAATGCAGAAAGCGGTGAATGGGAGCTGCCTATGCCTGGTCAGCGCTACGGCGAGTTCCAGGCCGGCGTGCAACTGGCCAATCGAAGCGGTGCCCTGAACGAGATCGAGTACTCCGAGTTCGTGCAGAAGGTGCAGGCCTTTGCCGACGGCATCAATGCCTCGGTCGACTTCCCCGACATGCTGGAAGTCGTGGCCCGCGCCCGCGAGCTCGATCAGTTCGCCAGTGCCCATGACGCGCAGCTGGCCGTGCTGCTGCGCGCACGCAATGCCGCCTGGACGCTCGGCTTCGTACAGCAGCTTGCGCTGCGCAACGGCTTTGTGCCGGGCGCCATCCCTGGCCGCCTGGTGCTGTCGGCCGAAGAGGAGGGCGCGCCGCCCATCCTGACCCTGAGCTTCGAATCTCAGGCGGCCCTGGCCGAAGACCCGCAGGCCAGCTCGCTGCGAGAGCTGACGCTGGCGCTGGATGTGCCGCAGACGCCCGAATCGCAAGAACCCTTCGCTGCCTGGCAGGAAGCCGCGCGTGGCCTGGCCCGCGACATCGAGGCCGACATCTGCGACGACCGCGGCCAGATCCTCAATCTGCATGCCTTCGCAGCCATCGACCAGGAACTGGCCACGCTCTACCGCGCGCTGGCGTCGCGCGACCTGGCGGCGGGCTCGCCGGTGGCGCGGCGGCTTTTCAGCTGAACAAGAGGCTCAGTCAGCTTTCTCCATCAGTGCGGCGATTCGTCGCGTCTCGACTCTGCTGTGTTCACTGAGCATGCCGAAACCGCGCAGGTCGTGGGAGTTCATCTTGATCTCGCCAGGGCTGCAGGTCGCCTGAGCGAGCGGGCTCGCAGCTACACTGCCGCGCATGAGCACCAGTCTCCTGCTGATCGCGCTGCTGATCGCGGCCAGCGCCTTCTTCTCCATCGCCGAAATTTCGCTGGCCTCGGCCCGCCGGCTCAAGCTGCAGCAGCTGATCGAAGACGGTGATCCTCGTGCGGCCCGGGTGCTCGCCACGCAGGAGCGGCCTGGCCACTACTTCACGGTCGTGCAGATCGGCGTCAACACCCTGGCCATCCTGGCCGGCATCGTCGGCGAGGGGGTGCTCTCGCCGCACTACGAGGCCGCCATGAAGCTGGTGTTTGGCGACCCCGAGCGTGCCGCTGCCCTGGGTTTTGCCGCCTCGTTTGCCACCATCACCAGCCTCTTCATCGTGCTGGCCGACCTGCTGCCCAAGCGCCTGGGCATGAACGAGCCCGAGCGCATGGCCATGGCCGTGATCGCGCCCATGCTGGCCCTGGTCACAGTGCTCAAGCCGCTGGCCTGGGCCTTCAGTGCCTTGTCTGATCTGCTGACCCGCCTGCTGGGCCTGCCCGCCGGGCGCGATGACAGCATCACCTACAACGACATCCTGGCCCTGACCGAGGCCGGCAACCAGGCCGGCGTGGTGGCCGATGCCGAACAGCAGGTGATTGCCAATGTGTTCGAGCTCGACACCCGCCGGGTTGAAAGCGCGATGACCACGCGCGAACGCATCGTCTACCTCTCGCTCGATGATGAAGAGGCGCTGATACGCACGCGCATCGCCGAGAGCCCGCACTCCACCTACCTGGTCTGCGATGGCGAGATCGATGCCGTGGTCGGCTATGTGGACGCCACCGACCTGTTTCAGCGCGTGCTGCGCGACGAGGGCCTGACGCTGCGCGGCAGCGCCATGGTCAAGAAGGTGCTGATCGTGCCGGACCGGCTGACGCTATCCGAGGTGCTGATCCAGTTCAGAGAGAAGCTCGAAGACTTTGCCGTCATCGTCAATGAGTACAGCCTGGTCGTCGGTGTGATCACCCTGAACGACGTGATGAGCACGGTGATGGGCAGCCTCGTGGCCTCGCACGACGAGGAACAGATCGTCCGCCGGGACGACGGCAGCTACCTGGCCGACGGCATCACGCCCATCCCCGATGTGCAGCGCGCGCTGGAGCTGGAAGCCTGGCCGCATGCCGGCCAGTACGACACACTCGCCGGCTTCCTGATGGTGATGCTGCGCCGCATACCGAAGCGCACGGACCAGGTCGTCTGGGAAGGTTGGCGCTTCGAGGTGGTGGACGTGGACAGCCACCGGGTCGACCAGGTGATGATCACGCGGCAGCCTGCCGCGTCCGACTGAATTTCGAGTTTCCATGAACGACATTGAATCCGCGCGCCGCCGGGCCGCCGAGCTGCGTGCCACGCTCAACCACCACGCCCATCTCTATTACGTGCTGGATGCGCCGACGCTGCCGGATGCCGAGTACGACAAGCTCTACCAGGAGCTGCAAGCGCTGGAGAGGGCGCACCCGGAACTGCTGACGCCGGACTCGCCGACGCAGCGTGTGATCGGCAAGGTGCTGGACGGTTTCACGCCGGTGCGCCATGCGGTGCCAATGCTGTCGATCTATACCGAGACCGATACCGAAGACAGCGGCGCCGTTGCCTTTGACGAGCGCGTGCGCAAGCGGCTGGAGCTGGACGAATCGGCGCCGCCGCTCGAGTACGCGGCCGAACTGAAGTTCGACGGCCTGGCACTGAACCTGCGCTACGAACACGGACTTCTGGTGCAAGCCGCGACACGCGGTGATGGCGAAACCGGCGAGGACGTGACCCAGAACATCCGCACCATCGGCCAGATCCCCTTGCGGCTGAAGGGCACCGAGGCCGAGGTGATCGAGGTGCGCGGCGAGGTGTACATGCGCCGCGATGATTTCGAGACGCTCAATGAACGCCAGCGCGAGAAGGGTGAGAAGACCTTCGTCAACCCGCGCAATACCGCGGCGGGCGCCGTGCGCCAGCTCGACCCGGCACTGGCCAGGCAGCGGCCCTTGAGTTTCTATGCCTACGGTCTGGGCGAGGTGAAGGGCTGGGCTGAACCTGAAACTCACGCGGGCCTGATGGATGCGCTCGCAGCCATGGACCTGCCCGTCTGCGAGCACCGCGTGGTCACGCAAGGCGCGGCCGGCCTGGTCGCCTTTCATCAGAAGATCGCCGCGCTGCGCGACAGCCTGCCCTTCGACATCGACGGCGTGGTCTACAAGGTCAACAAGCGCGCCTTGCAGCAGCGCCTGGGCTTCATCAGCCGCGAACCGCGCTGGGCGGTGGCGCACAAGTATCCGGCGCAGGAGCAGCTGACGCGCCTGAACGGCATCGAGATCCAGGTCGGCCGCACCGGCAAGCTCACGCCGGTGGCCAAGCTGGAGCCGGTCTTCGTGGGCGGCACGACAGTCAGCAATGCCACCTTGCACAACCTGTTCGAGCTGCGCCGCAAGGGCGTGCGCATCGGCGACCAGGTGATCGTGCGCCGTGCCGGTGACGTGATTCCCGAAGTGGTGGGCGTGCTGGCGGCCCAGCGGCCGGCCTATGTGCCGAACTTCCGCATGCCGCGCGAATGCCCGGTCTGTGGCAGCGCTACGGCGCGCGAGAAGGGAGGCATGGACTACCGCTGCACCGGCGGCCTGTTCTGCGCGGCGCAGCGCAAGCAGGCGCTGCTGCACTTCGCCGGCCGCCGTGCGATGGACGTTGAGGGCCTGGGCGACAAGCTTGTGGACCAACTGGTGGATGGCGGCATCGTCGACAGCCTGCCCGCGCTCTACAAGCTCGGCGTGGCCAAGCTCGCAGCGCTGGAACGCATGGCCGAGAAGAGCGCGCAGAACATCGTCGATGCGCTGGAGAAGAGCAAGAGCACCACGCTACCGCGCTTCCTGTTTGCGCTGGGCATTCGGCAAATTGGCGAAACCACGGCCAAGGACCTGGCCCGACATTTCGGCAATATCGATGCCTTGATGAATGCCTCCATCGAGCAGCTTCTGCAGGTGCGCGATGTGGGGCCCATCGTGGCCCAGAGCATCCACACCTTCTTCGCGCAGCCGCACAACCGCGAGGTCGTAGAACAGCTGCGCGCTGCCGGCGTGACTTGGCCCGAAGGCGAGGGTGCGGCAGCGGCGCAAGGGCCGCAGCCACTGCTGGGCAAGACGCTGGTGTTGACCGGCACGCTGCCTACGCTGGGTCGCGACGCGGCCAAGGACCTGATCGAGGCGGCAGGCGGCAAGGTCAGCGGCTCGGTCTCCAAGAAGACTCACTACGTCGTGGCCGGCGCGGAAGCGGGTTCCAAGCTCGACAAGGCGCGCGAGCTGGGCGTGCCGGTGCTGGATGAAGCCGCACTGCAAGCGCTGCTGGCCGGCGAAACAGCGCCATGACCTGAGGCGCGGCCGCCGCCCCTCAGGGGGCTGCCGTGCTGCCGCGCTGCGCCCGCTTGATCAGGCCCACGACCAACGCCGTGCCCAGAAACACGATGGCGCAGCCCGCCAGCATGTGCATCGTCAGGGCCTCGCCGAGGAAGAGCCCGCCCCACAAGAGCGCGAACACCGGGATCAGAAAGGTCACCGCCAGCGCATTGGTCGGGCCGACCCGCTGCAGCAGCCGGAAATAGAGGATGTAGGCCAGGCCCGAGCACAGCAGGGCCAGGCCGGCCACGCTGATCCAGGCACGGGTCTCAGGCATCTGGCTGGGCCAGAACCAGAGTGCAAACGGCATCAGCCAGACGGCGGCAGCGAGCTGGCTGCCCGCAGCCTGGGTCATCGCCGAAACGCCGCTCAGGTAGCGCTTGGTGAAGCTGGCCGACATGCCATAGCTCAGCGTGGCCGCCAGGCAAGCCAGGATGGCCCAGCCGCTGCCGCCGGGCTTGAACGAAGCCTGGTCCCAGGCCAGGAAGACCACGCCGCCGAAACCGATGAGCAGGCCCAGCACGCGCATCGCGTCCAGGCGTTGGCTCAGCCACACGAAGGCCACGAGCGCACCCCACAGCGGCGTCGTGGCGTTCAGGATGCTGGACAGGCCTGCCGAGATCGACAGGGCCGCGTAGGAAAACAGCACGAAAGGAATGGCGCTGGTCAAGAGGCCCAGGCCCAGCATCTGGCGCCAGCACCTGCGCAGCTCGCCCAGGCCCTGCTGGTGGACCAGGATGGGCAGCAGAAAGAGCGCGGCACCCAGCACGCGCAGGCCGGCCAGCGTCATCGGGCCAAAGGCCGGGGCGCCCCAGCGCAGGAACAAAAAGCTGGCGCCCCAGACGGCCGCCAGCAGCACCAGCTCGGCAAGGTCAGAGGCCTTCAAGGGCGGTGTCCTTCCAATCTCAGGAGCGCTTCCTTGCGCTCCAGGCCACCGGCGTAGCCGGTCAGCGAGCCATTGGCACCCAGTACGCGGTGGCAGGGAATCAGGATCGTGACCGGGTTGCGCCCGACGGCAGCACCCACGGCCCGAGCGCTGCCGGGCTTGCCCAGCTGCGCCGCCAGTTCTCCATAGCTGCGGCTCTCGCCAGCGGGAATGGCCAGCAGGGCCTGCCAGACGGCGCGCTGGAAGGGCGTGCCTTGCGGATCAAGAGGCAAGTCCCGAGGCAAGACCTGTCCCTTGAAATAGCCTTGCAGGCATTGCTCGATCTGGATGAAAAGCGGGTCCGCCTCGACTTCAGGCGCATCGAGCGTGCCGGGATGGTGCTTCTGGCCGTCGAACCACAGGCCCACGAGGCCCTCGTCATTGCGCAGGGCTGTCAGAGGCCCCAGCGGCGTGTTGATGCGTTGTTGTGCAAGCATGGTGCTTCCTTCATTCCTCACTTGGGTGCGGAGGCGGCTTCGCGCCACAGCTGCAGCACGGCATAGCTGCGGTAAGGCTGCCAGGCGGTGGTATCGGGCAACGGGTCTTTGCTGGCGAGCATTTTCTTCAGGACCACATCGCCCGGCGGAAATGCATCCGGCCAGCTCCAGCCGCGCATCAGCATGTAGCTGGCGGTCCAGGGGCCGATGCCGGGCAGGGCCTCCAGACCGGCCAGGGCCTCGGCCACCCCGCCTTCGCCCTGGGCAAACGCGAGCGTGGGCCAGGCCTGGCCGAGCGCAATCAAGGACTCGGCGCGGCGCCGGATGATGCCCAGCTCGGCGATGGATTCCACGCTCGCCTGGGCGATGCGTTCGGGCCTCGGGAACAAGCGGTCCATGCCGGGTGCCGCTTGCGCTTCGTCCAGCGGTTCGCCAAAGCGTTCGACAAAACGACCGCCTATGGTGCGCGCCGCCGCAACGGTGATCTGCTGCCCGAGCACGGCACGCACCGCGAGTTCGAAGCGGTCGGTGCAGCCTGGCAGGCGCAGCCCCGGCGCGCCTGCGGACAGCGGGCCCAGTTTTTCGTCGATGGCGGCGGGCTCGGCATCCAGGTCCAGCCAGCGGCGCACGATGGGTATCAAGGCTGCGACACCCGACCAGACCGATGAACAGGGCGAGAGCAGGACGACCGGCTGCTTGGCGTCGAAGCGCACGACGATGCGGCCAGCCAGGTCGCGGCCGCCATGGCGCAGTCTCAAGGTACGGCTGACTGTGCGCTCGGCAAAGTCCACGGTCTCGATACCCGGCAGAGCGCGGGCGGCGATGAACTGCAGGATCGCATCCACGGCGTAGGGCGGCCGGTAGCCCAGGCGCAAGGCGGGCTCGCCGCATGCCGAGACCGGCAATCCGCGCCGCAGGGAAGAGGGCTGCATGCGGTAGTGCTCGACAAAGGCGGCGTTGAAGCGGCGCAAGCTGCCAAAGCCCGAGGCGGCAGCCACTTCGGTGATGGGCATGCTGCTGTCGGCCAGCAGTTGCTTGGCCAGCAGCAGCCGGCGTGTCTGCAGGTATTGCAGGGGGCTCACGCCATGCTCGGCAGCGAAGATGCGTCGCAGGTGGCGGTCGGTGATGCCCAGGCGCTGGGCCAGGGCGTCTACGTTCTCCATCTCGCCTTTGTCCATCAGCTCGGCCGCCTGGCGCGCCAGGGTGCTGGAGGCATCCATCACGCTCCAGGCCTGCCCTGGCGCCAGCTCGGGCCGGCACTTCAGGCAGGGACGGAAGCGTTGGGCCTCGGCCTGGGCCGCGCTGGCGAAGAATCGGCAGTTGGCGGCCTTGGGCGTGCGCACCCGGCAGACCGGCCGGCAGTAGATGCCGGTGGACGTGACACCGACGAAGAAGCGGCCGTCAAAGCGCGCATCGCGGGCCAGGAGGGCGGGGTAGCAGTGCAAGGCGTCTAGCGTGGACATGCAGCCATCTTAGGCCGCTGCCGGGAACTTACTCGCCGTTTCCGGACATGTGCCCACCAGCTCGCGAGAGCTGATATTTCTTTTGCAGGCGGGCGACGATGCCGTCCTGCTCCAGGGTGCGGTAGGCCTCAATCCAGAGCTGCGCCTCGCCCAGGTCCAGGCGCAGCGAGGTGCCCATGTAGAGGTCGGCATTGCCCAGCGTGGCCACCAGCTTGTAGTCGCTCGCCTTGAAGCCGAACTCCTGCATGGCCGACTGCATCATCGGCGCGCCTGCGTAGGCCGCCACGACGACACCGATGCTGACCATGCGCAGCATGTCGCGGTAGTCCTTGGCCTCGATGATTTGGGTGAAGCCTTGCACCTGCAGGTTCTTGATGATGGGCGAGCCGCGCAGCACGACGATCTTTTGCGTACGCAATTGCTCCAGTCCCAGCGGCCCGGTGGTCGAGCTGGCGGCAAAGAAGCTGTAGTGCACATGGGCCAGCGGAATCAGCCAGCGGAATTGGGCCTCGCGGTCCGGCGTGCGGGCCAGCGGGAAAACGCCGTAGTTGTCGCCTTCGATGGTCTGCTTGACCGCGCGCGCCCAGGGGTAGAAGGCCACGTCGGGCTTGCGCCCCAGCTTTTGCGCCATCAGCGTCAGCAACTCATGGGCGTAGCCCTGGGGGCCGTTGCTGGACTGCCAGACAAAGGGCGGCAGGTCGCCGCCCAGCCAGCGCAGTCGCTCATTGCCCTGAGCCTGCGCAGAGCCGCCCAGTGACACGGCGGCGCAGAGGCCAGATACGGCGAGAACAGCAAGAATCGACCGGCGCATGGGCCAACTCTAGCAGCGCCGGCCGGCTACATGGCCTTGAACAGGTGGACGTAAGCCCGGCTGACCGGCAGTTCGCGATCAAAGCCCTTGATGCGCAGGAACAGGCGACTGGCTTCATCCCGCCGCGTGCCGGCCAGGTGGGCGAGGTTGATGACGGTGGAGCGATGGACCTGCCAGAACTCCTCCGGGTCGAGTTGCGACACCAGCTCGGCGATCGGCGTGCGGATCAGGTACTCGGCGTCGGCCGTCTGCACACAGGTGTACTTGTCGTCGGCATGGAAGAAACGCACCTCGCGCACATCGATCTGGTGCATCAGCTCGCCCTGGCTGGCGCGCACGTAGCGCAAGCGATTGACGCTGGGGGCAAGTGTGGCCGGCGTCGAGCTGAGCTTGCGCAAAGCCTCGGCCAGGCCGGCGTCGGGCTCGGGTTCGGGGGCTGCCAGCGCGGCGCGGACACGCTCCACGGTTTTGGCCAGGCGATCGGTCTTGATGGGCTTGAGAACATAGTCGAGTGCCGCATGCTCGAAGGCCTCGACCGCGTACTCGTCGAACGCGGTCACGAAGACCACCCGGGTCGGGCCCTCGATGCCTTCGGCTACCTCGAGACCGGTGAGACCTGGCATCTGGATGTCGAGGAAGGCAATGTCGGGGGACAGCTCTGCGATGCGGGCGGCGGCTTCGGTGCCGTTGCGGGCCAGTGCCACGACCTCGAGCTCGGGCCACAGGGCTTTCAGTTGCTGGCGCAGGTAGTCGGCCAGGTGAACTTCGTCGTCGGCAATCAGGGCGCGTGTCATGGGGTCTTCTTGTCGTCCAGGGGCAGGATGAGCTCGGCCACGCAGCCTTGCTCGCTCGGGGTGACGCTCAGACTGGCTTCCTCGCCATGGCGGGCAGCCAGTCGTTCACGGATGTTCTTGAGGGCGAGGCCATGGCCCGGTCGAGCGCGGCGTTGGCTGGCAGCGAGGCCGAGGCCGTCGTCGACGACGCGCAGGCGCAAGCAACCGTCCACCAGCGCGCCCTCGATGCGCACGTGACCGCCCTCGGCCTTGGCTTCGAGGCCGTGCATCACGGCGTTCTCGACCAGCGGCTGCAGCAGCAGCGGCGGCAGCTTCAGCTTTGCCAGAGCAGCCGGCACCTCGATGCTGAACTGCAGCCTTTCCTCGCCCATGCGGATCTGCATGAGCATGAGATAGCTCTGCACGGCCTGCAGTTCCTGCTCAAGCTGGCAGGTCTCCAGCCGCAGCGTGGCAAGGCTGGCGCGCAGGTAGTCGGTGAAGCATTCCAGCATCTGCTTGGCACGCTCTGGCGCCGGGTCGATCAGGCTTTGCACGGCGGCCAGGCTGTTGAAAAGGAAGTGCGGTTCGATCTGGGCCTGCAGGCGCAGCAACTGGGCCTCGGTGGCCTGCAGTTGCAGGGCCTTGCGCTTGTTGCTCTGCCAGGCCACATAGATGCTTGCCAGGGCGAACATCAGGCTGATGAACAAAAACTGGCTGGCCGCACGCACCGAGTCGAACGGCGATCCCCGGACCTCGATGTCGGCCACGACGCGCAGCAGCCAGGTGAAGACCGAGAAACTGAGCGCCATGATCACCATGGGCACGCCGGCAAAGAACAGGCTGCCGCCCCAGCCACCCGCGTTGAGCCGGGCCAGTCGCTTTTCCGAGGCCAGCAGTTCGACGGTGCGGTAGGCACCGTGGATCGAGAAGGCGATGAAGAAGCCGAGCAGGAAGGAGACCAGCACGGAGGCAAGGCTGAGCTGCGCCCGGCCGAACACCACGCCGAGGCTCATGAAGAAGCTGGGGAAAAACAGCGCAAAGGCACTGCTGATCAGCAAGCGGGCCCACAGCTTCTCGTCGCGGTGTTTATGCAACTTGAAGTAGCGGCTGCGGGCATAGCCGAAGTCCTGCAGCAGGGAGGTCAGAGGAGGCATGGCGCGAGAGTGTCCGTGTGACGATGGGCGAAGCCTAGAGGGATGGCCCCAGGGCAGAGGCGCCGTTGGCGACGAATCGACAGCCGGCCCGACGAATCGCCAGTTACCAGCCGGGCACAGAAGGGCTCGGTCGGCCTGCCTACAATCCGCGCCTGTCGTATTGTTCACGTCTGCGTTTCACGTCAGAGGAAAGCCTCCATGAAAGTTCAAGCGTCCGCCTTCAAGGCCTATGACATCCGCGGCATCGTCGGCGAGAGTCTGAACGAGGAAATGGCCGAGCACCTGGGCCGGGCCTTCGGCACCGAAGCCAAGCTGATCGGTGAAAAGGCGGTCGCGGTTGGCCGCGATGGTCGCCTGTCGGGCCCCTCCCTGGTGGCAGCCCTGATCCGCGGCCTGGCCTCGACCGGCCTGGACGTGGTAGACATCGGCGCGGTCACGACCCCGATGCTGTACTACGTGGCTGCCACGCGCGGCAAGCATGGCTGCAACTCCGGCATCATGGTCACCGGCAGCCACAACCCCAAGGACTACAACGGCTTCAAGATGGTGCTGGGCGGCGCGGCTGTCTATGGCGAGCAGATCCAGGGCATCCGCCGCCGCATCGAAGCCGAGGACTATGCGACAGGCAAAGGTCGGGTCGGAAAGATGGACGTCGGCGCCGAATACCAGCACCGCGTGGTCTCGGACTGCAAGCTTTCGCGCCCGATGAAGATCGTGGTCGACTCCGGCAACGGCATTCCCGGTGCCAATGCCCCCGCCATCCTGCGCGCGCTGGGTTGCGAGGTGATCGACATCTTCAGCAAGGTCGATGGCGACTTCCCCAACCACCATCCCGATCCTTCGCGGCCCGAGAACCTCGAAGACCTGAAGCGCATCGTGCACGCCTGTGACGCCGAGCTGGGCCTCGCCTTCGACGGCGATGGCGACCGTCTGGGCATTGTCACCAAGGACGGCAAGATGATCATGCCGGACCGCCAGATCATGCTGCTGGCCGCCGACATCCTCAAGCGCAACAAGGGCGCGCAGATCATCTTCGACGTGAAGTGCACGCAGCGCCTGGCGCCGTGGATCCGCGAGCACGGCGGCCAGCCGCTGATGTGGCTGACCGGCCACTCGCTGGCCAAGGCCAAGCTGAAGGAAACCGGCGCACCGATGGCTGGCGAGCTGTCGGGCCACATCTTCTTCAATGAGCGCTGGTATGGCTTCGACGATGCCATGTACACCGCCGGCCGCATGCTGGAGATCCTCTCGCGCTCCAAGGACCCGAGCGCCGTCTTGAACGGCCTGCCGGATAGCTTTGCCACGCCGGAGATCAACGTGCCTTGCGCCGAGGGCGAGCACCATGAGGTCGTGAAGAAGCTCAAGGAGATCGCCGAGTTCCCCGGCTCGCTCGAGGTGATCACCATCGATGGGCTGCGCGTCGAGTACGCCGACGGCTTCGGCCTGATCCGGCCGTCCAACACCACGCCGGTGCTGGTCTTGCGCTTCGAAGGCCACACGCCCGAAGCGCTGGAGCGCATCCAGCATGACGTGGTGGCGCAGCTCAAGCGCGTCAAGCCGGACGCTGTCTTCGCGGCGGGCCATTGAAAGAGCTGATCAGCCGCTGGCTCTATGAGAGCCTTCTGCGGCTGGCCACGCCGCTGTACCTGCTGCGCCTGTGGCGCCGCGGGGCGGCGGAGGCGCCTTACCGGCAACACCTGGGCGAGCGCCTGGGCTTGTACGACAAGGCGAGCGAAGCAGGGCGGGTTTGGGTGCATGCCGTGTCTCTCGGTGAGACGCTGGCAGCCAAGGCCCTGGTTTATGAGCTTCGCCTCCTGAAGCCCGGCCTTCGCCTGCTCCTGACCCACAGCACCGCCACCGGTCGCGAGGCCGGTGCGGCACTCCTGCAGGAAGGCGATGCGCAGGCCTGGCTGCCCTACGACACGCCAGGCGCCGTGCGCCGTTTCCTTCGTCATTGGCAGCCCTCGATGGGCGTGCTGATGGAGACCGAGATCTGGCCCGTGCTGCAGCATGAGTCCGCACGGGTCAGGTTGCCATTGGTGCTGGCCAATGCGCGGCTGTCCGAGAAAAGCTTCCGCCAGGGGCGGCGCCTGCGCTGGTTGATGGAACCGGCCGCTGCCGCGCTGAAGATGGCGCTGGCGCAGACCGAAGCCGATGCGCGCCGCTTGCGTGATAGCGGCGTGCGCAACGTCCAGGTCTGCGGCAACCTGAAGTTCGACCTGCATCCTGATGAGAGCTTGCTGGCCCGGGGGCGGGCCTGGCATGCGGCGCTGAAGCGACCGGTGCTGCTCTTCGCCGTCAGCCGTGAGGGCGAAGAGGCGATGCTCCTGAGCGCATTCACTGCACTGCCGCCAGCCAGCCGCCCGCTGCTCCTGATCGTGCCCCGCCATCCGCAGCGGTTTGACGAAGTGGCGGGCCTGATCGAAGCCGCCGGCCTGAAGCTTGCGCGACGCAGCAGCTTCGGTGGAGAGCCGACTGCAGAGGCCTTGTCAGCCGACGCATGGCTCGGCGACAGCCTGCGCGAGATGGCGCTCTATTACGGCATGGCCGACGCGGCGTTGCTGGGCGGCAGCTTCCTGCCGCTCGGCGGCCAGAACCTGATCGAGGCTGCCGCCTGCGGCTGCCCACTGCTGATGGGACCTCACACCTTCAACTTTGCCCAGGCGGCCGAGCTGGCGCTGGAGGCAGGTGCTGCGCTGAGAGTGGTCGACATGAGTGAGGGGCTCGGCCAGGCCCGGGCCCTGATTGCCGACGCCTCCCGACGCGAGGCCATGGCAGGGCGGGCCGAACTTTTCGCCGCAGTCCATCGCGGCGCGGCCAGGCGTATGGCTCAGGCCCTGATGAGTCGCTGAAGGCTCAGGCGTTCATCGCCCGCAGCTTGCGATACAGCGTGCTTCGGCCAATGCCCAGGGCCCGCGCGGCCAGTGAGAGGTTGCCGCCGCTGGCTTGCACGGCCGCCTGGATGGCCTGGCTTTCGGTCTGGCGCAGGCTGTGCAGGGCCACAGTGGGCGGTGCAATGAGCGGCCCGGACGGCATCAGGGGCTCGTTGCTGGTCTGGCGATGCATGCCCGGCTCGCTCAAGGCGGTGCGGTGGGACAAGGGCTGGTTCAGTTGCACGCTCAGCTTGGCATGCAGCACGCGTTCACCGCGCAGCACTTGCAAGGTGGCGTCGCCGCGCGAGCGGTCCACCGCGTCTGCATAAGCCAGGCCGAAGAGACTTGCCAGGTTTTCGCGCCTCAGCACCGTGGCGGGCAGGCCAAGCAGCTCCAGCGCGCGGCGGTTGGCGCCCAGCACATGGCCCTCTTCGTCGAGCGCCAGCTGGCCTTCGTTGAGTGTGCCCAGGCCGGCAATGCTGGTGTGGAACTGCAGGCGCGTGCTGTGGCGGAAGCGGTCGCCAAACCATTGGTCCTCGATCAGCCGTGCCGACATCGTGGCCAGCGCGAGCGTATGAGGATGGTAGGAGCGGCGGTCGCCCGAGACGTCGATGACGCCCAGCAGAGCGCCCTTGTGGTCAAAGATGGGCGCGGCCGAGCAGGTCAGGAACTGCATGCTGCGCAGGAAATGCTCCTGGCCGTGAACCACCGTCGGCGCCTCGGTCATCAGTGCGGTGCCGACGGCGTTCGTGCCCTTGTCGGCCTCGGACCACAGTGCACCCGGCGCCAGCGCGACATGCTGCGCGCGCTGCAGAAAGCCCGGGTCGCCCAGCGAATGCAGGATCACGCCACTGGCGTCGGTGAGCAGCACCATGCTTTGCGCATGGGTCAGTTGCTCATAGAGCATCTCCATCACCGGCAGGGCCTGGGCGCAGAGCCTGGCATTGCGGTGTTGCAGGTCTTGCAGGCCGGCGGTGGAGAGCAGGCCGAGGTCTGCCTCGGCGCTGGCATTCAGGCCGAAGGCGACGCAGCGCTCATGCGAGCTGGCGATGTCTTGCGCATGCTTGGCATCCGCCGTCGCGCGGGGCTGCCCCACCAAGCCCTGCAGACCCTGCGCTTGCGCCATCGAAACACTCCTGCTGCGTACTTAAGCAGCATCGACTATCGCCGATGACCGCGCTCGCGCAAGCAGGACAAGCCCCAGCGCCCGGGCACGGCCTCTGACAGCCTGGTGTCAGCTATTGCTGGTGGCGCGCACCTCGGCCATGTTGGTCACGCCGGCCAGCACCTTGGCAATGCCGTCCTGGCGCAGCGTGCGCAAGCCCTCGGCCAGGGCCGCATGCTGGATCTCTTCGGCGCGGGCGCCGGTCTGGATCAGGCGGCGCACATTGCGCGAGACCATCAAGAGTTCATGCAGGCCGGCGCGGCCCTTGAAACCGGTGTGCTCGCACTGACCGCAGCCAGGGCTGTGATAGTGCTGCAGCTGACCCTTGACGCCGTGCTGCGAGACCCATTCCTTCAGCAGCGTCGCGCGCGACAGGCGTTGATCAACCGGGAAGACATGCAGGTAGTCGTCCAGCCATTCCTGCTGGTCGGCTTCGCTCAAGGGCTCGGCAATCCGGCAGCTGGGGCAGAGGCGGCGCACCAGGCGCTGGGCCAGCACGGCCAGCAGCGAATCGGCGAAGTTGAACGGGTCGCAACCCATGTCCAGCAGGCGGGTGATCGTTTCTGCGGCGCTGTTGGTGTGCAGCGTGGACATCACCATGTGGCCGGTCAGCGAGGCCTCGATGGCGATCTGCGCCGTCTCCTGGTCGCGGATTTCGCCGACCATGATCACGTCCGGATCGGCGCGCAGGAAGGCGCGCAGGGCTTTCGCAAACGTCCAGTCGATCTTGGGGTTCACCTGCACCTGGCGCAGGCCGTTCTGGGTGATTTCGATCGGGTCCTCGGCAGTCCAGATCTTGCGCTCGGCGGTGTTGATGTGCGCCAGTGCCGAGTGCAGGGTGGTGGTCTTGCCGGAGCCTGTCGGGCCCACGCACAGCACCATGCCGTAGGGCCGCGCCACTGCTTCGCTCAGTTGGCTCAGATTGCTGGCCGAGAGGCCCAGCTTGGCCAGCGGAATCGGCTTTGCGGAAGACAGGATGCGCATCACCACATCCTCGAGACCATTGTTGGTCGGGATCGTGGCCACGCGCAGCTCCAGCCGGTGCTGGGCCGAGAAGCGCGCGAAATTGATCTTGCCGTCCTGGGGCTTGCGGCGCTCGGAGATGTCGAGGTCGCACATGATCTTGATGCGCGCGATCATGGCGTTGCGATAAGTGTGCGGAAGCTCCAGGTAAGGCCTCAGTTGCCCGTCCTTGCGGAAGCGGATCTTGAGCTTCTCGCGGCCAGGCAAGGTCTCGATATGGATGTCGGAGACGTTCTGGCTGTGCGCCTCGATGATCATGGTGTTGATCAGGCGCACCAGCGAGTTGTCGCTCTGCTCGATCTGCGATTCATCGTCGCGGCTGCTGCCACGCTCCAGGCCCTCGCGCTCCAGCGTCTCGATCAGCTTGTCGGCGTTGTCGAGCTCGAAGTCGGGCTGGAAGGAGGGCAGGTTCAGGTCGCCCCGCGGCACCGAGTCGCCACCGAAGCGGTCATAGACGCCGGGCAGCGCGAACTGCAGGCTGCCGACCTTGGCCAGCGTCGGCACCACCTTGACCTGGGTGATGAACTCGGCCTCGTCGATGGCGTCGCGCCGGGTCGGGTCTTCCATGGCCACGACCAGGCGACTCTCGCGCATCATCAGCGGCATCATTTCGAGCCGCTTGGCGATGGCGAACGGCAGCTTGCGCACCGCGTCGGGCTCGACCGGGAAGTTCTCCACATCCACCAGCGGATAGCCCATCTTGCGCGCCAGTGCCGATTGCAGGGCCTGGCGATTCACCACGCGCTTGCGCACCAGCAGTTCGCCCAGCGGCACCGAGCGGTCCTGGCGTTGCTGGATCAGCGCCTCCTCGAGCTGCTCGGGCGTGACCAGTTCCAGCGCCAGCAGTGCTTCGCCGATGCGCACCATCGGCATCTTGGCCTGCTGTTCGATGGCCAGCAGCAACTGTTCGGGCGTGACGATCTGCTTGGCGACCAGGATTTCGCCGACGCGGCGCGAGCGCAGGTCTTCCTGCTCGCGCGCAACGGCCTCGACCTGTTCCAGCGTGGCGGCCTGCGCGCTGACCAGCAGGTCGCCAATGCGCTCGCCGACGTCGAACTCCGCCAGCGCCTCGCGCGGCACAAAGAGGCGCTGCACCTCGTCGGTGTCCTCGCTCAGCGGGACGAACAGGAAAAGGCCCAGGCCGTCATGGTGATGGCCTATGGTCAGGCCGTTGAGGTCGCCGCCGCCAACGAACTGCAGGCGAAAGGGCGCGCGCGGCCGGTGGTCCAGCGACAGCGGGTTGTGTATCGAAGACGGGTCGCGCGGCGCGGCCGGCAGAGGCGCCAGCAACTTGAGCACCCGGAACTGGCCGAACTTCAAGGGCATGGCAGCGCGGGCCGGCGGCACCTTGATCTGCAGCAAGCGGTCGGCGCCGGAGAAGCGGATCAGATGGCCATTGCTGCGGCTGTTGTTGAGGCCCTGGATCTCGCAGGCCTCCGGCACCTTCTGCGGCACCGGCTGCGGATAGGCCGCATAAGGCGGCGTGGGCCAGATGAAGGGCGGTTGCGCCGAAGCGCTGGCCATCTCCTCAAGATCGGACCTGACCGTGTCGTGGGGCCAGGGAATCGAGGCGGACGGATCGGACATGCGAGGGGTCTCCAGCGGGCTACTACTTCTTTTGGCGGTAGGCTGAATGCTAAGCGCAAAGCGGGGCCAAGGCAGTTCGAATGAACGCCGGGCAGGTCGCTGATGAAAGCCACAATGGCGCCGAGCCAACACAAGAGCAAACGCGACAGGCAATGACCCCGGCACGCTGGCAGTTCTGGATCGATCGAGGCGGCACCTTCACCGACGTGGTGGCGCGTGCGCCCGATGGCGCTTTGCGTACGCTGAAGCTGCTCAGCGAATGTCCCGAACAGTACGAGGACGCGGCGCTGGCAGGCATGCGCCGCCTCTTGGGCCTGGGGCCGCAAGAGCGCATCACGCCGGCCCTGGTCGAGTGCGTGCGCATGGGCACGACGGTGGCCACCAATGCCTTGCTGGAGCGCAAGGGCGAGCCCTTGCTGCTGGTGACGACGCGCGGTTTTCGCGATGCGCTGCGCATTGCCTACCAGGCCCGGCCGCGGCTGTTCGACCGGGAGATCGTGCTGCCGGAGCAGCTCTATGCCCGGGTGATCGAGGCGCAGGAACGCATGGCGGCGGACGGCAGCCTGGTCGAGGCCCTGGACCTGCAGGCCCTGGAGGGCGAGATGCGCACGGCGTTGGCGAGCGGCTTGCGCGCCTGCGCCATCGTCTTCATCCACGGCTGGCGCTATCCAGCGCATGAGCTCGCGGCGGCGGCGCTGGCACGGCGCATCGGCTATACCCAGGTGTCGGTCTCGCATCAGGTCAGCCCCTTGATGAAGCTGGTCGGCCGCGGCGACACCACGGTGGTGGACGCCTACCTTTCGCCCATCCTGCGCCGTTATGTAGACCGGCTCTCACACCACATGCCCGGCGTGCCCTTGCTCTTCATGCAGTCCGGCGGCGGCCTGGCGGAGGGCGCTCGCTTCCAGGGCAAGGATGCGGTGCTCTCCGGCCCGGCCGGTGGCATTGTCGGCATGGCGCGAACCGGCGAAGCGTCGGGATGCAGCAAGCTGATCGGCTTCGACATGGGCGGTACCTCCACCGACGTCTCTCACTATGCCGGCGAGCTGGAGCGCCAGTTCGACACCCAGGTGGCCGGCGTGCGCCTGCGCGCGCCAATGCTGGCCATCCATACGGTGGCAGCCGGCGGTGGCTCCATCATCCGCTTCGATGGCGAGCGGCTGCGCGTGGGCCCCGAAAGCGCTGGCGCCAAGCCGGGGCCGGCCAGCTACCGGCGTGGCGGGCCCCTGACGGTGACCGATGCGAATGTGCTCCTCGGCCGCCTGTCACCGGCTCACTTCCCGCACCTGTTCGGGCCCGAAGGCAATCAGCCGCTGGACAAGTCGGTCGTCGAGGCAGGCTTTGTCGCACTGGCCCAGCAGGCCGGCATGGCTTCTGCGCAAGCGGCTGCCGAGGGCGTGCTGCAAATCGCCGTGGCCCACATGGCGCATGCCATCAAGAAGATCTCGGTGGCGCGTGGCCATGACCTGTCGAACTACACCTTGCAATGCTTTGGCGGCGCTGGCGGCCAGCATGCCTGCCAGGTGGCGGATGCGCTGGGCATGGACGAAGTGCTGATCCATCCGCTGGCAGGGCTCTTGAGCGCCTACGGCATGGGCCTGGCGGAACGCACCGCTTCGCGAGAGCGTGCGCTTGAAGCGGTGCTTGATGGGCAGGGCCTGTTGCAGGCAAGGGCTTGCCTGGGTGAACTCGCTGAAGCCGCGAGGCAGGAACTGATCGAGCAGGGCCTCCCGGCGCAAGCGCTGAGGCTCGAGCCCAGCCTGCAGCTGCGCTACCAGGGAAGCGACACCGCCCTGTCGCTGCCGTGCCCGCTGCAGCCGATGCTGGCCAATCTGCAAGCTGACTTCGAGGCCGCCTACCGCCGTCGCTTTGCGTTCCTGATGCCGGGCCGGCCTTTGGTGATCGAATCAGCCAGCGTGCAGGCCGTGGCAGCCGGAGCGGCCTTGCCCATGGCGCGGCCGGCTGGTGCAGTGCACCCGGCCGAGGCCGAGCAGTCAATGCCGCTCTACGCCGAGGGTCGCTGGCAGGACGCGGCGGTCTACCGGCGCGAGCGCCTGCAAAGCGGCGCCTGGCTGCAAGGCCCGGCCCTGATCACCGAGGCCAATGCCTGCACGGTGCTGGAGCCGGGCTGGCGCGCCAGCGTCGATGGCGACGGCTCTCTGCGCCTGCGTCGGTCCGAAGCTCGTTCAGCGGCCATTGAGGAGAGTGCAGGCGTGGACCCGGTGCGTCTGGAGCTCTACAACCGCCAGTTCATGAACATCGCCGAGCAGATGGGCCTGCGCCTGCAGAACACGGCGCATTCGGTGAACATCAAGGAGCGGCTGGACTTTTCCTGCGCGATCTTCGACGCCGAGGGCGCGCTGATCGCCAATGCGCCGCACATGCCGGTGCACCTGGGCTCGATGAGCGAGTCGATACGGACGGTGATCGAGCGAAATCCGGAGATGCGGCCGGGCGATGTGTTCATGCTCAATGATCCGTACCACGGCGGCACGCATCTGCCGGATGTGACCGTCACCACACCGGTCTTTCTTGGAGGCCACGCGCGGCCCGCATTCTTCGTGGCCTCACGGGGCCACCATGCCGACATCGGCGGCATCACGCCCGGTTCGATGCCGCCGTTCTCGCGGCACATCGAAGAGGAGGGTGTGCTGTTCGACAACTTCCTGCTTTGCCGTGACGGCCGGATGCACGAAGCCGAGCTGCGCGAATGCCTGGCTGAAGGACCCTGGCCGGCGCGCCAGCCAGACCAGAACATCGCCGACCTGCGGGCCCAAGTCGCAGCGAACGAAAAGGGTGCGCAGGAGCTGCAAGCCCTGGTGGCAGAGCGCGGACTGGCCGAAGTGCAGGCCTATATGGGCCATGTGCAGGCCAACGCGGAAAGCGCGGTGCGTCGCGCCATCGGGCAGCTGCGCGATGGCAGCTTCAGCCTCGACCTGGACAACGGCGCGCGCATCGAAGTGGCGGTGCGTGTGGATGCCGCGAGCCGCAGCGCGGTGATCGACTTCACGGGCAGCAGTGCGCAGCAGACGACGAACAACTTCAACGCGCCGCGTTCGGTGACGATGGCCGCCGTGCTCTATGTCTTTCGCACGCTGGTGGACGACGATATACCGCTCAATGCCGGCTGTCTGCGACCTTTGCAGCTCATCGTGCCCGAGGGCAGTCTATTGAATCCGCGGTCGCCGGCCGCCGTGGTGGCCGGCAATGTCGAGACATCCAGCTGCGTGACCAATGCGCTCTATGGCGCGCTGGGCGTGATGGCCGCCAGCCAGTGCACGATGAACAACCTCAGCTTTGGCAACGAATGCCACCAGTACTACGAGACGATCTCGGGCGGCTCGGGAGCCGGGCCGGGCTTCCATGGCACGGCCGTGGTGCAGACCCACATGACCAATTCGCGGCTGACCGATCCCGAGGTGCTGGAATGGCGCTTCCCGGTGCGGCTGGAGAGCTACGAGATCGCCGCTGGCACCGGTGGTTCCGGTCAATGGCGCGGCGGTGATGGCGGCCTGCGCCGCATCCGCTTTCTTGAGCCGATGAGCGCGAGCATCCTGAGCAATGGCCGCGCAGTCCCTGCCTTCGGGCTGGCCGGCGGCGAGGCTGGCGCACCGGGCCGGAACTGGCTGCAGCGAGCGGACGGCAGCGTCGAGACACTGGGCCATCTGGGCACGGTGCTGATGGCGCCAGGCGACCAGATCTGCATTCAGACGCCGGGCGGCGGCGGCTTTGGTGCCCGGGCTCAGTCGCCCGAAGAGTCGTCGCCGTAGTGGCGCCAGCGGGCCGTGGCCTGCCGCATCAGCCTGACCTGGGATGAGAAGCGGGTGCAGGCCGTGCAGGCCCACAGGTGCAGGCGCAGGGCCAGCTTTTCCTTGATCGGCAGTACTGTGTCCTCCGCCTGGAGGACCAGGTGGCTTGCCTGCTTGCAGGTTCGTCTCAGTATCAAGCCTTGCTCCCCGTCACCTTGTTGCCAACAAACCAGTTCAGCTCCAGACATTCGCGCAGCCGCAGCCGGGCGCGGTGCAACATCACCCAGAGGTTGGTCGGGCTGATCTCCAAAGTCTTACAGATTTCGTCCGTGTCCAGCTCCAGCCACTCACGCATCATGAAGAGGCGGCCCTGCTGACCGGGCAGCTTGTCTACACAGGCTTCGAGCACCTTCATGAACTCAAACTGGCGCAGCGTGTGCTCCGGGTCGCCCCAGTCGGGTGGGGCATCGCGCCAATGGCCGTCGGCCTGAAACAGATCGTCTTCGATGTTCTGCTCGTCGTCGTCCGTGGTGGTCGACAACTCCTTGCAGTTGCGTCGGATCTGGTCGACCAGCTTGTGCTTCAGGATGCCGATCAGCCAGGTCTTCAACTGACTTTGCCGGTTGAAGGCTTGCGGCTTTTCCAGGGCAGCGAGCAGGGTTTCAGAGACCGCATCCTCCGCCCAGGCGGCATTGCGGAGCTGCAAGAGCGCAAACTTGATCAGCTGCGGGCGCAGCTTCTCAAGGCTCGGGGCGATGTCGGATGCTTCAGTCATTTCGACGCGCAGTGTAAGGACTTGGCCAGGTCTTGCGACACTAGGGCTGTGGCGCCAACCGGCCCATAAGCAAACCCCTAGACGGAGCAAGCAATGCAGACCAAGCAAATCCTGTCCTCGGCCCTGGCCGCCGCCTTGAGCCTCGGCCTGGCTCAAACCGCCTCGGCCCATGATGCCAAGGACACCAAGACCAAGGAGAAGTGCTACGGCATCGCCAAGGCCGGCCAGAACGACTGTGCGAACCTGAGCGGCAGCCACTCCTGCGCCGGCCTGGCCAAGGCCGATGCTTCGACCGAGGAGTGGATCTACGTCGACAAGGGCAGTTGCAAGGGCAAGGGCGGCCTGAGCGCCGACGAGGCCAAGGCCAAGGTCAAGGGCAAGAAGTAATTCAAGCACCCGATGAAACCCGACGCCATCGGCATCGGCTGGCGCCAGCCGCACTATGCGAGCCTGATGGAGCGCCGGCCTGAGCTGGACTTCTTGGAGGTCCACTCGGAGAACTTCTTTGCCGATGGCGGCGCGGCCTTGCAACTGCTGGCTGAAGCCCGCGAGCATTACCCGATCAGCCTGCATGGCGTCGGGCTCTCGCTGGGCTCGGCCGCCGGGCTGGATGCCTGGCATCTGGACCGGCTGGCTCGGCTGGTCGAACGGGTCGATCCGGTGCTGGTGTCGGACCACGCCAGCTTTGCGCGTGCGCCGACGCCGGGTGGCGTGCTCATGCATGCGAACGATCTGCTGCCGGTCGCCTTCAACGAGGCCAGTCTCGCCTTGATGGTGGCCCATGTGCAGCGGGTGCAGGAGCGGCTCAAGCGCGCCATCGCGGTCGAAAACCTCAGCGCCTATCTGGGCTGGCAGGGCCAGGCCGGCGACCTGGCCGAACCAGAGTTCCTGATGGAACTCTGCCGTCGCAGCGGCTGTTCGCTGCTGCTGGACGTGAACAACCTGATGGTCAACGCCTTGAACAGCGAAGCGGATGAATCTGCAGCGCTGGAGCAGGCGATTGACTGGATCCGCAGCATCGCGCCGGGCCAGGTGGCCGAGATCCATCTGGCCGGGCATGCGGACCTGGGCGACATCGTCATCGACGACCATGGCAGCCGCGTCAGCCCGACGGTCTGGCGTCTGTATGAAGAGGCCCTGAACCACTGCGGCCCGGTGCCGACGCTGATCGAATGGGACACCGACATTCCGGCACTCGACGTGCTGCTGGACGAGGCCGCGCAAGCCCGTGCGCGGATGCGGCAATGAGCGAGCTGGAACGCCAAACGGCGCTGCTGCAATCGCTGATCAGTGGCGCACCCGCCGAGGGCCTTGCGGCCGCAACACATGGCGTGGCGCGCGGCTTGCAGGCCTACCGGGTCAACGCCCAGGCCGTCGCTGAGCGCGCCTTGGCAGCGGTCTATGCGCCGCTGCAGGATGAATTGGGCGAAGCGCAGTTTGCCGCCATGGCCTGGGCCTTCTGGCGCCGCCATCCACCCGAACGTGGCGATCTGGCTTGCTGGGGCGCAGGGCTGCCGGACTTCATGGCAGATCAGGCGCAGATGCCGCGCAGCCTCATCGAGCTGGCCCGTCTGCAATGGGCGCTGCATGAGGCTGAACGTGCGGCCGACGCAGCGCTGGATGCCGATTCCTTGCAACTGCTCGATGGCCGGCATGACGCCGCCTTGCTTTCGCTTCGGCTGATGCCGGGCCTGAGCCTCGTGAGTGCAGGGACTGACGTGATTGCCGTGTGGCGCAATGGCTGGCGTGCCGTCAGCGAACCACTGGCGGAGGACTGGGCCTTCTTCATGGCCGCACTGCTCAATGGGCAGGCACTTGGTCCGGCGCTTGAAGCCAGCCTGGCAAGACACCCGAGCTTTGATTTTTCTGCCTGGTTGCAGCGCGCCTTGCGCGAGCCCTGGCTGCAATCCGCAGGAGTGATCCGATGAACATCCCGACACCGGTCCGCACGCTGCTGTGCTTCTTGAGCGACCCCGGCCAGCCGCCCACAGGAGCCGCCTGGTATCAAATGCCGCTGGGCTGGCTGCAGTCGCTGGCCCTGTTGGCCGCGCGCCTGTATGTGGCCCAGGTGTTCTTCCAGTCGGGCCTGAGCAAATTGCGGGACTGGTCCAGCACGCTGGCCCTGTTCCAGGACGAGTACCACGTGCCGCTGTTGCCGCCCGAGCTGGCCGCCTACATGGGCACAGGCGGCGAGCTGGTGTTGCCCGTGCTGTTGGTCCTGGGTCTCGGTGGGCGCTTCGCAGCGTTGGGCCTCACGATGGTGAACATCATGGCGGTGCTGAGCCTCGAAGAAATCGCGCCGGCCGCCCTGGCGGGCCATCAGCTCTGGGGCGCGCTGCTGGTGCTGGTGGCGCTTTGGGGCGCCGGCAGCTTGTCGGCCGACGCCTGGTGGCGCCGGCGGTCCTCGCGCTGAGGCTTCAGGCTACTCGCGAGGCCTGAGGCTCAACACGATCACCGGAGGCACGCTGCCGTCGGTATCGCGGGGCAGGCGTTCGGTCTTGTCGATGGCGCGCTCCACCGCACGGTCCCAATCCGCGTCGCCGCTGGACTTGAGCAGTCGCTTGGAGATGATCCGGCCATCGGGTGCCAGGCGCACCTCGATCTCGGCCACCGGGTTGGTGGCACCGACCTCGAAGATGATGTTGGGCCGGATCTGCGCCTTGATGCGGCCGGCGTATCCGGCAGAGGGACCGCTGCTCTTGAGCGCCGTGCCGGTGGACTCGGCGCTGCCGCTGCCGCCCGCCAGGCCCTGGAGGCGCTTCAAGGCGTCCTTGCGGGCATTCTCCTGCCGTGCCTGGGCTTCCCGGGCGGCCTTGTCCTTCTGCGCCTTGTCCTGTTTCTCCTGCTGCCTGACCTTGTCGAGCTTGTCCTGCTTTTCCTTCTCGGCCTTCTCGGCTTTTTCCTTGGCCAGCTGCTTGTCGCGTTCGATCTTTTCCTTCAGCTGTTTGATCTTGAGTTCCTTCTCGCGGATCTCGGCCAGCCGCAGCTCTTCCTTCTTTTCTTCGGCCCGCTTCTTGGCCCGGGCGATAGCGATGTCGGCCTCGCGCTGGGCCTGCAACTCCTCGGCACTGGGCTGCGGCGGCTGTGGCTTCTCCTCGACCACCGGCTTCGGAGCTTCCGGTTCCGGCTCGACAGCCGCGGGCGCCGCGGCCTGAGGCACGGCTGACCACAGCTCGGCCTCGAATGCCTCCGGTGTGGCGCTGTGCCACTGCACATTGAGCGTGAGGGCCACCAGCAGCAGGGCGTGCGCCAACAGGGCCACGGCAAAGCCACGGCCCATGGCTATCGGTTGCGGCGGTCGCAGCGAAAGACCGGGCATCTGCAGCGTGCTGTTCTGCATCGATCAGTTCTCGCTCGTAGATCCTTGGCGCACCGCCAGGCCCACGCGCTGCACGCCGGCGGCCTGCAGCTTGTCCATGGCCTTGACCACAGCCTCGTAGCGCACCGCCTTGTCGGCCGAAATCACGACCGGTGTCTTCGGGTCACCATCCTGGGCCTGCTTGACGCGCTCTGCGAGCCCACTCAGCGAGATGGGTTGCGGCTCCTGGCTGTCGACACGGACCTTCAGTTTCTCGTCGGCACCGACGATCACATGCACCACATGCTGCGGCTGCTGGCTGGAGCGGCCGACACTGGGCAGGTCCACGACGCCCGTGGTTATCAGCGGCGCGCTGACCATGAAGATGATCAGGAGCACCAGCATCACGTCAATGAAGGGCACCATATTGATCTCGTTGATCGTGCGGCGGCGGCCGCCACGCGAGCTCATCGCGGGCATGGCTTACTTCCCCGCGACCGGCTGGCCGGCATTGCGCTGCAGGATGTTGGAGAACTCCTCGATGAAGGTCTCCAGCGTGATCGCGCTGCGGTCGATCTGGCGCGCGAAACGGTTGTAGGCCAGCACGGCAGGGATGGCGGCGAACAGGCCGATGGCCGTGGCGACCAGTGCTTCGGCAATGCCGGGGGCGACGGTGGCCAGCGTCACCTGCGTGAGGTTGGAGAGGCCGACGAAGGCATGCATGATCCCCCAGATCGTGCCGAACAGGCCCACATAGGGCGAGACCGAACCGACCGAGGCCAGAAAGCTCAAGTGCGATTCCATCGCGTCGAGCTCGCGCTGGAAGCTGGCCCGCATCGCGCGGCGGGCGCCGTCCAGCAGCGCGCTGGGCTCGGCCACACGGCGCTCGCGCAGCTTCAGGAACTCGCGCATGCCGGCCACGAAGATGCGCTCCAGCGGCGCGCCGTTCTGCTTGGCCGAGACGGTGGAGAAGAGCTCGTTCAGGTTCTTGCCCGACCAGAACTCCTGCTCGAAGGCTTCATTGCTGGTCTTGATCTTGGACAGCGAGATCAGCTTGCTGAAGATGACGCTCCAGCTGGCCAGCGAGACCGCCAGCAAGGCCGCGATCACCAGCTTGACCGTGAAGCTGGCGTGGAGGATCAGGGAGACGATGGACAGGTCTTGATTCATTGCTTTTGCAGGGCCTGCAGGAGGAAAGAAGGAATTCTTGAGGGACGGAAAGTGGCGGCATCCACGCAGCCGATGCGGATCTCACCTTCGGCCAGCAACCGCTCGCCACAGCGCGCCTGCTGGAACAACGTCATGCTGGCGCGGCCGCTCTCGCGCAGCTCGACCGACACGTCGAGCCAGTCATCAAGACGGGCAGGCGAGAGGTAGCGGATGCGTGTTTCGCTGACGACGAAGATCAGCCCTTGCTCGTCGCGCAGCGCCTGCTGCTCCATGCCCAGCTTGCGCAGCCATTCGGTGCGCGCGCGTTCGAAGAACTTCAGGTAGTTCGCATAGAAGACGATACCGCCGGCATCGGTGTCTTCCCAGTAGATGCGCAGGCCGAGCTGAAACAATGTGTCTCTCATGGTCTGAGCAGCGCCTTCAGTCGCGCCAGCGCTTCGCGCAGGTCGGCCTCGCTGCTGGCGAACGAGAGGCGCAGCCAGCGCTCGGGGTCGGCGCGGCCGAAGTCGCGACCCGGCGTCAGCGCCACTTGTGCCTCGCGCATCAGGCGGTGGGCGAAGTCCCAGCTGTCTGCGGAGTACGCCGAGCAATCGATCCAGGCGTAGAAGGCGCCATCGGGTTCGACCGGCACCGTGAGGCCCATGTCGTTCAATGCCGGGACCACGAAGTCGCGGCGGGCCTTGAAGGCCGCGCGGCGGCGCTCGTATTCATCAATCGCGGCCGGCTCGAAGCAGGCGAGCGCCGCGTGCTGGGCCACTGTTGAGGCGCAGATGAAGAGGTTCTGCGCGAGCTTTTCAACCGCACCCACCATGGCGGGCGGCAGTACCAGCCAACCCAGGCGCCAGCCGGTCATGCCGAAGTACTTGCTGAAGCTGTTGACCGAGATGACGTCGTCGCCACAGGCCAGCGCGCTGTGGCCATAGCGCGCCTCGAAGCTCAGCCCCAGATAGATCTCGTCCACGATGCTGACGCCGCCGCGGGTGCGCACGGTCTCGACCAGCGCCTGCATCTCGGCAGGGTCGATCGAGGTGCCCGTCGGGTTGCTTGGGGAAGCCAGCACGATGCCACGGGTGTGCTCGTTCCAGGCCGCGGCCACTTGAGCCGCGGTGAGCTGATAGCGGCTCGCCGCGTCGGTGGTCAAGAGCACGGCTTGCGCATCCGCTGCCGCCACGAAATGGCGGTTGCAGGGGTAGCTGGGATCAGGCATCAGCACCTGGTCGCCGCGCTGGAACAAGGCCAGGCAGGCCAGTTGCAAGGCTGCCGAAGCGCCCGCCGTGATGACGATGCGCTCCGGTGCAATCTCGAGGCCGAAGCGCTGCTGATACCAGCCACTCAGCTTCTGTCGCAGCGCGAGCAGGCCGGTGGCTTGCGTGTACTGCGTGCGGCCGCTTTCGATGCAGGCTTGCGCCGCCTGCTGCACCGCGGCCGGCGCCACGAAGTCGGGTTCGCCGATGTTCAGGTAGATCATGCGCCGACCGCCAGCGGCCGGGTCGCACAACGGGCCACGGGCGATTTCGTCCGCGGCCTTGGCGCATTCCATGACGTAGAAGGGCTCGATGTGATCGAGCCGATCAGCGAGTCTCATCGTGCGGCGCGCACCGCCGTGACTTCGGTGGGGCGCAGGTCCACGGCAGCGCGGTCCAGCACGCCGTTGACGTACTTGTGGCCGTCGGTGCCGCCGAAGCCCTTGGCCAGTTCAACGGCTTCGTTGATGGCGACCTTGTAGGGAATGTCGACGCAGTGCTTGAGCTCGTAGGCGCCGATCATCAGCACGGCATGCTCGATGGGCGAGAGCTCGGTGGTTTCGCGGTCCACATGGCGGGAGAGCACGGCGTCCAGGTCGGCGGCTTCAAGAATGCAGCCATGCAGCAAGGCGTCGTAGTGTGCGCGGTCGGCCTTGTCGAAGCCGTCCTGCTCGCGCATGTGGGCGTCGATGGCGCCGGCGTCATCGCCGGTCAGCAGCCATTGATACAGGCCCTGCAAGGCGGCCTCGCGCGAGCGGCGGCGAGCCGACTTGGCACCCGGCTTCTTGACCAGGTTCTTCGGCTTGCCCGGCTTGGGCAGAGGTTTTTCGTTGCTGGGGGTGCTCACTGCAGTTCTTTCAAAAGTAGGGCCATCTCGACGGCCACACGGCCGGCATCGCGGCCTTTTTCTTCAGCACGGGCCCAGGCCTGGGCCTCGTTCTCAACGGTCAGGATCGCGTTGGCGATGGGGATCTGGTGGTCCAGCGAGATGCGCGTCACGCCAGCGCCGCTCTCGTTGGCGACCAGCTCGAAGTGATAGGTCTCGCCGCGGATGATGCAGCCCAGCGCCACCAGCGCTTCGTAGTCGCCGCTGTCGGCCATCGCTTGCAAGGCGATGGGCACTTCCAGCGCGCCAGGCACGGTGACGTGGCGGATGTGGCGTTCGGTCACCCCCAGCGCCAGCAGCTCGGTCTTGCAGGATTCAGCCAGCTTGTCGGTCAGCGCCGCGTTGAAGCGTGCCTGCACGATGCCCACCCGCAGATGGGTGCCGTCCAGCTTCAGCTCGGTGCCCTTGTCAGCGTCTTGCATCTGCTCTTACTCCTTGGCGGCCACGAAGCCGGTGACTTCAAGGCCATAGCCGGTCATGCTGGGCATGCGGCGCGGGCTGCCCAGCAGCTTCATCTTGTGGATGCCGAGCTCGCGCAGGATCTGGGCACCAACGCCGTAGGTGCGCAGGTCCATGGCCGAGGCCGGCGGTGTGTTGCGCTCGCCTTGCAGGCGGCCCAGCAGCGCTTCGGCTTCTTCACCGCAGTTCAGGAGGAGCAGGGCGCCGTGCGACTCGGCCTTGATCGCGGCCAGGGCCGAGGGCAGGGGCCAGGAATGGCTGCAGGGGCCGGCATCAAGAAGGTCGAGCACCGACAACGGCTCGTGCACGCGCACCAGCACTTCGTCGCTCGGGCTCCAACGGCCATGGCTCAGCGCCAGATGCACGGCACCGGTACGGTCGCGGAACACGCGGCAATCGAATTCACCTTGCGCCGTGTTGAGCTTGCGCTCGGCCACTTGCTTGACCAGTGATTCATTGCGGCTGCGGTACTCGATCAGGTCGGCGATGGTGCCGATCTTCAGGCCGTGCTCCTGGGCGAAGAGCTCCAGGTCCGGCAAGCGCGCCATGGTGCCGTCGTCCTTCATGATCTCGCAGATCACGGAGGCCGGGCTCAGGCCGGCCATCTGCGACAGGTCGCAGCCAGCTTCGGTATGGCCTGCGCGCATCAGCACGCCGCCGTCCTGCGCCTGCAAGGGGAAGATGTGGCCTGGCTGGACGAGGTCGCTGGACTTGGCGCCCTTGGCGACAGCAGCCTGAACGGTGCGCGCACGGTCTGCCGCCGAGATGCCGGTGGTGACGCCAGTGGCAGCCTCGATGGAGACGGTGAAGGCCGTGCCGTGCTTGGTGCCGTTGCGCGGCGCCATGGGCGGCAGTTGCAAGGCTTCGCAGCGCTCGCGAGTGAGGGTCAGGCAGATCAGTCCACGGCCGAACTTGGCCATGAAATTGATTGCTTCGGGCGTCACGTGGTCGGCGGCCAGGACGAGGTCACCCTCGTTCTCACGATCTTCTTCGTCAACCAGGATGACCATGCGGCCGGCGGCCAGCTCGGCGACCAGCTCGGGAACAGGAGATATGGGCATGGGCGCGATTGTAGGCGGGCAGGGCCCACCCTCGAACCGCTCAGGCCTTGTCGGAAGGCAACCAGGAGCCCAGTCGGCCCTGGGGCCTCGCACGCAGGCGCAGGTCGGCGCCCATTGGCACGTGGTCCAGCCAGTCGAGCTGCACCGCCTGGTCCAGGCTTGCCAGCGGGCCGAACGTGGCGATCTCGCGGCCCAGGCCCAGCAGCTTGGGCGCCAGGTAGAGCAGCAGTTCGTCGACCAGGCCCTCGCGAATGAAGGAACCGTTGAGCTTGTGGCCGGCCTCGACGTGCAGTTCATTGATGCCGCGCCGGCCCAGGTCGTCCAGTACCGCAGCCAGGTCCACCTTGCCGTCCGGGTTGGGCAGCAGGGCGATCTCCGCACCCTTCTGGCGCAGTGCGGCGGCCTTGGTCTCGTCGGCTTGGGCCGCATAGATGAGAACCTGGCCGGGTGGCTGCAAGAGCTTGGCGCCAGGTGGCGTTTGAAGGCGCGAATCGATCACGACGCGCAGCGGCTGCATCGCCGTATCGACCAGGCGCACATCAAGGCGCGGATCATCGTCCAGCAAGGTGCCGATGCCGGTCAACACTGCACCAGAGCGCTTGCGCCAGGCGTGGCCATCGCGGCGGGCTGCCTCGGCCGTGATCCATTGGCTGCTGCCATCGGGCAGGGCGGTGCGGCCGTCCAGCGAGGCGGCAGCCTTCATTCGCACATAGGGCCGGCCGCGCAGCATGCGGGAGAAAAAGCCGATATTCAGTTCCCGGGCCTGATCACCGAGACCACCAGAATCGAGGAGCTCGGCCTTGATGCCCGCGGCACGCAGGCGCGCCAGGCCTTGGCCGCTGACGACAGGGTTGGGGTCCACACAGGCCGCCACGACGCGCGCGATGCCCGCGGCGATCAAGGCTTCGCAGCAGGGGGGCGTCCGGCCATGGTGGGAGCAGGGCTCCAGCGTCACGTAAGCGGTGGCGCCCTGTACCTGCTCGCCGTGTTCAGCCGCATCACGCAAGGCCATGACCTCGGCGTGAGCCTGGCCGGCGGCTTGCGTGTGGCCCCGGCCCAGCAGCCTGCCGTTGGCATCAACGATCACGCAGCCGACGCGGGGGTTGGGGTCGCACAGGCCGACGGCGAAATGCGCCAGATCAAGCGCCCGGCGCATCGCGCTCAAGTCATCTGTAAAGGGCTCGGTGGCCAGGGGCCGGGCAGGCAGTGCAGGCATGGCAGCAGTCTAGCCGCCTGTCTCATCACGGCAGGGGCTGATGCAGAACGGTGGCCGTGTTCGTGAACACACCGGTGCTGGGCGATGCCGCGTGGCCGGCCGGGCAACTGTCGATTGCACGAATCACCAGGAAGTTCTGCCGGGTCAGGGCACCGCCCACCTTGGTGTAGCTGGCAGGATGTTCGCCATTGGAGATGCTGCCATTGCCGTCGTAGTCGGCTGAATAGCGGCAGACCTTGTAGGAGGACAACGAGATGCCGCTCAGCTCCAGGCGCCCGCCCCAGGTGTTGAGCGGCCGACTCGTGGCGTCGCCTGTGCTGCTGCGGGGGTAGACGACGCAGTAGTAGCTACCCACGGTAGCGGTGGGCAAGCGGCTGAAGCATTGGTAGGTGGGGGTGAGCAGGTACTCGGCCGCAACGTCAACCGTCAGGTCCAGGCCAAAGCTCAGGGCGCCGCTGCTCGGCAGGTCAGGGTCGGGTGGCGAGGCCAATGAGTAACGGACATAGCCGCTCAAGAGATAGCCCTTGGCAAGGCCGCAGGCGCTGATGTCGATGTCGGCCACCGGCGTCGCGGCCAACAGGCCCGTGCAGATGTTCGCGATCTCGCCGGTGATGTTGTTGAACACCCAGGCCACGGTACCGCTGGGGTCGGGCTTGAATACGCTCTTGCCTGTGCCCGTGTCCGTCGCAATGACCGGAATGGCAGGGTTGCGGCCTTGCGGGCGTCGGCTGGAAATGCCGTCCGGCGGCGGAATCATCAGGGAGCCGCTGAGCCCCGGATCAACCTTGGCGATGAAGGTCGCCAGGCGCACCACCTGCGATTCACCGGCGCGATCCAGCCACTCCAGGGAGAGATCGACCGCGCTCATCGGCGGGTTGTCGATGGCGAGCACCCGGCGGGTCAGGGCAAAGGTGGCATTGCTGTCGGTGCGGCCGGCGCTGTTGACCGATGCGGCCGCGAGCGCATCAAAGGCAGTCACACCGACGGGCGCACTGGCCGTCTCCAGGGCAGCAAATGCCCGCGATCCTTCCATATTGACTTGTGCCAGCTTGGTGGCTTCGCTGCGCTGCTTGGCCACGTCTGCACTGCGGCGCAGGTTGGCCTGCAGGCCGACCAGGGCCAGCATGCCGAAGGACATGATCAGCAAGGCGACCATGGCTTCGACCAGGGTCACCCCGCGGGCACGAAGCCGGGCTTGGCGGGAGACGTGACGGCGGCTCATCGCGCCTGATCCCATGCACTGCCGGGCACGCGCACGAAGCTGCCCCGCTGGTTGTTCAAGATCTGCATCAAGGTCGCGTCATAGACCATATTGATCGCGCCCGTGCCGCTCGCCATAACATTGCCCTCGACCACGACGGCGCCGGTCACTGTCGCTGGCAAGGCGCTGCCGTTGCTCCAGCTCAGGTTGCCGCGGACATAGAGCAGGCCATAGATCTGAATGGGTTCGCTGATGGTCAGGTCGCCGTTGACGATGATGACCACCGGATTGGTCGGGCCACCCAGGTTCACGTTGGCGGCAAACGTGGCCGGAGCGTCCAGCCAGAACATCTGTCCGCCAGCAGCCAACTTCTCTACCAGTGGCACCGTGCAGTCGCCGCCACAGCTGGCGGCAACGTCAATCTTGCGCATCTTGGGCTGGCCACGGTAGTAATCACTGTTCATGCCGAAAAAGCTGGCAAAGAACAGTTCGGCCGCCTGGCTGCGAATCGTGGTGTCGTCGGCAATGACATGGTCGCTGGCCAGGCTGCCGGGCAGTCCTTCGGCGTGGGCCAGGTCTGCAATTGCCAGCGCATGGCCGGTTTGGGCGAGCAGGCCGGAACCGGACGGCGCCGTGTTGAACAGGCCCAGCGCGGCCGGACTTCCAGGCGACACCGTGCCCCTGGCCACCAGCGGGCTGACGGGAGGCATCTTCAGCGCGCTGACCAAGGCGATATCGACGGCGCGGTCAACCCTGCTCAGCGAGTTGGCTGCAGCAATGAAGTTGTTTCCGCATTCATTGAGGTTGAGGCCGGTGCAGCCGGACACTGTCAGCCGTGCAGTGCCGGGTCGACCGCCGACCTTGAAGCCGACGCTGAACGTCGGCTGCAAGCCGACGCCCGCCACCGCCGCGGGAATCACAAACGTGCTGGCACTTGTGGGGTGGGGCGTCGGGCATTGGCATGCCCAGCTGTTGGCACCATTGTTGAAGCAGGCGAGCATTGCCGATTCGCTGGTCGAAGCCTTGGTGACCACGCGGGTGCTCTGGTTGATGCGCAGGTAGCGGTCGCGCAAACTGGTGCCTGCGCTGCTGTTCTGGCAAGCGGCATCGACATTGTCTCCGTTGACCATGGCCAGCGCCCATTCGACACCCGCCTCTGCCGCTTCATAGGCTACTCCTGTGCGGTAGTAGTTGCTGGCGATGCGTTGCTCATAGACCATGTTCCGGCTGGCGAATGCCGCCAGCATGGCCACGATCAGGAACAGGGACATCACGACCACGAGGGTGGCCGCGCCAGCTTGCCGCTGCCGCAGTGAAGTGTGCATGCGATGCGTCATGCGCAGCTCCCGACGATGCGGTCATTGCGCAGGCGGGTGCTGACCTCCACATTGCGAACGACAACGGGCTTGCTTACCGATTCGCCGGTGATCGAAACCACGATCCGACGCACTTCCTGCACCGGGCAGGTGCCTGCCACGCAGGGCACGTTGCAGAAGCTGTCCAAGGGCACGCTCTGCACCAGAAGCTTCACCTTGAAGTCGGTGATCTTCAGCGAGTTGGGGTCAGTCAGGGGCTGCGCTGCGACATCAGCGTCAGCGGTCAGGCGGTAATAAAGCGTAGTGCCGGACAAGAAGAAACTGCGCTCCTCGGCGGCGCTGACGATGTTGTCTTCTGCTGGCGAAACGCCCCGACCTGCTGCAGTGACCTGATAGGTGATGGTCGTGCTGTCGCCAGCGGCCGCCGGGGTCAGGTTGGAATAGGGGTTGCTGGCCGGCGCTGCCGCGCCTGGAGCCCATACGCTGTTGTTCGCTTGTTCCCAGGTGCCAGCGCGACGGAGCTCCGTCAGGACCAGGTCGCCCGCGGCTCGCAGGTCCTGCTGGACTTGGGTTTCCATCATCAGCCGACGATGCTCGGTGATCTGAGCCGTCACCAGCAGGGTGGCACCGGCCACGACGATCAGGCCCACGGTAATGCCAACCATGGCCTCGACGAGGCTCAGGCCGCGCTGACGACGGCGCGGGTTCAGTGGGGGCATCAGCATCGCACGTACCCCGAGATCGAACCGTCAGGACTGCAGCTCGAGATGCGGCCCACCGCGTTCAGACTGACCCTGATCTGGCCGACGCGGTTGCTGACAGTGATGGAGGGGTTGGCCGGCGTGACGGTCATGCTCGGCGAGACGAATGTGACCACAGCATTGGTATAGGAGAGGGTCACCCCCGTGGAACTGGGGACCGCGACCGTCTTGATCTCGGTGCCGCTCGCGTCCGGATCAGAACAGGCATTGCCTGCGCCCAGGGCGCAATTGCAAGCGCCACCGCCACCCCAGTAGACGAGGCTGTAGCAGCTGCCGCCGCCACCAAAGAATACAAGCACGCTGCTGGGTCGCGAGCCTGCTTCGGATCTTGCATAGGCCAGCGAAGTTGCCAGTTCTGCGGCGACCATCTCGACACGGCGCTTGGCCATCATGTCGGCAAGCGACGGCGCCGCTACGGCCAGGATGACGCCCAGAATGCCGACCACGATCAGCATTTCGACCAAGGTGACACCACGGGATAGGAGCGACAGCTTCTTCATTTGGCCCAGCATTTGTCGTTGGTGGTGCTCAAGTCGGACTTGTAGCCGGCATAGGTCGTATTGCCGGAGAGCATCTTCAGCTCGAATTTGCGGCAGTCCGTGTCCCGGTCTTGCGGGCTCGAGCTGTTCGCCAAAGCCGTGAGGGTGTAACCCGTCTCACCAGAGGCAGCGATGGCGATCGTGTAGTGGCCTTGCGGCGAGGTCGAGGAGCCAACGCCCAAGGTGGACATGCTCGCCGCGTAGCTGGGCTGATTGGCCCGGTACCGTTCCTGGGCAAGCTGCAAGCTGTTCAAGGCACTGGTGGCGTCGGCCCGGCGGCTGCGAAACATGTATTGCTGGTAGGACGGCAGGGCAATGGCCGCCAGGATGCCGATCACGACCAGGGTGATCAGCAATTCGATCAGCGTGAACCCACGAAGGCCTAGCAAGCGGCCGGCACTTTGGGAACCGTCGATGGGCACGAATGGCATCGTCATGCGCAATTATTGGCACTTCCTTGCTGGTCTTAAGCCCGGAAATACCACTCATCGGCACCCAGACACCGCTTGTCAGTCAGCCCCTCGAACATGGGAGCAAGCCTCATGGACGGGTTCGGGAGCGGTTCAGGAACAGGCGTTCAGCCGCCTGAAACTGCCGTCGGGAGTACAGCTGCGCACCCGACCGGCGAGGCTGACCACGTGGCGGATCGTCGCTTTCCGGTCGGTGGCCGCGATGTCGATGCTGCCAGTCGGGCTGACCGTGCCGCGGTAGCCTGAAAAGGCCATGCTGGGAACATTGGCCTTGACGCTGGCGCGAAGCTCCAGCGGTATCCAATGAAGCTTGAGCGACTGAGCCTCGGCGCTGCACACGGCAAGCCCGTCGCTGTTGCAGGCACATGCGCCGCTGGCACCGGTGTGAAGCAGATAGCAGGTGCCCGTGGCGTGCACATTGAATCGCACATGGACCGCCTCGCCGAGCCGGATCGACTCGCCACGGGCCAGCATCACGTCCGTCCTGACGGTTTCGGCCAGGCCCTGGATGCGCTGTCGCAGCCTGAGTTCCTGCATGGCAGGCAGGGCCTTGCCGAGCAGGATGCCGAGAATCGCGCAATACATCAGGCATTCGACCAGGCCAAGGCCTTGCATCCCTTTCGGTGCAAGCTTGCTCATGACGCTCCTCCCTCAGGCTCATCGCTCTTTGTGCAAGCAATGTAGAAAAGCCGGCTCGTGCCGGCTTCATTCCTGGAGAGGAGGGTGTCCCCAGCTGGGGGGAGGCGAAGCTCAGATGTCCCGGATCAGCTGCCGGAATTCGTCCACATCCTCGAAGCTGCGATAGACCGAGGCGAAGCGCACATAGGCCACCTTGTCGATGCGCTTGAGTTCGCGCATCACCAGCTCGCCGAGCTTGGTGGAAGGCATTTCGCGCGCGCCGCTGGCGAGCAGCTTCTCTTCGATGCGGGCCAGCGCAGCATCGATCTGCTCGATGCTCACCGGCCGCTTGCGCAAGGCCAGCTGCATCGAAGCCCGCAGCTTGGCTGGTTCGAAGTCAGCCCGGGTGCCGTCCTTCTTGACCACGGCGGGCAGGGCGATTTCGGCCCGCTCATAGGTGGTGAAGCGCTTGTCGCAGCTCAGGCAACGGCGGCGACGCCGAATGACGTCGCCTTCGTCCGATTCACGGGTCTCGGCAACCTGGGTATCGGTGTGGCTGCAAAAAGGACAGCGCATCGGGCCTCTTGAGAATCAGCGGTAGACCGGAAAGTCGCGCGTCAGCGCGGCCACCTTGGCGCGCACTGCCTCGAGCACGGCCTCGTCGTTCGGCTTGTCCAGCACGTCGGCGATCAGGTGGGCCGTGGCGCGGACCTGCTCTTCCTTGAAACCGCGCGTGGTCATGGCCGGCGTACCCAGGCGGATGCCGCTGGTGACCATGGGTTTTTGCGGGTCGTTCGGAATACCGTTCTTGTTGCAGGTCATGTGGGCCTTGCCCAGCAGCGCTTCGGCTTCCTTGCCGGTCAGGCCCTTGGGTCGCAGGTCCACCAGCATCACATGGCTCTCGGTACCGCCGGAGACGATGCGCAGGCCCCGCTCGATCAGCGTGTCGGCCAGCACCTTGGCGTTCTTGACCACCTGCTGCTGGTAGGCCTTGAACTCAGGCGTCAGCGCTTCCTTGAAGGCCACGGCCTTGCCGGCGATGACGTGCATCAACGGTCCGCCCTGGATGCCGGGAAAAATGGCGCTGTTGATCTTCTTGGCAATCGCCTCGTCGTTCATCAGGATGATGCCGCCGCGCGGGCCGCGCAGACTCTTGTGCGTGGTCGAGGTGACCACGTCGGCATAGGGCATCGGGTTCGGGTAGACGCCAGCAGCAATCAGGCCGGCGTAGTGGGCCATGTCCACCATGAAGTAGGCGCCGATTTCCTTGGCGATCTTGCCAAAGCGCTCGAAATCGATGCGCAGGCTGTAGGCCGAAGCGCCAGCGATGATCAGCTTGGGCTTCTTCTCGCGGGCCAGGGCTTCCATCGCGTCGTAGTCGATCTCTTCCTTCTCGTTGAGACCGTAACTGACCACGTTGAACCACTTGCCGCTCATGTTCAGTGCCATGCCGTGGGTCAGGTGACCGCCTTCGGCCAGGCTCATGCCCATGATGGTGTCGCCCGGCTGCAGCAACGCAAAGAACACGCCCTGGTTGGCTTGCGAGCCCGAGTTGGCCTGCACATTGGCGAAATTGGCACCGTAGAGCTGCTTCAGGCGGTCAATGGCGAGTTGCTCGACCACGTCCACGTACTCGCAGCCACCGTAGTAGCGCTTGCCGGGATAGCCCTCGGCGTACTTGTTGGTCAGCTGGCTGCCCTGCGCCTGCATCACGGCCGGCGAGGTGTAGTTTTCCGAGGCGATCAGCTCGATGTGATCTTCCTGGCGCTGGTTTTCCTGCTGGATGGCTGCCCACAAATCAGGGTCGACATTGGCGAGAGTGGATTGGCTGCGATCAAACATGGTGGCTGATGGGTTTGTTCAAGAGGTGGCGCCACGCACGGCTCCACGCATGCGCGGAAACGCGGGGCTGCCCAGGCGAACGGCTGATACGGACGGGCTTTGCAACAGCCTCGGCCGCTCGCGCTCCACGGTGTATCCACCTCGGGCCGAGAGCTCGGCCCTGATCGCCAGTCGCGCGAAGCCGCAGTGTAGCGCCTGCCATCGCGGCAGGCGCTCGTTCGAGTCATCGCAAAAGAGCGACTTGCTCTTCGACAGGCTTGGGGGCTGCCGGCTTCGGGGCAGGCTTGCCGTTGGCGATGGCCTTCATCTGCTCATGCTCGGCCAAGACGCGGGTCGCGTAGCCGGAGTCGTCCGGCAGGTTGGCCGCGCCGACATAGTGGCGCAAGCCTTCTTCCACACTGCCGGCGCGCTGGATGCAGTCACGCAGCACCTGCACGCCGACGCGCAGGTTCGTGATCGGGTCAAAGGCCGCCAGATTGCCGCCGAAGGCCTCGTACTTGTCGTCGTGAACGCGGGTCAGCACCTGCATCAGGCCCTGGGCGCCTACGCTGCTCTGGGCAAACGGATTGAAGCCGGATTCGACGGCCATCACGGCCAGGATCAAGGTCGGCTCGACATGGGCGCGCTGGCCGATCGACCAAGCTTCCTGCACGAGGCGGCTGATGGGCTCCGGAGCGACCTTGTACTTGCGAGCCAGCCACAGTGCGACCGCAGCTTGCTGACGCGGCAGGTCCTTCGGGTCGGCAGCCGTGGCGCGATTCACAGCCTCGGGTTCACTCAAATGAACCAGCAGGCGGCCTTCAGCTTCCGCACGCGCTTCACTGCGGGCATTGAGCCAGCCCAGCGCCACGGTCTCGAACTTGTGGCGCAGGTCGGCTTGCGAGAGAACCATCAGGAGAATGGTCACCACAGCCAGGCCAACCAGGGCCAGCGTGTTGTGGCTCACGACCAGGAGGCCCTGGCCGATGTCCTTGAAAAACAGGGACAAGGCTGCGTTGGCCTTGTCGCTCAGGGATTGCAGATCACGACGCGCTGTCATGTGACTCCTTTCTTCTCCGCACCTTGGCCGTCGCCCGCCTTGAGAGGCCGGTGACTGCATCGGGTGACAGTGATAATGGGCCGCGCTTGTCTGAGCCAGAGGCGCAAGCAGTAAAGCTCGAGCCCAGCCCAGGACGGCGTCCATCGGCAGCGGCATGCTCCATCCCTCCCGAAAAGTTGGAGCACGGGTTAACCCTGCACTTGGCAAGGCGTGCGAATTTTACGGTCCAAAAATAACCGGTCAAGGTCATAAGGCCTTTTCTAAATTACGGATAGTTATGAAATACAAGGACCTGCGGGACTTCATCGGGGCTCTGGAACGCATGGGCGAGCTGCGCCGGATTGCCCAACCCGTGTCTCCGGTCCTGGAGATGACGGCCTTGAGCGACCGGGTGCTGCGTGCCGAAGGCCCGGCCTTGCTGTTCGAACAGCCAGCCGGCTTCAAGACGCCCGCACTTACAAATCTGTTCGGCACGACCCGCCGGGTGGCCCTGGGCATGGGGGCGGAGAACCTGCAGGAGTTGCGGGAGGTCGGCCAGGTTCTGGCCAGCCTGAAGGAGCCGGAGCCGCCCAAGGGTTTGAAGGACGCCGGCCGGCTGTTCCAGATGGCCAAGTCGCTGTGGGACATGAAACCCAGTGTCGTGCGCAAGGCCTCCTGCCAGCAAGAATGCTTCGAAGGCCCCGAAGTCGACCTGAAACGCCTGCCTGTCCAGACTTGCTGGCCGGGCGACGTGGCGCCCTTGATCACCTGGGGCCTGGTGGTGACCCGCGGCCCGCAGTCGGTACCGCAGCCGCGCCTGCGCCAGAACCTGGGCATCTATCGCCAGCAGATCATTGCCAGCAACCAGGTGATCATGCGCTGGCTTGCCCACCGCGGCGGCGCGCTGGATTTCCGCTCATTCGCCCAGGCCAACCCGGGCCAGCCTTTCCCGATAGCGGTGGCGCTTGGCGCGGATCCGGCCACCATCCTCGGCGCGGTGACACCGGTGCCGGACAGCCTGTCCGAATATCAGTTCGCCGGGCTTTTGCGGGGCTCGCGCACCGAACTGGTTGACACGAACGTCGGCGAGGCAGGCCGCATGTTGCAGGTGCCGGCCAGCGCCGAGATCGTGCTGGAAGGGCATATCCCGACGGCCGAGCGCGGCTTCAATGGCCACAGCGAAGACGGCGTGCCCGTGAAGGAAGTGGGTGGCTATCTCCACGCGCTCGAAGGTCCATACGGCGATCACACCGGCTACTACAACGAACAGGACTGGTTCCCGGTGTTCGAAGTCCGCCGCCTGACGCAGCGCGAGAGCCCGATCTACCACTCGACCTATACCGGCAAGCCGCCCGACGAGCCAGCCATCCTCGGTGTCGCCTTGAACGAGGTCTTCGTGCCCATCCTGCAGAAGCAGTTCAGCGAGATCGTGGACTTCTATCTGCCACCCGAGGGTTGCAGCTACCGCATGGCGGTCATCTCGATCAAGAAGGCCTATCCGGGCCATGCCAAGCGCCTGATGTTCGGCCTGTGGAGCTTTCTGCGCCAGTTCATGTACACCAAGTTCATCGTGGTGGTGGACGAGGACATCAACATCCGCGACTGGAAGGAAGTGGTCTGGGCGATCACGACGCGCATGGACCCGGTGCGCGACACGACACTGGTCGAGAACACGCCGATCGACTACCTGGACTTCGCCTCGCCGGTCAGCGGACTCGGCGGCAAGATGGGCTTGGACGCTACCAACAAGTGGCCGGGCGAGACGCCGCGCGAATGGGGTCGCACGATTGCGATGGAGCCGCAGGTGCAGCAGCGCGCCGACGCGCTGTTCGAACAACTTTTCGGCCGCTCTGGCAACTAGGGTTTGCAGCCGCGCCGCTTGCTTGAATTGGCCGTGGGCCTCACCTACTGTTGAATAGCCTGTTCGCAGGTTCAACCTCTGGCGCAATCTTTGCGCGCCAGGAGCCCTGGAGCAAATCGCTCTGGAGCCCCAATGACGGCGTGTCCGTCCGCCCCACCCCGACAGGGGTGGGGTTTGTCATTTCTGGGCCCCGTTCCTCAGCGCTGAGCGGCCTTTGGCTCAATGACCAGACAGCAAGCCCAGGAATTCGGTCCAGACGTAGCGGTTCTTGTGGAAGCCGGTTGCAGCAGGCAGAAAGTCGCCCCAGCTCCATGGGCCCTCGGCGCGGTAGTCGATGCCGGCCGGAATCAACTCCATGTCCACGGGCGCCACCGACTTGAAGGCGCGCAGCGCGCGAGGCACATGCATTGCATGCGTCACCAGCAGCACATGCTTCACGCCATCGGCCTTCAGCAGAGGCACGCTCAGCCGGGCGTTTTCACGGGTGTCTCTCGAGCCACTTTCAACCCAGCGCAGCGGCAGGCCAAACTGGTCACTCGCGATTCTTTGCGCCAGCACACCTTCGGGCATGCGGCCCGGCGCGCCGAGGCTGGAAATCCCGCCACTGAAGCCCAGCGGTGCCTGCAGGCGCCGGGCCAACCACACGCCGTAGCGCAGGCGCTCGTGGGAGAGCGGGCTCAAATCCGGCGCGAACTCGTACTCGGGTACGCGCGCCGTGCTGCCGCCGCCCAGAACGAAAACCGCGGTCCCGGACCGCTGGGCCAATGCCACCATCTGCGCTGAACTCAGCGCTGGCGGCGGATTGAGCAGCAAGCTCTGAAGCTGGATCGCAAACCAATCGGTGCAGCTCAACCAGCAATAGAGCAGACCGGCCACCAGAACTCCGCGGCCCAGCTTCCTCTGTCTCAGCCAGAGGCCGCCAAGGGCGATCAGCAGCAAGCCCGGCGTGGGCGGAAGCAGCAGCGCCAGGAGCAAGGGCTTCAGCAGGTAGAGCACATGGTCGGGTGTCAGCATGGGCGCTATCGTAGGGGTCCCACAATATCCGTCCGAGCTCTCGTTCCCCTATCGATGCGTCTTCCCACTTTTCGTCGCCATTGGCTGCTACTGCCCGCTCTGTTCCTGGTCCTGCCTTTGCTCACGGCCTGGCTGCTGCTGCCGCGCTGGATCGAGGGCCGTGGCATGGCCCTTGCCAGCGAGGCCCTGGGACGTCCGGTCTCGGTGATGTCGGCCAGCTTCCAGCCGTGGCGCCTGGGCCTCACGCTGGATCAGTTCCGCATCGGCGCTGCGCAGGCCGGGGGTGAAGAGCTCCTGCAGATCCAGCGCCTCGATGCGAGCTTGTCCTGGCGCTCCCTTCTCCACCTGAGCCCCGTCCTTGCCTCACTGACGATCGAGCAGCCCATGCTGCGCCTGGCGCGGCTGGATGACGAGCGCACCAGCATCGATGACCTGGTCCTGCGCTTCACCGCCAAGCCCGGTCAGGCCGCCAGCAAGGAGCCTGATTTCGCGCTCTACAACATCCGCCTGCTTGGTGGCCAGGTGCTGTTCGACGACAAGGCCGTCGGCCGCCAGCACAAGGTGGAACAACTGGACCTGGAGCTGCCTTTCATTTCCAGCCTCGACACCCACGAGCAGGTGCAAGTTCGGCCGCGTCTGCAGGGCAGGTTCAACGGCGTGAGCTTTGGCAGCGAGGCTTCTCTGCGGCCTTTTGACGCCAGCCACGACGACACGCTGGACTTCAAGCTGGCCGAGACCGATCTCCAGCCTTACCTGGTCTACCTGCCCAAGGACCTGCCCTTGCAATTGCAGCGTGGCAAGCTCGGCATCGAGCTGAAGCTGAGCTTTGCCAGGCCAGACAAGAAGACGCCGAAGCTGATGCTCAGCGGCAAGCTGACAGCAAAGGACTGGGCCTTGAGACAGGGCGGCAAGGACATTGTTGCCTGGCAAGGCCTGCAAGTGACGATGGCCGACAGTCAGCCCCTGCAGCGCAAGCTGCGCTTTGCCGCCATCACCTTCGACGGCCTGGCCTTGCAGCTTGGGCGAGATGCCCAAGGCCGCCTGCAATTGCCCGTCAGCAAGCAGGAGAAAGCCGCGTCGGCGCCAAGCCCAGCATGGCAATTCGCCATTGAGCAGCTGGGCCTGCGCCGATCGAAGCTGGCATGGTCTGATGCGGCGCCAGTGGCCCAGCTGAAGCTGGACGACATCGAATTCAAAGCGAACGGCATGCAATGGCCGCTGGCTGAACAGGCCGCCAGCTACGAGTTGTCGACCCGCCTGAAAGACGCCCGGCTGGTGCTCAAAGGGCAAGTCTCCATACTGGCCTTGCGGGCTGAAGCGGAGCTGCGGTCGCTGGCACTGGAGAGCTTCACGCCCTATCTCGCTTCACTCAGCCCTTTGGCCGTGCGGGGCAATTTGTCCAGCCGCGCGGAGCTTCATTGGGACAAACCGATGGAGCCGAGCAGCCTGCCAATGCTGCGCTTGAGTGAGCTGACACTGGAAAAACTCCAAGCCGGCACCGAGTTGAGCCTGGCGCGCATCACGCTGGACCAGGCCGAGCTGTCGCTCGCCAAGCACCAGGTCCAGTTGGGGCAAATGCGCCTGCAGCAAGCCAGGCTGGCGGTGAGCCGAGCCGGTGAGGGCGGCTGGAACTTCGAGCAATGGCTTGCCAAGGCAAGCGAAGAAAAGAGTGCGGAAGCGGGCAAGCCTTGGCAGGTTCAGCTGGCAGGCTTGTCGCTGGATCAAGGCCACGTGGAGCTGCAGGACGCCAGCACGCCGCGCCCAGTGCACCTGGTGGCCAGCGAGATTTCCGCCAAGTTGTCGGATGTGGCCTGGGGCAAGCCCGGCACGAGCGCGATGCAGCTCAGCATGAAGCTGGGCGCGGTGCGCGACGGCCGCGCCAAGGTGGATGAATACGGCAAGCTGCGCTGGACCGGCCGTCTGAGCCTGCCCGAGCCCCAGCTCTCAGGGCGATTGGTCGTCGAGCATCTGCCGCTTGGCGGTATCAGCCCTTACATCGAGCAGCAGCTCGGCGTGCGGCTGCAGCGGGCCGATGCGAACTGGCAGGGCGAGGTGGAAATCGCCGGCCCGAACTTGAAGCTCGCTGGTGACTTGCAAGTCGCCGACTTGCTCCTGCGCATGGCGCGAGGCGAAAGCCGCGAGGAGCTCTTGAGCTGGAAAGGTTTGAGCCTCCGCGGCTTCACGATCGCAATGGCACCAAGAGAAGCGAGCCGGCTGGCCGTGGCTGAGACAAAGCTTGACGAATTCTTCGCCCGCCTAGATATCGCACCGGACGGCCAGTTCAATCTGCGCGGCCTGACGCTGCCGGCGCCAGCGGCTTCCGCTTCGCCTGCCGAGCCGCCGGCCAAGCCGGTTCAGTACCAACTGGGCCCAACCTACCTGACAGGTGGTCGTGTCGATTTCAGTGACCGCTTCGTGCGTCCCAACTACAACGCCCGCCTGAGCGAGCTGAACGGCAGCATCGGCGCGCTTTCCAGCGACATGGCCGATATGGCCACCGTCGAGCTGCACGGCAAGGTGGCGGGTACCGGCAAGCTGGAGATCGGCGGCAAGCTCAAGCCCAGCCCCTTGGCACTGGACATCCAGGCGCGTGCCAGCGAGATCGAGCTGGCGCCGCTGTCGCCCTACGCGGGCAAATACGCCGGCTATGCCATCGATCGGGGCAAGCTCTCGACCCGGCTTGCCTACAAGATCGAGCCGGGCGGGAAACTGCAGGCTGAAAACCAGGTGATCCTGAACCAGCTGCAGTTCGGCGAGCGGGTGGACAGCCCCGACGCTACCTCGCTGCCGGTCAAGTTCGCGCTGTCGCTGCTGGAAGATCGAGATGGCGTCATCGACATCAACCTGCCGATCTCGGGCTCGATCGACGACCCGGAGTTCAGCGTCGGCGGCCTGGTCTGGCGGCTTTTCCTCAACCTCATCGGCAAGGCGCTGACCTCGCCCTTCAGCCTGTTGGCCGGTGGTGGCCATGAGGACAGCAGCAGCCTGACGATGGCGCCCGGTGCCAACGAGCTGGGCAGCGACGGCATGGCCAAACTCGACAAGTTGGCCCAGGCGCTTATTGATCGACCCCGTCTGCGCTTGAGCATCACCGGTTCGGCTTCGCTGGAAGCCGAACGTGCCGCCTTGCTCGATCAGCGTCTGCAGCAGGCCCTGAATGCCGAGCGCCAGCGTGCGCTGCGTCGCGATGCGAAGACCCAGCCCAGCCGCGAACAGGTGCTGCGCAGGCTCTACCAGCGCACCGACCTGAAGACGCGGCCGCGCACCGTGATCGGCCTCCTGAAGGACGTGCCGCCGGCTGAGATGGAGAGGCTTTTGATGTCGTCCTACGCGGTGGATGCTGAAGCGGCCCGCCAGCTGGCATTGGCGCGAGCCGTACTCGTTCGCGACGCCCTGATCGCTCGCGGCGTGCCCAATGAACGCCTGTTCCTGGCAGCCCCCAAGACCAGCGGCCCACAGGTGGAACTGAGTCTCGACGCTCCATGAAGTCGGGCCCTGGGCTATGCTGCCCGCCCCAGCTGTCAATGGAAGGCCTGTCATGAACACGCTCGAACGCATCACCCTGGCCGGCGGCTGCTTCTGGTGCACCGAGGCCGTCTATGAACAGGTGCGCGGCGTGCAAGCGCTGGAGTCGGGCTATGCCATGGGGCATGTGAAAGATCCGAACTATGAGCAGGTCTGCTCGGGCAACACCGGCCATGCGGAAGTGCTGCGCATCGACTTCGACCCGCAGCAGGTCAGCCTGCGCGAGCTGCTCGAGGTCTTTTTCGTGATCCACGACCCGACCACCTTGAACCGGCAGGGCGCCGACGTTGGCACGCAGTACCGCTCGGGCATCTATTTCCACACGCCGGAGCAGGAGGCGCAGTGCCGGGCGGTGCTCGATGAAGTGCAGCAGGCCAACACCGGCAAGGTGGTCACGGAATTGGCCCCGATTCGCGACTACTGGCCGGCCGAGCCCTATCACCAGCACTACTACGCCCGCCATCCAGACCAGGGCTATTGCGCCTTTGTCGTGGCAGGCAAGGTCGAGAAGTTCCGCAAGACCTTCGCACGGCTCATGCGGAACGACACTGAGTAAGACCGCCGGCCCCGGCATAATCGCACCGCCATGCAAGTCTCGCTCCACCGTCTGCGCCAACGCACCCGCCGCCTCGGCTGGCTGGTGCTATGGCTGGCCGCGACGGTGCTGGCCACCCAGGCCCTAGGCCAATGGCACGGCCTGGTTCACGGCCAGAAGCTGGAACTGAAAGAGCAGGCCCTGGGCCACGATGTCGGCAGCAAGGACTGCCAGCTGTTCGACCAGCTCAACCAGCAGCTCGGCTTCGACTGTGCGCCACCGGCCTGGCAGGGGATCGGCACCGCACATGCGGCGCCACAGGCCCTGCCTGCTGGCTTGACCGAGACCGCGCCAGCGGTCATCCGGGCCCGCGGCCCTCCCTCCCAGGCCTGAACTCCATCAGGCGCCTTGCGTCGGCCGTTCGGGTCGGTGCGGGGCTGAGGTGCATTCGCGCCCGGCTCGTTCGAGCCTGGGCGCCCGCTGAGTCTTCCATCCATGTTCAAGTCCCAAAACCCCAAGCTGTTTACGTTGAGCGCGCTGGCCCTGGCCTGCCTCCCCCATGTCGCCCAGGCCGACAACGCCCCCGCCGCAGCGCCCGCCGCCAGCGGCGCAGCCGCGAATTCCACCGAGAAGCTCGGCACCGTCGTCGTGACCGGCAATCCGCTGCGCAGCAGCGAAGCTCCGGGCCAATTGCGCAGCCTGGCCGGCGACGAGCTGACACTCCAACGTGGTACCTCGCTGGGCGACACGCTCGGCGGTCTGTCCGGCGTCAGCTCGACCTACTTCGGCCCCAACGCCAACCGGCCGACCATCCGCGGCCTCGACGGTGATCGCATCCGTCTGCTGAGCAACTCGGGCGCCTCGGTCGATGCCTCGACCCTCAGCTTCGACCATGCCGTGCCCATGGACCCGCTGGTGATCGAGCGGGTCGAGGTGCTGCGTGGCGCCTCTGCGTTGCTCTACGGTGGAAATGCCCTTGGCGGCGTGGTCAATACGCTGGACAACCGCATCCCGCGCCAGCGCCAGACCTCGCTCAGCGGTGTCTCCGAATTCCGTCTGGGTGGCGCCAATGGCGAGCGCAGCGCCGCTGCGGTGCTGGACGGCGGCTCGGGTGACTGGGCCTGGCATGCCGACCTGGCCGGCCGCCGCACCGATGACCTGCGCGTGCCGCGATTCACGGACCCTGAGGGCGTGACCGGCAGCCGCGTTCGCAACTCGGCCAGCGACAGCAAGGGCGGCGCGCTGGGTGGTTCGCGCCAGTTCAGCAATGGCTATGTGGGCCTCTCGTTGGACAGCCATCAAACCGACTACGGCGTGACCGTAGAACCCGACATCAAGATCAAGATGCAGCGCGAGCGCGTGGCCAATGCCGGTGAATTCCGCTGGAACGACGGGCCCTTGCGCCGCCTGCAATGGCAGGCCTCCAGCAGCCGCTATGAGCACCGCGAGCTGGAGGGCGACGGCGCCGTGGGCACCATCTTCAACAGCCGGGGCAAGGACCTGCGCATCGAGGCCGAGCACGCGCCCATCGGGCTGCTGCGCGGCGTCGTGGGCACACAGATCGAGCGCAGCGACTTCTCGGCCCTCGGTGAGGAGGCGCTGGTGCCGACGACCCGGACGCGCAGCGCCGCAGTCTTTCTGCTTGAGCAGCTGCAGCTCGGCGACTGGCACCTGAGCGCCGGCGGCCGACGCGAGCAGGTCCGCGTCAATTCGGATGGTGACAGCGCCGATGCCGAGTCACCGCGTTTCGGCGCGCCGGACCAGCGCCGCTTCAAGCCCGGCAGCCTCTCGCTCAGCGCGAACTGGCACCTTTCTTCGCAGTGGGAACTGTCACTCAACCTGAACCGGAGCGAGCGAGCCCCGACCTTCGCTGAGCTCTACGCCAATGGCGCGCATGTGGCCAGTGGCGCCTTCGAGATTGGTGATAACCAACTGGGCCTGGAGAAGGCGCGCGGCTCGGAGCTGAGCCTCGACTGGGAGCAGGGCGGTGCTGGCGTGCGCTTGAGCCTCTATCGGACCCGGTTCTCGAACTACATCACCCTGCAAGCCACCGGCGAGCAAGAGGAGGAGCAACCGGTTTACGCGTACCGTGGCGTACGCGCGCAGATGCAGGGCTTCGAGGTCGAAGCCCACCAGGAGTGGAAACTGGCTGCCGGCAGCTTGCGTCTGAACGCTTCACTTGACAGCGTGCGCGGCATCGAACTGGCCACCGGCGAGGCCTTGCCGCGCCTGGCGCCGATGAAGGCCGTCCTGTCGGCCGAATGGCGCCAGGGGCCCTGGTCCAGCCGCGTCGAATGGCGCGGCGTGGCTCGCCAGGACCGCGTGCCGGCGCTGGACCAGGCAACGCCGGGCTATGGCATGGTGCGTCTGGCACTGGCGCGGCAGTTCCGCATCGGCGAGAGCGATGCGCTCTGGTATCTGCGCCTTGACAACATCAGCAACCAGCTGGCCTACAGCGCCAGCAGCCCACTCACCATTCGTGGCTATGCGCCGCTGCCGGGCCGCGCGGCGCAGACCGGGGTGCAGATCCGCTTCTGAAAATGCAGGTTCAGGGGGCCAGTCGCTCGCGCAGCCACTGGCCGTCTGGCTGCAAGCGGTAGCACAAGCGGTCATGCAGCCGCGAGCGGCGGCCCTGCCAGAACTCCCAGTACTCGGGCACCAGGCGGTAGCCGCCCCAGTTCGGCGGGCGCGAAGGATTCAAGCCATGCTGGACCGCGGCCTTGGCCGCGTTGGCGACGAGCACCGCGCGCGAGCTGATCACCTGCGACTGGGGCGATGCCCAGGCGCCGAGGCGCGAGTCGAGCGGTCGGGACTTGTAGTACTCGTCGGACTGCTCGCTCTCGACCTTCTCGACACGGCCCTCGATGCGCACCACCCGCTCCAGCTCCACCCAGTGAAATTGCAGGGCGGCGAAGGGATGTACGGCCAGTTCCTGGCCCTTGCGGCTGTCGTAGTTGGTGTACCAGACCAGACCACGGGCGTCGAAGTCCTTGACCAGCACGATGCGGGTCGAGGGACGACCGTTTGTGCCCACAGTGGCCACGGTCATCGCGTTGGGCTCGGAGACATCGACCTTCACCGCCTCATCGAACCAGGCCTGGAACTGGGCCAGGGGCTCGCCTGCAGCGGCTTCGGCGTCGAGTTCGGCGCGCTCGTAGCTCTTGCGCATGTCAGAGAGTTTGCTCATGGGTGGAAGTATGCCCCTCCCCAATATTCCAGCCTCCTAATGGAGACCTTCCCTTAAGTGCAGGCCCCTATGGTTCGTGCGCTGCTCGCACGTCATGCTTCAACCCATCGGCAACCGGCGGCCCTGCTGGCCGTCTGCCGCAGACCAAGGAAGTACCGATGATGAAACGACGACCCGTTGTCGTCGTCCTCGCCGCAGGACGCGGCCTGCGCTTTCGCGGCAACGGGCACAAGCTCGAACAAAGTCTGGGCACGGGCACGCTGCTCTCTCGCACCGTTGCCCATGCGCTCGAAACCAAGTTGCGCGTGGTCGTGGTCAGCAGCGAGAAGCTTGCGCCCATGGTTGCCGGCCTGATAGGTGCGGGTGACGTGATCAAGGTGCCGGAGCTGACGAGCAGTGGCCGCCCCAATCCTTTGGGCATGGGTTTCTCGATAGCGGCGGGCGTGGCCGCGACAGGCGATGCCGAGGGCTGGCTGATCGTCCCGGGTGACATGCCCCTCTTGAGGCCCGAGACACTGCTGGCCGTGGCTGAAGCCATCGAGCAATATCCTGTCGCGTTTGCCCAGTACCGCGGCATGCGCGGGCATCCAGTCGGTTTCAGCGCCGAGCTCTATTCCGAGCTGGTGGCACTGGAAGGCGATGAAGGCGCACGCCGCCTGCTGGCCCGCTATCCGGCCCAGGCCGTCGAGGTGGAAGACGCTGGCGTGCTCGTGGACGTCGATACCGTCGAGGACCTGGCTCGCTTGCGCGGGGAGCAGGCCCGCGAGAGACTCAGTTCAGGCAGCTGAGCGCAAGGCACGACGTACCCGGTCTGTAACCTGGAGCTGCCCTGGCTCCTGTAATATGGTTACTTGATTTCACCCGGGCGAGTTACATCGTCGCGTGCTGCATGACTCACAAGACATTGACCGAAGTGACGGAGCGCATCCGTCAGCGCAGCGCTGCCATGCGCAAACGCTATCTTGATGGCATCGACAAACTCGCTGGCCGCAAGCGTGGCGTCGAGCGCATGGGCTGCGCCAACGTGGCCCACGCCGTGGCCGCCATGCCAGCCAACGACAAGCTTCGAATCGTCGCCGAGAAGGCGCCGCACCTGGCCATCGTCACGGCCTACAACGACATGCTCTCGGCCCACCAGCCCTATGAGGGCTATCCGGCGCTGATCCGCGACGAAGCGGCAAAGCAGGGCGCCACGGTGCAGGTGGCCGGTGGCGTGCCGGCGATGTGCGACGGCGTGACGCAAGGCCTGCCGGGCATGGAGCTGAGCCTGTTCTCGCGCGACACCATCGCGATGAGCACGGCCATCGCGCTGTCGCACGATGTGTTCGATGCCGCGCTCCTGCTGGGCATCTGCGACAAGATCGTCCCCGGCCTCCTGATCGGCGCCTTGCACTTCGGTCATCTGCCCTGTGTCTTTGTGCCGGCCGGCCCGATGAGTTCGGGCCTCTCGAACAACGACAAGGCCAAGGTGCGCGAGCTTTATGCGCAGGGCAAGGTCGGCCGCGAGGAGCTGCTGAAGGCTGAGTCGGCCGCCTATCACGGTGCCGGTACCTGCACCTTCTACGGCACGGCCAACAGCAACCAGATGCTGCTCGAGGCCATGGGCCTGCATGTGCCCGGCGCAGCCTTCGTCCATCCGCATGACCCGTTGCGCGAACGCCTGAGCCGCGAAGCCGTGCGCACCGCCCTGCGCATCACCCCGAAGAACGACTACACGCCCATCGGCCATCTGGTCGATGAGCGCGTGATCGTCAATGCGATGGTGGCCTTGCTGGCCACCGGCGGCTCGACCAATCACCTGATCCACTGGGTGGCCGTGGCGCGTTCGGCCGGCATCCTGATCGACTGGAGCGACTTCTCCGAGCTGTCCGGCGTTGTGCCGCTGCTCTCTCGCGTGTACCCCAATGGCTCGGCCGACGTGAACCAGTTCCAGGCCGCGGGCGGCCCGGGCTTCGTGATCCGCGAGCTGCTGGATGCAGGGCTGATGCACGAGGATGTCCTGAGCGTTGCGGGCAAGTCGTTGCGCCCCTTCACCCGCCTGCCGGTTGCGAGCGAGCAGGGCGTGGGTTGGGAGGACCTGCCAGCGGCGAGCAAGGATGATTCGGTCGTGCGCACGGCTGCCGCGCCTTTCAGCGCCACGGGCGGCTTGAAGCTGCTGGCGGGCAATCTGGGCCGCGCGGTGATCAAGGTCTCGGCGGTGCCGGAAGACCGCCACATCGTGGAGGCACCGGCGCGCATCTTCACGGACCAGGAAAGCATGCTGAACGCCTTCAAGGAAGGCGAGCTGGAGCGCGACGTCATCGTCGTCGTGCGTTTCCAGGGCCCGCAAGCCAATGGCATGCCCGAGCTGCACAAGCTGACGCCGCCGCTGGCCGTCCTGCAGGGCAAGGGCTACAAGGTGGCGCTAGTCACCGACGGTCGCATGAGTGGCGCATCGGGCAAGGTGCCAGCGGCCATCCATGTGTCGCCTGAAGCCCTGGCCGGCGGGCCACTGGGCAAGCTGCGCGATGGCGATCTGGTGCGGCTCGATGCCACGACCGGCGAGCTGCTGGCGCTGGTTTCCGTTGCCGAATGGGCTGCCCGCGAGCAAGCGCAGATCAGCGCCGAGCAAGCCGACGAAAACGCCCATGGCCTTGGCCGCGAACTGTTCGGCGGCATGCGCCGCAATGTCAAGACTGCCGAAGAAGGCGCCATCACCTGGCTGTGAAAGCAATGAGCACAAACACCCTCAGCCTGGCCAGCCACGGCCCCGTCATCCCCGTCATCGTGATCCAGAAGCTGGAGCATGCCGTGCCCCTGGCGCAAGCCCTGGTGGCCGGTGGCGTGCGCGTGCTTGAAGTGACGCTGCGTACGCCGGTCGCATTGGAAGCAATGGAAGCGATGGCCCGCGCGGTGCCTGATGCCATCGTCGGCGCCGGCACCTTGCGTACGCCGGCCGATGTGCAGGCAGCCAAGAATGCCGGCTGCCAGTTCGGCGTCAGCCCCGGCTACACCGACGCACTGGCCGCAGCCTGCAAGGAATTTGGCCTGCCATTGCTGCCGGGCGTCTCAACCGCCAGCGAAGTGATGCAGGCCAGCAGCGCCGGCTTCCAGTTCCTGAAGCTGTTCCCCGCTGTGGCGGTGGGCGGCGTGAATCTGCTCAAGGCCTTGTCGGGCCCGTTCCCGGACATCGCGTTCTGCCCGACTGGCGGCATTACGCCAGAGACGGCGCCGCAGTTCCTCTCGCTGCCGAACGTCAAAGTCTGCGGTGGCTCGTGGCTCACGCCGCAGGACGCGATGGATGCGGGCGACTGGGGCCGCATCACCGCGCTGGCCAAGGCCGCTTCAGCCTTGCGGTAAGTCGAACACCAGGCAGGTGGTGCTCGCGTGCGCATACAGGCGCCCGTCATGCCCCACCAGGTCCGCCTCGGCCGTGGCCACCTGCTTGCCGCCATGCACCACGCGACCGATGGCGCGCACCAGCGGCACTTTCTCGTTGAGCGCACGCACGAGGTTCACCTTGAACTCCAGCGTCGTGTAGCCGCGGCCGATCGGCATGGTCGTGTGCACCGCGCAGCCCAGCGCTGAATCGAGCAGGGTGGCGTACCAGCCGCCATGCACGCTGCCCATCGGGTTGTAGTGGCGGCGCTGCGGCTTGCCCTGGAAAATCGCCTCGCCGAAGGCCACTGAGACCAGGCCGAAGTCCAGCGTCTCCGCAATCGGCGGCGGCGGCAGGTCGCCGGCCAGCATCGCTTCCATCATCTGCAGGCCGGTGCGGCCGCGCACCTGGTCGGGGCGAGAAACACCGCTAGGCTGGATGCGAGCGCGGATGACCGCCTCATCAGCCATCCATTGCTGCAGCACTTGATCGTGATTGACGGGCTGGTCCATGCCGGGCTCCAAAACGGTTGCAGCTGCAATTATTGTAGATACAATGAAACGATGGCAAGCCGCACCGAGAAGCCCGCGAGTCCGCAGGGTTGCACCAACTTCAAGCTGCGCCAGCTGACGCGGCTGGTGTCTCAGCATTGCGAGCCCTATTTCAGCGAAACCGGGCTCAAGACCACGCAGTACTCACTGCTCTCGCACATCGACCATCTCGGCCCCTTGGCGCCAGGCCAGTTGGCAAGGCGCATGGGGCTCGATGCCTCGACGCTCAGCCGCAACCTGCAACCCCTGGTCAATGCCGGCTTGGTGGAGCAACTGCCCGGCGAGGATGCGCGCAGCCTGCTTGTTCAGGTAACGACCGCCGGCCGCGCCAAGCGCGCCGAGATGAAGGCAGACTGGAAGCGGGCGCAGCTCTCGGTGAATGCGACCCTCGGAGATGAGCGCGTGCGGCGCTTGCATGCCTTGCTTGATGAATGCCTGGCCCTGATGCGCGAGGAAGCGGCGGCAGAATAGCTGCATGCCTTTTGCCACCGACTCAAAGCACGCCAGCTACTACGCCGCCACCGCTCCGCAGATCAACTTTTCGCCCCTTTCCAGCGCAGGCGCTCATGTCGAGGTTGCTGTCGTCGGCGGCGGCTTTGCCGGCCTCGCCACCGCGAGAGGATTGCAGGAACGCGGCACGCGCAACGTCGCGGTGCTTGAAGCCAGGAGCATCGGCCACGGTGCCTCCGGCCGCAACGGCGGCTTCGTGTTCGGTGGCTACAGCCGCGATGCGCGTGAACTGCTCATGGACCTCGGCCCTGGCCCGGCCCGCGAGCTCTACGCCCTGAGCCGATCGGCCGTCGGCCTGATACGCGAGCGCATCGAGCGGCACGCCATTGCCTGCGACCGCGTCGAGGGCGGGGCGCTGCTCGTGAACTGGTTCCGCGGCAGCGCGCGCGCAGAGGCCGAGATGCAGGCGCAGCGCGAATTCCTGCAGGAGCATTTCGGCACGATCTGGGACGAGATCGATGGCACGCAAGTGCGCGCATGGCTGGACAGCGAGCGCTACGGCAGCGGCCTGATGGAGCGGGACGCGTTTCACTTCCATCCACTGAAGTACGCCTTGGGCCTGGCGCAGGCCATCGAGGCCGAGGGCGGCGGAGTTCATGAGCACAGTGCGCTGGCGCGCATCGAGCCGCAGGCCGGCGGAGGCTTTCGACTCTGGACCGAGAACGGCGCCAGCCTCGATGCGCAGCAAGTCGTTATCGCCGGTGGCGGATATCTGCAAGGCCTGCTGCCCGAGCTCACGGGCGCACGCCTGCCGATCGCCACCTATGTCATGGCCACCGAGCCGCTGTCTGAAGCGCTGAATCCGATCCGCACGCCCGCGGCGCTTTACGACAACCGCTTCGCCTTCGACTACTACCGCCTGATGCCCGACCGCCGCTTGCTGTGGGGTGGCCGCATCTCGACGCTGGAGCGAGCGCCGGAGCGCATCGCCGAGCTGCTGCGTGCCGACATGCTGAAGGTCTATCCGCAATTGGCCGGCGTGCCTATCGAGCATGCCTGGAGCGGCCTGATGAGCTATGCCCGCCACAAGATGCCGCAGATAGGCGAGCTGGCGCCGGGTCTGTGGTTTGCCCAGGCGTTTGGCGGCCATGGCGTGGCACCGACGACGGTGGCCGGCGAACTGCTGGCCGATGCCATTCAAGGCCGCAAAGCCTTGCCTGTTGCCCTGAACCGCTATGGCCTGACGCCGGTCTTCGGCAAGCTCGGCCTGCTGGCCGCGCAGGCCAGCTACAGCTGGGCCGAGCTGCGCGATGCCCTCAGGGCGCGGACGGCGGGCTGATCAGACGTCGATCTCGACGATCACCGGCGCATGGTCGCTCGGTCGCTCGTTCTTGCGCGGCAGCTTGTCGATCACGCAGGACTTGACCGACTCTTGCATGGCCTTGGAAACCAGGATGTGGTCGATGCGCAGGCCCTGGTTCTTGCGGAACGCGAGGTTGCGGTAGTCCCACCAGCTCCAGCTCTTGGGGGGCTGCTCGAAGAGCCGGAAGGCGTCCACCATGCCCATCTCGATCAGACCCTGGAAATGCGCCCGCTCTTCGGGTGTGCAGTGGATCTGGCCGGCCCAGGCCACGGGGTCGTAGACATCGCGATCGTCCGGCGTGATGTTGAAGTCGCCCATCAGCACCAGCTTCTCGTGCGTCTTCAGCTCGTCAGCCAGCCAGGCGCGCAGGCCATTGAGCCAGGCCATCTTGTAGACGAACTTCTCGCTGTCGGGGGCCTGACCATTCGGGAAGTAGCCGCCGATTACGCGCACGCCATCGACGGTGCCAGCGATCACGCGGGCCTGCTCGTCGGCAAAGCCCGGGATGTTCTTCACCACGGCGTCCGCCGGCTTCTTGCTGATCAGTGCCACGCCGTTGTAGGTCTTCTGGCCGAACCACTGCACCTGGTAGCCGGCTGCGCCGATTTCCATGGTCGGGAACTTGTCGTCAGTCAGCTTGGTTTCCTGCAGCACCAGCGCATCGACCGGATTGGCGGCCAGCCAGTCCAGCACCTGCGGCAGGCGCACGGCCAGCGAATTGACATTCCAGGTCGCGAACTTCATCTGCAGGTCCTTGTCAGAGGTGGAACCAGGCCACGCCGCCCAGCGCGATGCCGACCAGACCCATGGCGATGGTGGCCACTTCCATCCAGCGCTTCTTGGTCAGCAGCGCGATGGCGGCCAGGGCGATGGAGACCGACAGCGCGGTGGTGGCCTGTGCCCAGCGGTGATGCTGATGCAGTTGCTCGGCACTCTTGTGGTCCCATTCGGCCGATTCGGCTTCCAGCTTCTCGGCTTCGGCCTTGATCTGGTTCTTCTCGCTTTCGTAGCGCTCGATCTTGCTCCGGTACCTGGCCTTCTGCTCTTCCGTGGGCGCCAGGTCCATGGCGATCTCGGTCAGGTTCTGCTTGCCGCTCTTGGCCTGGAAGTAGGCCCACTTGTTGGCGGCCTCGGTCTTCTTGATCGCCGCGTCGTTCTTGTAGAGGCCGGCATTGGCCTGGGTGGCGCCGCCCATGTAGGAGAACATCGCGCCCACCGTGGCCAGGATGGCCGTGATCACTGCCAGCTGGCCGGCAAGGCCCTTGGGCTCGTGCTGGGCCGCATGTTCCAGCTCATGGTCATGCGGGCCGTGCACATGGAATCCGTGTCCGGACATCTCAGATTTCCTTCTTGTTCTTGTCTTGGCGCTCGTAGCGCACGAAATGGAAGACCAGGCCCGCAGCGTTGGCATGGCGCTCGCGTGATACCTCGTTGAAAACCTGCCGATCCCAGACCGGGAAATGCGCGTCGGCGTCGGCGTACTCGGCCTCGACCTCGGTCAGCTCCAGGCTGTCAGCCAGGGGCAGGGCGGCTGCATAGACTTGCGAACCGCCGATGATGAAGACCTGCGGAGCTTCGCTGCAGGCCTGCAAGGCGCCATCCAGCCCGGCATGGACTTCCGCGCCGCTCAGCGACAGACCCGCTTGCCGGCTCAAGACGAGGTTGCGGCGCCCCGGCAGCGGCCGGAAGCGCTCGGGCAGCGAATCCCAGGTCTTGCGACCCATGATGACCGGATGGCCCAGCGTCAAGGCCTTGAAGTGAGCCATGTCCTCAGGCAAGCGCCACAGCAATTCGTTGTTGCGGCCGATGGCGCCATCGCTGGCCACGCCAGCGATCAATGTGACCTCGGTCATACAGCAACAGGCGCCTTGATCGCTGGATGCGATTCATAGCCCAGCAGCTCGAAGTCCTCGAACTCGTAGTCGAAGATCGAAGCCGGGCGGCGCTTGATGTTCATCGTCGGGTAGGGCAGCGGCGTGCGCGACAACTGCGTCTGAACCTGCTCGAAATGGTTGCTGTAGATGTGGCAGTCGCCGCCGGTCCAGATGAAGTCACCCAGCTCCAGGTCGCACTGCTGCGCCAGCATCTGCGTGAGCAGCGCATAGCTCGCGATATTGAAGGGCACACCCAGGAAGATGTCGGCGCTGCGTTGATACAGCTGGCACGAAAGCCTGCCGTCCGCCACATAGAACTGGAAGAACGCGTGGCAGGGCATCAGCGCCATCTGGTCCAGCTCGGCCACGTTCCAGGCGCTCACGATGATGCGGCGCGAATCGGGGTTGGTCTTGAGCTGCTTCACCACCTCGGCGATCTGGTCCACATGGCTGCCGTCTGCCTTGGGCCAGCTGCGCCACTGAACGCCGTACACCGGGCCCAGCGAGCCGTCCTCGCGCGCCCATTCGTTCCAGATCGTGCAGCCGCGCTCCTGCAGCCACTTCACGTTCGAGTCACCGCGCAGGAACCACAGCAGCTCCAGGATGATGGACTTCAGGTGCACCTTCTTGGTGGTCACCAGCGGGAAGCCCTTGGCAAGGTCGAAGCGCATCTGATGGCCGAACACGCTCCGCGTGCCGGTGCCGGTGCGGTCACTCTTGGACACGCCATGCTCGTAGACATGGCGCATGAAGTCTTCGTACTGGGAGGAGGTGGGCTGCATGGAGGTGGATTCTATTCAGCGGCGACAGCGGTGGTGCCCGCCAAAGGGCGGCCGGCTCTTTCCCAGCCATCCAGGCCGCCGGTCAATGCGCGGACACGGGTGAAGCCCTGGCTGAGCAGGGTATTGGCCGCAATGGCGGCAGTCACCTCGTTGGGGCAATTGCAGTAGAGAACGACCTCGGTATCCACCGAGAACCCGAGCCCCTGCTCACGCCGGATGCGGAGCTGATCGAGCGACAGCGCCCCAGGAATGTGGCGCGGGTCGGCAGCCCGGCTGGCCTCGCCACGCACGTCGACAAAGATCGGCTCCCGGCCTTGCTGGATCAGGGCAAAGGCGTCGCTGACCGAGATGCGCGGCGACTCCACATCGCGCAGAAAGCGGCGTCGCCGCCACCAGCGGCGCAACACCAGCGCCACGATGATCATCGCGATGACTGCTGCCGCCGCCATGCCCGCGTTGGCCAGCATGTCCAAGGTCTGCTGGATCTGCTCGCTCAAGAGCAGGCCCAGCCCAAGGAAGATGCCGCTCCACAGCAGCGCGGCCAAGAGGTCGAAGCCCAGAAAGCGCAGAAAGCTCATGCCCAGCGCGCCAGCCATGGGCGCAGCCACGACAGAAATGCCGGGGAGGAACTTCGCCGCCAGCAGCGAGCTGCCGCCCCAGCGCGCGATCATCGATTCGCTCTGCCGCACACAGGAGTCCGGCGACAGCGAGATGCGGCACAGGAGCTTCATCACCCGGTAACCGTAGGCGCGGCCGGCCTGGAACCAGACCGCGTCGCCCAGCAGATTGGCCGCCATGGCCGCAGCCAAAGCGGCCGGCCAGGAGATGTCGCCGGTCGCTGCCAGCCCTCCGGCCACCACGAGCAGGGGAGCCGCCGGCACCGGCAGGCCGACCCGTGCTGCAAAGGTAACGAGGAAAACCAGCAGCATGCCATGCTGGACCAGCAGTTCGACAAGGGTGCGCATGGTCATGGCGGCGATTCTGACGCAGTGCGGCCACGCGCGCGTTGCTGCGCAGGGTCTCGGCTCTGCCCGCCTAGAGCGAGGGGGCGATCAGCACCACGCGGCGGTTCTGCGCCCGGCCGGATTCGTTGCCGTTGTCGGCAATTGGCTTGGCGCTACCAAAGCCCTGCGTCGGCAAATGGGCTCGATCCAGGCCTGCACTGGCCAGGACCTGCGCGACGGAGACGGCGCGACGCAAGGACAGCCGCTTGTTGTAGTCGGCGTCGCCGACGTTGTCGCTGTGGCCCTCCACACGAAGGCCCAGCAGACCAACCTGGGCAAGGGTGCGGCCGATGCGCTCAAGTTGCTGTTTCTGCAAAGCGCGAACCTGATCGGAGTCGAAATCGAACAGCACGCTGGCCGCCAGGTTCAGTGACCAGTCGTCGCCCACCGGCTCAAAGCCCAGCTCTCGCAGCACACGCGCCTGAGGCGTCGTCAGGGGCTGACGGCGCGAGGCCTCAGGGGCCTGCAGAGGCGCCTGCTGGCAGGCCGCGGCGAAGACCGACAGGGGCAGGCAGAGAAGGCTTCGGCGTGGGATCAACTTCATGGGCTTGTGGAGGCAAATGGGCCGAGCCGGGTCCTTGCAAATACGAGCTCAGTCTTTCGAGACGTCGCTCACAGCCGGCTCGGCAAGGTTGAGCCGGCGCACGCGCTTGCGTCGGTACATGGATTCATCCGCGTGCCTGAGCAGGGCTTCAGCGCTGCGCCCATGTTCAGGATAGAGGGACAGGCCGACGCTGACGCCAGGCGTGATCTCGATGGTGCCCGCCACTGTCGGCAGGGCCAGTGGGCGCGCCACCAGCGCCTCGATTTGCTGCGTCACACGCGGAGCATCGTCGGCATGGCGCAAGGGCTCGATCAGGACCACGAACTCGTCGCCCCCCAAACGTGCCACCAGATCGTGCTCGCGCACGGCGCTGCGAACACGTTGCGCCAGCGCGATGAGCACCTGATCGCCCGCTTCATGGCCATGCTGGTCGTTGATCTGCTTGAACCTGTCGGCATCGATGAACAAGAGCGCCAGCCGCGTGCCGCCTGCCTCGGCCCGCGCCAGCGCCTCGTCCAGCCGGCGCTCGAAATGCGCGCGGTTGGCCACACCGGTCAGCGAGTCGCGGCTGGCACGTTCCGCGAGGTCGGCATGGTCGGACTGCAAGGCTTCGTGCCGGTGGAGCAGCTCAGCCTCGTGCGCCTGAACCTCGTCCAGCAGCGCGTTCAAGTCGTTGGCGAGCGCGTCAATCTCCCGAATGGAAGCGCCCTGGACCCGGGTCCCGTAGGCCCTGGCCTCGCGAACGTAGCGGGACTGCGCTGCCAGATCGATCAGGGGTGCCTCGATCATCTGCGTGAGGCGCCGGGTCATCAGCATGACAGCCTCCCCGCTCAACAGCATCCCTAGTGCAGCGGCGGCGAGCGACCAGCCCAGGGCCACCAGAAGCGGGGCAACATCGCCACGTAGCTGCAGACGACCCACCACTTGCGACTGGAAGCGTATTTCGGCCTCGGCATGCAGCGGCAACAAGGTGTCGACCACGGCCTCGAGCCTCGGCCAGCGCGTCTGCCGCTGCCATTGTGCAAGCGTCGCGCCCGAAGCGAGCACGATGCGTGCACCCGCGAGCTCGTCGCGCGCTCCGGCATCGGCCAGCAGCTCGGTGGCCGAGTGCGCGTCCCGGAATACCACGGTGGCCTCGCTCGTGTAGGCGAGCGACTGGGCCGCGAGGTTCAAGTGCTTGAGCTGGTTGAGCCGCAAGGACACCAGCATCCCGACGATCAGCACCGAGCCGACCACCAGCAGGGTCAGGAAGGCAACCCGCAGCTGGGCACGCCGCAGCACCGACGCCACCGAGGGCAGTGGGGACGAGCGCAGGTCCGTGTTCATCCGACTCCCCCTTGCGGCCGGGGGCGCGCGAGGCGCAGTACCTGCGGATGAACCCGCAGCCCACTGCGCGACACCGCATCGAGGTTGACCTCGAATCGCAGCCCTGCGCGATCCGGCGTCAGGCAGAACAACCCGCCATCACTACAGAATTCGCTGCCTTGGCCGATGCTGAGCACGGGACGCCCCGCCAGGCTGCGCAAGGCTTGCCGCTGCGGCAGCGCTTGCCAACCCTCGAAGATGATCACGTCACAGGGAGCGGGTGGCGGCTCGTCCGGCTCTATGGTGCGGCCCGACACCGGCCAGCGCAGGCGCAGGAGCTTGGCATGGGCAAGGATGGCCTCAGCGTCCACAGCGCCACGGCTGACACAGAGTAGCAGTCCGTTGCGATCCGGTTCGATCCAGACCGTGTACCCCAGGATGGCGTTCACCAGTTCGGCTGTCGTCAAGCCGGTCTGGGCCTGCGCAAGCGTGCGCGGCGCCTCTGCGGCGGCGGCCGGCCTGACCAACAGCCCGACAGCGACGCACATGCAGGCCAGGATTCGGCAGGGCTGGGCAGCGAGGGGGGGGAAGGAACCAGGACGCATGGGGCAGGCAAGGGGACGCCCTGAGTTTAAGGGCCCCAAGCGCGGCGAGCAGCGAACACATCCCCGAACCCAGGGGGCACCCTGGCTGCAAGGCGCCCGCTCGCTCCTTGCTCAGCCCTGAAACTGCAGCGCCGCCAGCCGTGCGTACACGCCACCGGCCTGCACCAGCTCCTCATGCCGGCCTTGTTCGACGATGCGGCCCTGGTCCAGCACGACGATGCGGTCTGCCCGCTGAACCGTGGCCAGGCGGTGGGCGATCACGAGGGTCGTGCGGTCTCGCATGGCGACTTCCAGTGCCGCCTGCACCATGCGCTCGCTTTCAGCATCCAGCGCGCTGGTGGCTTCGTCCAGCAGCAGCAGCGGCGGGTTCTTCAGCATCGCGCGGGCAATGCTGATGCGTTGGCGCTGGCCGCCTGAAAGCCGCACACCGCGTTCGCCAAGGAAGGTCTGGTAACCCTCGGGCAGCTTGCGGATGAAGTCGTCGGCAAAGGCGGCCTTGGCCGCGGCCATCACTTCTTCGTCCGTGGCTCCTGGCTTGCCGTAGCGGATGTTCTCCATCGCATTCGCGGAGAAGATCACGCTGTCCTGCGGGACCAGGCCGATGCGAGCGCGCAACTCGCTCAGCGGCAGGTCGCGGATTGGGATGCCGTCGAGCCGGACCTGGCCGGACTGGGCGTCGTAGAAGCGCAGAAGCAATTGGAAGACGGTGCTCTTGCCGGCGCCGCTCGGGCCGACCAGGGCCACGGTCTGGCCGGGTGCGATGTCCAGCGATACCTCATCCAGCGCGGGGTGAAGAGGCCGCGAGGGATAGTTGAATCGCAGGCCTTCGATCTGCACCGAAGAGCCGCCGCTCGCGGGCGGCAGAGCCAGTGGCTTGACCGGCTCGCGGACCGGGCTTTGGGTGTTGAGCAGTTCGACCAGGCGCTCGGTGGCGCCGGCGGCGCGCAGCATGTCACCCCAGACCTCCGAAAGCACGGCCACGCTCGACACCAGCAGCGTGACGTAGACCACCGTCTGGCCCAGGTGCCCAGCCGTGATCTTGCCGGCAATCACCGCCTGCGTGCCCTGATAGAGCCCCCAGATCAGGGAGCCAAAGGTGGCGGTGATGATGAATGCGACCAGCAGCGAACGCACGCGGGTGCGCTTGCGAGCAGTGTCGAAGGCGCTCTCGCTGGCGCTGGCGAAGCGCTCGGCCTCGCGGCGCTCGGCCGTGTAGCTCTGGACCACGGTCACCGCATTGAGCACCTCGGCGGCGATGGCGCTGGTGTCGGCCACGCGGTCCTGGCTGGCCCGACTGAGCTTGCGCACGCGGCGACCGAAATAGATCGCCGGCAGCACCACGAGCACGAGGATGCCCAGTACCTGCGTCATCACATAGGGGTTGGTGGCGACCAGCATCACCATCGCGCCAATGCCCATCACCGTATTGCGCAGGCCCATCGACAGGCTGGAGCCGACCAGGGTCTGCACGACCGTGGTGTCGGTGGTGATGCGGCTCAGGACTTCACCGGTCTGTGTGGTCTCGAAGAATTCAGGGCTCTGCTTCAGCACATGGGAATAGACGGCGGTTCGCAGGTCCGCCGTCACGCGCTCGCCCAGCCAGGTCACGGAATAGAAGCGCAGGGCAGAGAAGATGCCGAGCAGGGCACCTACGCCGAACAGCGCCAGGAAGTGCTCGCGCAAGGCCATGATGCGCGCGCCCTGGTCTGCGGCAACCAGACCCTGGTCGATCAGACCCTTCAGCGCCAGCGGGAAGGCCAGCGTGGTCAGCGCCGCCAGCACCAGGAAAAGCACGGCGGCAATGATGCGGCCGCGATAGGGGCGAAGAAAAGGCAGGAGGCCGCGCAAGGCGCTCGGCGCGGCCTTGCTGAGTTCGTGTCGGGAGGCGTCGGTCATGGCGGGTCCAGGTGGGGCGAGTCGGGCGCAAAGCAAGCCTGCCGGGCATTGTCAGCGATTAATTGCCTTGACAATCATTGCCTAGGCAATTAAATTCTTCGCCCATGGCACCCAAACCCGTCAAGTTCTACAGCGCCGAGAGCTACCGCCGTGAGGAGAGCCTGGGCTGGCTGATCAAGCGCATCACCGGCTCCATCGTCAGCATGGCCGATCGCCACATGGGTCCGCTTGGTCTGACTCACGCCCAGTGGGCGCCCTTGCTGCACCTGCGGCTGCAAGGCCCAGGCCCGGTGGCCACGTTGGCAACCGAGCTGAACATCGACCCTGGCGCGCTGACCCGGCTGCTGGACCGCCTGGAGGCCAAGGGCCTGGTGCGTCGCGAGCGCAGCAACGAAGACCGCCGTGTGGTCATCGTCACCATGACCGAGCAGGGCCAGCAGGCCACGGCCGAGGTGCCCGCCGTGCTGTCCGACATCTTCAACCAGCTGCTCGCCGGCTTCACGCGCGAGGAATGGCGCAGCCTGGTTTCCATGCTGCAGCGTCTTGCCATCAACGGCGACGCGCTGCGCGCCGCCGAAGGCAGCAACATCGAATCAACTGACAAGCAACCATGATCCACTCCCGTACCCTCGTGGCGCTTGCGGCCGCTGCAATGCTGGCCGCCTGTGCCCAGATTCCGGCGCTGCCCAAGCCCGCAGCGCCGCTGGCCGCTGACAAGGTCGGCCTGAGCGAGAGCAGCAAGGCCGCCTTCGACCAGCAATGGTGGGCCGCCTTCCGGGACCCGCAGCTGAACACGCTGATCGAGCGTGCGCTGGCGGAGTCGCCCAATCTGGCCCTGGTCCAGGCGCGCATGAACAAGGCGGCGGCGATGGTTGAAGCTGCAGTTGCTGCAGACAAGCCCGTCGTCGGCCTCGGCCTCGACGCCAGCCGCCAGCGCTACACCGAGCATGGCCTGATCCCGCCCCCCATTGCTGGCACCATCCGAACCACGGCCACCTTGCAGGCAGGCATCAGCCATGAATGGGATTTCTTTGGCAAGCATGCCGCGGCGCTGAACGCAGCGCTGGGCCAGCACAAGGCCAGCCAGGCTGACATGGCCGCAGCCCGCCTCGTGCTCGCCACCCAGATCAGCCGCGCCTATCTTTCGCTGGCTCAGGTGCAGGCCCAAGCCGAGTTGCTGGACCGCATGACGGGCGAGCGCCAGGCGGCGCTTGCCCTGGTGCGCCAGCGCAGCGAAGCCGGTCTCGACGGCGCGCAAGAGCTTCGCAATGCCGAGCTGCCGCTGCCCGAGCTGCGCCGCCAGCGCCTGATCCTGAACGCGCAGGCCACGATCCTGCGCCACCAGCTGGCTGCGCTGACGGTCCAGGCACCGCAGACGCTGGACAGCCTGCTAGCCAAGCTGCCCGCTGCGCAACCCTGGCCGGCCGATGTGGCACCGGGACTCGATCTGCTGGGCCGCCGCCCCGAGTTGGTGGCGGCGCGATGGCGCGTTGAAGCCGCCACGCAGCAGGTCAAGGAATCGCGTGCCCAGTTCTATCCGAATGTGACGCTGAGCGCCTTCGCCGGGTTCAGCTCGATCGGCCTGGACAACCTGATCAATGCCGGCAGCCGCCAGTACGGCTTCGGCCCTTCCTTGCGCTTGCCGATCTTCGATACCGGTCGCCTGCGCGCCCAGTTGACGGGCTCGGCGGCTGAGGCCGATGCTGCGGTTGCCTCGTACAACGCTGCGTTGCTGGACGCCGTTCGCGATGCCAGCGATCAGTACACCGGCCTGCAATCGCTGCGCGCCCAGACGGCCGAGCAGGCCGAGTCGCTGGCGCAGTCGCAAAGGCTGCTGGACCTGGCGCAGCAACGCCGCAGCGCCGGCCTCAGCAGCCAGTTGGCCGTGCTCAATGCGCGCCTGTCGCTGCTGCAGCAGGAGCGCCAGGCGCTGGACCTGCGCGCCCAGGCCCTCCTTGGCCAAGTGAACCTGGCCCGCAGCCTCGGCGGCGGCTGGAACGACACCACGAACTGATTCAGCAAGAAAATCACCATGAACGACAGCAATCAAACGACTCCCGCCGCCGCAGTCAACGGCAACGGCAACGGCAATCGCAACGGCAAGCGCAACAAGGCGCTGACCTTACTCACCGTGGCCGTGCTGCTCGCCTTCGGCGGCTATATGGCCTACGAGAAGCTGATCGGCAGCAAGGTCGAGAGCACCGACAACGCCTATGTGCAGGCCAATGTCGTGCAGATCACGCCGCTGGTGGGCGGCACCGTGCGTGCCATCCATGCAGATGACACGGATTACGTGAAGGCCGGCCAGACCCTGCTGAGCCTGGACCCGGCGGATGCCAAGGTCGCGCTGGAGCAGGCTGAAAGCCAGCTGGCCCAGACCGTCCGCGAAGTGCGCACGCTGTACGCCAACAACAGCACCCTGGCTGCCCAGATCAAGCTGCGCGAAGCCGATGTGCAGCGCGCGCAAAGCGAAGTTGCTCGCCTGCAGGCGGACGCCAAGCGCCGTGCGCCGCTGGTGGAGACCGGCGCCATCGGCCGCGAAGAATACGAGCACGTGCTCTCGCAGATCACCACCGCCAACAGCAGTGTGGCCGCCGCCCAATCGGCACTGTCGGCCGCTCGCGAGCAGCTCTCCAGCAATCAGGTGCTGACCGATGGCGTGCCGGCCGAGCAGCATCCGAATGTGCAGCGCGCTGCGGCCCGTGTGCGTGAAGCCTTCCTGGCCATGCAGCGCACCGAGCTGCCTGCGCCAGTGGACGGCTGGGTGGCTCGTCGCAGCGTGCAACTGGGCCAGCGCGTGGCCGCCGGCGCGCCGCTGATGGCCGTGGTCGGCCTGCAGCAGGTCTGGGTCGACGCCAATTTCAAGGAAGGCCAGTTGAATCATCTGCGCATCGGCCAGCCGGCCAAGCTGGTGGCCGACGTCTACGGCAAGAAGGTCGAGTTCAACGGCAAGATCGTCGGCCTGTCGGCCGGCACTGGCGCGGCCTTTGCGCTGCTGCCGGCGCAGAACGCCACCGGCAACTGGATCAAGGTCGTGCAGCGCGTGCCGGTGCGCATCGCGCTCGACGCCAGGCAGGTCGCCGAGCATCCGCTGCGCGTGGGTTTGTCGATGAATGTGGACGTCGATGTGTCGGACCAGAGCGGCAAGTCGCTGGTCGATGCCACGCGCCCCGCAGCCAGCATCGAGACCAAGGTGCATGAGCGTTCGGAAGCTGCCGCAGATGCCGACGTGGATCGCATCATCAGGGCCAACCTCGGCCGCGCCATCAAGTCTGCTCCGATGGCGAGCCGCAAGGTGCAGGGATGAGCAGCCCTGGCGCAGAAGCACCGCCGGGCCGAGCGCAGGGCCGCTCCCAAGCCGGCCCGGATCCCCTGGGGGGATCGGACGGCGTACCCGCGGGCCGAGGGGCTCCAGTGAATCTGCCGGCGCCGCTGCATGGTTCCAGCCTGATTCTCGGGACGCTGGCGCTGTCGCTGGCGACCTTCATGAACGTGCTGGACTCGTCCATCGCCAACGTGTCGCTGCCCGCGATTGCCGGTGACCTTGGCGTGAGCCCGGTGCAGGGAACCTGGGTCATCACCAGCTTCGGTGTGGCGAATGCGATTTCGGTGCCGCTGACCGGCTGGCTGACCCGCCGCTTTGGCGCGGTGCGCCTGTTCACGACCAGCGTGCTGCTGTTCGTCCTGGCCTCCTGGCTCTGCGGCTTCGCCCATTCGCTCGAGATGCTGGTGGCCTGCCGCGTGCTGCAAGGCCTGGTGGCGGGGCCGATGATCCCGCTGTCGCAAACGCTGTTGCTGTCCAGCTATCCGCGCGAGAAAGCGGGGACGGCCCTGGCCTTGTGGGGGGTGACCACGCTGGTAGCCCCGGTGGTCGGTCCGCTCCTGGGCGGCTGGATCACCGACAACATTTCCTGGCCCTGGATCTTCTACATCAACGTGCCGGTCGGCTTGTTCGCAGCCTTCCTGACCTGGACGATCTATCACAAGCGCGAAACACCAACAGCCAAGCTGCCCATCGACGGCGTGGGCCTGGCCTTGCTGGTGATCTGGGTCGGCGCGATGCAGTTGATGCTGGACAAGGGCAAGGAACTCGACTGGTTCGCCAGCGGCGAGATCCAGATCCTCGCGGTCACCGCGGTGGTCGGCTTCCTGTTCTTCCTGATCTGGGAGCTCTACAACGAGCATCCGGTGGTGGACCTGCGGCTCTTCGCCGGGCGGAACTTCGCGGTTGGTGCAGGCACCTTGTCGGTGGCCTACGGCTTGTTCTTCGGCAACGTGGTGCTCCTGCCGCTGTGGTTGCAGCAGTGGATGGGTTACACCGCAACGGACGCCGGCATGGCGCTGGCACCGGTCGGTCTGCTGGCCATTCTGCTGTCTCCGGTCGTGGGCAAGAACGTCAGCCGCTTCGATCCGCGGGCCATGGGCACGTTTGCCTTCGTGATGTTCGCGGTCGTGCTGATCATGCGTTCCAACTTCACCACGCAGACCGACTTCGCCACCATCATGGTGCCGACGATTCTGCAGGGCGCGGCGCTGGCCTTCTTCTTCATCCCCTTGACCACGCTGACCCTGGCTGGCGTTTCGCAAGACCGCCTGCCGGCGGCGGCGGGCTTGTCGAACTTCGTGCGAATCACGGCAGGCGCCATGGGCACCTCGATCGCCACCACGCTGTGGGAGAACCGGGCGGCCTTGCACCACCAGCACATGGTCGAGAACCTTGGCCAGGGCAGCACGGTGGCAGCGGAAGCGGTGGCCAGGATGACCAGCGGCGGCATGTCGGTCGAACAGGCCTGGGCGCAGATCAACCGGCAGATCGACCAGCAGGCCTTTACCCGGGCGGCGGACGACATCTTCCTGGTCTCGGCCGTGCTGTTCCTCGTCCTGATTGCCTTCATCTGGATGACCCGCCGGCCGCCCAAGTTGGTAGCGGCGGCGGTGGATGCGGGTGGCGCTCACTGAGTGCTTGAGCGCGGTCACACCGTGTCACTGATATGAGGGGTGCGGGGTGCGTTGCAGCACCCCGCAATGTGTTTGAATAGGCGCGTACCCCCGGGTCACGCGCCGCCCCATGTCGTCCCACATCACGCCCGACCATCCGCGCTGGCTGCAGAAGCTGGCCGAGTTGCGGCGCCGCTACGGCGCGGGCCTGGTCTGGGCTGTCCTGTTCGCTGCACTGTGGCTGCCAGGCATGGGCCTGACGCTCTTGTTGAGCGTGCCGCTCGGTGTGGCGCCGGGCACCGCCGCCTTGCTGGGTGGCGTGGGTTCGCTGCTCTGCGCTATGGCTGCCAGCGCCCTGGTGCTTGGTCTGGCCGACCCGCTGGACAGGGCCATGCGCCTGCTGGGCCGGCAAGGAACGCTGGACCCGGCAACAGGCGTGTGCGACCGCCGCCACTTCCTGCATGCGGCCGAGCGTGAAATGTCGGCTGCGCGGCGCTACCAAAGGCCGTGCGCGCTGGTGCTCCTGCAGCTGGACCATTTCGCCCAGATCCAGGGCCGCTTCGGCCAGCGCTGCGGCGAGCTGCTCCTGCGCAGCCTGGCCGAGAGTGCGCAGGCCCAGTTGCGTCAACCCGACCTGCTGGCTCGCTTTGACGATGACCGCTTCATCGTGCTGTTGCCCGACACCGACCCCCTGGGCGCACTTGATGTCGCCGAGCGGATGCGCGAGCGCACCGAGCGCCTCGGTTTTGAATGGCAGGGCCAGATACTGCAGTGCACCGGCAGCCTCGGCGTGGCGGCCCTGCAGGAGCAGCACGTCGCTTTGCAGCAACTGGTGCAGGCCACCGAAGCCGCTTTGCGCGAGGCGATGAGCGCCGGCCGCAACTGCGTGCGCGCCGATGCCGATCTGCTGCCTTCGCGGCCGCGCGTCATCAAGGGCTGATCACAGCCGCATCTTGCCGGCGTAGCCGGTCATTTCCAGGTAGCCCAGGCCCAACTGGCGGCCCTGGCGATCACTCAAGCGAGCCGCGCCTTCCCAATAGACCATGCCGGTGCTGCGCCGTGCGTCGACTTCCTGCGCGTCGAACAGACCAGCCAAGCTCAGTTCGCCGAGCGGCGAGTCGATCTGCCACAGGACCGGATAGCGCGCATTGCTGAGATCGCTGCGCCAGTGGCGGGCCGGCGTGAAGCGCAACTCGCCGCTCGTGAAATTGCGCAGCCTGCCGTCGGCGCTGCGCCAGCTGCCGCCGCTCCAAAGCGTGCTGCCGTCGGCGCGGCGCAGGCGAAATGCGGTGAGCGCGCCACCGTCCTCCAGATTGATGCCCAGCCAATCCCAGCCGACGGCTTCGCTCGGCAGCAGCTGCCCGCTCCATTCATGGTCCAGCCAGGAACGGCCTTGCAGCGCCAGCTTGCGCCCTTCAATCTGCAGATGTCCGCGCGTTTGCAGTTGCACCTGGCTGTAGTAGTGGCTGAAGGTCTGCTCCGACTTGCGAGACAGGCCTTGTTCGCCTTGTTGCAGCGGCGCCTGCGTTGTTCGCAGATCGAGTGCCAGGCTGAATCCTGCCGTGGCGCTGGCGAAGCGGGCCTGGTAGCCCTCGTCACCGCGCTTCAGTGTCCAGTCGCTCAGTTGCAGGTCGCTGTCGCCAGCGCTCGCTCGCACATGCTCGAAGCCGACGCGGGCCAGCCGCTGGTCATGCTGCAGGCGCTTGGCCTTCAGATCGCTCAAGGCGGCGTGCGCCAGCAGAAGTTGATGCGCCGCAAACGGGCTGGCATGCGCCTCATGCACGGGACCGCGGATGCGGAAAAACGTCAGCTGATAGCCATAGTCCGGCGCCTTCGGGTCAGCGCCGACCAAGCCGGTGAGGTACCACCATTCGATCGCCTCGTCAGGATGCGAGCCATGGTCACGCGGGTACTGAAGGCCCGAGGCCTGGCCCGGCAATGCGGCCAGCAGGAGGGCACGGCGACCGATCATCATCACCAGTCCTCCTTGACCGATTGCACTGCATCCGCCGACAGCGCCTGCCGCCCGGCCAGCAATGCGGCCGCAATCGCTGTCAAGAACACGGCGGCCAGCAGGCCGAGCAGTCGCAGCCAGGGGATGTGCATCTCCATGCTCCAGTGAAAGCTCTGCGGGTTCAGGACCCACACGAGCACGGCGCTTATGGCGAGCCCCAATAGCAGGCCCAGCGCGGTGCCGCAGGCGGCCAGCAAGGCCGCTTCGCGCAGCAGCAGGCGCAGGATGTCGCCACGCGCCAGGCCCAGGTGGCGCAGGAGGCCGAACTCGCGCCGCCGAGCCAGGGTCTGGGCCGACTGGCTGGCGGCAATCCCGAACAGGCCGATGGCCAGCGCCACGGCCTGCAAGCCGTGTGTCAACACGAAGCTGCGGTCGAAGATGCGCAGGGACAGCGAGCGCAGGTCGGAGGCGCTCGCAATCTCGATGTCTTCAGCCTGAGGTGCCAGCGAACGCAGATGCTCGGTCACCTTTTCTGCGCCAGGCTTGGGCCAGAGCAGCAGCTCACTGACCGCCAGATCGCCGCTGACGCGGCGGTAGTCACTCAGAGGCAGGAGCAGCGCCGGTGTCTGCCGGCTGTAGTCGCGCCAGATGCCGGCCACCCGGCCGTCCAGCCGTGCGCCACCCATCAAGCGCAGGCTGATGCCCTGGCCCGCTTGCAGGCGCCACTCATCGCGCATGGCCTCGTTGATGTAGACGGCCGTCCTGTCCACCTTCTGCCATGCGCCGACCAGGGGCAGGGCGGCTGGATCGAACGCTCGGGCCTGCAGCGCGACCTCTTGCCCGGTGTCGGCATGCCAGGCACGCGCGCTTCGCTGCGGCTCGTTGCGTTCGATCAAAGGGCTCTGCTGGATCGCTGCCACCAGTTCCGGCGTCAGCACGGCGCCGCCTCGCAGGCCGCTGCGCAGATAGAGCTCGGCCGGCAGCATCTGCGTCAGCCATTGCTGCAGGGATTCACGGAAGCTGCCCACCATCACCAGCATCGCCACCGACAAGGCCAGCGCCACCAGCACGCCAGAGAGAGTCTGCAGCGCGTCGCCGCTGTGCTCGCGCAGCCGTGCCCTGGCCAGCTGTGCCAGCGCACGGCCACCTGGTCGCTTCAGCAGGAGCGCCAAGGCCTGCGGCAGGCTCAGCATGCCGCCCAGCAAGAGCAAGAGCATGGCGGCATAGGCGCCGAGCGACATCTCGTGCCACGGCGGTGCCAGGGCCAGCGGCAGGGCGAGCAGCAGGAGCCCGGGGCCCAGCCAGAACGGCCAGTGCCGCAAGGGCGCGCCGCCCAGGCCCTTGAGCACCTGGGCCACCGGCATTTCGCGCACGGCCAGGGCCGGCGCTGCGGCTGCGAGCAGGCAGACGATGAAGCCGAGCAGGCCGAAGACCAGCAGAGGCAACTGCTCAAGTTGGGCGCCGCGAACACGGCTGATGCCCAGGGTCGCACCGAGGTCGCCGCCCAGCAGCTTCAATACGGTGGCATGCAGCTCCCAACCCAGCAACAAACCCAGACCGCTGCCCAGCAGGCCCAGCAGCGCGGCTTCTGCCATCACGAGGCCCGCTCGTTCGCGTCCGGACAGGCCCAGCACACCCAGCAAGGCCAATTGGGGCTGACGCTGCGCCACCGACAACGAGACGACAGCGAACACCAGGAAGCTGCCGGTGAACAGGGCCATCAATGAGAGCACGCCGAGATTGACGCGGTAGGCCTGCGTCATGCTGGCGAGGCGGGCGCCGGCATCGCTGGGCGGCACCGCGCGAACCCCGCTTGGCAGGGTTGCCTGCGTCAGGAATTGCTCGGCCGTCACACCCGCCTGCAGGCGCAAGGCCATCTGATCCAGCGTCATGCGGCCCAGCAGGACTTGCGCGCCAGCGATGTCGATCACCGCCAACGGTCCGCCACCGGCCTCGACCTGCCCGCCGCGCTGCAGGCGAGTTGTCTGCAGTTGCAAGCCCTGCGTGTGCCGCAGTTCGATCAGGGCCTGCTGCTCATCAAGCAGCTGCGCCGCAGCGCGGTTCAGGTGCAGGCGCTGCGGATCGAGCCACAGCTGCAAGGGCGATTCATCCGCAGGTGGGCGGGCCAGCAGGTCGGGGCTCAGGGTCGTGGCGGCCAGGGCGTCGATGCCCAGCAGCCGCAGGCCATGCACCTTGCCGTCGGCGCCGCGCATCTGCACCGCGGCCTCGACCTGCGGCGCCGCCACCAGCACCTCGGGCATGGCGGCGATACGCTCGAACAAGGCGAGGTCCAGCGTGCCGCCCTGGCGGCTCAGGATCAGGTCGGGCTGGCCTTCGATGCTGCGCGCCGCAGCGGCAAATTCGCCCAAGGCAGCGGCATTGATCAGATGGACGGCATAGGGCAGGGCGACACCCAGCATTACGGCCAGCAAGGCGAGCAGCTGCCGCCCGGCCTGGTGGCGCAGCGCCGGCAGCGAGAGTTGTCGCAACCAGCGCAGCCAGGTCACAGGAGTGCTTCCAGACCGGCCTCGCCAAGCTGCAGGCGACGGTCCGCCAATGCGGCGGCGCGCTCGGAATGCGTCACCAGCAGGCAAGCCGCTCCTTGTTCACGGCATTGCTGGCGCAGCAGCTCCAGCACGCCGTCGGCATGCCGGGGGTCGAGATTGCCGGTCGGCTCATCGGCCAGCACCAGGGCCGGCCTGTGAATCAAGGCACGGGCAATGGCAACGCGCTGCAATTGACCACCGGAGAGCTGGCGCGGCATGCGTGAGGCGAGGTCCAGGAGGCCGACGGCCGCGAGCATCTCGGCCAATCGAGTCGGATCTTCCTTGCCCTGCAGAAGCAGGGGCAGACCGACATTGCCGGCCACATCCAGATGCGGCAAGACATGAAAGGCCTGGAACACGAAGCCCAGGCGCTCGCGCCGCAGCCTGGCCTGCGCTGGCTCGCTCAGTTCGTGGATATCAATGCCTTCCAACAAGACCTGACCCGCGTCCGGCCTGTCCAGGCCGGCCAGGCAGTTCAGCAATGTTGACTTGCCGCAGCCCGATTCACCCAGCAGCGCCACCAGTTCACCTGGAGCCAGCCGCAGAGACAGACCGCTGAACACGGGCGTCTCGCCATAGCTCCTGGAAAGGCCTCGGGCTTCAAGCAGGGCTGGCATCGAGAAGCTTTTGCAGGGCGGCCAGCACATGCAGGGCCGCGTCGGGATGCTGGCAGTCGATTACCTGGCGTTGCGGCATGCTGCGCAGCCAGGTGACCTGTCGCTTGGCCAGCTGCCGCGTGGCAGCGCTGCCCCGGGCGCTGAGGTCCTTGAAGTCGCCGCTGTCCAGCGCTTCCCAGGTCTGGCGGTAGCCGACGCAGCGCATCGAGGGCAGGTCCAAAGACAGGTCACCGCGCCCTCGCAAGGCCTTGACCTCGTCGATCAGGCCATCGGCCAGCATCTGCTCAAAGCGCTGGTCCAGCCGCTTGTGCAGCCAGCCGCGATCTTGGGGCTCCAGCGAGAGCAAGGGCCAGTCGACACCGGCGCTGCGCTGCGGTTCGGCGTGCAGGGCCGACATGGTCTTGCCGCTCAAATGCCAGACCTCCAGAGCGCGCTGGATGCGTTGCGCATCGTTCGGCGCGAGGCGTGCGGCGGTTGCGGGGTCGATGGCCGCCAGCTTGGCATGCATCGCCGGCCAGCCGATCTGCGCGGCCTCTTCGTCCAGCTGTATACGCAGCTCGGCATCGGCCTGGGGCAGCGCCGAGAGCCCATCGAACAAGGCCTTGAAATAGAGCATGGTGCCGCCCACCATCAATGGCAGCTTGCCGCGAGCGATGATCTCGTCGGCCAATTGCTTGGCACTGCTCGCAAACTCGGCGGCCGAATAGGACTCCAGCGGGTCGAGAATGTCGATCAGGTGATGCGGCACGGCCGCCAGCTCGGCCGGGGTCGGCTTGGCTGTGCCGATGTCCATGCCTCGATACACCAGGGCCGAATCGACGCTGATGATCTCGACGGGCAGGTACTGGGCAATCTTCAGCGCTGCAGCTGTCTTGCCGCAGCCGGTGGGGCCGGCCAGGCAAACGGGTTGAAGTGAACGCCGGGCCGCTCCCAAGTTCACTTCGCGCCCCCGCGGGGGGCCTGGCGCGAGGCGACAGGTCTGGGGGCTCCACCCTTGTTCATCAGAACCGTTCCCAAGGCGTCAGGTAGCGCCATTCACCGACCGGCAACTTGCCGAGCGGAATGCGCCCAATGCGCACGCGCTTCAGGCCCACGACCTTGAGACCGACCAGCTCGCACATGCGGCGGATCTGGCGCTTGCGGCCCTCGCGCAGCACGAAGCGCAGCTGGTCTTCATTGGCCCAGCTGACGTTGGCCGGTTTCAACTGCACGCCGTCGAGCTCCAGGCCATGGCGCAAGAGGGCCAGGTCTTGCTCGCTGAAGCCTTCGGCGCTCTTCACGCCGTTGCGGCCGATGTATTCGACCCGTACCAGGTACTCCTTCTCGACCAGCGAGTCCTCGCCGATCAGCGCCTTGGCGATGCGGCCGTCCTGCGTCAGCACCAGGAGACCGGTTGAGTCGATGTCCAGGCGGCCGGCGGGTGCCAGGCCACGCAATTGGCCGGGGTGGAACTTGATGCCCGAGGTGTCTTCGCCCCAATGGGTTTCCTGCTTGACGAGCACGGAGGCCGGCTCGTAGCCATCTTCAGCCTGGCCTGACACATAACCGATGGGCTTGTGCAGCAGGATTGTCACGCGCGTGGCCTGCTGCTGATGCGCGGCCTCGTCGATTTCGATCTTGGCGTCGGGCAGCACGCGCTGACCCAGGTGGGCCATCTTGCCGTCCACGCGCACCCAGCCGGCTTCGATCCATTCGTCGGCTTCGCGGCGCGAGGCCAGCCCCAATTCGCCCATGCGCTTGGACAGGCGTTCGCCCTCGGGCGGCGGCTCGACAGCTTCGCGACGCTGGCGCGGTGGGGGCGTTTGCTGGCCGATTAGCTTGCCATAGGGCTGGCCGGGCGGCTGGTCAATGCGCGGGCCCGTGTTGCGGCGCTGGTCGCGACGAGCCGGCGGTGCATCGCCACGTGGCGCCGGCCGACCATCATTGCGATGCTGCCCTTGCTGCTCTTCGCGGCGGAAGCCGCCGGAAGGCTTGGGTGCCCGGTCAGCCGAACGTGCCGGGCGCTCACCGGGCGCAGCCGCTCGGGGTGGCCGGGCGGCACGCGCCGGCTCGCGTTCTTCGCCGGGGCCCCGTTCTTCCGCGCGGCGCTGCTCGAAGGCCTTGCGCTCGGCTTGCACCTGTTCGAGGGTCTGGCGGGGGCGCGACACGCCCTTGCCGCGCAGCGGTGCGCGCTTCTCACCTTCCGCATTGGTCTTGCGTGGGGCGGGCTTCTTGTTCAGTTTCAGGGTGGCCATTCGGACTCTCTTGTGAGACCGTATTGGATCATGCCCTCAGGGCTTGCGTGGATTTACGGGCATCCATTTGCGACGTCGGTAGTCATCCTCGATGGCCTGAGATGAGCCGTCTGACGCCATGCGGCGCAATTGCTCATCGAGCCGTTGCCGCACACCAGCCAGATCGGGTCGGCGTGCGAGTGCAATATAGAACGGCTGCACAAACAGCGCTGGCTCCAGGACCTGCAGGTGCGCAGTCAGGCCTTCTGCAGCAATGATCTGCAGGCCGGCAAGTTTGGGCACTGCCGCGAAATCCACACGTCCGACGTCGACCATGCGAAGGGCTGCGGCAAAGCTGAGGGCCTCTTCGCAATGCAGGCGTCCTTCCTGGACCGCGCGGTCGAACTCCGGCGCGAACAGGGCACCCTTCAATCTGACAAAGCGGTAGGACAACAGCTCGGACAGCTTGCCACTGAAGCCCGCAGGCATCTTTCCAATCGAACCAAAAAGCGCCATCTCTGAACGATAGATTGGCTCGGACGGAAAGTCGAAGAGCGCTTCTCGCTCTGAAGAGCGAATAGTCGGAATCAGGGCGTCGCAGTCGCCGCTCTTGAGGGCGGCGAAGCCGCGCGCCCATGGAACGACCTCGACAGTCGCCCGAAGCTCTGCACGCTGGCAAGCCTGCAGGACGATGTCAGTGACGACACCGGTTGAACCGTAAGGCGTGGCCATGATCAGCGGCGGCAGCTCAACGCCACATATCCGAATGGTCCGCTCCGGCGTGGCAGCAGCCCATCCCGTCATGCTGCAGGCAATTCCAGCAAGGCTTAACGCTCTGCGGCGGATCATTGCGCCTCCCGCGATCAACGGCCGCGCAGGAATAGCGCGTCCAGTTCGCGCATTGTGAGCTGCCGCCAGGTCGGCCGTCCATGGTTGCATTGGTCGGCCCGCTCGGTGCGCTCCATGTCGCGCAGCAATGCATTCATTTCGTCCAGGGTGAGCTGCCGATTGGCGCGAACAGCGCCATGGCAGGCCATGGTGGCGAGGATCTCGTGCTGGGCGCGCTCAATGGCCTGGCTCGCGTCGAACTGGGCCAGTTCGGCCAGCACGCCTCGCGTCAGTTCGACAACGTCGCCGCCCGCCAGCGCGGCCGGGCGGGCACGCACTGCGAGCACCTTGCTGGACAGCGGCGCCACGTCCAGCCCCAGGCGCAGCAGGCCTTCGGCCTGCGCTTCGGCCGTGGCGATTTCCTGCGCCGTGGCGGCAAAAGTGACCGGAATCAGCAAGGGTTGCGACTCGATGGCCGCCGCGCCGAGCGAGGCCTTGAGCCGCTCATAGACCACGCGCTCATGAGCCGCGTGCATGTCGACAATGATCAGGCCCTGGGCGTTCTCGGCCAGGATGTAGACGCCCTGGATCTGCGCCACCGCGCGGCCCAGCGGCCAGTCGTGCGAGGGCAGGGCGCTGGGCGCCGAAGCAGCAGGTGCCGTCGGCAACGGTGTTTCGGGCGCATAGAGCGCCTGCGCCTCGGCCAGGCCCAGGGAGACCTGTGTGTTGCTGCGCCAGCTTGGCATGTAGGCGGGTGCAGGAGCCTCCGAGGCGGTTTTCGCAGCTCCGAACCAGGCTGGCGGATTGCCTGGCGAAGGGCGGAAGCCCGGCGCATCGGCCGCCGCTTGCTGAGCGGCCTGGATCGAGTTTGCCGTCACAGCCTCTGCCGCACGCGACACCGCCAGCGCATCCTGCACCGCATAGCGAACGCGCTGATGCAGCTCGCGGCCATCGCGGAAGCGCACCTCGATCTTGGTCGGGTGCACGTTCACGTCCACCAGGCTGGGGTCGATTTCCAGGAAGAGCAAATAGCAGGGCTGGCGATGGCCATGCAGCACATCCTCGTAGGCCGAGCGGACGCCGTGATTGATCAGCTTGTCGCGCACGAAGCGTCCGTTGACGTAGACGTACTGCATGTCGGCGCGGCTGCGCGAGGCCTCAGGCAGGCCGGCGCGGCCATGGATGCGCAGAGGCCCAGCGCCGCCAGCCACCTCGCGGCTCTCGGCGACGAACTCCTGACCCAGCACATCGGCTACGCGCTGTTCGGCGGTGCCGGCGCGCCATTGCTCGACCAACTTGCCCTCGTGCCAGACCGCAAAGCCCACGTCCGGTCGCGCCAAGGCATGGCGGCGCACCGCTTCCACGCAATGAGCCAGCTCGGTGGCATCGGTCTTCAGGAACTTGCGGCGTGCCGGCGTGCTGAAGAACAGCTCGCGCACCTCGACACTGGTGCCGCGCGCCCGCGCGGCCGGTGCCAGCTCGCCGGAGCGGGCATCGATGCGATGGGCATGGGCCGCGCCTTCGCTGCGGCTGGCAATTGCCATCTCGGAGACCGAAGCGATGGCCGCCAGCGCCTCGCCGCGAAAACCCATGGTGCCGACCGCCTCCAGCTCCTCGAGACTTCGGATCTTGCTCGTCGCATGCCGCCGCAGTGCCAGCGGCAGCTCTTCGGACGGAATGCCCAGGCCATCGTCTTCGACCACGATGGCGCGCACGCCGCCTGCCATCAACTTGACCTGGATCTGCGTGGCGCCGGCGTCCAGCGCGTTGTCCACCAGCTCTCGCACCACCGAGGCAGGGCGCTCCACCACCTCACCGGCGGCGATCTGGCTGATCAGTTCATCGGGAAGTTCGCGGATCGCGCGGCGCGGTGCAGGAGAAGACAAATCCATGGGGCCGCATTGTAGGAAGGCGGCCGCCGTAGCTTCACAAGCTCGCCAAAAAGCCCGCCAGCGCCGCATTGAAGGCCGGTGCGGCCTCCAGCGAGGGCAGGTGCGCAACGCCGCGCATCACCGTGCGGCTGGCATCGGGAATCCGGGCCACCATGGCTTCGCAGCGGGGCTTGAAGTAGGCCAGGTCCAGGTCACCCCAGAGCACTTGCGTGGGCGCCTGCACCTGCTCCAGGCGGGGCCAGATCGCTGGTGCCTCGATGGCCGTGCCAGGCTTGGCAGCGCGCAGCATCAGCTCGTCCATGTCCAGAAACAGCTCGCGGGCCGCGCCGCCGACGCGGCCTGCGGGGCTGGTCGGCCCATCAAGCCAGAGTGCCGCCAGCGCTTCATTGGTGCGCTTCAGGTCGCACGAGGCTTCGGCCGCATCGATGTCTTCATCCAGGCGGGTTTCGGTTTCGGTCAGCTCGGGCGCCGGGCCGCCGGTCATGGCCGGCGCTACCAGGAAAAGCCCGGCAACCCGGGCCGGCCGATCCAGGGCCGCTTCCAGTGCGAGGCGGCCGCCAAGCGAACAGCCCACGAGCACGGCCTGCTCGATGTCCAGGCCATCCATCACCGCCCACAGGTCTTGCAGGTGAGAGAAGGGGCCGGACAACTCGATCTCGGCCCGGCCGTAGCCGCGGCGGTCGTAGGCCAGCACGGTGCGCTCGGCAGCGAAAGCGGCCAGTTGCTCCTGCCACAACCGGTGGTCGGTCACACCGGCGTGCAGGAAGACCAGCGGCGGCAAGGTCGAGCTGGCATGGCGCAGCAGCACGCAGGGCAGGCGGGCGCCGGGAACTTGGATCCAGGAGAAGGCGTTCATGGGGGCTTCTTGCAGGGGCGGGAGGGCTGGGCTGTGATTGCCAGCTCATTGTGGCGGTCGGATGCGCCCATGCCATTCGATTGTTTTCAGGTCCGGCATGCCGCTGGCCCGGGGCCGCCCGCATAATGCGCCGCCATGGAATTCATTGCCCTGCTGATCGATTTCGTTGTCCATGTGGACAAGCATCTCGCCACCTTCGTGGCCGCCCATGGCGTCTGGATTTATGCGCTGCTGTTCCTGATCATCTTCGTCGAGACCGGCGTGGTGGTGATGCCCTTCCTCCCGGGCGACTCGCTGCTCTTCATCGTTGGCGCCATGTGCGGCACGGGCCTCATGGACCTCGGCCTCTCGATCGGGCTGATGAGCGTTGCCGCAGTGGCCGGCAACCAGAGCAACTATGCGCTGGGACGCTACTTCGGCCCCAAGGTCTTCCAGTGGGAAGACTCACGCTTCTTCAACCGCAAGGCCTTCGACCGGGCTCATGAGTTCTACGAGCGGCATGGCGGCATCACCATCGTGATTGCGCGCTTCATGCCCTTCGTGCGCACTTTCGCGCCCTTCGTGGCCGGCGTGGCGCAGATGACGCGCAGCAAGTTCACCTTCTACGACATCAGCGGCGGCCTGCTCTGGGTGGTCAGCCTGACGATGGCCGGCTATCTCTTCGGCAATGTGCCGTGGGTGCAGGCCAACCTCGAGAAAATCATCTGGGCCATGATCATCCTTCCTGGCCTGATTGCAATCGGCGGCGGCTTGAGATCCAAGCTGCGCAGCCCCAACAAGGAGACTGCATGATGTTCCGTCTTTCCGCACTGGCAGCCGCGCTGACCCTGGCCGGCGCAGCATCCGCTGCGCATGCCGCCGACGAATCGACCCGGCTCTTGCGCCAGCCTGCCATCTCTGCCACGCAACTGGCCTTCGTCTATGCAGGCGACCTGTGGATTGCAGCCCGCGACGGCGGCAACCCGCGCCGCCTGACCACGCATGCCGCGGCCGAGTTCTCGCCGCATTTCTCGCCGGACGGCAAGAGCATCGCCTTCTCGGCCAGCTACGACGGCAATACCGACGTCTATGTGATGTCGACCGAAGGCGGCCAGCCACAGCGCCTGACCTGGCATCCGTCGGCCGACGTCGTCAGCGGCTGGAGCAGGGACGGCAAGCGCGTGCTTTTCGCATCCCCGCGCGAAGTGGCCAACAACCGCAGCAACCAGCTGTTCGAGATCGACGCCCATGGCGGCTTCGAGCGCAAGCTGATGGAGGCTGTGGCCTTTGAAGGCAACTGGTCGCCGGATGGCAAGAAGCTGGCCTATCGCCCCTACCGCCAGGCCTATGTCGGCACGGCCGGCTGGCGCCAGAGCCGTGGCGGCACGACGCCGCCGGTTTGGATCATCGACCCCGCCACCAACCAGTGGGAACAGATTCCGCACGTCAACGCCAGCGACACCAACCCGGTCTGGGCCGGTGACGAGGTGGTTTTCATCTCCGACCGCAACGACGGCGCCGCCAATCTGTTCGCCTACAACTCGAAGACCAAGGCCTTGCGCCAGCTGACCAAGGAAACCGTCTGGGACGTGAAGAGCGTCGAATCCCATGGCCGCACGGTCGTCTATGAAGTCGGTGGCCGCCTCAAGGAACTGAACCTGGACGGCGGTGCTGCCCGCGACATCAACGTCAGCATCAACAGCGGTTCGGTACAGGCCCGCACGCAGTGGAAGGATGCCGGCCGCAACCTCACCTCCGCGCAGCTCTCCGCCACCGGCAAGCGTGTGGTGGTCAGTGCCCGTGGCGATGTGTTCACCGTGCCGGTCAAGGACGGCTCGGTGCGCAACCTGACCGAAACGTCGGGCGTGCGCGAGAAAGACGCGCTGTGGAGCCCCGACGGCCTGCGTGTGGCCTACATCTCCGATGCGCCGGGCATGCAGCACCAGATCGTGCTGCAAAGCCAGACCGGCGCCGGCAAGCCCGAGGTGCTGCCGCTGCCCAAGAGCGGCTACTTCTCGCTGCGCGACTGGTCGCCCAATGGCCAGACGCTGGTCATCGAAGACAACCATCTGAACCTGTACACGGTGTCGCTGGCGGAGGGGCCCAAGCGTGGCCAGCTGAACAAGATCGACAGCAGCCTGCGCCGCCGCGGCAGCTTCAATGCCGTGTTCTCGCCGGACAGCCGCTACCTGGCCTACGCCGTGACGATTGCCAACGCCTTCAGCCAGGTGCGCATCGCCGACCTGCAGACCGGCAAGCAGATCCCGGTCAGCGACGGCCTGAGCCATGCGGACGACCCGGCTTTTTCGAGCAAGGGCGACTACCTCTACTTCACGGCTTCGATCAACGCCGGCCCGACGCTGGTCGGCCTGGACATGTCGACGCAGGAACGCTCGGTGCGCTCGGGCATCTATGCCGCCGTGCTGGCCAGCGATGGCAAGTCGCCGCTGCCTCCCAAGGCGGGCGATGAAGAAGGCAAGAAGGACGAGCCCAAGAAGGCCGAGCCTGCGGCCTCCGTTCCCGCTGCCAAGCCGGGCGACAAGAAAGACGACAAGAAGGATGAAAAACCGGCCGAGAAGCTCAAGCCGGTTCGCATCGACGTCGAAGGCCTGCAGCAGCGCATCGTGGCGCTGCCCGTGGCCGAGCGCGCCTACGACAGCCTGGCTGTCGCAGCCGACGGCGCGCTGTTCTACATGGAGCGCCGCCAGCCCGGCATCAGCAACGAGCTGCCGGCCGCGCAGGGCGATGCCAACAGCGAGCTCTATCGCTTCGACTTCGAGGAGCGCAAGGCCGTGTCGGTACGCACCGGCCTCAACGGCTACAGCCTGAGCGCCGACGGCAAGAAAATCCTGCTGCAAGGCTCGCGCGGCAAGCTAGACATCTCGGACGCCAAGGAGAAGCTGGATCCCAAGCCCATCGACCTGTCGGGCCTGCGCACCAAGGTCGACCTGCGCGCCGAATGGAAGCAGATCTTCGATGAAACCTGGTGGATGGAGAAGGAGTACTTCTACGACGCCGGCCTGCACGGGCTGGACTGGGACGCCATCTATAAACGCTACCTGCCGCAGCTCTCGCATGTGCAACGCCGCGAAGACCTGAATGATCTGCTGGTCGAGATGATCGGCGAGCTGCAGGTGGCGCACAACCGCGTTGGCGGTGGTGACCAGCATTCGGAGCCGACGGTCAGCGTGGGCTTGCTGGGCGCCGATTTCGCGGTGGAGAACGGCCGCTACAAGGTCACCAAGGTGCTGGCGGGCGACCGCTGGAGCCCCTTCATGAAGGCGCCGCTGGCGATGCCGGGCGTGAGCGTGAAGGCGGGCGAGTTCATCCTGGCCGTCAACGGCCACCCGGTGGATGCCAAGCAGAACCTGTACTCGCGCCTGGAGAACCTGGTCGGCAAGCAGGTGAGCCTGACGGTGGCCAGCGACGCCAGCGGCAAGGGCAGCCGCGACGTGGTGGTGGAGCCCATAGCCAATGAAGCCGCGCTGCGCCAGTGGGACTGGATCGAGCGCAACCAGCAGTACGTGCAGCAGAAATCGGGCGGCAAGGTGGCCTATGTCTACATGCCCGACACCGGCACCGGTGGCTTCCGCTCGTTCAACCGCATGTTCTTTGCGCAAGTGGACAAGCAGGCGTTGATCGTCGACGACCGTCGCAACGGCGGCGGCCAGGCGGCCAACTACGTGACCGAGCTCCTGAGCCGGCCCTACCTGTCGAGCTGGAAGGACCGCGACGGCATGGTCTTCGACACGCCCGGCGGCGCCATCTACGGCCCCAAGGCCATGCTGATCGACCAGGATGCCGGCTCCGGCGGTGACTTCATGCCCTACGCCTTCAAGCGCGTGGGCCTGGGGCCGCTGATCGGCAAGCGCACCTGGGGCGGCCTGATCGGCATCTCGATCAATCCGAACCTGATCGACGGTGGCTCGCTGGTAGTGCCGTACTTCCGCTTCTACACGCCGGAAGGTGAATGGCGGATCGAGAACGAAGGCGTGGCACCGGACATCGAGGTCGAACTGGACCCGGCAGCCGTCAACAAGGGCCAGGACACCCAACTGGACGCGGCGATTGCCAACGTCATGAAGCGCCTGGAAAGCTGGAAGCCGATCCAGCGCCATGTGCCGCCCGCACCGGCGACATTGGGCAAGTGACCTGACGCGCGCCTGAGATCAGATCGGGCGCAACATCCGAGCGGTTCGGCGAGAACGGCCCGGCTGGCTGCAGAGCCGGTCGGGCCGCTTTTCTTGGCAGCTTTCCTTGGCCGCTTGCCCCGTCCTACGAGAGGGCCCGATGCCTGGCGAGCGGCGGGTTCTTGGCGAAGTAGCGCGCAATGCCGGTGGCCAGGGCCTCGACGAGCTTGTCCTGGTACGCAGGGTCGCGCAGCTTGGCTTCCTCTTCGGGGTTGGAGATGAAGGCGGTCTCGACCAGGATGGACGGGATGTCGGGCGCCTTCAAGACCACGAAGCCCGCCTGTTCGACCTGCTTCTTGTGCAGGCGGCCGACCCGGCCGATCTGGCCCAGCACCTCGGAGCCGAGTCGCATGCTGTCCTTGATCTGGGCCGTGGTGCTCATGTCCAGCAGGGCCCGCAGCACCGCAGAGTCCTTGACCTTGCCGACATTGATGCCACCGATCTGGTCGGAGGAGTTCTCCTTGGCGGCCATCCAGCGCGCGGCCGTGCTGCTGGCAGCGCCGTCGCTCAGCGCAAAGACCGAGGCGCCGCGCGCCTGCGGTGTGAAGAAGGCATCGGCATGGATGGAGACGAACAGATCGGCTTGCACGCGCCGTGCCTTGCGAACACGGTCCTGCAGGGGCACGAAGAAGTCGGCATCTCGGGTCAGCATGACGCGGATGTTGCGATTGGCATGCAGCCGTTCGCGCAGCTTCAGGGCCACGGCCAGCACCACGTCCTTTTCCTTCAGGCCGCTCGGGCCGACCGCACCTGGGTCTTCGCCGCCGTGGCCGGGGTCGAGTGCGATCACGGTCAGCCGGTCGAGCTGGCGCTGGGTGGGCAGGGGCAGCACAGCGGAGGCCGAGGGAATTGCAGCGCTTGCGGCGGGAGTGGGCGGTGTCGGCGGCGCCGATGCTGCGGCTCGCAACGCACTGGCCGCCAGCTCGGGCCTGCGCGGCAACTCGGGCGGCCGCTCGATCTTGCGCAGCAATTCGCCCAGTGCATCGTTCACCGCCTCCGCCGCCTTGGCCTCGGCCTGTTCCTTCTCGCGCACCAGGGCCAGCAAAGGGTCGGGCTCCTCGGCAGGATGCAGGTCGAACACCAGACGGTGCTGGTAGGGCGCGACCGGCTTCAGGGTGAAAATCTGCGGCGCCGCCGGCTGCTTCAGGTCCAGCACGATGCGCACCACGGTCGGCTGGTTCTGCCCGACCCGAACGCCGGCGATGTAGGGATCATCCGCTCGCACCTTCTTGATCAGCTCGCGCAGGCCCGGGCTCAGCTCCAGGCCGTCAATGTCGATCACCAGGCGGTCGGGCTTGTCGACGGTGAAATGGCGGACCGACAGCGGCTTGTCCGATTCCAGCGTGACCCGCGTGTATTCCTCGGCCGGCCAGACGCGCACGGCCACGATGCTGGCCCCGTTCGGCATGGCACGCAGCAGCTGCGGCGCCTGCAGAAGCAGCACCAGGCTGCCGGCTCCGCGCAAGAGTTTGCGGCGGGTCACGCAGACGGCTCCAGCGTCTTCAGGATCGCCTGACCCAGAGGCGTGCCCGCCTCCAGGCGCACGCTGCGGCTCTCGTCATCCTCGCTCTTCAAGTGGATGCAGAGGTCGGCCGGCGGCAACATGCCCGCGGCCTTCTCCGGCCATTCGCTGAGCTTCAGGCCCGGCGTCATGAAGACATCGCGAAAGCCGGCATCCGCCCATTCGCGCGGGTCGCTGAAGCGGTAGAAGTCGAAATGGCTGACGGTTCCACGGTCCAGCTCGTAGCTCTCCAGCACGGCGTAGCTCGGGCTCTTGATGCGGCCCTGGACGCCCAGCGCGCGCAGCAGATGCCGCACCAGCGTGGTCTTGCCGGCGCCGAGCGTGCCGTGCAGCTCGATGCTCGCAAGCAGCAGCTCGGGCGAGCGCGCCAGGGCTTGTGCGAATTGCTGGCAGGCGGCTTCGTCCTGCCAGCGCAGTTCACGGCTTTCTAGAATGGACAAATGTCTTCGACTCCGGGTGAACAACAAAACACGGGCTTCGATGGCCCGGCCTTGCTTGAACAATTGCGCGGCTGGGGCAGCGCGCTGGGATTCTCACAGATTGGCGTGGCCGATATCGATCTCGCCAGCGCCGAGGCCGGCCTGCTCGCCTGGCTGGAAGCCGGCCACCATGGCCGGATGAACTACATGGCGGCCCACGGTCTCAAGCGCGCCCGGCCGGCCGAGCTGCTGCCGGGCACGCTGCGCGTGATCACCGCCCGCATGGACTATCTGCCGGCTGATACCCCCGAGGGCTGGCAGGCCATCGAATGGCAGGGGCTGGGCAAGCCCTCGCAGGCCCAGGTGTCGATCTATGCCCGCGGCCGCGACTATCACAAGGTCTTGCGCCACCGCCTGCAACAGCTCGCCAGCAAACTGGAGCAGGCGATCGGCCCGCTGGGCTATCGCGTCTTCACTGATTCAGCGCCGGTGCTGGAGGTGGAGCTGGCCACACGCTCGGGCCTGGGCTGGCGCGGCAAACACACCTTGACGCTGGACCGCGAAGCCGGCTCGATGTTCTTCCTGGGCGAAATCCTGGTCGATCTGTCGCTGCCCCTGACCCCGCCGACCAGCGCGCATTGCGGCCAGTGCAGCGCCTGCATCGACGTCTGCCCCACGCAGGCCATCATTGCGCCGTACCGGGTCGATGCAAGGCGCTGCATCTCTTACCTGACCATCGAAAGCGATGAACCGATTCCACTCGCACTGCGGCCCTTGATCGGCAACCGCATCTACGGCTGCGATGACTGCCAGCTGGCCTGCCCCTGGAACAAGTTCGCCCGCCGCAGCACGCTCACAGACTTCGATGCCCGCCCGGCCCTGCAGGCGCCGACGCTGCTGGAGCTCTGGCGCTGGGATGAAAGCGAATTCCTGCGCCGCACCGAGGGCTCGGCCATCCGTCGCATCGGCTTCGAGCGCTGGCGGCGCAATCTGGCCGTGGCCTTGGGCAACGCCTTGCGCGCCGCCGATAGCGCTGCGCTGCGCGCGGCCCTGCTGGCAGCCCGACCCCAGGCCTCGGCCCTGGTGGGGGAGCACATCGACTGGGCGCTGAGCGAAAGTCTGTAGTCGGCGGGCCCTGGCGAGGCGTTAGGCTAGCGTCCCGAACGGAGAAACCATGAAGTTGACGAGACGGGCACTGCTGCTGGGCAGCGCCGCCATCGCTTGCCCGAGCTGGGCCAAGCGCTATGAAGACCAGGAATTCGACGACACGATTCAGCTCGGCGGCAGCACGCTGGTACTGAACGGCACGGGCATCCGCGCCGTGGCGGTGTTCAAGGGCTATCTGGCTGCGCTCTACCTCACGCGCAAAGGCACGACGCCCGAGGCGGTCTTTGCCACACCCGGCGCCAAGCGTATCCAGGTGCGCTTGTTGATGGGTGTGGGCGTCGAGGAGTTCACCAAGGCCATTCGCAAGGGCGTTGCCCGCAACTGCACGCCCGAAGAGCAGCAGCAGTTTGCGGACAAGCTGGAAGTGCTGATCAAGAACATCGACCTGCTCGGCAAGCTCAGGAAGGGCGATGTGGTCAACCTGGACTACGTGCCGCAACAGGGCACGCAAGTGACCCTGAACAACAAGCCCGTCGGCACGCCCGCGCCCGGCAACGAGCCGATGCTGGCCCTGCTCAAGGTCTTCCTGGGCGAGAAGCCGACCGACAAGCGGCTGAAGGCCGGTCTGCTGGACCAAGCCACTTCCTGATGGACCGGGCCGCTCGCGAGCAGAGCCAGCTGGGCATCGAGCGCTTTCTCGAGGCGCTGTGGATCGAGGACGGCCTCTCCAGCAATACGCTGGCTGCCTACAAGCGCGATCTGCAATTGCTGGCCGACTGGCTGGCTGGCGAGCCGGGTCGGACACTCGACGCTTGCACCGAGCTCGACCTGCTCGGCTATCAGAGCAAACGCCATGCATCGAGCAAGGCCACCAGCGCCAACCGGCGACTGAGTGTCTTCAAGCGCTACTTCCGCTGGGGCCTGAGGGAAGGGCGGCTGCGCGAGGACCCCAGCCTGCGGCTGCACAACGCCAAGCAGGCGCTGCGCGTGCCCAAGACCCTCAGCCAGGCCCAGGTCGAGGCGCTTCTGCATGCGCCGGACACCGATACCGCGCTCGGCCTGCGCGACCGCGCGATGCTGGAGCTCATGTATGCGAGCGGCCTGCGCGTCAGCGAGCTGGTCACCTTGAAAAGCGTGCATGTCGGCCTGAAGGAAGCAGCGCTGCGCGTGACCGGCAAGGGCGACAAGGAAAGGCTGGTTCCCTTTGGCGAAGAAGCCCACGGCTGGCTGCTGCGCTATCTCGCCGAGTCGCGCGCCTCGTTGCTGGCGGGCCAGCGCTGCGATGAGCTCTTCGTCACCATCCGCGGCGCCGGCATGACGCGGCAGATGTTCTGGAACCTGGTCAAGAAGTACGCGCTGCTGGCCGGCATCCGCAGCCCGATCTCGCCGCACACCTTGCGGCATGCCTTCGCCACCCACCTCTTGAACCACGGCGCCGACCTGCGCGCGGTGCAATTGCTGCTCGGCCATGCCGACCTCTCGACCACGCAGATCTATACCCATGTGGCGCGCGAACGGCTGCGCCAAATCCATGCGCTGCACCATCCGCGTGCCTAGGTCTCGCCCATACCAGTGGAAGCCCTAGCTGGGGAGAGCCCCCTAGGTGGTTCGATACCAACAACTGAAACATTTGCGTCATCTCAAGGCTTGCCGAGCCGGCCAAGCCTCTTCAGCATTGCGGCTTCGCAAAACAACAGCCGCCCTTCGAGGAGCCTTAGTGATGAACTTCAAGCTCAACCTTCTTGCCGCCGCCAGCCTGGCCGCTCTTGCCGCACCCGCGCTGGCCCAGCAAGCGCCGGCCGCACCGGCTGCCGACCGCCAGGTGCTGGAAACCGTGGTGGTCACGTCGCAAAAGCGCGTGGAGGACGCGCGCAAGGTGCCGCTCAGCGTCACCGCCATCGGTGGCGAGGCCTTGAAGGAAGGCCAGATCCTGGATTTCGCCGACCTGACCCGCAACCTGCCCAATGTCTCGTTCAGCAGCCAGGGCGGCGCCGGTCTCTCGACCATTGAAATCCGCGGCGTCAGCTCGCAGGCCGGTTCGGCCACCGTGGGCGTCTATCTCGACGACGTGTCGCTGACCACGCGCAATCTCTACAGCCAAGGCACGGCCGAGCCGCGTTTCTTCGACCTGGAGCGCGTGGAAGTGCTGCGCGGCCCGCAAGGCACGCTCTATGGCGCCGGCTCCATGGGCGGCACGCTGCGCTTCATCAGCAAGCAGCCGGACCTGAAGCGTTTCAGCGGTGATGTGCTGGCCGAAGTCAGCAGCACCAGCCACGGCGGCGCCAACTACATGGCGCAAGGCGTGATCAACGTGCCGCTGCAGCCCGGCGTTGCCGCGCTGCGCATCGGCGTGCAGGCCGGCCATGACGCAGGCTATATCGACCAGGTCAGCCCCAAGACGCTGCAGGTGATCGACAAGGGCATCAACGACGTGGACTGGACCGTCCTGAAGCTGTCGGCCAAGTTCAAGTTCAACGAGTCCTGGAGCCTGACGCCGGCGCTGTTCTACCAGCACAGCAAGAGCAAGGACATCGACGCTTCCTACCTCGCCGTGGGCAGCTACCAGGAGTTCAACGCCGACAAGCCACTGGCCTTGTTCCAGACTTCCAAGATCATGCGCGAGCCGGGCGACGACAAGCTGACCGTGCCCTCGCTGACTCTGAATGGCGACCTCGGCTTTGCCGACTTCACGGCCATCGCCAACACCTACCAGCGCAAGTTCAATCGCACGCAGGATGGCACCAGCATCAACTCCAGCTACATCGGCAGCCTGATCTCCAATCCGGCTGTGTCCAGCATCGTCACCTACCTGCCGTCGGCCGTCTACCTGGACAACAAGATCGACCAGCGCTCGCTGGAGCTGCGCCTGGCGTCCAAGGACTACCAGGACGGCGGCGTGCCTATCACCTGGGTGGCCGGCCTTTACAGCGCCTCGACCAAGACCGACGTGGCCGACAACGAGCCGGTGTTCGGCATCACCCAGGCCTTCACCAAGAACGGCGTCAACATCTATGACCCGAACCAGTGGGTGGAAGACTCGGGCATCTACACCGGCGCATTCACGGGCGACAACAGCTACTTCAGCGCCCGCCACTACAACACCAAGCAGAACTCGGTGTTCGGCGAGATGACCTATCACTTCGGCAAGACGCTGCGCGCCACCGTCGGCATACGCTACCTGCGCTCCAGCGAAGGTTTCAAGCGCGAAGGCGACTTCTTCTTCGCCGGCGGCCCATCCACCACAGGCATCGACACCAAGGCCAACAAGAGCACGCCGCGCTTTGCCCTGACCTGGGATGTGGATGCCGACACCAGCCTCTACGCCAACGTGGCCGATGGCTTCCGCCTGGGCGGCGCCAACCGTCCGATCCCGGCCATCGCCGCCAATATCAGCGATCTGGCCAAGCTCGGAATGAGCTTCGCGCAGACCGCCGCCTTCGGCCCGGACAGCCTGCGCAGCTACGAGGTCGGCAGCAAGTCGCGCCTGATGGGCGGCAAGGTGATGCTGAACCTGGCGGCCTATCACATCGACTGGAAGAACATCCAGCAGGACGTCTACCTGCCCACCGCCGGCTTCGACTTCGAGACCAATGTCGGCAAGGCCACCAGCGACGGCCTCGAGTTCGAGCTGAAGGCGCGCGTCACGCCCAACTTCACGCTCACCAGTGGCGGCGGCTACAACAAGGCGGTGTTCGCCGAGGACGTGCCTTCGCTGGGCACGGGCGACGATGGCCTGCCCAATGTGCGCAAGGGCGACAGCATCCAGGGCGTGCCCAAGTACAGCTTCAAGCTGGGCGGCGAGTACCTGTTCAAGCTCGGCGAGCTTGACAACGTGTTCCGCCTCAACGCGCAATGGACCGGCGCCAGCCACGGCTCCCTGGTTCGCGGCGAGCCCGACTACGACCGCCCGGCCTACATGACGGTGGACGCGAGCTGGGGCATCAACTTCGACAAGTGGGATCTGAACTTCTCGATCAAGAACGCCGGCAACAACCACAAGGTCTTGCAGCAGCCCAACATCCAGTCGGTGCGGCAGGCTTACTACATGAAGCCGCGCACCATCGGCGTTTCGCTGAGCGGCACGTTCTAAGCTGGGCTCAGGCCGCAACCCGGTTGCGGCCTGCCGCCTTGGCGGCATAGAGGGCCTGATCGGCAGCGCTGATCAGAGCGTGCATCCCGGCCGGGCTGCCGGCCAGTCCGCTGGCGCAGCCAATGCTGATCGTGACGTGGCCATCCTGGCTGCCAGGATGTGGGATCGCCAGCGCCTCAACGGCCTGGCGAGCCCGCTCCGCCACCTGCATCGCACCCTCGACATCGCTGCCCTGGAGCAGCGCGATGAACTCCTCGCCGCCATAGCGGGCCAGCAGGTCGCCTGGGCGAGCCAGCGACAAGCGCAAGGCACTCGCCACCTGGCGCAGGCATTCATCACCGCTGGCATGGCCCAAGGTGTCATTGAGGCGCTTGAAGTGGTCGATATCCAGCATCAGCACCGCCAGCGTACGGGGCGGCGCATCAGCCTGCGCAGTGGCTTCGCTCAGCACATGGTCGAGGTAGTGGCGGTTGGCCACGCCGGTCAGGGCATCGGTCCAGGCCAGGGTCTGCAGCTCGACGCGTTGCCTGTGCAGCGTGTCGCCACGCTCCAACTGGCGCACCTGGGTCAGCACCGAGCGCAGGCCGTAGCCCACCACGCCCAGCACCACGCCCGCCGCGCCCATGGCGTAGTCGATGCGGATCAGGACCAGGGACACGACGACCAGGGTGCAGGCAATCAGGATGGGGCTGGCACTGCGCACCAGGCGCTGGCGCGGCAGGTCGATCGGACGCTGCGCAGCCTCGGCGCGTGGCTTGGTCACCTTCAGTGCGCGCCAGGCCAGCAAGGCAAAAGCCAAGGTCACGACCGAGCTGTGCTCGGGGCCGAACTCCGGCCGCCCGGCGACATAGTGGTCGTTGATGCCGGCGATCAGGAGATAGGCCACTTCATACCAGGCCACGGCGGCGAACAGGTCGCGCTCCGAACGGTCTTGCGCTACCCAGCAGCGCACCAGGGCACCGGCGCTCAGGAACAGGTTCTGCGCATCGATCAGCCAGATCAGCGCATGGACGCCGGCCTCGTCCGGCGCGCCGCGCGCGGTGAGCATGCCCCAGGTGACCTGGAAGAACAGATAGCCCAGCCCCAGGGCCAGCACGGCATCGATCAGGCGCACCAGGTGGCGGCGGCCACTTCGCGGCTCGCTGGCGAGCAGGTAGACCACGGGCACGCCGGCCAGCTGAAAGGCCAGCATCGCCTCGCGGTACATCTCGTTGACGCGGCCCTGTATCCACTCATGCCACAGATTGCCCATGGCGCCCAAGGACCAGATCAGCACGCCCAGCGCCAGGACCCACCAGAGCTTGCGCTCCCGCCGGCCTTTCTCGCGCCGGGAGCGCCAGTACAGCGCCAACGCGGCCAGCAGCGGTGCCGCCACCATGGCGATATAGGCAACCGGCCCGCGCTGCTGGGGCAGCAGGAAGAGCAGGGCGGCTTGGAGCAGGAGCAGGGAGAACGGCAGCAGAATGGGCATTTGCGAAAGCGACAGAATCGGCAGAATCAGCAGCAGGGGTCAGGTCATGTCCAGACGGCCGGCCGATTTTGCAGGCGATTGCAGACTACCCCCCGCACCTCGGTGCGCACAACAGACAATAGGCGCCCATGGACCACAGTTTCCTCTCCGCCCTGATCCTCTTGCTGCTGGTGCTGGATCCGCTGGGCAGCCTGCCCATCTTCATCCCCATCATGCGGGAGGTGCCGAAAGCGCGGCGGACTCGGGTGGCCATCCGCGAGGTGGGCATCGCCTTCTGCGTGCTGCTCGCCTTCATGTTCTTCGGCGAAACCTTTCTGCGGGTCATGCACCTGTCCGAGCGTTCGCTGGAAGTAGCCGGTGGCGTGATCCTGGTGATCATCGCGATCCGCATGATCTTCGGCAGCAGCGGTGATTCGTCCTATGGGCTGGAGCCCGGCAAGGAGCCGGTGATCTTTCCGCTGGCCGTGCCGCTCCTGGCCGGCCCCTCGGCCATGGCCACGGTGCTGCTGCTGGCCTCGCGCCAACCCGACCGCATCTGGGAATGGATTGGCGCATTGGCCACGGCCATGGTCATCTCTTTCCTGACGCTCCTGCTGTGCGACCGCATCCGCAAGCTGCTGGGCGATTCAGTGGTCTCTGCGATCGAGAAGCTGATGGGCCTGGTGCTGACCGCCATCGCGGTGGAAATGGTGCTGGCCGGCTTGAAGCGCTATTTCGTCGGCGGGCTCTGACCCGCGGCCTTGCGCGCGGCCCAATCCGCTGCGCTCATGTCGTAGTAGGCCATGTCCCGCTCATAGAAGTGGCCCATGCGGCGAAACTGCATGCCCATGCGCTGCATGACGGTGGATGAGGGCGTGTTCTCGACCATGCACACGGCACACAACAGAGGCGCATTCAGCGTCTCGAAGGCGAAGGTGCCCATGGCATGGGCGGCTTCCGAGGCGAAGCCCTTGCCCCAACGGTCCTGACGCAGGCGCCAGCCGGTTTCGAGCGGGCCAGCCGGGTCGCGGTTCAGATGCTGCACGCAGCCGGCGCCGATGATCTCGCCGCCGCTGAGCTCGACGAAGCTCCACCACGAGTAGCCGAACTCAGCCCAGCGCGCCTTGACGCGGTCGATCATGTCCTGCGTATCGGCCAGCGTGTCCGGCTTGCCGGTGATGTAGCGCATCACCAGCGGGTCGCTGTTGAGCTTGTGCAGGCCAGCCAGATGCGCATCGCTGCAGGGTTCCAGACGCAGGCGGGCGGTGGTCAGAAGGGGCATCGTGAGCGCGGTGCGAGAGACCGTTGGCAATACTGAGATGCGACCAAGTCTAGGCCCCGCCTCAACCCCTGCCATTCGTCCGAGCCTCTGGCGTGCGATGTCCTGGGCGGCTGGCGCTGGGGCATGGCAGAGGCATGCCCCTCCACTTCCCACAATACGGAAACCAGATTTCACATCGCAAGATTCCACATTGGTGCACTGCCGCAATTTTTCTCATCATGGTGAAAGTGATTTCACGATCCAATATCAATGCGCTAAGTGCTTGTTTTTGTTGATGAAGATTTTTAGTCTTATATAAGACATAAGTCTTCCGCTGGTCACGAGAGAGGAATAGATTTGAGCCCATCAAGTCAGCACGCATTCTTGTCTCTCTACCAACCTCACTTGCCAAGCAGGAGCACACCATGACGACATTGACCCGCGAACAGCAGATCGCCGCCCTCGAGAAGGACTGGGCCGAGAACCCGCGTTGGAAGGGCATCAAGCGCGGCTACACCGCCGCCGACGTGGTGCGCCTGCGCGGTTCGCTGCAGATCGAGCACACGCTGGCCAAGCGCGGCGCCGAGAAGCTCTGGGGCCTGGTGAACACCGAGCCCTTCATCAATGCCCTGGGCGCGCTCACCGGCAACCAGGCCATGCAGCAGGTCAAGGCAGGCCTGAAGGCCATCTACCTGTCTGGCTGGCAAGTGGCCGGCGACGCCAACAGCAATGGCGAGATGTACCCCGACCAGTCGCTGTATTCGGTGGACTCGGTGCCCAAGGTCGTCAAGAAGATCAATGCCACCTTCAAGCGCGCTGACGAAATCCAGTGGAGCGAAGGCAAGAACGACACCGACTATTTCGCGCCCATCGTGGCCGATGCCGAAGCTGGCTTCGGCGGCGTCTTGAATGCCTTCGAGTTGATGAAGTCCATGATCGAGGCGGGCGCCGCCGGCGTGCACTTCGAAGACCAGCTGGCCGCCGCCAAGAAGTGCGGCCACATGGGCGGCAAGGTGCTGGTGCCGACCCGCGAAGCCGTCGCCAAGCTCAACGCTGCCCGACTGGCTGCCGACGTGATGGGCACGCCCACCGTGCTGCTGGCCCGCACCGACGCCGAAGCCGGCGACCTGGTCACGAGCGACATCGACGACAACGACAAGCCTTTCTGCACCGGCGAGCGCACTGTCGAAGGCTTCTTCCGCACCCGCAACGGCCTTGATCAGGCGATCAGCCGCGGCCTGGCCTATGCCGAATACGCCGACATGATCTGGTGCGAAACCGGCAAGCCCGACCTGGCTTTCGCCAAGGCATTCGCCGACGCCATCCATGCGAAGTTCCCTGGCAAGCTCCTGGCCTACAACTGCTCGCCGTCCTTCAACTGGAAGAAGAACCTGGACGACGCCACCATCGCCAAGTTCCAGCGCGAGCTGGGCGCCATGGGCTACAAGTTCCAGTTCATCACGCTGGCCGGCTTCCACAGCCTGAACTACTCGATGTTCAACCTGGCCTACGGCTACGCCCGCAACAACATGAGCGCCTTCGTGGAGCTGCAGGAAGCCGAGTTCGCCGCTGCCGAGAAGGGCTTCACCGCCGTCAAGCATCAGCGTGAAGTGGGCACGGGTTACTTCGACGCCGTCACCACCACCATCGAGCGCGAGGCCTCCACCGCGGCCTTGAAGGGCTCGACCGAAGACGAACAGTTCTTCGACAAGAAGCACGGCTGATCACAGCCAGGCGGGCCTCGGTTGAGGCCATCCCGAGAGCCCGGCGATCCCGGGCTCTTTCTCATTTCAGGGCCAGGCCTACATCGAATCGCGCAGCATCTGCCGGTAGTCCTCGGCGCTGGCCAGGCGCGGATTGGTCTTGTGGCAGTGGTCGAGCAGGGCATGCTCGATCACCGCATCGAACAGGCTCTCCGTGACGCCCATCGCAGCGAGGCCCGAAGCGAGACCCAGGCGGGCATTCATGGCCTTGATGGCCTCAGCCACTGCATGACCCGCCGCATCGCTGCCTTCGAGCCCCATGGCTTGCGCCATGCGCTGCAGCCGACCTTCGTTTTGCAGGCTCGGGTGTGCCGCATTGAATCGCACCACGGCCGGCAGGAACATGGCGTTCAAAGTGCCGTGATGCAGACGCGGGTTCACGCCGCCCAGCGAATGGCTCAGCGAATGCACACAGCCCAGCCCCTTCTGGAATGCCATCGCGCCCTGCATGCTGGCGCTCATCATGTTCATGCGCGCTTCTCGATCGCTCCCGTCGCGCGTGGCCCGCTCGATATGCCCCCAGCCGCGGCGCAAGCCTTCCAGCGCAATGCCATCGGCCGGCGGATTGAAGGCGGCCGACATGAAGGTCTCCATGCAATGCGCGATCGCGTCCATGCCGGTGGCGGCGGTCAGGAGCGGGGGCAGTGCGAGCGTGAGTTCGGGGTCGCAGATCGAAGCCTTGGGCATCAGCTCCCAGTTATGGAATCCGAGCTTGCGGCCATCGTCCACGATGATGATGGCGCCGCGCGCCACTTCGCTCCCGGTGCCGGCCGTGGTGGGCACAGCGATCACCGGCGCCACCGCCGACGTGATCCTGGTGCTGCCGCCTTCGATGGTGGCGTAGGTCTTCAAAGGCCCCGGATGCGTGGCGACAATCGCCACGCCCTTGGCCAGGTCAAGACTGGATCCGCCGCCAATGGCGACAAGGCCGTCGCAGCCGGCGCTCCGGTACTGCTCCACGGCCAGGCGCACCGCAGCCTCGGTTGGGTTGCTGGGTGTGGCGTCGAAGATGGCCATCGCCTCGCCGCCGAAAGCCGCCAGCGCCTTGTCGAGCACGCCGGCCGCACGCACGCCAGCGTCGGTCACGATCAGGGGCTTCTTGATGCCGACCCGCGCGCATTCCTGCGGCAAGAGGGCGGCCGCACCGAAGTCGAGCTGGATCTGGGTGAGGTACTGGATCAGGGCCATGCAACGCCTCTCTGACAAAATCGCGTTTCGATTGATGGGGCGAGCCTAAGCCCTGGAGCCCTTCTTGAGTAGCACCTTGTTGACACCGCGCATGGCCGGTGTTCTGGAGCGCATCCACCGCGCCCACCGTCCCGCCTTCCACAGCCTCACACCGAAGCAGGCGCGCATCGCCTACCTGATGGGCGCTGAGATTCTCGACCTGCCGCGCGCGCCGCTGCCCCGGGTCGAGAACCTGACCGTGCCGGGTGCCGAAGGCGGACTCTCTGCGCGGCTCTATGCGCCGAGCGATGCCAAGCTGCCGGTCCTGCTGTACTTTCACGGCGGCGGCTTCACCATCGGCAGCATCGAGACGCACGACAGCCTGTGTCGCCAGCTTGCGCTGCGCTCGGGTGCGGCCGTGATCTCGCTGGACTACCGGCTGGCGCCCGAGCACAGGTTCCCGGCGGCGGTGGACGATTGCTGGGCCGTGATGAAGTGGCTGGCCAGCGCCGCTGAATCACTGGGTCTGGATGGCACACGCATCGCCGTGGGTGGCGACAGCGCCGGCGGCACGCTGGCCGCGGTCAGCGCCCTGCATGCGCGGGACATCGGCTTGAAGCTCGCGCTGCAACTGCTGATCACACCGGGCACCACAGCCCATGCCGACACGCCATCGCACAAGCTGTTTGCCAATGGCTTCCTGCTCGACGCCGCGTCCATCGCCTGGTTTTTCGACCACTACATTGCTCACAACCACAAGCGTGACTGGCGCTTCGCCCCGCTGGAGGCGGACGACCATGGCGATCTGGCCCCAGCCTGCGTGCTGCTGGCCGAATGCGACCCGCTGGTCGACGAAGGCCTCGCCTATGCTGACCTCCTGCGCGCCAACGGCAATGAGGTCGAGTTGGAGCTGGTGCGCGGCGTGACCCATGACTTCATCAAGATGGGCCGCTCCATTCCCGAAGCCATCACCGCGCTGGAGACCTGCGCGCAAGCGATCAAGAGGGCACTGAATCCATGAGTACGACGAGCAGCATCCAGCGCCGGGACTTCCGCCACTTCGAGCGCCTGCGGGTGCGCTGGGCGGAGATCGATGCGCAGAAGATCGTCTTCAACGGCCACTACCTGGCCTATGTCGACACCGCCGTCGGGGGCTACTGGCGCGCGCTGGCCTTGCCGTACGCAGAGACCATGGAGCAACTCGGTGGCGACCTGTTCGTGCGCAAGTCCACGCTCGAATACCTGGGGTCGGCCCGCTATGACGACCAACTCGACATCGGCGTGCGCACGCTGAAGATCGGCAACAGTTCGATGACCATTCAGGCCGCCGTGTTCCGCGGCGAGGAGCTGCTGGTGCACGGCGAGCTGGTCTATGTGTTTGCCGACGCCGCGAGCCAGGTGCCCAAGGCCGTGCCGCAGGCCTTGCGCGCCGCCATCGAGGCCTTCGAGGCCGGCGAAGCGATGGTGACGGTCAAGCTCGGTGAATGGTCAGCCCTGGGCGGCGATGCCCAGCGAATCCGGCAGCAAGTTTTTGTCGACGAGCAGAAGATTCCGGCCGAGATGGAATGGGATGCCGCCGATGAAGGCTGCCTGCACGCCGTGGCCTACAACCGCTTCGGCCGCGCCCTGGCCACCGGGCGGCTGCTGGAGCACGTACCCGGCGTTGCAAAGGTCGGCCGCATGGCCGTGCTGCGCGGCATGCGCAGCGGCCGCATTGGCAGAGAGGTGCTGGACGCATTGATGCGCGAGGGCCGGGTGCGCGGCTATCGCGAAGTGCTCCTCCATGCGCAGCTGTCGGCGCTGAACTTCTATCTGCGTGCCGGCTTTGTGGAGCGCGGGGAGCGATTCGAGGAGGCTGGCATTGGGCATGTGGAGATGGTTCGGGGGCTGTGAGCCCTTGCGAGACCAACGGCGAAATCAGGCAGAAGGTCAGCTTCCTGCCTGAGCAAGCGCCGCGCCGTAGACCTCGACGAACTCCGCCGGCATCCGCTTTGGCTTGCCGCTGCTCATCTCGATGCAGATCAGCTCCCAGCGGCCACGCATCAGCGTCACGCCGTCGGCTGCGCGCTTCAATTCGAAGCGCCGCTCCATCGCCAGCTTGCCGTCGCTGCCGGTGAGCCAGGTGCCCAGCAGCAGCGCTTCGCCGAGCAGCGAGGGCAGCAAGTAGTCGTACTCGCCGCGGCGGATCGCCATCGCGCGGTCCAGGCGCTGGTAGTCAGCCAGGCTCAGGCCCAGATATTCAGAGTGCGCCCAGGCGACTTTCTCGCACCACTGCACATAGACGGCGTTGTTGGTGTGATTGAGCCCGTCGATGTCCGCAGGCTGCGGCTGTACGGCCAAGGTAAAAGGCGCTTCAAGGTCCCATTCCATGGCCGCCAGCTTAGCAGCGGCATCTGCTGCCATCCGCACTACAGCTTGTAGGCCAGCTGGATCAAGACGCCCTGGTCCTGCAGCGTAGAACCCAGGCGCCTGCCGCCGACACCGTGCGCCAGCACCAGGTCGAGGGTCATGCCTTGCCATTGGGCTCTGCTGACGAGGCCCCAGGATGAGAGTGTGGTGGCGGACTCGCCGATATTGCTGGCGCGGCCGCGGTCGTAGAAGGGCGTGAGCGTGAGGCCGTAGCCATCGTTCGCTTCGCGCCTCAAGGGATATTCGAACTCGACATTGAGAAAAGCGCCGCGGTCGCGCACCAGTTGGTTCTGGCGCCAACCGCGCACGGTACCCAGCCCCCCCAGCGCCAGCCCGTCCAGCGCTATCAGGCGGTCGGCGCTGTGCTGCCAGGTCAGCTTCACGACGGCCTGAGCGCCGTTCTCCAGCACTTGCTGGGTGTAGTGTGCCTGCGCCGTCCAGAGCTCGAAGCGCTTGGCCGGCATGGGAACGGGCGGCAGCGCGGGAATGTCCGTCAGGTTGTTGTGCCCGCGGCTGTAGGTGCCGCGCAATGCCAGCACCTGGCGCTCGCTGCGCCAGGCGCCGCCGAGCCAGAAGCGCCCCAGGGCTTCGCGGACTTCGCCGTCCGGTGCGCCGGGCGTGAAGGAAAAGGGCTCGCCGAGCAGGCGGGTGCGATTCTCCCGGCTCAGCCAGGTCGCGCCCAGGTTGATCTTGCGGCCCAGCGTCTCCTGCAAGGTGTGGCTGATGCCCAGCTCGCGACTGTCCAGCCGGCTGCGGATGTCGAGTTGCTCGACCGGTTCCTCGATCACCGAGGAACTGCCGTGCTCCAGGCCGAGTGAAACGGTGGTGTCGGGCAGGCCCCAGGTGACCAGCGGCAGCTGCCAGTCCAAGCGCCCGTGGCCGCCCTGACCCCCATGTTTCAGCGGTGCTTGCAGGCTCATTTCGACGATGTCGCCCCTCCCGCTCAGGTTCTTCCAATGGCCCGCCACGCCTGCTGCGACCGAGCCGATGGAGGCCGGGCGGTAGTTGTTGGCAAAAAAGCTCAAGCCCCAGGGACGCGAGCGATGGACGTCTATCTCCATCAGCGCCTCACCCTGCGCCTGGCCGGGAACCAGGCGGGCGTTCAGGCGCTCGATCAGCGGGTCGGATTGCAGCAGCAGGAAGCGCTCGCGCAGCAGGTTCATGTCCAGCACGCGGTCTTCGCGGCGCTGCAGGCGAGCGCTGACATAACGGTCGTCAAGCGCTTCCATGCCCCGCAGCCGCAGGCCACTCAAGCGTCCTTCGACGACCTCCATTTGCAGCACGCCGCCGCTCACCCGCCTTGGCAGCAGCAGGCCTGAATTGACATAGCCGCGCTCGACATAGAGCCTTGTCAGGCGCTGCCGCAGCGCCTCCAGTTCGTCCACCGTGTTGACCCGGCCGGTATGCGGTGCAGCCACCGCTTGCAGCTCCGCCGTGCCGATGACGGTGTTGCCGCGGAATTCGATGCGCTCGACACTGACCTGCGCAGGCTGTGCAACGGCGGCCGGAACCGGCGGCACAGGCAAATGGAAGCTCGGTGCATCAGCGGCCAGCGCAGGGCCGGCAAGGGCCAGCAGCGGAATCAGCAGCCGATTCATCGGCAGCCTCCCGCAGCAGGACCAAGCTTTGCGAGCGTTCGCGGCGGCGCGGCCAACACCTCACCCGCAGCCATGCCATCGCCGCCCAGCAGGCCCCGCGCCGATGCGGGCAAGCCACCGCGGCCAGCCTGACTCAGGGAGCTGCCTTCGCGGGTCTGGCAGGGGTTGCGGCCGAGGCCGCCCGTGTCTATCGGCCGGGCTTCCAGGACGCTCAGACTGCCGGAGAGATCGAGCACCGGACTGGTGATCGCGATCACACCGCTGACGCCCGTAGGCGCCGCCGCCTGGATCACGTTGAAGCCAAACACCCCGGCCTTGGGCTCCAGCGGCAGTTCGCCACCGACGAACAGGCTGTTGCCACTGGCCACCAGGCCATTCACGTTGATGGCCACCAGGCCGCCGCTGGCCAGCGCGGCTGTTGTGTTGGCCTGCACGAAGCCGGTCTTCATCAGCATCAAGTCCGCGCCGATGGAGACATTGCCGCCGTTGCCCTGGCTGCCGAACACCGAGGTGGTCAGCAAGCTGTTGTCCAGCACCAGCAGGCGGCCGGCCTGCAGGCTGATGGCGCCACCATTGCCTTCATTGGCGCTGGTGCCGATGCCGCTGTTCTGGAGTCGTGTGGCGTCGCTGGTGGCGATGGCTATCCGGTTGGCGGCGACATTGCCGAAAGAGGAGGTGCTGATTTCCCCACCTTGCATCGCGAGCTCACGGGCCGTGACTGAAAGTACCGTGGGCTGCAAGCCGGTCGGGTTGCTGACCTCACCATTGTTATTGGCAGTGAGCGATGCACCATTCAGGAGGCTAACTCTGCCGCTGGCCCGGATGTCGATGCCGCCGACCTGGCCACCGGAGCTCGCGGTTGCAGAAGCCGAGACGCCGGTGAGCAGGCCTTCGAAGACCATGTCGCGAGCGCGCAATTGAACAGCGCCGCCAGCGCCACTGCCATAGGTGGTGGCGCTGATGAAGCTCCCTGCAACAGCGATCAATTGGCCCGTGACATCAAGCTCGATATTGCCGCCCGCTCCGCGGCTGCCCGGCAGTGCCAGGCTCAACAGGCTGGAATGGTCCAGCAGCAGGTCTGACGCCGAGATCGAGATCGAGCCGCCACGGGCTGTGGAACTGGTGCTGGTGCTGATCAGGCTGTCCTGGCTCAGGCTGACCTTGCCGCTGGCTTGCAGGTTGATGCTGCCGCCCAGGCCCTTGCCTGCGGGCAGCAGGCTGCGGCTGGCTATGCCGCTGCCGGTGAACTCGATGCTGCCAGCGCCGATCACAATATTGCCGGCATTGCCGAGCAAGGAACTGCTGCTGCTGTCGATGAGGCTGCCGCCGCTCATGCTCAGGCGGGTAGGGGCACTGATCTCGATCTGGCCCGCGTTGCCGAGGCTGCCAAGGCCGGCGGTCGTGTAGATAGATGCCTTGCTGTCCAGGCTGATGAGGGGCGCGGCCACGCGCACACGGCCGCCATTGCCGTTCGTCAGCGTTGCCGAACCGAGCGACGAGGAGCCCGACATCTCGATCCGCTGTGTTGCCTCGACATCGATATTGCCCGCGTTGCCACCGTTCTCAAATGCGGTGCTGTTGAGCTGGGCGCCGTTGCTCATCAAGAGCGACTGAGCACGCAGGGTGATGGCGCCTCCGTTGCGATCGGAATAAGTGTTGGAACTGATGTAGGAGTCGTGATTCAGCGAGAGCGTGCCACTGGCGGTCAGCGAGACATTGCCGGACGAGGCATCGTCGTACAAGGCACTGGTGCTGACGAAGCTGTTGCCATCGAGGCTCATGTGGCGTGCTGTCAGCGCGATATTGCCCGAGTTGCCGCCCGACAGGCCGGTGGCAAAGAACTGGCTGCGACCATTCATCATGAGGTCGCCACCCAGGTTCATCTCGATATCGCCGCCCTGGACGCCGCTGCCGGAAGCGAGGTTGCGGACCATGGCGCCGCTGTCCATCTTCAGCCCGCCGCTGGCCTGCAGCTTGATCGCACCAGCGCGACCAAGCAGCGCGACATTGGTGATGCTGGCATCGCCCGCCATGTCGATGGATTCAGCAGTCAGCGAAATGTTGCCGCCCGCGCCGCTGCCCCGCACGCCATAGCTGATCGTTGCCTCCGAGTCCAGGGTCAGGCCTTGCCGGGCAAGCAACTGAACGGTGCCACCTCGGCCCGTGCTGCCGGTCAGGCTGCCACCTTCGATGTAGCCACCGAGCTCCAGGCGGATGCCATTGCCCTCGACATTGATGTCGCCGGCATCGCCGGCACCTGCCGCTGTCGAGTAGAGATTCGCGCCATCGCTGATCAAGACATTGCCGGCCGCGCGCAGGCTGATAGCCGCGCCCTTGCCGCTTGTTGCCGCACGCGCATAGCTGCTGATGCTGGACAGGCCGCTGAGCGTGATCGAGCCGGCATCGAGCATGATGCGGCCGGCGTCCAGGCTGCCCAGGTTGGCGCTGCCTATCAACGCCTCGTTGCGCAGAATGATCTGCCCCGACAAGGCCGGTGGCGCGCCCGTCAAGGGCAGGTCCAGCGCCTGCTTGCCTACGGCAGCCAGCCGGATATCGGCGCTGCCGACCAGGATGGCGTTGTCGACCAGCAGGTCGCCGCCCTGCAGGTTCATGGACTGGCCGGCATTGGTTGCCAGGACCGCGCCGTCATACACCACCACAGGCTGGCTCTGCGCCCCCAGGAAACCAAACGCTTCAGGGGCTGCGGACGAGAAGCTGCTGGTCTTGCTCAGGTCCACCTGCAGGCGCGTGCCATCGGCAAACTTCAGCGAATCTGCCGTGCTCACGTGGAAGGCGCCAGGCACGTCGATGCTCGCGCCGGCGCCAAAGACGACGCCGGCCGGGTTGATGAAAAAGAAGGCCGGCTTGCCACTGGCCGCCAGCAGCGAGACCTGGCCGTTGATCCACGAGGCCTCGCCACCGGTGACGCGGCTGATCACGTTCGTGATGCCTGCCGTGCTGGTGGTGAACGTGGCACTCTCGCCGCTCGCGATATTGAAAGTCTGGAAGCTGTGGAAAAGGTTGCTGCCCGACAGCTTGCCCAGGTTCTGGCCGATCAGGAAATTGGGGCCGACGAGGCTTTGCGCGGCCTGGCCCAGGCTGGCGTCGGTGCGGATTTGCGCGAGCGCGGGCAGGGCGCCCAGCAAGGCCAGTGCCAACGCAGTTTTCAAGGGAGTTTTCATCACAGCCAATTCCCGATCAGCGAGAAGGGCGCCCAGAAGAAGGGGTGGGCGAAAGGCCGCTCGGCCAGCAGCTCGCGCTGGGCCTGGCGCAAGGCCTGGGCCTTGCTGACCCTGCCGTCGGCTATCAGCTGATAGAAGCGCTCCATCACGCGGACGGCGGCTTCGTCATCCACCGGCCACAGTGTGCCCAGCACGCTCTTGGCACGAGCCCGGATGGCGGCGCCGGAGATGCCCAGCGGCGCGCGTTCATTGCCCTCCGCGGTTTCACAGGCCGACAGCGTGAGCAGCTCGAGCGAATGGCGGCGCAAGGCTTCGGCACCGAGCACCTCCTGCAGGTTGCCGAGGGTCAAGAGGTCGTCATAGGCCAGCATGAAGCTGGAGCGGGCATCGCCACCGAACACGCCATGCGTGGCCACATGCACGATGCGGTAGCGGCCCGAGCGCGCGGCGCGGCTGAAGGCCTCGACCGTGAAGCGCTCGTCGAGCAGGCGGTCGCCGGGCAGGATCTTGCCCAGCGCGCCGATCTCGCGGGTCACGCCGGGCAGGGCCAGCGACTCGCGCAGCGAGCGTTCGGTGCCGCCGGCGGTGTTGGCCATCAGGCCCCGGCCTGCGTCGCTCAACACCAGCTTGCTGACCACCGGACCGAAATTGGCAACGCCGGCCATCAGCGAGAGCGCCTGTGATTCATGGCTGGCGTTGGTGTTGGTCATCGAGAGACCGGAGACCGTGCTCAGCGCAAACTTGTCGATGGCAAAGCGGCTGCCGTCATGTAGCGCAGCAAATGGCACCAGGCGCAGCGCGCCGTCTGGCACCACTACAAGGGTGTCGAGCTGTTGTGCCGTGACCAGACCTTCCAGCGGGCGCAGCAGGCGGTCATAGAGCTGGCGAGCCTGCGCCATGAAGGCCGGATCGCTGCTGCGCAAAGCCCTGGCAAAGCGGCTCGCCTGCGCCCGCAATTCATCGCTGGCGATGCGCTCGGTGAATCGGCTGATGCCGCTGCGAGTTTCGACCAGCAGCTCCAGCCGTTCCGGCAGGAGCACGGTGTAGACGACCGCCGTGCCGGCCGGAATGACCGTGGCGCTGCCGCCCTTGACCGCATCGACGGCACAGCGGTCGCCCAGGAAGTCCTGCATCTCGGTCTGCTTGATGAGTTCCACCGCATCGCGCGCACGGCGCAGGTGCTCGGCGCGTTGGTCGGGCAGCAGCTTGTCCGAGGCGTCGATCAGTGCTTCTGCCAGGCCGAGGTAGACCGGCTCGAACAGCCGCGCAAACGAGGAGCTGCCATCGTCCATCTCGATGGGAATATCGGCGCGCAGGGCTTCGATGCGGTCCACCGCGCGCTGATAGGCTGCAAGCGACTGGGGCGGCTGGCCCAGGGCCTTGTGCAAGCGTGCATCGCGCCATTCCAGCGCAATGGCCAGCTCGCCCAGGGCGCCCTGTGGCAGGGGTCGTAGTTGGGTCAGGGCGGCCTGGTCCAGGGCCAGGCTGTCGGCGTGGCGGCCCTGGTCTTCATAGAGCTGAGCCAGCGCATCCAGCGCCTCGATCTGCAGCCGGCTGCCGGCCGCAGCCTGGCTGTGCGCCTGTTCGATGCTGCGCCAGGCCAGCTCGGTGGCACCCAGCTCACGGGCCTGATGGCCGAGATTCAAGGACAGCGCCGGCTCGCCCATGCGGCTGATGTCTGCACTCAGCGCCAGCAAGGCCGGCAGCCGCTCCGACTTCTGCAGCGTGCGGGCCAGATTCAGGCTGGCTGCCAGCCGCAGGCGTTGGTCACTGCTGCGGCGTGCCTCCTCGAAGTAGCGACTGGCAGTGGCTTGATCGCGGGCTTGCGCGGCCAGCAGACCCAGCTCCAGCGCATAGGCCGGGCGGGCGGCCTCGGTTGCGAGCTGGTAGGCGCGGGTAAGCAGCACCCGCGCTTCGTCAGTGCGACGCGCCTGCGCCAGGGCCATGCCGAACTCGCCGGCGGCGCGCATTCGTTCTTCATCGCCATGGGCAAGAGACTGGGCTGCGCTGAGCAGGGCCAAGGCCTCGTTGAGCTGACCGGCGCGGCGCAATTGCATGCCTTCGCGCAGCTGGCTTTCAAAGCTGGCCGCCGACCACGCGCAACCCAGGCACAGCAGCCAAGCGCCGCAGGCGCGTAAAAGCAGAACCCTTGCGCCCAGCAGATATCTCATGCCGTTTGCCCGCTCCAAAAGCCGGGACCGAGATTAACGCTTGCGGCCTTGCAATGCGAGCCCGGAATCAGGGGCCCCGGCGGCTTCAACTCAACGGTGCGAATCTCTCGACGTGCCGGCCGCCCTGGGCAAACGCCTGCATCGCCCGCGCAATGACAGGCTCGAACGCAGTGTCACTGGCGGTGTAGATTTCCATCCAGGTCAAGAGCTGCCCCTCATCCACACGCTGCATGAGCCGGATGTGTGCCGAGCCGCGCGCCGCCTCGAACGCGGCACGGGCCGTCGGCCCATCCTCAGGCCGCAGCTTGTAGTAGACGTAGAGCTCGCCCGGCGTCACTGCGACTTCACTGCGGCTCGGCGATGGCGTAGGGCAGGGCGCGCGGCGCCAGCAGCGGGCCGCTCGCGCTACCCAGGTGCAGGCTGCCTTCCTCGATCGCCGCCAGCTTCACCTCGGCCAGCAACAGGACCTGGCCTTCATGCTTGCCCACGCCGGCCACCAGGCCGGCCGGTTGCTCGGGGTCGGCGCTGTGGAATATCTCCTGGCCGATCTGCGCTTCACCTTCGACGAGCGCGAAGGGCAGGGTGCGCCGCTTGATCGTGCCGCGGTACTGGCTGCGCGCCACGACTTCCTGGCCGGGATAGCAGCCCTTCTGAAAATTGACACCACCCAGCAGCTCCAGGTTGATCATCTGCGGCACGAACTGCTCGATCGTTGCGCTTCGCACCCAGGCCTGGCCGGCCTGCACTTCCAGCCATTGCCAGCTTTCGGCGCCGAGCGCTGGCAGGCCTGGAGCCTGCGCGTCGGTGGCTTGCACCAGCAGGTAGCGGGGCATGCTTGCATCGTCCAGCCGCGCGTCCGGCAGGCGCATGGCCAGCGCATCACCGACGGCAGCGACAGCCCAGGTGTCGGCCAGTGCCGCATCGCCGAGCCAGGCCCGGGCGGCTTCGCCCGCCAGGCCCCAGACAGCCAGTTCGGCCGAAGCGTCGCTCAGCTTGCACTTGGCACGCATGACGAACATCGAGAGCCGCTTGAGCGTGGCCGGCAGCAATTCCGCGGGCAGGGCCAGCAGCAGTTCGTCAGGGCTGCGCTTGAAGGCCAGCATCAAGGCCAGCAGGCGACCCTTGGCCGAGCAATAGCCGGCCAGGCGGCCTTGGCTCGATGTCTGAAGGACGGTGTCCTGGGTCAATTGGCCATGGAGGAACTTGGCGGCTTCCTCGCCTTGGGCCCGCATCAGGCCCCAGTCTGTCAGGCGCACGGCGCCGCCGGTGGTCGCAAGAGAGGTGTCGGTCATGGGCTTGATTATCATCAGCGGCCACAAACACCATAGGTTGTCGGGTCTTGAGCAGTCGTCAGCGCAAGCTAAAAAGAATCAAGGGTGCCAGCCGGCTCGGCTGGCTGGCTGGCCTTCTTTTGCTGGTCGTGATGGTCGCAGGCGCGGCGGGCGGCGCAGCCTGGTGGTGGCTGCAGGCGCCTCTGGCGCTGGACAAGCCGGCCGTCGAGCTGTCCATCGAGCCCGGCACCGCGCCACGCGACGTGGCCGAGGCCTGGGTGGGCGCTGGTGTGCAAACCGATGCCCGCCTGCTGTATCAATGGTTCCGCTGGTCTGGCCAGTCACGCCAGATCCGCGCCGGCAGCTACGAGGTTCATGCCGGCATCACGCCGCGGCAGCTGCTTGCCAAGATGGTGCGCGGCGACCAGGTGATGGAGCAGGTGCGCCTGATCGAAGGCTGGAACCTGCGCCAGTTGCGCGCCGCGCTGGCCAAGGCGCCATCGCTCAAGCCCACGACCGCCGCGATGAGCGAGGGCGAGCTGATGGCCGCCATCGGCGCGGCAGGCAGCTCGGCGGAAGGCCGCTTCTATCCTGACACCTATGCCTACAGCCGCGGAGTCAGCGACTTGGCCGTGCTCAAACGCGCGCATGCGGCCATGCAGCGCAGGCTGGAGTCTGCCTGGTCTCAGCGTGAGCCGGGCCTGCCCTTGAAGAACATCGACGAGGCCTTGATTCTGGCTTCCATCGTCGAGAAGGAAACTGGCACCGCCAGCGACCGCAGCCTGGTGGCCGCCGTCTTCATCAACCGGCTGAAGCTGGGCATGCCTTTGCAGACCGACCCGACAGTGATCTACGGCCTGGGCGAAGCCTTCGACGGCAATCTGCGCAAGCGCGACCTGTTGGCCGACACGCCCTTCAACACCTACACCCGCGGCGGCCTGCCGCCCACCCCCATCGCCATGCCCGGCGCAGCGTCCCTGCATGCGGCGCTGCATCCGGCGCCGAGCCGGGCTTTGTATTTCGTGGCTCGGGGCGATGGCTCGAGCGAATTCAGCGAAGACCTCGCCGCGCATAATCGCGCCGTCAACAAATATCAGCGTGGTCATTGAGCGTGGTTTCCAGCGGCAGATTCATCAGCATTGAAGGCATCGACGGGGCGGGCAAGTCCACCCACCTGCAAAGCATGGTCGAGCGCTTCGCGAGGTCCGGTGCCACCGTCGTGCAGACCCGTGAGCCCGGTGGCACCGAGTTGGCCGAGGCGCTTCGCGGCCTCTTTCTGCACGCCGGCATGGACGGCCTGACCGAGGCCTTGCTGGTCTTCGCCGGCCGGCGCGACCATCTGCTGCGCGTGATCGAGCCGGCGCTGGCGCGCGGCGATACCGTCGTCTGCGACCGTTTTGCCGATGCCAGCTTTGCCTACCAGGGCCATGGCCGCGGCATGGACCTGCAGCAGCTCGCCACCCTCGAGCAATGGGTGCTGGAGGGCCGCCAGCCCGACCTGACCCTGTGGTTTGACCTGGACCCGGCCATCGCAGCACAGCGCCGCGTGGGTCGTGAGGTGGGCGCGCGCGAGGCAGATCGTTTCGAGCAGCAGGATCTGGAGTTCTTCACCCGGGTGCGCGCGGGCTATGCCGCCCGGGCCGCCGCGGCACCGCAGCGCTTTGTGCGCATCGATGCCGGTGTTTCCGTCGCAGAAGTGGCGGCGCAGGTCGCTGCGGCCCTGGAGTCGCGCGGATGGTGAGCGAGACCGGCATCAGCCTGCCCTGGCTGCGCGAGCCTCTGCAGGCCTCGCTCGGCCTGCGTTCGCACGCCTTGCTGATGCAAGGGCCGAATGGCGTCGGCCAGTTCGAGCTGGCGATGGAACTGGCTGCTGCCTGGCTGTGCGAAGCCAGCCAAGGCTTGGCGCCGGCCTGCGGCCAATGCGCCAGCTGCAAGCTGCTGCAGTCGCGCACCCATCCGGACTTTCAGCTGCTGGTGCCCGAGGCGCTGCGCGAAAGCCTGGGGCTGGCCGACGAGTCGGTCGAGTCCGAAACCAAGGCTAGCAAGACCAAGCCCAGCCGCGAGATCAAGATCGACGCCGTGCGCGCCACGCTGGCATTTGCCCAGGCCACCTCGGCCCGCGGACGCGCCAAGGTGGTGGTGATCTACCCGGCCGAGGCCCTCAACACGGTCGCCGCCAATGCGCTCTTGAAAACGCTGGAGGAGCCCTCGGGCGTCTTGCGCTTCGTGCTGGCCAGCGACGCGCCGGAAGACCTCTTGCCGACCATTCGCAGCCGCTGCCAGGCGGTGAGCCTGGCGCTGCCGCCGCATGCGCTGGCGGTGCGCTGGCTGAGCGAGCAGGGCATGGACCAGGCCGAGGTGCTCTTGAAGGCCGCCGGTGGCCGCCCGAGGCTGGCCCAGGCCTGGGCGCAGGACGGCCTGACGGCCGCGGCCTGGCTGGCCTTGCCCAAAAGGCTGGCCCGGGGCGAGGTGGCGGCGGTGTCGGACTGGCCCGTGCCCCGCGCCATCGATGTCTTGCAACGCCTGAACCACGATCTGGTGCGCATGGCCCATGGCGCCGGCCCCAGCTATTTCCCGGCCGAGGCCCTGCCCAAGCTGCGCCAGGCCGCGCCGCTTCAGGCCTGGGGTCAGGTCTTGCAACGTGCGATGCGGCATGCCGAGCATCCGCTGAATGCCGGCCTGCTGCTCGAGTCCCTGGTCGGCCAGGGGCAGAGCGCAATGGCCGAAGCCATGGGTACACTGCGCGCATGAGCGACACACCCGCAGCAGCACCGGCGCCGCAGGGCGCCCGGCCCGGCGTCATCCAGCTGGTGTTCAAGGAAAAAGGCGCGCTCTATGCCGCCTACATGCCGATGTTCACCGACGGCGGCCTGTTCGTGCCCACCAACCGCGAGTACCGGCTGGGCGACGACATCTACCTGCTGCTGTCCATGCCAGACGATCCGCAGCGTTACCCGGTGGCCGGCAAGGTTGCCTGGATCACGCCGGCCAATGCATCCGGTGGCCGCACACAGGGCGTTGGTGTGCGCTTCCCGTCGGACGAGAAGACCCGGGTGATCAAGCTCAAGATCGAGGAGATGCTGGGCACCTCGATTTCCTCGTCCAAGCCGACGCAGACGATCTAAGCCCGCTTGCTGTTTTTCGGGCCGTGGAGGCCCTTGCGATGTTCATCGATTCCCACTGCCACCTGAGCTTCCCCGAACTGCGCGCCCAGCTGCCGCAAATCCTGGAGGCGATGCAAGCCGCCCAGGTCGACCAGGCGATCTGCATCTGCACGACGATGGAAGAATTCCCTGCCGTGCTGGCGCTGGCCGAGGAGCATCCGCAGCTCTGGGCCACGGTGGGCGTGCATCCGGACAATGAAGGCATCCATGAACCCACGGTGGCCGAACTGGTCGAAGCCGCCCGGCATCCGAAAGTGCTGGCCATCGGCGAGACAGGCCTCGACTACTACCGCCTGAACGGCCGCTCGCTGGCCGACATGGAATGGCAACGCGAGCGCTTCCGCAATCACATCCGCGCCGCCAAGATCGCGAAGAAACCGATGGTGATCCACACCCGCAGCAGTGCTGCCGATACCTTGCGGCTCTTGCAGGAAGAGGGCGGCGAAGAGGCTGGCGGCGTGTTCCATTGCTTCACCGAAGACCTGGCCGTGGCCCAGGCCGCGGTGGCGGCGGGCTTCTACATCTCCTTCTCCGGCATCCTGACCTTCAAGAACGCGCAGGACCTGCGCGACGTAGCCCACAGCCTGCCTCTTGAGCGCCTGCTCATCGAAACCGACAGCCCCTATCTGGCGCCGGTGCCGTATCGCGGCAAGCTCAACAGCCCCGCCTATGTGCCGCATGTGGCGGCGCAACTGGCGGCGATCAAGCAAATGCCGGTGGAGCAGGTCGCGGCGCAGACCACGGCCAACTGCCGGGCCCTGTTCGGACTGCCCGCATGAGCAAGCTCCAAGCATTGATTGCGGGCGCGCTGTTTGCGCTTTCCAGCGCCTCGCTGGCGATCACGCCGGATGAGCGAGACCTGCAGGTCTCGGCTGATCGCGATCACATGAGTTCGCTCAACAAGCTGCTGCAACGCGGTGTTGATCCAAACGTGGGCGACAAGGACGGCAACAGCGCGCTGATGATTGCGTTGCGCGGCGAGTCCTACCAGGCCGTCGAGCGTTTGATTGCCCACGCTGCCACCGATGTGAACAAGGCCAATGTGGCCAACGAAACGCCACTGATGTTTGCCGCGCTGCGGGGCCGGCTGGACCTGGTGAAGAAGCTGGTGGAGCGGGGCGCCAAAGTCAACCGCGAGGGTTGGACGCCGCTGCACTACGCCAGCAGCGGCCCGGACAACGGCGTGGCCGCCTGGTTGCTGGAGCAGGGCGCCGAGATCGACGCGCGTGCGCCCAATGGCTCGACGCCGCTGATGATGGCCGTGCGCTATGCACCCATCGCCACCGCCGAGCTCTTGCTCGCCAAGGGAGCCAATGTGCGGCTCTCCCATGAGAACGGCAACACGGCTGCCGACTTTGCCGCCAGCGCCGGACGCGATGCCCTGGCCGCGAAGGTCCTTGCAGCGGCTCGCTAGGAGCGGCTGAGGCCGCAATCCGACGTGCCGCGTGGGGTCGTCTGCCTGATTCGTGAGCCAGTTCACGAGCGGCGTGCAAGTACCTAGGAAGAAATCCGACAAGGCATTTGGCGACGGTCCGACTGTGAGGACGAGGCCCGAGTGCCTAAAGTGACCCCATCAAATCACTGATCAATGGAGTCCCTCATGATCGACACCGCCCAATCCGCTGCCAATCCTTTCGCCATGCTGCTGGACCTGGAGCGCGTGGTGCGCGAGGTCGAATGCTCGGAGCGCCTGAACCGCCTGCGCCGCCGCGTGTTCCGCCCGCTGGACAAACCGGTGATTGCGAAGACGCATGACGACGCCTTCGACTTCGACCACCAGATCGAGGCTGCCAACGACGACAGCGCTTACTGAAGATTGCACTTGCAGCCCCGGCTAGCGCGCTTCGCCCTCGGCCAGGCTGCGGGCAATCTGCCCCAGGGTCTTGATCGCCTGCTCGCTGCGCCGGTCGCCGGGATGGCCGCAGTTGAGCCGTAGGAAGCTGGCGAAACGCTGGTCGGCCGAGAACAGCTGGCCAGGTGCCACGCTGATCTGTTGCGACAAGGCCAGCCTGTGCAACTGCAAGGCGTTGATTGAGCCGGGCAGCTCGACCCATAGAAAGTAGCCGCCTTCGGGCTGCGTGACCCGTGTGCCCGGCGGAAAGTGCTTGGCAATGGCACGCAACACCTTGGCCTGATGCATGGACAAGGTGTGGCGCAGCTGGCGCAAATGGCGGTCATAACCGCCCTGCTGCAAATAGTCTGAAATGCCTTCCTGCGAGGGCAGGGCCGTTGCCAGCGAACTCATCAGCTTGCGCCGCGCTATCTCGCCAGCGAACCGGCCCGCCGCCGTCCAGCCCACCCGGTAGCCCGGTGCGAGCGACTTGGAGAAGGAGCCGCAATGCAGCACCAGCCCGCGCTGGTCGAAAGCCTTGGCCGGCAGCGGCCGGTGGCGGCCGAAATACAGCTCCGCGTAGACGTCGTCCTCGATGAGCGGAATGCCGCGTTCGGCGAGTATCGCCACCAGCTCGCGCTTGCGTTCCTCCGGCATCAGGCTGCCCAGCGGGTTCTGGAAATTGGGCATGAACCAGCAGGCCTTCACCGGGTAGCGCGCCAGCACCGCACGCAATGAGGCCAAGTCCACACCGGAGCGCGGATTCGTGGCCACCTCCACTGCACGCAAGCCACGGCGCTCCAGCGCCTGCAAGGCCGCATAGAAGCAGGGCGCTTCGATGGCCACCAGGTCGCCAGGCTGGGTCAGCGCTTCAAGGCACAGGTTCAGCGCTTCCATGGCGCCGTTGGTGATGACGATCTCCGTCGCATCCACACTGCTGCCAGCGGCCAGGTAGCGCAAGGCGATCTGGCGCCGCAGCGTCTCGCTGCCGGGCGACAGGTCTTCCACCGTCCGCCACGGGTCGAGCCGCCGCAAGGCACGACCCACCGAGCGCGCCAGCGGCGCCAACGGGAACAATGCCGGGCTCGCAAAGGCCGAGCCCAGCGGCACCAGGTCTTGCTGACGCGCATGCCCGAGCACCTGGAACACCAGCTCACTCACGGCCACGGACTGTGCCTGCTCGGCGGCGGCGTTGGCAGCAGGTTCGGCACGCGGCTTGGCGGTGCGCGCCGTGACGAAGTAGCCCGAGCGTGGCCGCGCCTCGATCAGGCCACGCGCCTCCAGCAGGTAATAGGCCTTGAACACGGTGGAGGGGCTCACACGGCGGCTGGCGCTGACCTCTCGCACCGAAGGCAGGCGCTCACCCGCGCGCAAGCTGCCATTGCGCACCTGTTCACCCATTTCGTCGGCCAGCTGTTCGTAGCGCTTCATGTCGTGCCAGGGCAATCTGCTACCGTTCATTCATCATTTGTTGCCACTGTACTGATCTGGAAGAACGACCCATGAAAGTCCAGATCGCCAGGCATCTGATCCGCTCATTTTTCAAGCATCTGAGTCTTTTGTTGTGCGGCCGGTTTGGGCACAGTGCGGGCAAGGATTCCAAGCCCATGCCCGCACAAAAGAAGTTCACCGCTGCAGCGCTGCTGCTGAGCCTCGCTGGCTTGTCGAGCCTCTGTGGGCCGGCCCTGGCCCAGCCCGCCGCAACGCCGCAAGACACCATGGCCCAGCGCATGCAGGCCTGCACTGTCTGCCATGGCAAGGAAGGGCGCGCGAGCAACAGCGGCTACTTCCCACGCATTGCAGGCAAGCCGGCTGGCTATCTGTTCCACCAGCTGCTCAACTTCCGCGATGGGCGCCGCCACAACGTCGCCATGAACCACCTGGTCGAGCATCTGAGCGACGACTACCTGCGCGAGATTGCCGGCTACTTTGCCGCCCTGGAACTGCCCTATCCGCCTGGACAGCCAAGCACTGCGCCCGGCCCCTTGCTGGCACGGGGCGAACAACTGGTGCGCAAGGGCGATGCCAGCCTGTCGGTGCCCGCCTGCGTTGCCTGTCATGGCGAGCGCATGACGGGTGCCCTGCCCACGATTCCGGGTCTGCTGGGCCTGCCGCGCGACTACCTGATCGGCCAGATGGGAGCCTGGCGCACCGGGCTGCGGCGCGCCCATGCGCCAGACTGCATGTCGGCCATTGCCAAGCGCCTCAGCGCGTCCGATGTGGCCGCCGTGGCCACCTGGCTGTCTGCGCAGACACCACCAGTCGATACGCGGCCAGCAGCGAGCATCCAGCGGCCCTTGCCACTTGAATGCGGAAGCGACGTGCAGCCATGAAACTCGCTGTCCGACTGCTCCTTTGCGTTGTCGCCACGACCTTGATGCTGGCCGGCCTGGTGGCCTGGCTCAATGTACGTGGCGAGGCGCCGTTGCCACCTGCATCAGTGGCCGCATCGTCGTCTGTTCCCGGTTCGCCCCCCGGGGCTGCAGACGCCGCAACCCTTGCGCGCGGCGCCTATCTCGCCAAGGCCGGCAATTGCGCCGCCTGCCACGGCACGAGTTATGCGGGTGGCCGTGGCATTGCCACGCCCTTCGGCAGCGTCTTCAGCTCCAACCTGACGCCCGACGCTGCAACAGGCATAGGCAACTGGTCCTCGGCCGAGTTTTGGCGCGCGATGCATCACGGCCGTTCCAAGGATGGGCGCTTGCTCTACCCGGCATTTCCGTACACGAGCTACACGCTGGTGACGCGGGAAGACTCCGATGCAATTCACGCATTCCTGCGCAGCCTGCCGCCGGTGCAGCAGGCCAATCGCCGGCATGAATTGCGCTTTCCTTACCAGTACCAGGCGTCGCTGGCGGTATGGCGCGCGCTCTACTTTCGACCGGCCAGCTTTGAGCCGGACGAAAAGCAGTCGGCCGAGGTGAACCGCGGCGGCTATCTGGTGCGCGGCCTGGGTCATTGCATGGCCTGCCACAGCGGCCGCAACGCGCTAGGCGGGTCCAACGAAGACGGCAGTGGCGGCCTGATCGCAGTGCAGAACTGGTACGCACCTTCGCTGAGTTCGGCTCGTGAAGCCGGTGTTGCCGCATGGTCGACTGCCGACGTCGTGAGCCTGCTGAAAACCGGTCGTTCGCCACAAGGGACGGTCACAGGGCCCATGGCGGAAGTCGTGTTCCGCAGCACCCAGCACCTGGCCGTCGAAGACCTGCAAGCGATGGCCAAATATCTGCAGAGCTTGCCGCCGAGCACATCGCGCCCGGTGGGCAACAAGCTCGCTGATCCGGCGGTGCGAACACTGGGCGCCAAGGTCTACGAGCAGCACTGCGCCAGTTGCCACGGCAAGCAAGGCGAGGGCGCTCACGCCCTCTATCCACCGCTGGCCGGCAACCGCGCGGTGTCCCTCGATTCGCCGGTCAACCTGATCCAGATGGTCCTGCAGGGAGGATTCGCGCCCAGCACTGCCGGCAATCCGCGTCCTTTCGGCATGCCTCCGTTCCGGCAGACGCTCTCGGACTCCGAGGTTGCGGCCGTGGTCAGCCATCTGCGCCAATCTTGGGGCCACAAGGCCTCAGCGGTCAGCGCGTTGGAGGTCTTGCGGGTGCGGTGATGGATGGACCTGCAAACGTCTGGTTCGGGTGAGCGAGAAGCCGCGCGCGGTCGATGCTGAAGATGTCGAATTTCATGGGAGGGAGATCTGTGAAGACGCCATCTAAAATATCGACAATGTGTATTACTGCCCACGGCAGCAAAACGCACCTAAACCCCTGTCAGCATTGACCTTTTACGCCTCCCGGCGTGCGGACAAAATGTCCGTTTCAGGCGGCCAAAGGTAGGTCGCGGCTGGACTCCACCCGATTGAGCAGCAGGCGCCACAATTTGGCGTCTTCATCGGTGCTGGCGCGCTCCAAATTGACCCATGCAACGACCTCAAGCGGATCAAGGCCTGCAAGCTCGCCGAGCCGCATGGCTATTGAGTTTGCGGGCCGTGAGCGGCCAACTCGGTAGTTGGAAACGGTAGTGGGCGGGACGCCCAAAAGCTTCGCCAAGCGGTAGTCGGACACATCGCCCTGACGGTGTTTGGCGACCTCTAGAAGATCGGATGTAGAAAGCACTGAAACCCCCCGGTTTCGTCGCCTGGAAGCGACAGGAGGCAACCTTACGCCGACTACTCCAAGGGGTCAATAATCCATGCGCTTGGAGTATTCCTAGACCTTGGACTACCGTTAGCCTCGCTGGCCGGTTCCTTCATAGGTGATCGCCCCCCGGTCCTTGACCGGCCAGCCCCGCAAGGGTCAGCGGCTGGTCGCGTTGGAACATGAACGCAACTCAACCTCCGAAGAAGCCGGCCGGCTGCTGACCCTTGCGACCGCTGGGGGCGCCATCGAACGGGGGTTCCATGCGTTTCACAGTCAAGACGACGGCACAACTGCCGGTCAACGTCCAGGCCGAGGCCGGCCGCGTCTCCATCAATGGCCTGTCCCTGCTGCCTCATGAGGCCGCCATGGTGGGCGATGCCCTGAACCGCTGCGCCGACCGCGCAGAGACCCTGGCCGCTGAAGAGTCGGCCAACCTGCAACCCGTCGAAGCCTGACCCATGCGGCGCGAATTCAAGGCGTCACTGGGCACGCTGACCGTGGGAGCGGGAGAGCCGCAAGCCAGGGCCGGCGAAGTCCGTATCGAGGGCAGGGCGGGGCTTTTCACTCACGCCATGTACATCACGGCAGAGCAGGCGCGAGAGATTGCGCAGGCCCTGATTGAGGCGGCGGCCGAGGCCACGAAATGAGGCGCGGCTTTGCATCGCTCGCCCTGGTGTCGGCCATGCTGGCGGCGCCGCAGCTGGGCCAGCAGTCGGCCATGCGCATGCTGCCTGGATCGGGCATCAGCTACCGCAGCAAGCCAAAGCCCAAGCGCAAGCCGGCCTACTCGGCAGAGCGCATCCAGACCGCCGAGGCCAAGCGCCAGCGAAAGAACGCCAAGCGGCTGCGCGACTTCGCGGCATCTGAGGCGGGCTATCACTGGTGGGCGCAGAAGTTCGAGTGCGGGCGCAGGCCTGGAGGCTACCGCTGTCGCTTGCCCAAGGGCACCCGCTGCCCGGACTGCTCATCTGCTGGGCTGTGCTGACCATGGCGCGAGCGTTCGAGAACGAGGACGGGCCCGAGGACATGGGCAGCGCGCCGACATGTGGCACGAACGGCAGCTTTAAGCCCTACGTGCCAGTCCATCACACCGGCAACAGGGCGCCGACTGACATTGCGGAAAAGCTCGCGCAGCAGCGCTTGCGCTTCGCCTGCCAGGGCGCGGCGAGGCCTCGGGCCTGACATGCTGAGCAGCATCCCGGCCAAGCGTGCCGCGCAGCTTGCAGCCCACAGAGAGGGCAGGGATTCGGCTTGGTCGAGAGGCCTAGTCGAGACCATGCCCATTGCCTGGGCTGAAAAGCTCCTGGAGCGATGGCGCGGCCGGCGTGCGCTGAACTCGGCCGGCGCCAACCTTGAACACCTGAACCGCTGCCGCGCCATCAACGCGGCGCACCATGCTGGCGTTCCTGCGGATGCCAACGACGGGCGCATTTGTCAGGAGGCGGCAGAGCTGGCCCGCGACACATCGCGCAGGCTGGATCACATCGACCGCATTGCAGCCGTGGAGCTGGCCGACCGCGAGCCCGAGCAGCGCGAGCGGCTGCTTATGCTGGGGCGGACCCTGGAGGCAATGCACTGGCTCGGGCTGCGCCAGGTGCAGGCCGGTTTCATGCGGCATGCCTCGCGCAGCATCCCGGCCGCCCTCAAGCGCCTGGGCTGCGAACGCTGGTGGCGCGCAGTGCTTCGCGGGCTCCATGCTCGGGCGGTAGAGTCCACCGCCCGAGCAATTGGGCTCGTTCACAAGCGGGCCGGCTGCTACGTGTCAGACGACACGCTGAAGCGGCGCCAGGGCCAGCGTGCGCGCAATGCGAGGGCGCTGGAGAGCGTCCGCGCTGTGAACGAGCACGGGCAGGATTACACGCTGGCCGAGCTGGCAGCCAAGGGGCCGGCAAACCGCGAAATTCGGCGCCATGAGCTGATGACGCGCATTGCCGGCTTTGAACTGATCGCCAAGGAATGCGGGCACGCGGCCTATTTTGTGACAGTCACATGCCCGAGCAGGATGCACGCCTGGCGGACCAAGGCGGGGCAGAGCTGGGCCGTGGGAGAGAACCCGAGGCATGACGGCACGCTGCCAGACGCGGCACAAGCCTATTTGTGCCAGCAGTGGCGCCGCTTCAGGGCTGCGGCCGACAGAGCCGGCCTTGACTTGTACGGATTCCGGATCGCAGAGCCAAACCATGACGCCACCCCCCACTGGCATGCGCTGTTGTTCTTCCCAGAAACTGCGGTTCCTCGGGGGCGTCGTCAGCCTGGACGGCCGCGTGAAGCGTACCGAGTCATGGTGCGTTTGCTGCGGCGCTATTTTCTGCACAACGATTCGGCAAACGAGCGTGGTGCTCGTCGGCACCGCTGCAAGGTTGAACGCATCGACTGGCAGCGCGGAAGCGCAGCCGGATACATAGCGAAATACGTCGCCAAGAACATCGACGGCTACAAGGTCGAAAAAGACCTGTACGGAAATGACACCCTGACCAGCTCGCAGCGCGTCGATGCCTGGGCCAGCACATGGCGGATTCGCCAATTCCAGCAGATCGGCGGGGCGCCTGTGGGAGTGTGGCGAGAGCTGCGCCGGCTGCATCCTGAACAGGCCGCGGCCTCTGCTGTTGTCGCGTTCGGGCTAGATGCCGCGAACCTCACAGCCATGGCGCAAGAGTCCGCCAGCGAGCCAATGCAGCGATACACGGCGGCGAACGGATGGGCCGGGTATGTGATGCTCCAAGGCGGCCACCGGCCCAAGCGTGGCAGCCTGCGCCTCAAGGTGCTGCGCGAGTCGACTGGCGAGCTGGGCCGCTATGGCGAGGCCATGCCGCCCCGAGCTGTGGGCGTGGTGACTGCTGAGACCGTCCGAGAAATCGTGCCGGCGTTCGGCATCGTCAAGGCCTACCCGCAAACGCGCCAGGTGCGCCGCGAAGTCGAGAGCGAGCGGGCAACCTGGCTCATCGTGCCGGGTGGGTTCGTCGAGCAGGCGCGCCAGCGCCTGAAGGGTTCCCAGGCGGGCGGCGCAGCCGCTCGCCCTTGGAGTCCTGTCAATAACTGCACGCGGCCGGCGCCGCTTTTCGCGCCATCGGTCGAGCGGATCAAGAAGCGGGGCCGCTGGCACCGCTGGAAATCGAGGGCCGGGGGGCTCAAAGAGGGTAACGACCATGCAGAAATTCCGCCCCCATGAAGCCGTCAAGGTCCGATCAGGCAAGTACCAAGGATTGGTGGGCACCGTCGTGGACGTGCGCCCGTCGTCGGTGCAGGTTCACATTGCCGGCGTGGTCGATGGCGAGTCCATCGACGCGCAACCCTGGCTCAAGCCGGCCCAACTGGAACACGCCCCGCTGTGAAGACGCGGGAAATCCTCGGGCACATCGACTGCCCAACCTGCGGCACCGCCAAAGGAATGCGCATCACGCATGACCGCAACGGAGAGCCCTTCGGCTACTGCGAAGCGAACTGCGATCAGCAGATGCGCATAGGCGGCAAGAAACACCGCGTGGCCGCGTTCCTGGCCCGCTATCCCTGGGCCGCTGGAAAAGCGGCGGCACCTACGGTAACGGCACCGGCACCGGTACAGCAGCCAGCGCCCAAGCCGGCCCCGGTCAAGCCTGCGGCACCGGCCCCCTATGACCCCTTTGCATTCCTGAAGACATGAACCAAGACACCGAGAACGACAAGGGGCCAGCCGTCGAGCAGGCCGCCGACCTGGCCGCGCTGCAAGCGGCGGCCGATGGCGCTACAGCTACGGTAACGGGTGCGGCAGTGCCGGCCCAGGGCCAGGCAGAAGATGCGCCGCTTCCACCCCCAAGCCCGCAGGCCCTGGCAGCGGCAAAGGTCCTCATCAAGCAACTGCGACCGCTGGCGACGGTGGCGCTGCCGGCGCTGCGCGAGGCGCCAGACGACTATTGGGAGCCCATCCCCGAGGGGATCGCGGTCATCATGGACCACTACGGCACGTCAGTGGACTGGATGCGCACCCCATGGGGCCGCCTGACGATGGCATTGCTTCCGCTGGGCGGGTTCGTGGCCGTGCAGGTGCTGAACAAGCCCAAGCCGGCGCAGGCGCTGGAGGCACCGCCACCGGTGGCGCAGGGCTCAAAGTCCGTCGTAATCGGGACCGTCGAGGCATGAAGACACAGGACGGCCGCCTGTACGTGATCGCCGGGGCCTCGCGCTCCGGCAAGACCGCATGGACCGCCCGCCAGGTCAAGAAGGCGCGGCGAATCTTCGCGTGGGACCCTGAGGCCCAATGGTGCGAGCTGCCAGGCTGGCGCAAGGTCACGACACGAAAACAACTGCTCGAAGCGGCACAGAAGCCAGGCGCGCAGCGCGTGGCCTACGTGGCGGGCGGAAGCCTGGCGGGTGAGTTTGACTTCTGGGCCGGGTGCGTCATGTACGCGGGCCGCTATGTCGAGCCGCTTGAGGCCATCGCGGAAGAGCTGGCCGACGTGACCACGCCAAGCAAGGCGCCGGGGAACTGGGGCATTCTGGTGCGCCGGGGCCTCAAGCGCGGCATCACCCTGCGCTGCATCTCGCAGCGCTGGAGCGAGGCCGACAAGACCGCGTTTGGCAATGCCTCGGACTACGTGGTCTTCCGGCAGTCGAGCGGCGACGACGCGGCCTACCTGGCGCGCAAGACCCGGATAGCCATAGAGGAAATCAACGGACTGGCCCCGTTGCAGTTCGTCCACATGGATGCCCTTACGGGAGGCATTCAGCGCGGAAAACTGAGCTTCTGACGGCGCCCGAGCCATACGGTAACGGGAAGAGATACCGGGCCTCGTGCCCGGTTCTCGTTTTCCTTTGAATGAGGCCTTGCAAGACGCCAGCACCGGGGCAACCGATGCGGCCAACCCTGTATGTGCAACTGTTCAAAGGAAATCAACGTGGACTCCGAATCGCTGAAGAAGCTCGCCATTGCTGGCGGCATCCTGTTTGCGGCCTACAAGTACGGCAATCCGATGGTCAAGGCTGCGGCCCTGGCCGTGGCTGCTGGCGCGGTCGCCAAGCGTGTTCCCTACGTCAAAGACGTGGTTTGAGTGAGGGCTGAAGCATGAGCGTCGGAAAACTCACCCGCTACGGCCTGCCGTTCGCAAATGTGGTCGCCACTGGCACCGCAACCAACAACATCACCCCCGGCCGCACGCTGGAAAACTTCAAGCTGAAGCTCGCCGGCACTGCGCTGACGAAAGCCATGCTCACGGCCATCAAGATCAAGGCCAACGGCAAGGTCATCATCGAAGGCACGGGCACCGAGCTGGACAAGATCAACGCCTATCGCGGCGATGCTGCGAACGCGGCCTATCTGGACATTCCGTTCGCCGACTACTCGCTGAACAATGAGTTTGACCGGATGGTCTCGGCCTTCGATACCTCAATCGGTATCGCCAACATCACCACGGAAGTGAGCATCGCGGGCGCTACGGCCCCGATCCTCACGCCCATCGTGACCGAGGCCGCAGCTCAGAAGTCGCAGGGCGGCGAGTACCAGCCCTTCGCACCGCTGCTGGCGAAAATCCTCAAGTACCCGTACAACATCAGCTCGGGCGGCAAGCTGCCGATCACGGTTCCCTTTGGCCCGCAAAACGGCGCCATCATCAAGCGGGTTCACGTGTTCCACGGCGGCAACATGACCGGTGCGACCGTCAAGCAAGACGGCCTCGTTGTGCATGAGAGCATCGCCGCTGAGAACCAGCAGGAGCAGACTCGCCAGAAGCGCGTTCCGCAGGCCAACGTCTACACGATTGACTTCGTGGTTGACGGCGACGTGCGCAAGGCGCTGGACACCCGCGATGCGCGCAGCCTGGAATGGCTGTTCGACTTCAGCGCGGCCGACACCGGCAGCGTGATCGTCGAATACATCGACGTGCTGGGCAACCTGTAAGGGACGGACCACATGGACGGAGAAAACACCTCCGGCTCGTGGTCCGATTGGGTCCAGAACATTGCCGGGAACGCCATCAGCAAGGCGGTCGAGGCAAAGTGGGTCCAGCCCTACGAGACTGAGCAAATGCGCCTCAAGGCCCTGGGCCAGACGGGCAGCTATTACGCGGAAGGTCAGCGCAATGGAGTGCCTCAGGGCACCGTGGCGGGCATGAACCCGAAAACGATGCTGTTGATTGGCGGCGCGGGCCTTGTGCTTGTGCTGCTGCTCGCCAAGCGATAAAGGACCCCCATGGACCCGATGACCATGGGCGCCCTCATCAACGGCGGCACCCAAGTGCTCGGCAAGGCGCTCACGACGCCACCTACCGGGCCTTCCGAATCGCACCTGACGGGAACCTACGACTTCGAGGCCGATCACTCGGGCTGGAATGTCAATTTCGGCGGCGGGACCATCGACAGCACGTCGACAAAGACCAAGACCGAAAGCAACCCGATCAGCGCGGACGGCATGGCCTCGGGCCTGGGCCTGGGCGGCGACTGGCAAACCATGGCCTTGATGGGCCTGGCTCTGGTGGCGGTATGGGCCATCGTGCGGCGCTGACCAGAGCCAGCGTGGAACAGGCGGCGGAAGCCTTCAAGGCTTGCGCAGGCCTGGACCCGCAGGGCAGGGCCACGCCAATGAGTGCGGCGCTCGCGGGTGAGTCCTTCAAGGTCGAGACAGATTCCGGCGCGTGCATCTACACGCTGAGCGCCAGGGCGGCGGGCCGTTGCTGGATACACGCGGCAGCCGGCACCGGCCAGGGCATGACCGAGGCGGGCTTGTCCGTCATTGAGGCGCAAGCGCGGGCCGTGGGCTGCGCAAGCGTTGCGTTTCAGACCATGAGGCGCGGGCTCGTTCATAAGGCGTTAGCCCTGGGATACAGCATCGCCGGCAGCGTCGGCCGTGGGTTCATTCTGGAAAAGCAGATCGCATGAAAGCACTGTTCAAATTCTTCATACCGGCGCTGGCCTTCCGGCTGAGCTTCGGAGGCGACTCGGGCGGGACGAACTCTTCGTCATCCACCCAAAACACCAGCACGGCGCTGGATAACCGCCTGGTGCTGGGGGATGGAAGCCTGGGCGCCACGGGCGGCAGCTCCATTGCCATCACCGACACGCGGGACCAATCGGTCAACGTGAACGACAGCCGCAACCTGTCAACCATGATGGACTTGACGGTTAACGACAGCAGCAACCGCTCGTCGTCGTCGTCTTCGGATTCGTCGGTCAAGTACACCGACAACAGCAACCGATCGGTCAACCAGTTCGACCCTGGCGCGCTGCGCGCCATGGAAACCGCGATCACGGCCAACACCAAGACCACGGACCGGGCGTTTAGCTTCGGCTCTGAAGCCTTCGGCTTTGCTGCCACGGCCAACAAAGACGCGCTCGGGTTCGCTCGTTCGTCGGCGAGCGAACTGGCTGACGCCCAGCGCGAATCGCAGGACAAAGCCTTTGCGTTTGCAGAGAAGTCAAACGCCACGGTCGGAGCCGGCTTCTCGCAGTTGCTATCGCTGGGTAAATCCATGTTCGACAGCAACATAAAGGCCGTTGAGAACGTCGGCGCCTTGACCACCGAGGCTTACCGCAGCGCGACCACCGAGAAGAGCGGCAGCCTCGATAACAAGACCATCACCATCCTGGGCCTGGCGGCGGCTGCGGCCTTCGCGCTCATGGCCTGGAAGAAGTAAAGGCACGCGATGTACTTCAACGAGAACATGGGGGCCGGCGCCGCTGGCGCCAAGGAAATAAACGAGGCCGGTGACTTCCTGCGGGTCCTGTCCAGCGCGGCCGAGGATGTGGCGCTCAAGTTCTACTTTCAGGGCCGCGAAGTCGCCGACGTGCAAAACGTCGGCGCCGGGTACAGCGAGTCGCTGAAGTTTGATCGCGTGCGAATCACCAGCGTGGCGGGCGGCGTGGTCTCCATCGTCACGCGCATGGGCGGCCAGGTCAGCTACGACCGCGCAGTTGGCGCCGTGAACATCACCGGCACCGTGACCGTGAAAAACGAGAACGGCGGCTTCAGTCAGACGCTGGGCAACGTGACCGGCGCATCCGGCCAGCTGCTGGCGGCCAATGCGAACCGCCGCTATCTGCTGATCCAGAACAACGATGCGGGCGTGACCATCTATCTGCGCCTGGACGGCACGGCCGCGACCGTGGCGAACGGCGTGAAGCTCCCGCCCGGTCAATCCCTGGAGATCCAGGGCCGAGCGCCTACGGGGCAAATCAATGTGATCGGCAGCGGCGCAACGACGGCCGTTGCCGTGCTGGAGGGCTGACGCATGGGCATTGGTGCAAGCAGCGGCTTCAAGGTGCAATCTGGCCTGGTGGACGTTGACCAGGCGGGGTTGACCGCAGGAACTGAACCTGAGGGCCATTACATCGACGTGACAGTCGCGGCCGTCAATACGGCCAAGGCGGTGATTCTTTTGAATGGTGTGGTGGGTGACGATGCGTCAGCCACAACGACAGCAAACACAGCGGGCCGCGTGGGCCGATTCAACACAAGCGCCAGCCTGCCGAAGGCCTACTTTGTGAACGCCACGACGATGCGGATTTTCTCGGGCACCTTGAACACGTACAAGCGAATGGTTGTGCGCTGGCAGATCCAGGAGAGCAACTGATGCGATACGCACAGATCAACGGCGCCGGCATCTGCGTTGGCGTGTCTGAATTGGGCGGCAAGGTGGACAGCCCGACCATGATCGAACTCGCACCAGGCGCGGCACCTATCGGCAAGCGCTGGGACGGTGCGGCCTTCGTTGCAGTCGCTGCGGTTCCTCCCAGCGATGCCGAGGCGGCGAGCGTCGAGCTAGAACAGATCGACCGAGACACCGGCATGAGCCGCACGGCTCGCGAGGTGTTTATCGCCATCGCAAAGAAGGTCGGCGCCGACGTGGCCTATCTGGAGGGCAAGGAAACGGCCGCCAAGGCTGCGCGCACGCGGCGAGGGGGCTGACGGGTGCGCGGCTCTGTACTGATCGGTGCTGCCGGCCTGCTGGCCGTGGGCGCGTGGGTCATGTACCGGCAGCGACAAGAAGAGGCGGCGCCGGATGCGGCGCCGGCAGATGGTGGCGGCTGGCTTGAGTCGGCCGCAGATGTGGGAGACACGATTGTGAGCAAGACGGTGAACCTTTTGCAGCTCTGGCGGGCGCCTGAACGCTACGCAGGCTTGATCGCGCAGGCCGAGCAGGACAACGGCCTGCCGGCGCTGATGCTCGAGCGCCTGCTGTACCAAGAGAGCCGGTACAGAGAAGACATCATCAGCGGCGCCACGCGCAGCCCTGCCGGCGCGCTGGGAATCGCCCAGTTCATGCCCGCCACGGCGCGGGATATGGGCATCGACCCGCTGAACCCGGCCCAGGCAATCCCGGCCGCTGCGCGCTACCTGCGAAGCCTGTTCAACCGCTTCGGCAATTGGTCGGAAGCGCTGGCCGCCTACAACTGGGGAATGGGCAATGTGTCGCGCAAGGGCCTGGAGGCGGCGCCACGCGAAACCCGCAACTACTTCGGGCAAATCCTCGCGGACGTGAACAGCACGGCCGGCACCGACTACGCATGAAAGGCGTGACCATGAAGAAAACAGAACTCATCGTCCTGGGCCTGGCCGCCGTGGCTGTCTGGATGATCGTCAAGGCATCGGGCGGCACCGCCAAAACGGCGGCCGGCGTGCGCGCTGGCGGCGGCCGGGTCAACCCGTCCGACAACCCCAACTGGGACCCGACGAAGGTCTATTTCTGACCATGGCGCGCATTCCACCCGTCTACCTGGCAGCCGGCGGCGCAGTCGTCCTGGCGCTCGCCTGGGTGGCCTACAAGGGCGGCTTCAAGGGAGCCGGCGCGGCCATTGGCGGCGCGGCCGTTGACCTGGTGGACGGCACCGTATCAGGTGGCGCCATCGCCATCGGAAAGGCCGTTGGCATCCCTGAAACCAATCTCACCGAGTGCGAGAAGGCGAAGGCCGAGGGCCGCACCTGGGACGCATCCTTTGCCTGTCCGGCAAAGGACTTTCTTTCCTACCTCTGGAGCTGAACCATGAAGCAATTTTTGAAGCGCCTGCGCGAGCCCAGCACCTGGGCCGGTATCTCGGCCCTCGGCCTGATCTTCGGTTTGCCGCCTGGCACCGTTGACCTGGCCGGCCAGGTCATTGCCGGCGTGGCCGGCCTGGTGGCCGTCCTGGCGCCCGAGAAGGCGCAGAGCTGATGCCTGACTGGCTGCTGCAACTGCTGCCACAGGCGGCGCTCGCTGCCAGCGTCTATGCCGGCATTCGGGCCGACCTGGCGCGGCTCAATGAACGGGCATCGCATGCGCTGGAGAGCGCCCGCGCAGCACACGCACGAATCGACAACCTGAAAGGCTGAAGCCATGGCAAAGAAGCGCAAGAGCAAGACCCCAGCACGAGCAAAGAACGGCCGCTTCAAGCGCCGTTGAGCATCGGCCTGCGCCGCAAGAGCTGCGCGGGCGTGTCGGCATTGAACGCGGGAGCGTTGGCCGAACCGAACTCACCAATTGCCGCGAGCCGAGCCAGCTCGCGGCGCAACTGCGCAACCTCGCGGGCCAGCGCTGCGGCCATGGCCGCAGCGTGCTGTGCTTCGTTCACGGCCTGCGCGTTGACGCTGGAAAGCCCCCAGGTCGAGCAGAAGAACAAGGCCAGCATGGCGGCGCGTGGCGCATGCTCGGCCTGAATCCAGCGCCTGGCGGTTCGTTCTGTAACGCCTAGCGCACGGGCGATGCACCGTGGCGGCGGGTTCCCAAGATCGGCGAGAAGTGTGACCAGATCGGGCAAGGATTGGCGGTTTAAGCTGGCTATCAATTCGGACTCCCTGGGGCAACTTGGTTTTTTGCTTATTGCCTGACTTGGGAGTTTCGTAGTAGCCGCTAACATGGAAGACCATACACTGCCTACCTTTTCACGACAATGTGTATTATGTCAACTGCCAAATGGGCCTACATGGCACGGCTCTTGGCACGAATCCTGGCCCGTTTGCAATACGCAAGACGTACACCTAAGGCAGCGCGCCTGGCTTGACGAAGGTATTCGCCATGCCCCACAAATTGCCTAGCCCGACCTGTACGCCCGACTTCTGCCAGATCCTGGACGACCTCGGCCAGCCCTCAAACGCCGCGATCGCCAAGGCGCTCGGGATTTCCGTCCGCACCGTGCAGACCTACCGCCGCGAAAATTTCGCGCCGCGCCCCGTATTGCTCGCGCTGTTCTGGCTCACACGCTGGGGCCGATCCGCGGCCAATGCCGACGCCGAAAATCAGGCGAAGATGATGTACAGCCAGGCCATGGCCGAGAAGTCAGAGAACCGCCGTCTACGCGCCCAGCTCGCGCAGCTGGCCCGAATCGCCGACTTCGGATGCGCCAACGACGCAGGACCGGCGATCCCTTCGGGCCGGGCTCTATGGCTTCGCCACCAAGCTCCTCGAGGATCTCGGCCCGTCCGGGTAACGATCCCTATCGCACCAGCTGCCACCGCCTCACGGTAAACCCGGCCTGGCTGCAATGCCCGCGCCAGTCGCAGGCTTTGTGTCACGGTCATCGCCGGGCGCCAGGCCTGGACAGCCTCAAAAGGGCTCAGCCACCGCAACACCCTGAAAACACCCCCATCGTCCCCATGCAGAGCGAGGGGCGCGATGGGGGTGTTTTTTAATCGGGTGTAGCGGCAGCTGCGCCCTTTTGTACGTTAGCGCGACGCCCCCACCCCCCGCCCGCCCCAAGGCGGGAGCGAGGAAGCATCTTCTGAAGGTATCCCATCCCGGGCGCCTCACTTCAGGAGATTCGCACATGAACACCGCTACTCATGCAGTCGCCGACCTCGCCGCCGTCAAGCTGGTTCCGCTTTCCCTCATCACCACCCACGAACAGATTCGCACGCGAAACGGGTTCGACAAAGAGAGCCTGCGCCAGCTGGCCGAATCGATCCAGCAATATGGCGTCTTGCAGCCTATCGTGATCCGCCGCGATCCCGAAGCCGATGAAGGCTTCATCGTCTTGTATGGTCACCGCCGCACCGCAGCCGCTCGCCTGGCAAAGCTGGAGCGCATCCCGGCAATGATCGTCGACCAGGAGCCCGTCGCCATCACTGAGGTGCAGCTGGCCGAGAACCTGCAACGCGAAGGCTTGAACCTGGCCGACACCGCAGACGGCGTGCGCAAGCTGTTCAACGTTTACAAGAAGCCCGCCGAGGTCGCGAAGCGCGTGAACAAGTCGCCGGCATGGGTGAGCAAACACCTTGCATTGACAAGCCCGAGTTTTGACAGCCGCGTCCGCACGCTGATCGACAGCGATGCCGTGAACGATGTCGAAATTCTGCATACGCTCAATCAGATTGCCAAGAGCAAGAACGAAGACGCGCCGCGAGTGCTTAACGCCCTCCTCACCCGCGCCATGAATGAGCAGCTGGCCCGCGCAGACGTTCGCGCTTCGCTTGCGAAACTGAAGGCGGATCCGGTGGACGAAGCCGCCGCAGAACAGGCAGACGACGAAGGCACCGACGAAAGCGAAGAACAGACCGAATTGTTCAATAAGGTGCAGCTTGACCTATCGCCGGAACAGTTCCGCAAGCTGCAAGCACTCGGCGGACACGACTGGATCCGCGAACAGATCGACGGCGCCGAGGTCTGACATGCCGATTACGCTCATCACCGGCCTGCCAGGCCACGGCAAGACCTTGTATGCGCTCGCCCGGTGGAAAGACTCGGCCATCAAGGAAGGACGGCCGGTCTTTCACAACAGCATTCGCGGCCTGAATATCCCCGGATGGCAAGAGTGGCCGGCCGAGGATTGGGAAAAGCTCCCAGCTGGCGCAATCATGGTCATCGACGAGTGCCAGAAACCGTTTCCGGTTCGTGGCCGAGGCGAGCCGCCGCCACATATCAACAACCTAGCAACCCATCGCCACCTGGGGCTGGATTTCGTCGTCATCACGCAAAACCCGATGCTGATGGACAGCTTTGTCCGGCGTCTGGTGGACCGGCATTTTCACGTAGTGCGCAAGTTCGGCACGCACAGAGCGACGATCCATGAATTCCCGAACGGCGTAAAAGAGAACGTCGCATCGAGCCGCGATGGATCGATCCGCCATGAGTGGAAGTATCCGAAAGACGTTTTTGACCTGTACCAGTCGGCAGAGCTTCACACGGTGAAACGGCGCATTCCCATGCGCGTTTGGATCCTGCTAGCCCTGCCTGTAGTTCTAGCCGCACTTGTCTGGTTTGCGTACCACCGGATGAAGCCAGAAAACGTACAAGCGCGGATGGATGCACAGGCAGGCATAACTGCCGACCAACGCCAATCCATGGGAGGCAATAACCAGCGGCCAGCCCAGCGCGAGACACTAACGCCGGTTCAATATGCGCAGGCCCACACGCCCCGCGTTGACGGCCTGCCCCACACCGCGCCAATTTACGACGAAGTGACGAAACCGACGCAGGCGCCCTACCCTGCGGCCTGCATTGCCAACAAAGACAAGTGCAGGTGCTACAGCCAGCAGGGAACGGCGCTAGAAATGGTGGAGGACCTGTGTAGGCGCATTGCTGATGGCGGGTTCTTCATCGCCTGGCAGCAGCAGGCAGTGCACGCCGTGCCGACACACAACGAGCGAAAGGTCGAGTAGTTTCGCAAGCGAAACCGCCCCGCCCTATTTCACCTTGAAGCGCTTCAGGCTGCCACCCGTTAGGCCGTTGATGGTCAGCCGTGCCACTAGCGCGCTAGTAAGAATCGAGATGCACACCCCGACCTTACAGGCGCTTGCGGCTGCCACGGTCTGGGCGTGCTGCGCCGAAATCTGCGAAATGACGTAATCGCGTGCCCAGGTGATCGAGGTATCGACCCCCGAGAAAACGGCATAACCGATGCCAAGGGACACCAGCACCTTACCGACGAGCGTACCTAGAACCTGAATCAGACCACCCCAAAGGGCCGCGATAAGTAGTGCTGGCATATCAGTTCCTAAAGACGATGAAGGCAGCCGCAAGCATGCAGACGGACACCATCAAATTACCGATTAGTTGCAGCTTGTCGCAGTGCTGGGACCATGGAATTACCCAGCTTCTGCCAGCGTAGGAAATAGACACATCCGAGGGACAGCCGCCACCCAGGCGGTTTGTTTGATCAATGGCAGACGCGAACGACATAGACGTAACTTCACCTTCTGCGCCTGGATGCCCTGGGGGTTGAGCCTGGCCGGCATTTGCGACGGCGCTATCCCATGCGCCTTTCATGCCCGGGTCTTGCTTCGCCCATTCGCAGTTGTTCCGGTGCACTTCGCGAGCGAGCGCGCATTGCACGCCGTCCCCGTTACAGGTGAAGCCACCCGCACAATTACCGCCAAAAGCGGATTCTTTGCAGATGCTCAGAGTCGGATTCTCCTGACAGAAGGACTTCTGATCCTTGGTTTCCGTCTTGGTGCCGACTGTGTTTCCACTCGCGTCTTTGTACGTGGTCGTCGTCGTGCAACTGGTGCCCGTGCACTCGGTTGTTTTGTTCTCGGACTTGATCGACCCCGAGCCATCATTGGCCGGCGTGGTGCCACTCGCAGCCGTGCTAGGCCCTTCGACCTTGGTTCCAGAACAGGCCACACAAACATTTGTGCCGTTAACTGAGCCCGGACATTGATTCGCCGGACACGCAACGGGCGCAGGATTGAGATTATTCAAATCCCCCGTGTCGTAAGCCGGTGCCGTTGCCGACTTAGCGCCGCCGCAGGTCTTCCCGGTAGACACAAACGGCCACGTAGCCCATATCTTGCCGTCCGCGCCAGCCTTCCAGCTTGACGGCTTGTTCTCGCAGCCCTGATCGCATTGCAGATCGCCAGCATTTGGCACGAGTTGGTCCGGCTGAGTGACAGCCGAGTACGTGCCAGGCGCCGCGCATGTGTAAGGCACGCACTTACCGGGGTTTGCGGGGTCAGGCTTCTGCCCAAGATCGCACTGACATTTGTCCGTGGTCCCGGCGATAAGTGACGAGCCCGAAACGCAACTCGTTGCCGTCGTCGCTAGCACGTCCACATGCCCAAACTGCGCCACGTCTGCCGGCTGCGGCTGGCACGTCCCAGGCGTGGCATACGTCCGATTGGCGTAAATGAAATGCCTGAAATTTCCAGGCGTGCTAAGGGCGTCGACGTGATGAATGAAGGCCACATGCGTGACAGCCCGCGTGCAGCCGTTAATGTAGACGGAGCCCGTCCAAGTCCAATTAGCAAGACACGCGGCCGTCGCACCGGCAGACGAAGAAGAGGTTACGTCGGCAACGCTCGACGAACTGCACTTACCTACATACGTCGTCACGGTTTCACGCGAAGCAAGCCCTATGGCATAGGCCGGCGAGCAAAGCGCCACCAGCGCAAACGCTAGAAGCGCCCACACCATGACACAAGCGACTAATCGCGAAGCACGATCCATAGACCCCCCAGCAGCGCGACACATACCCAAATTCCCATGACTTGCCTCTTTTGCAATGCGCACGTTTCGCATGCGAATTGGAAAAGGCCCCGAAGGGCCGGACCAGCTGCGCTTACAGGGCGCGGCGGATCCACTTGACCAGCTTGATGCCGACCATCACAACGAACACCGCGCCACCCACAGCCGCGATTTCAGTACCCGCGCCAGTGATGGCGGTCAGGTCCGTTGCAGCTTGCGAAGCGCCAGCGGCAACCAGGGCACCAGCGGCAACCAGGCCGCGAACGAGGTTCTTGTTCATCTTCAATCTCCGCGCCGAAAAGGTATGGACGAATCGAGCCGTATCGGCGTCGAGCCCGATTCGTAAATTCACGATGACTTCACAACCCAGTCGCCGTTGTGATCGACAACCCACGTTCTGCCGTCGTCATCTTCAAACGTTGGATTGGGATTCCCACCCACTTCTTCAGCAGGCTCCGTATCCCCCCATTCGTCCGGAGGCGGCCCCTCACCTGAAGCATCCCCGTGCAAATCTGTAGCCGTGTAGTCCCATCCGTAGCCCAACACATCGCGCAGCCAACGGTTAATGGCCAACGTGACATGAACAACAAACACAGCCGCACCAACCGCCGCAACCGTCACACCAGCCCCTTGAATCAAAGTGATATCAGCCACGATTACTCCAACGAGTTGTCACTGAGAACAGAGCGAATAGCCTTGAGCGCCCACGCCAGGCACCACACGGAAGCCACGGCAGAGCTAACAAGCAAGCCATCTTCCGTCGTCATCACAAACGGGTTAGGCGGGACATCGTTAGGCTCTAACACGGTCAAGCCCGCACAAGTCTCACCAGCCGCAAGCCGATAAGGCGCACCCCCGCCGCTAGGGTCACAAACGAACCCAGGTTCACACATGACTTCAGACGGCGGCGGTGGGATGCAAATCATGGCGACGACCTACCTACCGCGTCAGAAAAACGCAGGGAAGAAGCACCAGAACGGTTCCGAGTACCACAGAGCAAACGGCCACATATCAAACCCCTCACAGTGCGACAAGAAACGCGTTTACTGGTGCACTAGCCAGCAAGGCGCAAAGAACCATTGCCTAACGCTAGGTTTCCATGTCCAAATCGACATAGAACGCCTGCCCAGGGTCGCAGTGATCCTGCATAAGCTGATCTACCTCTTCCAGGTCGGACGCGACCCCGTGACGGATTGCGACGGCAAGGCTAGGCGTCCAATTCACGCCCCCGGTTCGTTCGTCCCAGTGCAGGAACTCAAACGTGTAGCCGCTCTGAATGAGGTAGCGCGCCATGGGGAAGCCTTAGGACTTCTTTGCCGGTTCCAACGGCTTGATGGCGTGAATCACCGTCTTCGTGGCCTTGCCACTGGTGACGATTTCGCAGTCGGCCATGGCGACGAACGGGAACGGCAGATGCTTGTATTTCGCCAGTTCATCGCTGGTGCCGATGTTGAATTCCGAGGTCGCCTGACCAACGGACATGCCCTTGCTGTTGTCAAGGTCGGTCAGCGCATAAACCTTGGTGCTGTCATACGCCTGGCCGTTTTCCATCGTGCCTTTGTTGGCCTTCATGCCGACGACGGTGATCTGCGATTGAAACTTCATGTCGATTCCTTTTGTTTCGCTTGCGAAACTACACAGCCCCACTCAACGACGGCGACGAAGCGGGGGCCATTGCTTCGGCGACTTTTTCGAATGCAGACCGGAGAGCGTCCGTCTTGATGCCGCGCAAGCGCTTAGGCATCCGATGACCCTCTTGGTCAAGAATCTGGCCGAGCAGATCACCGCCCAGGCTCAGAGCAACTGAGAGAGCCGGCGCAGCCGTGCGCTTGATCCAGCGCGCAACGCGAAGCACTGCGGCCTCTTCTGTTTTGTCAGCGACTTCCGGGACTGTCGGGATCCGGCAGGCGTTGGCGTTGACGCGTAACTGTTCAAGCATGTCCGCGCAGAACTCATACGCTCCTGCGAAGAAGTCAGACGGACGGGTCAACACATCAAGATCGATAATTCGATGGTTGTCCCGAAACTCGACCTCATACCGAATCCACGGGTCGTCCGCTTCCGGGCCGAGCTTTTCATCGCCCTTTTCATAGGCGCGCATCATCTTGCCGGTTTGGCGTGAGCCAACCTCAAACGTGCGCGAGTGCCCGAGGGTCCAGCTTCCAATCTCACGCTGACCAGGCCGCTTGCCCCGAACGTCGAAATCGCCGGCCAGGTAGGCCATGCGAACCTCATCGATGCACCGACCCTCGAACACATCAAGCGCCAGGTCAACCCGCGTTATGTTGCCGTCATTGGCAACGAGGAACTCCCGCAAGCCGTCAAGGCGATCCACCGGCACATGCAGCATTGCAGAGCCGAACAAGTTCACGTGAACCGTGCCGGATTGCGTCGTCGCCTTGCCGCCAGCCAGCACAAAGCCGACCGTTTCGCCAGCGAACACGAGAGGCGCACGGGCAGAGTAGAAGTCCATGCCCTTTTCCAGCGCTTCGCCTGGCTCAATGCCACAGTCCAGCAAACTGGCTATCAGCCGCGCCCCTGCTTCCGCAACCTTGTGAGCCGAGGTGTACTCTGCGCACTCAACCCCTGCCGCCATGCGAACCACATCGCGGGCGGACTGCTCAAGGAGGTCAAGCGCCGTCAGGTCCACCAGCGCAGGCTCACGCTTGACGATGGCATCGAGCGGAACCGTGAACCGGAGCCAGTCGATATGCACCATCCAACCCGTTTTGGCCTGGCGCTGTTCCAGCGTCCATTTCAGGTGCCTTCCGGCAAGGACCGGGCGGGCTTCTGTCCTCATGCCCCTGCCCCGATTGTTGTCCCCGTGTTACCGAGGGGGACAGCGCGAGACGCGCCAGGCGCGGCGCAAGCGCCCGCGGCTGGCGCGTCAGGCGCACAGCTGCACCCTTCGCCGCCGCAGATGCGTACGTTCGCAGCTGGGGCCGAGCAAAGCCCCAAGCTCGACTTGATCCGAAACCAGTCTTGGCCCTGCTGAGCCGGGATGGCCTCAATCGCAACGCCACAGAGAACAGCGCCCCGCTTACGAAACTGAACATAGACCGTGCGGATACCACCGTCCAATGGCTCACCCAGGCGTGCAGTCAGCCAATCCCTATAGGTAGGCGCGTCGCTAACCGGTATGCTTTGCGCGCTCATCACTGACCACCCACCATGAAGCTGATATTTTTTGCAGCCGTCCTGCTCGCCGTGGCAGCCCTTGCGTTCCTCGTGACGGCCAAGCTCCGAACGAATGAAGCAGGCGGCAAGGCCACCGGAACTCTGTTCGCAAAGCGACCGCTAACGGAGCGAGAGCAGGCAATGTTCTTCAGGCTTTCGCAAGCGATGCCCGACACATTGGTCTTGGCACAGGTGGCGTTCTCGGCTCTGCTCGACACAAAGGACCGCCCTACCCGAGCAACGTTCGACCGAAAAGTCGCTGACTTCGTCGTGTGCTCCAAAGCCTTCGAGGTGCTGGCCGTCGTTGAGCTGGACGACAGCTCACACAAGAACCGGGCGGCCGCCGATGCAGCGCGAGACACATTGCTCGCCAAGGCCGGATATCGAGTGCTGCGCTTCAAAAACGTGCCCGACACGGCAGACGTGCTGAAGGCGTTTGCATCCTCACCAGGTTGATGTACATTGCGGCGCATGTTGACCTTAGGTGCTCGTGCACCGGAGGTGCACACAATGTGGCGAACTATGACGACCGGAGGTGCACATGTCATCCGTAGAAACCCTTATCGCAGCCGCTGAAGAAAAGTTCGGCAGCAGGCGAAAGCTGGCTGATGCCATCAGCGAGAACCATTCGTTTCTCGGCCGCATCGCACGAGGTGAAAAGCAGCTCAGCCCAAACATCGCCGCCAAACTGGCCGAGGTCGCCGGCCTGGACCCGCGAGAAGCAGCGCTAGCCGCCATCGTTTCGCAGGAAAAAGACCCGGCAGAGCGTGAGCGCATGGCCCGACTCTTCGGCATGCCTGCAAAGGTCGCGGCTTGCGTAGTGGCCGCCCTAATTGCTTTCCCAAGCAACGAGGCAGCCGCAAATCCTAACAGTTATGTGACGGACCGTGTGTGTATTATGTAAACAAGCGAATTCGTACAGCAAATCCTGTCATCAATGATTCCCCCCCTAGGACCAATCACTCGAACTTTGGAGCCGGCGGCATTCGGTGGCGGAGGCTATTCCCGCGATGACCTCATCCGATTGATCGGATCGATCACCCGGAAGTCGATCGGGCGTTGGCCTTCTTCGCCGAACGGCGTGTGCAGCCGCATCGGCAGCTTGACACGGCCCGGCACCGCCTGACCGGCGAGTTGCTGAGGCTCGAACAGCCAGGTCTTGGCACTGTCCAGCGCCCACTTGCGCACGGGCTCGGGCATGGGCACCGGCGCCTCGATCGAGGGATCGCAATGGCCTTGCGTATCGATGTCGCAGACCACCATGAACTGGTGGTCGTAGGCCCGGGCCGCGGACAGCGCGCGCGGCAGATCCTGCAGCACCTGGCGCACAAGCAAAGGTGCAAAGCGAAGCTGCTTGATGGTGAGCTGGCCGGCGCCGTCGTCCTTGCGCTGAATCTCCACTTCCACCATGGCGCCGGTGCGCCAATCAACGGCCTGCTCGCCGATCACAGGCGGCTGCAGCTTCACGTTGAGCAAGCGCTGCTGAAGAACTTCGATGAAACCGGCAGGCACCTGCCCGTCGATATTGCGAAACTCCACCACTCGGGCCTGCCCGGTCAGATCAAAGTGCATCACGGCTCGCAACCAGACGCGCCGGTCGGCTTCGGCCGAAGCCACCGGTCGCCGATCGCCCGCGTCGAAGGCCTTTACCGGGGCCGGCTGCCCCAGCCCCAAGCAGATCAGGCTCAGCCATGCGCAGAGCCGCGTTGGCACGCCGATGACTCGTTGGTCCATGCTTGCTTTCTCCCTGATCGATGCATTGTCGAACCTGCCCAGTTTAGCCACGCAAGCCCCTGTCTTTGGTCACTTTTGCGAGGGGCCGCTATGCTCACGCGCCGCCCGTTTCTTTCCACACTTTTCCAACCACGAAAGAGCTGTCTCATGATCACTTTCGCTGTCCAGTCCGCGCCGCGCCACCCGCGCCTGAGCCTGCTGGCCGCCGCCCTGACCCTGGGCTTGAACCTCGGCGCCAACGCGCAAAATGCCCAGACCACCGCACCAGCCGCAGATGCGGCCTCGGCCGCCAGCGCCGCCAAGAAGCCGGCCTGGAGCGTCAACAACCCGCCCGGCCCGAGCAAGACCGTCAACATCGATGTGCGCACGGGCAGCTGGATGAGCGTGGACGTGAGCCCGGACGGCAAGACCGTGGTGTTCGACCTGCTGGGCGACCTCTACACCCTGCCCATTGGCGGCGGCGAGGCCAAGGCCTTGACGCATTCGATGGCCTGGGAGCACCAGGCCCGCTGGTCGCCAGACGGCAAGCAGATCGCTTTCCTGAGCGACGCGGGCGGTGGCGACAACGTCTGGCTGATGAACGCCGACGGCACCGGCGCGAAGGCCGTGACCAAGGAAGATTTCCGGCTGTTGAACAACCCCGTCTGGCATCCGAACGGCAAGTACCTGCTGGCTCGCAAGCATTACACCGGCACCCGCTCGGCCGGCTCCGGCGAGATCTGGATGTACCACGTGGATGGCGGCAAGGGCGTGCAGCTGAATGAGAAGCCGAACTGGCAGAAGGACCTGGGCGAGCCGGCCATCTCGCCCGACGGCAAGTACCTCTACTACTCGAACGACGCCACACCGGGCCGCGTGTTCGAGTACAACAAGGACAGCAATGCCGAGATCTTCAAGATCTTCCGCCAGGACCTGCGGGACGGCTCCACCGAAGCATTTGTGCAGGGCGCCGGTGGCGCGGTTCGCCCGACGCCCTCTCCCGATGGCAAGTATCTGGCCTTTGTGCGCCGTGTTCGCAACCAGAGCACCCTCTTCCTGAAGGACCTGCAGACCGGCCGCGAGTTCGCCGCCTGGGGCCACCTGGAACGCGACCTGCAGGAAGCCTGGTCGGTCTACGGCGTGTACCCGTCGTTCGCCTGGACGCCGGACGCCAAGAACATCGTCGTCTGGGCGCAAGGCAAGCTCTGGCGAGTCGATCCGTTCAAGGGTTCGGCCAGCGAGATCGCTTTCCACGTGAAGGACACGCGTGAGGTGCGCGAGGCCGTGCGCGTGCCGCAGGTGGTGGCGCCGGACGAGTTCGAGGTCAAGCAACTCCGCTGGGTCAGCGTTTCGCCAGACGGCAAAAACGTCGTCTATTCGGCGATGGGCCACCTCTACATCAAGGACCTGGCGGGCAACACGCAGCCACGCCGCCTGACCAAGCAGGCTGAGGCCTTCGAGTTCTATCCGAGCTTCTCGCGCGACAGCAAGGAGCTGGTGTTCGTGACCTGGAACGACGAGAAGCTGGGCAGCGTGCGCAAGCTCGACATCGCCAGCGGCCGCGAAACCGTGCTGACCACCGCGCTGGGCAAGTACCTGTCGCCGCGCTTCTCGCCGGATGGCAAGAGCGTGGTGTTCAGCAAGTCGCGCGGTGGCTACCTGACGACACCCTGGCATGGCCTGGAAACCGGCATCTTCATCGTCTCGGCCGACGGCAAGGGCACGCCCAAGCTCGTGACCAAGAGCGGCGACACGCCGCAGTTCGGTGCCAGCAACGAGCAGCTCTTCGTCAACCGCAGCCAGTCGACCAGCGAGGTGGACAGCGTCCGCAAGCTGGTCCGCATCGACCTGAACGACCGCAGCGAAATCGAGATCGCCCGCAACGACAACGGCGCCGACTATGCGGTCTCGCCGGATGGCCAGTGGCTCGGATTCACCGAGCGCTTCCACGCCTACGTGACACCCCTGCCCCAGACCGGCAAGGCCATCACCGTCGGCCCCAGGATGGACGCGCTGCCCGTGCGCCAGCTGGACGTGAACGCGGCTGACGGCATGCACTGGTCGGGCGACAGCCAGAAGCTGCATTTTTCGATGGGCAATGAGCTGTTCACCACGCCGCTGTCGGCAGCATTCGCTGTGGGCGCCGACGGCAAGGCCAGCTACAAGGCCAGCGAGAACGGCGTGAAGATCGGCTTCATGCAGGCGACCGACAAGCCGAGCGGCAAGATCGCCATCACCGGCGCACGCATTGCCACGATGCGCGGCAACGAGGTGATCGAAGACGGCGTGATCGTCATCGACGGCAACCGCATCGCCGCTGTCGGCCGGGCGGGCCAGGTCGCCGTGCCGGCCGGCGCCAAGACCGTGGACGCCAAAGGCAAGACCATCGTGCCGGGCTTCATCGACGCGCACTGGCATGGTGGCATGGGCGAGAGCGCGCTGATCCCGCAGCAGAGCTGGGTCAACTACGCCTCGCTCGCCTTCGGCCTGACGACGATCCACGACCCCAGCAACAGCAGCGGCGAGATCTTCACGCAGTCGGAGATGCAGCGCGCCGGCCTGGTGGTCGGCCCGCGCATCTATTCGACCGGCACCATCCTCTACGGCGCCAAGACATCCTTCACCGCGGTCATCAACAACTACGACGACGCGCTGACGCACCTCAAGCGCATGAAGGCCAATGGCGCCATCAGCGTGAAGAGCTACCAGCAGCCGCGCCGCGAGCAGCGCCAGCAGGTGATCGAGGCCGCGCGCCAGACCGGCATGATGGTGGTGCCCGAAGGCGGCTCGATGTTCCAGCTCAATATGAGCATGGTGGTTGACGGGCATACCGGCGTCGAACATGCCTTGCCGATTGCCAAGGTCTACGACGACGTGAAGCAGTTCTGGAGCCAGACGCAGGTCGGCTACACGCCAACGCTGAACGTGGCCTACGGCGGCCTGGACGGCGAGCACTACTGGTACTCGCGCACCGAGGTCTGGAAGCATCCGCTGCTGACCAAGTACGTGCCGCGCAGCGTGCTGGAACCGCGCAGCATCCGCCGCGTCACTGCACCCGAGGAAGACTTCAACGTCATCCAGGTGGCCAAGACGGCGACCGAGCTGCAGCGCACCGGTGTGCAGACCAATATCGGTGCCCACGGCCAGCGCGAAGGCCTCGGCGCGCACTGGGAAATGTGGATGTTCGGCCTCGGCGGCATGAACTCGCTGGAAGCGCTGCGCAGCGCCACCATCAACCCGGCGCGCTACCTCGGCCTGGACAAGGACATCGGCTCGCTGGAGGCCGGCAAGCTGGCTGACCTGGTGATCATCGAGGGCGATGTGCTCAAGGACATCCGCCAGAGCGACCGCATCAGCCACGTGATGATCAACGGCCGCCTGTACGAGGCTGGCACGATGAATGAAGTGGTCTCGCGCAACAAGCCGCGCAAGCCCTTCTTCTTCGACGGCGCTGATGCCAAGGGCATGCCGGTGGACCTGGAGCTGACTGGTCACGGTCACGGCAGCCACGGCGACTGAGTTCGGCGCGAGAGAAAAAACAGGGCGGGGCCTTGCGGCGCCCGCCCTGTCAACTTCTTCGTCGTCAATTCATCAAGATCAGCCGATGCGCACCGGCAAGAAGATCTTCTCGCGGCCCCGCTGAACCAGTAGCGCGACGGACTTGCCTGAATCGGCCACGGCCGCCCTCACCTGCTCCACGCTGGTGACCGGGCTGCCATTCACGGCCAGCAGCACGTCGCCGGCCCGAACGCCGGCCATGGCGGCCGGGCCCGCAGCATCCTGCACCAGCAGGCCATCGCGGGCACCGCTCTGGCGGCGCTCAGCCGGCTGCAAGGGCCGCAGGGCCAGGCCCAGCTTGCCTTGCGGCGCGCCGGCCTCGTCGTCCTCACCCTCGGCAAGCTGCTCACCCTTGGCGTTGGCATCACCCAGCTTGGCCGAGATGCTCTCGCGCTTGCCCTTGCGCCAGACTTCCAGCTTCACCTGCTCGCCCGGCACCCTTTGGCCAAGCATGGCCGGCAGATCGCTGCTCGCAACGATGGGCTGCTCGTCGAGCTTCAGGATCACATCACCCGAGCGCAGGCCGGCCTTCGAGGCCGGACCGCCCTCCTCCACCGAGGCGACCAGCGCGCCCTCGGGCTTGTCGAGCTTGAAGGAATCAGCAAAGCCCTGGTTCACGTCCTGGATCACCACGCCCAGCCGCGCATGCTGCGGCTTGCCGCCCTTCTCGATCTGCTGCTGAACGCGCTTGGCCACTTCGATCGGAATGGCGAAGGACAGGCCCTGGTAGCCACCATTCTGGCTGTAGATCTGCGAGTTGATGCCCACGACCTCGCCGCGCGTGTTGAACAGTGGGCCACCGGAATTTCCGGGGTTGATCGCCACATCGGTCTGGATGAAGGGCACAAAGCTTTCCTGCGGCAGGGCACGGCCCTTGGCGCTCACCACGCCAGCGCTGACGCTGTTCTCGAAGCCGAAGGGCGAGCCGATGGCCAGCACCCATTCGCCCACGCGCAGGTCCTTGGTGGCGCCTAGCTGGACCACGGGCAGGTTCTTGGCCTCGATCTTCAACACGGCCACGTCGGTCTTGGGGTCGGTGCCCAACACCTTGGCGCGGAACTCGCGGCGGTCGGTCAGCTTGACGCTCACCTCCTGCGCGTCGCGCACCACGTGCGCATTGGTCAGGATCACGCCGTCGTCGCTGATGATGAAGCCTGAGCCCTGGCCGCGCATCGGCATCTGGCGCTGGCCTGGCTGGTTCGGGATCTGGAAGCGGCGGAAGAACTCGCTGAACGGATCGTCCTCGTCGAACTGCGGTTGCTGTTGACGGCGGTTTGCTGTCGCCTTGACCGCGCCGGTCACACTGATGTTGACGACGGCAGCGCCCTGCTTGGCCGCGATGGCTGCAAAGTCGGGCAGGGTCACGAGATTGCCCTGCACCGCCGTTGCTGGCGCAGCTGCTGCAACAGGCGTTGCCACGGCCGCTGCGACCACCGCGGGTGCGGCCGCAGCGCTTGTCTTCAAGCCGGCTGCAGCGCTTTGCATGACCAGCGCTCCCGAACCCAGGCCCAGCACACCACCGGCGGCCAGGGCCCAGACCAGGCGCTTGGCCGGAATCAGTCGTTGACTCTTGTTCATGGCAATCCTCTCTGGAAGAAAGTGAAGGGATGCCGTGAACTTTGAAGCTCAAGACTTAGGCGTGTCTTAAATCGGCCAGTGGCATGCGCAAGCAAACGTCCAGGCCACCGAGCCGCGGCGACGACGACAGCGAGAGCCGGGCGCCGTGCCGCTCGGCAATGGCACGAACAATGGCCAGCCCGAGGCCTGCGCCGCCGGCCTGCGCCTGACCCTGGCCGCGATAAAAGCGGTCGAACACGCGCTCACGCTCCCCGGGCGATATTCCAGGGCCGCTGTCCTCCACGCAAAGCACGGCTTGCCGGCCTTCGAGCCGCAAGCTCAGGTCGACCCTGGAGCCAGGCGGGCTGTACTTGATTGCGTTGTCCAACAGGTTGCGCACCAGGATGCGCAATGCTTCGGGCTGGCCTTGCACTGTTGCAAGCTCGCTGGCGGCCAATCCGATGTCGATGCTGCGCAATTGCGCGGCCTGGCTGGCTTCGACCACGGCATCGCGACACAGGGCTTCCAGGTCAACAGCCTTCATGAGCTGCGGCTCGCGCCCCTCGGCGCGCGCCAGCAGCATCAGTTGTTCGATCAAGTGACTGGCACGCTCGATGCCGGCCGACAAGCGTTGCGTGGCAAGTTCACGATCCGCGACTGACTCGGCCCGTTGCAAGCCCTGAAGTTGCAGCTTCAAGGCGGCCAGGGGCGAGCGCAACTCGTGCGCAGCATCGGCCACGAAATGCTCTTGCGCCTCGAAGGCGCCGCGCACCCGCTCAAGGAGCGAATTCATCTCGCGCACCAGCGGCTGCACCTCGGCCGGCAGCTCTTGTTCAGGCAATGGCGATAGCTCCTCCACCTTGCGCGCAGCCAACTGCGAGCGCACCCGCGCCACCGGCACCAGGGAGCTGCTGACCACCCACCAGACCACGAGCGCGAGGATGGGCAGCATCATCGCAATCGGCGCCACGGTGCGCAGTGCCAGCTGGCTGGCCATGCGTCGACGCACCGAAAGGTCTTGCGCGACTTGCACGACCTGGTAGCGCGTCTGCATCGAGAACACGCGGTAGCGCTTGCCGCGCGACTCGACCTCGGAGAAGCCCAGCACCGCGCGCGCCGGCAGCCCGTCTTCACCTGGCGAGCGGAACAGCGGTGCGCCGTCCAAACCCCAGACCTGGACCAGGAAGTCGAAGCTGCGGTCTTCGCCCACCGGCACGCTCAAGGTGCCGCTGGCTGACGCACCGCCAAGGTTGCCGCGCAGCGAGAAGGCCATCTGCTGCATCTGGTAGTCGAAGATTTCATCGGTCTCGGCCAGGGCATTGCGGTAGGCGCTCAGGCCTTGCAGCAAGGCGGCCACCGACAGCAGGACGATCAGCGACACGATCAGTCGGTAGCGCAAGGAGCGCGGCATCAGGCCCCAGTCGAGCAGTTTGTTCATTCGCGCGGCACCCGGTAGCCCACGCCACGCACGTTTTCGATCAGGCCGGCGCCCAGCTTCTTGCGGATGCCATGGATGTAGACCTCGACCGCGTTGCTGGAGATCTCGTCCTTCCAGCTGTAGAGCTTTTCTTCAAGCTGCTGGCGCGAGAGCACGAGGCCCGGCCGTGCCAGCAGCGGCTCCAGCACCGCCCATTCGCGAGCCGACAGCGTCACTGGCCTGCCCTCAGCCAGCACTTCGCGGCTGACCGGGTTGATGCTGACGCCCTTGTGGCTGTAGACCGGCTCGGCCCGACCACTTGCACGGCGCAGCAAGGCGCGGATGCGCGCAAGCAGCTCGTCCAGGTCAAAAGGCTTGAGCACGTAGTCGTCGGCGCCCGCGTCAAGGCCGGCGATGCGCTGTTCCACCGCATCGCGGGCCGTCATGATCAGCACCGGCATCGCCTGCTTGCGGGCCCGCAGCGAGCGCAGCACGCTCATGCCGTCCTTGCGCGGCAGGCCCAGGTCGAGCAGCACCAGGTCGTAGGCCTGCGCCTGCAGGGCGGCATCGGCCAGCTCGCCGTCGCGAACCCAGTCGACCGCATAGTCTTCGGCGCGCAGCAGGTCCAGCAGCTGCTCGCCGATCATTGAATCGTCCTCGACCAGAAGAATGCGCATGTTTGGGAGGCAATTCTGCATGGCCGCCTTAGGTGAGGCTTAAAACCGTGGCTACAATCCCGCCCGTCAGGAGAGAGTTTTCTAGCGAGAACCGCCGAAGGCGCAGAAGCACTGGTTGATCCCACGCTTCAAACGCTCAGGCAAAAGGACTGACAAGACGCTCCGACCGGGGCGTTCCTCACTGGAGAGAGGCGGGTCATCGAATCCGTCCACTGAAGGGGCAAGTTGCCGGCGAGACGCTGGCGGCGAATCTCTCAAGTACCAAGGACAGCGAGGGCATCAACACCCACCTTCCGTCATCTGATGGGGTGGGCCAGACGACTGCCCTCGAAAGCCTCTCCGCCATGTCCGCCGAACTGCTCAAGACCCCCCTGCACGCCCTCCACATCGAACTTGGCGCCAAGATGGTGCCCTTCGGCGGCTACGACATGCCCGTGCAATACCCGATGGGTGTGATGGGCGAGCACAAGCACACGCGCGCCTCGGCCGGACTGTTCGATGTCTCCCACATGGGCCAACTGCGCCTCGTGGGCGCTGGCGCCGCCGCCGCGATGGAGACCATCGTGCCGGTGGACGTGATCGATCTGGGCGTGTTCAAGCAGCGCTACGCCCTGTTCACGAATGAGCAAGGCGCCATCCTGGACGACCTGATGATCTGCCGCCGCCCGGACGACCTGTTCGTGGTCGTCAACGCCGGCTGCAAAGTGCAGGACATCGCCCACATGCAAGCCACGATTGGCAGCAAGTGCGAAGTCATTCCCATGCCCGAACAGGCACTGCTGGCGCTGCAAGGCCCGCAGGCTGTGACCGCCCTCTCCCGCCTGAACGCGGATGTGGCCAAGCTGACCTTCATGACCGGCGGCTTTTTCGAGCTCGACGGCATCCCCACCTTCCTGACCCGCTCCGGCTACACCGGCGAAGACGGCTTCGAGATCTCGGTCCATCAAGACCAGGCCGTGGCCCTGGCCCGCAAGCTGCTGGCCCAGCCGGAAGTCGCCCCCATCGGCCTCGGCGCCCGCGATTCGCTGCGCCTGGAAGCGGGTCTGTGCCTCTACGGCCATGACATCGACACCACGACCACACCGGTCGAAGCCTCGCTGACCTGGGCGATCCAGAAAGTGCGCCGCGCCGGCAGCGCCCGTGCCGGCGGCTACCCCGGCGCTGCCGTCATCGACCAGCAGTTGGCCAGCGGCGCTTCGCGCAAGCGCGTAGGCCTGGTCGGCAGTGAGCGCATGCCGGTGCGCGAAGGCGCCAGAATTGTTGACGAAGCCGGCATCGAGATCGGCGTCGTCACCAGCGGCACCCTGGGCCCTACGGTCAACAAGCCGGTGGCGCTGGCCTATCTGAACATTGCTCACGCTGCACTGGGCACGCAAGTCTTTGCCGTGGTCCGCGACAAGCGCACGCCGATGACGGTTTCCAGCACGCCTTTCACGCCCAACGGTTATTACCGCGGTTGATTCGCGGTTGATTCAGAACTCTTTCCCTTTTCCTCATCCGACCAACACGGAGCACTCCATGAGCATCAAGTACACGCCCGACCACGAGTGGGTCAAGATCGAAGCCGACGGCATCGTCACCGTGGGCATCACGGTCCACGCGCAGGATGCGCTGGGCGACGTGGTCTTCGTCGACCTGCCCGAAGTCGGCAAGGCCTTTGCCGAGAAGGAAGTGGCCGGCGTGGTCGAGTCCGTGAAGGCCGCCGCCGACGTCTACATGCCGGTCGACGGCGAGATCACCGAAGTGAACGAAGGCCTGCGCGACGACCCTTCGCTGGCCAACAGCGACCCGCTGAACGCCGGCTGGTTCTTCAAGGTCAAGCTCAGCAATCCGGCCCAGCTGGACGGCCTGATGGACGGGACCGCCTACGACGAGCTGGTCAAGAACAGCTGATCGGCTGATTGTTTTGAAGCGGGCACTGGGTGCCCGCTGTTTTATCGCCCGGGCATCCGGGCCACCCCAGATTTCGCGTCCGCCGGCCACGAGCCGGTCGACGCACAAGGATTGTTGCCATGCTGATGTCCGCCCTGAAGCCGCTCGCCGAGCTCGAGAACGCCGCCGAATTCCAAGCCCGCCACATCGGCCCCGATGCCGCTGATGAAGCCGCGATGCTGTCCGTCATCGGCGCTGCTTCGCGTCGCGCGTTGATCGAATCCATCGTGCCCGCCAGCATCAAGCGCTCGCGCGGCATGGACCTGCTGCCCGTGGCTTCGGAAGCCCAGGCGCTGGCCGAAATGAAGGCCGTGGCTGCGCAGAACAAGGTGCTCAAGAGCTACATCGGCCAGGGCTACTACGACACGCTGACGCCTGGCGTCATCCTGCGCAACATCCTCGAGAACCCCGCCTGGTACACCGCCTACACGCCCTACCAGGCCGAAATCTCGCAAGGCCGCATGGAGGCACTGGTCAACTTCCAGACCATGGTCTGCGACCTGACCGGCATGGCCATCGCCAACTCCTCGATGCTGGACGAGGCGACGTCCGCCGCCGAGGCCATGACGCTGGCGGCCCGCGTGGGCAAGAGCAAGAGCCAGGTCTTCTTCGTGGCCGACGACGTGCTGCCGCAGACGCTGGAAGTGGTGAACACCCGCGCCAAGCCGCTGGGCATCACGGTGCAGGTCGGCCCGGCTGCTGACGCTGGCAAGACCGAGTGCTTCGCGGCGCTGGTGCAGTACCCGGCCGTGAGCGGCGAGATCCGCTCGCTGCAGCCCATTGCCGATGCAGTGCACGCCCAAGGCGGCCTCCTGATCGCCGCCTGCGACCTGCTGGCCCTGACACTGCTTAAGTCGCCCGCCGAGCAAGGCGCCGACATCGCCGTGGGCACGACCCAGCGTTTCGGCATGCCTATGTGCAATGGCGGCCCGCACGCCGCCTTCATGGCCTGCAAGGACGAGTACAAGCGCAACCTGCCCGGCCGCCTGGTCGGCGTCTCGGTGGACGTACACGGCCACCCGGCCTACCGCCTGGCGCTCCAGACGCGCGAGCAGCACATCCGCCGCGAAAAGGCCACCTCGAACATCTGTACCGCCCAGGTGCTGCCGGCCGTTGTCGCCAGCATGTACGCGGTCTATCACGGCCCGCAAGGCCTCAAGCGCATCGCCCAGCGCGTGGCCAGCTACACGGCTGTGCTGGCTGAGGCCCTGGGCGACCGCAAGGGCAATGGCTTTGCCTTCGACACGCTGACCATCAACACCGGCGACAAGACTGACAGCATCCTGGCCGCCGCTTTGAAGGCCGGCATGAACTTCCGCCGCGCCTCCGGCACCAGCGTCTCGATCTCGCTGGACGAGACCACGACGCGCGCTGACCTGGCAGCCATCCTGACTGCCTTCGGCAAGTCGCTGGACCTGTCCAAGTTCGAGAAGGGCGTCGCTTCCCTGGTCCCGGCCGAGCTGGTCCGCACGAGCGAGTACCTGACGCATCCGGTCTTCAACACGCACCACTCGGAAACCGAGATGCTGCGCTACATCCGCGCGCTGTCCGACAAGGACCTGGCGCTGGACCGCACGATGATCCCGCTGGGTTCGTGCACCATGAAGTTGAACGCCACCAGCGAGATGATCCCCATCACCTGGCCCGAGTTCGCGAACATCCACCCCTTCGCACCGCACGACCAACTGAAGGGTTATGCGCTCCTGAACGAGCAGCTGACGGCCTGGCTGTGCCAGGCCACCGGCTATGCCGGCATCTCGCTGCAGCCGAACGCTGGCTCGCAGGGCGAGTACGCCGGCCTGCTGGCGATCAAGGCCTTCCATGAGGCGCGCAACGAAGGCCATCGCAAGATCTGCCTGATCCCCGAGTCGGCTCACGGCACCAACCCCGCATCGGCCCAGATGGTGGGCATGCAGGTCGTGGTCACCAAGTGCGACAAGGAAGGCAACATCGACCTCGTGGACCTGAAGGCCAAGTGCGAGCAGCACAGCGCCAATCTGGCCGCGATCATGATCACCTACCCCTCCACCTACGGTGTGTTCGACACGCATGTGAAGGAAATCTGCGCCCTGGTGCGCTCGCATGGCGGCCGTGTGTACGTGGACGGCGCCAACATGAACGCCCTGGTGGGCGTGGCGGCACCGGGTGAGTTCGGCGGCGATGTGAGCCACCTGAACCTGCACAAGACTTTCTGCATCCCCCACGGCGGTGGCGGCCCCGGTGTCGGCCCGGTCTGCGTGGTCGCCGACCTCGTGCCCTACTTGCCCACGCACCGCTCGGCTGGCTACGTGAGCGATACCGCCATCGGCGCTGTGTCTGCCGCGCCGCTGGGCAATGCCGCCGTGCTGCCGATCTCGTGGATGTATGTCCGCATGATGGGCGCGGAAGGCCTGACCGCCGCGACCGAAGTGGCCATCCTGGCCGCCAACTATGTGGCCGCCCGCCTGGCTGATGCCTACGACATCCACTTCAGCGGCAATATCGCCGGCGTGAAGGGCGGTGGCGTGGCGCACGAGTGCATCCTGGACATCCGCCCGCTGAAAGACGCGACCGGTGTGGGCGCCGAAGACGTGGCCAAGCGCCTGATCGACTATGGCTTCCATGCACCGACCCTGTCCTTCCCGGTGGCCGGCACGCTGATGGTCGAGCCGACCGAGAGCGAATCCAAGTACGAGCTGGACCGTTTCTGCGACGCGATGCTGGCCATCCGCGCCGAGATCGCACAAGTTGAAGCCGGCACCTGGACGGCCACGGACAACCCGCTGGTCAATGCGCCGCACACGGCCGAAAGCCTGATGAAGGCCGAATGGGCCCATGGCTACAGCCGCGAAGTCGCAGCCTATCCGGTGGCCACACTGCGCCGCCAGAAGTACTGGGTGCCGGTCGGCCGCGTGGACAACGTCTACGGCGACCGCAACCTGGTCTGCTCCTGCCCGCCGATCTCCTCGTACGAGTAAGTTGGTCGATCAGACCGGATCAATCGCCTAGAACCTAGAAGAGCCTCCACCAGAGGCTCCATGGAGGAGCCAGCATGGCAGTCTCGGTCTTCGACCTTTTCAAGATCGGCATCGGGCCATCGAGCTCGCATACCGTGGGCCCGATGCGCGCCGCGCGCCTGTTCGGCCTGCGCCTGGACCACGAAGGCCTCTTGGCCCGCGTGGCCCGCGTGCAGGTGATCCTGTACGGCAGCCTCGGCGCCACCGGCAAGGGCCATGGCAGCGACACGGCCGTGCTGCTGGGCCTGGCCGGCCATGAGCCGGACACGGTGGACATCGAGGCCATCCCTTCGCTGCTCGCAGCGATCCGCGCTGGCGACCTGAATTTGCTTGGCAAGCAGGTGGTCAGGTTCGACGAGGCCAAGGACCTGGTCTTCAAGCGCCGCGAATCCCTGCCGTTCCATGCCAACGGCATGCGCTGCCTGGCTTTCGATGCCGAGGGCAACGAAGTCGCCAACCGCATCTACTACTCGGTCGGTGGGGGTTTCATCGTCAGCGACGAGGTCGCGGCGGACGGCTCGAAGCAGAAGGTCATCGCGCCCGATGCCACGGTACTGCCCTACCCCTTCAAGACCGGCGACGAGCTGCTGGCCCTGACCAAGGAGCACGGCATCACGATTGCCGAGGTGATGCGCCGCAACGAGCGTCACTGGCGCAGCGATGAAGAGACCCGAACCGGCCTCTTGAAAATCTGGCAGGTGATGCAGGACTGCGTGACGCGCGGCTGCAAGACCGAAGGCATCCTGCCGGGCGGCTTCAAGGTCAAGCGCCGAGCCGCGCAGCTGCACCGCGATCTCACTGCCAACCCCGAAGCCGCATTGCGAGATCCGCTGCAGGTCATGGACTGGGTCAACCTGTACGCGCTGGCCGTGAACGAAGAGAACGCGGCAGGCGGTCGTGTCGTCACGGCGCCGACCAACGGCGCGGCCGGCATCGTGCCCGCCGTCTTGCACTACTACTCGCGCTTCGTCCACCATGCCAATGACGACGGCGTGATCGACTTCCTGTTGACCGCCGCCGCCATCGGCATCCTCTACAAGGAAAACGCATCCATCTCTGGCGCCGAAGTGGGCTGCCAGGGCGAAGTCGGCGTGGCCTGCTCGATGGCTGCCGCGGCACTCTGCCAGGTCATGGGCGGCACACCCGAGCAGGTCGAGAACGCCGCCGAGATCGGCATGGAACACCACCTGGGCCTGACCTGCGACCCGGTGGGCGGCCTGGTGCAGATACCCTGCATCGAACGCAATGCCATTGCCTCGGTCAAGGCCATCAACGCCGCTCGCATGGCACTGCGCGGCGACGGCACGCACTTCGTCAGCCTGGACAAGGTCATCAAGACCATGCGCGACACCGGCGCCGACATGATGACCAAGTACAAGGAAACGGCCCGCGGCGGGCTGGCGGTGAACATCGTCGAGTGCTGAGGCTGGCGGAAGCCATTCCTGGAGATTGTCTTTGCCTGTCGAAGTCCAAGCATCCTGATCGTCGTGTCTGCAACTGCCGGCCAAGCGGCCTGCTAACCTCGCCGACCGTCGAAAACAGGAACTCCATGACAGAACAAGACCTGCATCCCCGCCGCCGCTGGCTGGCCCTGATGGTGCTGTGCCTGGGCGTGCTGATGATCGTGCTGGACACGACCATCGTGAATGTCGCCCTGCCCTCCATCCGTGCCGACCTGGGCTTTACCGAGACTTCGCTGGTCTGGGTGGTCAATGCCTACATGCTGAGCTTTGGCGGTTTCATGCTCCTGGGCGGCCGTCTGGGTGACCTCTATGGACACCGGCGAATGTTCCTGCTGGGCCTGGCCTTGTTCACTGCGGCTTCAGCCGCCTGCGGAATGGCCGGTTCGCAGACGATGCTGATTGCAGCGCGCGCCGTGCAGGGCCTGGGTGGCGCCGTGGTGTCGGCGATTTCGCTGTCACTGATCATGAATCTGTTCACCGAGGATGGTGAACGGGCCAAGGCAATGGGTGTCTACGGCTTTGTCTGTGCCGGCGGCGGCAGCATCGGCGTGCTGCTCGGCGGCTTGCTGACCAGCGCGCTGGACTGGCACTGGGTGTTCCTGGTCAACCTGCCCATTGGCGCCGTGGTATTCGGCTTGTGCCTGTTGCTGCTGCCGCGCAGCAAGGCGCTGCACGCGGTGAAGTTGGACCTGGCCGGCGCTGTGACGGTGACGAGCGCCCTGATGCTGGCTGTTTATGCGGTAGTGAACGGCAATGAGGCTGGTTGGACCTCGCCGGTCACGCTGGGCCTGCTGACGGGCGCCGTGCTGCTGCTGTTCAGCTTCCTCCTGATTGAATCCAGGGTGAAACAGCCCTTGATGCCGCTCTCGCTTTTCAAGCTGCGCTCGGTGGCCGTGGCCAATGCTGTGGGGGTGTTGTGGGCGGCCGCGATGTTCGCCTGGTTCTTCATATCGGCGCTGTACATGCAGTTGGTGCTGGGTTTCACGCCGATGCAGATCGGCCTGGCCTTCCTGCCCGCCAATCTGATCATGGCCGGCTTCTCCTTGGGCCTCTCAGCCAAGATCGTGATGCGCTTCGGCATCCGCGGGCCTCTGGTCTGTGGCCTGCTGCTGGGTGCCAGCGGCCTGGCGCTGTTTGCCCGCGCTCCGGTGGACGGCACGATGTGGCTGGACATCGTGCCCGGCATGCTTCTGCTGGGACTCGGCTCCGGTGTCGCCTTCAACCCGCTGCTGTTGGCGGCAATGAGCGAGGTGAAGCCGGAAGATTCGGGCCTGGCCTCAGGCGTGGTGAACACGGCCTTCATGATGGGCGGCTCCCTTGGGCTGGCCGTGCTGGCCAGCCTGGCCGCGGCACGCAGCAGCGCCCTCGCCGCCGCGGGTTCGGCCCTGCCTCAGTCGCTCAGCGGCGGCTACCAACTGGCGTTCGGCCTGGGTGCCGGCTTCGCACTGCTGGCGACGCTGCTCGTCGCCGTGGTCTTGCGCTCAAGCCCGAAGCCGACAGCCGCGGGCGCAGGCTCTCATCCCGGCTGAATCGCGGCTGCCAAAGGTGCACCTAGCGCGACCTCGAGTGACGAGGCTTCATTCATGCCCGCATCATGGATGCTGCCCTCCATCGAGGCCGGTTCGAACGCCCCACCCATCAAACCCAGGATCACGAACACGGCGATCAGGCAGACCCAGGCGTTGGGGTCCTTGAGGCGGTTCAAACGGCTCAGAAGCGAAGAGACAGAAGAAAAGCGGCCCATGCGAACTCCGGTGGAAACGGTGAATCGATGGGCCGGATGATACTGTATTCACATACAGTACTGTCAATAACACCAGGTCAACTATTTTCGAAGCGAAGCCACCGTAGCACCGCACCAGCGCCCAGCTCAGCCATCCTGATTGATCTTGGCGATCAGCTCGGCCAGCACCGTTTCGGCCTGGTCGTTGGCAATCTGGCAGGTGCCGGCCGCATTGTGGCCACCGCCGCCGTACTTGAGCATCAGCTCGCCCACATTGGTCTTGCTGCTGCGGTCCAGGATGGACTTGCCGGTGGCGAACACCGTGTTCTGCTTTTGCAGGCCCCACATTGCGTGGATGGAGATGTTGGTCTCCGGGTACATCGCATAGATCATGAAGCGGTTGCAGGCAAAGATGGTTTCTTCACCGCGCAGGTCCAGCACAGCGAGGTTCTTGTGCACCGTGGTGCAGCGCTCGATCTGCTCACGCGCCTGTGCTGTGTGCTCGAAGTAGAGGTCGATGCGTTCGACCACGTCGGGCAAGCGCAGGATGTCATCGATGTCGTGGTCGGCACAGTACTTGATCAGGTCCATCATCAGCGCGTAGTTGCTGATGCGGAACTCGCGGAAGCGGCCCAGCCCAGTGCGTGAATCCATCAGGTAGTTCAGCAGCACCCAGTCGCTCGGGTCGAGGATTTCTTCGCGGGTGAACTGCGCCGAGTCGGCCTTGTCGACCGCCGCCATCATGGCCTCGCTGATGCGCGGAAAGCGCGCCTTGCCACCGTAGTAGTCGTAGACCACGCGAGCCGCCGACGGCGCCTTCGGGTCGATGATGTGGTTCTTGCGTTCGCCGGTGTTGCGCACCGTTTCCGACTCATGGTGGTCGAACACCAGATGGGCGCCCGGCACGAAAGGCAGGTTGGTCGTGATGTCGCGCTCGGTGATCGCAACCTTGCCGTCCTGCATGTCCTTGGGATGGACGAAGCTGATGTCGTCGATCATGTCCAGCTCGTTCAGCAGCACGGCACAGACCAGGCCATCGAAATCGCTACGGGTGACCAGGCGGTACTTCTGGGTGGTTTCGCTCATCACTGACTCCTTGGATCGAGCGGACCATGCTACCGCGACCGTGTGAAAGGAAAAGGGGCGCCAGTGCGCCCCTTCTCACATTCGCCGCAAAAAAACTTCAGTCATCACCGGCCGGCATCACTGCGCCAGGCAAGGTGCCTGGGCGACGGCCGAACAAAGCTTTGACCCAGCTCACGGCCTCGCTGCAGCGGCGCGGCACGTTGAGCACATAGCTGTAGATCACCGGCACCACGACGAGGGTGAGCAGCGTCGAGGTGAGCACGCCGCCGATGATGGCCCGGCCCATGGGCGCCTGGATCTCGCCGCCCTCGTTGAAGGCGATGGCCATGGGCAGCATGCCGAAGATCATCGCGGCCGTGGTCATGATGATCGGGCGCATCCGGATCAGCCCGGCCTCCCGCAAGGCATCGGCCACCGTCGCCCCGGCCTTGCGGGCATGGTTGGCGAAGTCCACAAGAAGAATCGCGTTCTTGGTCACCAGGCCCATCAGCATCACGAGGCCGATCATCGAGAACACGTTCAGCGTCGAGCCCGTCACCAGCAGCGCCAGCATCACGCCCAGCAGCGCCAGTGGCAAGGAAGCCATGATGGCAATCGGCTGCAGGAAGCTGCCGAACTGGCTGGCCAGCACGATGTAGATGAAGATCACCGCCAGGCCCATGGCACCGACCAGGCCCATGAAGGCCTCTTGCTGCTGCTTGCCTGCGCCGTCCACCAGGAAACTCACGCCCGGCGGCAGCTGGTGGTTCTTGACGAGCTTGGCGACTTCCTCGTTCACTTCACCCGAGCTGCGGCCTTGCACGCCGGCATAGACGGCCTCACGGCGCTGCAGGTTCTGGCGACGGATGACCTCGGGGTTGAACACCTGCTCGATGGTGGCGACCTGGTCCAGCGAGATCGGTGCGCCGTCCTTGGAGAACGCGACCGGCAGCTTGTACATCTGCTCGACGCGCTGGCGCTGCTCGATGGGCAGGCGCAAGAGCACCTCGACCTGGTTGCCGTCCGGCGTGGTCCAGTAGGTGGCAACCTCGCCGTTCACATAGGCACGCAGCGAAGAAGCGATTTGCGGCGCGGTCAGACCCAGCTCACGGATCGCCGAGTCCTTCAGCTTCACCGCGAAGGCAGGCAGGCCGGCGCGCACCGTCGTGTCCACGTCCACGGTGCCCTTGACCTTGCGGATCTTGTCGGCCAGGTCGTTGGCGGCCTTGGTCAGCTGCTCGGCGTCGTTGCCCAAGAGCGTGATCCAGACCGGGCGGTTGAAGCCGACACTGACCTCGATGCCCGGAACCTTGGCGATGGCCTCGCGGACCGCGTTCTCCACTTCCTTCTGCGTGCGCTTGCGTTCCTTGCGGTCCACCAGCGAGAGATTCAATTGAGCCTGGTTGCGGCCCGTGGCCATGCCCTCGCCCGAAGCGCCCACCACGGTGGAGACCATCTTGATCTCCTTGAACTGCGACAGGATCTCCTCGACCTGCTGCACCTTGGCATTGCCGCGGTCCAGGCTGGTGGCCGTGGGCATGCGCAGCGTCAGCTGGGTGAAGCCCTGGTCGGTCTCGGGCACGAACTCGCTGCCCACGAAGCCAGCCAGGAACAGCGCAAGCACAAAGCTGCCCACGCCCGACCAGGCGACGATGCCACGCGGCGTCAGGGTGGCAAAGCGCAGGCCGCGCTTGGCAGAACGGTCACGTGAGCCATCAGCCTTGAAGGGACGACCGTAGGCCGGCACCGGCGGCACGAAGACGCGATATCGGCGGCCCGAGAAGATCCAGCGGATAGCCCGCTCGTAGAAGGCGTGCAGCCCCTCCATGCCACGGTCGGTGCCACGGATCAGGTGGCCGATCACCGGCAGCTTCTTGAGCATCGTGCTCGGCGGGTCCTTCCAGATGCTGGAGAGCATCGGATCCAGCGTGAAGCTGACAAAAAGGCTCACCATCACGGCCACCGCCACGGTGATGCCGAAGGGGTAGAAAAACTTGCCGATGATGCCGCCCATGAAGGCGACCGGCACGAACACGGCGCAGATGGCGAAGGTGGTGGCCATCACGGCAAGGCCAATCTCGTTCGTGCCGTCAGCCGCGGCCGTGTGATGGTCCTTGCCCATGGCCACATGGCGCACGATGTTCTCTCGCACCACGATGGCATCGTCGATCAGCAGGCCGATGCACAGGCTCAAGGCCATCATCGTCATGAAGTTCAAGGTGAAGCCGAAGGCATGCACGGCGATGAAGCTCGAGATCACAGCGATAGGCAGGGTCAGGCCAGTGATGATGGTCGAGCGCCAGCTGTGCAGGAACAGGAAGACGATGGCCACCGTCAGCAGCGCGCCTTCGATCAGCGTGTGCTTCAGGCCCTCCAGCGAGCCCTTGACGAAGTCGCTGTTGACGTACATCAGCTCCAGCTTGATGTCGTCCGGCAGGGTTCTCTGGATCTCCTTCACCGCGTCCTTCACCGCTTCGCCGGTGGCGACGATGTTGGAATCCTGCTGCTTGAAAACGTAGAAGCTCACGGCCGGCTGGCCATTGATGCGGGCGATGGAATCGGGCTCGCGCTCACGCTCCACCAGGGTGCCGAGGTCGGTCAGCGTCAGCGCCAGATTGCCGCGGCGGGCCACGACGATCTTGGCGAATTCCTTGGGGTCCTTGACCTTGCCTTCGACGCGCAGCATGGCGTCCGACGTGCCGTCCGACAGCATGCCCACCGGCTGGTCGGCATTGGCCTGGTTCAGCGCCGAGGCGATCTCGGCCGGCGTGACCCCATAGGCGCGCAGCCGCTGTGGGTCGAGGTCGATGCGGACTTCGCGCGAGACCATGCCGCCGATGTCCACCTTGGCCACACCGTCCACACGCGCCAGGCGCTTGGAAATGGTGAACTCGGCCAGCATCGACAGCTCGCGCGCCGGCCGCGTCTTGCTCATCAGCGCCATCACGACGATGGGCTGGGCGTTGTCGCCCTGGTAGCGCATCACCATCGGCGGCTTCACGTCCTTGGGAAAGCCGGCCTGCGCCATGGCCACGCGGTCGCGCACGTCCTGCATGACGCGGCTCATGTCGGCGTTCAGGCCGAACTCCACATTGACCTGGGTGCGCCCCTCGAAAGCGCGCGAGTTGATGCGCTCGACACCGGCAATGGTGTTCAGCGCTTCTTCGAGCGGGCGCGACACCTCGCGCTCCACTGCCTCGGGCGAGGCGCCGGGATAGCGGACGTCGATGTAGACGCCGGGGAAGCTGATGTCGGGCATCTGCTCGACACCCAGCTTGGCGTACGAGAACATGCCCAGCACGCAAATTGCCACCATCACCATGGTCGCGAAGACCGGGTTCTGGATGGAGACACGGGTCATCCACATGATGCTTGCCTCCGGTTTCAGTTGCGCAGCGGTGTCGATGCGGCAGCGCTGGCGAACTTGGCTCGCGCCTCGACCACGGTGGCCTTGGCGCCTTCGCGCAGATTGTCAAAGCGGGCGGCCAGCACCTGGGCATCGGGCTTCAGGCCATTCAAGACTTCGACCTTGGCAGTGCTGCGGTCGCGGCGGCCGGTGGTGACGATGCGGCGCACCAGCGCGCCGTTCTCGATCATCCAGACATGGTCCTGACCTGAGGTGCTGCCCACGGCGGTGTCGGGCAGCGTGAGGCGCTCGGTATCGTCCGGCAGCTCGACCTGCGCCACGGCGTACTGGCCGGCGCGGAAGACTTCCTTCGGGTTGTTCAGTTCCAGCGTCACGCCAATGGAGCGCGTGCCCGGCTCGGCGGCCGGTGCGATGCGGGAAATGCGCGCCTCGACGGGCTGGTCCACGCCCTCAATGCGCAGCGTCGCGACCATGCCGGGCTTGAGCCGGCTCACCTCGTGCGTGGCGACCAGACCGGCCAGCTCCAGCTTGCTCAGGTCGACGATAGCCAGCACCGGCTGCTCGCCCGCCACCTTTTCACCCGGCAACGCATGGCGCTTGGAGACCACACCGCTGATCGGCGCCACCAGGGCTGCCTGCTTCAAGAGCACCTGCGCGGTTTCCTGCTGAGCCTTGGCCACACCAAGTTGGGCCCGCGCAGCCTCCAGCGATGCGCGTGAGGCGTCGAGCGCCGTCTTGGAAATGAAATTCTGCGCCGCCAGGCCTTCATTGGCCTTGTGCTGGCGTTCGGCCTGATCGGCCTGGGCGCGGGCAGATTCGATGCTGGCGCTGCGCTCGGCGACACGGTAGCGCAGCTCTTCCAGGTCCAGTTGGCCCAAGGCCTGGCCGGCGCGGACACGGCTGCCTTCGGCCACGTTCAGCGCCACCAGCACGCCGGCCGCCTTGCTGCGCACGACGACCGTGCCCGGTGCGACGAGAGGCCCGGAAAATTCAATGCGGCCGGGCATCCTCGCCACTGTGGGCTTGACCACTTCGCTGGCCACGAATTCCAGCGTCGGCGCGGGCTTGTCGCCCTCCTTTTTCTTGGGCTCTTCGCCACCCTTGCTGGCCCAAACGGCCACACCGGCGCCACTGGCCAACACTGCGGCGGCGATGCCACCAAAAAGCCATTGCTTGCGCATGGAAGTCCCCGCTCAATATGGAAAGTGAGCGGACTGTAGGGACGCCATTCCGGCTTTAGCGCACGCTTGCGACGAAATGCAGATTGCTCGCACCAGAGCGCAATCGGCGCCGACCGGCGCTTTCGATGCGCGACGAACTGCAGATTCAGTGGTCGAGCTGCGCGCAACGCCAGGCGCATGCCGCGCCGGCCAGGGCTGCGAGGCTGGCGGCCCAAAAGATGCTGCCCAGGCCCAGGTGCGTGACCAGCCAGCCGCCGCCGATGGCGCCCACCACGCCCGAGAAGCCATAGCCCAGCACCGAGTACAGCGCCTGCCCGCGGCCGCGCAGGCGACCGGGGAAGTAGCGTGTGATCAGGGCGATGCAGACCGTGTGCTGAGCCGCGAAGGTGATGGCGTGCAGCGTCTGCAGCGCAACCAGCACCCACAGCGTGGCGCCGAAGGCAGCGGTCAGCGCAAACCGCACCACGGCCACCACGGCACAGGCCAGCAACCATCGGTGCAAGGTGCTGCGCTCCAGCAGCCGGCCCTGCAGACCGAACCAGCAGACCTCGGCAACGATGGAGGCGCCCCACAAGAGACCCACCACCGACTTCGCATAGCCCAGCTCGTCCAGATAGAGGCTGAAGAATGAGTACAGCGCCGTGTGCGCCAGCACCGTCATGAAGACACCGGCGAAGAACCAGCGAACCGCCGGCCGCCTCATCACTTCGGCCAGCGGCGGGCCTTTTTCATGGCCATGCGCCGCCACCCGCTGCAGCGGCATCCACAGCGCTGCGGCCAGCACCAGGGTCAGGCCCACGAGCACGCCCGGCACGAAATAGCCGAGGCCGAGATGCTCGAGTGCCCAGCCCGCGCCGACCACGCTGGCCATGTAGCCGACAGAGCCCCACAGGCGCACGCGACCATAACGACGTGCATCCACGCCGCCGTCGGCCGTCATCAACTGGGCCGCGACAACGGTCTCGTTCAAGGGCGTGATCGCCGCATTGAAGGTGAACATCAGGAAGGTGGCCGACGCCAGCACCCAGACGCTGGGCTGGAGCAGGAACAGCAGGCCAGCCAGCAAGGTGGCCAGCGACGAGAAGCGGATCAGCTGCACGCGGCGGCCGCTGGCGTCGGCCAGCGAGCCCCAGACGAAGGGCGCGAAGAGTCGTGTCCAGCTGGACAGCGAGAGCAGCCAGCCGATCTCGATCAGCGGAATGCCGAGCGACTTGTACCAAAGCGGCGCGTAAGTGCTGAACAGGCCGATGGCCGCAAAGTAGGCGGCGGACAGCGCACCGCTGGCAGCCAGAACGCGGCGGCGCCTGGCGGCATCATCAAGCATCAGCGGCTGGCCGCGATCGGCGGCAGCTCATGGCGCACATCGCCGCACTGGGCGCGGTGGCGCAAGGCATGGTCCATCAGCACCAAGGCCAGCATGGCCTCGGCAATCGGTGTGGCGCGGATGCCCACGCACGGGTCGTGGCGGCCAAAAGTTTCGACCGTGGCAACCTGGCCGGCGCGATCAATCGACGCCTTGGGCGAACGGATCGAGCTGGTCGGCTTGATCGCGATGGCCACGCGGATGTCCTGGCCGGTGGAGATGCCGCCCAGCATGCCCCCGGCGTTGTTGGTGGCGAAGCCTTCAGGCGTCAGTTCATCACCATGCTCGCTGCCGCGCTGGGCGACGACGGCAAAGCCGGAGCCGATCTCGACGCCCTTCACCGCGTTGATGCCCATCATGGCGTAGGCGATGTCGGCATCGAGCTTGTCGAACAGCGGCTCGCCCAGGCCGACCGGCACGCCGCAGGCTTCAACCGCGATGCGCGCGCCAACCGAGTCGCCGGCGCGGCGCAGCTCGTCCATATAGGCCTCGAGCTCGGCAATCTTGCTGGCATTGGCGGCGAAGAACGGGTTGTTCGGAACGTGCTTCCAGTCCTCGAACGGTATTTCCAGTTCGCCCAGGTTCGTCATGCAGCCACGGAAGGTGGTGCCGTACTGCTGATGCAGCCATTTGCGGGCCACGGCGCCGGCACCGACCATGGGCGCCGTCAGGCGGGCCGAGCTGCGGCCACCGCCGCGCGGGTCGCGCAGGCCGTATTTGCGCCAGTAGGTGTAGTCGGCATGGCCGGGGCGGAAGGTGTCGAGGATGTTGCCGTAGTCCTTGCTGCGCTGATCGGTGTTCTTGATCAGCAGGCAGATCGGCGTGCCGGTGGTCTTGCCCTCGTAGACGCCGGAGAGGATTTCGACCACATCGGGTTCATTGCGCTGCGTCACGTGGCGCGAAGTACCGGGGCGGCGGCGGTCCAGCTCGGGCTGGATGTCGGCCTCGCTCAATTCAAGCCCCGGCGGGCAGCCGTCGATCACGCAGCCAATGGCGGGACCGTGGCTCTCGCCAAAATTGGTGACACGGAACAACTCGCCAAAAGTGCTGCCAGACATGCGAAATCCGAAAGGGTGACGGTACCGGGGAAGCCTGCGATCTTAGCCGCAGAGCAGTGGCGATCTCCGGGCAAACCCGGAACATGGCCGGAACAAGCGGGGAACAAGTCGCTTGCCTTCTGAAATATCAGATAGATAATTCAGATACTTCAATTCGAACCTGCCGCCGCCATGCCCGCCTTTCTGGACCACGACTTCCTGCTCGACACCGGCATCGCCCGCAGGCTCTATCACGAGGTGGCTGCCGGCCTGCCCATCATTGACTACCACTCGCACCTGCAACAAGGCGAAATCGCCGAGCGCAAGCGCTTCCGCAACATCACCGAGCTGTGGCTGGGCGGCGACCACTACAAATGGCGCCTCATGCGCAGCGCCGGCGTGAACGAGCAGCTGGTGACCGGCGCGGCCAGCGATGAAGACAAGTTCAGGGCCTTCTGCTCGGTGCTGCCGCTGGCGGCAGGCAATCCGATCCATCACTGGAGCCATCTGGAGCTGCAACGGCTCTTCGGCATCGACCTGACGATCAACGCCACGAATGCCCCGCGCATCTGGCAGGCCGCCAACAGCCGCCTGGCCGAGATGGACTGCTGGAGCTTCCTCGACCTGGCCAAGGTCGAGATCGCCTGCACGACGGACGACCCCGCCGACGACCTTGGTCAGCATGCCGAGCTGGCCAACTCGGCACTGAAGACCCGCGTCCTGCCAGCCTTCCGACCCGACGCGGCCATGCGCTGCAACAAGCCCGATTTCCCCGCCTACCTGCAGCGCCTGGGCGGTGTCGCCGGCGTGCGCATTACCGACTTCGCTTCGCTCGTCGAGGCCTTGGCGGTGCGCGTCCGGTTCTTCCATGCCCAGGGCGGAAGAATCTCGGACCATGCCATCGACCTGGCGTTGCCACCTGGCGAGATCACGCCAGCGCTGTGCGAGGCGCTGCTGTCGCGCCGGCTCTCGGGCGCCGAATTGAGCGAAGCCGAGCTCGGTGCCTTCCAGCGCGGCCTTCTCCAGGCATTGGGCAAGGTCTATGCGCAGCAGGGCTGGGCCATGTGCCTGCACATCGGCGCGCAGCGCAACAACAACCGCAGGCGCTTGAACACGCTGGGTCCCGACACCGGCTACGACTCGATCTCCGACTTCACCACCAGCGCCGGCCTCGCCGACTTGCTGGATGCCCTGGACGCTGAAGACCAGTTGCCCAAGACCCTGCTGTTCTGCCTGAACCCGGCAATGAATGAAGTGCTGTCGACCTTGATAGGGGCCTTTCAGGACGGCGCGACCCGCGGCAAGGTTCAGTTCGGCCCGGCCTGGTGGTTCAACGACCACAAGGACGGCAATCTGCGCCAGTTGCAGACGCTCGCCGCACATGGCGTGCTGGGCACCTCGGTGGGCATGGTGACGGACTCGCGCAGCTTCGCCTCCTATCCGCGCCACGAGTACTTCCGCCGCCTGCTGTGCCGCCAACTGGGCCAGTGGGTCGAGGCCGGCGAGTATCCGGACGATGAAGAAGCGCTCGGCCAGATCGTTCGCGGCGTCAGCTACGAGAACGCCAAGCACTACTTCGGGCTGTGAACGTCATGAACAGCAAATTGCTTTGCATCCATCCCGATGACGACATGCTGGTCGCCCTGGTCGACCTGCAGGACGGCGAGCAGGTCCATTGGGAGCAGGAACAGATCACCACCGCGGGCCCGGTCGCTGCCAAGCACAAGCTGGCGCGGCGCGACTTCGTGGTCGGCGAGACACTGAAGCTCTACGGCGTGCCGGTCGGCAAGGCGCTGCATCCGATCCGGCGCGGTGAAGCGATCAGCACGAGCAACCTCGCCCATCACGCGGCCGAGGTCGACCTGCAATCGACCGCGCCCTATCAATGGACGGCGCCAGACGTAGCGCGCTGGCATGGCCAGACCTTCCAGGGCGTGGTGCGCAGCGATGGCCGCGTGGGTACCGCCAATCACTGGCTGGTCTTCCCGCTGGTGTTCTGCGAGAACCGCAATATCGAACAGCTGCGTCAGGCGGTGGAGAGACCATTGGGCTACGCCAGCGACGATCTCGCCGCCTATACCCTGAGCCTGCTCGGTGAAGACATGCAGGCCGCGCCGCGCACACCGGCCCGGCCCTTCCCTAATGTGGACGGCGTTCGCTTCATCACCCATGCCGGTGGCTGCGGTGGCACGCGGGCTGACGCCCGTGCGCTGTGCAAGTTGCTGGCTGCATACGCCGATCATCCGAACGTCGCGGGTGTCACGGTCTTGAGCCTCGGCTGCCAGAACGCGCAGATCTCCATGTTCAAGGAAGCGCTGGCCGCGCAGAACCCGAACTTCGACAAGCCCTGCCTGATCTACGAGCAGCAGCGCGAGAGCGACGAGGCGTCGATGATGAAGTCGGCCTTGCAAGACCTGCTGAAGGCACTGGCGCTAGCCAACAAGGTGCAACGCCAGCCGGTGCCGATGTCGATGCTGAAGATCGGCGTCAAGTGCGGCGGTTCGGATGGCTTCTCAGGCATCACGGCCAACCCGGTGATGGGCCTGGTGTCGGACCTGGTTGTGGGGCTGGGCGGATCGTCCATCCTCGCTGAGTTCCCGGAACTCTGCGGCGTTGAAGCCGAGCTGATCGCACGCTGCCTTGATCCGCAAGACCAACAGCGCTTCGTCGCGATGATGAAGACCTTCGAAGCGCAGGCCCAGGCCGTGGGCACCAGCCTGGCCGAGAACCCCAGCCCAGGCAATATCCGCGACGGCCTGATCACCGATGCGATGAAGTCTGCCGGCGCGGCCCGCAAGGGCGGCAGCTCGCCCATCGTGGGTGTCTTGAGCTATGGCGAGCAGTTGCACAAGCAGGGGCTCTCGCTGCTCTGCACGCCGGGCAACGACGTCGAATCGGTCACGGCCATCGTCGCCTCGGGCGCGAATGTCGTGCTGTTCTCGACGGGCCTGGGCACACCGACCGGCAACCCCATCGTTCCGGTCTTGAAAATCGCCAGCAATACAGCAGTGGCTGAGCGGCTCAACGACATGATCGACTTTGACTGCGGCCCGGTCTTGAAAGGCATGCCGCTGCCGCAGCTCGCCAATGATTTGCTCGGCCTGATCCAGAACACAGCAGCCGGCCAGTATCAAAGCAAGGCCGAACGGCTGCAGCAGTACGACTTCCTGTTCTGGAAGCGGGACATTTCGCTGTGAGCGCAAGGCTTCGGATCAAGGTCCTGCAGTTCGGCCAGGGTGTTTTCCTGCGCGGCTTTGTCGAAGACTTCATCCAGCAGCTGAACGAGCGCCAGGGGCTCGAAGCCGGCGTGGTCATCGTGCGGCCGACCAGTCGCTCGACTGCGCCCTTGATTGACGCGCCCTTTCACGTGCTGCTGCGCGGGCTCGATGACGAAGGCTTGCCACTGAAGCAATGGCGCCGCATTGATTGCGTGCAGCGCGAGCTGGATCTGGCCAGGCATTGGCAGGACTATCTGGCGCTGGCTGCCGAGCCGCAGCTGCGCTTCATCGTTTCCAACACAACGGAAGCGGGCATCGCCGTCAACACGACAGACCAGCTTGACGACGCGCCACCGGCCAGCTTCCCGGCCAAGCTCTGCCGCTGGCTGGTCGAGCGCTTTCGCCAAGGCGGCGCGGGCGTCTACCTCCTGCCCTGCGAGCTGATCGAGGACAACGGGCCGGCGCTGAAGGCTGCCGTCATGCATTTCGCGCAGCGCTGGTCGCTGGAGCCCGGCTTCGGGCGCTGGCTCGACGAGGAATGCCATTTCTGCTCGACGCTGGTGGACCGCATCGTCAGCGGTGCGCCGAGCGATCAAGAACGGCCGGTGCTGGAAGCAGAGCTGGGCCAGGCCGATCCCTTCATGGTCTGCGCCGAACCCTTCCACAGCTGGCTGATCGAAGGCCCGGCGTCGTTGGCAGCTGAACTTCGCCTCGAAGGTTCCGGCCTTTGCATCGAGCGGGTCGACGACCTCAAGCCCTATCGTCGCCGCAAGGTCGGCCTGCTCAACGGCGGCCACACCTTGCTGGTGCCGGTGGCGATCTTGCTCGGCCTGGAGACCGTGGGCCAAGCCATGAGCGACCCGGACCTCGCCCGCTTCCTCGATGAGGCGATGCGCGAGGAGCTGATGCCCGCCCTGCCCTTGCCCGCGCCTGACTTGCAGCCCTTTGCCGAAGCCGTGCTGCGGCGCTTTCGCAACCCCTTCGTTCAGCATCGCCTGCAGTCCATCGCGCTGAACAGCTGGCCCAAGTTCGCGACTCGATTGCTGCCGGCCCTGCTCGCAAATGCGCAGCCGGCGCCGCGCATCGTGCTGGCGCTGGCCGCGACCATGCATCTCTACCGCGGCCAGAAGGTCAGCTTGTCCGATGCGCCTTCGCATCTGGCCTGGTTCGAGGCCGCCTGGGCGCGCTGGCAATCCGGCGAATGGTCCTGGCACGATCTCGCCAATGGCTGGCTGGCCCAGGATTCGCTCTGGGGCGAGCGCCTGAACCTCCGCCCCGGCCTCAGCAAGGCCCTGGCCGATCAGTTGGCGCTGATCGAATCGCAAGGCATGCGCGCCGCCCTCACTATGATCGCCCGCCCATGAGCTCATCCTCGTCCAACAACACCAAGGCTTCACTGCAGGTCTATGAAACCCTGCGCCAGCGCATCCTCGCGCTGGAACTGGCGCCGGGCGAGCGGCTCAACGAGAAGGACATCGCCGCCGAGTTCGAGCTCAGTCGCACGCCGGTGCATGAAGCGGTGCAGCGCCTGACCGAAGAAGGCCTGATCGAGATCCGGCCTCGCTCGGGCACCTTCGTCGCCCGGATCCCGGTGCATGAACTCGAAGAAGCGATGCTGGTCCGCACCGCGCTGGAACTCGCGATGATCGAGCGCGCCGCGCAGCGCCTCACGCCGGCGGCCCTGACCAGGCTGGACGAGTTGCTCAGCGAGCAGCGCCGCTGCGCCGAGACGACAGACCAGCCCGGCTTTCATCGTGCCGACGAAGCCTTCCATGCCCAGCTCGCCGAGCTGGCCGGCTTCCCCGGCGTCTGGCGCACGATTGCCCAGGCCAAGACGCAGGTGGACCGTTTCCGCCGCCTGACCTTGCCGATCCAGGGCCGGATGCAGGAAGTGATTGCCGAGCATGCCGCCGTCGTGGAAGGCTTGCGCAGCGGGAGCGCAGAAACGGCGATGGCGGCCATGCGCCGCCATCTGGACCATGTGCTGCCCGCGATTGCGCTGACGCGCGCGCTGCAGCCGGACTACTTCATCAATCTCAGAGCTTAGATTCCGGCGCCGGCTCGTCCTCGAGCGGCCAGTCGCGGATATAGGCCTTGAGCATGCGGTTCTCGAAGTCCTGGCTGTCGACCACGGCCTTGGCCACGTCGTAGAAAGAGATGACACCCATCAGCGTGCGGCCATTCAGCACAGGCATGTAGCGGGCGTGGCGGCCAAGCATCATGCGGCGCACCTCGTCAATCTCGGTTTCGGGTGTGCAGGTCAGCGGATGGTCGTCCATCACGCTGCGCACCAGCGATGTGCCGACCGTTCCGCCATTCTTGACCACGGCCGCGATCACTTCGCGGAAGGTCAGCATGCCGACGAGGTCGCCGTGCTCCATCACCACCAGCGAGCCCACATCCAGCTCGGCCATTGTTGACGTGGCCTCGCCCAGCTGATGGTCCGGCGAAACGGTGAACAGCGTGCCGCCCTTGACGCGCAGGATATCGATGACTTTCATGGGGCTCTCCTCGGGACGCAGCTTGATTCAGACGCGGCCAACATAGCACACAATCTGCGCTCCAAACACCTCGGAGAGACCATGCCCGGCTTCGACACCCTGGCCCTTCATGCCGGCGCCGCACCTGACCCCAGCACCGGCGCGCGCGTCACGCCGCTGCACCTGAGCACCTCCTTCGTGTTCGAAAACTCCGAACACGCGGCCGCGCTTTTCAACATGGAGCGCGCCGGCCATGTCTACTCGCGCCTGTCCAACCCGACCACGGCCGTGTTCGAGGAGCGCATGGCCGCGCTCGAAGGCGGCGCCGGCTCCATCGCCACCGCCAGCGGCCAGGCGGCCCTGCACCTGGCCATTGCCACGCTGGCCGGTGCCGGCTCGCACATCGTTTCTTCGGGTGCCCTGTACGGCGGCTCGCACAACCTGTTGCACTACACGCTGGCGCGCTTCGGCATAGCAACCACCTTCGTGAAGCCCGGTGACCTCGATGCCTGGCGCGCCGCAATCCGGCCGAACACCAAGCTGCTGTTTGGCGAGACCTTGGGCAACCCGGGGCTGGATGTGCTGGACATCCCGAATGTGGCGTCGATTGCACATGAAGCCGGCCTGCCGCTGCTGGTCGACTCGACGCTGACCACCCCCTACCTGCAGCAGCCCTTTGCCTTGGGTGCCGACCTGGTCTACCACTCAGCCACCAAGTTCCTGTCCGGCCACGGTACGGTCGTCGGCGGCGTCCTGATCGACAGCGGCGCCTTCGATTGGCAAGCGGCGCATGACAAGCACGGCCAGTTCCCCGAATTCTGCGAGCCCTATGCCGGTTTCCATGGCATGGTGTTCAGCGAAGAAAGCACCGTCGGTGCCTTCCTCCTGCGTGCCCGCCGCGAAGGCCTGCGCGACTTCGGCGCCTGCATGAGCCCGCACACCGCCTGGCTGATCTTGCAAGGCATTGAGACGCTCGGCCTGCGCATGGAAAGGCACGTCAAGAATGCGCAGAAGGTGGCCGAGTTTCTGGCGGGGCAATCGATCGTTGCCAAGGTCGGCTACCCCGGCCTTGCCACGCATCGCGACCATGCACTGGCACAGAAGCTCCTGCCTCGCGGCTGCGGCTCGGTCTTCAGCTTCGACCTCGCGGGCAGCCGTGAGCAAGGCCGGCGCTTCATCGAATCCCTGAAGCTGTTCTCGCACCTGGCCAATGTCGGCGATTGCCGCTCGCTGGTCATCCATCCGGCCAGCACCACGCACAGCCGCATGGATGACGCCGCGCTGACGCTCGCCGGCATCGCGCCCGGCACGATCCGGCTGTCCATCGGCCTGGAGGACGCCGACGACCTGATCGACGACCTCAAGCGCGCCCTGAAGATCGCGAGCAAAGCATGAAGATTACCGTCAACGGCCGCGAGGCCTACGCCTACACCGGCGGCAAGACTTTCGATGCCGCCCTGCCCTGCGTCGTGCTGATTCATGGCGCCCTGAACGACCACAGCGTCTGGACCCTGCTGGCGCGCTCACTGGCCCACCATGGCCATGCGGTGCTCGCCATCGACCTCCCAGGCCATGGCCGCAGCGCGGGGCCGGTGCTCGCCAGCGTGGAAGCAGCGGCGGACTGGGTCTGGGCGCTGCTCGACGCCGCGGGCGTGCAGCAGGCTTCACTGGCCGGGCACAGCATGGGCTCGCTGATCGCCCTGGAAGCCGCGTCGCGCCAGCCCGAGCGCGCCAGCCGGCTCGTGATGCTGGGCACGGCCTATCCGATGAAGGTATCCGAAGCGCTCTTGAGCACCGCGCGCGATGAGCCCTTGAAGGCCATCGACATGGTCAACGCCTTCTCATTCGCAAGCATGGCCAGCAAGCCCTCCTACCCAGGCCCGGGTGCCTGGCTGCAAGGCGGCGAGATCGCCCTGAAACGCCGCATGCAGGCGAAGCAGACCGAGCTGAACCTGTTTGAGCACGACTTCCGGATGTGCGATACCTATGCCGGTGGGCTTGAGGCCGCCGCAAAGGTGAGCTGCCCCACCACCTTCATTCTCGGCGACAAGGATCAGATGACCACGCCCAGGCAGGCTGCGCCGCTGGCACAGGCGTTGAAGGCCCGCGTCGTCAGCCTTTGCGCCGGGCATTCACTGATGGCCGAGGCGCCCGATCCGGTTTGGAATGCAGTCAGACAAGCCCTGAACTGAAAGACACATCATGAGCAGCAGTACCGAGGCCGTGAAGCAGATGGCGAGCTTCGCCGAGTTCTATCCCTACTATCTGGGCGAGCACAGCAACACCACCTGCCGGCGCCTGCACTTCCTGGGCAGCAGTCTCGGCCTGGCCTGCCTGGCCCTGCTGGTCTACACCGGCCAGTGGTACTGGCTGCCGCTGGGCCTGCTGTGTGGCTATGCCTGTGCCTGGATCGGACACTTCGTGTTCGAGAAGAACAAGCCGGCTTCGTTCTCGCGCCCGCTCTACAGCTTCATGGGCGACTGGGTCATGTACAAGGACATCTGGACCGGCAAGATCCCGTTCTGAGCACGGCGCCCGGTGCGCTGGGCGGCCCCATGCGCATCGTAAGGCTGCGCCGGCCGTGTCAAACTGGCGGGCTTGAGCCTCCTTTGACACCCGAAAGAGCCTGATCTTGAACCGTCGTACCCGCCTTTTTCCCCTGCTGGCCAGCCTCACCCTGGCTGCACCCCTCGCCCATGCCGATGAAGGCCAGTGGCAGCCCTATCAGCTGCCCGAGCTCCAGAAAGAGCTGAAGCAGCTGGGCATCACGATTCCGGCCAGGCAGCTGGCCGACCTGGGCAAGCACCCGATGAGCGCCATCGTCTCGCTGGGCGGTTGCTCGGCCTCCTTTGTTTCCAATGCCGGCCTGGTGGTCACCAATCACCATTGCGCCTATGGCGCCGTGCAGCGCAATTCCAGTGCCAAGCGCAACCTGATTGCCGACGGCTTCCTGGCCAAGACCCGGGCCGAGGAACTGCCGGCCGGCGCGAGCGATCGCATCTATGTGACCGACAAGCTCGAGAACGTCACGGCCCAGGTGACCGGCGGGCTCGACACCAGGCTCGCAGGTGCCGAACGCCACAAGCAGATCCAGAGCCGCATCAAGGCCCTGATCGCCGAATGCGAGCAGGACAAGGCCTACCGCTGCTCCGTGCCCAGCTTCCATCGCGGGCTGGAGTACTACCGCATCCGCCAGCTGGCGATCCGCGATGTGCGCCTGGTCTATGCGCCGTCCGACAAGATCGGCAACTTCGGCGGTGACGTGGACAACTTCGAATGGCCCCGCCACACCGGCGACTTCGCCTTCCTGCGCGCCTATGTGGGCAAGGACGGGCGCCCGGCCGACCCCTCGCCCGACAACGTGCCCTATCACTCCAAGGACTTCCTGGTCGTCTCGGCCGCGGGCCTGAAGAACGGCGACCCGATCCTGCTGGCCGGCTACCCGGGCCGAACCAGCCGCTACAAGCTGCCGGTCGAGATCCGCGCGGCCCGCGATGTGAGCTACCCGCGCAGGGTGCAGGAATCTCAGGCCGACCTGGCCGTGATCGCGCAGGCCACCGCTGGCAATGCCGAGTGGGCCGTGCGTTATGCCGCCGTGGCCAAGAGCATCAACAACGGCATGAAGAAGACGCAAGGCCTGATCGACGGCTTTGCCCGCAAGGACATCGCCGCGATCAAGGACACACAGGACGCCGAGTTCCGCCAATGGTTCGCCAAGAACGGTGCGGGCAGCGAGCCCACGCTGCTGGCCGAGCTCGATGCCGTGATTGCCGAAGACATCGCGCTGACCGAACAGGAGTTCGCGATGGCCGTGGCCACGCAGAGCGATCTGTACCGCGCCGCACGCACGCTGTACCGCGCAGCGCTGGAGCGCAAGAAGCCGGATGCCGAACGCGAACTGGGCTACCAGGAGCGTGACCAGGCACTGATCAAGGCACGCCTGACACGCCTGGAGCAATCCCTGGTGCCGGCCGTGGACCAGGCGCGCTGGCAAGCAGCGCTGCAGCGCTATGCCCGCTTGCCGGCTGCCACCCATCCACAAGGCCTGGACGCGAAGCTGCCCGCCGCAGAGGCCGTGCCGGCGCTCTATGCCAACACGCTTCTGAATGCCACGGCAAATCGCCTGTCCTGGCTGAGCAAGGATGCTGCTGCCATCGAGCAATCCGAGGACCCGTTCCTGCGCCTGGCCGTGGCCAACCAGGGCCTCGCCGAAGCCATGGAGCAGCGCCGCAAAGAGGTGGACGGCACGCTGGAGCGCGTCATTCCGCGCTACATGCAGGCCTTCATTGCCTTCAAGAAATCGCAGGGCAAGCCGGTCTACCCAGATGCCAACTCCACACTGCGCGTGACCTTCGGCAGCGTCGCGCCCTACACGCCGCGCGACGGCATCATCAAGGGCCCGTTCACCAAGGTGGAAGGCATCCTGGAAAAACACAACGGCCAGGCACCTTTCAACGCACCCCAGGCCCTGCGAGATGCGGTGCAAGCCAAGCGCTTTGGCGCCTACCGTGATGCTGCCCTGGGCAGCGTGCCCGTGAACTTCCTGTCCAGCGCGGACACCACCGGTGGCAATTCCGGCTCGGCGGTGATGAACAGCAAGGGCGAGCTGGTGGGCCTGAACTTCGACTCGACCTACGAATCAGTCACCAAGGACTGGTACTTCGACACCGCGATCACGCGCGCCATCCATGTCGACATCCGCTACATGCTGTGGGTGATGCAGGAGGTCGATGGAGCCCACAACCTCCTGAAGGAAATGACGATCAAGGGCGCGCCGCGCCGTTGATCGCAGTGAGCTGATTCAGCGGCTGCGGTAGGCGAGGCCGAAGGCGACCTGGCCGGCACTGCGGCGCTCCACCAGGGGGCTGTCGGCCGAGGGGCCCAGCAGGCGGCCGACACTGGCCGAGCTGAAGGCAATCCAGTGGTGCGTGATCGCGTAGGTCCAGCCCAGGCCCAGATAGGCGTCGCGCAGGCCGCTTCCCGGCTGGTAGGCCGCATAGATGGTGTTCGGCGCCACCTCCGGCGCGACGCCGAAGTAGGCTTGCTGGTAGCGCCGGCTGCCCCAGCTGACGCCACCGCCGGTGGTCCATTCGGTCTTGGCATCGCGATAGATGCGATAGCCCAGGCCGAGGCCGGCCACCGAGCCGCCGCCATGCCCCAGCACGTCGGCAGACCAGGTGAGCCCCAGGCTCAGATCATCTGCCAGGCTGTAACGCGTGGACAGCTGCGCCCGCAAGGTCTTGCGCACATCGGGCAAGCCAGCCAGGCGTGGCGAGTCGTCGCTGCTTCGGCCGCCATCGAAGCGCAGCGACAGGCTGACCTTGATGCGGTCCCGGCTCAGCAGGTCGGTGCTGGCGCCGCTGCCCTGCACTTCACGGCCGAAGCCCATCACGGCGCTGGCGCCGCTGGAGGAGAGGCGGAACTTGCCCCACTGCAAAGAGAGGATTGGCCGTGCCGATGCCTTGTAGTCGCGCGCGCCCATGAACTCGGGCTGGTAGGCCGCGCGCAGGCCCAGCACGTAGCGGAAACCATCGGCAGAAGAACTGCTGACGGCATCCTCGGCGCCCTTGCCCTTGGGCGGTTCTTCCCCAGCTTGCACGGCAGCTGGAAATGCAACTGACAGCAAGACGGCAAGGCGCAAGCGGGAAGGGAACTTTGGCATGCGAGCCAGCTTAACAGTCGCCTGCCGCGTGCCTCAGCTGTTCTGGGCGAACTGCTCGCGCAGATGCATCAGCATGTCACGGACCATGGCTTCCAGACCAAAGGCAGGCTTCCAGCCCCAGTCGCGCGCAGCCGCGCTGTCGTCGATGGACTGCGGCCAGCTCGCCGCGATGGCCTGGCGGAAGTCGGGCGCGTACTCGATCTCGAAGCCTGGCACCTGGCGGGCGATCTCGGCCGCGATCTCGGCCGGCGTGAAGCTGCAACCGCTCAGGTTGTAGGAGCCGCGCTCGCGAATGCTCTCGGCCGGCGCTTCCATCAGCTCGATGGTGGCGCGCAGCGCGTCGGGCATGTACATCATCGGCAGCGCCTGGCCCTCTTCCAGGAAGCAGCTGTAGCGGCCGGCCTTCAGCGCGCCGTGGAAGATGTCGATCGCGTAGTCGGTCGTGCCGCCGCCGGGCGGCGTCTTGTAGCTGATCAGGCCCGGATAACGCAGGCTGCGCACGTCCACGCCATGCTTGGCGTGGTACCAGGCGCACCAGCGTTCACCGGCCAGCTTGGAGATGCCGTAGATCGTGGTCGGATCCATCACCGTGGTTTGCGGCGTGTTCAGTTGCGGCGTCGAAGGGCCGAAGGCGGCGATGGAGCTCGGCCAGAAGATGCGCTCGAGCTTCTGCGTGCGGGCCAGTTCCAGCACGTGCAGGAGACCCTTCATGTTCAGGTCCCAGGCCCACATCGGATGCTTTTCACCGGTGGCGGAAAGCGCTGCGGCCAGCAGATAGATCTGCGTGATCGCGTGGCGTTTGACCACCGCAGCCAGTGCGGCAGCATCCGTCACGTCCAGCATCTCGTGCGTCAGGTAGGGCACGCGGCCGTCCGGCGCCAGGTCGCTGGTGATCACGTTGGCATTGCCGTGCCGCTGGGCCAGCTCCACGGCCAGCTCGGTGCCGATCTGGCCGTTGGCGCCGATGATGAGGATCTTGGTGGTCATTCAGGTCTCCTGCAGGGCCGCCCCAAGGGAGGCCTGCGCCCCCTCGGGGGGCAGTGAAACGAAGTGGAACGTGGGGGCCTAAAGCTCAACCCTTGATCAGACCGACGTCGCGACCAGCCTGCGCGAACACCGCGACAGCCTTCTCCAGCTGCTCACGCGAATGGCCGGCCGAGACCTGCACGCGGATGCGCGCCTGGCCCTTGGGCACGACCGGGAAGAAGAAGCCGACGGCATAGACACCCAGCTCCAGCAGGCGGGCGCTGAGCTTCTGCGCCGACACCGCGTCGTAGACCATGATGGGAACGATGGGGTGCGTGCCCGGCTTGATCTCGAAACCGGCGGCCTGGATGGCTTCACGGAAATAGGCGGTGTCGGCTTCGAGCTTGTCGCGCAGTTCGGTCGATGCTTCCAGCAGGTCCAGCACGGCGATGGAGGCGCCAACGATGCTCGGCGCCACCGTGTTGGAGAACAGATAGGGGCGCGAACGCTGGCGCAAGAGCTCGATCACTTCGCGCTTGCCGGTGGTGAAGCCGCCCGAAGCGCCGCCCAGGGCCTTGCCCAGGGTGCCGGTGATGATGTCGATCTTGCCAAAGACATTGCGGTACTCATGCGTGCCGCGTCCGGTCTTGCCCAGGAAGCCGCTGGCATGGCATTCGTCGATGCCCAGCAGCGCGCCGTAGCGGTCACAGATCTCGCGGATCTTGTCGAGCTGGGCGATGGTGCCGTCCATCGAGAACACGCCGTCGGTGAACACCAGGGTGAAGCGGGCGCCAGCAGCCTTGGCTTCTTCTAGGCAACGCTCCAGGTCGGCCAGGTCGTTGTGCTTGTAGCGGAAGCGCTTGGCCTTGCACAGGCGGATGCCGTCGATGATGGAGGCGTGGTTCAGCTCGTCACTGATGATGGCGTCCTGCTCACCCAGCAGCGGCTCGAACAGGCCGCCGTTGGCGTCAAAGGCTGCTGCGTAGAGGATGGTGTCCTCGGTGCCGAGGAATTTGGCAAGGCGCTGTTCCAGCGTCTTGTGCAGGTCCTGCGTGCCGCAGATGAAGCGCACCGATGAAAGGCCGTAGCCGTGCGTGCGCAGCGCCTCGTGCGCTGCCTCGATCACGGCCGGGTGAGAAGACAGGCCCAGGTAATTGTTGGCGCAGAGGTTGATCACGTCGCGGCCGTCTGCCGTGTGCACCAGCGAACCCTGCGGCGTGGTGATGATGCGCTCGCTTTTGTAGAGGCCGGCTTCGCGGATGGCTTGCAGCTCCTGCTGCAGATGTTCGTAGAACGCTGTGGTCATGGCCTCACTCCTGGTGCACAATTCACTAAACAGAACGTAGTTCGGTATATCGAACTTTCGTGCAGTATCACGGAATTGCTTTTCAAGGTCAAGCTCATGTCCATTCCCGCGTCCGATGTTCTCGAGCCTCCCCGCGTGGGCGCCACCTTGCAGGCGCTGCGCCAGGCCCAAGGCCTGTCGCTGGACGAGCTGTCGCGCCGCGCCGGCGTCAGCAAGTCGATGCTCTCGCAGATCGAACGCAACCAGGCCAATCCGACCGTGGCCGTGGTCTGGCGTCTGGCGAACGCCTTGCGGGTGGAGTTGTCGGAGCTGCTCGGCGGCGAGCGACCGGCGGCGCCGGCCATTGAGACCGTGGCCTCGCATGCCACGCCCAGCCTCAGCAGCCCGGATGGGCTTTGCACCTTGCGCATCCTCGGCCCCATCGACCTGGCTGGCCAGTTCGAGTGGTATGAGCTGACGGTCCAGCCCGGCGGCTCGCTGGAATCAGCGGCGCATGAGCCGGGTTCTCGTGAGCACCTGAGCGTGCTCAGCGGTTCGCTGGAAGTGACGGCCGGCGGCAACAGCCAGGTCCTGAAGGCCGGCGAGACGGCCCGCTACGCGGTGGACGGACCGCATTCGATCCGCAACCGCGGCAAGTCAAACGCCAGCGCGCTGCTGGTTGTCCTGCACAGCTAGGAGTTCGGCCAAGGAGCAGCGCTGCCAGTCTGATCGGGCCCAGAGCGGCGCCAGCGGCCCGCCTGTCTCGGCCAGCAAGGCCTTGAGCAAGGGCTCGGCCCGCACCTGTTGCGGCGCGATCAGGAGCGCCAGGCGCTGCGCGCCCTCCTCTTCCAGCCGGCCAAGCCAGTCAAGCTCCTGCAAGGAATCAAGGATGGGCTCTAGCTGCAGCGGATCAACCCGCAGCCGCCGCGCCAGCGAGAGGCTGCTCAAGCCGCCCTCACCAGCTTGCTGGGCCTGCCACAGCATGCGCAAGGCATCCAGCCCCAGGCCCAGCTGCCAACCCGCCGTCTCGCGGCGCGGATGGATGCGCCCGGCCAGCGCCGGCGCATTGGCGGCCAGCAGCGCACCCGCCAGCACGATCACCCAGCCCAGGTACATCCAGATCAGGAAGATCGGCACAGTGGCGAAGGCGCCGTAGAGCGTCGAATAGGTGGGCACCTGTTTCATGTACCAGGCCAGGAGGCTCTTGGCGGCGTTGAAGCCCAGGGCGACGAATACACCGCCGGACAAGGCATGGCGCCAGCGCACATGGGTGTTGGGCACATAGTGGAAGAGCCCCGCCACGCCCAGCGTCAGGATGACGAACTCGATGGTGTTCAGCAGCGACTCCAGGCCGCCGGGCATCTTGGTGACCACGCCCTTGCCGGCAGAGATTGCATAGCTGGTGAAGGCCAGACTGCCGCCCAGCAGCAAGGGACCGAGCGTCAGCGCCGCCCAGTAGACCAGCACGCGCTGCGCAATCGGGCGCGGGCGTTTGACGCGCCAGATCACATTGAGCGTCCGGTCGATGGTCAGCATCAGGGTGAGCGCGGTGGCGCCAAGAAAGATCAGGCCCACCAGGCCCAGGCGATTGGCCTTGGCGGCGAACTGGGTCAGCGCCAGCATCACCGGGCGCGCGATGTTGTCGGGAATGAGGCTTTGCAGGAAGTACTTCTCCAGCGCCGTCTGGAAGGAGGCAAAGATCGGGAAAGCCGTGAACAGGGCCAGCATCACTGTGAGCAGCGGCACCAGCGAAATCAGCGTGGTGAAGGTCAGACTGCCAGCGGTGAGGCCCAGCCGGTCCTCCCGGAAACGCAGTTGCAGAAGGCGCACGCTCTCGCGCCAGGGCCATGCCGCCAGCACGGCGGGCAATTCAGAAATCAGCCGCCAGGCCGTGCCGGGCTTGTTTTCAGAGCTCTCAGCGGCGTCTGCGGTGTTGGGAATCGAAGTCGTCATGCTGGCTATGATGCCAGCCATGTCCAGTGCCCTGCCCGCCAAGCCCCTCACGCCCACCAATCGCAGCATCGCCAGCACCGAAGAACAGCTGTCGCGCTGGCTCGCACTGCTTGGCGTGGCGGGTCTTTTCGTGCTCTGCCTGGCCTGGGAACTCTGGCTCGCGCCCACGGGCCGCGGCACGCTGGCCATCAAGGCGCTGCCCCTGCTCCTGCCGCTGCTGGGCCTCTGGCGCTACCGGCTCTACACCTTCCGCTGGCTGAGCCTGATGATCTGGCTGTACTGTGGCGAGGGCCTCGTGCGTGCCACCAGCGAGCAAGGCATCGGCGCCTGGCTGGCCTGGGCTGAAGTGGCACTGTCGACCCTCGTCTTCATCGCCTGCTCGATGCAGGTGAGGCAGCGGCTGCGCGCCGCCAAAGCCGTGCAGCAATGAATGCCGCTGCGCTGCTGACCGAGCTGCGTGCCGCGGTCGGCGAGGCGCAGGTCCTGCAGGGCGAGGCTTGCGCGCCGTTCGAGCTCGACTGGCGCAAGCGCTGGCCGGGCAAGGCCCTGGCCGTGGTGCGGCCTGGCAGCACCGAAGAAGTCGCTGCCGCAGTGCGCGCCTGCGCAACGCATGGCGCAAGCTTGGTACCCCAAGGCGGCAACACCGGCCTGGTCGGCGGTGGCGTGCCGGATGCCAGCGGGCAGCAGGTGCTGCTGAGCCTGCAGCGGCTGAACCGCGTCCGCGAAATCGACAATGCCAATCTGACGCTGACGGCCGAGGCCGGATGCATCCTGCAAACCATCCAGGACGCCGCCGAGGCTCAAGGCCTGCTGTTCCCCTTGAGCCTGGCGGCCGAAGGCTCATGCACGATTGGCGGCAATCTCTCGACCAATGCCGGCGGCACCCAGGTGCTGCGCTATGGCAATGCCCGCGAACTCTGCCTCGGGCTTGAAGTGGTGACGGCCACCGGCGAAGTCTGGCAAGGGCTCTCGGGCCTGCGCAAGGACAACACCGGCTACGACCTGCGCGACCTCTTCATCGGCAGCGAGGGCACGCTGGGCATCATCACGGCAGCGACCCTGAAGCTCCATCCCCAGCCGCTGGCGCAGATGACGGCACTGGCCGCCTGTCCGACGCTTGAAGCCGCCGTGTCACTGCTGAGCCTGGCGCGAGCACGGGCCGGCTCAGGCCTGACCGGCTTCGAGGTAATGAATGCGTTCTCCTTGGCCCTGGTGCGCAAGCACCTGCCGCAACTGCGCCAGCCGCTTGCGGAATCACCCTGGACGGTGCTGCTGGAAATCTCCGACAGCGAGAGCGTTGCCCACGCCCGCTCGCTCTTCGAGGGCTTGCTGGAAGCCGCGCTGGATGCCGGCACGATCACCGATGCCGCCGTGGCGGAAAGCCAGGCGCAGTCCAAGACCTTCTGGCATTTGCGTGAATCGATACCGCTCGCGCAAAGCGAGGAAGGCCTCAACATCAAGCACGACATCGCCCTGCCCGTCTCGGCGATCCCGGCTTTTGTTGCGCAGACCGATGCAGCCCTGGCCCGGCAGTTCCCGGGCGTTCGCATGGTCGACTTCGGCCATCTGGGCGACGGCAACCTGCACTACAACGTGCAAGCGCCTGAAGGCGTGGCACCAGGCGAGTTCCTGAAGGCCAACGAGGCCGCAGTCAACGCCATCGTCTACGACCAGGTGGGCCGCTTTGGCGGCTCGATCTCGGCCGAGCATGGCATCGGCCAGTTGAAGCGCGAGGAACTGGCTGCGCGCAAGGACCCCGTCGCCCTGCACCTGATGCGGCAAGTAAAAAAGGCCCTGGATCCCCAGGGCCTCTTCAATCCGAATCGCGTCCTCTGATCAGTCCGCGCCCGGAGCCAGCTGTGCAGGCACGCGGCGACCGCGTGCGGCGTTCACACCCTTCTTCAGCACTCGGTAGATGAAGCGGATCAGCGTCAGGAACAGCAGGACTTCGACAAAGGTCGCCAGGAAGGCCCACAGGCCGCCCGCCGCGCCCCAGCGCGCAGCACGCGCATGGAACTTCGCTGCCATGCTGTCACGCTTGGTCTCGATGCTGTCGTAGAAAGTCGGCACCATCAGAAGCGTCAGGAAGGTCGAGGTGATCGTGCCACCGATGATGGCCACGGCCATCGGGCGGTAGAACTCCGCGCCCTCGCCGATGCCGATGGCCACCGGCATCATGCCGGCGATCAGTGCGAAGGTAGTCATCAGAATCGGGCGGAAGCGCTTGCGGCCTGCATGCATCAGCGCCTCTTCGCGACTCACGCCATTGGCCTCCTCCTGGCGCGCCGCGTCGAGCAGCAGGATCGCGTTCTTGGCCACCAGGCCCGCCAGCATGATGATGCCGATGAAGCTCATCAGGTTCAGCGTGCCCTTGGTCAGCAGCAGTGCCACGACCACGCCGATCAGCGACAGTGGTTGCGACAGCATGACGCCCAATGGCGCAGTGAAGGAGTTGAACTGCATCACCAGGATCAGATACATCAGGCCAATACCAGCCACCAGGGCGATGGTCATCGCGCTGAAGACTTCCTGCTGGTCCTTGGATCCGCCAGCCAGCTTGATGCCATAGCCTGGCGGGAAGTTCATCTTCTTGGCCAGGGCCATGGCGTCCTTCGTCACGTCGCCAGCGGCACGACCCTGCACGTTGGCGGAGACACCGATCACCCGTTTGCCGTCCAGGTGCTGAATTGTGGCCGGTGCCTTGCCCATGGTGATCGTGGCGATCTGGTCCAGTGGCACCATCTGGCCGGAACCGGCAACGGTGATCGGCAGACGCTCGATATTGCCGGCGTCCACGCGGTCGCTCGGCTGCAGGCGCACTGAGACATCACGTGTCACACCCGTCGGATCGACCCAGTCGCCCACCTGGATGCCTGCGAAGGCAACGCGCAGCGCGTTGGCCGCATCGCCCACCGAGATACCCAGCTGGTTGGCCAGGCCGCGATGCAGCTCGACCTGGAGCTCGTTCTGCGCGTTCTGCTGCGACAGCGCGACGTCGACTGCCCCTGGCACCTTGCGCAGCTGGCGCATGAAGTCCTCGGTCAGCTCCAGCAGCTTGCGGGTATCGGAGCCGTAGAAGCGGATCTGCACCGGCTTCTGGCCACCGCCGCCGCTGAAGTCATCGAGCACCGCAAACTCCGCGCCTGTCAGGCTCTCCAGATGCTTGCGCATCTCGGTGCCGATCTCCTGCGCGCTGCGCTTGCGCTCGTAGCTCTTGCCGATGTTGATGTAGAGCTTGCCGCCATTCACGTTGACGAAGGCGTCGGTGCTCTTCTTCTCCTTGATCAGCTGCGCCTTCTCCTCCACTGACGCCAGCTTGCGGCGGGCGTACTCGAGGCTGGAGCTCGGCGGCGTGCGCACTTCCACGGCAATGGTGTCGGAGTCGCTCGAGGGCAGGAAGCTGGTGCCACCGAACTTGACCTGCAGAAAGATGGCCAGCACGAAACTCAGGAAGGCAATCACGCCCATCTTGACGCGATGGTGCAGCGCCCAGGCGATCACGTTGCCGTAGCGGTCGGCCTGATGGTCGAACCATTCATTGAAGCGATGCAGGAGCTTGGAGATGCCCTTCTTCGGCTGCAGATGATGGTTCGGCGGGTCACCCCAGAAGGCCGACAGCATCGGATCCAGCGTGAAGGAGATCAAGAGGCTCACCAGCACCGAAGCCACCACGGTCAGGCCGAAGGGCCGGAACCATTCGCCCGAGATGCCGGGCATGAAGGCCACTGGCACGAACACCGCCACGATGGAGAACGTGGTGGCCGCCACGGCCATGCCGATTTCGGCCGTGCCCTTCAGTGCAGCCGTCATGCGGTCCGCACCACGCTCCATGTGGCGGACGATGTTCTCCCGGACGACGATGGCGTCATCGATCAGCACACCGATGGCCAGCGACAGGCCCAGGAGGCTCATGAAATTCAGTGTGAAGCCGAAAATCCAGACGGCGATGAATGCCGCAATCACCGACGTCGGCAGCGAGGTGGCCGTGATCAGGGTGGAACGCCAGGAGTTCAGGAAGGCATAGACCACGAAGATGGTCAGGCCGGCACCGAACACCAACGCATGGATCACGTTGTTGAGGCTGTCCTGTGCGTTCTTGCCGCCGTCCTGCGTAATCTCGAGCGTGGTGCCGGGCGGCAGCAGGTTCTTGTTGGCGTCATCGACCAGCTTGCGCACCTCGTCGGCCACGCTGACCGTGGAGGCTTCGCGCGAGCGGGTAATGGACAGGCCGACATTGGGCCGGCCATTGCGGATCGACAGGGTCTGGCGCTCGGAGAAGCCGTCCTTGACCGTGGCCACCTGGCCCAGGCGCACCAGCTCGTTGGCATTGCGCTTGATGACGATGCGCTCGAAGTCCACCGGCTGCGCGATGCGGCCGACCAGTCGGATGCTCTGGTCCTCGAACTCGCCGCGCACCTTGCCCACCGGGGCAGAGATGTTCTGGCGCTGCAGGGCGCTGGTGACCTCGCTGACCGAGACATTGAACTCGCGCAGCTTCTGACCCGACAGCAGGACCGAGAGCTCGCGGTTCAGCGAACCGAAGATCTCGACCGTGCCCACGCCGGCCACGCCGCGGAAGCGGTCGGCCAACTGGTCTTCCGCGATGCGCGAGATCTCGGCGTGGCTGAGCGTCTTGCTCTCAAGCGACACCTGCATGATGGGCTGGGCGGACGGGTCAGCGCGGCGGATGATGGGCTCGCGCATTTCCTGCGGCAGCTGATAGCGCACCGAGGCAATGGCGTTGCGCACGTCGTCGGCCGCCTCGATCATGTTCTTCTTGAAGTCGAACTTCAGGAAGAAGGTGGCCTGTCCTTCATTGGCGCCGGCCTGCACCTCGGTCACGCCAGGCACGGCGAGCAGCGGCTTCTCGATGCGATTGACGATCTCCCGCTCCGAGGTTTCGGGTGAGGCGCCGGGATAGGGAATGGAGACGAAGAGGAACGGCACCTCGACGTCGGGGTTCTGGTTGACGCGCAGCTTGGACAGCGCCATCAGGCCCAGCGCCATCAGGCTGATGATGCAGACGATGGTCGCTATCGGCTTCTTGATCGAAAAATCTGAGATCAGCATGGCGTGCTCCTCAGGCTGCGGCGGAGGCCGGTGCCGAAGCGGGCTTGGCAGCGGCCGGTGCGGCGGCCTTGACCGTTACGGCCGAGCCCTCCACCAGGGTACGGCTGGGGTTGCGCAGCACGATGTCACCCACCTTCAGGCCCGCAGCGACCACGTATTCGCCGCGGCGCTCGTCACGCGCGCCCAGGGTCAGCGGCTGGCGATGCAGCTTGCCGCCCTGCACGATCCAGGCATAGACCTGGTCGCCGTCGCGCTGCATGTCGGCGTCGTCCAGCATCAGGGCGGCGGACTTGACCGTGCGAACAAAGCCTTCACCATAGAGGCCCGAGACTGATGCGGCACGCTTGTCGTTCAGCTCAACCAGCACCGCGATCTGGCGGCTGACCGGATTGGCCGACACATCGATGCGTCGGATGCGGCCTTCGATGCGCTCCTGGCTGGCGCCGACGATGCGCAGGTCCACGTCCTGGCCCAGCTTCAGCTCGGCCCGGCGGTCGGCAGAGACGAAGCCTTCAAAACGCATGGAGCTCGGGTCGATGACCTTGAGCAGCTCCTTGCCGGTCTGGGCGGTGTCGCCGGGCGACACGCGGCGCTCGCTGATCACGCCGTCAAAAGGCGCGCGCACCTCGGTGCGGGCCATGTTCTGGCGGGCTGCAACCAGGCGGGCCTCGGCGGCGACCTTGTCGCTCTGCGTTGAGGTGCGGCGGTTGGCCGAATCCTCGAGCGCCTGCTGGGAAATCATGCCCTGAGCCTGCAGCGTCTTCTGGCGCTGGTACTGGCGCTCGGCCTGCTCGAAGTTCTCGCGAGCGGCACGGGCAGCTTCCTCTGCGGAGTTCAGGCTGTCACGGATGGAGGTGGCATCGAGTTGCACCAGCAGATCGCCGCGGCGCACCGTCTCACCGTTCTCCTTCAGCACATGCAGTACAACGGCAGAGAGCTCGGCGCGCAGATCGGCGCGCTTCTCGGGCTGGACGGCGCCGGTGATCAGCGGGCCGGTGCCGTGCTCGGATTCGCCCATGACAATCCGGTCTTCAACGGCCAGCTGCATGGTGGGCGTTTCCTTGCTTGCATCGTTCTTCTCGGCATTGCCGTTCTGGCAGCCGGAAAGGCCCAGCATCAAAGCCGCCACCAATACAGCCGTGGCAAAGGGAATGTGGCGCGTCGTCATGCTCTCTCCGAATGTGTTTTTTGGTGGGGCAACATCGCCCACTTGCAAAGCGGCGCAAGCATACCCATGCCGAATGACACAGCCATCAGTCATGTGACAAGTTGCGTAGTTCTGGCCGATCAGCTGCACCTGCGTGCGACGAACTGCAGATGGCCTGTTTCCGGAATCGTAATTTTTCCGCCGGCAGCCTGGCCGGACCAAGGCCAGACTACTTCTTCCAGGCCAGTTCCCACTCGCCGTCCTGCCAGCGGGTCAGCCACAGCAGGCCGATCAGGGTCTTGGCGTCGGTGAGCTCGCCATTGGCGGCCAGCGCGTCGAGCTCGGTCGTCGTGTGCGTGACGACGTCGAGGAACTCGCCTTCGTCGAGCTTGCGCTCGCCCTGGGTCAGGCCGCGTGCGAAAAAGATCTCTATGCCTTCGGTTGAGTAGGCAATCGCGTTGTGCAGCACGCCGGCATGCGCCCATTCCTTGGCGCTGTAGCCGGTTTCTTCCAGCAGTTCGCGCTTGGCGCAGGCCAGCGGCGATTCGTTCGGGTCCAGCTTGCCGGCTGGAAATTCCAGCATCACGCGGCCCATCGGGTGGCGGAACTGGCGCTCCATCAGCAACTGGCCCTTGTCCAGGATGGGCACGATCATCACGGCGCCCGGATGGACGATGTACTCACGGCCGGTTTCCTTGCCGTCGGGCAGGCGAACACGATCGCGGCGTACGTCGAGGAAGTTGCCGCGGAAGGCTTGCGTCGATTCGATCAGCGTTTCGCTGATCGCTGCATCGCCCTTGGCTGCATCGTCAGGCTTCATTGCGATGACGGCGCAGATAGCACCAGACAAAGCCGGGAAAGCCGAACACCAGGTAGACGCAAGCGGCCGCCGCGTAGAACTCCCAGCCTTGCGGCTGGCGTTGGCCCTGGCTGGCCTCGAGCGCGAAGCCGATGCCCAGGGTCAAGAGGCCAAGAAGCGCCAACTCCAGCAGGCGCCAGCCCACGTTCTTGTGCGCGAGGCGAGGCCCCACCAGCAGCAGCCGCGAGCTGAAATACGGCGCATTGGCCGAGATCAGCGCGACCAGCAACACCAGCCAGATGGCTGCAGACTGATTCATCCTTGTGGATCAGGAAGCCAGCGCGAGCAGGATGGCGCGCTTGCACATGTCCATCAGGCCGCCCGGCAGCAGACCGAAGACCAGCACCGCCACACCATTCAGCGACATGACCAGGCGCACGTCGGTGGGCGCGGTCAGCGGGCTGTTGTCGGTCGGCTCGTCGAAGAACATCACCTTGATGACACGCAGATAGTAGAAGGCGCCGATCAGTGACAACACCACGGCAGCGATGGCCAGCCAGAGGTACAGATTCACGCCGGTGCTCACCATGGCCTGCAGCACAGCCAGCTTGGCGTAGAAGCCAGCGGTCAGCGGAATGCCGGCCAGAGACAGCATGAACACCAGCATCATCAGCGCATACCAGGGGCTGCGGCGATAAAGGCCGGCCAGGTCGCCGATCTCTTCCGACTCATGGCCCTGGCGCGACAGCAGCAGGATCATGCCGAAGCTGCCCAGCGTGGTCAGCACATAGGTGACCGTGTAGAACATGGCCGAGCTGTAGGCGTTGGCAGCCGACAGCGTATTGAAGTTCACCACGCCGGAGGCCATGCCCAGGAGCATGAAACCCATCTGGGCGATGGTCGAGTAAGCAAGCATGCGCTTGAGGTTGGTCTGCGCGATGGCGGCGAGGTTGCCCACCACCAGCGAGACCAGCGCCATCACGATCAGCATCTGCTGCCAGTCCACGGCCAGGCCCACCATGCCGTCCACCAGCAAGCGCATGGTGATGGCGAAGGCTGCCAGCTTCGGCGCGGCGCCGATCATCAGCGTGACTGCGGTCGGAGCGCCTTGGTAGACGTCGGGCACCCACATATGGAACGGCGCCGCACCGAGCTTGAAGCCGAGGCCGGCCACGATGAAGACCAGGCCGAAGATCAGCACCGACTTGTTGACCGCACCGGCGCTGATCACTTCGAACACGCGCGGGATCGACAGCGAACCCGTGGCGCCGTACATCATCGACAGGCCGTACAACAGGAAGCCGCTGGCCAGGGCGCCCAGCACGAAGTACTTCATCGCTGCTTCGGTCGAAATTGCATGGTCACGGCGCAGGGCCACGAGCGCATACAGCGACAGGCTCATCAGTTCCAGGCCAAGATAGATGACCAGGAAGTTGTTGGCCGAGAGCATGACGCTCACGCCCAGCAGCGAGAACAGCGAGAGCGTGAACAGCTCGCCCTTGAGCATGTCGCGTGCGCCGGCATAGGGCCGCGCATAGACCAGGCTCACCATCACCGCCACACAGGCGAAGAAGGCCAGCAGATGGCCCATGGGGTCGGAGACCACCATGCCCTGCATGCCATATTCGGTCAGGCCGCTGTTGAAGTAGCCGATGTGCATCACGCCCACGGCCGCCAGCGTGAGCTGAGTCAGCAGATAGGTGGGTGTGCGGCGCGCATCGGTGACGAAGAGGTCGACCATCGCCACCACGCAGGCCATGGCCAGCAGGACGATTTCGGGATAGACCGAGAGCCAGTTCATAGTGTTCACCTTGGGCGCCTCAGTGGATCTTGGAGACGGCCACGTGCTTGAGCAACTCGGTCACTGAAGCGTGCATCACGTCGGTAAAGGGTTTGGGATAGACGCCCATGAAGAGCGTTGCCGCGGCCAGCACGGCCAGCATCGAGAACTCGCGGGCGTTCACGTCCTTGAGTTCGCGCACATGGTCGTTGCCAATCGCGCCGAAGTAGACGCGCTTGTACATCCACAGCGTGTAGGCCGCGCCGAACACCAGGGCCGTGGCCGCGATGGCACCTAGCCAGAAGTCGAACTTCACGGTACCCAGGATGACCATCCACTCGCCGACGAAACCGCCGGTGGCCGGCAGGCCGCAGTTGGCCATGGCGAAGAACAGCGCCAACGCCGCGAACTTGGGCATGGTGTTGACCACACCGCCGTAGTCGGCGATTTCACGCGAATGCACGCGGTCGTACAGAACGCCGATGCACAAGAACATGGCGCCGGACACGAAACCGTGCGAGATCATCTGCACGATGCCGCCGGAAATGCCGAGCTCGTTGTAGATGAAGAAGCCCAAGGTCACGAAGCCCATGTGCGCGATGGACGAATAGGCCACCAGCTTCTTCATGTCGGTCTGCACCAGGGCCACGAGGCCGATGTAGACCACGGCGATCAGCGACAGCGCGATGATGAACCACGACCAGTGATGCGCAGCATCGGGCGCAATGGGCATCGAGAAGCGCAGGAAGCCGTAGGCACCCAGCTTCAGCATGATGGCGGCCAGCACCACCGATCCACCGGTAGGCGCTTCGACGTGGGCGTCTGGCAGCCAGGTGTGCACCGGCCACATCGGCACCTTGACCGAGAAGGCGGCAAAGAAGGCGAAGAACAGCAGCGTCTGCGCATCCATGGCCAGCGGCAGCTTGTGCCAGGTGAGGATGTCGAAGCTGCCGCCCGACTTGGTGTAGAGGTACAGCAGCGCGATCAGCATCAGCAGCGAACCGGCCAGCGTGTACAGGAAGAATTTGAAGGCCGCATAGACGCGCCGCGGGCCGCCCCAGACACCGATGATGATGTACATCGGGATCAGCGTGGCCTCGAAGAACACGTAGAACAGCATGCCGTCGAGCGCGCAGAACACGCCGATCATCAGACCCGAGAGGATCAGGAAGGCGCCAAGGTACTGATGCGCACGCTCGGTGATCACCTCCCAGGCCGCGACCACGACGATCACGGTGATGAAGGCCGTCAGCGGCACGAACCACATCGAGATGCCATCCACACCCAGGTGGTAGTGGATATTGAAGCGTTCGATCCAGGGCAGGTTCTCGCTGAACTGCATCGCAGCCGTGCCGTTGTCGAAGCCGCTGATCAGCGGCAGCGTGACGGCAAGACCCGCAATGGCGGCCAGCAAGGCCATCCAGCGTGCGGCATTGGCCTGGTGTTCACGACCGAGCATCAGCAGCAGCACGCCGCTGACAACGGGCAACCAGATGGCAAGACTCAACAATCCCATTCTTCTTCTCCGCCTCTGATCAAAGACCCGCCAGGGCCTTGAATTGAGGCCACATATAGGGCCACAGCTGCCAGCTCATCAGGCCGATCACACCCAGGATCATCACCAGGGCGTACCAGTACAGGTGGCCGGTCTGGACTCGGCGCACGATGCCGGCAATGCCGCCCACCGCCTTGGCCGAACCATTGATCAGCACACCGTCGATCACCATGCCATCGCCGCCCTTCCAAAGGCCCGTACCAAGCAGGCGGGCCGCGCGGGCAAGGATGTTCTCATTGATCCAGTCCATGAAGTACTTGTTCTCGAGCACGACGATGACCGGACGCAAGACCTTGCCGATGGTGGCCGGAATGCTCGGCGCGACCATGTAGAACACATAGGCGGTAACGACGCCAGCCAGGGCCAGCCAGAACGGCAAGGCGGTCAGGCCGTGCGTGGCCATGGCCACGGCGCCATGGAACTCGTGGGCCAGCTCGCTCATCGCGTGGTGGACCTCGTGGTTCACGAAGATCGCGTCCTTGAAGAAGTCGCCGAACAGCATCGGCTGGATCGCCAGGAAGCCGATCACGACAGAGGGGATAGCCAGCAGGATCAGCGGCGCGGTGACCACCCAGGGCGACTCATGCGGCTCATGGTGCTCGTCGCCATGATCGTCGTGATGATCATGTTCGCCCGGGAATGGCTTGTGGTGGAAGTTTTCCTTGCCATGGAAGACCAGGAAGTACATCCGGAAGGAATAGAAGGCCGTGACGAAGACGCCGATGATCACCGCCAGGTAGGCGAACTGCGCGCCCGGCAAGTGGCTGGCATGCACCGCCTCGATGATCGAGTCCTTGGAGTAGAAGCCAGAGAACAGCGGCGTGCCGATCAAGGCCAGCGAACCCAAGAGCGAGGTGATCCAGGTGATGGGCATGTACTTGCGCAGGCCGCCCATGTTGCGGATGTCCTGGTCATGGTGCATGCCGATGATCACCGAGCCGGCACCGAGGAACAGCAAAGCCTTGAAGAAGGCGTGCGTCATCAGGTGGAACACGGCAACCGAGTAGGCCGAGGCACCCAGCGCCACGGTCATGTAGCCCAGCTGCGAGAGCGTCGAGTACGCGACGACGCGCTTGATGTCGTTCTGGATGATGCCCAGGAAGCCCATGAACAGCGCCGTGATCGCGCCGATCACCAGCACGAAGTTCAGCGCCGTGTCCGACAGCTCGAACAGCGGGCTCATGCGAGCCACCATGAAGATGCCGGCAGTCACCATCGTGGCCGCGTGGATCAGCGCCGAGATCGGGGTCGGGCCTTCCATGGAATCAGGCAGCCAGACATGCAGCGGGAACTGCGCCGACTTGCCCATCGCACCGATGAACAGGCAGATGCAGGCCACGCTCAGCATCATCCAGTCCGAACCCCACAGCGGCGCATTGAACTTGACCTGTGCCAGCTCGGCCGACTTGCCGAACAGTTCGGCGTAGTTCAATGAACCGCCATAGGCCACCAGCAGGCCGATACCGAGGATGAAGCCGAAGTCGCCCACGCGGTTGACCAGGAAGGCCTTCATGTTGGCGAAGATCGCCGTCGGCTTGGTGTACCAGAAGCCGATCAAGAGGTACGACACCAGGCCCACTGCTTCCCAGCCGAAGAACAGCTGCAGCATGTTGTTGCTCATCACGAGCATCAACATCGAGAAGGTGAACAGCGAGATGTAGCTGAAGAAGCGCTGGTAGCCCGGGTCTTCTTCCATGTAGCCGATGGTGTAGATGTGCACCATCAGCGACACGAAGGTCACCACGCACATCATCATCGCCGTCAGGCCGTCGACCAGGAATCCAACCTCCATCTTGAGGCCGCCAAGCACCATCCATTCATAGATGGTTTCGTTGAAACGGGCGCCGTCCACGGCGACCGACTTCAGCGTCATCGCCGAGATGATGAAGGCGATCAGCACGCCGAGGATGGTGATGCTGTGGGCACCGCGGCGGCCGATCTGCTTGCCGAAGAAACCGGCGGCGATGGCACCGACCAGCGGCGCCATCGGCACCGCGAGCAGCATGTTTTGCGAAAGTGTTGCGGACATCTTGATGCGTCTTCCCTTTAGCCCTTCAGCGCGTCGAGTTCTTCGACGTTGATGCTGGCGCGGTTGCGGAACAGCACGACCAGGATCGCGAGGCCAATGGCCGACTCGGCCGCCGCCACGGTCAGGATGAAGAACACAAACACCTGGCCCGCCATGTCACCCAGGTAGTGGGAGAAGGCGACGAAGTTCAGGTTGACCGCCAGCAGCATCAGCTCGATGGCCATCAGCAGCACAATCAGGTTCTTGCGGTTCAGGAAGATGCCGATCACCGACAGCGCGAACAGGATCGCGCCCAGCGTCAGGAAATGTCCCAGGGTCAATGCGCCCAGCATCATGCAGCTCCCGTGTTGTTGTCGGCTGCGGGCGCCGCAGGCGCCTCGACAGTCGGCGCCATCTTGATGATGCGCAGACGGTCGGCCTTCTTGACCTTGACCTGCTCCGAAGGGTCTTGCGAACGCGAGTCCTTGCGGCGGCGCAGCGTCAAGGCAATGGCGGCAATGATGGCCACCAGCAGCAGCACGGCAGCGATCTGCAGCGGATACAGGTAATGCGTGTAGACCTCGATGCCCAGCAGCTTGGTATTGCCGAGTTTGGCCGCGGCAGCGCTCAGTTCTGGCGCTTCCTTCAGTCGGAAGCCCGGCATCAGGATGGCGGCCATTTCCAGCGCGATCAGCACACCCACCAAGGCGGCCATCGGCAGGTGCTTCCAGAAGCCGTCCCTCACCCGGTCGCTGGTGATGTCCAGCATCATCACGACGAAGAGGAAGAGCACCATCACGGCGCCGATGTAGACCAGCACCAGCGTGATGGCCAGGAACTCGGCCTTCAGGAGCATCCAGACGCAGGAGGCGCTGAAGAAGGCGAGTATCAGGAACAGCGCCGAATGCACGGTGGACTTGGCCGTGATCACACGGACGGAAGCCCCCAGCAGCACGGCTGAGAAGACATAGAACAGGGCGGTGGTGATATCCATAGCTAGCTCGGCAAGTCCTAAGCAGCAGTCCTGGCTTGAACCAGGTCAGCCGACTCAGCGGTACTTGGCGTCGGCCTCCTTTTGGGCTGCGATCTGCGGTTCATAGCGATCACCCACGGCAAGCAACATCTCCTTCGTGAAGTAGAGGTCGCCACGCTTTTCGCCGTGGTATTCAAAGATCGAGGTTTCCACGATGGAGTCCACCGGGCAGCTTTCTTCGCAGAAGCCGCAGAAGATGCACTTGGTCAGGTCGATGTCGTAGCGCGTGGTGCGGCGCGAGCCGTCGTCACGCACATCGGACTCGATGGTGATGGCCATGGCCGGGCACACCGCCTCACAGAGCTTGCAGGCGATGCAACGCTCTTCACCGTTCTCATAGCGGCGCAACGCATGCAGGCCACGGAAACGCGGCGACAGCGGCGTCTTCTCTTCCGGGAACTGCACCGTGATGTTGCGCGACAGGAAATGGCGGCCGGTCAGGGCCATGCCCTTGAACAGCTCGGTGAGCAAAAAGCTCTTGAAGAAATGGGCGACTGAACTCATGCCTGCCTCCGCAGAGCCGCCTCAAGGAGGCAGGAGCCCCCTCGGGGGGCAGAGAACAAAGTGAACGTGGGGGCAGTCATTACGTCACTTCCAGATATTGAAGGGAGACTGAATCCACAGGCCGACCACGACCAACCAGACCAGCGTCACGGGAATGAAGATCTTCCAGCCCAGACGCATGATCTGGTCATAGCGGAAGCGCGGGAAGGTGGCGCGGACCCACAGGAAGCAGGTGACCACGAAGAAGGTCTTGCCGAACAACCAGCACCAGTTCCAGAAAGCCATCGAGTTCTTGATGAACTCGGGCGTATCCATGCCCAGCAGGCTGAACGAGATCGGTGCCGACCAGCCGCCCAGGAACAGCACGACCGCGAGGCACGACACCAGAATCATGTTGGCGTACTCGGCCAGGAAAAACATCGCGAACGACATGCCCGAGTACTCGATCATGTGGCCGGCCACGATTTCCGACTCGCCTTCCACCACGTCGAACGGATGGCGGTTGGTTTCAGCCAGGCCCGAGATGAAGTAGACGACGAAGATAGGCAGCAGCGGCAGCCAGTTCCACGACAGGAAGTTGACGCCCATTGAGGCAAATCGGCCGGTCTCTTGCGAGACGACGATGTCGGTCATGTTCATGCTGCCGCTGGTCATCAGCACGATCACAAGGGCAAAGCCCATGGCGATTTCGTACGAGACCATCTGTGCCGAGGCACGCAGCGCGCCGAGGAAGGCGTACTTGGAGTTCGAGGCCCAGCCGGCAATGATCACGCCGTACACCTCGAGCGAGGTGATGGCCATCAGGAACAGCAGGCCCGCGTTCACGTTGGCAACCGCCGCTTCCGGTCCGAAGGGCACGACCGCCCAGGCGGCCAGCGCCGGCATGATGGTCATGATCGGGCCGAGGAAGAACAGGCCGCGGTTGGCCTTGGCCGGTAGGATGATCTCCTTGAAGATCAGCTTCACGGCATCGGCAATCGGGGTCAGCAGGCCATAAGGACCCACGCGGTTCGGGCCCGGGCGGATCTGCGACCAGCCGATGGCCTTGCGCTCCCACAGCGTCAGATAAGCCACGCAGACCATCAGCGGCGCCACGACCGCAACGATCTTGAGCAGGCTCCAGACCACCGGCCACAGAGCGCCCAGCAGGGAGGCGCCGGTTTGGAAGAGGGTGTCGATCATGCTTGTTCCTGCCTCACACCTTGGCCACGGTCAGTGTGCCAAACAGGGCACCCAGCGCCTGTGTCTCGGCCAGACCGGCCGGCACGCGCACCACGTTGGCGGGCAGCGCGGCGTCGAGCTTGGCGCTCAACTGGGCCGAGCCGGCACCTTCCTGGCTGACCAGGATCTTGTTCGCTTCCGCCGTCAGGCCCAGCTGCTGCCACAGAGCGCTGGACAAGCTGGCGAACGGCGCATTGCGGGCGTCGTTGGTCAGTTGCAGCGAGGGGGCATTGCGGACCAGCGAATCGGTGGCGTAGATCGGCACGTCGGCCAGGCGTTCGAGCTTGGAAACATCGCCGCCCTCACCTGTCGTCAGCATCACGGCGGCATCGCCGGCGTTGCTCAGGCGAGCACTCAGGTCTGCATCGACACCCAGCGCTTCATTGCGAACCTGCTCGGAGCTCTCCTGCTCGAAGCCGCTCAGGCCCAGCACATTGGCCAGCACGCGCAGCACCTTCCAGCCCGGACGGGTTTCGGCCAGCGGCTTGACGACGCCGACGAAGCTCTGCAGGCGACCTTCGGCATTGACGAAGGAGCCCGAGGTTTCGGTGAACGGCGCGATAGGCAGCAGCACATCTGCGTAGTCGAGGCCTGTCTTGAACGGGCTCATTACGACGACCATCTCGGCCACCTGCAGCGCCTTGGCAGCAGCTGCGGCATTGGCCGAATCGAGCACTGGGTCGGTATTCAGGAGCAGCAGCGCCTTGAGGGCCGAAGTGCCGCTGAGCATCTGGCCAGCGTTCAGGCCACCCGCCACGGGCGTTGCGCCCACCAGCTGTGCCCCAACGGTATTGGCTGCAGCGGTCAGGTAGCCGACGCGGGCGCCAGTCTTGTCGGCAATCCAGTTGGCCAGCGACAGCAATTGCGCCGCTTGCGGATGTTGCGCGGCGGCATTGCCGAGCAGCAGCGCCTTGCGCTGGCCGCTCCACAGGGCAGCAGCGATGCGCTTGGCGGCTTCCGACGATTGCGCGGCCACCGGGGCTGCGACGCCAGCCAACTCGGCCACAGCAGCGGCCACGCCAGCCAGCTCAGCCAGCCAGGCACTCGGTGCGGCGACAACCCGCTCGGCCACATTCATCAGCCAATCTTCAACCGAGCCGGAGATGCTCATCACCTTGGCACCACGGCGGGCCGCCTGGCGCAGGCGCTGCGCAAACAGCGGATGGTCCTTGCGCAGGAAGGAGCCGATCACCAGTGCGCGGTCCAGCGTGCTCAGCTCGGCGATGGGCAGGCCCAGCCAAAATGCCTGAGGCCCTGCCTTGCCGGCCTCAGCCGCATTGCTGAAATCAGTATGGCGCAGGCGGTAGTCGACGTTCTGGCTGCCCAGGGCGCGAGTCAGCTGCGACAGCAGGTGCAGCTCTTCCACCGTGCTGTGGGCCGAGCCCAGCGCGCCGATGGAAGCGGCGCCATGATCATTCTTGATGCTCTTCAAGCCGTTGGCCACGTACTCCAGCGCCGTGGTCCAGTCAACGCTCTTCCAGGCGCCGCCCTGCTTGATCATCGGGGCGGTCAGGCGCGCATCGCTGTTCAGCGCTTCGTACGAGAAGCGGTCGCGGTCGGCGATCCAGCATTCGTTGACGTCTTCGTTCTCCAGCGGCACGACGCGCATCACCTGCTGGCCCTTGACCTGGACGATCAGGTTGGCACCAGTGGAATCATGCGGCGAAACGCTCTTGCGGCGCGACAGCTCCCAGGTGCGGGCGCTGTAGCGGAAAGGCTTGCTGGTGAGCGCACCGACCGGGCAGATGTCGATCATGTTGCCCGACAGCTCAGAATCGACCGTGCGGCCGACGAAGGTCTGGATCTCGCTGTGCTCGCCGCGGTGGGCCATGCCAAGTTCCATCTGGCCGGCAATTTCCTGGCCGAAGCGGACGCAGCGCGTGCAATGGATGCAACGGCTCATCTCTTCCATCGAGACCAGCGGGCCGATGTTCTTGTGGAACACCACGCGCTTCTCTTCCGAGTAGCGCGACTTGCCCGAGCCGTAGCCCACGGCCAGATCCTGCAGCTGGCACTCGCCGCCCTGGTCGCAGATCGGGCAATCCAGCGGATGGTTGATCAGCAGGAATTCCATCACGCCCTGCTGGGCCTTCAGCGCCTTCTCGCTCTTGGTGCGCACGATCATGCCTTGCGTCACCGGCGTGGCGCAGGCGGGCATGGGCTTTGGTGCCTTCTCCACGTCCACCAGGCACATGCGGCAGTTGGCGGCGATGGAGAGCTTCTTGTGATAGCAGAAGTGCGGAATGTAGGTGCCGGCCTTCTCGGCCGCATGCATCACCATGCTGCCTTCGAGCACCTCAATCTTCTTGCCGTCGAGTTCGATTTCAACCATGTTCTGTCCTGGCTCGGCTCAAGCCGCCTTCGCGGGTTGCGCGGTTTTTTGCGCCTGTTCGATCATCTGCACGAACTCGCTCTTGAAGTTCTTGATCATGGCGCGCACCGGCATTGCGGCGGCATCGCCCAGCGCGCAGATGGTGCGGCCCTGGATGTTGTCGGCCACGGAGTTCAGCAGATCGAGGTCGTCCTTGCGGCCTTGGCCGTTGGCGATGCGCTCGATCACGCGGTGCATCCAACCCGTGCCTTCGCGGCAAGGCGTGCATTGGCCGCAGCTCTCGTGGGCATAGAAGTAGGATAGGCGCAGGAGGCTGTTCACCATGCAGCGTGAGTCGTCCATCACGATGACGGCGCCCGAACCCAGCATGGAGCCGGCCTTGGCGATGGAGTCATAGTCCATCGTGCACTGCATCATCACTTCGGCCGTCAGCACCGGGGCCGACGATCCGCCAGGAATCACAGCCTTCAGCGTGCGGCCCTTGCGCACACCACCGGCCAGCTCCAGCAGCTTGCTGAACGGCGTGCCCAATGGAATCTCGTAGTTGCCAGGACGCTCGACGTCGCCCGAGATCGAGAAGATCTTGGTGCCACCGTTGTTGGGCTTGCCGATCTCCAGATAGGGCTGGCCGCCGTTGCGGATGATCCAGGGCACCGCCGCGAAGGTCTCGGTGTTGTTGATCGTGGTCGGTTTGCCGTACAGGCCGTAGCTGGCCGGGAACGGCGGCTTGAAACGCGGCTGGCCCTTCTTGCCTTCGAGCGACTCAAGCAAAGCGGTTTCTTCGCCGCAGATGTAGGCGCCGAAACCGTGGAAGGCATGCAGCTGGAAGCTGAAGTCCGAACCCAGGATGTTGTCGCCCAGCAGGCCGGCGGCGCGCGCCTCTTCCAGGGCCGCTTCAAAGCGCTCGTAGACCTCGAAGATCTCGCCGTGGATGTAGTTGTAGCCCGTCTTGATGCCCATCGCGTAGGCGGCGATGGCCATGCCTTCGATGACGATGTGCGGGTTGAACATCAGGATGTCGCGATCCTTACAGGTGCCCGGCTCGCCTTCGTCCGAGTTGCAGACCAGGTACTTCGCGCCCGGGAACTGGCGGGGCATGAAGCTCCACTTCAGGCCCGTGGGGAAACCGGCACCGCCACGGCCGCGCAGGCCCGAGGCCTTGACCTCGGCGATCACCTGGTCCGACGTCATGCCGGGCGCCTGGCCTTCAGCGACCGGAGCGCCGTCCTTGCCGAGGATCTTGCGCAGCGCCGCGTAACCGCCACGCGCTTCGTAGTCCTTCAGGCTCCAGTTCTTGCCATCGAGGCCGGCATAGATCTGCGGGCCGATGTGGCGGTCGTGGAAACAGGTCTCGATGCCTGTCGCTTGAAACTTGGAGAGATCCAGCATGCTAGTTCGACCCTCAGTTCTTGGCCGCGTGGGCACGCAGCGTGTCGACCAGCTCGTCCAGGCGCGAGGTGCTCATGAAGCTGCACATCTGGCGGTCGTTGACCAGCATCACCGGCGCATCGGCGCAGGCACCCAGGCATTCGCTCTTCTGCACGGTGAACATGCCGTCAGCCGTCGTGCCGCCCTGCTCGATGCCGAGCTTGTGGCAGAGATGGTCGAGTGCGTTTTGACCATCGCGCAGTTGGCACGGCAGGTTGGCGCAGACATTCAGCTTGAACTTGCCGACCTTCTGCTGGTTGTACATGTTGTAGAAGGTCGTGACCTCGTACACGGCGATGGCCGGCATGCCCAGATAGGCGGCAATCGCGTCTTCGCTCGCGCGCGAAACGAAGCCTTCTTCCTGCTGCACGATGGCCAGGCAGGCCATAACGGCCGACTGTTTCTGGTCGGCCGGGTACTTGGCAACCTCACGCGCAAAACGCGCGGCGGTAGCCTCGGTCAGGGTGTATTCAGCAGTGCTCATCGCAGTACTCATCGATCGATCTCACCGAACACGATGTCCATCGTGCCGATCACGGCCACGGCATCGGCAATCATGTGGCCGCGCGACATTTCGTCGAGCGCCGCCAGATGCGAGAAGCCTGGTGCACGGATCTTCAGGCGGTAAGGCTTGTTGGCACCATCGCTGACGATGTAGATGCCGAACTCGCCCTTCGGGTGCTCCACGGCAGCATAGGCCTCGCCTTCCGGCACGCGGAAGCCTTCGGTGAAGAGCTTGAAGTGGTGGATCAGCTCTTCCATGTTCGACTTCATGTCGACGCGCGAAGGCGGAGCCACCTTGTGGTTGTCGGTGATGACCGGGCCGGGGTTCTTGCGCAGCCATTCAACGCATTGCTGGATGATGCGGTTGGACTGGCGCATTTCCTCGACACGCACGACATAACGGTCGTACGTATCGCCTTCCACGCCGACCGGCACGTCGAAGTCCATCTTGTCGTAGACATCGTAGGGCTGGGTCTTGCGCAGGTCCCAGGCGATGCCGGAGCCGCGCAGCATGGCGCCGGTGAGGCCAAGATTCAGCGCGCGCTCGGGCGTGACCACGCCAATGCCCACGGTGCGCTGCTTCCAGATCCGGTTGTCGGTCAGCAATGTTTCGTAGTCGTCGACGTTCTTCGGGAAGCGCTTGCAGAAGTCGTCAATGAAATCCAGCAGCGAGCCCTGGCGGTTCTCGTTCAGCTGGGCGATCGTCTTGGCGTTCTTGATCTTGGAGACCTGGTACTGCGGCATCACGTCCGGCAGGTCGCGATAGACGCCGCCCGGACGGAAATAGGCCGCGTGCATGCGCGCGCCCGACACCGCCTCATACATGTCAAACAGATCCTCACGCTCGCGGAAGCAGTAGATGAGGATGTTCATCGCGCCGCAATCCAGGCCATGGCAGCCCAGCCACAGCAGGTGGTTCAGCAGACGCGTGATCTCGGCATACATCACGCGGATGTATTGCGCGCGGATCGGCACTTCCAGGCCCAGCATCTTCTCGATGGCCAGGCAGTAGGCATGCTCGTTGGCCATCATCGACACGTAGTCGAGGCGGTCCATGTAGGGCAGCGACTGGATATAGGTCTTGCTCTCGGCCAGCTTCTCGGTGGCGCGGTGCAGGAGGCCGATGTGCGGGTCGGCTCTTTGGATCACTTCGCCATCGAGTTCGAGGACGAGGCGGAGAACACCGTGCGCAGCAGGATGCTGCGGGCCGAAGTTCAGGGTGTAGTTTTTGATGTCGGCCATGAATCAGGACTCCCGCTGGGCCGCCCCGAGGGAGGCCTGCGCCCCCTCGAGGGGCAGCGAACGAAGTTGAGCGTGGGGGTCAAACATTTACAGCCCGCCGTAGTTGTCTTCGCGGATCACGCGCGGCGTGATTTCACGCGGCTCAATCGTGACCGGCTGGTAGATCACGCGCTTCTGCTCGGCGTCGTAGCGCATCTCGACATGACCCGAGGTCGGGAAGTCCTTGCGCATCGGGTGGCCGATGAAGCCGTAGTCGGTCAGGATGCGGCGCAGGTCTTCATGGCCTTCGAAGATGATGCCGTAGAGGTCAAAGGCCTCGCGCTCGAACCAGTTGGCAGCCGTCCAGATTGGAGTGACGGCGGCAACGCAGGGAAAGTCGTCGTCAGCAGCGAAAACCTTCAGGCGCAGGCGCCAGTTCTTGCTGACCGACAGCAGGTGCGTGGAGACGGCGAAGCGCGGGCCTTCGTAGCCACCATTGCCGTACTCGGAGTAGTCGAGGCCGCAAAGGTCGATCAGTTGCTCGAATTTCAGTTCCGGGTGATCACGCAGGATGGTGGCCACCTCGAAGTAGTCCTTGGGCGCTACGCGCAGCGTCAGCTCGCCAAGGGCACTCTTCAAATCGACGATTCGCTCGCCGAGTGCGGCTTGCAGCGCCGCCTGCAGGGTGTCGAGTTTCGTGCTCATGCGCGGGCAATCGTGTTTTCGCGACGGATCTTGGCCTGCAGCTGCAGGATGCCATAGAGCAGCGCCTCGGCCGTGGGCGGACAGCCCGGTACATAGACGTCCACCGGCACGATGCGGTCGCAGCCGCGCACGACGGAATAGCTGTAGTGGTAGTAGCCACCGCCATTGGCGCAGGAGCCCATCGATAGCACCCAGCGCGGCTCGGCCATCTGGTCGTAGACCTTGCGCAGGGCCGGCGCCATCTTGTTGCACAGCGTGCCGGCCACGATCATCAGGTCAGACTGACGCGGGCTGGGGCGGAACAACATGCCGAAGCGGTCGATGTCGTAGCGTGCCGCACCGGCGTGCATCATCTCGACCGCACAGCAAGCGAGGCCGAATGTCATCGGCCACAGGGAACCGGTCTTGGACCAGTTGATCAGCTTGTCGACCGAGGTGGTGACAAAGCCTTCTTTCAAAACGCCTTCAATACCCATAGCAAGCTTTCAAACGTTCGCAGCCCTTTTGGGCCGAGCGCCGGGCCGCTCCCAAGCCGGCCCCGTGGCCAGCCGCCAGGCTGGCATCCCTCCGGGGGATCGACCAATGTACCCATTGGGCGAGGGGCATCATCATTCCCAGTCCAGAGCGCCTTTTTTCCACTCGTAGGCAAAGCCCACGACGAGGATGCCCAGGAAAATCATCATCGCCCAGAAACCTGTCGCGCCGATTTCACGCAGGGACACGGCCCAGGGAAACAGGAAGGCGATTTCGAGGTCAAACAGGATGAACAGAATGGCCACGAGGTAGTAGCGCACGTCGAACTTCATTCGCGCGTCGTCAAAGGCCTCGAAGCCGCATTCGTAAGGGGAGTTTTTGGCCTGATCCGGCCGATTCGGGCCCATGATGTAGCCCAGGACCTGGGGGATGATCCCCACCGCTGCGCCGACCAAGATGAAGAGGATGACGGGTAGGTACTGATCCAGGCTCACAGCAATTGCTCTCGGTTGAACTGACTCACGACCTCCGGGCCGCAGATCAGCAAAAGCAACGGGCGCGCCGCCAGCGGTATTCTTCAATATCGCTCACGGACCGCGCCCGCCTTGTCCCCTGCAACGCATTCACGCTGCGACAGGGCGCACGGCCGTAGCATAAAGGCTCCAGCCCTTGCTCCGACCGAATAATCTGGTGCCGTCGGCGAGACTCGAACTCGCACAGCTTTCGCCACTACCCCCTCAAGATAGCGTGTCTACCAATTTCACCACGACGGCGTGTCGTATCGACTGACTTACTGAATTACCTTGCTGTTCGACTTGCGTGAGGATTGCTTACCGAACAGCCTCGCATTCTATACCGAAATATTGAGGCTCCAGAGGAGTCGAGCCCTCTTTCGCCTGTGTGAGATCAAGAGAATTGCAAGCACTGTGCGAGAGGCGTCACAGCGCTTGCGGGTCCCTCACTGTGGCTTCAGTTCGAGGCAGCCGAGGCGGCAGGCAGGGCATTCGGCACAGCCGTCGGCAGCGCGGCCGCGGAAGCTGCATCGGCACCCGGCGCGGCACGGTCCAGCACGGTTTGTGCGGAGTCCGTGGCCGGTGCGCTTGCGCGGTGGTTGGCCATGTAGGCCAGGGCCAGCGTGCAGACGAAGAAGACCGTGGCGCAGACGGCCGTGGTGCGCGACAGGAAGTTGGCGCTGCCCGTAGCACCGAAGAGGCTGCCCGATGCGCCGCTGCCGAAGGAGGCCCCCATGTCGGCACCCTTGCCATGCTGAACCAGCACCAGGCCGATCATCACCAGCGCGCTCAGCAGTTGCACCAGCAACACGATATTCATCATCACTTGCATTTCAAACTCTCCAGGTTTCTCGTATTCATTGCGAGCACAGCAAAAAGCCGCGCTCTCGCATTCAGGTTTGCGCAGCGCGGCAGATCGCTGCAAAGTCGGCCGCCTTCAAGGCAGCGCCACCAATCAGGCCGCCATCGATGTCAGCCTGCGCGAAGAGCTGGGCCGCGTTGTCCGGCTTGACGCTGCCGCCGTAGAGGATGCGCATGGCATCCGCCTTCTGCGTGGCGGCATGCAACTGGGCGCGCAGCACATGGTGCACCGCTTGAGCTTGCTCGGGCGTGGCAGTGAGCCCCGTGCCGATGGCCCAGACCGGCTCATAGGCCACCACGATTTCGCCGATGCAGTGCGTCAGCGTGTGGATCACCGCAGCCAGCTGGCGCTTGACCACGGCCTCGGTTTGACCCGCCTCGCGCTCCGCCAGCGTTTCGCCGACGCAGACGATGGGCGTGACGCCATGCGCCAGCGCAGCCTTGGCCTTGTCAGCCACCAACTGGTCGCTTTCGCGATGGAAGGCACGACGCTCGGAGTGACCGACGATCACGTAGCGGCAGCCGATGTCATGGAGCATGGCTGACGACACCTCGCCGGTGAAGGCACCCTGCTCGTGCGCTGAGCAATCCTGCGCGCCGAAGCCGATGCTCACACCAGTCAATGCCAGCGCGGTTTCGCTGATGTAGGGGAAAGGCACGCAGACCGCCACATCGGCATTCCACGGACCCGCCTCTTTCAGACCCGCCAGCAACACGGCATTGGCAGCGCGGCTGCCATGCATCTTCCAGTTGCCGACGACGAGTTTTCTTCTTTGGCTCATATCTCAATCCTCACCAGGCCAGCACGATCTTGCCGACATGCTCGCCCGACTCCATCAGCGCATGCGCTGAAGCGGCTTCAGACGCGGGCAGCTCACGATAGATGACCGGAGCGATTGCACGGCTGACCAACAAGGGCCAGACCTTCTCGCGCAGCTCCTTCGCCACGCCAGCCTTGAAGGCCAGCGAGCGCGGGCGCAACGTCGAGCCACTGATCGTCAGCCGACGACGCAAGACCTGACCCGCATCGAACTTCGCATCCACACCACCCTGCACCGCGATGATGACCATGCGGCCATCGTCAGCGAGGCATTGCACACCGCGCTCCACATAGGAGCCCGCCACCATGTCCAGGATCACATCGACACCGCGGCCACCCGTGGCGGCCTTGGCTTCCGCGACGAAGTCCTGCTCGCGGTAGTTGATCGCCACATCGGCACCCAGCTTCAGGCAGGCAGCGGCCTTGTAGTCATTGCCCACAGTCACCAGCACGCGCGCTCCAAAGGCTTTTGCCAGCTGAATGGCTGTCACGCCAATGCCGCTGCTGCCACCGTGCACCAGCAGCGTCTCGCCACCCTTCAACCCCGCCCGGCCGAACAAGTTCGACCAGACGGTGAACAAGGTTTCCGGCAGGCTCGCGGCCTCGGCCATGCTCCAGCCTTCGGGCACCGGCAGGCACTGAGCCAGCGGCGCTACGCAAGCTTCGGCATAGCCGCCGCCCGACACCAGCGCACACACCGCGTCGCCCAGCTTGAAGCCGGCCACCGCCAGCTCGCCCGCATCACCAGCGACGATGCGCCCCGCCACTTCCAGGCCAGGCAGATCGCTGGCGCCAGGCGGCGGCGGGTAGGCGCCCTTGCGTTGCAGCACGTCGGGGCGGTTGACGCCATACGCCTCAACCGCGATCAGGCATTCGCCCGCTCCGGCTTGCGGCAGCGGGCGCTCGATCACTTGCAGCACCTCAGGGCCGCCGGGGCGGCTGATGGCGATGGCGCGCATGTTTGCTCGCTGTCCTGCCTTGATGCGGCGCTTCGCCAGCTTATTGCTGGGGAGCTTCTGCAGCCGGCGCTGCGTCGCGCTCGATCAGGGCCTTCATCGACAGCTTGATGCGGCCCTTTTCGTCCGTCTCGAGGACCTTGACCTTGACGATCTGGCCTTCGCTCAGGAAGTCGGTGACCTTCTCGACGCGCTGGTGCGCGATCTGGCTGATGTGCAGCAGGCCGTCCTTGCCGGGCAGCAGGTTCACCAGGGCACCGAAGTCCAGGATCTTGGTGATCGGACCTTCGTAGACCTTGCCGATTTCGACTTCGGCGGTGATTTCCTGGATGCGCTTCTTGGCATGCTCGGCCTTGTCGGCGTCGGTCGAGGCGATCGTGATGGTGCCGTCTTCGCCGATGTCGATCGTGGTGCCGGTTTCTTCGGTCAGCGCACGGATGGTGGCGCCGCCCTTGCCGATCACGTCACGGATCTTCTCGGGGTTGATCTTCATCGTGTACAGACGCGGAGCGAACTGCGACACCTCGGTGTTGGCCGTGCCCATGGCTTCGACCATCTTTCCGAGGATGTGCAGGCGGGCTTCCTTGGCTTGCGCCAGCGCAACCTGCATGATTTCCTTGGTGATGCCCTGGATCTTGATGTCCATCTGCAGGGCCGTGATGCCGGCGGTCGTGCCGGCCACCTTGAAGTCCATGTCGCCCAGGTGATCTTCGTCGCCCAGGATGTCGGTCAGCACGGCGAAGCGGTTGGCATCCTTGATCAGGCCCATGGCGATACCGGCCACGTGGGCCTTCATCGGCACGCCAGCGTCCATCAGTGCCAGGCAGCCGCCGCAGACCGAAGCCATCGACGAGGAACCATTGGACTCTGTAATTTCCGAGACCACGCGCATCGTGTACGGGAAGTCTTCCTTGCTCGGCAGCGCAGCGATGAGCGCGCGCTTGGCCAGGCGGCCGTGGCCGATTTCGCGGCGCTTCGGGCTGCCCACGCGACCGGTTTCGCCGGTGGCGAACGGAGGCATGTTGTAGTGCATCATGAAGCGGTCTTCGAACTCGCCGGCCAGCGCGTCGATGCGCTGGGCGTCACGGTCGGTACCCAGCGTGGCAACGACCAGGCCTTGGGTTTCACCACGGGTGAACAGGGCCGAACCATGGGTGCGGGGCAGCACGCCGTTGCGGATCTCGATGGCGCGCACGGTGCGGGTGTCGCGACCGTCAATGCGGGGCTCGCCGGCCAGGATCTGGCCGCGGACGATGCGGGCTTCGATCTCGAACAGCAGGCCGTCGACTTCGACGCCGTCGAACTCAACGCCTTCGGCCTTCAGGGCTTCCTTGACGCTCGAGTAGACCGCGCGGCAGGCTTCCGTACGGGCTTGCTTGGAGCGGATCTGGTAAGCGGCGCGCAGCTTTTCTTCGGCCAGGCCGTTGACCTTGGCGATGAAGGGCTCGTTCTTGGCAGGAGCCTTCCAGTCCCACACCGGCTTGCCGGCGTCACGCACCAGCTCGTGGATCGCGTTGATGGCGATCTTGCTTTGCTCGTGACCGTAGACCACGCCACCCAGCATCACGTCTTCGCTCAGCTGGTCGGCTTCGGACTCGACCATCAGCACAGCGGCTTCGGTGCCGGCGACGACCAGGTCCATCTTGGAGTCGATCAGGGCAGTCTTGCCCGGGTTCAGGATGTACTCGCCATTGACATAGCCCACGCGAGCGGCACCGATCGGGCCGCTGAACGGGATGCCGGAAACGGCCAGGGCAGCGCTGGAAGCAATCAGGGCGGCGATGTCGGCCTGGACTTCAGGGTTCAGCGACAGCACGTGCACCACGACCTGGACTTCATTGAAGAAGCCCTCCGGGAACAGCGGGCGGATCGGGCGGTCGATCAGGCGCGAGGTCAGGGTCTCGAGCTCGCTCGGACGGCCTTCACGCTTGAAGAAGCTGCCGGGGATCTTGCCGGCGGCGTAGGTCTTCTCGATGTAGTCGACGGTCAGCGGAAAGAAGTCCTGGCCAGCCTTGGCCTGGGACTTGGCAACCACGGTGGCCAGCACCACGGTGTCGTCGATGTTCACCAGCACGGCACCCGACGATTGGCGGGCGATCTCGCCGGTTTCCATCGTGACGGTGTGGGGACCCCATTGGAAGGTCTTGGTGACTTTGTTGAACATGCTCATGTCATCTCCTCTTGAGTCGAGCCGCTTGCGGTGCGGGCTCAATACCGGGAGTGAAGCTGGGTTTGGCGGGATGCCATTCCATCGGGGTTCGTGATTCAAAACCCGATGGAATGACACATCGTCGCCACGTCAGCTCGTCTCCAGCTGCGGTTCAGAAAGACAAAGAGCCTGTGCTGGCTTTGCAGTCCAGACAGGCTCTTTCACTTCGTCGCCAGATTACTTGCGCAGGCCCAGCTTCTGGATCAGCGCGGTGTAGCGGTCAGCGTCCTTGCGCTTCAGGTAGGACAGCAGGCTCTTGCGCGTGTTGACCATCTTCAGCAGACCGCGACGGCCGTGGTGGTCCTTGGCGTGGGTCTTGAAATGGGGGGTCAGGTCGTTGATGCGAGCGGTCAGCAGAGCAACTTGGACTTCCGGGGATCCGGTGTCATTGGCGCTGCGAGCGTTCGACTTGACGATTTCTGCCTTCTTGATATCGGCGACTGCCATGGTGCGTTCCTAGATGTCGGAAGCCGCTGGGCAGCGCAATGCTAGCTCGCAGACGGTTTCCAGGTTTTAACTTGCGGTCACAGGTGAAACCGACCCGTGCCGTGCCTTGATTCACTACCAAGCCACGAATGGCCAAACAGCAAAACCTGCGGATTGTAGCCCAAGTCTGGGGGTTGCCCTGAAGGGGTGACCTGGAAGATGGCCAAGCGATCGGACTTGGGGCTGCTCGCGCCGCTTCCAAGTCCCTCGAACCTGTATTTCTTCAGGCCCTTGAAAGGCCTCTCGGCGGGCCAAGTTTGGGATTCATGGGCGCCGCAGCGTGCCTTGCAACCCACCCTCCCAAGGAGCGAAGACCATGTTTGTGATCCCCATGACCCGCCATTCCGCCGACCTGTCGCAACGCATCGAACGCCTGTTCAATGTCGACCCCGATGCCCGCGCCCTGCGCAGCCCGGCGCTGGACGTGACCGAAAGTGACCAGAGCTACACCCTGCAGCTGGACCTGCCCGGCATCGCCAAGGAAGCCGTGAAGATCCGCATTGAAGGCCGCCGCGTCAGCGTCGATGCCGAACAGGCCCTGCCGGTCGCCCTGCCCGATGGCGAGCGCGTCCTGCATCGTGAGCGTTCGGTGACCCGCTTCTCGCGCAGCATTGCCCTGCCCCAGGAACTCGACCAGGCCGGCTCCAGCGCCAAGCTGGAGAACGGTGTGCTGACCCTCTCCCTGGCCAAGCGCGTGCCGGCCGGTGCCGGCGAGCTGAGCGTCAGCTGACTTCGCCCAAGGCCCAGCGCGGCCGGACCTCGAATCCGCCGCCGCTGGGCGCCGTTGCACCGATGCCGCGTTGCAGGCGCAGCGCAGCCGCCATGGCGATCATGGCGCCGTTGTCGGTGCACAGGCTCAGCTCGGGGTAGTGAACGCGGATGCCGCGCTTGGCACAGGCCGCGTTCAACTGTTCGCGCAGCATCCTGTTGGCGCCCACGCCACCAGCCACGACCAGGCGCTTCAGCCCTGATTCCTTCAAGGCCAGCAGAGACTTTTTCAAAAGCACCTCGACGATGGCCGCCTGCGTCGACGCCGCCAGATCAGCCCGCTGCTGCTCGGTCGGCGCATCGCCCAGTTTCTTCACTTGCGTCAACACTGCTGTCTTCAAGCCGGCGAAGCTGAAGTCAGGCTTGCCGCTGTGCATCAGCGGCCGAGGCAAGGCAAAGGCTTCCGGATTGCCGGTTTCGGCCAACTTGGCCAGATGCGGGCCGCCTGGATAGGGAAGGCCCAGGAGCTTCGCGCTCTTGTCGAACGCTTCGCCTGCCGCATCGTCAATCGTTTCACCCAGCAGCTCGTAGCTGCCGACTTCATCGACGCGCATCAGCTGCGTGTGGCCGCCAGAAACCAGCAGGGCCACGAAGGGAAACTCCGGTGGATCGCTGGACAGGAAGGGCGAAAGCAGGTGGCCTTCAAGGTGATGAACCGCCATCGTCGGCTTGCCCAGCGCCGCGGCAAGCGATACAGCCACGCCCGCGCCGACCAGCAAGGCACCGGCAAGTCCCGGGCCTTGCGTGTACGCAATGACGTCAACATCGGCCAGCGAGGCCTGGGCACGCGCCAGGACCTCGCGGGTCAAGGGAATCACGCGGCGAATATGGTCGCGCGAGGCCAGCTCGGGCACCACGCCGCCATAAGCCTGGTGCATGGAGATCTGGCTGTGCAGGGCGTCGGCGAGCAGCTTGGGTGAGCCGCCCTGCTCGGTGAACTCGACCAGGGCCACGCCGGTCTCATCGCAACTCGACTCGAAACCCAGCACGCGCATGGCTTCAGCCTTCCTTGGCGTGATTGATCGAATACTTCGGAATCTCGACCGTCACGTCCTTCTGGCCCAGGATGGCCTGGCAGCTCAGGCGCGAGTTGGCCTCCAGGCCCCAGGCACGGTCCAGCATGTCTTCCTCGCCCTCTTCCATCTCGGACAGCGAGGCAAAGCCCTCGCGCACGATGACATGGCAGGTGGTGCAGGCGCAGACCTGGTCGCAGGCGTGTTCGATGTCGATATGGTTGTCCAGCAGCGCTTCGCAGATCGAAGTACCAGCCGGCGCTGTGACCGACCTGCCATCCGGGCAGTACTCGGCGTGCGGAAGAATCTTGATGATGGGCATGGGGGCCTCTGCCTAACTCTTTAAACCTGATCGATGTTGCGGCCAGCCAGGGCCTGATGGATGCCTCGGTTCATGCGCGCGGCGGCAAAGGCTTCGGTACCCTTGGCCAGCGCTTCGACGGCGGCATCGATGGCATGCGAGTCTTCGCCCTTGGCGGTTTCGTTCATGGCTGCCAAGAGCCTTGCAATATCGGCACGCTCAGCATCGGTCAGCAAATCACCGTCAGCGTTCAGTGCCGAATGCGTGGCGAGCAGCATGCGCTCGGCTTCCACGCGCGCTTCGCGCAGCGCGCGGGCCTGCATGTCCGACTCAGCGGAGGCGAAACCGTCCTTCAGCATGCCCGCAATCTGATCGTCCGACAGCCCGTAGCTTGGCTTGACCTGCACGGCAGCCTCGACGCCCGAGCCCAGCTCCTTGGCCGAAACGCTCAACAAGCCATCAGCATCGACCTGGAAGCTCACGCGGATGCGCGCCGCACCGGCCACCATCGGCGGAATGCCACGCAGCTCGAAACGTGCCAGCGAGCGGCATTCGCTCACCAGTTCGCGTTCGCCTTGCAGCACGTGGATGGCCATGGCGGTCTGGCCGTCCTTGAACGTCGTGAAGTCCTGCGCCTTGGCAATGGGGATCGTGGCATTGCGCTCGATCACACGTTCGACCAGGCCGCCCATGGTTTCAAGCCCCAGCGAAAGCGGGATCACGTCCAGCAAGAGGATCTCGCCATCGGCGGCATTGCCGGCCAGCTGATTGGCCTGGATGGCCGCGCCCAGCGCCACCACTTCGTCCGGATTCAGGTTGGTCAGCACCTCGCGGCCGAACAGCTCGCCGACAGCACGGCGAACACAAGGCATGCGCGTGGAGCCGCCGACCATCACCGTGCCCTGCACCGCATCGGGCTTCACCTTGGCATCGCGCAGCACGCGGCGCACCGAAGCCAGGGTCTTGGCAATCAAAGGTTCGGCCAGCGCCTCGAACTGGGCGCGGCTGACGATGACATTGAGCTCGCCGCCATCGAGGACGCAATGCAAGGCGGTGGAATCGACATCCGACAAGGCTTCCTTGGCCAGGCGCGCAGCGACCAGCACGGCCCGCTTGTCATGCGCGCTTTCGGCGCTGCGCCCGGACTGGGCCAAGGCCCAGTCGGCCAGCGCACGGTCAAAGTCGTCGCCGCCCAGTGCTGCATCGCCGCCGGTAGCCACGACCTCGAACACGCCCTGGGTCAGGCGCAGGAGCGAAATATCGAAGGTGCCGCCGCCGAGGTCGTAGACCGCGTAGAGCCCTTCGCTGCCATTGTCCAGGCCATAGGCAATCGCCGCGGCCGTAGGCTCGTTGATCAGGCGCAGGACATTGAGACCGGCGAGTTGCGCCGCATCCTTCGTCGCCTGACGCTGCGCATCGTCAAAGTAGGCCGGCACCGTGATCACGGCACCGAACAGGTCGTCGGCAAAACTGTCTTCGGCGCGATAGCGCAGGGTCGCCAGGATCTCGGCCGAAACTTCCACCGGCGACTTCAGGCCATGTCGCGTGTGCAGGCTCAGCATGCCCGGCGTGTCTTCGAACTCGTAGGGCAGCTTCTCGCGGTTGGCGATGTCGGCCAGTGAGCGCCCCATGAAGCGCTTAACCGAAACGATGGTGTTCTCCGGGTCTTCGGCCTGGGCCTCGAAGGCCTCGGCGCCAATCTGGCGTCTACCCTCATCCAGGTAGCGAACCGCTGAGGGCAGGATCACACGCCCCTGTTCGTCGGGCAGGCATTCGGCCACGCCACTGCGCACCGAAGCGACCAGCGAGTGCGTGGTGCCCAGGTCGATGCCGACCGCGATGCGACGCTCATGCGGATTGGGCGATTGGCCGGGTTCGGAAATCTGCAGCAAAGCCATGTCTTAGTGTCCCAGGGCGTCCAGGCGCTTATCGATGTCGGCGCGGAAGCGCGCCACGAACATCAGCGCCCTCACCCGCTTGGCCGCTTCGGCCGGATCATTCTTCTCGTCGAGCAACTCGCCGGCTTCGGCCAGCAGGCCGCGCTCACGGGCCAGCACTTGTTCGTCCAGCGCTTCAATGGCGGCCGCGCCGCTCGCCTCATCAAGCGCCTCGCGCCATTCCATCTGTTCCATCAGGAAGGCGGCCGGCATGCTTGTGTTCTCGTTGGCCTGCAAGGCCGCGCCACGCAGTTCGCAAAGGTAGCCTGCGCGCTTTTGCGGATCGCGCAGGCGCTGGTGCGCCTCGTTCACGCGCAGGGCCCATTGCATGGCCTGGCGCTGGGCCGATCCGCCTTCGGCGGCGAACTTGTCCGGATGGACCTTGGCGGCGAGTGCCTTCCAGCGCGCCTCGATATCGGCCGCATCCTGCGCAAAGCGCTGGGGCAGGCCGAAGAGGCTGAAGTCGTCGTCGTCGAGGCGCATGGTCGGTGGAGAAAGCAAAAAGCGCGGCCTTTCAAGCCGCGCCACTGTGGATGCCGCCCGGACTTTACACGCGGAAGGACTCGCCGCAGCCGCAGCGGTCCTTCTCACGCGGATTGCGGAACTTGAAACCCTCGTTGAGGCCTTCGCGCACGAAGTCGAGTTCGGTGCCGTCCAGGTATGGCAGGCTTTTCGGGTCGATCAGGATCTTCACGCCATGGCCCTCGAAGATCACATCCTCGGGCGCGAACTCGTCGGCGTACTCAAGCTTGTAGGCCAGACCCGAGCAGCCGGTGGTCTTGACGCCGAGGCGTACACCGACACCGCGACCGCGCTTTGCGATGTAGCGGGTGACATGGCGTGCAGCTGCTTCGGTCAGAGTGACGGACATCGGCTCAGCCCTTATTGCGAGTGCTTGGCGCGGTAGTCGTCCACCGCGGCCTTGATCGCGTCTTCGGCCAGGATGGAGCAATGGATCTTGACCGGCGGCAGCGCCAGCTCTTCGGCGATCTGCGTGTTCTTGATCGAGAGCGCCTGGTCCAGACTCTTGCCCTTGACCCATTCGGTCACCAGCGAACTGGAGGCGATGGCCGAACCGCAGCCATAGGTCTTGAACTTGGCGTCCTCGATCAGGCCCGTGGCCGGGTTGACCTTGATCTGCAGCTTCATCACGTCGCCGCAGGCCGGTGCGCCGACCATGCCCGTGCCCACGGTCTCGTCGCCCTTTTCGAAGGCGCCGACATTGCGGGGGTTTTCGTAATGGTCGATGACTTTTTCGCTGTATGCCATGGTGTTCTCCTAATTCGTTCGTTCGATCAGTGTGCTGCCCACTGGATGGTGCTCAGATCGATGCCGTCCTTGTACATGTCCCACAGCGGCGAGAGCTCGCGCAGCTTGGCCACGCGGTCTTTCAGTATCGTCACTGCGTAGTCGATTTCTTCTTCGGTCGTGAAGCGGCCGATGGTCATGCGCAGCGAGGAATGCGCCAGCTCGTCGCTGCGGCCCAGGGCGCGCAAGACATAGCTCGGCTCCAGGCTGGCCGAGGTGCAGGCCGAGCCCGAGGACACGGCAATGCCCTTCACGCCCATGATCAGCGACTCGCCTTCCACGTAGTTGAACGAGATGTTCAGGTTGTGCGGCACGCGGCGTTCCATGTCGCCGTTGACGAAGACCTGCTCGATGTCCTTCAGGCCGTTCAGGAGACGCTGCTGCAGCGCGCGGATGCGCTCGCCCTCGGTGGCCATTTCCTCGCGGGCGATGCGGAAGGCCTCGCCCATGCCGACGATCTGGTGCGTGGGCAGGGTGCCCGAGCGCATGCCGCGCTCATGACCACCGCCGTGCATCTGGGCTTCCAGGCGCACGCGCGGCTTGCGGCGCACATACAGGGCGCCGATGCCCTTGGGGCCATAGGTCTTGTGGGAAGCCAGGCTCAGCAAGTCGACCGGCAGCGTGGCCATGTCGATCTGCACCTTGCCGGTGGCCTGCGCCGCATCGACGTGGAAGATGATGCCGCGCTCGCGGCAGATCGTGCCAATGGCCGGAATGTCCTGAATGACACCGATCTCGTTGTTCACGAACATGACCGAGACCAGGATGGTGTCGGGCCGCAGCGCGGCCTTGAACACCTCCAGGTCGAGCAAGCCATCTTCCTTCACGGAGAGATAGGTCACCTCGAAGCCCTGGCGCTCCAGTTCACGCGTGGTGTCGAGCACGGCCTTGTGCTCGGTCTTCACCGTGATGATGTGCTTGCCGCGGCTTTGGTAAAAGTGGGCAGCGCCCTTGATGGCAAGGTTGTTGGACTCGGTGGCACCCGAGGTCCAGACGATTTCGCGCGGGTCGGCGCCGATCAGCGCAGCCACCTGCTCGCGCGCCTTTTCAACGGCGGCTTCGGCTTCCCAGCCCCAGGCGTGGCTGCGCGATGCCGGGTTGCCGAAATGCTCGCGCAACCACGGGATCATGGCGTCGACGACGCGCGGGTCTACCGGCGTCGTCGCGCCGTAATCCATGTAGATGGGGAAGTGAGGCGTCATGTCCATGAGACTTCTTCTTTTGGCTGGCTGCTTATTTGCTGAAGGCGTTGCCGAGGGCAAAGACCGAATTCGGGGCGGTGATGCGGATGGGCTTGACCACGGGCTGGCTGGAGATGGCGCGCTTGATGGGTGCTTCCTCGATGGTCACGCCCTTGGCCAACTGGTCTTCAACCAGCTTGCGCAGCGAAACGGAGTCGAGGTACTCGATCATCTTGGCATTGAGGCTGGTCCACAGCTCATGCGTGATGCACTTGCCGGTGTCTTCGCCCATGCAGTTTTCCTTGCCGCCGCAACCGGTGGCGTCGATCGGCTCGTCCACGGCGACAATGATGTCGGCCACCGTGATCTCGCTGGACTTGCGTCCCAGCGAATAGCCGCCGCCCGGGCCACGGGTGCTTTCCACCAGCTCATGGCGGCGCAGCTTGCCGAACAGTTGCTCGAGATAGGACAGGGAAATCTGCTGCCGCTGGCTGATGGCAGCCAGGGCAACCGGACCGCCGTTTTCGCGCAGCGCCAGATCAATCATCGCAGTGACGGCAAAACGGCCTTTGGTGGTGAGACGCATATCAAGCTCCTGATAGTCCGGCCCGATCCGGCGGATCGAGCCCTTGGCAGCGGCCAGTGCTCAGGTCCTGCCCATCCCAAGAATTCAAGCGCCAGCCTGGCGGGTTAACCCTTGGGTAAGTCCGACTATTTTACTCAATTATGGGCAGGCTTGCTGGGGACGCCCACGCGGCGGCCTGCAAGCCCCTGGCAAAGCTGGGGTTTGACCCAGCCTCAGGCGCCCGGGCTCTTGAGACGCTCGGCCAATTCGCCGGCAAGCTGGGCGCAGCGTGGCTCGATCAGGTCCAGCACCCGGTCAAAGCCGGACGGCCCGCCGTAGAACGGATCGGGCACGTCGGCATCACCCAGCAGCAAGGCCAACCGACCCTGCAACTCGGCCGGGCAACGCTTGCGCAAGGAGGCGAGATGCCCCTGGTCCATCGCCAGAACGAGATCGAAACGCTCAAAATCCGCGCGCTCAAAGCGGCGAGCCCGCTGCCGCGAGAGGTCGTAGCCGCGGTGCGCGGCATGCTTTTGCGAACGCTTGTCCGGCGGCTCGCCAACATGAAAGCTCTCCAGGCCGGCCGAGTCGACCAACACCTGCTTGTCGAGTCCGAGCTCGGCCAAGCGCTTTTCCAGCACGGCCTGTGCGGTGGGTGAGCGGCAGATATTGCCCGAGCAAACCATGAGCACGCTCAGACGCGGCTTGCGGCCCAGCATGCGGTCCAACAATGGCTTGATCACTCAGCGACTTCCCTTGGCAGCCTCGATCGGCACGATATTGTCGTGCACCGCAGCACCAAAGGCCTGCTCGCGCAGTTGCGCCAACTGGTCGCGCATGCGGGCGGCCTGCTCGAACTCGAGGTTGCGGGCATGCTCCAGCATCTTCTTCTCCAGCTGGACGATGCGCTTGCTCAAGTCCTTCTCGGACATCTCCTCGACCTCGGCCGCCGCGATCAACTTGTGATCGTCGCGACCCGGCTTGTCCGAGTACACGCCTTCGATCAGCTCCTTGATCCGCTTTTGCACACTGCGCGGCGTGATGCCGTTGGCCGTATTGAATTCGATCTGCTTGGCGCGGCGGCGTTCGGTTTCGCCGATGGCCTTGCGCATCGACTCGGTGATGCGGTCGGCGTAAAGAATCGCCTTGCCGTTCAGGTTGCGCGCCGCGCGGCCAATCGTCTGGATCAGGCTGCGCTCGGAACGCAGAAAGCCTTCCTTGTCGGCATCCAGGATGGCCACCAGGGACACCTCGGGAATATCCAGGCCTTCGCGCAGCAAGTTGATGCCGACCAGCACGTCGAAAGTACCAAGGCGCAGGTCGCGCAGGATCTCGACCCGCTCCACCGTGTCCACGTCGGAGTGCAGATAGCGCACCTTGACGCCGTTGTCGGTCAGGTAGTCGGTCAGCTGCTCGGCCATGCGCTTGGTCAGCGTCGTGATCAGCACGCGCTCGCCCACCTCGACGCGATGCCGAATCTCCTGCAGAACATCGTCCACCTGGTGAGTGGCGGGCCGCACTTCGACCTCGGGATCGACCAGCCCGGTCGGCCGCACCACCTGCTCCACCACCTGCCCGGCGTTCTGCTGTTCATAGGCAGCCGGCGTTGCGGAGACAAATACGGCCTGCCGCATCTTGCGTTCGAACTCCTCGAACTTCAGCGGCCGGTTGTCCAGCGCCGAAGGCAGGCGGAAGCCGTATTCAGACAGCGTCGTCTTGCGCGCGCGGTCGCCGTTGTACATGCCGCCGAACTGGCCGATCAGGACATGGCTCTCATCCAGGAACATCAGGGCATCGGGCGGCAGATAGTCCACCAGCGTGGGCGGCGGCTCGCCCGGCGCCGCGCCAGAGAGGTGGCGCGAGTAGTTCTCGATGCCCTTGCAGTGGCCCACCTCCTGCAGCATTTCGAGATCGAAACGGGTGCGCTGCTCCAGGCGCTGCGCCTCCACGAGCTTGCCTTCCTTGACGAAGAAGCCGAGCCGCTCGCGCAGCTCTTCCTTGATCGTCTCGATGGCCGCCAGCACTCTTTCCCGGGGCGTGACGTAGTGGCTGCTCGGATAGACCGTGAAACGCGGAATCTTCTGGCGGATCTGGCCGGTGAGCGGATCGAACAGCGACATGCTTTCGACTTCATCGTCAAACAGCTCGATGCGCAGGGCGAGTTCCGAATGCTCGGCCGGAAACACATCGATGGTGTCGCCGCGAACACGGAAATGGCCGCGGCTGAATTCCATCTCGTTGCGCGTGTACTGCATGCGAATCAGCTGGGCAATCACGTCGCGCTGGCCCATCTTGTCGCCGCTGCGCAGCGTCATCACCATCTGGTGATAGTCGCTCGGGTTGCCGATGCCGTAGATCGCAGATACCGAAGCCACGATCACCACATCGCGCCGCTCCAGGAGGCTCTTGGTGCAGGACAGGCGCAACTGTTCGATCTGCTCGTTGATCGCGCTGTCCTTCTCGATGAACATGTCCCGCTGCGGCACATAGGCCTCGGGCTGGTAGTAGTCGTAGTAGCTGACGAAGTACTCGACCGCATTCTTCGGGAAGAACTCGCGGAACTCGCTGTAGAGCTGGGCTGCCAGCGTCTTGTTGGGCGCGAACACGATGGCCGGCCGGCCCAGGCGGGCGATCACATTGGCCATGGTGTAGGTCTTGCCGGAGCCGGTCACGCCCAGCAGCGTCTGGTAGCTCAGGCCGTCGTTGATGCCTTCGCAGAGCTGGGCAATCGCCGTGGGTTGGTCGCCCGCCGGCGGAAATGGCTGGAAAAGCTGGAACGGCGAGCCTTCGAAGCTGACGAACTCGCCCTTCGGCTCTTCGCTGGCTTCCTCTGGAACGGGCATGACGGCAGTCGCTTTTTGCATCGGGAATTCCCTGAGCTGCCATCCCGCCGCCGCCTAGAATTGGCGTCGCTGACGTTGGCAACCAACAGCCCGACAGCGTAGCGCAGTCAAACCGGAAACGCCGGCCTGCCACCCAAGCCCTCATGCCACCGTACTGTCAGGAAAGAGCTTCCATGTCCTTGTTCTCCGCCGTCGCCATGGCCCCGCGTGACCCCATCCTGGGCCTCAACGAGCAGTTCAACGCCGACACCAACCCGGCCAAGGTCAATCTGGGCGTCGGCGTGTACTACGACGAGAACGGCAAGCTGCCGCTGCTGCGCTGCGTGGCCGAGGCCGAAGCCGGCATGCAGGCCGCCCCGAAAGCCCGCGGCTACCTGCCGATCGACGGCATCGCCGCCTATGACAAGGCCGTGCAGGGCCTGGTCTTTGGTGCGGACAGCGACATCCTGAAGGCCGGCCGCGTGGCCACGGTGCAGGCCATCGGCGGGACCGGCGGCCTGAAGATCGGCGCCGATTTCCTGCAGAAGCTCAATCCCGCCGCCAAGGTCCTGATCTCGGACCCGAGCTGGGAAAACCACCGCGCGTTGTTCACCAATGCCGGTTTCACGGTCGACGCCTATCCCTACTACGACGCCGAGAACCGCGGCATCAACTTCGCCGGCATGCTGGCCGCATTGAACGCAGCGCCGGCCCGTACGGTCGTCGTGCTGCACGCCTGCTGCCACAACCCGACCGGCTACGACCTGACCGCCGCCCAGTGGGAGCAGGTTGTTGCCGCCGTCAAGGCTCGCGGCCTGGTGGCTTTCCTCGACATGGCCTACCAGGGCTTTGGCGAAGGCATTGCCGAAGACGGCGCGGTAATCCAGCAGTTCCTGGCCGCCGGTCTGGACTTCTTTGTCTCTACGAGTTTCTCGAAGAGCTTCTCGCTCTATGGCGAGCGCGTCGGCGCCCTGAGCGTGGTCTGCGCCTCGGCTGACGAAACGGCCAAGGTCCTGAGCCAGCTCAAGATCGTGATCCGCACCAACTACTCCAACCCTCCCACTCATGGCGCACAGGTCGTGGCAACCGTGCTGGGCACGCCGGCCCTGCGCTCGATGTGGGAAGAAGAGCTGGCCGGCATGCGCGTGCGCATCAAGGCCATGCGCGGCGCCCTGGTGGCGGCCCTGAAGGCCGCTGGCGTCACTGCCGACCTGGAGTTCGTCACCCGCCAGAAGGGCATGTTCAGCTATTCGGGCCTGAATGCGGCCCAGATGCAGCGGCTGCGCAGCGAGTTCGGCATCTATGGTGTGGACTCGGGTCGCATCTGCGTGGCCGCGCTGAACGAAAAGAACCTGCCGGCAGTCGCCGCGGCCATGGCGGCCGTCATGCGCGGCTGAAGCTCGCTCCATCGATGTGCGCAAAGCGCCATTTTTTGGCGCCAAGGCCCCGATCTGGGGCCCAAACCCCGGATTGGTGCTGATGCTGCATTGCACAAATTGAGGCAAGATAGGGCCTTCCCTGCCCTGCCCCAAGCTCAAAGGTTGCCCACATGCTGTATCAGTTCTTCGAAACCCAGCGCGCCCTGCTGAGCCCCTTCTCGGAGTTCGCCAGCGCCTCGGCCAAGCTCTACAGCCACCCGCTGTCGCCCTTCACGCACACGCCGATGGCGCAGCGCGTCTCTGCCGGCCTGGACCTGATGCACCGACTGGCCAAGGACTACGAGAAGCCGGAATTCAATATCCGTGGCGTCGAGGTCGATGGCGTGGAAGTGGCTGTGCAGGAGCTGGTGCCGATCACCAAGCCCTTCTGTCGCCTCTTGCGCTTCAAGCGCTACACCGACGACGTGGCCGTGCTGACCAAGATGAAGGACCAGCCGACCGTGCTGGTCGTGGCGCCGCTCTCCGGCCACCACTCGACGCTCCTGCGCGAGACCGTGCGCACGCTCCTGAAGGACCACAAGGTCTACATCACTGACTGGACCGATGCCCGCATGGTGCCGACCGACGTCGGCGCCTTCCACCTGGACGACTACATCGCGTATGTGCAGGAGTTCATCCGCCACGTCGGCCCGAACTCGCATGTGATGTCGGTCTGCCAGCCCACCGTGCCGGTGCTGGCGGCGATTTCGCTGATGGCCTCCAACTGCGAACAGACCCCGATCACGATGACCATGATGGGTGGCCCCATCGACGCCCGCAAGAGTCCGACGGCCGTCAACAACCTGGCAATGAACAAGAGCCACAGCTGGTTCGAGAACAACGTCATCTTCCGTGTGCCGACGAACTTCCCGGGCGCTGGCCGAGCGGTCTACCCTGGCTTCCTGCAGCACACCGGCTTTGTGGCCATGAACCCCGACCGCCACCTGAGCTCACACTACGACTACTTCCTGGACCTGGTGCGCGGCGACGGCGACAGTGCCGAGTCGCACCGCCAGTTCTACGACGAATACAACGCCGTGCTGGACATGCCGGCCGAGTACTACCTCGAAACCATCAAGACCGTGTTCCAGGACTTCGCGCTCGTGAACGGCACCTGGGAAGTGAACGGCCAACTGGTGCGCCCGCAGGACATCAAGACCACAGCCCTGCTGACAGTGGAAGGCGAGCTGGACGACATCTCCGGCGCCGGCCAGACCCGTGCGGCGCACGACCTGTGCGAAGGCATTCCCAAGGGCCACCAGTTCCACTACGACGCGATCGGCGCCGGCCACTACGGCATCTTCTCGGGCCGCCGCTGGCGTGAAAAGGTCTATCCGGAGGTGCGCGACTTCATCGCCAAGTACCAGGCCAAGCCCTTGTCGCCCGCGGCCAAGGCGACGGCACCGGCCAAGCGCGCCCGAAAGCCCGCCGGCCGATGAGCTCGACAGCCCCGGACGAGCTGGCGAACCTGGTTCAACAGCTCGACCAGGCGCTGCCGCAAACCCAATGCACCCGCTGCGGATACCCCGATTGCCGCAGCTATGCCGCGGCCGTAGCGTCCGGCGAAGCCGAGATCAATCAATGCCCACCCGGTGGTGACGAGGGCGTGCGCCGCCTGGCTGCTCTGACCGGCAAGGCAATACTCGCGCTCAATCCCGAGAACGGCATCGAAGCCGCGCGCGCATTGGCTGTCATTGATGAGAGCTGGTGCATCGGCTGCACCCTTTGCATCAAGGCCTGCCCGGTCGACTGCATCGTCGGCGCGCCCAAGCAGATGCATGTGATCGTCAACGAGCAATGCACCGGCTGCGAGCTCTGCATCCCAGCCTGCCCGGTCGACTGCATCTCCATGGTCGAGGTCAGCGGTGGTCGCACCGCCTGGGAGGCCTGGAGCAAGCCGCAAGCCGATGAGGCGCGTCAGCGCTACCGATTCCATCAGATGCGGGTGGCTCGCGCCGAGGTCGAGAATGAAGAGCGCCTGCGCCAGAAGGCGCAAGCCAAGCTGGCTGACATTGCCGCGGCCTCCAAGCTCACCGATCCCAAGGCCCTGGATGCCAAGCGCGCCATCATCGAAGCCGCCCTGGCGCGCGCGCGGGCTCGCGCAAAATGAGGGCATGAATCCTCAGCAGATCCGCGAGTTCTTCGCCATCCTCGAGCGCGCCAATCCGGCGCCGCAGACCGAGCTTGAGTACGCCAGTGTGTTTGAGCTGTTGGCCGCCGTGCTGCTGTCTGCGCAAGCCACCGACGTGGGCGTCAACAAGGCGACTCGCAAGCTCTTTCCGGTGGCCAATACGCCGGCCAAGATTCTCGCGCTCGGCGTCGAGGGCCTGGAGGCCTACATCCGCACCATCGGCCTTTACCGCACCAAGGCCAGGAACCTGCACGAGACCTGCCGCATCCTGCTGGAGCAGCATGAGGGCAATGTGCCGCGCAGCCGTGAAGCGTTGGAGGCCTTGCCCGGTGTCGGCCGCAAGACTGCCAATGTCGTGCTCAACGTGGCCTTTGGCGAACCGACCGTGGCGGTAGACACGCACATCTTTCGAGTCTCCAACATCACGGGCCTCGCTCCTGGCAAGAACGTGATGGCCGTCGAACAGGGCCTGCTCAAGCGCATTCCGCCGGAGTACCTGGTCGACGCGCATCACTGGCTGATCCTGCATGGCCGCTATGTCTGCCAGGCTCGCCGGCCGCAGTGCGAACGTTGCGCGGTTGCCAACTGTTGCGACCACGGCCGCGCCCTGGCCGCCAAGGAGGCACGGACCCTGCCGGCCTGACGCCTACAATCAGCCGCCCGCGCTGCCACCATCAAGCCACGCATCCATGCCAAGCCTCACCGATCTTCTCGAACGCGTAGAGCGGCTGCTGCTGCGCCATGACGAACTCAAGCGCACCAACACGCTGCTGCAGGAACAGGTGCAAGCCCTGAGCCAGGAGCGCGACAGCCTGCGCTCGCGACTGGGCGCGGCCCGCTCGCGCATCGACGCCTTGCTCGAGCGCCTGCCCGTTGAAACCACCGAACCCGGGAAGAACAGCTGAATATGAAGCAGATGGAAGTCACCATCATGGGCCAGAGCTATCTGCTGGGCTGCCCCGAAGGCGGCGCTGACACGCTGGGCCGCGCCGTGGCCCAGGTGGACCGCGAGATGTGTGCGATCCGCGATGCCGGCAAGGTCAAGGCGCGCGAGCGCATCGCCGTGCTGGCAGCGCTGAATGTGGCCTATCAGCTGGCAGAGCAAGGCAGCAAGCCTGCAGCGGCGCCCAAGGCCACAGTGCCTGCGAGTACAGCGGCAGCCGCCCTGCCTCAAGACCTGCCTGAAAGCGAACTCGACGCTTTGATGCAGCGCCTCGATGCCGCCCTGGCCGAAGACGGTCAGTTGCTCTGAAGATCGCTGAGCCGGGCCCGGCCGGCGCGTAGAATCCACACTGTCCATCGCGTTCGCGTGAGTCTTATATTTCCTTGACCGATGCTCTATGAGCAGGGGCTTGGAACATCGCCCGGTTGGTGTGATCGTCTCGCGTCAGATGAACCCGAAGCTCGGCTGACCTCGCCCACCTGAATCCCCGGGTTCAGGAATGCGGCTCATGGCTCGCGATGGACACCTTTCTCCCTTCGTTTCTCCCTTCCAGACCACCGACCCAGCGAGGCCCACGGTGAATTATTGGTTGATGAAATCCGAGCCCGAAGAATGCTCGATCGACGACCTGGCCGCCGCGCCGGGCCAAACCGTCCCCTGGATCGGCGTGCGTAACTACCAGGCACGCAACTTCATGCGTGATGGCATGCACCTCGGCGATGGCGTCCTGTTCTATCACTCGTCCTGCCCGCAGCCCGGCATCGCTGGTCTTGCCGAAGTGGCCAGCAGCGCCTACCCGGACGCCAGTCAGTTCGACGTCAAGAGTCCCTATTTCGACGCCAAGGCCAAGCCCGACGAGCCGCGCTGGCTTCATGTTGACGTGAAGCTTCGCAAGAAGACCCGGCTTCTGAGTCTGCCCGAGATGAAGGCCGCACCCAAGCTGGCCACGATGCGCACGCTGCAACCGGGCAATCGACTGTCGATTACACCGGTGAGCCCTCAGGAATGGGCCGAGGTCTGCCGGCTGCTGGGTGTTTGATGGACGCTTTGCTGCTCGCTGAATTGCTGGGACTCGGGCTCGTGTCCGGATTCCTGGCGGGCCTCCTGGGCATTGGCGGCGGCATGCTGATGGTGCCCCTGCTGACCGCACTGCTCTCGCAGCGCGGCGTGAACGCAGACATGTCGGTCAAGATGGCCATCGCCACCTCGATGGCGACCATCATGTTCACCTCGCTCTCCAGCGTGCGCGCCCATCACAAGCGCGGCGCCGTGCGCTGGGACATCGTGCGGCACATGGCACCCGGCATCCTGGTAGGCGGCCTGGCGGCGGGTGCCGGTGTCTTTGCCCTGATCAAGGGCGCCTCGCTCGCCTTGGTCTTCGCAGCCTTCGTCGGGTTTTCGGCCTTGCAGATGCTGCGCGACAGGAAGCCCGCGCCGAGCCGACAGCTTCCCGAGCGCGCCGCCCTCGTGGGCGTGGGCTCGGGCATCGGCCTGCTGTCGGGCCTCGTGGGGGCTGGCGGCGGCTTTGTTTCGGTGCCCTTCATGGCCTGGTGCAATGTGCCTATCCACAATGCCGTAGCGACGAGCGCCGCCCTGGGCTTCCCGATAGCGCTGGCCAATACCTTTGGCTATCTGCTCGGCGGCTGGGACCTGGAGCCGACGCTGCCGGGCGCGATGGGCTACCTCTACCTGCCGGCACTGGCCGTGATTGCCCTGGCCAGCGTGACGATGGCGCCGCTGGGTGCACGTGCGGCTCACGCCCTGGACGTGAAGCAGCTCAAGCGCGCTTTCGCCTGCCTGCTGTTCCTGCTGGCCGGCTACATGCTCTACAAAGGCCTGATCAGCTGATCAGCTGATCAGCCGATCAACCAAAACCTGCGACTCAGGGCAGGACGGCGAAGGGAATGGACGCCAGCACGACCTGGTTGCCGCCGCGGCGTTGCGCTTCCTGCACTGCGGCCTCGCTGGCTGTCAGCAAGTCTTCCTGCTTGGAGGCCGTGTGCGGGAAGCTGGCAACGCCCAGCGACAAGGACAGGCCCAGGTCCTGCCCATTCAGCACCACGATCTGCGCCATGCATTGACGGCGCAATTGCTCCATTCGCGCATGAGCAGTGGCCAGGCCCACACCCGACAGCAGCACCGCAAAGCGCTGCTCGCCGACGCGGCAGGCCGCGTCCATCGCACGGGTGTTGGCGCGCAGCATGCGACCGACACCTTCCAGCATGCGTTGCTGGGCCTCGGCGCCCAACGCCTCCAGCTTGGCAGGCGAGCCGTCCAGCGCAATCATCACCAGCGCGAACTCGCGGTGCTCGCGGGTTGACAGATCGATCTCGCGCAGCAACTGGTCGTCGAACTGCGCACGCAGGTACAGGCCGGAGACATCATCACGGCCGCTGCCAAGCTGAATCTCGCGGCGCAATTGCTCCAGCGCCTTCTGCTGCTGCTCGATCTGCTGCAAGGCGCGCTGCAGGTGGCTTTCGCGGTGGCGCTCTTCGGTGCGCTCAACCCATAGCGACATCAGGAATTCGCTGCCGACCGGTGCCCGGGTGACCGAGAACTCGCGGCGGCGGCCGCCGAGCTCGAGCTTGTGCTCGCTGAGCACGGTTGTGCGCTGAGCCATCACCGTCTGCTCGACACGGCGCATGGCGACCACCTCATCGGCGCGCATCAACTCGTTGTCGGTGCTACCGACCACGCCAGCCTCACGGTCAAACAAGGCATCCAGACCCGGACTGGCGTAGACATAGCGGCCCGTGGCCAGCGACTTGACCGCCACCAGGCTGCCTTGCGGCTCGATCAGGCTCAGCAAGCGCTGCGCTGCCTCCTGCTCAGGCACGGCCAAGCCGGTCAGCCATTGGCCGAATGGGCCGATGGGCGGTGGCGTGTTGGCGCCAGGCGCAGAAGCAGATGTATCCATGAACCCTCGAGATCAGCGGCCTGTCCAAGCGACAGGCCTGCAAAATTCATCCCTGCAAGAGCGGGGTCGGTCGAATGTAGATGCCACTACCTGCACCGCCAAGTGCCAGATGCGACAGTCTTGCCACGCCCCCCTAGCTTGCTCGCCCGGGATCGTAGCCACATCGAAACCTGTCCTGCTCATGCAACGACCGATGTTCGCACCGAAATGCGCGCGCGCAGCAGGGGAAAAGCACCTGTCTGAGGGGGCAAAAGCGCATTGCCGGCAGCCGTGGATTCGCTCGGCGACAATCCCGAGCTCATGCAGAACTTCGATTTGACTGTGGTAGGCGCCGGTGCAGCCGGCCTTTTTTGTGCCGGCATTGCGGGCCAACTGGGCCTGCGCGTGCTGCTGATCGACCATGCAGACAAGCTGGCCGAGAAGATCCGCATCTCCGGTGGCGGCCGTTGCAACTTCACCAATCGCGAAGCGACGCCGTCCAATTTCCTCTCCGAGAACCCGAATTTCTGCCGCTCAGCCCTGGCCCGCTACACGCCCAAGGACTTCATCGAGCTGGTGCAGCGCCACGGGATCGCTTTCCACGAGAAGCACAAGGGCCAGCTGTTCTGCGACCACTCGAGCGAGCAGATCATCCAGATGCTGGTGAAGGAGTGCGATGCAGGCGGCGTTGAGCGTTGGCAGCCCTGCACCGTGGCCGACCTGCGCCAGGCCGCTGTAGGAGGATTCGAGATCGAGACCTCGCGGGGCCAGGTCTTGAGTCGCCGCGTCGTGGTCGCCACCGGCGGCCTCTCCATCCCGAAGATCGGCGCGAGCGACTGGGGTCTGCGCCTCGCGCAGCGCTTTGGACATCGCATCGTCGAGCCGCGCCCGGCGTTGGTGCCGCTGACCTTTGCGCCGGAGGACTGGGCACCGTTTGCCGAGCTGGCCGGGCTCTCGCTGCCCGTTGAGCTTTCATGCGGCCAAGGCAAGGCCAAGGGGCGCTTCCTGGAAGACCTGCTCTTCACTCACCGCGGGCTGAGCGGCCCTGCCATCCTGCAGATTTCCAGCTTCTGGACCGAAGGCCAGGACTTGCAGCTGGACCTGGCCCCCGAGACCGATCTCGCAGCCGCCCTGCGAGACTTGAAGGCCAATTCACGCCGACACCTCGGCAACGAGCTTGCTACGCTGCTGCCTTCACGCCTAGCGCAGGCCTGGATAGAACGGCTGAAGCTCGACGCCAGCCGCCCGATGCCGGAGTGCAAGGACAAGGACCTGCAGACGCTCGCCGATTCGCTGAAGCGCTGGACCTTGAAGCCCAATGGCAGCGAAGGCTGGCGCAAGGCCGAGGTGATGCGCGGCGGTGTCGACACCCGGGAACTCAGTTCGCAGAGCCTGGAGAGCCAGCGAGTGCCAGGCCTGCATTTCATTGGTGAAGTGGTCGACGTGACAGGCTGGCTGGGGGGCTACAACTTCCAGTGGGCCTGGGCCAGCGCGGCAGCCTGCGCGCGCGCGGCGGCGACGGCTCCTGTTTGAATTCCCAGGCGCATTTTGGCAATTGTTTGATTTTCGGGCTACAATCGCTGTCTTTGCTGGCAAAACCCTGCGCGTCGATTCGGTAGCGGAGAGTCCGGACCACCGCTTCAGAGGCTGCATCGTTGAATTCTCTCGATCAGGCCACTGGCGAACACCGAGCGCATTATTAGGAACCACTGTTTCATGACCACCATTCGCGTCAAAGAGAACGAGCCCTTCGATGTGGCTCTGCGCCGTTTCAAGCGCACCATCGAAAAACTGGGCCTGCTGACCGATCTGCGCGCCCGCGAGTTCTACGAGAAGCCCACGGCTGAGCGCAAGCGCAAGAAGGCTGCCGCCGTCAAGCGCCACTACAAGCGCGTGCGCAGCATGCAGCTGCCGAAGAAGCTGTACTGATTCTCTCCTTCGGGAATCATGAGCTTCACGTGGGCCTCAGGGTCCGCGAAGGAACAAAGCCCGCACAGGACGCTGCCGCGGGCTTTTTCTATTTCCGCTCCAGAATCGACGCATTGAACAAGGAAGACCTGCCATGAGCTTGAAAGACCGCATCACCGAAGACATGAAGGCCGCGATGCGCGCCAAGGAAAGCGAGCGCCTGACCACCATCCGCATGCTGCTCGCTGCCGTGAAGCAAAAGGAAGTCGATGAGCGCATCGTGGTCGACGATGTAGCCCTGGTGGCCATCGTCGACAAGCTGATCAAGCAGCGCAAGGATTCGATCAGCCAGTTCACGGCCGCTGGCCGCATGGACCTGGCCGACAAGGAAACCGCCGAGCTCGCCGTGCTGGAAGCCTATCTGCCGCAGCGACTGTCGGCCGAAGAGATCAGCGCCGCGGTTGCCGCCATCGTGTCCGAACTCGGCGCCAAGGGCCCGGGCGACATGGGCAAGGTGATGGGCGCCGTCAAGGCTCAATTGGCTGGCAAGGCCGACATGGGCCTGGTGTCCGCTGCCGTCAAGGCCGCACTGGCACCGTAAGCACGAGGCTGCCATGACCCTGCCTCTTCAGCAGCTCGCCGCCGGCTTCTGCACCGCTCCGCAACTGACGCCCGAAGCAATGGCAGAAGCCGCCGCAGCCGGCTTCAAGACGGTGATCAACAACCGCCCGGATTTCGAGGGCGGCCCCGATCAGCCGACCAGCGCCGCGATGGCGGCCGCAGCCAATGCTGCCGGCCTTGAATACCGCCACCTGCCCGTGGCTGGCGGCTATCAGTCGCCGGAAGAGATCGCTGCCTTCCGTCAGCTGATCGACACCCTGCCGCGACCCATCCTCGCGTTCTGCCGTTCAGGCGCACGCTCGGGCCGCCTGTTCCAAGCCGCATCCCAGGGCTAACCCGCCTGGGACTTGCCCTAGGCGCACGCAGGCTTTCAGGCTGAGGTCAGCGCCCCCTCTTAAAGTCCCGCTTGTCTGCGCCACCAGCATCGTGCGGTGGCGCGCTTGCCCTGGATGGCGACCGACAAGGTCGCAGGAGATCGCGGTGTCTGCCCTACTCAAACTCTCAGACCTCATCGACGGCCTGAATCGCTTCATTGGCCGATGGGTCATCTGGCTGATCCTGGCCTCGACGGCCATCAGTGCCGTCAATGCGGTCATCCGCAAGGCCTTCAACTACAGCTCCAACGCCTTCCTCGAGGTTCAGTGGTACCTGTTCGCGGCCTCCTTCATGATGGCGGCTGGCTACACGCTCTTGAACAACGAGCATGTGCGCATCGACGTGGTGGTGGGCCGCTTCTCCAAGCGCGTGCAGACCTGGCTTGATGTCTTCGGCTTTACCGTCTTCCTGCTTCCCCTGTGCGGCGTGGTGCTGTACCTCGGTGTGCCCTTCTTCCTGCAGGGCCTGCGCTCGGGCGAGATGTCCTCCAACGCCGGCGGGCTCATCATGTGGCCGGTCTACCTGATGATTCCCGTGGGCTTCAGCCTGCTGCTGCTGCAGGGCATCAGCGAGCTGATCAAGCGCATCGCGTTCCTGATGGGCCTGATTGACGACCCCACCAAGAAGGCCGAGACCAAGAGCGCCGAAGAGGAACTGGCCGAAGCCATCCGTCTGCAGGCCGAACAAGCAGCACGAAAGGCCTGAACATGGAATTCCTCGCTGCCAACCTCGCCCCCATCATGTTCGTGGGGCTGATCGTTTTCCTGCTGATGGGCTTCCCCGTCGCGTTCAGCCTGGGCGCCTGCGGCCTGTTCTTCGGTCTGGTCGGCATCGAGCTGGGCGTGCTGCCTGCCTCGCTACTGCAGGCCCTGCCGCTGCGCATATTCGGCATCATGCGCAATGACACGCTGCTGGCGATCCCATTCTTCACCCTGATGGGGCTGATACTGGAGCGCTCCGGCATGGCCGAAGACCTGCTGGACACCATCGGCCAGCTGTTCGGCCCCATCCGCGGCGGCCTGGCCTTCGCTGTGATCTTCGTTGGCGCCCTGCTGGCGGCCACCACCGGCGTGGTCGCTGCCTCGGTGATCTCGATGGGCCTGATCTCGCTGCCCATCATGCTGCGCTACGGCTACGACCGCCGTGTGGCCTCTGGCGTGATCGCGGCCTCAGGCACGCTGGCCCAGATCATTCCACCCTCCCTGGTGCTGATCATCCTGGCCGACCAGCTCGGCAAGAGCGTTGGTGACATGTACAAGGGCGCCTTCGTGCCCGGCTTCCTGCTGACGGCCTTCTATACGCTTTACGTCGTCGGCATTGCCATCTTCCGGCCGAAATGGGTGCCGGCCCTGCCGCTGGAAGCGCGCTCCATCCGCGAGGACAACGGCAAGAGCGGCCTGCGCTCACTGGCCATCCTGACCCTGGTCTGCACCGCGGTCGCTATCTACTTCGGCCAGCACTATGCCCAGGTGCTGAGCTACTTCAAGGGTGAATCCATCGCCAGCGTGCCGACCGACGAAACCATCGTCGTGGCCCTGTCTGCGGGCGTAGGCCTGGCCTTCGTCGCGGCCGTGCTCAGCAAGGTCCTGAAGCTCGGCCTGCTGTCGCGCATCGCCGAGCGGGTCACCTTCGTCCTGATACCCCCGCTGGCGCTGATCTTCCTGGTCCTGGGCACCATCTTCCTCGGCATCGCCACACCCACCGAAGGCGGCGCCATGGGCGCGATGGGCGCCTTCCTGATGGCAGCCGCACGCGGCCGCATCTCGATGAAGCTGATGAGCCAGGCGCTGACGTCGACCACCAAGCTGTCCTGCTTCGTCGTCTTCATCCTGATCGGCTCCACGGTGTTCAGCCTGTCCTTCCAGGGCGTGGATGGTCCGCGATGGGTCGAACACCTGCTGACCGGCCTCCCGGGCGGGCAGCTCGGCTTCCTGATCTTCGTGAACCTGCTGATCTTCATCCTTGCCTTCTTCCTGGACTTCTTCGAGCTGTCCTTCATCGTGGTGCCGCTGCTGGCGCCGGTGGCCGAGAAGCTGGGCATCGACCTGATATGGTTCGGCGTGCTGCTGGGCGTGAACATGCAGACCTCGTTCATGCATCCGCCATTCGGCTTTGCGCTGTTCTACCTGCGCAGCGTGGCCCCGCTGAGCGACTACATCGACCGCCTGACCGGCAAAAAGGTGGAGCGCGTCACCACGGGCCAGATCTACTGGGGCGCCGTGCCCTTCGTGCTGATCCAGATCGTCATGGTGGGCCTGATCATTGCCTTCCCGGGCATCGTCTCCAGCGGCCTGGACAAGAAAGAGGTCTACGACATGGACAAGGTTCAGCGCGAGATGGAGGCCAATATGCCGCCGCCGGCCGAGCTGACCGTGCCGGATGCGGCCGATGCAGCCTCGGAGCCGGCATCGGCCGCTTCGTCGGCCGCGTCCGCTCCGGCGACTGCCGACGACGATCCGATGAAGGCGCTGGAAGAGGCGATGAAGAGGGAAAAGAAGTAGCCCGCGCGGCCTACCGCAGACCCAACAAAAAGGGCGACCGCGAGGGTCGCCCTTTTTGTTTCGGTCCCACGCCTGCGAGAGGCACGGGACCAGCCCTGAATCTCAGAGCTTTTGCTTGGCCATGAAATTGTCGAAGCCGTTCTCGGCGAAGCGGAACCACAGCACCTGATCACGCTGGAAATTGCGCAGGTCGGCGTAGATCTTCTTCCATTCGGGGCTCTTGGCGCCGTTGGCCGCGAACACTTCCATGGAGGCCTTGAAGGACGCTTCCAGCACCTGCTGCGAGAAAGGCAGGACCTTGGTCTTGGCGGCGTACAACTGCTTCAAGGCGATAGGGTTCAGTGCGTCGTACTTGGACAGCATGTCCACGCTGGCCAGTGCCGCGGCGGCCTCGATGATGGCCTTGTACTCTGGCGTCAGTGCATCCAGAGCCTTCTGGTTGATGAAGAAGTCGACTTCGGGGCCGCCTTCCCACCAGCCCGGGTAGTAGTAGAAGGGCGCGACCTTGTTGAAGCCGAGCTTCTGGTCGTCGTAGGGGCCCACCCATTCAGCCGCGTCAATCGTGCCCTTCTCCAGCGCCTGGTAGATCTCGCCACCTGGCAGGCTTTGCGGCACGGCGCCGAGCTTTTGCATCACTTCACCGACCAGGCCGCCGCCCAGGCGCATCTTCAGGCCCTTGAAGTCGGCCACAGACTTGATCTCCTTGCGGAACCAGCCGCCCATCTGCGTGCCGGTGTTGCCGCCGGCCAGGCTGGTCATGCCGTAATTGGCATAGAACTCGTTCATCAGCTTGCGCCCGTTGCCATGCGTCATCCATGCCGTCATCTGGCGCGCATTGAGGCCGAAGGGAATCGCCGAGCCCAGCGCAAAAGCAGGGTTCTTGCCGTAGAAGTAGTAAGGCACGGTGTGGCACATCTCGACGGTGCCGTTCTGCACGCCGTCCACCACGCCGAACGGGGGCATCAGCTCGCCACCCGAGTGCACCGAGATCTCGAACTTGCCGCCCGACATGGCCTTCACGGCCTTGGAAAAAACCTCGGCGCCACCGTAAATGGTGTCCAGCGACTTCGGAAAACTCGAGGCCAGGCGCCAGCGCACATTGGCCTGCGCATGCACAACAGCCGGCGCGGCGCCGGCTGCGAGAACACCGGCAATACCGGCGCTGCGAACAAAGGAACGACGCTCCATCTCTTGTCTCCTGATGTGGGAAATGCAGTCTATAGCCGAACGATTCTAGGAGTCGTCCGGCACGGTCATTTCCCAGGAGAAACCCGGCGCATTGCCAGGCGCCGGCGTCAGGGCCGCGTCAGCTTTTTGCTAGCTCCAGCTCAGCTGCCGGCGAGCTTCATGCGCGCCAGCAGCACCGAGCCGATGGTCTTGGTGCCGAGCGTGTAACGGTCGGTGCCAATGCCAACGATCTGCTGAAACATCTCGCGCAGATTGCCGGCAATCGTGACCTCGTGGACCGGGTAGGCGATCTCGCCGTTCTCGACCCAGTAGCCGCTCGCGCCGCGCGAGTAGTCGCCGGTCACGTAGTTCACGCCCTGCCCCATCAGCTCGGTCACGAAAAGCCCGGTCCCCAGGCGGCGCAACATGGTCTTCAGATCATCGCCGGGCGCGGTGAGGCGGCTGCTCATCACCAGGTTGTGTGAACCGCCGGCATGGCCGGTCGTGCGCATGCCCAGCTTGCGAGCCGAATAGGTGGAGAGGAAGTAGCCTTGCAGCACGCCAGCCTCGACCACACTGCGAGCGCGGGTGAGCACCCCTTCATCATCGAAGGGCGAGCTGCCCTTGCCACGTTGCACATGCGGGTCTTCAGAGATGTCGATATGCGATGCCATCACCGGCGTGCCCAGGCTGTCGAGCAGGAAGCTGGCCTTGCGATAGAGCGCGCCGCCGCTGGTGGCCTGCACCAGGGCGCCGAGCAGGCCGGCGGCCACGGTGCTTTCGAACAGCACAGGCACTTCAGCCGTCTTGACCTTGCGGGCCTTCAGGCGCGAAAGCGCTCGCTCGGCCGCGTAGCGGCCCACCGCTTCAGGCTTGGCCAGGTCGCCGGCCGCGCGCATCGAGCTGTACCAGGAGTCGCGCTGCATGCCGGCGCCGCGGCCGGCGATGGGCGCCACCGAGATCGAATGGCGCGAGCTCGCATAGCCGCCACTGAAACCGCGTGTGTTGCCAGATATGAAATGAGATTGCTGCGCCGAAACCGCGGCGCCTTCGGAGTTGGTGACGCGCGAATCGGTTGCAAAGGCCGCCGCCTCGCAGCGCAAGGCCAGTTCAGCGGCCTTCTCGGCGCTCAGGTCCCAGGGATGGAACAAGTCCAGCTCGGGACGGGAGGCTGAGTCAAGCGACAGGTCCTCCACATCCGGCAGGCCTGCCACCGGGTCTTCGGCCGTGAAGCGGGCGATGTCATAAGCGGCCCGCACCGTGTCCTTCAAGGCTTGCGGTGAGAAGTCCGAAGTCGAGGCGTTGCCGCGGCGCTGGCCCAGGTAGACCGAGATGCCCAGCGACTTGTCGCGATTGAGCTCCACATTTTCCAGCTCACCCTTGCGCACCGAGACCGACAGCCCGCAGCCTTCGGACGCTTCCGCCCCGGCGTCGCTGGCGCCGAGCCGCTTGGCTTCGGCCAGCGCGTCCGCCACCAACTGGCGAAACTGGTCCGGCGAATAGGCGAATCCATGGGCGGCGGAAGACGGCTTGGAGCTGGGCATGGGGTTTGTCTGGAGGTGGGGCGCTTATCATACGGGCCCTTCCCATCGCCTTCTTTCTTCTCACCATGCGACACCACGAAGCCGAACCGGCGTCCGAAGACGACGACTTCGACCGCCCCAGCAAGAGCCAGAAGAAGCGCGACAGCCACGATCTGCAGGACCTCGGCGAGGACCTGCTGACCCTGCCGGCCAGCCGCCTGGAACCCTTGAACCTGCCCGAGATCCTGCTCGAGGCCATACGCGACGCCAAGAAGATCACCGCCCACGAAGGCCGGCGCCGCCAGATGCAGTACCTGGGCAAGCTGATGCGCCGCGAAGACCCGGAGCCGATCCGCGAAGCCGTGGCCGCCTTCAAGCTGGGCCATGCGCTAGACAGCCTCGCCCTGCACCAGGCCGAGCGCTGGCGCGAGCGCCTCTTGGGCAGCGACAACGAGCTGCAGGTCTTCATCGCCGAACACACCGGCACCGATGTGCAGCAATTGCGCAGCCTGGTGCGCGCTGCTCGCAAGGATGCGTCGGCTGCGCCTGAGCAACGCAGCGGCCGTGCGTTCCGCGAACTGTTCCAGTTCATCAAGAGCGCCCTGCTGAACAAGGCACAGGCCGATGAGTGAGCCCGTCCAGGGTGTGCGGATCGGCATCGTGTCGATCAGCGACCGTGCCTCGACCGGTGTCTACGAAGACAAGGGCCTGCCGGCGCTGCAGGCATGGCTCAGCAGCGCCCTGCTCAACCCGATTGAATTCCAGCCACGTCTGATTCCGGACGAGCGCCCGCTCATCGCCGCCACGCTGCGCGAGCTGGTTGATGAGGCCAGGTGCGATCTGGTGTTGACCACCGGCGGCACCGGCCCGGCGCTGCGCGACGTCACGCCCGAAGCCACGCTGGACGTGGCCGACCGCGAGATGCCCGGCTTTGGCGAGCAGATGCGCCAGATCTCCCTGCACTTCGTGCCCACCGCCATCCTCTCTCGCCAGGTGGCGGTGATACGCGGCCGGGCCTTGATCATCAACCTGCCCGGCCAGCCCAAGGCGATTGCAGAGACCTTGGCCGGGCACCCGGCCGCCAGTGGCATCTTTGCTGCCGTGCCGTATTGCATCGACCTGATCGGCGGCCCCTATCTTGAAACCCGCGAGGAGGTCTGCATGGCCTTCCGCCCGAAATCGGCGCAACGCCCCAACCAATCATGAAAATCACCAAGGACACCATCGTCACCATGCACCTGAAGGTGGCTGACGGCAAAGGCCAATTGATCGAAGCCTCCAAGGAGCCCATGGCCTGCCTGATCGGCGGCTATGGCAACACCCTGCCGGCCGTGGAAGAAGCGCTGGAAGGCCAGGAAGCCGGCTACCAGGTCACGCTGAACCTGACGCCCGACAAGGCCTTCGGCGAGCGCGATGAAGCGCTGGCTCGCACGCTGGCGAAGAAGGATTTCCCGCCCGGCGTCAAGGTCGGCGGCCAACTCGAACTGCGCGAAGGCGACGGCGAGTTCAAGCTCTACAACGTGGTCAAGATCAAGGGCGACACCGTGCTGCTGGATGGCAACCATCCGCTGGCTGGCATGACGCTGAAGGTCGCCATCAAGGTCGTGTCGGTTCGCGCCGCCACGGCCGAAGAAGTGGCACACGGCCATGCGCATGGCGCGCATGGCGTTCACCACTAAGCAGCGCGCTACTTGCTGACGAGCTGATTCAGCTTGTCAGCCTCGAAATGCTCGGTCAGCGCCGCATCCGCCGGGACGCAGTCCTTGCGGGCTGCGGAAGCCGACAGGGTCTCGATGGCCTTCCAAAGCAGCGCGATCTGGTGCTCATGACCGGCCGCGTTGTCGATCAAGCCCTTCATCGCTTGCGCCACCGGGTCATCGCCCGCGGTCACGCCGTAGGCCGAGAAGCCCATCTTGGCCGCCACCTCTTCACGCTTGGCATCGGCCTGCGCCTCGATGATGCGGGCCGGGTTGCCCACGGCCGTCGCACCGGCCGGCACCGGCCTTGTCACCACCGCGCCTGAGCCCACACGGGCACCAGCGCCGATCGTGAAGCCGCCCAGCACGCAGGCATTGGCGCCGATGATCACGCCGGCTTCCAGCGTCGGGTGCCGCTTGGCGCCCTTCACCAAGGCCGTGCCGCCCAGCGTCACACCCTGATAGATCGTGCAGCCGTCGCCGATCTCGGCCATCTCGCCGATGACGATGCCCATGCCGTGGTCGATGAAGACCCGGCGACCGATGGTGGCGCCCGGATGGATCTCGATGCCGGTCAGGAAGCGGCCGATGTTGGACAGGAAGCGCCCCAGCCACTTCATGCCGTTGCGCCAGCACCAGTGTGAGAGGCGATGGATTTGCAGCGCATGCAGACCCGGATAACAGGTCAGCACCTCCCAGGTCGACCGGGCAGCCGGATCGCGCTCGAGGATGCAGGCGATGTCTTCGCGGAGGCGCTGGAACATGGACAGGTGTTTGCTATGAGGGCCGGCCAGTTTAGTTCCGACATCACATCCTTGCAGGATGTGAGTCTTCTCTGAAGCGCAAGCGCTTTTGCTATCGCCATCAACCCTTGTCGGTTGGGGCTTCTTTCGCCATCGCGCGAGCAATGCCACGCAGGATGTGGACCTCTTCGACCGTCAGCTGAGCGCGATTGAACAGCTGATTCAGACGCGGCATCAGTTTCTTGGGCGCCGCCGGGTCGAGGTAGCCAATCGCCTCCAGCGAGCTCTGCAAATGTGTGAGCAGGCCCTGCACTGCTCGAGCATCGGCGATGTTGGCGTCCGGCGTCCGCGGCGCCACCTCGAAGCCGCCCAGCGCCTGGCGCCAGTCATAGGCCAGCAATTGCACCGCCTGGGCGAGGTTGAGCGAGCCGTAGTCCGGATGCGTGGGAATCGACAGCACCGCGTGGCAGCGGTAGACGTCCTCATTGCTCATGCCATAGCGCTCGGAGCCGAAGACCAGGCCGAGCTTGTGGCCCGAGCTCGCCAACTCGGAGAACAGCGAGCGTGGCTCGCGCGTTGGCGGGCCGAAGTCGCGCGGCGTCATGGCCGTGGCGCAGGCGAAGCTGACGCCCTCCAGCGCCTCTTCCAGCGTTTCTGTGATGCGGGCCCGGGCCAGGATATCGGCCGCGCCGCTGGCCATGGCTACCGTCTCTTCCTGGCTCAAGACATCGGCAAACCGGGGCTTGACCAGCACCAGTTCGGAGAAGCCCATCACTTTCATCGCCCGCGCGGTGGCACCCACATTGCCCGGGTGGCTGGTCTGGATCAGGATGAATCGTGTGGATTCCACGGGCGCACTCATTGGGGATTTCCCGGCTCTCGGCTAAAATGCGCAATTATCCGTGGCACTCAATGCAGCCCAGCTGCCGCCACTCGCTCTTTCTTTTCGCCAGTCCACCTCTTATTTTTCGCCGCATTCCGTCGAAGGGTTCCAACGCATGACGCAAGCTTCACTCCATCCCATGCTCAATGTCGCCATCAAGGCGGCGCGCGCGGCCGGTGCCATCATCAACCGCGCTTCGATGGATCTCGACATCCTGAAAATCAACACGAAGGCACCCAATGACTTCGTGACCGAGGTGGACCAGGCCGCCGAAGAAGTGATCATCGAAACGCTTCTCCAGGCCTACCCCGACCACGGCATCCTCGCCGAAGAGTCGGGCCGCACTCGCGGCAACAAGACTTCCGAATTCGTCTGGATCATCGATCCGCTGGACGGCACCACCAACTTCATCCACGGTTTCCCGGTGTACTGCGTGTCGATCGCGCTGGCCCACCGCGGCGTGATCCAGCAGGCCGTGGTCTACGACCCGACCCGCAACGACCTGTTCTACGCCACCAAGGGCCGCGGCGCCTACCTGAACGACAAGCGCCTGCGCGTCTCCAAGCGCACCCGCATGAGCGACGCCCTGATCGGCACCGGCTTCCCCTTCCGCAAGGGCGACAACTTCAAGCGCTACGTGAAGATGTTCGAAGAGGTGATGCAGCAATGCGCCGGCCTGCGCCGGCCGGGCGCTGCGGCCCTGGACCTCTGCTACGTGGCAGCGGGCTACTACGACGCCTTCTTCGAAACCGGCCTGCAGCCCTGGGACCTGGCAGCCGGCTCGCTGATTGTCACCGAAGCCGGTGGCCTGATCGGCAATTTCACCGGCGAGAGCGACTACCTGTACCAGCGCGAAGTCGTGGCCGGCGGTCCGAAGATCTACGGCCAGCTCGTGCAGATCCTGACGCCCTACACCCGCGTGATCAAGGCCGAGGAAGAAACAGCGACCGCGGCGGCAGCCAAGCCGGCCGCCAAGAGCGCGGCCGAAGCTGTGGCCGAAGATGCGGCGCCCAAGAAGCGCGCAGCGGTGCGCATCAAGAAGTCGGACAACGGCGCGCCGGTCTAAACTTCCTCTCAAGACACCTGCCAAAGCCCTCTGTCGAGGGCTTTGTTCTTTCTTCGCCGCCCTGCCGATGAGCCAAGCTGCTGCCGCTTCCGCCGACTTTTCCGCCCACACGCCCGTGATGCAGCAATACCTGCGTCTCAAGTCCGCCCATCCGGACGACCTGGTGTTCTTCCGCATGGGCGACTTCTACGAGGTCTTCTACGACGACGCCCGCAAGGCCAACCAGCTGCTGGACATCACGCTGACCACCCGCGGCCAGAGCGGCGGCGAACCCGTGGTGATGGCGGGCGTGCCGGTGCATGCGCTGGAGTCGTATCTCGCCAAGCTGATCAAGCTGGGCGTGGCCGTGGCCATTGCCGAGCAGGTGGGCGATGTGGCCACGAGCAAGGGCCCGGTCGAGCGCAAGATCGTTCGCGTGGTCACGCCAGGCACGGTGACCGACAGCGAGCTGCTGGCGGACAAGCAGGATTCGGTGCTGCTGGCGGTGACGACTCAGGGCAAGACCTTTGGCCTGGCCTGGCTGTCGCTGACCCAGGGCCAGATCGGCCTGTCGGAATGCAAGGAGGCCGAGCTGCCTTCGTGGCTGGCGCGGCTTGCACCCGCTGAAGTGCTGGTGGACCGAGAGCGCCAGCCCGGCGCCGTGCTGGTGGCGCGCCTGCCAGTGACCAACCGGCCGAGCTGGCAGTTCGACTCTCAGCTCGGCGCCCGCAAGCTCTGCGAGCAGCTCGGCGTGGCCAGCCTGGCTGGCTTCAATGCGCAAGAGCTGACCGCCGCGCAGGCCGCAGCAGCCGCGCTCTTGAGCTTTGCCGAGCACACGCAAGGCCGCGCGCTGGCCCATGTGAAGTCCTTGCAGGTGCAGCGCAGCTCCGAGCTGCTGGATCTGCCGCCGGCCAGCCAGCGCAACCTCGAACTCACGCAGACCCTGCGCGGCGAAACCTCGCCCACCCTGCTCTCGCTGCTGGACAGCTGCCGCACCGGCATGGGCAGCCGCGCGCTGCGCCAGTGGCTCCTGCACCCCAAGCGCGAACGCGCCGAGGCCATGGCCCGACACGGGGCCATCGATGCACTGATGCGCAGCGGCTTCGAGCGGCTGCGCGACTCGCTGCGCCATGTGTCTGATGTCGAGCGCATTGCCGCCCGCATCGCCCTGCGCCAGGTGCGCCCGCGCGAGCTGACCGGCTTGCGCGCCACGCTGCAGGCCCTGCCGCAGTTGCAAGCCACGCTGCCCGCCGGCTCGCCGCTGATCGACCAGATGGCCGAAGGCCTGCGTGCCTCGCCACACATCGAAGAACTGCTGCGCCACGCGATTGCCGAAGAGCCGGCCGTGCTGATGCGCGACGGCGGCGTGATCGCCACCGGCTTCGATGCCGAGCTGGACGAGCTGCGCGGCATCCAGAACAACTGCGACGCCTTCCTGCTCGACCTGGAAACCCGTGAGCGCGCCCGCACGGCAATAGCCAACCTGCGAGTCCAGTACAACAAGGTCCATGGCTTCTACATCGAGGTCACGCAGGGCCAGGTCGACAAGGTGCCGATGGACTACCAGCGCCGCCAGACCCTGAAGAACGCCGAGCGCTACATCACGCCGGAGCTGAAGGCTTTCGAAGACAAGGCGCTGTCGGCCAACGAGCGAGCGCTGGCACGCGAGAAGTATCTGTACGAGCTGGTGATCGACCAGCTCAATGAGGAGCTGCAGCCCCTGACCCGCCTGGGCCGCGCATTGGCAAGCCTGGATGCGCTGGCTGCGCTGGCCGAACGCGCCGCCACCTTGAACTGGTGCCGGCCGGAATTCGTCAGCCAGCCCTGCATCGAGATCCTCGGCGGCCGCCATCCGGTCGTCGAAATGCGCTTGCGAGAAACGGGCGCTGGTGAGTTCATGGCGAATGACTGCCGGCTCGATGCGCGCACCCGCATGCTCGTGATCACCGGCCCGAACATGGGCGGCAAGAGCACCTTCATGCGCCAGGTGGCGCTGATTGCGCTGCTGGCCGCCATCGGCAGTTTCGTGCCGGCGACCAGCTGCCGCCTTGGACCGATCGACGCGATCCACACCCGCATCGGAGCGGCGGACGACCTGGCCAACGCGCAGTCGACCTTCATGATGGAGATGACCGAGGCCGCCGCCATCCTGCACAGCGCGACGGACGCCTCCCTGGTGCTGATGGACGAGATCGGCCGCGGCACGTCCACATTCGACGGCCTCGCCCTGGCCGGCGCCATCGCCAGCCATCTGCATGACAAGTGCAAGGCCTTCACGCTGTTTGCCACGCACTATTTCGAACTGACCGAGTTCCCGACCAAGCACAGCCAGGCAAGCAACTGCCATGTCGGGGCGGCGGAGAGTGGCGACGACATCGTCTTCCTGCATGAGATCCAACCAGGGCCGGCCAGCCGCAGCTACGGCGTGCAGGTCGCCCGCCTGGCCGGCATGCCCACGAGCCTGGTGCGCCAGGCGCGCGCCACGCTCGAAGCGCTGGAAAACAAGGCCAGCGAAGGCGTGCAGCAGATCGACCTGTTCGCCGCGCCGCCGCCGGAAAACCCGGTCGCTGTCGCTGCCGAGACCCATGCCTTGCTCGATGCCGTGCATGATCTGGATCCCGATGCCATGACGCCCCGCGAGGCACTCGAGGCGCTGTACCGCCTGAAGACCCTCACGAAATGATGAGTTCCAAGACCCTTGTCTTCACGCATGCCAATGGCTTTCCCGCTGGCTGCTATCGCACGCTGTTCGAGATCTGGCGCCAGGCCGGCTGGCACGTTCATGCCTTGCCGATGGTCGGCCACGATCCGGCCTACCCGGTCACCAGCAACTGGCCGCATCTGCGTGATCAGCTGATCCATTTCATCGAGGACGAGGTCAAGCCGCCTGGCCCGGTGATGCTGGTCGGGCATTCGCTGGGCGGAGCTCTGAGCATGCTGGCGGCCTGCCGCCGGCCCGAGCTGGCCGCAGGGCTCCTGATGATCGACTCTCCAGTCGTGAGCGGCTGGCGGGCCCACAGCATCCAGGTGATGAAGGCGATGCGGCTGATGCACAAGGTCTCGCCGGGCAAGGTCTCGAGCCAGCGCCGCTACCAATGGCCCAGCCGCGAGGCGGTGCAGCAGCATTTTGCTTCCAAGCACAAGTTCGCCCGCTGGGACCCGCGCGTGCTGGCCGACTACGTAGCGAGCGGCTTCGTCGAGCGCGAGGGGCAGATCGAGCTGGCCTTCCGGCGCGAGGTCGAGACCAAGATCTACGACACGCTGCCGCACAACGTCGACCGCATCCTGCACCGCCATGCGCCCAGATGCCCGGTCGGTTTCATCGCTGGCACCAGGTCTGAAGAGCTGCGCCAGGCCGGCATGGCGGCCTCGAAAGCGCTGGCCCGCCGCCATTTTGAGTGGATGGAAGGCACGCATCTGTTTCCCTTCGAGAAGCCGGACGAGACGGCGGCCCTGGTGCTGCGCATGCTGGGTGAATTGCAGGATGACTCGCGGGTGCTTGCCAGCGCATCGCTATAATCGCAATTTCCCACTACAGCGTCCCGCACGGCCGGGCGCTGCAAGCAATGACCAAGTACGTCTTCGTCACCGGCGGTGTGGTGTCCTCTCTCGGCAAGGGCATTGCATCGGCCTCTCTGGCTGCCATCCTCGAATCGCGCGGCCTCAAAGTCACCCTCATCAAGCTGGACCCGTACATCAACGTCGATCCAGGCACGATGTCCCCCTTCCAGCACGGCGAAGTCTTTGTCACTGACGACGGCGCGGAAACCGACCTGGACCTGGGCCACTACGAACGCTTCATCACGACAAGGATGAAGAAGAGCAACAACTTCACCACCGGACAGATCTACATGTCGGTGCTGGAGAAGGAGCGCCGTGGTGACTACCTGGGCAAGACTGTGCAGGTGATTCCGCACATCACCAACGAAATGCAGGAATTCATCCGCCGCGGCGCTGGCCACGGCACGCCGGATGCAGTCGATGTGGCCATCGTTGAAATCGGCGGCACCGTCGGCGACATCGAGTCGCTGCCCTTCCTGGAAGCCGCACGCCAGATGAGCCTGAAGGCCGGGCCGAACAATGTCGCCTTCGTCCACCTGACCTACGTGCCCTGGATCGCCGCCGCTGGCGAGCTCAAGACCAAGCCCACCCAGCACACGGTGCAAAAGCTGCGCGAAATCGGTATCCAGCCGGACGCGCTGCTGTGCCGCGCCGACCGCCGAATCCCTGACGACGAGCGCGAGAAGATTTCGCTGTTCACCAACGTCGCCGAGTACGGCGTGATTTCCATGTGGGACGTCAACACCATCTACAAGGTGCCCCGCATGCTGCATGAGCAGGGCCTGGACCAGCTGATCTGCACCAAGCTGCAGCTCAACACCAAGTCCGCCGACCTGAAGCGTTGGGACCACCTGGTGCACGAGGTCGAGAACCCGGCCAAGCAGGTCACCATCGCCATGTGCGGCAAGTACACCGACCTGTCGGACTCGTACAAGTCGCTGAACGAGGCCCTGCGCCATGCCGGCATCCACAACCATGCCGGCGTGAAGATCGAGTACGTCGATTCCGAGTTGCTCACCAAGGACAACATCGACCAGCTCCAGCAGTTCGACGCCATCCTGGTGCCCGGCGGCTTCGGCAAGCGCGGCGTGGAAGGCAAGATCCTGGCGGCGCAATATGCCCGCGAGCACAAGATTCCCTACCTCGGCATCTGCCTCGGGATGCAGGTCGCGACCATCGAGTACGCCCGCCACATGGCCGGCCTCGAGGGCGCGAACTCCACCGAGTTCGACCCGGCCACACCGCACCCGGTGATCGCCCTGATCGACGAATGGCAGGACGCCGACGGCACGATCCAGAAGCGCGACGAGAAAAGCGACCTGGGCGGCACGATGCGCCTCGGCGCGCAGAGCTCGGACGTCAAGAGCGGCACGCTGGCGCATGACATCTACGGCCCGGTCGTGACCGAGCGTCACCGCCACCGCTTTGAAGCCAACGAGCACTACCTCGACCGCTTGCAGGAAGCCGGCCTGGTGATCTCGGCCATCACCCAGCGCGAAAAACTCACCGAAATGGTCGAGCTGCCGCGCACGGTGCACCCCTGGTTCGTCGGTGTGCAGTTCCACCCCGAGTTCAAGTCCACGCCCTGGGACGGCCATCCGCTGTTCACCGCCTTCATCAAGGCAGCGCTGGAACACAAGAAGGGCTGAACGCCTTGGACCGCCCTGCGCTGTTCATCAATTGCTCAGCAAGATGTTCAGCGCAGGTAACGGATCGCTGGCAGGATGCGGCCCGAACAGATTTTTTGACTCTTGGAGACTTTTGAATGAGCGCCATTGTTGACATCGTCGGTCGCGAGATCCTGGACAGCCGCGGCAACCCTACCGTCGAATGCGACGTGCTGCTCGAGTCGGGCGTGATGGGCCGCGCGGCCGTGCCCTCGGGCGCCTCCACCGGCTCGCGTGAAGCCATCGAGCTGCGCGACGGCGACAAGAGCCGCTACCTTGGCAAGGGCGTGTTGAAGGCCGTCGAGCACATCAACACCGAAATCTCCGAAGCCGTGCTGGGCCTGGATGCTGCCGAGCAGGCCTTCCTGGACAAGACCCTGATCGACCTCGATGGCACCGAGAACAAGAGCCGCCTGGGCGCCAACGCGATGCTGGCCGTCTCTATGGCCGTGGCCCGCGCCGCCGCTGAAGAATCCGGCCTGCCGCTGTACCGCTACTTCGGCGGCATGGGCTCGATGCAGCTGCCGGTGCCGATGATGAACGTCATCAACGGCGGCGCCCACGCGAACAACTCGCTGGACCTGCAAGAGCTGATGATCATCCCCGTTGGCGCACCGTCGTTCCGCGAAGCACTGCGCTGGGGCGCCGAGGTCTTCCACGCGCTGAAGAAGATCCTGCACGACAAGCACATCAGCACGGCAGTGGGCGACGAAGGCGGCTTCGCGCCCAGCGTCGAAAGCCATGAAGCCGCGATCCAGATGATCCTGGACGCCATCGACAAGGCCGGCTACACCGCCGGCGAGCAGATCGCCATCGGCCTGGACTGCGCCGCCAGCGAGTTCTACAAGGACGGCAAGTACGTGCTCGAAGGCGAAGGCGGCATCAGCCTCACGTCGCAGGAGTGGACCGACATGCTGGCCACCTGGTGCGACAAGTACCCGATCATCTCGATCGAAGACGGCATGGCCGAAGGCGACTGGGACGGCTGGAAGATCCTGACCGACCGCTTGGGGCACAACGTGCAGATCGTCGGCGACGACCTCTTCGTCACCAACACCAAGATCCTGAAGGAAGGCATCGACAAGGGCATTGCCAACTCGATCCTGATCAAGATCAACCAGATCGGCACCCTGACCGAAACCTTCGCCGCCATCGAAATGGCCAAGCGCGCTGGCTACACGGCCGTGATTTCGCACCGCTCGGGTGAAACCGAAGACTCGACGATCTCGGACATCGCGGTCGGCACCAATGCCGGCCAGATCAAGACGGGTTCTCTGAGCCGCTCGGACCGCATGGCCAAGTACAACCAGCTGCTGCGCATCGAAGAAGACCTCGGTGACATCGCGACCTACCCGGGCCGCGCCGCCTTCTACAACTTGCGCTGAGCCAAGGCTACACTCCGGCGCGTGAGAGTTCTTAGCGTCATCCTCGCTGCCTTCCTCTTGCTGATCCAGGGTCAACTCTGGTTCGGCAAGGGTGGCATCGGCCGCGGGGTGCAATTGCGCGAGGAGCTGCGCGTGGCGGAAGCCGCCAACGACAAGGCACGTGCGCGCAACGCGCAGCTCGAAGCCGAGCTGCGCGACCTGCGCGAAGGCCTGGAGATGGTCGAGGAAAAGGCCCGCTTCGAGCTGGGCATGGTCAAGCCCGACGAAATCTTCGTCCAGGTTCTGCGCTGACACCTCGCCTGGTTCGCGATGGACGCCCTGCTGCTCTCGCTGCAACCACTGTTTGCGTCCGCGTTTGAATTGCTGGGCAGCCCGATCACCTGGGCCGAGCTCATTGCCTTCGTGCTCGCGGTCTGGATGGTGATCTGCAATATGCGGGTCCATGCGCTGGCCTGGCCGCTCGCGTTCATCAGCTCACTGCTCTACTTCCTGCTGTTCTGGAGCGGCAAGCTCTACGGTGAAGCCTCGCTGCAGCTGGTGTTTGCCGCACTCTCCATCTGGGGCTGGTGGCAATGGCTGCGTGGCACGGCCGACGACGGTAGCGCGCTGCGCGTTCGACTCCTGAGCCCTCGCGGTCGCCTCACCGCGATTGCACTGACGCTGCTGGCCTGGCCTGCGCTCGGCCTGTTCCTGGCCCGCCAGACCGATTCCACCGTGCCCTACTGGGACGCCTTCCCCACCGTCGCCAGCCTGCTCGGCCAATGGCTGCTGGGCCGCAAGTACCAAGAGAACTGGAGCGTATGGATCATCGTCAACACGGTCAGCGTGGCGCTGTTCGCCTACAAGGGCTACTGGTTGACGGTGGTGCTCTACGCTGTGTTCATCCCCATGTCGATGGCCGGCTGGCGCGCCTGGCAGCGCCAGCTGATCAAGACGGCCCATGCCTGATCGCGGTCCACCGCTGATCGTCGCCATCGTCGGCGCCGAGAGCAGTGGCAAGTCAACGCTTGCACAGGCCTTGCATGAAAGGCTCTCGGCGGAGGGCTTGCGATGTGCCCTGATCGGCGAATGGCTGCGCGACTGGTGCTCGCATGAGGGGCGCACGCCGCGCCAGGAGGAGCAGGCCGGCATCGCTGCCGAGCAGGCTCGTCGCATCGAGCTGGCCGGCCAGTCGCACGAGCTGGTCATCTGCGACACCACCCCGCTGATGACGGCGGTCTACAGTGAATTCATCTTCGGCGACCGCTCCCTTTACAGCGAAGCGCTGCGCTTCCAGCAGCACTGCTCGCTGACGCTGCTCACGGCACTGGACCTGCCCTGGGTGGCCGATGGGCATCAACGCCAGAGTCCGGAAGTACAGGCGCCGGTCGACGCCCTGATCCGGCGCAGCCTGCTGGACGCGGGACTGGCCTGGTCGCTCATCGGTGGCCATGGGGAAAGGCGCCTGGAAGCCGCGCTGGACGTGCTCTCGCCCCTGCTCGCCCGGCCGGATCGAACGGCCGGCCTGTTCAGCCGCCTGCAGGCGCAGCAGGCCGCGCAAAAGCCCTGGCGCTGGCCGTGCGAGCAGTGCGACCAGCCCGAGTGCGAACATCGCTTGCTCGCAGAGCGCCCCCGCTGAACACGATCCGCCGCTCCGACACAAAGGGCAAACGTTTGGTCCCTAGAATCTGCAGCTCCGCCGCCCGGATGTCGTCCATGCTGAAGCCCCTTCTTCGCCGCTCCCTGTCTCTTGCGCTTGCCGCCGCCGTGCTCACCGGCTGTGCCACACGGCAGGATGTGCCGACCGGGCCTGTCAGCGTGCGCCTCCTGGCAATCAATGATTTCCATGGCAATGTGATGCCGCCTCGCGAGGGCATCGCCTTGCCGGACCCGGCCAATCCGGGCAAGAAGATTCACGTCAATGCCGGTGGCGCCGAGCACATGGCCACCTTGGTCAAGCAACTACGGGATGGCCAACGCCACAGCGTCTTCGTCGCGGCCGGAGATCTGGTGGGCGCCAGCCCACTGCTGTCGGCGCTGTTCAATGACGAGCCGACCATCCGATCGCTGAGCCTGATGGGGCTGGAGCTGAGCGCGGTCGGCAATCACGAGTTCGACAATGGACTGGACGAACTGCTGCGCAAGCAGAACGGCGGCTGCCATCCCAAGGACGGCTGCAAAGGTCCCGAGCCCTTCAAGGGCGCTGGCTACAAGTACCTGGCCGCCAGCACCATCAACCTGAAGACCGGCAAGCCCGTGCTGCCGCCCTACGAGATCCGGCGCTTCGACGGCATCCCGGTGGCCTTCATCGGCATGGCGCTGCGCGGCACGCCGGAGCTGATCAGCCCGGCCGCGGCGCAAGGCCTGCGCTTTGACGATGAAGTCGAGACGGTCCACAAGCTGCTGCCCGAACTGCGGACCCAGGGCGTGGAAGCCTTTGTGCTGCTGATCCATGAAGGCGGCTACCCGAGCGGCGGCCCCAATGAATGCCCCAGTCTGTCGGGCGCCATTGTCGGCCTGGTGAAGAAGCTGGATCCGGCGGTTGGCCTGGTGATCAGCGGCCACACCCACCGCTCCTATGTCTGCCGCTTCGACGGCCGCCTGGTGACCAGTGCAGAGCGCTATGGCACGCTGGTTTCCGCCATCGACCTCAAGCTCGACCCCAAGACCCGCAAGCTCATCTCGGCTGAAGCGCGCAACGAAGTGGTCGACACTGCGCTCTACGCCAAGGACCCTGAGCAAACCAGCCTCCTGGCTGCCTACCAAGCGCAGTCTGCTTCACTGATCAATCGGGTGGTTGCCCGCATCCACGAAACCATCGCGCAGGAGGCTGACCGCACCGGCGTCAGCCCCATGGGCCAGCTGATTGCCGATGCCTACCTGGATGCCACCGCGGCGCCCGAACAGGGCGGCGCCCACCTTGCCTTGGTCAACCAGACCGGCGTGCGCCGCGGCCTGGTTCTGCGTGGCGATGGTTCGATCACATTTGGCGACGTCTATGCCGCCCAGCCCTTCAAGAACGAACTGGTCACCGTGAGCCTCACCGGCGAGGAACTGCGCCGGGTGCTGGAGCAGCAATGGCGCCCGCCCACCCAGCGCAATTCGCCACTGCCGGTGTCCAAGGGCTTCAGCTACAGCTGGGACGGCAAGCGACCCGTGGGCCAGCGCGTACTGCCCGAGACCATGATGCTGAACGGCAAGCTGATCGATCCAAAGGCGATCTACCGCGTCACGACCAATGACTATCTGAGCACCGGTGGCGACGGCTACACCAGCTTTGCTGCCGGCAAGGCGCCTCAGATCGGTCGCTCCGACCTGGAAGTGGTGATCGAGTATCTCGAGAAGACCGGCGAACCGGTGCGCGCGCCCCTCATGGACCGGGTGCGTCGCATCGACTGACGACACGGCAGCTGGCCCGGTGCGGCGCGGCGCCGGGGCGGGACTTACTGCATCGTGCTGCTGCCGCCGGACTGCGCCGCCTTGTCCGAGAACAGCTCACCCACATCGACGGCGTCGAAGCTGTATTGCAAGCCGCAGAAGTCGCAACCCACTTCCACGTCGCCGCGTTCGGCCAGCACCGAGTCGATTTCCTCGCGACCCAGGCCCTTGAGCATCTGGCCCACTCGCGGGCGCGAGCAACTGCAGGCAAAGCGCGGCTCGGTGGGCTCAAAACGCTGCAGACCCTCCTGCCAGTAGAGCCGACGCAGCAAGGTGTCTGCATCCAGCGTCAGGAGCTCCTCGCGCGTCAGCGATGAAGCCAGCGTGGCCATGCGATTGAAGGCGTCGGTGATGTCTTCGGCACTGGCCTTCTTGCCCTGCAGATTGCCTTCGCCTTCGATCGGCAGATGCTGAATCAGCAGACCTGCGGCGATCTCGTCGTTCGCGGCCAGGACCAGCTTGGTATCGAGCTGCTCGGACTGCAGCATGTAGTTGCCGAGCACGTCCGCAAGGCTTTGCAGCGGCTCATGCTCCTGGCCGTGCAGCGACACCACGCCCTGGTAGGGCTGCTGGCCCGGCAGCTTGTTCAGCGGGTCCAGCGTGATCGCGCAGCGGCCCTTGCCATGGACATTGAGCATCTGCTGCAAGCCGGCGCCGGCCGGCACTTCGCCCACCACCTTGGCGGTGGCGCGAAAAGTGAGGTCAGGCCGGGCCTCGGCCACGATCAGCTTCAGGGGGCCATCGCCCATCACCTGCATCACCAGCGAACCATTGAACTTGATGTTGGCCTGCATCAGCACGCTGGCCGCCGTCATTTCGCCGAGCAGCTCGCGCACCTCGGTCGGAAAGGCACCACTGGACTCGCGTCGCTTCAGCACCTCGCGCCACCCTTCGGTCAGACGCACCAGCAGGCCGCGCACCGGCAGACCTTCAAACAAGAATTTGTGCAATTCACTCATTCGGCAATCTTCTTCAATTCGGCCGCATAGCGGCGGCCATTCGCGATGTAATGTTCGGCGCTGGCCTTGAAGCCGGCCATTTGCTCGGCGGTCAATTCGCGTACCACCTTGGCAGGGCTGCCCATGATCAGCGAGCCGTCCGGGAACTCCTTGCCTTCGGTGACCAGCGAGCCGGCACCCACCAGGCAGTTCCTGCCGATGCGCGCGCCGTTCAGCACCACGGCGCCGATGCCGATCAGGGAATAGTCGCCAACCGTGCAGCCATGCAGCATGACCTGGTGGCCCACCGTGACGCCTTCGCCCAGCGTGAGCGGAAAACCGTGGTCGGCATGAAGCACCGAGCCATCCTGGATATTGCTGCCGCGGCCGATATGCAGGGAATCGGAATCGCCACGCAAGACCGCGTTGAACCAGATGCTGACATCTTCCGCCAGCGTCACGCGGCCGATCACCTGCGCACTCTCGGCCACCCAGGCCGAGTCGGCGACATCGGGCTGCCACTCGCCCAGTTGATAAACGGCCATTGCTTGTGCTCCCGACACGCGCAGGGCTGACGCCGCGCAAAGTAACGATTTTACGGACGGATCCTTGAGTTCAGGTCTGCAGCGCAGTCAACTCCGCTTCATCGAAGCCAGCCAAGCGCCGGGCCTCCAGATTGAACGGTGCCCGCAGCTTCGGCGCTTCGTACTTCTCCGCCAGCTCGGCGTAGGTGCTGACAGGATCCAGGCCACGCTGCTGGCACAGGTATCGGTACCAGCGATTGCCGCAGGCGACGTGCCCGATCTCGTCGCGCAGGATCAGGTCCAGGATTTCACCGGCCCGGTGGTCGCCGGCACCCACGAGCTTGCGTTTCACGGCCGGCGAGGCGTCCAAGCCCCGTGCTTCCAGCGTGCGCGGCACCAGTGCGATGCGCGCCAGGATGTCGTGCTTGGTGCGCTCGGCCATTTCCCAAAGCGCGTTGTGCGCATCGAAGGAGCCGTAGTCGAAACCCATCGCGACCAGGTGCTCACGCAAGAGCGTGAAGTGCAGCGCTTCTTCCTTGGCGATGGCAACCCAGTCGCGGTAGAACTGCTCGGGCATGCCATCGAAGCGCCAGCAGACGTCAACGGCCAGATCGACCGCATTCAGCTCGATGTGCGCGATGGAGTGGATCAGCGCGGCACGACCTTCGACGGTGCGCAGCGAACCATGCGTCAAGCCCTTGTGCGTCACCAGTACCGGCCTGGCCGGACGACCCGGAATGCCTGCTGGCTCAACGAGTCTTGCAGCCGCATCGACAGGCTGGGAAGCATCCAGCGCAAGAGCCAGGCGAACCTTTTCAAGCGCGTCTCGCTCCAGCAGTGGCGCCAGTGTGCTTTCTCTCAGGGAACTCATCCGCCGATTGTAGAAAAGCTAGAACAGATCGCCCGATTGCGGACCCTCGTCTGCCGCCTTGTCCGTCTTCGCTGCCACGCCTGGCCTCGACCTGGCCTGGCGCGCCTTCAGCATCCGGGCCTTGGGGTTTGTGGATGCCTCGCGCCACTCGTCGGCAAACATGTCGGGCGCTGACGCCCAGGCCTTGGGCTCGGGCAAGTCCTTCCATGGCAAGGGCTCGGGATAGGCATGCAAGAGCTCGGCAGGATACTGAACAAGGTACTTCTGCGCCTCCTCGTTCGAGCAGTGCAGCCAGTCGTCGTAGTCCGTTTCATGCAGGATCACTGGCATGCGCTTCTCGTCTTGCGGCGCATGAAAGCGCCGATAGAGGGCGTGGTCGTCTGCGTTCACCGTCAGCATGGTGAAACTCAGGACTTCCTGGCCCTTGGGGTCGTGCCAGACGCCCCAAAGGCCGGCCACGCCGATGGGGCCGCCGTCCAGCCGCTTGATCGCCCACCGAACCGGATCCCCCGACTCATAGCATGGTTCGTACAGCAGCTCGGCCGGTATCACGCAGCGGTGCTCGGTTTGCCAAGCCTTCCTGAAGCTTGGCTTGCTCGTCTTCGTTTCGGAGCGGCAGTTGTAGGTCTTGCGACCAAAGGCAAGGTTCTCGGCCCACTCCGGCAGCAGTCCGAACAGGCCGATGAGGCAGGCCTTGGCCAATTGCTCACGATGGCTGGCACGGACAATGAACGGCGCCTGCATGCCCACGGCCGTGAACTCGGGCGGCTCCACCTCGTCAGGGCGGACCACGCCAAAGTGCGCGAGCAGGCGATCCTGCAGCGTGACCGGCTTGTAGTTCGAGCACATGCTTTGGCATTCTTCAACGACAGGACCCCATGCTAGCGGCTCCTCCTGCGCACCCGTACGCACCCGTGCGGGCAGTTTCCTGCAAGCACGGCCGCGCCCAGGTAAAATGCGCTCCGTGATCCAACGCCTTGTCGCCATCCTGATGCTGAGCCTGCTCTTCCTGAGCGCAGGCACGGCCGTTGCCGGGCCCGAATTGGGCGTTGGCAGCACGCTGCAAGTCGCGCTGGACGATGGCAGGGACGGCAGCGACGACATGAACGGCGGCGAAGCCGGCTTTGAAGCATCGGAAGCCGTCACCGCCCCAGGCGCCAGCCTGATCCCGCGCAGTGCCTTCTGCCTGCCCGCCCAAGCCGACAGCCCGCTGCCGGCCGCGCCCTTCCTCAAAGGGCCCAAGCGCCCACCACGCGCGGCCTGAATCAGCGCCGCCCGGCCGTCGCCTAGCGCGCCTGGCCTATCCTTGCCCTTACCTTCACTTGCCTCGTCGGCGCCCGACCGTTGTCCAGAGCCCTTGGCTCAGGCCGCCTCGGACGCCAACCACCCGAACCCATGGAACTGCTGCTCGACCCCAACCTCTGGATCGCCTTTGCGATGTTGACCGCCCTGGAAATCGTCCTGGGCATCGACAACATCATCTTCATCTCCATCCTGGTGGGCCGGCTTCCGCCCGAACAGCGCGACAAGGCTCGTCGCCTGGGCCTGGGCTTTGCAATGGCCTCGCGCCTGGCACTCTTGTTCTCGCTCAGCTGGGTGATGGGCCTGACCGACGACCTGTTCACGGTCCTCGGCCAGGGCATCAGCGGGCGCGACCTGGTGCTGCTGCTGGGTGGCCTGTTCCTGCTCTACAAGGCTTCGCACGAGATCTTCGTGGAGGTCGAGGCCAGGGAACAGGACGGCCCGCCGCCCGCCGATGCGGCCGCCTTGAAGGCCGCGGGCAAGAAGGCCTTCTGGATGGTGATCGGCCAGATCGCGATCATCGACATCGTGTTCTCGCTGGATTCGGTGATCACCGCCGTGGGCATGGTCGACCAGATCTGGGTGATGGTGGCGGCCGTGGTGGTCTCGGTGCTGATGATGCTGGTGGCAGCCAAGCCGATCGGTGAGTTCGTCGACCGCCATCCTTCGGTCAAGGTGCTGGCGCTGGCCTTCCTGGTGATGGTGGGCATGGCGCTGACGGCCGAAGCCTTCGACCAGCATGTGCCCAAGGGCTACATCTACGCGGCCATGTGCTTCTCGCTGGCCGTCGAAGCCCTGAACATCCGCGCCCGCGCCAAGCGCCGGGCCAAGGCTTGAATCTCTCGAACCCCTTTGTCTTCAAACAAGGAGCTGTTGATATGAACCAGAACGTCCAAACCTTCCCGGCTGGCAATGCCAGCGTCGCCGCGCAGCGCAACCGCGTGCTGCGCAATACCTACTGGCTGCTGGCGCTCTCGATGGTGCCCACGGTGCTGGGTGCCTGGATCGGCGTGAGCACCGGCCTGTCGCGTGCCATGTCGCCGATGGTCGGCCTGATCGTCTTCATGGCCGGCGCCTTCGGCTTCATGTACCTGATCGAGAAGAACAAGAACTCGGCCGCCGGCGTGCCACTCCTGCTGGCCTTCACCTTCTTCATGGGCCTGATGCTGTCGCGCCTGGTCGGTGCGGTGCTGGGCCTTTCCAACGGCGCGGGCCTGATCATGACGGCCTTCACCGGCACCGGCCTGATCTTCCTGGGCATGGCCACGCTCTCCAGCGTGATCAAGCGCGACCTTTCCGGCATGGGCAAGGCCTTGTTCATCGGCATGATCATGCTGGTCGTGGCGGGCATCGCCAATGTGTTCCTGCAGAGCAGCGCCTTGATGTTGACGCTGTCGGTGCTGGCCATCGGCATCTTCTCGGCCTTCATCCTCTATGACCTGAAGCGTGTTCAGGACGGTGAAGAAACCAACTACATCACCGCCACGCTGAGCGTCTACCTGAGCCTGTACAACGTGTTCCAGTCGCTCCTGTCACTGCTGGGCATCTTCGGCAGCCGCGACGAGTAAGCGGCAAGCTTTTCTCCACTGAAGCAGCCAGGCGCAAAGCCTGACTTGAGGGCGGGACCGATAATCCCGCCCTCTTTTTCATTGCCGCCACCGTGTCTCGCATCCAAGCCAATCTCCTGCTGCTCGTCATTGCCCTGATCTGGGGCTCCGCCTTCGTGGCACAGAGCCAGGGCATGGCAGACGTGGGGCCCATGCTGTTCACCGGCGTGCGCTTCCTGATCGGCGCCGCGGTCGTGGCTCCGCTGGCCTGGCGGGAATGGAAGCAACTGGCTCGCCAGGGCAAGACACCCACCGCTACTGACGCCAGGCACATCGGCGGCCTGGGCCTCCTGATGCTGGTGGGCGCGGCGCTGCAACAGGTCGGCATCATCTCCACCTCGGTCACCAACGCGGGATTCCTGACGGCGCTCTATGTGCCCCTGGTGCCGGTGCTGTCCTGGCTGTGGCTGCGCCAGTTGCCGCATTGGTCGGTCTGGCCGGGCGCACTGGCCTGCCTGGTGGGCGCCTTCCTGCTCTCCGGCGCGCACGAGTTGAACATCGGCGTCGGTGATCTCTGGGTGATCGCTTCGGCCCTGCCCTGGGCCGTGCATGTGCTGTTTGTCGGCCGCGTGGCCGACAAGCTGGCCGCCCCCTTCCTCGTCGCCTGCGGCCAGTTCCTGGTCTGCGGCAGCCTGGCCTTGGTCTACAGCCTGTTCATGGAGCCGGTCAGCCTGAAGGGCTTGATTGCAGCAGCCGGCCCCATCGCCTACACCGGCGTCCTGTCAGTGGGCGTGGCCTTCACCGCCCAGGTCGTGGCGCAACGCTACGCCCATGCCGCGGACGCCGCGATCATCCTCTCGAGCGAAACCCTGTTCGCAGCGGTGTTCGGCTATCTGATGATGGGTGACCGCCTGAATCCTGCCGGCTTTGCCGGATGCGCGCTGATCCTGGGCAGCATGCTCGTGATCCAGTTGCTGCCGCTGTTCAGGATGGGTCGACACAAACCCGCTTCGGTCCTGGACCATCCGGTGTGATTGGGCCTTGGCAGCGGGGTTTTAGCGAAACCTTCTGACACCGCATACGCAGTGTCATAGGGTTTTCACTGAATTCAACGAGACTTCTTTTCAAGCCACCCGCCGGGTGGTCTTCAGAAGAAGCGAATTGATTCATGAGCACCGTCCCCCTGTTCCTCACGCAATCGCAGCAATACCTGTTCAAGCCCTCCCGCGGTGACCGGCCGTTCGGCAACTGGACAGAAACCTACGGCCTGCCTCTGCTGCTTGCCGCGTTTGCCGCCACGTCTCTTGTGGCCCTGCTCCAGCAAGCCTGAACACTCAGAGTTCGAACGCGGTCGTCTTCTTGATCGTGCGCAGCACCAGCATCGAATTGGAGCGCGCCACCTCGGGCAGATGCATCAGCACCTGGCTGTGCATGCGCTCCAGATCTTCGGAATCGCGATAGGCGAAGCGGATCAGATAGTCGTTGCTGCCGGCCACATAGAAGCAGTCCAGGATGTCCGGGCTGTCGCGCACCGCCTGCTCGAAGGCCGACAGCGCAGCAGGGCTGACGCGCTCGAGGTTGATGATGGTGTAGCTCGTGCCCTGCTTGCCCACGGCCTTGGGGTTGACCAGGGCCACGTATCGATCGATCACGCCGCTGTCTTCCAGCTGCTTGACGCGCCGCAGGCACGCTGAAGGGCTCAGATGCACACGCTGGGCGAGGTCCACGTTGGAGAGCCGGCCGTCTTGTTGCAGCTCGCGCAGGATGGCCCTGTCGATCGCATCCAGTATCACTTCTGAAGCCATTGCTCGAATTTTCTGCGAAAACGTCATCATGCCACCGCAGCGAATTGCTCAAACCAGGGCTTGCCCTCGTCGAATGAGCCTGCACATTGCGCGCTGATCTGCCTAGACTGCGCGCATCCCCGGAACCCGCAGGAGCGCCTCATGGCCCAAGACCTCAATGCCAATCTCGACGCCTATTGGATGCCCTTCACCGCCAACCGCCAGTTCAAGAAGGCACCCCGCCTCCTGACCCGCGCGGATGGCATGTACTTCACCGACGACAAGGGCCGCCAGATCCTCGACGGCATCGCCGGCCTCTGGTGCGTGAACGCCGGTCACAACCGGCCCAAGATCGTGAAGGCGATCCAGGAGCAGGCCGCCGAAATGGACTTCGCGCCGCCCTTCCAGATGGGCCACCCCAAGGCCTTCGAACTGGCCGAGAAGCTGGTGCAGCTGACGCCGGCCGGGCTCAACAAAGTTTTCTACACGAATTCGGGTTCGGAGTCGGTCGACACTGCGCTGAAGATGGCCATCGCCTATCACCGCGTACGCGGCGAAGGCGCGCGCACGAGATTGATAGGCCGCGAGCGCGGCTACCACGGCGTCAACTTCGGCGGCATCTCGGTCGGCGGCATGGTGGCCAACCGCAAGATGTTCGGCACCATGCTGGGCGGCGTGGACCACATCCGCCACACGCACGACCCAGCGCGCAATGCCTTCAGCGTGGGCCAGCCGGCCCATGGCGCAGAGTTCGCAGACGATCTTGAAAAACTGATCGCCCTGCACGACGCATCCACCATCGCGGCCGTGATCGTCGAGCCCGTTGCGGGTTCAACGGGCGTGCTCATTCCGCCGCAAGGCTATCTGCAGCGCCTGCGCCAGATCTGCGACAAGCACGGCATTCTGCTGATCTTCGACGAGGTGATCACCGGTTTCGGCCGCACCGGCAATCCGTTTGCAGCGCAGACCTTCGGCGTGACGCCCGACCTGATGACGGTGGCCAAGGGCCTCACCAACGGCTGCGTGCCCATGGGCGCGGTATTCGCGACGCAGAACATCTACGACGCCTTCATGAACGGCCCCGAACACCTGATCGAGTTCTTCCACGGCTACACCTACTCGGCGCATCCGCTGGCCTGTGCCGCTGCCCTCGGCACGCTGGAAACCTATGCCGATGAAGGACTGCTCACCCGCGCTGCCGAGATGCAGGGCTACTTCGCCGAGTGCCTGCATTCGCTGAAAGGCGAGCCCAACGTGATCGACATCCGCAATATCGGCCTGATCGGCGGTGTGGAGCTGACGCCGCTGCCTGGCGAGCCGGCCAAGCGCGCATTCAATGTGTTTCTCGATTGCTGGGACAAGGGCCTGCTGGTGCGCACCACCGGTGATACGGTGGCCCTGTCGCCGCCACTGGTCATCGAGCGGGAACATATCGACCGCATCATCGACACCTTGCGCGGCGCGCTGAGACGGGCCGCCTGAGGAGCAAGAGAGAATCGAGCCGGCGCAATGCGAGCTCAGGCCTGAGCGAGTTCAGGCGCGCGGTAGACCAGCACCTTGAGCGAGCGCTCCTCGGACACATCGGCAAAGACGGCCGGGTTGGCCACCCGCTCGACGAACTGAAGTTCCGGCGCCAGCGCGTGCATCTGGTCTTGCAAGAAGGCCAGGCCCAGCTCGGGCGCGTTGAGGCACAAGAGCGCATGACCGCCCGGCACCAGGAGGTCGGGCAGGCGGCGCATCAGGCGCGCATAGTCCTTGGTCGCCACGAAGCTGCCCTTCTGGTAGCTCGGCGGGTCCACGATGATCAGTTCGTAAGGCCCGCCGCGGCTGATCTTGCCCCAGGTGCTGAAGATGTCATGCGCCAGGAAGCTGGCGCCAGAGCTGATGCCATTGAGCTGGTGGTTCTGCTGGCCGATGGTCAGCGCGCCCTGGCTCATGTCGAGGTTGAGCACCTGCCGCGCGCCAGCTTGCAAGGCCACGACCGAAAAGGCGCAGGTGTAGGCAAACAGGTTCAGCACCTTGACTCGCTGGCGTGCCGCCACATGCTCGCGCACCCAGCGCCGGCCTTCGGCCATGTCCAGGAAGAGGCCATGGTTCTGGCCCTTGAGCACATGGATGCGAAAGCGCGCGCAGTCCTCGCTCACCACATGGGGCTCGGGCACGGCGCCGGCCAGCACTCGCGTTTCAGCACGGCCTTCGCTGCGGCACTGGAAGACGAGGTTGAAGGCCTGTTCAGGAGCGATCTGCTGCCAGCGGGCCGACAAGGCGGCCTGCAGTGCGGCAAGCTCTTCGTCAGAGACCGGTTTGAAACTGGTCAGTAGCCACACCGGCGCGAAGTAGTCCAGCACCCACTGCTCGCAGCCAGGATGCAGCCCGCCGCGGCCGTGAAACAGACGCTCGGCCTCGGTGGCGGGCAGCTCCATCGTGGCGATGACATTCAAAAGTGCTTGCATGGGGCGTTCAGCGATCAGGGCGCGCGAGCTTAGCCCATGCCGCCCGGCAAATACGCGCAGCACGCGCTAAGCTGCGCGCCATTGCACATTTCGCAGCGAGGCCGAGCCCATGCCCATCTACAGCCTGAACATCAACGGAGCCAAGCGCGAGGTGGACGTCGCCGCCGAAACACCGCTGCTCTGGGTGCTTCGCGATGCACTCGACCTCACAGGCAGCAAGTACGGTTGCGGCGTCGGTGCCTGCGGCGCCTGCACGGTGCACCTCAATGGCGTGCCCACGCGCTCCTGCATGACGCCGGTCGCCACGGTGGGCCGCAAGCAGGTCACCACCATCGAAGGGCTCGATGGCAAGGGCAGGCATCCGCTGCAACTGGCCTGGCTTGAGCTGGACGTGCCGCAATGCGGCTACTGCCAGGCCGGCCAGTTGATGAGCGCTGCAGCCCTGCTCAAAGAAAACCCGAAACCGACCGACGCCGATATCGACGGCGCGATGTCCGGCAATCTCTGCCGCTGTGCGACCTACACCCGCATCCGCGCCGGCATCCACCGCGCCGCGGAAATCGCGGCAGCCCCGGCACAGCCGGCCGCGAAGACTGGCAAGAAGGTGGGCGCATGAACAAGACCGTCGGCACCACGCGCCGCGCTTTCCTGCGCAACACCGCCCTGGGCAGCGGTGGCCTGGTCCTGGGCCTGTACCTGAACGACGCTGCGCAGGCGGCGGTTGCCGCGCAGTCGCCGGGCAGCACGTTCAAGCCCAATGCCTTCATCAGCATCTCCGACCAGGGCGTGGTCACCCTGATCTCCAAGCAGCCCGAGATCGGCCAGGGCATCAAGACCTCGCTGCCCATGGTGCTGGCCGAAGAGCTGAGCGTGAATTGGCAGGACGTGCGCATCGTGCAAGGCGACCTGGACCCGATCTACGGCAGCCAGAGTGCCGGCGGTTCCACGTCCACGCCGACAAACTACCAGGACTTCCTGCGCCTCGGCGCCACAGCCCGTACCCTGCTCACACAAGCGGCGGCTGAAACCTGGGGCGTGCCGGCGGACGAATGCGCGGCCGAGAACTCCTTTGTGGTTCACGCTAAGACGCAGCGCAAGCTGAGCTACGCCTCGCTGGCCGCCAAGGCCGCAACGCTGCCCGTACCCGCTGCAGCCACGATCAAGCTGAAGTCACCCAAGGACTACAAGCTGCTCGGCCAGCGCATCGGCGGCGTCGACAACGAGGCCGTCGTGACCGGCAAGCCGCTATTCGGCATCGACATCAAACTGCCCGGCATGCTGTATGCCGTCTACGAGAAATGCCCGGTCTTCGGCGGCAAGGTCGTAAGCGCGAACCTGGCGGCAATCAAGGCCTTGCCGGGCGTAACGGACGCCTTTGTGATCGATGGCACGGCCAATCTGAACGGCCTGATGCCAGGCGTTGCCATCGTGGCCGAATCGACCTGGGCGGCCTTCAGCGCACGCAAGCAACTCAAGGTTCAATGGGATGAAGGCGCGGCAGCCACGCAGAGCTGGGACGGCTTCACACGCCAGGCCGAGTCGCTCGCCAAGCAGGCTGGCACGCAAGTGCAGCGCAAGGACGGCGACGTCAATGCCGCACTGGCCTCCGCTGCCAAGACCGTGGAAGCGGCCTACAGCTACCCCTTCATCTCGCACGCGAGCATGGAGCCGCAGAACTGCACGGCCTGGTGGAAGGATGGCAGGCTGGAACTCTGGGCGCCAACGCAGAACCCGGCCTCGGGCCAGAACCTGGTGGTCAACACCCTGGGCATTCCCAAGGAAAAGATCACCCTGCACATCACGCGCAGCGGCGGCGGTTTCGGCCGACGCCTGAGCTCAGACTTCATCGTCGAAGCCGCAGCCATCGCGCAGCGCGTGGCCGCGCCCGTCAAACTGACCTGGACCCGTGAAGACGACCTGCGCCACGACCATTTCCGCGCCGGCGGCTTCCACTTCCTGCGTGGCGGCGTCGATGCGCAAGGCAGGCTGACGGCCTGGCACAACCACTTCGTCACCTTCGCCAACCGCGTGATGCGCGACGGCAAGTCAGTGCTGCAGCCGGGCAGCGGCGCCAACCTCTCGGGCGATGAATTCCCGGGCCGCTGGCTTGCCAACTGCCTGATCGAGCAGACGCCGCTGGAATGCAACATCCCCATGGGTCCCTGGCGCGCGCCGGGCAGCAATGTGTTCGCCTGGGTGTTCCACAGCTTCATCGACGAGCTGGCCCATGCCGCCGGGCGCGACCCGCTCGAGTTCCGCCTTGAGTTGCTCGGCGAGCGAGACCTCGTGCCCGGTACCGGCGAGCGTGGCACGCCCTACAACGTGGGCCGCATGCGCGCGGTGCTGAAGGAGGTGGCAGCCAGGGCTGGCTGGGGCAGCAAGAAGTTCCCGCGCGGCCAGGGCGCCGGCATCGCCTTCCATTTCAGCCATCGCGGCTACATCGCCGAGGTGGCCGAGGTCACGGTGTCAAAGTCTGGCCAGTTGAAGGTGGACCGGGTCGTCGTCGTTTCCGACATCGGCTCGCAGATCGTCAACCTGAGCGGCGCCGAGAACCAGGTCGAAGGCTCGGTGATCGACGGCCTCGGCACCCTGATGCATCCCGAGCTGGACATCCAGCGCGGCCGCATCGTGCAGGGCAATTTTGGCGAGTACCCGCTCTTGCGCATTGCCGACACGCCGCCCAGGATCGAGGTGCATTTCCTGCGCAGCGATCAGCCGGTGACCGGCCTGGGCGAGCCCGCCTTCCCGCCGCTGGCACCGGCGGTCTGCAATGCGATCTTCGCGGCCACGGGCAAGCGCGTGCGGCAGTTGCCCTTGAGCCGGACGGATCTGAGCTGGCGCTGAAGCTCTGGCGCTACCAGCGCCAGCGCAGTTGCGCCGAAACCGATGGCGCCTGGAGCCGAACCTGGCTCACATGGTTGAGGTAGTTGCGCTTGTTGAGGCGTTCGTCGAACCAGCCGGCGATGTTGTAGGCATGCAGACTGGCCTCGAGGTCCTGCTCGCCCTTCCAGAGAAGCCCGGCATTGAAATAGACATTGCGATCCGCCACGGCTGCGGGGTCGGCCGAGGTGGCCGCCAGCCCGCCGCGCAGGCGCAGGCTGTCCAGGTAGCGCAGCCGGTCGGCGGTCCCGGAGAAACCGTGATAGACAACGGCATTGGCCCACCAGCTGACTCCTGGCGCCAGCGGACCGCGGGCCGTGAGCTTGCTCAGATGATTGGCGTAGCCATTGAGGCTGCGGCCGTAGCCATTGGGCGCGGCAGTGACCTGCGTGTCGGTGACACCCGGCGCCAGGCTGAATGACTCCAGGCCGACCCATGCATGCGAGGCGCTGAACTCGCCCCCCAGCCAGCGCCCGGTCCAAGATGCCTCGACACCATGGCTGCGCTGTGTACCGACCGGCTGGCTGCGCACCTGATTCTCGGCCGTCTGAACGAAGCCGATCACTCGCAGCCGGTTGATGAAGGCATTCAGGTCCACATGCCCGTACTGGCTGCTGCGCCAGCGGTAGAGCAGCTCCAGGCTGTCCTGCGTTTCAAAGGCGTGGCCGCCGGCGCCGCCAGCATGCAACTCGTCCTCGAAACCCGCGCGCTGCGCTCGCGAGGCTGCCAGCGTGAGGTGACCCTGTGCCGAGACATGGCAGCCATAGGAGGCCCGCGGCGAGGTGCTGAAGCCGGCGGTCGAATGCTTCTCGAGGCGCAGGCCGGCAATCAGCGTGCAGTGCTCGCTCAGCTTGAGCTGGTCTTCGGCAAAGCCGGACAGTGCCCGCGTGCCCCAGGCCGGCATGCCCCCGGGATAGATCTCGGAGCTGGGCACCTGATCCGGGTAGCCCGGGCTGCGCCGCCCGACGTAACGCCATTCCTGGCTTGCGCCCGCACTGAGCTCATGCGCCTGGACGCGCTGGCGCCAGAGGCCACGCAGCGCGACCCGGTCCTCGCGGTTGGTGAACAAGGTACCGAAGACCGGGGCCCGCTCCTCATAGTCGGTGCTGACCGCCTCGACGGACGCGCTCCAGCGTGCCTCGCCCAGCGTCCGTCGAAATTCCTGGTGCGCGGACAACTGCTGGTAGCCGAACTCCATCGCTGCATACGGCTGCGGACTGCTCGCGCTTGCATTGCCAACGGGGCGCAGCGCCACCTGCAGCACCGACGGAGCGCTCATCTCTCCCCCGCGGGTGTAGCGCAGGTGCCCGTCGCTGCCCTCGTCCCACCAGCGCAGCGCCAGCTTGACCGGTGCGCGATCGCGGTACTGCGCCCTGTCGGCGCTAAAGGGCAAGGCGTCCGTGCGGCCATCCGCGCCCACGGCATCGCCCCAGCGCGTGCCCAGCGCCGTGCCGAACACCAGCGGCGCATCTCGATTCGCTGCACCCGCATAGTCGGCCACGCCACCGAACCACTGCCATTGCAGCGCACCAAGGCGACCGGCGCAGGAGAGTTCGACGCTGGCGAAACGCTCGACAGCGCCCGCCCTCAGTCCACCCTCGCAACCCGCTTTGCTTGCCCGACGCTGCATGATGTTGATCGTCATCGCCACCGCACCCAAACCGTTCACCGCCGCGGCAGCACCATGTACCACTTCGACATGGTCGATGTCGCCGAGCAGCGGCAGGTCACGCTCGGTGTAAGCGCCGGCATGAGAGAAATGGTTGAGGTTCTGACCATCGAGCAGCAGCAGGTACTTGTCGTCGCGGTTTGAGACGATGCCGCGCATGCCCAGGTGCGACATGCCGAAGCTGTGGTAGACCCATTGCAGGCCGGGCACCTGCATCTCGAGCAGCTCATTGAGGCTGCGCGCGCCCGACGCGAGGATGGCCTCACGCTCAATGCGCGTGATGCGGCTCGGCGCCACCAGAGTACTGGTCGGCGCGAGCGTGGCGGAGCTGGCCACGCGCACCTCGAGCAACTCATCGAAGCTGAGATCCAGCAGTTCCCTGTCAGGCCCGGACTCGGCGGCCATCGCAGCGCAGCCAGCGCTCAACAAAAGCGCAAGCAGGTACTTTCCCTTCGCAGCCTGGGTCATGTGAGAGAGCGTTCCGTGGCTGTGTCGCGGTACAGTTTAATCACACCCAGGGCAAAAGCGCTGGAACAACGGACCACGATGCTTTTCACCGTATTGCGTCCTCATCGCAGTCGCTACGGCCGCCCTGTGCTGGCCGGTTTGCTGCTGACGTGCACGCTGCTGGCGCCGCTCCACGCGGAGCCGGTCGTGCAAAGCGACGAGTACCGGCTGAAAGCCGCCTTCATCTTTAACTTCAGCCAATTCATCGACTGGCCGCCCAGCGCGTTTGCCGCCGAGGAGGCTCCGCTGCGCCTGTGCCTGCTGGGCCGCGATCCTTTCGGGGAGTCGTTGAAGGCGCTGGAGAAGCGGCGCTCCAAGGGGCGCGCCATCGCGGTGCAGCAGGTGCGCTCGCTGGCGGAGGCGCGCAACTGCCATGTGCTCTATATCGATGATCCACAAGAAGCGCTCGGCAATGCAGAACTCGCGCGAGGCCTGGGCAACGCCCCGGTGCTGACGATCAGCAGCGCGCCAGACGTCACCAGCAAGGGCATTGGCATAGGCTTCGTCAGCCAGTCAGACAAGTTGCGCTGGTCGCTCAACCTCGACGCCCTGAAGCGTGCCCAGTTGCGCGTCAGTGCCAAGCTGATCGAAGTGGCCATCTCGGTCACCGGCGAAGCCAGGAACTGAGGACAGCGATGCTGCAACGGTATTCCCTGCGCATCCAGCTGCTGATGATGGCCATGGCCGTGGTGGCGCTGGCCCTGCTGATCGCCGGCGGCCTGCTGCACCTGACGGACCGGCGCCAGAGCCGCGAGGCCGTCGCGGCCGAAATGCTCTCGCTGGCGCAACTCGTCGCCAATCGCAGCGCCGCTGCAATCGCCTTCACGGACGAGGCAACGGCGCGTGAAAACCTGACCGCCCTCGCCCGGCTGGATCAGGTCGGCCGCGCCTGCCTGTACAGCACCGACAACCCGGCCTTCGTCATCGGCCAGCAGGCTGCCGACACCTGCACGCCCATGGGCAATGCGAGCGAGGTCTGGCAAACCATCGACGGCGATGTTGCCCGGGTCCAGGTGCCGGTCTTTTCTGGTGAGTCGGTGATCGGCGCCGTACAGATCGAATCTTCGGCCCAGCCGCTGGCTGCGCGTGCACGCACGCGCATGATCTCGCTGGCACTGGCGCTGGCGGTCGGGCTTGCGGCCGCGCTGGCCCTGGCGCTTCGCTTGCAGCGCGTCATCACGCGGCCGATCTCACGCGTGCGCGATGTGGCTACCGCGATCATCGAGAGCCACGACTACCGTCTGCGCGCTCCCGACCTCGGCAAGCACGAGGTCGGGAGCCTGGCCGACGCATTCAACGCCATGCTGACGGAGATCACTGAACTCACCGCGCAACTGGAAGCGCGCGTGCAGGCACGCACTGCCGAGCTGGCCCGGACCAATGGCTCACTGCAGGAAGCGCTCGACTCGCTGCGGCTGGCGCAAAGCGAGCTGATACAGCGGGAGAAGCTGGCCTCCCTCGGCTCGCTGGTGGCAGGCATTGCGCACGAGCTGAACACGCCACTGGGCAACAGCGTGACCGTGGCCAGCACGCTGCCGCCGATGATCAGCAGGCTGCGGCAGCAAATCGCCGACGGCACGCTGCGCAAGTCGACCGCGCTGGACGCGCTGCAGCAGCTCGATGCCGGCGCCGACCTGCTCGAGCGCAACCTCGAACGCGCCAGCCACCTGATCTCGCGCTTCAAGCAGGTGGCCGTCGATCAGACCAGCGAGCAGCGGCGCAGCTTCGACCTCGCCGACATCGTGGGCAAGGTCGTGGACACGCTGCGGCATCAGTTCAAGTACGGCGCGCACTCGGTGGAAATCGACATCGAACCGGGCCTGGCACTCGACAGTTACCCCGGCCCGCTCGGGCAGGTGATCACCAATCTGGTGATGAATGCATTGATCCATGCCTTTGGACCGGAGCTGGGCCGAGCCGGGCAGATCCTGATTCGCAATCGACCAACAAGCGAAGGACACGTGCTGCTGGAGGTGCGCGACAACGGCAGTGGCATCGCAGCCGCCCACCTGGCCCGCATCTTCGACCCCTTCTTCACCACGCGCATGGGCCAGGGCGGCAGCGGCCTGGGGCTCAACATCGTCTACAACATCGTGGTGTCGACACTCGGCGGCTCGATCAAGGTGGCGAGCACCGTGGGCGACGGAACGAGCTTCACGATCCGCCTGCCGATCCACGCGCCGGAGCCGGCCGACGAAGCCACGCCAGATCGAATTCGCACGGCCGGCGGCGCCAGCCAGGCCTCAGGCAGCTGACCCCACCCTGGACATCAGCGTGCATTGCTGTGGCTAGCGGGCCGCCGGCCCGCGCAGTGCCGCGCCCGCCTTGGCGCCGCTGTGCTTGCCGGCCTCCATCGTCACCACGCCATTGATCACCACCAGGTCGAAGCCTTCGGACAGCTGGTGCGGATGCTCGAAGGTGGCCCGGTCCCGGACTGTCTTGTCGTCGAAGATCACGATGTCGGCCGCATAGCCCGGGCGCAGCAGGCCGCGGTCATTCAGCTGGAAGCGCTGGGCCGCGAGCGATGTCATGCGGCGCACCGCCTCTTCCAATCGCATCACCTGCTCTTCACGCACGTATTTGCCGAGCACGCGCGCATTGGTGCCGTAGCTGCGCGGATGCGGCATGCCGGTGCCGCTCTGCACGCCGCCATCGGCGCCGACCATCGCAAAAGGCCAGGCCATGATGCGGCGCACGTCCTCTTCGCTCATGCCATGGAAGGTCATCTGCGCGCCGCCGGCCTGCACGATGTCCAGCAGGGTCTGGATCTCGGCCTCCATGGTCGCCGGACGGCCGCGCTGCTGATTGATCTGGCTGAGGTTGCGACCGTTCAGCGCCGGCTCAGGCGCATGGCGGGCCACCACCGCATAGGAAAAATCGGGCCGCTTGTTGCGCTGGGCGCTTTTCAGGATGTCGGCGGCGATGCGGGCGCGGTCGGCCGGGTCGGCCAGGCGCTTGGCAATCGCGGCTTGGCCGCCCTCCACTGCCCAATCGGGCAGCACGACGCTCAGCTGTGTGCTGCTGGCGGTGTACGGATATTGATCGATGGTCACGTCCAGCCCGTCGGCCCGGGCCTTCTCGATCAAGGCCAGGGTCTCTCGCGAGCGGCCCCAGTTGGCCGGCGCGCCGACCTTGAAGTGCGAGATCTGCACCGGCAGGCCGGCTTGCCGGCCGATGTCCAGCGCCTCGTTGATCGCCTCGACCACCTTGCTGCCCTCGTCCCGGATGTGGGAGGCATAGACGCCGTGGTGGCGCGCCGCCGCGCGGGCCAGGCCCACTACCTCGGGCGTGTCGCTGTAGAGGCCAGGCAAATAGATGAGGCCGGTCGAAAGGCCAACGGCGCCGTCGTCCATCGCCTGGTCCACCAGCGTTTCCATGCGCTTTTGCTCCGCAGGCGTGGCCGCGCGGCGCTCCAGGCCCATCACCTGCTTGCGCACCGTGTTGTGACCGACGAGGGAGGCCACATTGACCGACACGCCCTCCTTGGCCATGCGCTCGAAGAAGGCCTTGATGCCCAGTTCGTCCGAGGCCCCGCAGTTGCCGGTGATGAGCGTCGTGACGCCGTCATGAACGAAGTTGTCGGCCGTGGGCCGCGCGAACAGGTTGCCCTCGATGTGGGCGTGCGTGTCGATGAAGCCAGGCGCGACGATATGGTCGCGCGCGTCGAATACGCGCCGGGCCTGCACCGTGCCCAGCTGGCCCATGGCCACGATGCGGCCGCCCCGCACCGCCACATCGCCACGCACCCAGGCGTTGCCGCTGCCATCGACGATGCGGCCGTTGCGGATCAACAGGTCCACGGCGGGCTCCTTGACCTGCAGCGGTGCGTTGCCGCAGGAGCCAAGGGTCAGGAGAGCAGCGCAGGCGAGCAGGAAGCTGAGGCGGCGCAAGGTAGAACGGGTTGAAAGCATGGCTTGAAGACAAAAGCGTGGGGGCGCCCTCATTATGAAAAGCTGCATGCGCCGGGCAAGAGCCGATACCCGCGGACAGGCCGCATTGCGTACGCTGGCCGCCCGCTCCGATACACTGCCGACCATGCCCCGCCGCCTCGTCGCCCTGCTGATTGCCTTCTGCCTTTGCTGGCAGTCGCTGGCGTTTGCGGGCGTCGAAGTGCTCGTGCGCAAGGGCGAGGCGCAGCAGCATGCGCTGATGCATTTCGAGGGTCAGGCCCACCATCACCATGATGAGCACGGCGGCGTGCACAAGGATGCATCCGGCGCTTCGACCCAGCATGCGATGGACGATGCCTGCATGTTCTGCCCGGCCCTGATCCAGGACCTGCGGCTGACCTTGCCCATGCTGCGGCCCGATGCGCCACTGGAAGCGCTGGCCAGCGAGCCTGCGCTGCCCTTCCTGCCCGCCTTCGAGCGGCCTCCCAAACCGACGATCTGATCCCTGGTCGCGGCAGCGACGCCTGGTGCTGGTCCATCCGATGGCCGGCCTGCGGCAGCTGTCCGCCTTGACGCAGCCCAATCTGGCCGCGTTTCACCGCACAGATGATCGTCACTGATGAATCGCTTATCAAAAGCAAGCCCATGGCCTCGGCCATGGCGTGCTGCCTGCCTGCTCGCCTTGTTGGCAGCGGCGGGCGGCAGCTCTGCGCAAGGCGCCAAGACGGCCCCGACGCCGCTGACGCTCGGCCAGGCACTGCAAGCGGCCTGGACCCGCTCTCTCGATTCCACCGAAGCGCAGGGCCGGCAACGGCGTGTCGAGGCCGACCGGCAGCTTGCCGGCTCCTGGCTCGCCGCGCCGCCCAGCCTGGGCATCAGCCAGCGCCAGGGCCGCGGCGCCATCGGCGATCAGCGCGAGACCGAGCTGGAACTTGCCGCGCCGCTGTGGCGCCCAGGTCAGCGCCAGGCCAACAACCTGAGCGCCCAGGCCGAGGCCGAATGGTCGGCAGCCAGCGAGCAGGCCGCCCGGCTGCGCCTGGCCGGCCAATTGCGCGAGATCGCGGGCAAGCTGCAACTGCTGGCGGGAGATGTGCGGCAGGCCGAGCTGCAACAGCAACTGCTGGCGCAAGTGGCTGCCGACGTGGATCGCCGCGTCAAGGCTGGTGACCTGGCGCCGGCCGACGGCCTCGCCGCGCGCGCCGAAACGCTGGCTGCTGCGAGCCAGTTGCGCGAGCTGCAACAGGCGCTCGCCACGCAACACGCAGCCTGGCAGCTCATGACCGGTTTGCAGGAACTGCCGCCCGCAGAAGGGTCGGCGAATGCCCCGGCCGTGCTGGACAGCCATCCGGATTTGCAGCTGGCCGATGCCGCCGTCAAGCGCAGCAGCCAGCGCCTGGCCCAGCTGCGCAGCCAGCGCAACGCGCCGCCGGAGGTGGGCGTGGGCCTGCGCCAGGAGCGGCCCGGCCAGGGCCAGCCCGGGCAGAACAGTGTCACGCTCAGCTTGCGCATTCCCATCGGCAGCGAGACCCACAGCGGCCCACAGGAAGCTGCGGCGCTGGCTGAGCAGGACCTGGCCCTCGCGCAGCGGCAGCGCCTGCAGCTGCAACTGCATGCCGAGCTGAGCCTGGCCCGCAAGGCTCTCAGCGCAGCGCAGTCGCAGGCGGCAGCGGAGGCAGAACGCGCCAGCCTGCTGCGCCAACGCGCCGACTGGCTGGACAAGGCCTTCAAGGCCGGCGAAACCGCCCTGCCCGAACTCTTGCGCGCCCTCGCCGCCGCCGCCCAGGCAGAAGCCTCGGCGGCGCGCCAGCAAGCCGCACTTGCCGTTGCCCATGGCCGGCTACAACAAGCTCTTGGATTGATCCCATGAAACACCTCTTCTCATTGCCAGCCCTGCTGCTGGCCAGCGCGGCAGCCTTCGCCCATGGCGGTGACGACCATGGCAGCAAGCCACCACCTGCCGCCACCACCGCCTTGCCAAGGCTGGAAGCCCATACCGAGCTGTTCGAGCTGGTCGCCAGGCTCGATGTGAATGAGCTCTCGCTGATGATCGACCGCTATGCCAGCAACGAACCCCTGCTCAACGCCAGCGTCGAACTGGAGTCTGGCGGCCGCAAGGCCAAGGCCGCGTTCCATGCTGACAGCGGCAGCTACGAGGTCGACGACAAGGCCTTCCTGACGCTGCTGGCCACGCCGGGCGAGCATGCGCTGGTGATCACCGTGCGGGCAGGCGCAGAAGCTGACCTGCTCGATGGTGTGCTGCATGTGACCGCTGCCGGCGAACAGACCGACGTCCATGCAGGTCACGGCCAAGGACGCAGCCCCTGGCTGTGGGCCGGGCTCGCTGCGCCGCTGATTGCGGCCGCCGCCTGGTGGCGCCGCCGCTCGCTGCGTCGCTCGGTTTTCAAGGGAGGCCTGGCATGAAGACCGCGCTGATGACACTCGCGCTGCTGCTTGCAGGCACAGCCTTCGCCCACGGCCCCGACGGCGACAAGCACGAGGAGACGTCGGCCGTCGGCAGCGGCGGCCTCGCGCGCCTGCCGGACGGCAGCGTGCAGGTGCCCAAGCTGGCCCAGCGCCGCATGGCCATCCGGACCGTCCTCGCGGCCGAGAGCGAAGCGGCTGCCACGCTGCAGCTGCCCGGCCGCGTGATCGCCGACCCGAACGCCAGCGGCCAGGTCCAGTCTGCTCACGGCGGACGCATCGAGGCCGGTCCACGCGGCCTGCCGCTGCCCGGGCAGAAGGTGCAGGCGGGCGAGGTGCTTGCCTGGGTTCGCCACCATGCCGAGCCCTATGCCTATGCCGCCCAGCAGGCGCAACGCAGCGAATTGCAGGCTGCACGGCTGCTGGCCGAGAGTCGCCTCAAGCGGCTCGAGTCGCTGGAAGGCACGGTGCCTCGCAAGGACATCGAGGCCGCGCGCGTCGAGCTTGCTTCGCTCGCTGCCCGTGAGAAGGGCGTGGCCGAGAGCATCAGCGCCCGCGAAGCGCTGCGTGCGCCGATCTCTGGCGTCGTGGCGCGCAGCGAGCTGAAGGTCGGCGCCATCGTCGAAAGCCGCGAGCTGCTGGTCGAGGTCGTCGATCCGGCGCGCTGGATCATCGAAGCCACCAGCACCGACGCAGCGCTCGCCAGCCGCATTGCCGGCGCCAGGCTGGCGGAGCCCGGCGGTGCGGAGCTGCAAGTGCTGGGCGCTGCGCGGGTGCTGCGCGACGGCGTCTTGCCAATCAACTTCCGCATCCGCTCCAAGGCCGATGCGGCGCTGTCGCAAGGCCAGTCCGTCGGCGTGATCGTGCAGCTGAGCGACAAGCGCAAGGGCGTGCGATTGCCTTCGGCCGCCGTGGTGCGCGGCACAGCCAACGAGGCCGTCGTCTGGGTCAAGACGGGCGCCGAACGCTACCGCCCGGCGCCCGTGCAGACGCAGCCGCTCGATGACAGCACGGTGCTGGTCACGCAAGGCCTTGCGGCCGGCCAGCGCGTGGTGATCCAGGGCGCTGCCCTGGTCGCGCAGATCCGCTGAGGAACACCCATGGTCTTCAACTGGATCGTTCAAGCGAGCCTGCGCAACCGGCTTTTCGTGCTGGCCTTTGCCGCGCTCTTGATGGCCTATGGCCTCATCAGCGCCTGGCGCACGCCGGTCGATGTGTTTCCCGATCTCAACAAGCCCTTGGTGACGGTGCTGACCGAAGCCGGCGGCATGGCGCCCGAGGAGGTGGAGCAGCTCGTCACCGTGCCGGTGGAAACCGCGCTCAACGGCATGCCCGGCGTCAGCCGCGTGCGTTCGACTTCGGGCGTTGGCCTGTCCATCGCCTATGCCGAGTTCGACTGGGGCACCGACATCTTCCGCAACCGCCAGCTGGTGGCCGAACGCCTGGCGCAGCTGCGCAGCCAGCTGCCTGAAGGCGTGTCGCCGACCATGGGTCCGGTCTCGTCCATCATGGGTGAGGTGATGCTGATCGCCCTGCCCTTGGGTGAGCAGGAGCAGACGGCGCCGGGCCGCCCCAAGGCGTCTGCTATCCCCTCGGGGGATCGGCCGGCGTACTCGGCGGACGAGGGGTCATCATCCCTTCCGATGAAGGCGCGTGAGTACGTGGACTTTGTCTTGCGGCCACGGCTGCTCAGCATCCCCGGCATCGCGCAGGTCGTGCCCATCGGTGGTGAAGTGCGGCAGCTCCGCGTCGAGCCTGACCTGCAGAAAATGGCGCAGCTGGGCCTCTCGCTGACCCAGCTCGAGCAGTCGCTGCGCGGCTATGCTGGCAATGCCGGCGGCGGCTTCGTGGACCTGAATGGCCGCGAGTACCTGATCCGCCACCTGTCGCGCACCAGCAAGCTGCAAGACCTGCAGGCCTTGGCGGTCGCCTGGAAAGACGGCCGCCCGGTGCGCCTCGAACAGGTCGCCCAGGTGCGTTTCGCTCCCGCCATCAAGCGCGGCGACGCCGGCTACCAGGGCCGGCCGGCCGTGGTCATCAGCGTACAGAAGCAGCCGAATGCCGACACGGTGCGCCTGAGCCGCTCCATCGACCTTGCCCTGGCCGAACTGAAGGCGGGCCTGCCCAAGAGCCTCTCGGCGCCACGCGTGCTGTTCCGCCAGGCGGACTTCATCGAAGCATCCATCGGCAATGTCGGCGAGGCCCTGCGCGACGGCGCGGTGATGGTGGCGATCGTGTTGTTCGCCTTTCTGCTGTCCGCCCGCACGACCCTGATCTCGCTCCTGGCGATTCCGCTGTCGCTGGCGGTCACGGCCCTGGTGTTCCGGCTGCTGGACCAGTCGATCAACGTGATGACCCTGGGAGGCCTGGCCATTGCCATCGGCGAGCTGGTGGACGATGCGGTGGTCGACGTGGAAAACATCCTGCGCCGGCTCAAGGCCAATCGCACAGCTGCGAATCCCCTGCCGCTGCTGGAGCTGCTGCGACAGGCCAGCGTGGAGGTGCGCTCGGGCATCGTCTATGCAACGGTGATCGTGGTGCTGGTCTTCGTGCCACTGTTTGCGCTGCCCGGCATCGAAGGCCGGCTGTTCGCGCCGCTGGGCATCGCCTACATCGTCTCCATCCTCGCCTCCATGCTGGTCTCGATGACGGTGACACCGGTGCTGTGCAGCTTCCTCCTGCCCGGCATGAAGCGGCTTGACCATGGCGACAGCCCGCTGGTCGCACGGCTCAAGCACTGGGACGCGCGGCTGCTGCGCTGGTCGTTCCCGCGCTCGAAGCGGCTGGTGGCGGTGGCCTTGCTGTCGGTGGCTGCGGCGGCGGCCAGCATTCCCTTCTTCCCGCGCACCTTCCTGCCAGCCTTCAACGAAGGATCGCTGGTGCTGTCGCTGCTGTTCAACCCTGGCACTTCGCTGGCCGAGACCAATCGCTTGGGCGCCCAGGCCGAGCAATTGATCGCCACGGTGCCAGGTGTGGCGCAGGTGGGCCGCCGCACCGGCCGTGCCGAGCTCGACGAGCATGCCGAAGGCGTGCATTCCTCCGAGATCGACATCGACCTGAAGCAGGGCGGCAAGGGCGTGGACAGGCAGGCGCTGCTGGCCGAGGTGCGGGCGCGCCTGGCGTCGATGCCGGCACAGATCTCCATCGGCCAGCCTATTTCGCACCGGCTGGACCACCTGCTCTCCGGCGTGCGCGCACAGATCGCGATCAAGGTTTTCGGTGACGACACCGACACCTTGCGCGGCCTGGCCGAGCAACTGCGGCAGCAGCTCGCCCCGTTGCCAGGCCTGGTGGACCTGACGGTCGAGAAACAGGTCTTGATTCCGCAGATGCTGGTGCGCATCGACCATGAACGCCTGGCCCGCACGGGCCTGGCGCCAGGCGAGGCGCTGCGCATCCTGCAGGCGCTCACCGACGGCAGCCCGAGCGGGCAGATCGTCGATGGCGCGCGCCGCTACGAGCTGCTGGTGAGGTTGCCGGAAGGCCAGCGCGGGCCGCAAGACCTGGCCCGCATGCTGGTGGACACGCCGGCCGGCCGCTTGCCCGTGTCCAGCTTCGCCAGCATCGAGGAGTCCGATGGCCCGAACCAGATCGGCCGCGAGAACGGCCGGCGGCGCATCGTGCTGTATGCCAATACCGACGGCACGGACATGGCCCATGTGATTGCGGACATCCGCGAAATCGTGGCCAAGACGGAGTTGCCCACCGGCAGCTTCATCAGCCTGGAGGGCCAGTTCCAGGCGCAGGAGCAGGCGACCCAGCTCATCCTTGCGCTTTCGCTGATTTCGCTGGCCCTGATCTTCCTGGTGCTCTACTCACGCTATCGCTCGGCCCGCCTGGCAGCCATCATCATGGCCAATATCCCGCTGGCCCTGATTGGCAGCGTGGTGGCAATGTGGATGGCGGATGTGAGTCTCTCGGTGGCCACCATGGTGGGCTTCATCACGCTGGCCGGCATCGCCACGCGCAACGGCATCCTGAAGATCAGCCACTACGTGAACCTCTGCCGCTTCGAGGGCGAAAGCTTCGGCCAGGCGATGATCGTGCGTGGCTCGCTGGAGCGGCTGACGCCGGTCTTGATGACCGCCCTGGTGGCGGCCTTCGCATTGACGCCGCTGCTGTTGGCCGGGGATGCGCCGGGCAAGGAAATCCTGCATCCGGTGGCCGTGGTGATCTTCGGTGGCCTGGTCAGCTCGACCCTGCTCGACACCCTGCTGACGCCCCTGCTCTACTGGCGCTTTGGCCGCCGTGCCACTGAAAGGCTGCTGGCAGGCGCCAGCCAGGAGGCCCTTTGATCTCGGAACGGAATCATGCAAATGAAGAACACTTTTGTCGCCATGGCGCTGGCTGTGGCCGGTACGGTTTCGGGCGCGGTGCAGGAGATCCGCTGGAACGACGCGGGACTCCATGCGCAGGCGCTCGACGTTGCCCCAGGCAAGTTCGCCGAGGTCTGCGGGCCGCTGAAGGCCGGCGAGCAGGTGACCTGGTCCTTCGAGGCCGACGGCCCCATGAACTTCAACATCCACTATCACGAGGGCGACAAGGTCAGCTACCCGGCCCGTGAGAACGGCGTGAGCAAGCGCGCGGGCGAACTCAAGGTCGAACTCGACCACGGATACTGCTGGATGTGGAGCAACAAGGGCACACAGCCGGTCCGGCTGAAACTGGAGTTGCGGCACAAGCGCTGAGGACCCGCTGCGCACCGATCCCCCTTTCCCCCGCACCAAGCCCCATGAATTCCACCCACGTCCGCTGGCTGGCCTATGGCAGCCTGGCCCTCAGCACCAGCCTGGTCGGCAGCTACATCGGCCTGTCCAAGCTCCTGCTGGCCGCTTTCCCGGTCTTCCTGCTGGCCTGGCTGCGCTTCGGCCTGGCCGCCGTGCTGATGCTGCCCTGGCTGCGCAAGGACCCGGGCGAAGCGCCGCTGGACGCTCGCACGCACGGGCTGCTGTTTCTCGAATCCTTCGTCGGCAATTTCCTGTTCTCGATCTGCCTGCTGTTCGGCCTGCAGCGCAGCTCAGCGCTGGCGGCCGGCGTCATCATGGCGGGCATTCCGGCCGCAGTGGCCCTGCTCAGCTGGATGTTCCTGAAGGAGCGCATCTCGGGCCGCGTCGCCCTCGCCATTGCCTGCTGCGTGGCCGGCATCGCGCTGGTGGCCTTCGACCGCCCAGGCGGCCAGGCACAGACGAGCCTGCTCGGCGGCTTGCTCCTGCTGGCGGCCGTGTTCTGCGAAGCCGCCTACGTGGTGATCGGCAAGCGCCTCACGGCCAGTCTCTCGCCGCGCCGCATCAGTGCGCTGATCAATGGCTGGGGGCTGATCCTGGTCACGCCGCTGGGCCTGTGGCAGGCGGCCAGCTTCGATTTCGGCATACCTGCGCTGAGTGAATGGCTGGGGCTGCTCGGCTATGCCGCCGCCGCGAGCGTCATCACCGTCTGGCTGTGGATGACCGGCCTGAAGCGCATTCCCGCCGCGCAGGCCGGTGTCTTCATGGTCTTCCTGCCCCTGGCCACCGGCCTCGTGGGCATTGCCTTCCTGGGCGAGCAGCTGAGCCTCGTGCAGGCCCTGGCCTACGGCCTGGCGCTGCTTGGCGTGGTGCTCGCGACCACCGCACCGGCCACCGCTCATGAGTCTGGCCAGAAAAGCTATACCCCCGGACCGGCCAAGCCTTGAGCTCATGCCGGAGAATGACGGCCAATCCTTGCTGCAAATCATCATGACGACGCCCCATCCGACCCATCTGCGCATCCACCAACTCGCCGGCCTGAAGCCGGGCCCGAAGCTGTTGGTGACCGGCGCCGTTCACGGCAACGAAACCGCTGGCGTGGCCGGCATCGAGCGCGTGTTGAAGCAATTCGATGCCGGCGAGCTGACGCTTCTGTGCGGCACGCTGACGATGATCCCCATCGTCAACCCGCTGGCGCACCGTCTGCAGCGCCGTGAAGGCGAGCGCAACCTGAACCGCAACCTGCGCCCGGCGCCGATTCCACAGGACTTCGAAGACCGCATCGCCAATCAGCTCTGCCCGTGGCTGGCGCATGCCGATGTGCTCTTAGACCTGCACAGCTTCAACAACCCCGGCCCGGCCTTCGCCATGATGGGCCCGCGTGACAACGATAGCGATCTGGAGCCCTTCCGCCACGAGAAGGCGGAGGCTGCGCTCGCTGCCTGCGTGGGCACCGGCCGCATCGTCGAAGGCTGGCTCTCGACCTATGCGCTGGGCCTGCAGCGCCGCGCCGCGCGCCAGGGCGACGGCTCGCGCCAGGCCAGCCTGGTGCAGGACCCGCACTACGGCGTTGGCACCACCGAATACATGCGCAGCCAGGGCGGCTACTGCATCACGCTGGAATGCGGCCAGCATGTGGACCCGCAAGGCCCCGAGGTCGCCTACAAGGCCATCCTGCGCACCTTGACGCTTCTGGGCATGATCGCACCGGGTGCCGTGGAGCTGGCCGACCCGAACCGTCCGATCGAAGTGCTGCAGCTCTACGAGGTGATCGACCGTGAGCATGCCGACGACCAGTTCGCCCGCGAATGGGCCAGCTTCGACGAAGTGAGCGAAGGCCAGTTGATCGGCACCAGGCATGACGGCAAGCCGGTGCACGCACCCAGCGGTGGCCGCATCGTCTTTCCCAACAACAAGGCGCAGCCAGGCCAGGAATGGTTCTACCTGGCCCGCCCGAGCGACCGGAAACTGAAGCCATGACAGCCAAACAGCTCAAGATCGATTTCGTCTCCGACGTCTCCTGCCCCTGGTGCGCCATCGGGCTGAAGTCGCTCGAGCAGGCGCTCGGCAACCTCGCAGGCCAGGTTCAGGCCGAGCTGCATTTCCAGCCCTTCGAGCTGAACCCGCAGATGGTGCCCGGAGGCGAGGAGATCAACGAGCACCTGCAGCGCAAGTACGGCGCGAGCCTCGACCAGCTGCAGGCCACCCGCCAGGCGATCCGCGAGCGCGGCGCGGCCTTGGGCTTCAAGTTCAGCGTCGAGGCACGGGACCGGATCTACAACAGCTTCGACGCCCATCGCCTCCTCCACTGGGCCGGCCTGCAGGGCGGCAGCTTCCAGCGCGACCTGAAACTGGCGCTGCTTGGCGCCTATTTCACCGATGGGCTCAACCCCGGGGACCATGAAACGCTGGTCGCGCGCGCGGCCTCGGTCGGTCTGGACGCCGCGACCGCGCATGAAGTGCTGATCTCCGGCCAGTACACGGCCGAGGTGCGCGAGCGCCAGGCCTTCTACAACAGCCAGGGCATCCATTCGGTGCCTTCGGTGATCATCAATGACCGCCACCTTATCCAGGGCGGCCAGCCCCCTGAGGTTTTCCAGCAGGCATTGCTGCAGATTGCGGCCCAGGGCTGAGCGACAATCAAGCCCTGATTTCATCGGCGCGCCCCGTTGTGAAACGCAACGGGGCGCGCTGCATTTCCAGTCCCCATGCTTGATGGCAGGTAGAAGCAAGTGTTCAAGAACCTGATGGTGTACCGCGTCGGCGCCGAGTGGCAGGCCGACGTCGAGAAGATCGAAGAAGCGCTGGCCGCGGGCCGCTTTGTTGAATGTGGCGCCACGCAGGCGCAGTCCATTGGCTGGGTGCCGCCGCGCGGCGTCGAGCATGGCGTGCTGGTCGAGGCCATCGACGGCCACCTGCTCCTGAAGCTGATGGTCGAGCAGCGCGTGCTGCCGAGCTCGGTGGTCAAGCGCCGCGTCGAAGAAATGGCCGCCGCCGAAGAAGCGCAGAACGGCCGCAAGCCGGGCAAGAAGGCGCTCAAGGAAATGAAGGAGTTCGCCACGCAGGAACTGCTGCCGATGGCCTTCACCAAGCAGGGCAGCATCCGCGTCTGGATCGCGCCGCAGCAGCGCCTCTTGATGATCGACGCCTCCAGCCCGGCACGTGCCGAAGAGGTGGTGAGCCTCCTGATCAAGTCGCTGGACGGCCTGTCGCTGCACCTGATCCAGACTGCCGAATCGCCCGCCGTCTGCATGGCCGCCTGGCTGATGGACGGCCAGCCGCCGCATGAGTTCACCATCGATCGCGATTGCGAATTGAAGAGCGGCGACGAGATGAAGTCGGTCGTGCGCTACGCCCGCCACGCCCTCGACATCGAAGAGGTGCGCATGCACCTGCAAAGCGGCAAGGCGCCGACCAAGCTGGCGCTCTCGTGGCGCGACCGCGTGTCCTTCATGCTGACCGACACGCTGCAGATCAAGAAGATCTCCTTCCTGGACCTGGTGTTCGAAGGCAAGGACAAGCCGGCCAAGGACGAGGCGTTTGACGCCGACATGTCGCTCTCCACGCTGGAACTCGGCGAGCTGATCCCGGCGCTGATCGAAGGCCTGGGCGGCGAGCACGACTTCTTCGGCTCGGCGCCCGCTTCGACGGAAACATCAAAGCCCACGCTGGTCAAAGAAACGGCGCTGGAGGGCGCCGCACCCTGGGATTGAAATCAGTCGACTGAGCCCGACGCGGCCGCTGCGGCGGCCGCCCTGAGCTTGTCCTTCTTGCTCGGCCGCTTGCCCTTGATGCCGCCGTTCGGGTCGGACAAGGGCAGCTCTTCGCTCGCTTCGAACCCGTCGATCTGCTCGCGCATCACGCGCTGGCCCTGGCGTTTCTCGATCAGGCGGAAATGCGCTTCGGCCGCCGCCGGCACAAAGCTCACGGCCATGCCCGTGGCGCCGGCGCGGCCGGTGCGGCCGATGCGGTGCGTGTAATCGGCCGGCGAGCGCGGCAGGTCGTAATTGACGACCACCGGCAGGTCCGGAATATCCAGACCGCGGGCCGCCACATCGGTGGCCACCAGCACCTGCACCTCGCCGCTCTTCAGCGCCGCCAGCACTTGCGTGCGCGCACCCTGGCTCAACTCGCCGTGCAAGGCCGCGGCCTTGAAGCCGGTGTTCCAGAGCTTGTCCGACACATGCTCGGCCGCATAGCGCGTGGCAACGAAGACCAGCGCCCGCTCCCAGCCTTCGGCCTTGAGCAGGTGGCGCAAGAGCGGCGTGCGCTTGGCCTGGTCCACGACGATGGATCGCTGCGTGATCGCATCGGTTCGCACCGGCTCGGGCGCGATCTCGATGCGCCGCGGCTCACGCAAATGAGCGGCAGCCAACGCCTCGACCGGTTTCGGGAAGGTGGCCGAGAACAACAGAGTCTGTCGTTGCGCCGGCAACAGGCCCAGCACGCGCTGCAGCTCTTCGGCAAAGCCGAGCGACAGCAGGCGATCGGCCTCGTCCAGCACCAGCGTGCTCACGCCATCGAGGCGCAGCGCGTTGTGATCCACCACATCGAGCAAACGGCCTGGCGTGGCCACCACGATGTCGGCACCGCCGCGCAGCCCCATCAGTTGCGGGTTGATCGAGACACCGCCGAACAGCACGGCAATCTTCAGTCGCTCGGGCAGGTGGCGAGCCAGCTCGCGCAAGACCTCGCCCACTTGAACGGCCAGCTCACGTGTCGGCAGCAACAGCAAGGCGCGGGGTTGGCGCGCAGGAGCAGATTGCAGCAGGCGCTGCAGCAGAGGCAGGGCAAAGGCGGCGGTCTTGCCGGAGCCGGTCTGGGCCAGGGCGAGCAGGTCGCCACCGGTGAGGACGGCAGGAATCGCAGCGGCCTGGATGGCCGTGGGGGCGTGGTAGCCCTGCTCGCGCACCGCGCGGAGCAAGGCGGGCGACAGGCCCAGGGTTTGAAAAGACATGGCGGATTGTAGGTTTGCCGGCTCCGCCGTCTCAGAACAGCGAACTCTGTTCGCCTGCCTGCTGGCCGGTGGCGCGCGCTTCCATCGTCAAAAGCTTCAGCTTCGTCTGCACGCCGCCATGAGCAGAAAAACCGGTGCCGACGCCACCGCTGCCCATCACGCGATGGCAGGGCACGATGGGCGCAAAGGGGTTGCTGCCTTCGGCCTGGCCCACGGCTCGTGCCGCGCCGGGCAGGCCGAGCGCCATGGCCAGCTCGCCATAGGTGCGGGTCTGGCCGACCGGGATCTGCCGCGTCAAGACATGGACCTTGCGGTTGAACTCGGGCACGCCCTCCTCGTCCAGCTCGACCTCCAGCAGGTCGCGCACCTCGCCGCTCAGCAGCGCCGTCACGCCCTGGATGGCATGGCGCACCGCGGCCGGCAGGTCATTGGATTCAACCGCCGACGGGAAGCGAACACGCATGCGGTCTCGCGTGGCAGCTGCGCTTTCTTCGGGCAGCTGCGAGCCGCGGATGCCGCCCGCTTCGCTCCAGGCGATGCCGCAAGTGCCCAGTGGCGTGTCGTAGCAGTGGAAGAACATCCGCTTCAATGCGCATCCTCCTTGGTGCAGAAGGCCCGCGCTTCGGCGGGTGCCGCCCGCAAGCGCGTGTTCAGGCAGTCGTCCAGCAGGCAGACGAGGCGCAGCATTTCAAGCCGGCTGGGGATGGCGGTTGCTGGATTGATGTTCTGCGGCATCGGCCGCAATACCCCGCCGCGCGGCATCAGCCAGCGCCGCCACTTCACGAGCCGGCAGCGCCTTCATCTTGTGATCGCTCCAGATCTGGCGCCAGCGGCGCGCGCCGGCCTCGCCATTCCACAGCCCCAGCGCATGCCGCATGGCCTGAGGCCAGTGGCGACGCGTGGCCTGGCTGCGATGGTCCAGCCATTCGACCCAGGCCGCCTCGACCTGCTCCCGGCTTTCGGCCGGCCCGGCCTGACCGAAGAAGCGCTGATCCCAGCCGGCCATCTGCCAGGGCTCGTGATAGGCCTGGCGGCCCACCATCACGCCGTCCACATGCTGGAGCTGCCGCTCGATCTCCTCATCGCTCTTCACTCCGCCGTTCAGCACGATGGTCAGCTGCGGGAACTCGCGCTTCAACTGGTGCACCAGCTCGTAGCGCAGCGGCGGGATCTCGCGGTTTTCCTTCGGCGAGAGGCCTTGCAGCCAGGCATTGCGCGCATGGACGATGAACACCTCGCAACCAGCCTCGGCAATCGTGCCGACGAAATCGCGCACGAAGTCATAGCTCTCCTCGCGGTCGATGCCGATGCGGTGCTTGACCGTCACCGGAATTCCCACCACATCGCGCATCGCCTTCACGCCATCAGCCACGAGCTTGGGCTCGGCCATCAGGCAGGCACCGAATGCGCCCTTCTGCACCCGTTCGCTGGGGCAACCGCAGTTCAGGTTGACCTCGTCGTAACCCCACTTCTCGGCCAGCCTGGCGCAGGCCGCCAGGTCGGCCGGCTCGCTGCCGCCCAGTTGCAAGGCGACCGGATGCTCGACGGCGTCGTAGTCCAGGTGCCGAGGCACATCGCCATGCAGCAGCGCACCGGTGGTCACCATCTCGGTGTACAGGCGGGCCTGGCGGGTCAACAGGCGATGGAAGACGCGACAGGGGCTGTCGGTCCAGTCGAGCATGGGGGCGACCGAAAGGCGCCAAGGAGAGGAAAGCGATGGAAGAGAAGCGTTCACCGCGACATTATCCCAGCGCTGCCCCGGCGCGCGCTTTCGCGGGACTTGCCAACTCGGCGTACTGCCTATAAAAGCGGCAGGTACGCCTGCCAGAAAACAAGCAGGCAGCAGCAGGGAGCAGCGATGGACAACAGCCTGGGCGATGACGCAGGCTTTTATCGCGGGGTCTGGCTGAGCCAGCTCCGCCGGCTCAATGCCGCCGAGGCACCGGCCTCAGCTGCCTTTGACAGGCGCCGCCGCCGCGTGCTGCTGCTGGGAGCTGGCGCCACCCTGCTCAGCTCCATCCCGTGGATGCTGTTCTTCGTCTACATCGATCACCCGACAGCCGCCCTAGGCGAAGCCGCGGTGGCCCTCGCCGCCGTTGGCGTCCTGCAGCTGACGCGTCTGCGCCTGATGAGGCTTGCCAGCCTGGTGTTCTCGCTCTCCTCCCTGCTGGCCCTGTGGGGCCTGACGCTGGCCACCGATGTGCCCACGCCGTCCATGCCGCGCAGTCTCCATCTCCTGATGATTCCGCTCTTCGTCGGCAGCTTCTTCCTCTTGCAGCAGGACAGACGCCATTGGCGCTGGTCGCTACCGATGCTGACACTGGCGAGCTTCGCGGTGCTGTCGGGTCACACCGGCGGATTCGGCTTCCGGCCTGTGCTGCCCGATGAAATGCGCGCACCCGCCATATGGTGGGTGACCGCCTTTACTGTGGGCATGCTGTACGCGCTGCTGAGCGCCATCCTCGGCGAATCCAAAGAGAACTCGGCCCTGGAGTCGGAGCTCCTGCGCGCGCTGGGCTCGGGCGAGATCCAGGTGCATCTGCAGGCGCAGTGCGATGTATCGGGCCGCATCGTCGGTGCCGAGGCCTTGATGCGCTGGCAGCATCCGCAGCGCGGCTTTGTCTCACCGGCGGAGTTCATCCCGGTGGCAGAACGCAGCGGCCTGATCGTGCCAGCCGGTGAAGTCGTGGCCCGCCAGGTCTGCGCCGTGCTGCTGCGCTGGCGTCATGAGCCGGCGCTTGCTGGCATGACGGTGTCGATCAATGTGAGCCCAGGCCAGATCCGCGATGCACGCGCGATGCAAAGGCTGCTGGACATCGTCACCGAGCCTGGCCTGCCGCATGGCGCGATCAAGTTCGAGCTGACGGAGTCGGTCTTCGTGGAAGACTTCCGGGGCGTGCGCGAGCGCATGGCCGAATGCCGGTCGCGCGGCATTCGCATGGCGCTGGACGACTTCGGCACCGGTTTTTCATCGCTGAGCTACCTGAAGCTCCTGCCGCTGGACCAGCTCAAGATCGACCAGAGCTTCGTGCGCGGCTTGCCCGGCGACGCTGGCGCCGTGGCCATCACCCGCACCATCATCGGCCTGAGCCGCGAGCTGGGCCTGGAAACCGTGGCCGAGGGTGTCGAGACCGCGGCCCAGGCCGAGGCCCTGCTGCAACTGGGCTGCAGCACGCATCAGGGCTTTTTCTACGCACGCCCGCTGCCGGTGCCTGAATTCGAAGCCCTGGTGCGCGCGCCGCTCAAGCGTGCCGCCGCTGGTTCAAGCCCAGCCCTGCAGCCAGCAGAGCCAGTGCAATGAGCAGATAGCTGCCCACCGTGGTCGCATTGGCCGAGCCATTGAAACCCATGGGGTCAAACCACGCCATCTTGGGCGTCTGCACCGACAGGTAGAAACCGAACAGGAAGAGCGACAGATAGGCCCGCCCGCTGCCGGTGCTCTGGCCCAGGAAGCTGGCCACGGCACTCAGGAAGATCAAGCCACTCAGCAAGGCCGCGGCCAGCAAGGGCTGCTCAACACTCCAGCGCAAGAGCACCGGCAGGCTGAAGATCACGCCCAAGACGAGGCTGGCCAGCCATTGGCGCAGGTAGCGGGCCCGCGGGCCGCCCAAAGTCACGTTGGTCAAGGCCAGGGCACGCGCCTGATGGTCGCGGGCAGCAATATCGCTGATCAGGATGCCCCAGAGCACGGCCGCCGCACAAAGCACCGGCCCAAGGCGATGGGCCGGGCTGGCAACGCCGGCCACGATCACACCCGCGCCGAGCAGCAAGGCGAGCGGGCTGACACTCAGGCTGACCACGGTCTCGGCCGCCACCTGACCCGCGAGGCCCGGCCAGCGGGCACACAGCGGCAGCAGGCGGTTCACGGCCCGGCTCAGCGGCTGAAGCAGGTGTTGAACCCAGGCCAGCAGTGCAAACAGCTTGCCGTTTTCACGTGCCTTGACCTTGTCTGGCGAATAGCGGTGGAACAGCGCGACCGCCAGGCCGAGCGGCAGCAGGGCCAGCAGCGCTGAACCCAGGCGCAGCGCCAGCAACTGCGGACTCCAGAATCCGTCCGGCGCCGGCAGTACCGGCAGGCTGCTGTCGAAGGGCGAACCGCCAATGCTGAAGTGCTGGACATGCAGCAGCTCGCTCATTCGCACGATATGGCTGGTCAGGCCCGAGATATCAAACACCTGCCAGCCGCTGAGACTGGGCTGCGCGGCGCTCAAGGTGACTGGCATGAACATGAACTGGGCCACCCAGAGCATGAAGAACAGCAGGTCGCCGCGCTTGCCCATCAGCGGAGCCCAGGCGTCGCAGAGCGTGGCCACACTGGCGGCCAGCATCAGTGTCGGGGTCAGCACCAGCAGATAGGTCTGCAGATAGACCCAGGGCTGCAAAGGCCCTTCGCCACGCACCAGATGCAGCACCCAGACGCTGAGCATCAAGGCGCCCATCAGCGACAGCAGATACAGCACCGCGCCGCACCAGCGGGCCAGCAGGAACAAGACATTGCCAACCGGCGCGCTGGCCAGCAGTCCGCCCGTGCCGCTGCGCAGGTCCTCCTGCGTGCGGCCGCGCACCAGGTAGAAGCCCGCCAGGCCCATCAGCATGCCGGCGATCGTGGCTGTGCCAAAGGCCAGAGTGAGGCTCTCGTAGGCCACGCGCTGCTTGCCCATGGTCATCATCGCCCGGCCACCAGCGGGGTCAGCCACCACCAGCCAGCTGATGACGATGACGGCCAGCACGCAGACCAGCGAACCGATGCGGCGCGAGCGCAGCCGCAGTTCGTTCAGCACCAGCGCCTTGAATGCCGCCGGGTTCATGCCGGCACCGCCTGCGCTGCATAGCGCTGTGCCATCAAGGCTTCTTCCAGACTCGGTTCGCTGACGCTCGCACCAACGCAGGGTTGCTCGGCATGGGCCATGCGGGCGTTGATCAGGCCGCCCTGCCGTTGCGCCTGCAGCATGTGGATGCCCTGGCCGCGCAGCGCCTCATAGTGGTCAAGTGCCAGTTGCGCACTCCAGACCTGGCCGCGAGCGCGCTCCAGCAATTGCGCGGGCGTCGCCAGGTCCACCAGCTTGCCCTGGCGCATGATGGCCAGGCGCTCGGCCATGTTCTCGACGTCGGAGACGATGTGGGTCGACACGATCACCAGCTTGGAAAATCCGATCTCGGCCAGCAGGTTGCGAAAGCGCAGGCGCTCTTCAGGGTCGAGGCCGGCGGTGGGCTCGTCGACGATCAGCACATCCGGGTCGTTCAGCAAGGCTTGGGCAATGCCCAGGCGCTGGCGCATGCCGCCCGAGAAGCCGATGGCCGGGCGGTTGGCCTGCTCGGCCAGGTTGACCAGCTCCAGCAGGCGGCGAATGCGCGCCGGGTCGCGCACGCCTTTGAGCGCGGCGAAGTACTGCAGGAATTCGAGCGCCGTGAGATGCGGGAACACGCCGAAGTCCTGCGGCAGATAGCCCAGGCGGCGGCGCATCAGCTCGGGCTTGGCAACGATGCACTGGCCGTCCAGCAGGATGCGGCCGCTGGTGGGCTTGGTGAGCGTGGCCAGCATCTGCATCAGCGTGCTCTTGCCGGCGCCGTTGTGGCCGATCAGGCCGAGCACGCCCGGCCCCAGCTCCAGCGAAACGCCGTCCAGCGCGCGCAGCTTGCCGCCGTACACCTTCACCAAGTTCTGGATGCTCAACATTGCTCGACCCCTCGCCTTGCTCGACGCTTGAAAAGCCGGCAGGTTAGCGAGGGGCCCGCCCCTACGCCGCCGAGCTACGACACAAGGCATGGCGGCCGGGACAGGCAGCAGATGCAGGCGACGGGCCGCTGCAGGCTCAGGCCGGGCTGGCGGCCGATGCGGCAGTTGCTGGAGGCACCGGGCAGGACTGCGCCGCGCCCATGCCCTTCAGGAAGGCACGCCGCGAGCGGCCCGCCATGACAGCCGCCGCCACCTCCCTGGAATAGCGCTCCGCACCGCTGAGCTTGCGCAGCCAGCCGCGGAACGGCAGCAAGCCTTCGGCGGTTCGCCGCAAGGCGTCCACGGCAGCGTCACCCGCAGCCTCACCGCCCTTCTCAACCAGCCCTTGCTCGGCCCGCTGCGACGGCGCATCAATGTCGGGGCCGAGCGCCTCGTCCAAAGGCTGTATCGCCGCCAGCAGGCCGGTGCAGCTGCTGTCTGCCGGCCGCTTGTACGGCGCCCCCTGGGCGTCCAGCAAGGCCTGCGGAATCTTGTCCTTGACCAGATTCAGATCGTTCAGCGGCGCGGCGGCAGCCGAACCGACACGCGCGCCGGTATCGGGCTTGCTGGCGCAGGCCGTGAGCCCGAGCACTGCAAGGATCAACAGCAAGGAATGACGCTTGTACATGGCTCCCCTTTTCGTCGACAAGTTCAGAACAGTCCGCTGATGCGACCGTGGGCATCGACATCGATGCGCTCAGCCGCGGGCACTTTTGGCAGGCCCGGCATCGTCATGATGTCGCCACAGATGGCGGTGACAAAACCAGCGCCCGCATTGAGCCTGAGCTCGCGCACCCGCAAGGCATGGCCGATGGGTGCAGCCAGCAGCTTGGCGTCGCTGCTGAAGGAGTACTGCGTCTTGGCAATGCAGACCGGCAGGCCGCCAAAGCCCAGGGCCTGCAATTCGCCGAGCTGGGCACGGGCCTTGGGTTCCCAGTCCACCGATTCAGCGTGATAGATCTTGCGCGCCACCGCGGCGATCTTCTCGTCCAGCGGCAGTTCGTCTTCATAGAGCAGCTGCATCCTTGCCGCGCCGCTGGCGCAGGCTTTGACCACCTCGCGAGCCAGCTCGGCCGCACCTGCCCCACCTTCGGCCCAATGCGAGGCCAGCACGCAGGGGACTTCGAGTGCTGCGCATTCACGCTCGATCATTGCAATCTCTTCCGGCGTGTCGCCATCGAAGCGGTTGATCGAGACGATGGCCGGCAGGCCATAGTGCAGGCGCACATTGGCAACATGGCGGCGCAAATTGGCCAGGCCCTCCTGCAGCGCCTCCAGCCCCTGCAAGGCGCCACCATGATGGCGCAAGGCTCGCACCGTGGCGACGATGACGGCGCAGCCCGGGCGCAGGCCCGACTGCCGGCACTTGATGTCGATGAACTTCTCGGCACCGAGGTCGGCGCCAAAGCCTGCTTCGGTCACCACGTAGTCGGCCAGCTTGAGCGCCGTCTGGGTCGCGATCAGCGAATTGCAGCCATGCGCGATATTGGCAAACGGCCCGCCGTGCACAAAGGCCGGATTGCCCTCGAGCGTCTGCACGAGGTTGGGCGCCAGCGCGTCTTTCAGCAGGGCGGCCATCGCGCCGTCGGCCTTGAGCTGCCGCGCGGTGATCGGCAACTTGCTGCTCGTGTAGCCCACCACGATACGACCGAGCCTTTCCTTCAGATCGGCCAGCGACGTGGCCAGGCACAGGATCGCCATCACCTCGGAGGCCACCACGATGTCGAAGCCGTCTTCGCGAGGATAGCCATTGCCTGGGCCGCCGAGGGCGACAGTGATCTCACGCAGGGCTCGGTCGTTCATGTCGACCACGCGGCGCCAGACGATGCGCCGCACATCCAGGCCGAGCGCATTGCCATGGTGGACATGGTTGTCGATCAGCGCGGCCAGCAGGTTGTTGGCCAGCGCGATGGCATGGAAGTCGCCGGTGAAGTGGAGGTTGATGTCCTCCATCGGCACGATCTGCGCAAGGCCGCCACCGGCCGCACCGCCCTTCATGCCAAAACAGGGCCCCAGCGAAGGCTCGCGCAGGCAGATGATGGCGTTCTGACCGATGTGGTTCAGCGCGTCACCGAGGCCCACTGTCGTGGTGGTCTTGCCCTCGCCCGGCGGCGTGGGCGTGATGGCGGTGACCAGCACCAGGTGACCGTCAGGTCGGCCTTGCAGCTTCTCGATCTGTTCCAGCGAGAGCTTGGCCTTGTACCGGCCATAGGGGCTCAAGGACCCTTCGGGGACTCCCAGGCGCCGTACGGCCAGGGGAACGATGGGCTGTAGCGTCGCCGCCTGGGCGATCTCGATGTCTGTGCGCATGGGCTGGGAACAATCCTTCGTGGGGATGGGCCGCGCCAGACAGCGCGCGGCATTGCGGGGTTGCGCGCGATTATGGCCAAGCACTCAGGTCCCGCAATTGGGCGAAATTCGCACAACTAGGCGCATATACGGATGACGCGGCATCAAGGACTCGCGGACATTGCTGGCAAGACCAAAAGATTTCGCGTCCATCACGCCTCGGCGTGGGAAAGAGCCAGCAGCATGCTCGAAGAGTCGCTTGGGATCGGCCGGCCGCTGTCGAGCTGGCCATCGCCAGCTCAACTGCTGGCACGCTTCAACAATGCGGAAGGCACCCTGCCGCAGCCCTTTGATCGCCGCCGCCGGCGCATGCTGATCACGGGCAGCTGGTTCACCATCGGCACCATTGCCTTCTGGGCCAGCTTCTTCGCCTTGAAGAACCAGCTCTGGCTGACGGTGCTGGACCTGGGCCTGGCGGCATCGGCCGGCCTGGTGCTGTGGCTGGTGCAGCGCAAGCAGGTGCGCCTGGCAGGCATGATCTTTCTCTTTGTCTGCCTGGGCTTTCTGCTGACCGTGGCCGGCCTGGCGGACATACCCACCGTGGTGGCGCCGCGCACGCTGCACCTCTACATGGTTCCCTTGACGGTCTATAGCGTGTTCCTGCTGCAGCATGAGCGCTTTGCGGTGCGCGCCGCCGTGGTGATCATCGTGCTGACCTGCTTCGCCGTGCTGGCAATGGCGCCGGTCGATCTGGCCCACGAGCACTTCATGAACGAGGCGCAGCGGCGCGTGGGCGCCGTGATCAACGTGGTCAGCGCCACCGTGCTGCTGTTCATGATCATCGACATCATGCTGCGCGAAGCCAAGGAAACCTCGGCGCTCGAGCTCGATTTCGCCCGCGCCGTGGCCACCGGCGAAATCCAGGCCTATCTGCAGGCCCAGTGCACGGCGGATGGCCGCATCGTCGGTGCCGAAGCCCTGATGCGCTGGCGCCATTCCAAGCGGGGCTATGTCTCGCCCGCCGAGTTCATTCCGATGGCCGAGCGATCAGGCCTGATCGTGCCGGCAGGCGAGCAGATCGCAGCCATCGTCTGCAAGGCCCTGCACGCCTGGGAAGATGATCCGGTGCTGAGCCAGCTGACCGTGTCCGTCAATGTCAGCTCGGCCCAGCTCTATTCCGGCGCCTCGACCACCAAGCTGCTGGGGACCGTGCACGAAGCAGAGACGCCGCCGGCCTCGCTCAAGTTCGAGCTGACCGAGTCGATGTTCGTCGAGGACTTCGAGGCCGTGCGCAGCAAGATGGAGCAGATCCGCGGCCAGGGCATACGCATGGCGCTGGACGATTTCGGCACCGGCTTTTCTTCGCTGGCCTATCTGAAGCTGCTGCCGCTGGATCAGATCAAGGTCGACCAGAGCTTTGTGCGCGACCTGCCTGGCGATGCGAGCGCAGCCAAGATCGCCGCCACCATCGTCCACCTCGGTGAGGACCTCGGTCTCGAAGTGGTGGCCGAAGGTGTGGAGAACCATGCGCAGCTGCAGGCCTTGCAGGCCATGGGCTGCCGGATCTTCCAGGGCTTTCTGTTCTCGCGCCCTGTGCCTATCGAGGAATTCGAGGCGTTGGCCCGCAGCGGCAAGCCGCTGCCAGCCGCCCCACGCCCCGCCTGATCAGCTTCAGGCCAGGCCGCGCAGCGGATGCTCGGCCGGCGCCCAGGGGCTGGCGAAGAACTCGGCCACCATGGCCGGCGTCACGTCTTCGATGCGCGCCGGGTTCCAGCGCGGGCTGTGGTCCTTGTCGACCGCCAGCGCACGGATGCCCTCCACCGTTTCCGAGGCCGCGCCAGGGCGTAGATGGAAGCAGCGGTGCACCAGGTCACGCTCCAAGCGCAGGTCTTCGGCGAGGCTCAGCTTGCGGGCGCGGCGGATCAGTTCCAGCGTGACGGCCAGCATCAGCGGCGAACGCTTGCGCAAGGTGGCCAGCGTCTCCATCGACCAGGCATCGCCCGCGGCCTGCAGCGACTCGCAGATTGCCAGCACCGTGGGCTTGGAGAAGTGCAGGTCGATGCGACGGCGCAGCTCCAGGTCGTCGGCCGGCGCTGCGAGATCGACCCGCTCCATCACCGTGGCCACGACATGCTCGGCGCTCGGCTGCTCACCGCGACGGAAGGCCTCGATGATGATGGGCAACTCGCCGCTGCGCACGAATACATCGCCCAAACCCAGGGCGATGGCGTCGCCAGCACCCACGGCATGCCCGGTCAGGGCCAGCCATTCGCCGCTGCTGCCCGGGCATTGCGCGAGGAACCAGCCACCGCCCACGTCGGGGAACAGGCCGATATTGGTCTCGGGCATGGCCAGCTTGGAATGTTCGGTCAGCACGCGCAACTTGGCGCCCTGGCTGATGCCCATGCCACCGCCCATCACCACGCCATCCATCAGGGCGATATAGGGTTTGGGATAGGCGTGGATCAGGTGGTTCAGCGCGTACTCTTCAGTGAAGAAGTCTTCCAGCGCCTTGTCACCGGCCAGGGCGGCCTGGTGGAAGAAGCGGATGTCTCCACCGGCGCAGAAAGCCGCAGGCTTGCCTTCGCGTCCGGCGCCGAGGATGACCACGGCTTCGATGGCCGGCGCTGCGGCCCAGGCCTTCAGGAGTGCCGTGAGGTCACGGATCATCGCCAGCGACAGCGCATTCAGCGCGTTCGCGCGGTTCAAGGTGATCAGCCCCAGGCAGCCGTTGACTTCGGCCAGGACCTGGCCCTCGGATTGCAGCGGGGGGATCAACGGTGCGGCGCTCATGCCAGGAACTCCAGTTTCTTTGATTGCTTCATTGTGGCCGGCGCTGCCGTAGCGCCAGGATTTCATTGCCTGCCAGGGCGGCCAGCAGGGTAGCACCGCCGATGAGCGTGGCGCCAGCCGGGGCTTCCCCGGCACCCAGCCAGGCCCACAGCACGCCGAAGATCACCTCCAGCTGGCCGAGCAAGGCGATCTCCGGCGCGGGCAGTACCCGCGAAAGCCGCACGACCAGCAAACAGGGAATGGCCAGCTGGCAAAGCCCCAGGAATCCGAGCAGGCCCAGATCATGGGCTGAAGCCTGGAAGGGCCAGGCAAGTGGCAGGGTGAGCAGAGCTGAGATCAGGGCGCCGATCAGCACGGCGGGCAACATGTCCTGGCCCGGCGCAAGCGCGTCGGGATCGGCGTTGCCATGGGTGGCGCGCTGTAGCAGCGTCCAATTCGTTGCGGCTGCCAGCGGCACCAGCAGGGCCACCAGCACGCCCGCGAGCCCTGCCCCATCCGCCTCCTGGCCGAACATCCAGGCAATACCCAGCGTGGCCATGCCAATCGCTGCCCAGGTCCGGGCCGGCAGGCGGTGATGCAGAAAGAGGCGCGAGAACAGCGCGGTCAGCAAGGGCCCCAGCGCCATCGTCACCAGCACCGTCGCCACGCTGGCCATGGTGATTGCCACCATGAAGGCCGTGAACATCGCCGCCCAGCAGGCGCCCGACAGCCAGACCAGCCGCGGCGCCCGCAAAAGCTGACCCCACAAGGCCGGGCCGCGCAGCCAGCGCAGGAGCACGATCAAGGACAGCGCATTGAACGCGCTGCGCCAGAACGTAACCTCGAAACTGCGCGCCGCCTCCAGATGCCGCGTGACCACGCCCGCCGTGCTCCACAGCAGCGTGACCAGGATCATCAACAGGAGGGCATGACGATGGCTCATGAATTGAGAGCGCCCCTTTCGGGGCGCGGGCGTCTGTCTGACTGGAGCCCCCTCATGGAGGGGGCTGGGGGAGCTCACTTGACCGCGCAGAGCGCGCGTCGTGCGCTCAAGCGCGCGACGCGCGCTTGCGTTCGTTTTCCGTGAGGAATCGCTTGCGGACACGCACGCTCTTGGGCGTGATTTCGACCAGCTCGTCGTCGTCGATGAAGTCGACACCGTATTCCAGCGTCAGGTCGATGGGCGGCGTGATCTTGATCGCGTCTTCCTTGCCGCTGACGCGGAAGTTGGTCAGCTGCTTGGTACGGGTGGCGTTCACGACCAGGTCGTTGTCGCGGTTGTGGATGCCGACGATCATGCCTTCGTAGACCGGGTCATTCGGCTTGACGAACATGCGGCCGCGGTCGTCAAGCTTGCCCAGGGCGTAGGTGAAGATTTCACCGTCGTCCATCGAGATCAGCACGCCGTTCTTGCGGCCGCCGATGTCGCCCTTGTGTGCTTCGTAGCCGTCAAAGATCGAAGAGATCAGGCCCGAACCGCGGGTCAGGTTCATGAACTCGTTGGCGAAGCCGATCAGGCCGCGCGCCGGAATGCGGTACTCGAGACGCACGCGGCCATGGCCGTCCGGCTCCATGTTCAGCATTTCGCCCTTGCGCAGGCCCAGGGCCTGCATGACGCCGCCCTGGTGGATTTCTTCCACGTCGGCCGTCACCAGCTCCATCGGCTCGCTCTTCACGCCGTCGATGTCCTTGAACATCACGCGCGGCTTGGAGACAGCCAGCTCGTAGCCTTCACGGCGCATGTTTTCCAAGAGGATGGTCAGGTGCAGTTCGCCGCGACCGCAGACTTCGAAGATGCCGTCTTCGTCAGTCTCGGAAACGCGCAGCGCCACGTTGTGCTGCAGTTCCTTCTGCAGGCGGTCCCAGATCTGGCGGCTGGTGACGTACTTGCCTTCACGACCGGCCAGCGGGCTGGTGTTGACGCAGAAGTTCATCGTCAACGTCGGCTCGTCCACCTTCAGCATGGGCAGCGGCAGCGGATTGGCCGGGTCGGTCACGGTCACGCCGATGCCGATTTCTTCAATGCCGTTGATCAGCACGATATTGCCGGGGCCGGCTTCCGTGACCTGCACGCGGTCCAGGCCGTGGAAGGTCAGCACCTGGTTGATGCGGCCGTTGACGGACTTGCCGTCCGGGCCTTCCATGACCTTGACCTGCATGCCGGGCTTGATCGTGCCCTGGCTGATGCGGCCCACGCCGATGCGGCCGACGAAGGTCGAGAAGTCCAGTGCCGAGATCTGCAGCTGCAGCGGCGCGCTGGCGTCACCCGACTGCGCCGGCACATGCTTGAGCACGGTGTTGAACAGGGCCGACATGTCTTCGCCCCACTTCTCGCCCGGCGCGCCTTCAACCAGCGAGCTCCAGCCGTTGATGCCCGAGGCATAGACGACCGGGAAGTCCAGCTGCTCGTCGGTCGCGCCCAGCTTGTCGAACAGGTCGAACGCTGCGTTGACGACGGCGTCCGGCTTGGCGCCCGGCTTGTCCACCTTGTTGACCACGACGATGGGTTTGAGGCCCAGGGCCAGCGCCTTCTTGGTCACGAAGCGGGTCTGCGGCATCGGGCCTTCCTGCGCGTCGATCAGCAGCACCACGCCGTCAACCATGGAAAGCGCGCGCTCCACTTCACCGCCGAAGTCCGCGTGTCCGGGTGTGTCGACGATGTTGATGTGCGTGCCTTCCCAGGACACGGCGCAGTTCTTGGCCAGGATGGTGATGCCACGCTCGCGTTCGATGGCGTTGTTGTCCATCACGGTGTCGACGACCTTTTCGTGGTCGGCGAAGGTGCCGCTTTGACGCAGCAGCTGGTCCACCATCGTGGTCTTGCCATGGTCAACGTGGGCAATGATGGCAATGTTGCGGATCTGGGTACTCATAAGACGACTTTCCTAAAAATTCTCAAGTGCTCAGCAGGCTGCTTACTTCCTGCGGGCTCAACAGACGACCGGGAATCAATTCACCGGCGGCGATTGATGCGCTGCCCAACAAGGCATGAGCGGCGGGCCCATAGACCCGGACATGCGGTGCATCTGCGGCGGCAACGCGACGCCGCAGACCATTCAGGAACCGGCTGGCGTCTTCATCAGCCAGGCTGATGGACGGCCAGTCGGCCAACAAGCAATCGGGCGGACGCAAGAGCGCCTCGCGCTCGGCTTCCGTCATCGCAGCCAAGGCATCCAGGCTGATGGCGTCTCGCACATCGACGGCGCCACTGGCCGTGCGGCGCAAGGCGCTCAGGTGGGCGCCACAGCCCAGCTCGCGGCCGATGTCTTCGGCCAGCGTGCGGATGTAGGTGCCCTTGGAGCAGCGGACCGCGATGGTGAGCGCGTCAGCATGCCAGTCGACGATGTCGATGCCGTGAATTGTCACGGCACGCGCTTCGCGTTCAATCGTGATGCCCTGGCGCGCATAGTCGTACAGCGCCTTGCCTTCGTGCTTCAGGGCCGAATACATCGGCGGCACTTGCGAGATGGCACCGGTGAATTTCGCGCAGGCAGCTGCTATCAGCTCACGCGTCACGGCCACTTCGCGCGTTTCCAGGACTTCGCCCTCGGCATCGCCAGTCGTCGTCGTCTGGCCAAGTTTCAGCGTCGCAACGTAGGCCTTGTCGGCGTCAAGGCTGACCTGGCTGAACTTGGTGGCCGCGCCGAAGCAAAGCGGCAGGAGGCCGGTGGCCAAGGGATCGAGCGTGCCCGTGTGCCCGGCCTTCTCCGCCCGCAGGAGCCACTTGGCTTTCTGCAGAGCGTCGTTGCTGGACAGGCCCAGCGGCTTGTCGAGCAGCAGCACGCCGTGCAGGGCACGGCGCACAACTCTCTGGCGCTGGGGTCTGGTTTCGGTCACGTCAGGTCTCTTGCGAGTTCAGTCGTTCGTGTGCTCTTCGTCGTCCAGCGCGCGGGTGGCGTTGGCCTTGGAGATCAAGGAGCTCAGCTCAGCCGCACGTTCGATCGTGCGGTCGTAATGAAAATGCAGCGTCGGCACGGTATGAATCTGCAAGCGCTTGAACAGGCCGTTGCGCAGGAAACCGGCAGCTTCGTTCAAGGCCTCTTCGGTTTCGGCCGGGTCGCCGACCAGCACCGAGAAAAAGACCTTGGCATGCGCGTAGTCGGGCGTGACCTCGACCGCGTTCACGGTGGCCATGCCGATGCGTGGATCCTTCAACTCACGGATCAGCTCCGCCAGGTCGCGCTGGATCTGGTCGGCTACGCGGAAACCGCGGTTGGGGATGGCTCTCTTGTGTCGCATGTCTTAGCTCCTTCTCGGCCTCCCAAGAACAAACCCCGCCTTCGTTTCGGAGGCGGGGTCTGCTGGGTGGGGCCAACTCCGCTGGTTAAAGCGTTCGTGCCACTTCCTTGATCTCGAAGAACTCCAGCTGATCGCCTTCCGCGATGTCGTTGTAGTTCTTGAGCTTGATACCGCACTCGAAGCCTTCCTTGACTTCCTTGACATCGTCCTTCTCGCGGCGGACCGAGTCGACCTCGCCGGTGTAGATGACGATGTTGTCGCGCAGCAGGCGGAACTTGGCACCACGACGCACCAGGCCCGAAGTGACCATGGAACCGGCCACGGTACCGATCTTGGAAGCCACGAACACGACGCGGATCTCGGCCGTACCCAGCGCTTCTTCGCGCTGCTCGGGCGCCAGCATGCCGGCCATCGCTGCCTTCACCTCATCCACGGCGTCGTAGATGATGTTGTAGTAGCGCAGGTCAACCGAGTTGCCTTCGGCCAGCTTGCGGGCCAGCACGTCGGCACGCACGTTGAAGCCGATGATGACCGCCTTGGAGGCGATCGCCAGGTTGACGTCGGACTCACTGATGCCACCGACCGCCGCATGGACGATCTGCACCTTGACTTCGTCGGTCGAGAGCTTGAGCAGCGAGGCGGCCAGAGCTTCCTGCGAACCCTGCACGTCGGCCTTGATGATCAGCGGCAGGGTCTGCACGTCGCCGCCGCCCATTTCGCTGAACATGTTCTCGAGCTTGGCAGCTTGCTGCTTGGCCAGCTTGACGTCGCGGTACTTGCCCGAACGGAAGGTGGCGATTTCGCGCGCTCGGCGCTCATCGGCCAGCACCATGAATTCATCACCGGCCTGCGGGACTTCGGTCAGGCCCTGGATTTCCACCGGGATGGAAGGACCGCCCTCGGCACAGGCCTTGCCGTCTTCGTCCAGCATGGCGCGCACGCGTCCATAGGTGGAACCTGCCAGCACCACGTCGCCGCGCTTGAGCGTGCCGCTCTGCACAAGCACCGTGGCGACCGGGCCGCGGCCCTTGTCCAGCTTGGCTTCGATCACGAGGCCCTTGGCCATCGACTCCTTCGGCGCCTTCAGTTCAAGCACTTCGGCCTGCAGCAGCACTTGCTCCAGCAGGTCGTCGATGCCCTGACCGGTCTTGGAAGACACGCCCACGAACGGCGAATCGCCGCCGAATTCTTCCGGCACCACCTGCTCGCCCACCAGCTCGCTCTTGACGCGCTCGAGGTTGGAATCAGGCTTGTCGATCTTGGTGACCGCCACGACGATGGGCACGCCCGCAGCCTTGGCATGGTGGATGGCTTCCTTGGTCTGGGGCATCACACCATCGTCCGCCGCCACCACCAGGATGACGATGTCGGTGGCCTTGGCGCCGCGAGCACGCATGGCCGTGAAGGCCGCGTGACCCGGGGTGTCCAGGAAGGTGATCATGCCGCGCGGCGTGTCCACGTGATAGGCGCCAATGTGCTGCGTGATGCCACCGGCTTCGCCAGCGGCGACCCGGGCTCGGCGGATGTAGTCCAGCAGCGAGGTCTTGCCGTGGTCGACGTGACCCATGACGGTGACCACCGGAGCGCGCGGCAGCGATTCATGCTGCTGCTCGGTCGTGCCTTCTTCTTCGAGGAAGGCATCCGGATCGTCCAGCTTGGCAGCGAAAGCCTTGTGGCCCATTTCCTCGACGAGGATCATGGCCGTTTCCTGGTCCAGCTGCTGGTTGATGGTGACCATCTGGCCCAGCTTCATCAGCTGCTTGATCAGCTCGGACGCCTTGATCGACATCTTGTGTGCCAGGTCGGCCACCGAGATGGTCTCGGGCACATGGACTTCCTGAATCTGTTGCTCGACCGGCGCGACGAAGCTCGACTGACCACGATCACCACCGCGGTCATTGCCGCGACGGCCACCCGCACCACCGCGGGCCGGAGCGCGCCAGCCCGGACGGGCGCCTGCACCAGCCGTGGGGCCGGCTCCAACCGTCTTGAGACCGCGCTTCTTGGCGGCATCGTCGGCCCAGCTGCTTGAGAGCTTCTCGGACTTGATCGACTTCTTGTCGCCCGGCTTGGCAGCACCGGTGCCTGCAGCGGCAGGTGCGCCCGGCGTGCCCGGCTTCTTGTGGATCGTGCCCTTGATGGCGGCGGCTTCAACCGGCTTCGGTTCTTCCGGCTTCTTGGCCACCATGACCTTCTTGGGCGCATTCATCATCGCGCGGATGGCAGCGGCCTCAGCCTCGGCGGCCTTGCGGCGGCGCTCCAGGTCGGCTTGCTTCTGCTTCTCGTCGGCAGCCGGAGCCGTCGCCTTGACCACGCGCAGCGCGGGCTTGGGCGGCTCGACCGGGGCCGGCGGCGGCGCCACAGGTTCAGCAACCGCAGCGGCAGGTGCAGGTGCAGGTGCAGCAGCCGCAGACGCAGCGGCGCCCTTCTTGGCGGCAGCGGCAGCAGCCTTGGCGGCGGCCTCGGCCTTGGCCGTTGCTTCAGCAGCTTCCTCGGCGGCGCGGGCTTCAGCAGCCAGGCGCTCCTGGCGGCGTTGCTCTTCGGCTTCCTTGGCAGCGCGCTCGGCTTCTTCGCGCTCACGCATCTTGGCTGCGAGCTCTTCTTCCTGGCGACGCAGTGCTTCGGCCTGCTTTTCAGCTTCCTCTTCGCGGCGCTGCAACTCGGCCTCTTCCGCGGCTGCGGCTGCGGCTTCGTCGACACCAGCGGGCAGGTCGTCGCGCTTGACGAAGGTGCGCTTCTTGCGCACTTCGACCTGGATGGTGCGGGCCTTGCCGCTGGCATCGGCCTGCTTGATCTCGCTGGTCGACTTGCGCGTCAGCGTGATCTTCTTGCGGTCAGCGCCGGCCGTACCGTGCGCAGTGCGCAGGTAGTCCAGCAGGCGTTCCTTGTCCGCCTCGTTGAGGGCATCCTCTGCAGACGCCTTCTTGACGCCCGCGGCTTGCAGCTGCTCGAGAAGAGTGCTTGCAGGCCTGTTCAGCTCTGCGGCGAACTGGGCGACGGTGGTCACAGCCATTGTTGAATCCTTGTGCTTAATCTGCTGTGCGAATTGATTGGTCTTCAGCGCCTCAGGCGGTGAACCAATGTTCGCGGGCCTTCATGATCATGGTGCGGGCATCAGCCTCGTCCATGCCGGCCAGTTCAACGAGTTCGTCGACGGCCAGATCGGCCAGGTCGTCGCGTGTGTGGATGCCGCCATCGGCGAGCTTGGCGATCAGGTCGGGCGTCACGCCTTCCAGATCACGCAGGTCTTGGGACACTTCCTCGACCTTCTCTTCCTTGGCAATTTCCATGGTCAGCAGCGCATCCTTGGCTCGGGTGCGCAACTCGTTGACCGTGTCCTCGTCGAAGGCCTCGATTTCCAGCATTTCCTGCATAGGCACGTAGGCCACTTCTTCCAGGCTGGTGAATCCTTCGGCGATCAGGATATCGGCGACTTCCTCGTCCACGTCGAGCTTGTCGACGAAGAGCTTGCGCACCGATTCCGATTCGATTTCATGCTTGGCCGCTGATTCCTCGGCCGTCATGATGTTGATGCGCCAGCCGGTCAGCTCGGAAGCGAGCCGCACGTTCTGGCCGCCGCGGCCGATGGCGATGGCGAGGTTTTCCTCGTCAACCACCACGTCCATGGCATGTCGTTCTTCGTCCACCACGATGGACTGCACGTTGGCAGGAGCCAGGGCGCCGATGACGAACTGAGCCGGGTCTTCCGACCACAGCACGATGTCCACGCGCTCACCGGCCAGCTCGTTGGTCACGCCGTTGACGCGCGAACCGCGCACGCCGACGCAGGTGCCGATCGGGTCGACGCGCTTGTCATGCGAGAGCACCGCGATCTTGGCGCGGCTGCCGGAGTCACGGGCGCAGCTCTTGATCTCGAGCAGGCCTTGTTCGATCTCAGGCACTTCCTGCGCGAACAGTTCCTTCATGAACTCGGGCGAGGAGCGCGAGAGCATGATCTGGGGCCCACGCTGGGTGGGGTCCACGCCCAGGATGACGGCGCGAACGCGGTCGCCAGTGCGCAGATTTTCCTTGGGGATCATTTCGCCGCGCTTGAGGCGCCCTTCGACGCGGCCCGACTCGGCAATGATGTCGCCCTTGTCCAGGCGCTTGACCGTACCCATGAAGATCTTCTCTCCGCGCGACATGAAGTCGTTCAGCAGCTGCTCGCGCTCGGCGTCGCGGATCTTCTGCAGGATGACCTGCTTGGCGGCCTGGGCACCGATACGGCCGATCGGCACCGATTCAACCGGTTCCTCGATGTGGTCGTCGATCTCGATGTCTTCGATCTGTTCCTGCGCTTCGAACAGCAGGATCTCGGCATCGGCGTTCTGCAGGCCGGCCTCATTGGGCACGACATGCCAGCGACGGAAGGTCTCGTACTCGCCGGAGTCACGATCAATGGCCACACGGATGTCGACTTCCGTGCCATACAGCTTCTTGGTGGCCGAGGCCAGGGCGGCCTCGACGGCGCCGAACACGACGTCGCGCTCCACGCTCTTCTCGCGCGAAATCGCGTCCACCAGCATCAACAGTTCGCGGTTCATTGATCAGGACCTCCATCAACCTTTTCGTCTTCGCCAACAGTCTCGACGGACTGCCGCGCCTTTGCATTGCTGCGCTTCTTGGGTGCCTTGGCCTTCTTGGCCTCGGTCACCGTTTCGCCCGCCCCATGCAGTTCCTTGGGCTGGGCATTGCGCCCCTTGAAGGTCAGCGCCGGCACCAGCTTGGCCTCGCGCACCTCTTCAAGGGAAAAATCCAGTGCTTGATCGGCCTTGCCGTCGTTGAAGACGAGACGCCAGCCCTCGCCTTCGGCCTGCAGCAGACCCTTGTATTTCTTGCGGCCCTGAAATGCCACGCGCAGCGTGATCTGCACTTCCTCGCCAGCGAATCGCTGGTAGTCGGCCAGCTTCTTCAGCGGGCGGTCAACGCCGGGGGAAGAAACTTCAAGACGCTCGTAAGGTGCGTTCTCGACTTCGAGCACATACTGCAGTTGGCGGGTGACCTTCTCGCAGTCGTCGACCGTGATGAAGGCGCCGGCGGCGAGTTCTCCGCTCAGCTTGTCGATGTACACGCGCAGCAAGCCGGCAGCACTGCGTTCGCAGTCCACCAGTTCGTAACCGAGGCCGGTCACGGTTTTCTCAACAGCCGCTTGCCAATTCATGCGTGGTTCTTTGTCGCTCGCAGATTCAAAAATTCGTGGGATCGCAGGGCAAGGCCGGTGTGCAACTGCATATGCATTTGGCGTTCGCCAAAAAAAAATGGGCTGGATGAATCCGCCCACATCTGCAATCGCCTCGGCTCAATCAGTTTGCTGACTGCGCTTGTGACTCTTGCTGCACTTGCCTTGCGTTCGCCGTCATGCCTTGCCAGCGAAGCCGGGATTGTACTATGCAAGCACCATGCCGACAAGCTGCATGCCGCCCGCGAGGCTCATGGCATGCCAAAATCCGGCCCCGATAACCAACAAACAGGAGCCACCATGGGTTTTCTCGCCGGCAAGCGATTGCTGATCACGGGCGTATTGTCCAACCGTTCGATTGCCTACGGCATTGCCAAGGCCTGCCACCGCGAAGGCGCCGAACTGGCATTCAGCTATGTGGGCGAGCGCTTCAAGGAGCGCATCACCGATTTTGCCGCCGAGTTTGATTCCAAGCTGATTTTCGACTGCGACGTCAGCAGCGACGAGCAGATCGAAGCCATGTTTGCCCAGCTGGGCGAGGTCTGGCCCGAATTCGACGGTTTCGTCCATTCCATCGGTTTCGCGCCGCGCGACGCCATCGCCGGCGATTTCCTGGACGGCCTGACGCGCGAAAACTATCGCATCGCCCACGACATCTCGGCCTACAGCTTCCCGGCCATGGCAAAGGCCGCCGCACCGCGCCTGCGCACCAACGCCTCGCTGATCACCTTGAGCTACCTGGGCGCCGAGCGCTTCGTGCCCAACTACAACACCATGGGCCTGGCCAAGGCTTCGCTGGAAGCCAGCGTGCGCTACCTGGCCTACAACCTGGGCGCCAAGGGCATCCGCGTCAACGGCATCTCGGCCGGCCCGATCAAGACGCTGGCCGCCTCGGGCATCAAGGACTTCGGAAAGCTGATGTCGGCCTTCGCCGCCACCACGCCGATCCGCCGCAATGTGACGATCGACGATGTCGGCAACACGGCCGCCTTCCTGCTGTCCGACCTGTCTGGCGGCATCAGCTCGGAAATCATCTATGTGGATGGTGGTTTCAGCCACGTGGCCTTGGCCGGCGACTCCTGAGTCTCTGAATCAGCAATGGAAAACGGGGCCCTTGGGCCCCGTTTTTTTGTTTCCGACTCGCGCTCACTTCAGGGAAACACAGTCCACGAAGTAGCGCGAGCGGCCATCTTCGCCCTTCTCTTCCACCAGGCCATGCACATCCGTGGCGAAGCCGGGGAACTTGGCATTGAAGTCACGGGTGAACTTCAGGTAATCCACGATCTTCTTGTTGAAGCGCTCGCCCGGAATCAGCAGCGGTATGCCTGGCGGGTAAGGCGTCAGCAGCGAGGTCGTCACGCGGCCTTCGAGCTTGTCGATCTCGACGCGGTCGGTGCGGCGATGAGCGATATGGGCATAGGCATCGCTGGGCTTCATTGCCGGCTCGAGGTCCGACAGGTAGACCTCGGTCGTGAGACGCGCGATGTCGCCCTTGGCGTAGGCCTCGTGGATGCTCTGGCAGAGGTCGCGCAGCCCCATGCGCTCATAGCGCGGTTGGGCGGCACAGAACTCCGGCAGGATGCGCCACAACGGCGCATTGCGGTCGTAGTCGTCCTTGAACTGCTGCAACGCGGTCAGCAGCGTGTTCCAGCGGCCCTTGGTGATGCCGATGGTGAACAGGATGAAAAAGGAATACAGGCCCGTCTTCTCCACCACCACGCCATGCTCGGCCAGGAACTTGGTGACGATGCTGGCTGGGATGCCGGTCTTGGCGAACTTGCCGCTCATGTCCAGGCCGGGCGTGATGATGGTGGACTTGATCGGGTCCAACATATTGAAGCCCGAAGCCAGGTTGCCGAAGCCGTGCCACTTCTGGTTGGCCTTGAGCATCCAGTCTGCCGGCTTGCCGATGCCTTCGTCGGCCAGCTTGTCCGGACCCCAGACCTTGAACCACCAGTCCTTGTCGTAGTCGGCCTCGACCTTGCGCATTGCGCGGCGGAAGTCCAGCGCCTCGGAAATGCTCTCTTCCACCAGGGCCGGGCCGCCAGGCGCGTCCATCATCGCGGCAGCCACATCGCAGCTCGCAATGATCGAGTACTGCGGGCTGGTCGAGGTGTGCATCAGGTAAGCCTCGTTGAACAAATGCTTGTCCAGCTTGACGTTTTGTGCGTCCTGCACGAGCACCTGCGAAGCCTGGCTGATGCCGGCCAGCAGCTTGTGCGTGGATTGCGTGGCATACACCATCGCCTCTTTCGGGCGCGGGCGGTTCTTGCCCATCGAATGGTAGGAGCCGTAGAAGCCATGGAAGGCCGCATGCGGTAGCCAGGCCTCGTCGAAATGCAGGGTATCGATCCAGCCGTCGAGCTTTGCCTTGATCGTCTCGGTGTTGTAGAGCACGCCGTCATAGGTGCTCTGCGTCAGCGTCATGATGCGCGGCTTGACCTTCTTGGCGTCCACACCCTTGAGCAGCGGGTTCTTGGCAATTTTCTTGCGGATCACCTCGGGCGAGAACTCGCTTTCGGGGATCGGGCCGATGATGCCGTAGTGGTTGCGCGTCGGTGTCATGAACACGGGCACGGCGCCGGTCATGATGATCGAGTGCAGGATGGACTTGTGGCAGTTGCGGTCCACCACCACCACATCGCCCGGCGCCACTGTGTGGTGCCATACCATCTTGTTGGACGTCGACGTACCGTTGGTGACGAAGAAGCAGTGGTCGGCGTTGAAGATGCGCGCTGCATTCTTCTCTGAAGCAGCTACCGGGCCGGTGTGGTCCAGCAGCTGGCCCAGCTCTTCAACCGCATTGCAGACGTCGGCGCGCAGCATGTTCTCGCCGAAGAACTGGTGGAACATCTGACCCACCGGACTCTTCAGGAAGGCAACACCGCCCGAGTGGCCCGGGCAGTGCCAGCTGTAGGAGCCGTCCTGCGCGTAATCCATCAGCGCCTTGAAGAACGGCGGCGCGAGGCCGTCGAGGTAGCTCTTGGCCTCCCGGATGATGTGGCGGGCCACAAACTCCGGCGTGTCCTCGAACATGTGGATGAATCCATGCAGCTCGCGCAGCACATCGTTGGGCAAGTGCTGCGAGGTGCGTGTTTCGCCGTAGACGTAGATCGGGATGTCCGCATTCTTGAAGCGGATTTCCTCGATGAACTTGCGCAGGTTCAAGACGGCCGGATCAAGCTCGGGGCCGGGCGTGAACTCCTCGTCGTCGATCGAGAGGATGAAGGCGCCCGCGCGGCTCTGCTGCTGGGCAAATTGCGAAAGGTCGCCGTAGCTGGTGACGCCCAGCACCTCGAAGCCCTCTTTCTGAATGGCGTCAGCCAGGGCGCGGATGCCCAGACCCGAGGTGTTCTCGGAGCGGTAGTCCTCGTCGATGATGACGATGGGAAAACGAAAACGCAGCATGGCTTGGCCTCCAGAGGGCGCTGAGCAGAAAAACGAAAGGCGCGAAGTGTAGGGCCAAGCGCCCGCGACGCAAGACGCCACCCCTGTTTGTCGCACAAACAGAACGGGCTGGGCACTCCGGGGCCGGCGCTACACTCATTTGCAACAAATGGGGGAGCCATGAATCAAGCCATCGCCTGGTGGATCGTCGCCGGCCTGCTGGTCGCAGCCGAACTGGCAACGGGCACCTTCTATCTGCTGATGCTGGCCGTCGGCGCTGCTGCTGCCGCACTCGCAGCACACCTCGGGCTGAGCCTGCCGATCCAGATGGTGACTGGCGCCGTCATCGGCGGTGCCGCAGTCGCACTCTGGCACATGCGCCGCAGCAAGCAGGTTCGCTTGCCCGCCCATGCAGATCGCGACGTCAACCTGGACATTGGTCAAACCGTGCAGGTCCAGCACTGGGCCAAGGACGGCCGCACCACCGTCAAGTACCGTGGCGCCGATTGGCAAGCACGCTTCCAGGGTGAAGGTCAGCCACACAGCGGCCGCTTTGTCATCAGGGCAGTCGACGGCAACTGCCTGCTGCTCGACGCGGCCTGAATCCGCTCAAGATCCAAATCAACATCAAGCAAGGGGAGATGCATGGAAATCGTTGCACTGGTGCTGCTGGTCGTCGCAGCCGTCTTTGTCATCCAGTCGGTCAAGGTCGTGCCGCAGCAGCATGCCTGGGTGGTTGAACGCCTGGGCCGCTATCACGGCACACTCACGCCGGGATTGAACTTCCTGGTGCCCTTTGTCGATCGCCTGGCCTACAAGCACTCCCTGAAGGAAATCCCGCTCGACGTGCCGAGCCAGGTCTGCATCACCAAGGACAATACCCAGCTGACGGTGGATGGCATCCTCTACTTCCAGGTGACCGATGCGATGCGCGCCAGCTATGGCTCCAGCAACTACATCACTGCCATCACCCAGCTCGCCCAGACAACCCTGCGCTCGGTGATCGGCCGCATGGAACTCGACCGCACCTTCGAGGAGCGCGCCGTCATCAACACCTCCGTGGTGGAGGCCCTGGACGAGGCGGCATTGAACTGGGGCGTGAAGGTGCTGCGCTACGAGATCAAGGACCTGACCCCGCCGCCCGCCATCCTGCACTCCATGCAGGCACAAATCACCGCCGAGCGCGAAAAGCGCGCCCTGATCGCCGCCTCAGAAGGTCGCCGCCAGGAGCAAATCAACATTGCCACCGGCGAGCGCGAGGCGGCCATCGCCCGCTCCGAAGGCCAGAAGCAGGCCGAGATCAACAAGGCCCTGGGTGAAGCCGCGGCAATCACGGCTGTCGCAGACGCCACGGCGGACGCCATCCGCAAGATCGCCGCCTCCATCCAGCAGCCCGGCGGCGACCAGGCCGTTCAGCTGAAGGTGGCCGAGAAAGCGGTTGACGCCTACGCCCAGTTGGCCCAGAAGAACAACACGATGATCGTGCCCGGCAATATGAGTGAGGTCTCAGGCCTGATCGGCACTGCCATGGCCTTGATGAAAGCTTCCACTCTCAAGTCCTGAACTGCTCAGAACGCCCAAAAATCTAGGCTAGAATGGCGGGCTTCGGAGCGGTGGATGAGTGGTTTAAGTCGCACGCCTGGAAAGCGTGTGTGGGTTAATAGCCCACCGCGGGTTCGAATCCCGCCTGCTCCGCCAGAAATTGGGAAGGGCCCGTCAGTGATGACGGGCCCTTGTTCTTTTCCGGGTCGAGCAGATTCAGCGGCGCTTCAGCACATGAATGAACTCATCGGCCTGGTTGGCCTGCTCGACCAGCTCATTGCCGGTCTGGCGCGCAAACGCCTGGAAATCACGCATAGAGCCGGGGTCGGTGGCCACCACCTTCAGCAGCTGGCCACTCTCCATCTCTGCCAAGGCCTTCTTGGCCTTGAGGATGGGCAGCGGGCAGTTGAGGCCGCGGGTGTCGATTTCCTTGTGGATGTTCATGGACATATGCCTCAGTCGTTTGGCGTCGATTCTAGGGCTTGGGAAGTTCAAGCCATTGGGGCTCGATGCCGCGGGAGCGCAGCCACTGCGCCATCGCCTGTCCGGTACCGGCCGGCCAGCAGCGCACCTCGGCGGGCGGCAGCAGCTTGTACTCGGCCAGCTCGGGGGAGAGGCGGATCTCACCGCGCGCCGGCACATGGTAGGCAATGATGACCTGGTTCATGCGCTGGAAATCGTAGACGCCGATCAGCGCTGGCACTGATACGGCCTCAAGCCCGGTTTCTTCCAGCAGCTCGCGGCAGATGCCGGCTTCAGGCGTCTCGCCAGCCTCCATGAAGCCGGTGATCAAGCCAAAGAAGCGGCCCGGCCAGGCCGCATTGCGGGCCAGCAAGACCTGACCCTCACGGTCCAGGCATTCCACCACCGCGGCGAGCACAGGCGTCGGGTTGTTCCAGTGCGTATAGGCGCAGGCGGCACAGCGCAGCCGCTCCTTCGGGCCACTGTCCTCATCCTGAACCAGCCAGGCCAGCGGACCCGCGCACTGCGGGCAGAAGCGGTAGTTGCCGCCACCTGTCATGCGGGAAAGACGCCGGTGGAGAGGTAGCGATCGCCGCGGTCGCAGACGACGAAGACGATGGTGGCATCGCTCACCGTGCGTGCCAGCTGCAGCGCGGCCCAACAGGCACCAGCGGCCGAGATGCCCGCAAACAGGCCCTCTTCCCGCGCCAGGCGGCGCGCCATGTCTTCGGCATCGGCCTGGCTGACCAGGATCAGCTCGTCCACCGCGCTGGGGTCGTAGATCTTGGGCAGATAGGCCTCGGGCCACTTGCGGATGCCCGGAATGCGCGAGCCTTCCGATGGCTGGGCGCCAATGATGCGTACGGCTGCGTTCTGTTCCTTCAGGAATCGCGAGGTGCCAGTGATGGTGCCGGTGGTGCCCATGGCGCTGACAAAGTGGGTGATACGCCCGCAGGTATCGCGCCAGATCTCGGGGCCCGTGGTTTCGTAGTGGACACGCGGGTTGTCTACGTTGGCGAACTGGTCGAGCACTCGGCCCTTGCCATCGCGCTGCATCTGCTCGGCCAGGTCGCGGGCGTATTCCATGCCACCTGAGCGCGGCGTCAAGATCAGTTCGGCCCCGAAGGCCTTCATCGTCTGGGCCCGCTCGATCGACAGGTCCTCCGGCATTATCAAAACCATGCGATAGCCACGCACGGCCGCAGCCATGGCCAGCGCGATGCCGGTATTGCCGGAAGTGGCTTCAATCAGCGTGTCGCCCGGCTTGATTTCGCCACGTTCTTCGGCGCGCCGGATCATGCTGATGGCGGGCCGGTCCTTCACGGAGCCGGCCGGGTTGTTGCCCTCCAGCTTGGCCAGGATCACATTGCCGCGCGCGGCCTGATCGGCGCCGACAAGGCGCTGCAATCGGATCAGCGGCGTGTTGCCGATCACGTCTTCGAGGGTCTGGTAATGGGCTTGCTGCGGTCTTTCCATGGCGAGCATTGTGGCAGCCCCGGAGAAGCCCTGTGCACATGGCATAATCCGCAGCTCAGCAGGTTTTGCCCCTGGCCCGGGTGGCGAAATCGGTAGACGCAGGGGACTCAAAATCCCCCGCCGCAAGGTGTGCCGGTTCGAGTCCGGCCCCGGGCACCAGGTCAAAATCAGCTGACGAAGTCTTGGCAGATCGCCCCGCATGTCGGGGCTTTTTTGCGTCCGTCCCATGGGCGCCTGCCGCATACACTGGGGCCTTCCGCCCACGTCGACACGCCAACAAGACCATGCCCCAACTGCCACCGCTGACCAAAGCCCTGATCCTGGCCTGCGTGGGCGTGTACTTTCTGTTCGAGCTGGTTCCGGGTGCCGGGTGGTTCGCGCTTTGGCCACTGCAGTCCGGCAACTTCATGCCCTGGCAGCCATTGAGCTACGCCTTCCTGCATGGCGGCTTCACCCATCTGCTGTTCAACATGCTGGGCCTGTGGATGTTTGGCTCGGAGCTGGAGCGCGTCTGGGGCCGCCGCCGCTATGCGCAGCTGCTGATCGCCGGTGCATTGACCGCGGCGCTGGCACAGCTGGTGTTCTCGGCGCTGATGCATTCCAACGCGCCCACGGTCGGCGCGTCTGGCGCTCTGTTCGCGCTGCTGCTGTCCTTCGGCATGCTGTTCCCGAATCGCATCATCACGCCGCTGATCCCGCCGATTCCGATGAAGGCCAAGTACTTCGTCGCCATCTTCGGCACGCTGGAGTTGCTGCTGGGCACGCGCCTGCTGGACTTCGGCCCGACCAACGTTGCCCACTTCGCCCACCTGGGCGGCATGCTGGGCGCCTACCTGCTGATCCGGTATTGGCGTACGCGCGGCCCTCGCCGCCTGCGCTGAATCGCTAGACCAGGCCTTCGCGCACCGTCGGATAGCGCAGCTTCAGGCGCAGCTCGCGCTTGAGACGGACATTGGCGAGCCGTCGCGATTCACTCATGAACGAAAGGCGCACCGGGCTCATCTGTGCCGCAGCCTCGGCCCGGCTCAAGCGCGGCGGCCGCGCCAGGCCGCAGAGTTCGGCTGCCAAGTCGAAATAGTCGCCCATCAGGAGTTCGGTGTCATCGCAGACATGCACCGCCCGCTGGGGCAGCGCGTGAAAGAGTGCCGCCACGCAAGCTCGCGCCAGATCGTCGGCATGGATGTGATTGGTGTAGACATCATCTTCGCGCCGCAGCACCGGCGCACCACTGAGCAGGCGCTCGCGCGGATGGCCGCCTGGGCGATCAGGCGCATAGATGCCTGGCACACGCAGCAAGCTCACGCGCGTGCCGAAGCGACGCGCAAACAGACGGAGCTGCTGCTCGGCATCGACCCGACGCTGGCCCCGCTCGGTGGCCGGCGCCGTGGCTCGCGTCTCATCAAAGCGCGCGCCGCCGCAATCGCCGTAGACGCCCGTCGTGCTGACATAGATGAGGCTTCGCGGGGCCTTGCGCAGTGCAAGTGCCTGCAAGAGGTGACGGCTTCGTTCGTCGGTGGCGCCCACGGAGGCCGGTGGCGCCATGTGCAGCACATGTTCAGCCAGCCCCGCCAGCCGCGACAGAGTGGCTGGCTCGTCGAGATTGCCGAGCAATGGCAATGCACCTGCATCACGCAACGCCGCGAAGCGCTCTGCACTCGAGGTCAGGGCAAAAACCTGCCAGCGCGAAGCAAGGAGCTTCAACACCCGCATGCCGACGTCGCCACAGCCAACAATCAGCAAACGCGGCCGGCGCAGGGGTGACGAAGGCAGGGACATTGGCGGCTCAGGCAAAATGGCGCCCGAGTGTACGGCCCGCGGCTTCTTGCGCGGGCCGCGGTTTTTTTGTCCACGTTCGCACCCTTCCCGCCCATGAATCTGCAGGTCACCGTCCAGCCCAGCGGCCGCGTCTTTGAAGTCGACAGCGATGAAACCATGCTGGCCGCGGCCATCCGTGCCGGCGTGGGCTTGCCTTACGGCTGCCGCGACGGCGCCTGCGGCTCCTGCAAGAGCAAGCTGCTGGAAGGCAAGGTCGTGCATCGCGAGCATCAGCACAAGGCCTTGAGCGTCGAGGAAGAAGCCGCCGGCTTCGTTCTGACCTGCTGCGCCAAGCCGCAGACCGACTGCGTGCTGGAAGCGCGCACCGTGCCCGGTGCCGGCGAGTTCGCGGTGCTGAAGCTGCCCAGCCGCGTGATGAGCATCGAGAAGCCGGCCAGCGATGTTGCCGTGATCAAGCTGCAACTGCCGGCCACGCAGAACTTCCAGTTCCATGCCGGCCAGTACGTGGAGTTCATCCTGCGCGACGGCGCGCGCCGCAGCTACAGCATGGCCAATGCACCGCACAACCTGTGCACGCCAGCCGCCATCGAACTGCACATCCGCCACATGGCCGGCGGCAAGTTCACCGACCATGTGTTCGGCGCAATGAAGGAAAAAGACATCCTGCGCATGGAAGGCCCCTTCGGCAGCTTCTTCCTGCGCGAGGACAGCGACAAGCCCATCGTGCTGCTGGCCAGCGGCACCGGCTTCGCGCCGATCAAGGCCATCATCGAGCGCATCCAGCATCTGGGCCTGACGCGGCCGCTCAAGCTCTACTGGGGCTGCCGCAGCAAGGCCGATCTGTACCTGCACGACTGGGCGTTGAACGCTGCGGCCACGATGGGCACACTGGAATACATCCCCGTTCTGTCGGAGCCCAAGCCCGAAGACGCCTGGACCGGCCGCACCGGCTTCGTCCACCAGCAGGTGGTGGCCGACCTGCCCGACCTCTCGGGCCACCAGGTCTATGCCTGCGGCGCGCCCATCGTCGTGGAATCGGCGCACCGCGATTTCGTCGCGCAATGCTCGCTGCCGGATGATGAGTTCTACGCGGACTCGTTCACGTCCGAAGCCGACAAGCAAGGGGCTGAATGATGTTCCAGCCGCCCTATGTCAACGCAGAGAAGTTCCAGACTCAACTGCATGACCTCGGGCATGCAGTCATCGCGCCAGATCTCGTTCAGTCTTTCTTCGGTGTTCAGCCTGAGCAGCTCGCAAGGCTCAGCGGCTACTGGGACAAGCTCCCCCCCGACAACTTCCTGAAAGACGGCGGCCGCTACCGCTTCCGCCGCCACAGCTGCTTCGTCGTCGATGGCGATGAAGTCATTCAAAGCCCGCACCGCGCGCACTGGCAGCCGCTGGACTACAACGCCCTGCACGGCGGCATCGAGCGCCTGTTCGAGCCGATGGAGCAGGCGGCCACCGCCCTGCCCGCCTGGCAGCAATTGCTGCGCGGCCTGGCCTCCATTGCTTCAGGGCTCAAGGGCGAGAAACCCTGGTTCGTCGAAGCGCATCAGTTCCGCATCGACACCACCGACGGCATCGGCCGCCCGACGCCTGAAGGCGCGCATCGCGATGGCGTCGACCTCGTCGCCGTGTTCCTGATCAACCGCCATCAGATCAAGGGCGGCGAGTCACGCGTCTTTGAAGCCGCCGGCCCGCAAGGCCAGCGTTTCACCATGACCCAGCCGTGGACGCTGCTCCTGCTGGACGATGAGCGTGTGATCCACGAAACCACGCCGATCCAGCCGGACGGAGGCCATGGCCACCGCGACACCCTGGTGGTGACGCTGCGAGCCGGTGGCTTTCAGGACCCCTGAAAGGCGGCACTCCGTGAAGGCATGCCAGCTTGGCATGGCTTGATGCACAGCTGGCGAAGGCTGTTGCTGCCCTGCGCACCTAAAATTCGTGGCGCTGCCACAAGCGGCATACCGCCCGGCCTCCCCGGCTGGCTCCACGAACGCATCACGAATGCCAAGCACGACCATGAACGCCGTCTCCGACCTCGCCCGCGCGCTCCAAACTGCGCCCACCGCCTCCCTGCCCTCTTCGCTGTTCGGCCTGCCCGACCAGGCTCCGCATGAGCGCGTGCTGCTGGCCGCCGATGAAGAGACCGGCCTCAAGGCCATCCTGGCCGTGCACAGCACCGCCCGTGGCCCGGCCTTCGGTGGCTGCCGCGTCTGGAGCTACGACAACGAACTGGCCGCGCTGAACGACGCGCTGCGCCTCTCGCAAGGCATGAGCCTGAAGAACGCGCTGGCCAATCTGCCCTTCGGCGGCGGCAAGGCCGTAATCCTGAAGCCCGCCGTCATCAAGGACCGTGCCGCGCTGTTCGCCGCTTTCGGCCGCGCCGTGCAGTCGCTGGAAGGCGCCTACATCACCGCTGAAGACGTGGGCACCACGACCGCCGACATGCTGGGCATGCAGGCCACCACCCAATTCGTCTCGGGCATTCCGCGCGCTGGCGCCTTCGGTGGTGACCCGAGCCCCAAGACCGCCTATGGCGTGTTCGTCTCCATCGAGCGAGGCGCGCGGCTGGTGCTGGGCCGTGAGTCGCTGGAAGGCGTGCGCGTCGCCCTGCAAGGCCTGGGTGCCGTGGGCTGGCATCTGGCCGAGTACCTGCACAAGGCCGGCGCCAAGCTCGTGGTGGCCGACGTGGACGCTGCCAAGGTGCAGCGCGCTCAAGAGCAACTAGGCGCGCAAGCCGTGGGCATCAATGAAATCCTGTCGGCCGACGTAGACGTGCTGGCGCCTTGCGCCCTGGGCGCCTCGCTGAACATCCAGTCAATTCCGACGCTGAAGGCCAAGCTGATCGCTGGCGCTGCCAACAACCAGCTGGCCACCGCCGCTGACGGCGATGCGCTGCAAGCCCGCGGCATCACCTACCTGCCCGACTACCTCGTGAATGCCGGCGGCATCATCAGCGTGGCCCGCGAGTACCGCGGCGAAGGCGAAGAGAACGCCGTGATGGCCGAAGTCGCCCTGATCGCCAACCGCGTGGCCGAGCTGCTGGAACGCGTGAAGAGCGAAGGTTCGACGCCGGGCCGCGTGGCGGACGCCTGGGCCCGCTCACTGCTGGTCAAGCCCGCCTGAAGCTATTCAGTCGGCGACAAAAAGGCGGCCTGCGGGCCGCCTTTCTTTTTGTGCCGAGGCGACTTATTCGCCCAGATATGCAGCCCGCACCTTGGGGTCGTTGAGCAGCTCTTCGCCAGCACCGCTCATCGTCACCTCGCCCGACTCCATCACATAGCCGCGGTTGGCCAGCTGCAGCGCACGGCTCGCGTTCTGTTCGACGAGCAGCACGGTCACGCCCTGCTGGTGAATGTCGTTCACCACCTCGAAGATCTTGTCGACCATGATGGGCGAGAGGCCCATCGAGGGTTCGTCCAGCAGCAGGAGCTTGGGGCGTGCCATCAGCGCGCGGCCCATGGCCAGCATCTGCTGCTCGCCGCCTGACATGGTGCCGGCCAGCTGCTTGCGGCGCTCCTTCAGACGCGGGAACAAGGCGAACACCTTCTCGATGTCGGCCTCGATTTCCTTCTTGTCATTGCGGATGTAGGCGCCCATCTGCAGGTTCTCGGTGATGGTCATGCGCGTGAAGGTGCCACGACCCTCGGGCACCATCACCAGCCCCTGCTTGACCAGGTCCCAGGCGCCTTGGCCCTTGATCACGCGCCCCATGTAGCGAACTTCGCCTGCGTTGCTGGGCTGCAGGCCGGTGATCGCCTTCAAGGTGGTGGACTTGCCGGCGCCGTTGGCACCGATCAGGCTGACCAGCTCGCCCTGCCGCACCTCGAAATCCACGCCCTTGACAGCCTGGATGCCGCCATAAGCCACCTTGAGCCCACTCACCGCGAGCAGGATGTTGCCTTCGTCAATTGCTGCCATCTTGTTCTTCTTCTCGTCAGTGGGCCGCATGGGCACCCAGATAGGCCTCGATGACCTTCTCGTTGCGCTGCACTTCGGCGGGCGTACCTTCGGCGATCTGCTTGCCGTAGTCCAGCACCGTGACGCGATCGCACAGCCCCATCACCAGCTTCACGTCGTGCTCGATCAGGAGGATGGTGCGGCCGTCGTTGCGGATGCGGTCGATCAGCTCGCGCAGCACGACCTTCTCGGTGGCGTTCATGCCAGCAGCCGGTTCGTCGAGCGCAATCAGTTGCGGATCAGTGGCCAGCGCGCGGGCGATTTCCAGGCGGCGCTGATCGCCATAACTCAGCGTACGGGCCTTGAACTCGGCCATGTGGCCGATGCCCACATAGTCCAGCAGTTCCTGTGCGCGCTTGGCAATCGCCGCTTCCTCGGCCTTGAAGCCAGATGTGCGGAAGATGGCGCCGAAGATGCCCGATTGGCTTCGCACGTGGCGGCCCACCATCACGTTCTCGAGTGCCGACATCTCGGCAAAGAGGCGGATGTTCTGGAAGGTGCGGGCAATGCCGGCCTTGGCCACCTGATGCACGGCCTGCGGCTTGTAGGCCTGGCCGCCCAGCTCGAACGAGCCGGCGTCCGGCGTGTACAGGCCGGTCAGCACATTGAAGAACGTCGTCTTGCCGGCGCCGTTCGGGCCGATCAGGCCATAGACCTGGCCGCGGCCGATCTTCAGCGCCACGCCGGACAAGGCCTGCAGGCCGCCGAAGCGCTTGGAGACGCCGCTCACGTTCAGAACGAAATCAGTAGTCGTTGTCATTTCAGCGCCTCAATTCGCAGCCTTGGGCGCGGCCTTGCCGTGCTCGGGCGCAGGCCACAGGCCTCGCGGACGCAGCAGCATCACGCCGATCATGGCCAGTGCAATCAGGAGCTGGCGCAGGATGGCGGCATCAAGCCGGCCATCGCTCATCTCCTGCAAGGGGCCGGCCACATAGCGCAGCACTTCCGGCAGGGCCGCCAGCAGCAGCGCACCCAGCACCACGCCCGGGATGTGACCGATGCCGCCCAGCACGACCATGGCGACGATCATCACCGACTCCTGCAGGCTGAAGGACTCGGGCGAGACAAAGCCCTGGAAGGCCGCGAACATCGAGCCGGCCACGCCGCCGAAAGTCGCCCCCATGCCGAAGGCCAGCAGCTTCATGTTGCGGGTGTTGATGCCCATGGCCTTGGCCGCGATTTCGTCTTCGCGGATCGCCATCCAGGCGCGGCCGATGCGCGAGGTCTCGAGCCGGTAGCAGATCAGGATGCTGGCCAGCACCAGGGCCAGGAACAGGTAGTAGTATTGCGTGATCGGCGGCACCGTGAAGCCCATCAGCTCCAGCGGCTTGCTGAGGTCGTAGCCCCAGAAATGGATGCCGTCGATCTCACCGATGCCGCGCGGGCCGTTGGTGACGTTGTCCAGGTTGTTCATGAACACCCGGATGATTTCGCCGAAGCCCAGGGTCACGATGGCGAGGTAGTCGCCGCGCAACTTCAGCGTCGGGGCGCCGAGCAGCACGCCGGCCAGCGCCGCCAGCGCCGCGCCCGCCGGTATCAGCAGCCACAGCGGCATGTGCACGCCATTGGGGAAGGCGGCGGCAAAGGCTTCAAAGTTCTGGCTCAACTGCGGGCTCGCCAGCAGGCCGAACATATAGGCACCGAGCGCATAGAAGGCCACGTAGCCAAGGTCCAGCAGGCCCGCATAGCCGACCACGATATTGAGGCCCAGGGCCAGCATCACGTACAGCAGGGCGAGGTCGATGATGCGCATCGGGCCGTTGCCCAGGCCCAGCGAGGCGCAGATGCCCGGCATCAGCAGCAGGGCCACGGCCACCACCGCATAGAGCACAAACTTGTTCTTGGTTTGCATGATCGTCAGCTCCTCAGGCCCGGTCCGCCACGCGCTCGCCCAGCAAGCCCGAAGGTCGCAGCGTCAGCACGAGGATCAGCGCCATGAAGGCAAAGATGTCGACATAGTTGCTGCCCAGCACGTCGCCGGTGATGTCGCCCAGGTAGTTGCCGCCGATGGCCTCCAGCAGGCCCAGCAGCAGTCCGCCAAGCATCGCCCCGGCCAGGTTGCCGATGCCGCCCAGCACCGCGGCCGTGAAGGCCTTCAGGCCGGGCGTGAAGCCCATCATGTGGGTGACCGAGCCATCCTTTGCAGCCAGCATCAGGCCGGCCACGGCAGCCAGCGCGGCGCCGATGACAAAGGTGGTCGAGATGATGAAGTCGGGCTTGACGCCCATCAGCGAGGCCACGCGCGGGTTCTCGGCCGTGGCGCGCATGGCGCGGCCCAGCTTGGTGCTGTTGACCAGCCACAGGAGCGCCGCCAGGATCGCCACGGTCAGCCCGAGGATCACGCATTGCGTCAGCGTGATCACGGCCGTGGAACCGGCGACCTGGTAATGCACATCGGGCAGCAATTGCGGGAAAGCCTTGGGATTGGGCTTCCAGATGATCATGGCCACCGTCTGCAGGAGCAGCGACATGCCCATGGCCGTGATCAGCGGCGCCAGGCGCGGCGCATTGCGCAGCGGCCGGTAGGCAATCTTCTCGATCACGAAGTTCAGGATGGTGCAGATGACGATGGCGCAGCACAGCGCCACGCCCATCATGGCCCAGCCGGGCATGCCGGTCTCGCTCAAGGCGCCGACCACACTCCAGCTCACCAGGGCGCCCACCATCAGGATTTCGCCATGGGCGAAATTGATCAGGTTGATGATGCCGTACACCATGGTGTAGCCCAGGGCCACCAAGGCATACATGCTGCCCAGCACCAGGCCGTTGACGACCTGCTGGATCAAGGTATCCATCGAACTCTCCCAATGGAGCCGCCCTTGTGGGGTAGCTCCCAGATTCTCACAAGCTTGCCCTGCGGGCCTAACTAAAACAAAGGCCCGCGTCTTGTGTATGGCGCGGGCCCAGCTCAGCCTTCAATCTTGCAGGCGAGCGGGATTGTAGGAGGCCAACAGACCCATCCCGTTCGTCAAAACCTGGTGATAACCCGCAGTCAAGGCCATGCCGGGGCGCTCCGCGCCGGCTGATCTTCAGTTGCCCTCGCCGGCCTCTTCATCGAGCTTGCGCAAAAAGGCAAGCTTCTCGCCGATCTTGACCTCCAGGCCACGCGGCACCGGCTGGTACCAGCGCGGCTCGCCAACGCCGTCCGGCAGATAGGTTTCGCCAGCCGCATAGGCATGCGGCTCGTCGTGCGCATAGCGGTATTCATGGCCGTAGCCCAGCTCCTTCATGAGCTTGGTCGGCGCGTTGCGCAGATGTACCGGCACCTCGCGGCTCTTGTCCTGCTTCACGAAGGCACGCGCTGCGTTGTAGGCGTTGTAACCGGCATTGCTCTTGGCCGCCACGGCCAGGTAGATGACGGCCTGGCCCAAGGCCAATTCGCCTTCCGGGCTGCCCAGGCGCTCGAAAGTCAGGGCCGCGTCGTTGGCGATCTGCATCGCCCTCGGGTCTGCCAGGCCGATGTCTTCCCAGGCCATGCGCACGATGCGCCGGGCCAGGTACCTGGGGTCGGCACCACCATCGAGCATCCGCGTCAGCCAGTAAAGGGCGCCATCCGGATTCGAGCCACGCACCGACTTGTGCAGGGCCGAAATCTGGTCGTAGAAGTTGTCGCCGCCCTTGTCGAAACGGCGAGCATTGAGGCTCAACGCATTGCTGATGAACTCGGCATTGATCTCCGTGATGCCTGCGGCCCCGGCTGCCGTATTGCATTGCTCCAGCAGGTTGAGGAAGCGACGGGCATCGCCGTCTGCGTAGCCGATGATGGTGTTGACCGCCTGCTCATCGAAGTGCAGTTGGCCCAGCAACTTGTCCTGCGCCCGCTGGAGGAGCTGCCGCAGCTCTTCGTCCGTCAGCGACTTGAGCACATAGACCTGCGCTCGTGACAGCAGTGCCGAATTGACCTCGAAGCTCGGGTTTTCGGTGGTGGCGCCGATGAAGGTGAAGAGCCCCGACTCCACATGAGGCAGCAGCGCATCCTGCTGCGACTTGTTGAAGCGATGGATCTCGTCCACGAACAGGATGGTGTGCTTGCCCTGCGAAAGGAAATGCTGGGCCTTTTCCATCGCTTCGCGGATGTCCTTGACGCCCGAGAACACGGCCGAGAGCGCGATGAACTCGCACTCGAAAGCTGTCGCGGTGAGGCGCGCCAGCGTGGTCTTGCCCACGCCCGGCGGCCCCCAGAAGATCATCGAATGCGGCTTGCCCGACTTGAATGCCAGCCGCAGCGGCCTGCCTGCGCCCAGCAGATGGGACTGGCCGACGACTTCGTCCAGTGTCCTGGGCCGCAGGGCCTCGGCCAGCGGCGCTGCGGGTTCTTGGGAAAACAGGTCACGCATTGCCGCTACCTCGGTGGCTTCGAGCCATCACTGCTTGCCCAGTTGCGCCAGCGCGCGCTGGCCAAGGCTCTCTGCCAGCGCCTGTTCCGGCTGCAGCACCTCGCCGACATTGCTCTCGCGCAGGAGATTGGCCTCGTCTTCGCTGCGCGCGCACAGCAGCACCTTGATCGAAGGGTTGAGCTGGCGGGCGGTGTCGCACATGCGGCTGGCCTGCATGCTGTCGCCTGCAGTCACCACCAGCATCGCGGCACGCGCGATATGGGCCTGGATCAGGACGGCCGACTCGCTGGCATCGCCAACGACCGCGGGGAAGCCTTGCTCACGCAAGACCTCGACACGCTCGCGCTGGAGCTCGGCCACGACGACCGCCAAGCCCTTGGCGCGCAGCATCTGCGCCAAGGGTGCACCCACGCGACCGTGGCCGACCAGCACAACCTGCCCTTGCAGCAGCGCCGGGTCGACACTCGTGGGCAGCTCAGCCAGCGGGTCGTCGCGCTGTTCAAGCTTTCGGGCCAGCGCCGAGCGGCGAAGGATCCAGGCTTGCGCAGGAGCAATGGCCGAAAACAGCACCGAGTTCAACGCAATCGAGATCAAGGCACCGGCGAGCACCAGGCTTTGAACTTGCGCATCCACAAGCCCCAGACTGCGCCCGAGGCCGATCAGGATGAAGGAGAACTCGCCGATCTGCGCCAGGCTCGCGCCAACGGTGAGCGCCGTGTTGAGCGGGTAGCGCAGCATCAGCACCAGCGCCAGCGCCGCCAGCGTCTTGCCCACGATGATGACGCCGGAGACCAGCAGCACCTTGACTGGCTCTTCCAGCAGCACCCGTGGGTCGAACAGCATGCCGACCGACACAAAGAACAGCACCGCGAAGGCGTCTCGCAGCGGCAGCGATTCATCGGCCGCGCGGTGGCTGTATTCCGACTCGCGCAGCATCATGCCGGCGAAGAAGGCGCCCAGCGCGAACGACACATCGAAAAGCATGGCCGCGGCAAATGCCACGCCCACCGCTGCCGAGATCACGCACAAGGTGAACAGCTCACGCGAGCCGCTGCGTGCCACCGCAAACAGCAGCTTGGGCAGAGCGCGACGGCCGAAGATCAGCATCAGCGCGATGAAGCCGCCGACCTTTGACAGCGTGATGAGCACCGTCATCGCCAGGCCACTGCCCAGCGCTTCTCCACTCAGGAGTCCGGCCATCGGCGGCAGGAGCACCAAGACGAGCACCATCACCAGGTCTTCAACGACCAGCCAGCCCACCGCGATGCGGCCATTGGCCGTCTCGAGCAGGCCTCGGTCCTCCAGCGCGCGCAGGAGCACCACGGTGCTGGCAACGGAGAGCGCCAGCCCGAACACCAGCGCTGTGCCAAAGCCCCAACCCCAAACCCAGGCAAGACCTGCCCCCAAGGCAGTTGCCACAGCAATCTGCACAATCGCGCCCGGCACGGCAATGCGCTTCACCGAGAGCAGGTCGCCCATGGAGAAATGCAGGCCAACGCCAAACATCAGGAGCATCACCCCGATCTCGGACAGCTGGCTGGCCAGGGCCATGTCGGCCACAAAGCCGGGCGTGGCCGGCCCTATCAGCACGCCAGCGAGCAGATAGCCAACCAGGGGCGGCAATCGCAGCTTCAGGGCGGCGAATCCGAAGATCAGGGCCAGGCCGAAACCGGCGGCCAGGGTGGCTATCAGGCTGACGTCATGGGGCATCGTCGCCAGGGCTCCTTGCGGGTGGATGCGTCATTGTTCGATCAGGTCGGCACCGGCGGGCAGCTTGAAGCGGAACTGCTCGGCCGGGATGCTCGGGTTGGCAACGACGCCGGCAAATTCAAGCAGCGACTTCTGGCCAAAAGCATCGACGATCTCGATGGCCGCCAGCTCGCCGCTCTTGAAGGCAATGCGCAGGTTCTGGATGCTGCCCTCAGCCTGGCGCGGCGTTGCCAGCACCCAGTCAAGCCCCTTGTCGCTGGCCTGGGCCTTGAGAATGAAATCGCGTGCGACATTGCCGCCTGCGAGCAGGGCTGCCGGCGTGGCGCCCAGCGCCTGGTCGATCTTGCGGCTGCTGGCCTGGTTCAGGTCGGGGTCGAAGATCCAGACCTTCTGGCCATCGGCCACGATGGTCTGCTCGAAAGGTTTCAGGTAGACGAAGCGGAACTGGTTGGGCCGCTGGAACTCGAAGCTGCCGGAAGACTTCTTGGTGCGCTTGCCGTCTGGCGAAGTGACTGTCTGCGTGAAACTGGCACGGCCGCTCTTCACATCCTTCAGGAAGCTGTTGAGCACATCGACCGAATCGGCTTGCGCTGCGGCGGCGAGCAAGGACAGCGCCGCAAGGGCCAAGATTTTTCTGAGCAGCTTCTTCATCATTCCTCGCGCCGCGGCACGATCAGGTCGCGGCTGCCATTTGTGTTCATGGAACCGACCAGGCCCGACTTCTCCATCTGTTCCAGGAGGCGCGCCGCGCGGTTGTAGCCGATGCGCAGATGGCGCTGGACCAGCGAGATCGAGGCGCGCTTGTGCTGCAGCACGATGGCCACAGCCTGGTCGTACATCGGGTCGGCCTCGCCGTCAGACTGGCCTGGCGCCGGCGCTTCACCGCCCTCGCCGCCTTCCAGCACGCCGCCTTCGAGGATGCCTTCGATGTAGTTCGGCTCGCCGCCCTGCGCCTTCAGGTATTCGACGACGCGATGCACCTCGTCGTCGCTGACAAAGGCGCCATGCACGCGGATCGGCAGGCCCGTGCCCGACGCCATGTAGAGCATGTCACCCATACCCAGCAGCGCTTCGGCGCCCATCTGGTCGAGGATGGTGCGGCTGTCGATCTTGGAGCTGACCTGGAAGGACAGGCGCGTCGGGATGTTGGCCTTGATCAGGCCGGTGATCACGTCCACCGACGGGCGCTGCGTGGCCAGGATCAGGTGGATGCCGGCCGCACGGGCCTTCTGCGCGAGGCGGGCGATCAGCTCTTCGATCTTCTTGCCGACCACCATCATCAGGTCGGCCAGTTCGTCGATCACGACCACGATGTGCGGCAGGCGCTCCAGCGGTTCCGGCTCCTCGGGCGTGAGGCTGAAGGGGTTGCCAATCTTGTCGCCGCGTTCCGTGGCCTCGTCGATCTTCTTGTTGTAGCCGGCCAGGTTGCGCACGCCCATCTTGGACATCAGCTTGTAGCGCCGCTCCATTTCGCCAACGCACCAATTGAGCGCGTTGGCGGCCTGCTTCATGTCGGTCACGACCGGCGCCAGCAGATGCGGGATGCCTTCGTAGACGCTCATTTCAAGCATCTTGGGGTCGATCATGATCAGCCGCACGTCGCGCGCCTCGGCCTTGTAGAGCAACGACAGGATCATCGCGTTGATGCCGACCGACTTGCCGGAGCCGGTGGTACCGGCGACCAGGCAGTGCGGCATCTTGGCGAGGTCGGCCACCATGGGCGCGCCGATGATGTCCTTGCCCAGGGCCATGGTGAGCAAGGAGGACGCATCGGCATAGACCTGCGAGCCGAGGATCTCGGACAGGCGGATGGTCTGGCGCCGCGCATTGGGCAGCTCCAGCGCCATGAAGTTCTTGCCAGGAATGGTCTCGACCACGCGGATGCTCACGAGACTCAGGGAACGCGCCAGGTCCTTGGCCAGGTTGACGATCTGCGAGCCCTTGACGCCGGTGGCTGGTTCGATTTCGTAACGGGTGATCACCGGGCCTGGCGAGGCTGCCACCACGCGCACCTCGACGCCGAAGTCGCGCAGCTTCTTCTCGATCATGCGCGAGGTCATCTCCAGCGACTCGGGCGTCACCGACTCCACGCGCAGCGGCGCCGCATCGAGCAGATCGACCTGGGGCAGCTTGGTGTCGGCCGGGTCGCTGAACAGCGTCTTCTGGCGCTCCTTGGCCACACGGGTGGACTTGGGCACTTCGATGACCGGCGCCTCGATGACGATGGGCACGTGCTCAGCGATCACTTCGCGCTCGCGCTCCACCTCAACCACCTGCTTGCGCTCCAGCACCGCCTGCTCGCCGACCTTCTGGTCTTCGGCCATCTCGCGGCGCTCCTGGCGGCGTTCGCGCAGGCCCTCGATCCAGGTGCCGAGCTGCTCGGCCAGGTTCAGCCAGGAGAACTTCAGCGCCAGTGAGGCACCGACCAGCAGCAATGCGATCCAGACCACGCCGGAGCCGGCAAAGCCCAGCGCCTTCATGCTCCAGGGGCCCAAGACGTAGCCCCAGACGCCGCCGGCATGGCCGGGCAGGCGCGGCTCCCAACCGTAGAGGCGGGTCCATTCCAGCGCACAGCTGGCAGAGATCAGGAGCACCAGGCCCAATGCAAACAGGCCGACACCCCGCATCGGATGTTCGGGGGCAGGTGTTGCCTCCTGCGCGCGCAGCACCCGGGCCAGCGAGCCCAGCCACAGCCGCAAGGCGGCCAGCATCAGCCACCAGGCCGAATAGCCGAAGCAAAAGAACAGGAGGTCGGAGAACCAGGCGCCGAGCGCGCCGACGCGGTTGGCGAACAGCTCGCGGCTGCCTGAAATCGAGAAAGCGGCGTCCGCGCGGTCATGGCTGACCAGGGCCAGCAGGGCCAGACACCAAAGGATGGCGCCAGCGATCAGCCACAGCGGCGTGCGCATCGGGTGCGCCGCCGGCGCGGGTGCTGGCGCAGGCTTTTTTCCTTGGCGTTTGTAAACCTTGTCAGCGGCCGGCGCAGCGTCGCCGCCACCCAGCAACGAACCTAATGGGAAGCTCATGCCGCCATTGTGGCGCATGAATCAGGGCCTCCCTCCCGGGAGGCCTCCGATGCGCCGCCATCAATCGTGCTGCAGGCGTTCCTTGATGACGACGGAGCCGTTCTCCAGCGTCTCGATCACGCCCTTGTCTTCCAGGTCCTTCATGACGCGGCTGACCATCTCGCGCGAGGCGCCGACGACCTTGGCCATGTCCTGGCGAGAAACCTTGCCGCGGATGATCTTGATGCCCTTCTCCTCCTCGGCCATGTCCAGCAGCGTGCGAGCGACGCGGCCGTACACGTCCAGCAGCGCAAGCGACTCGATCTGGCGGTCGGCGTTGCGCAGGCGGGCCACCAGGCCACGCAGGATGGCGTAGGACAGGCTGCTGCTCTCAGGCAGGCAGCGCGAAAACTCCATGCGGCCCAGCACCAGCATGTCGGTCTGCACTTCGGCACGGACGGTGGCCGAATGTGGCTCGTTGTCGATCAGGCTCATTTCGCCCACGTAGTCGCCGGGCTGAAGCACAGCCAGGATGACCTCGCGACCACGGCTGTCTGCCGTCAGCACGCGGGCGCGGCCATTCAAGAGAATGAACAGCGCATTGGATTTGGTGCCTTGCTCGACAATGACCTCGCCGCGCTTGAAGCGGCGCTTGACCACGCTGTCGGCAATCGACTGGGCCTGATCGGTGGTCAGCAGAGAGAACAGGGGCACCCTGCGGATCAGGTCCAGGTTCGACAGCATCGCCATATGAAAAGCCTCCGGGTTGGATGATTGAGCGATGACCTTGCTCAGGTTCGGGCAAGGGTCGCAGCCTAAAATGGGCGCATTGTGCCAACTGGTTCACGCATTCACATAGGGTTTAGGCCGTATAAGCGCCGGCCGACACCACTTGTGTGCGTTGCGAGCAACCCTATCTAGACATTCCATGACCCAGACCAACCAACATCACAAGCTGCTGATCCTCGGTTCCGGCCCCGCCGGCTACACGGCTGCGATCTATGCTGCGCGCGCCAACCTGCAGCCCACGCTGATCACCGGCATCGCGCAAGGGGGTCAATTGATGACGACCACCGAGGTCGACAACTGGCCGGCCGATGTGATGGGCGTGCAGGGTCCGGAGCTGATGCAACGCTTCCAGGAGCATGCCGAGCGCTTCAACACGCAGATGGTGTTCGACCACATCAACGAGGTCGATTTCTCCAAGCGCCCGTTCACACTGAAGGGTGACAGCGGCACTTACAGCTGCGATGCCCTCATCATCGCCACCGGCGCCTCGGCCAAGTACCTTGGCCTGCCGTCTGAAGAATCATTCATGGGCCGTGGCGTCAGCGGTTGTGCGACCTGCGACGGCTTCTTCTATCGTGGCCAGGAAGTCTGCGTGGTCGGCGGCGGCAACACGGCTGTCGAAGAAGCGCTGTACCTGAGCAATATCGCCAGCAAGGTGCACGTGATCCACCGCCGCGACAAGTTCCGCGCCGAGCCCATCCTCGTTGACAAGATGATGGCCAAGGTCGCCGAGGGCAAGATGGTGATGCACACCTTCAACACCCTGGAGGAAGTGCTGGGCGACCAAAGCGGCGTCACCGGCGTGCGCATCAAGAGCACGAATGACGGCTCGACCACCGAGCTCAAGCTGCAAGGTTGCTTCATCGCCATCGGCCACCAGCCCAACACCGACATCTTCAAGGGCCAGCTGGAGATGAAGGACGGCTATATCGTCACCAAGAGCGGCCTGAACGGCTTCGCGACGATGACCAGCGTGCCAGGCGTGTTCGCCGCCGGCGACGTGCAGGACCATGTCTACCGCCAGGCCATCACCAGCGCCGGCACCGGCTGCATGGCCGCGCTTGACGCGCAGCGCTACCTGGAAAACGCAGGCAGCTGATCGCGCCCGGTCCGCCCTTTGGGTATTCCCGCATTTGTGTGGCACAATCGCGGGCTTGCCTGCTGGATGGATCGCCCTCGCCCAGCAACGCTGCTTGCAGACCGCAAGTAGCGGCTGAACGGGTTTAGCAGGCATAGAGCGATCATGTGGTCGCAACGTCGAACGACGATGCGACTGGGTAGAAAGACATCAAACCGGAGAAGCGTCAATGGCACGCGTCTGTCAAGTCACGGGCAAGAAGCCCATGGTCGGAAACAATGTTTCCCATGCCAACAACAAAACCAAGCGTCGGTTCCTGCCGAACCTGCAATATCGCCGCTTCTTCGTGGAGAGCGAAAACCGTTGGGTGCGTCTGCGCATCAGCAACGCCGCTCTGCGTTTGATCGACAAGGTCGGTATCGACCAAGTCGTTGCCGATCTGCGCGCCAAGGGCGAGCTGTAATCGTCCACTAGGAAACAAGGAGAACTACCATGGCATCCAAAGGCGGACGCGACAAGATCAAGCTGGAATCCACAGCCGGCACCGGTCATTTCTACACCACGAACAAGAACAAGAAGACGACGCCCGAAAAGCTCGAATTCATGAAGTTCGACCCCAAGGCCCGCAAGCACGTCCTGTACAAGGAAACCAAGCTGAAGTAATTCAGCCTGGCGCTTCAAGCCTGAAGAAAAAACCCGCCGATGGCGGGTTTTTCTTTGGGCGCTTGGAAAACGGCAATCAGCGAGCAGCCGTCACCGTCTTGCCGAACTCGTCCTTGAACCAGTTGTCCAGCATGCGCTTTTCGAAACGAAGCTGGTCGCCCGGCGAATAGCGATTGAAGCGCTCCATGTAGCTCATGTCCGCCACATGCGACTTGCCTTCCTTGACCACCTTGCCGCCCTCGCTGAGCTTGTAAGTCAGGTCCATGGTCGGGATCGTGATCTGGCGCATCACCCGCAGATTGTCCATGCGCCGGCCAACGGGCTCTTCTTCACCGGCCAGATTGATGTCAGTCACTTCGATCACCAGGTCCTGCGAACCGCTCACAAACTTGGAGGCCTGGGCCACCAGGTGCTCTTCGATCAGCTTGAGCGTTTCATCGGGACGACCGCTCCAGCGGCCGATGTCGGCAAAGCCCTCCGACTTGACGAACTTGACGGTCACGGCCGCCTGGGCGCTTGCGGCGACCAGCAGGCCGGCAAGCAGCAATGGCTTGAGAATCAGCTTGACGTTCATGGGGCCCTCCTTGGCTTCATGCAGACAGCCAAAGTATAGGCAGCGGCCATGAAAAAGGCGCCGACTCGCGGCGCCTTTTACTTGCGTTAACGCTCCGGAAAAACTCAGGCCCGGGCGGCGCGCAAGCTCATCGAGAAGGCACGCAGTTCGGCGATGCCGCTTTCTTCGGCCTTGCGGCACCAGGCCTGCAGATCCGCCACCAGCTGCTCGGCCGAGACATTGGTGCGCGTCCACATCTGGCGCAGCTCTTCACGCATCGACACCAGCTTGTCCAGCACCGGGCTGGCAGCACGGGCACCGTCGATATCAGCCATGAAATCGGCCGGAATGAAATCGGTGTCGCGGTGCAGCCAGCGCTTGGCCAGCTTGAACTGGGCCCACTTGGCGCTGTGCTGCTCACCTTGCGCCTTCAGCTTGGCCAGTTCGCCAGCGCAAGCTGCCTTGAGGCCACGGCCATAGGCGGCCATCACCTCATAGCGATTGGCGATCAAGGCCTCCAGCGTCTGCTTGTCCGCCGGCTTGATCTCGCCGAGCTGCAGCTTGGGCGCGGTCTTGCGAACCTTGGCCCAGCCGATCATTTCCATGGCGCGGATGTAGCCCCAGCCGATGTCGAACTCGAAAGGCTTGACCGAGAACTTGGCCGACACCGGATAGGTGTGGTGGTTGTTGTGCAGCTCTTCACCGCCGATCAGGATGCCCCAGGGCGAGACATTGCGCGACGCATCGGGCGCCTCGAAATTGCGATAGCCCCAGTAGTGCCCGATGCCGTTGATCACGCCGGTCGCCCAGACCGGGATCCAGGCCATCTGGATCGCCCAGATGGTGGCGCCGATGGCACCAAACAGCGTCAGGTTGATGATCAGCATCAGACCCACACCCTGCCAGGAGAAGCGGGTGTACAGATTGCGCTCGATCCAGTCGTCAGGCGTGCCTGTGCCGTACTTGGCCATGGTCTCCATGTTCTTGGATTCGGCCCGGTACAACTCGACACCGGTCAACAACAGAGCCTTCAGGCCGCGGGTCTGCGGGCTGTGCGGATCTTCCTCGGTTTCGCACTTGGCGTGATGCTTGCGGTGGATGGCGACGAATTCCTTGGTCACCATGCCCGTGGTCAGCCACAGCCAGAAACGGAAGAAGTGCGAAGGGATGGGGCCCAGCTCCAGCGCACGGTGCGACTGCGCACGGTGCAGAAAGATGGTCACGCCCAGAATCGTGAAATGGGTCAGGACCAGGGTATAGCCAACGATCTGCCAAACGCTGGCATCCAGCAGGCCGTAGCCCAGCCATTGCACGAGGGCGTCGCGAACAATCAACAACTCATTCATTCAGTCCAAACCTTTACCCAACGACGGGCGAAATATGTAGCACGGATTGTAGGCGAGGTGCTCTAAATCGCCGAGCATGCGAACCTGCGGATCTCTTGAGAGAGATCAAGTCAAAACAATTGCCGGCCGCCAGCGTGAACAGTCGGCAACTCTTCAGCGCTTGGTCCAGACCGCAGCGAAGAAACCATCGGTCTGGTGCACATGCGGCCAGAGCCGCAGATAGCCCTCGCTGCACAGCTTTTCGGCGTCGGCAACCTGGGCTTTGGCCAGCAGTTCAGCGGCCGGCTGGAAGACGAAGTCCGGGTGCGATTCGGTGAAGGCACGCGCAATGCCTTCGTTTTCCTCGTCCAGCAGGCTACAGGTTGCGTAGACCAGCCGGCCGCCGGGCTTGAGCAGGCGGGCTGCGCTGTCCAGGATGGCGGTCTGCTTGGCTTGCAGCTCGGCAATTGCCTGCGGCGACTGGCGCCATTTCAGGTCCGGGTTGCGGCGCAGCGTGCCAAGGCCCGAGCAAGGCGCGTCGACCAGCACGCGGTCAATCTTGCCCGACAGGCGCTTGATGCGCTCATCGCGCTCATGGGAAATCTGCGCCGGGTAGACGTTGGACAAGCCACTGCGCGCCAGACGGGGCTTCAGGTTGTCGAGCCGGTGACCCGAGACGTCAAAGGCATAGAGCCGGCCGGTGTTGCGCATCGCAGCGCCAATCGCCAGGGTCTTGCCGCCGGCGCCGGCGCAGAAGTCCACCACCATCTCGCTGCGCTTGGCATCCAGCAGGAGCGCCAGCAGTTGACTGCCTTCGTCCTGCACCTCGACGCCGCCGCTGATGAAGATCTCCAGCTTGCTCAGAGCCGGCTTGCCTTCGGCCCGCAGGCCCCAGGGGGAGAAAGGCGTGGTGGTGGTGACGATGCCGTTCTTCGTCAATTGCTCCTGGGCTTCCTCGCGCTTGAGCTTCAAGGCATTGACGCGCAGGTCCAGCGGCGCCGCCTGATTCATGCTCTGGACGAGGCCGTCGAAACCCTCCTGACCCAGCCGCTTGAGCAGCGGCTCGGCCAGCCAGTCGGGCAGGTTGTGGCGCAGCTTGGGCGCGAGCGCGCTGCGGTCGATGGTGGCCATCTGATCGAGCCAGCGCTGCTCCGGCTCGCTCAGGGCGCCGCGCAGAAAGACTTCGCTGCCCTGCCAGGCCAGGAGCGCCAGGCGGCGCTCCATCGGGCCACTGCCGGACTGGGCCAGGTGCTGCAGCAGCAGGCGCTGGCGCAGCACGGTGTAGACCGTCTCGGCGAGCGTGTGGCGCTCGCGCTGGCCCAGGGTCTTGTTCTTGCGGAAATAGGCCGAGACGACCATGTCGGCCGGCGCGTCGAGTTTGAGGACGCCGCGCAGGAGCTCGCAGCACATGTCGAGAAGGGCATTAGGATGCATGGCCCGATTATCCCTGCCCGGCCCTTGTCGGTCGCGACCTGCCTGAATGAGCGACGATCTTTCACCCCTGCCCGACACGCCCACCGGCCTCTATCGCCACTACAAGGGCGGTGAATACGAGGTCATCGGCGTGGCACGGCACAGTGAAACGCTGGAGCCGCTGGTGGTCTACAAGCCGCTGTACAACGCCAGCGGGCTGTGGGTGCGGCCGCATTCGATGTTCTTCGGCACGCTGGAGATCGACGGCATCGAAACGCTGCGCTTCACCCGAATCGGGTCTGCATGAGCCTGTTTCATCAGCTGCGCCTGCGCCCTCGCCTCCTGAGCGCCATCGGCGCCGGGCTGGCGCTGGTCTTGCTGTTGCCGGCGACCTTGCCCACCATCACCCGTCTGCTGCTGGGCTGGACCAGCGGCGTCTGGCTCTACCTGCTGCTGGTCTTCCTGTTGATGCACCGGGCCGATGCCCATCACTTGAAGCAGCGCGCGCTGGCACAAGCGGACGGCGTGGTGGCCGTGCTGCTGCTGGCCGTCGTTGGCGCACTGGCCAGCCTGGCGGCGATCGCGCTGGAGTTGTCGCAGTTCCGCCATGGCGTGTCGGTCGTCGATGGCTGGCCCTACCTGTTGCTTGCCGTTGCTACCGTGTCCGGTTCCTGGCTCCTTCTGCCGGCCGAGTTCGCGCTGGCCTATGCCAGCCTCTATCACCGCGGTGCCGCGCCCCACGGGCTTGAATTCCCGGGCAACGACAAGATGCCGGACTTCAGCGACTTTCTCTATTTCTCGGTCACGCTGGCAGCGACCTCACAAACTTCGGACGTGGCCGTCAGCGCGCGCCCGATGCGACGCCTGGTGCTGGTCCAGGCCGTGCTTTCCTTTGTCTTCAACACCGGCGTGCTGGCCCTGACGATCAACATCCTGGCCAGTCTGATCAGCTGAAGGTCAGCTGAAGGACTGCGCTTCGCCGGCCAACTGGCGCACGACGCCGTTCTCGATGGCCAACTGGCCCTCGACGAACCAGCGCACCGCGCTCGGATACATGCGGTGCTCAAGCTTCAGCACGCGCGCCGACAAGCTTGCTTCATCATCCCCTGGCTGCACCGGCACCACGGCCTGCGCCACGATGGCGCCATGGTCCAGCTCGGCGGTGACGAAGTGCACCGTGGCACCGGAAAACTTGCAGCCCATCTCGATGGCTCGTTTGTGCGTGTGCAGGCCGGTGAAGGCCGGCAGGAGCGAGGGATGGATGTTGAGCATGCACTCCGCATAGTGCGCAGTGAAGCCCGGCGTGAGGATACGCATGAAGCCTGCCAGCACGACCAGATCCGGCGCGAAGCCGTCGATCACCCGCTGCAGCTCGGCGTCGAAGGCCTCGCGGCCCGGCTGGCCAGGGCCGAATGCCTTGTGGTCCACCACGGCCGTGGCAATGCCATGCGACTGGGCGAAGGCCAGGCCTGCCGCATCGGGCCGGTTGCTGATGACGGCCGCGATCTCGGCAGGCCACTGCTCGGCAGCCCGTGCGCGCACGATGGCCTCCATGTTTGACCCTCGGCCCGAGATCAGAATGACTATGCGTTTCATCGGCCGGCAGTGTAGCTGCCTACAATGCCGCTCCCCCTCCAAAGCCAGCCATGAGTGCTTCAGCAAACACCCCCAGCCAGACCCGGGAGCGCGTGCTCTCCGGCATGCGTCCGACCGGTGCCCTGCACCTCGGCCACTACCACGGCGCCTTGAAGAACTGGCTGCGGCTGCAGAGCACGCATGACTGCTTCTTCTTCGTGGCCGACTGGCACGCCCTGACCACGCACTACCAGCAGCGTGAAGACATCGAGCGCAATGTCTACGACATGGTGGTGGACTGGCTGGCCGCCGGTATCGATCCTGAGCAGGCCACGCTCTTCATCCAGAGCCGCATGCCCGAGCATGCCGAGCTGTTCACGCTGCTCGCGATGAGCACGCCCTCCTCCTGGCTGGAGCGCATCCCGAGCTACAAGGACCAGGTTGAAAGGAACCGTGAGCTTGCGACCTATGGCTTCCTCGGCTACCCGCTCTTGCAGGCGGCTGACATTCTGATCTACAAGGCCGCCGGTGTGCCGGTCGGTGAAGACCAGACTTCGCATGTGGAGGTCACGCGAGAAGTGGCGCGCCGCTTCAACCGCATCTACAGCCCCGACGCGCCCATCCTGCCCGAGCCGCAAGCGCTGCTCACCGAGACTTCGCGCCTCACCGGCCTTGACGGCCAGAAGATGAGCAAGAGCGCCGGCAACGCGATTGCAATGCGCGACACGCCGGAGGTGGTCGAGAGCAAGATCAACACCATGCCGACGGACCCGCAGCGCGTGCGTCGAGGCGACCCGGGCGATCCGGCGCACTGCCCGGTCTGGCCCTTGCACCAGGTCTATTCGGACGGCGACACGCGCGCCTGGGTGCAGCAAGCTTGCAAGACGGCCGGCATCGGCTGCCTGGATTGCAAGCGCCCCTTGATCGAAGCCATCCAGAAGGAACAGGCCCCCTGGCGCGAGCGTGCGCAGGAGCTGCTGGCCGATCCAAAAAAGGTGCACTGGATCGTCGAAGTCGGCACCGAGCGGGCCCGTGCCGTCGCCCGCAAGACACTGCGCGAGGTGCGCGGCGCCATCGGCCTGGCCTACTGAATACGACCTCAAGCCATGGCCGTCCTGCATCTCACCGACATCGAAGCCGCCATCAACTGGTGGCGTGAGCGCCGTCCGAGCAGCGACGGCGTGCAGGCCTGCAGCGAAGTGCGCGCGCTGGCCGAGGTCTATGGCGAGATGAGCTACTTCCATCAACGTTGCCGCGACGAAGAGGCCATGCCACCAGCCGCAATGGCGGCCTGGCTCACCTGGTACGAGAGTACGCCCGATGCGCCCTGCATCGCCATCTGCTCGACCAGCCAGGGCGACGAACTGTGCAAGGGCTGTGGCCGCACATTCGACGAGGTGCAGAACTGGCCGGTACTCACACCGGTGGAGAAACGCGAGACCTGGCAGCGCATCACGCAGGAGGCCACTGCCTGGCGCTTCAACCGCTATGCCGAGCGTGCGCTCGAAGGCCCGGGTTCGCCCGGCGGAGTCACGTCTTGACCGGCCTGCGCCACAGCCTGGCCCGCATCCTGCCGCTGGCGTGGCCGGTCTTCATTGGGCAGGCCGCGGTGCTGGCCTTTTCGACGGTCGACACGGTGCTGGTCGCTCGCTACTCGGCCAACGACCTGGCCGCGCTGGCAATTGGCGCGGCGGTCTACACCACGGTCTTCGTCGGCCTGATGGGCGTGGTGCTGGCGGTGATGCCCTTGGCCGGCCAACATTTCGGTGCGGGGCGGCTGCGCGAGGCCGGCGACGAGCTGCACCAGACGGTCTGGGCCGCGCTGGGGCTCTCGATCCTGGGCCTGCTCATCATGCTGGTGCCCGATCCCTTCCTGTGGATTGCCCAGGTGACGCCCGAGGTCGAGGCCAAAGTGCGCTCGTACTTGCAGGCCCTGTCGCCGGGGCTGCCCGCCGCCCTGCTGTTCACGGCTTACCGTGGCTTCAATACGGCCGTCTCACGACCCAAGATGGTGATGGTGCTGCAGCTGATCGGTCTGGTCCTGAAGGTGCCCTTGACGGCCGCTCTGATCCACGGCGCTGCCGGCTTGCCCGCCCTGGGCGTGGCGGGCTGCGGCATAGCCACCACAGCGGTGTTGTGGGCGCAGGTGTTCGTCGCACTCTGGCTCTTGCGGCGTGATCGGTTCTACGCCCAGTTCGGCCTGCTGGACGACCACGGCCTGCATCGCCCGCGCTGGGCCGCCCAGAAGGAGTTGCTCAAGCTGGGCGTGCCCATGGGCAGCTCGATCCTGATCGAGGTCAGCGGCTTCACCTTCATGGCCATCTTCATCGCTCGGCTCGGCGCAACAGCCGTTGCTGGCCATCAGCTGGCGATGAACCTGGTCTCGCTGATGTTCATGGTGCCGCTGGCGATGGCCAACGCCTCAGCCACCCTGGTGGCGCAGCGCGTGGGCGCTCGCGACCCGCAGGACGCGAAGCGCCTGGGCTGGCACGGGCTCATCACCGCCGTGGCGATCTCGACCTTCAACGGCGGGTTGATCTACCTGTGCCGCGAATCGGTGCTGGGGCTCTACACCAGCAACGAATTGGTGATTGCGGCTGCAATGCCGCTGCTGGTCTGGGTCTGGGTGTTCCATGCGGCCGATGCCGCGCAAACCGTGGCCGCCTTCGTCTTGCGCTCGCACCGCATCGCCACCGCACCCATGGTCGTCTACGCGCTGGCGATCTGGGGCGTGGGCATCGGCGGTGGCTACTGGCTCGCATTCGGCACCGCGCTGCCGAGCCTCAGCGGCGCTCAAGGCTTCTGGGCTGCAGCCACCATCGGCCTCGTGCTGGCGGCGAGTGGCATGACGACCGTGCTCGCTTGGGTGCACAAGCAGGAAGCATCAGCCTGAGCTGCAAGAAATAAGCCGCTTGATTGCTCAAGCGGCTCTTGCTGAAAGCAGACGCTCTCAAACAACCAAGCAATCAGGCGCGGCGTTGCCCGCGACGCGAGCCCAGCAGCGCCAGCAAGCCCAGACCCGACAGCAGCAGGGTGGACGGGATAGGCACCGCAGCGGCCCGGTCCCAGCCAATGGCATCGAGGGCCATCAGGTCGTTCTCGGAAATCGACAAGAACTCGCCACGTGCAGCGGTCGGATCCAGGATGCCAATGCCCTGGTTGTCCTTCCAATGGCTGGCCTGGCGGCCGTCACCGCGTGTCACGCCGTTCGAGAACAAGGCGCCTTCTGTCAAGCCACGGTCGACGCTGAAGTACTTGTCACGATTGTCGGCAGTCCAATCGCTGACATTGGCCGCACGACTCTCATCCGACCAGCGGAACAGGTCCAAAGGCGACACATAGGTGAACGCATTCGAACCGAATGCTCCAGTCGAATTGGCGTCCATGGTGTCGACCCCACTGACAAACCCGAGCGCGTGCCCGATTTCGTGAACGGCGATGCCGACGAAGTCATAGGCAGCGGCCGTGATGCCATCGCTACCATCGTGGTCCCACGAGAAGCCGGTGCTGAACTGGATGAAGGCATCGCAATCAGTGCAGCCGCCCGAAACGCCACCAACCCCGAAGGTGTAGCCCAGTGCGCGTGCATTGGCAGCGGTGAGGCGAATCTGTGAGTTGTTGGCCGAGCCGTTGGCGTCAACAAATGGCGTTGCCGAGCCGGCACCGTTCGGGTTGTCTGAGGTCCGGTTCATCAGGAGGCCAAAGCTGGGGCCAGCCGTCAGGTTGGCAACTGCCGTGTCATCCAGTGCACTGGTGGCATCCAGCGCCAACTGTGCCGCCACACTGCTGTAGCTTCCGACCAGCCGACGCGAACCCGCCTGCGCCAGGACGCCTGCATCGAGTGCACCGGTACCCACGGTCAGCTTGACGGTCACCGGATCAGAGAACTTGGCCGACCACATCGACGCAGCCGTGATAAAGGACTGCTGCTCCTGCAATGAGGTGCCGGCAATGAAGCTCAGTTGAAAGTCAAGTGCAAGGGCCGAAGTAGTACTTGCACACAAGGCGGTGGCCGCCAGCACGGTCCTGAGGAATTTCACGACGTCGCTCCAGAGATTGGTGAAGCGGGCGGAAGGCCTGCCTCGAAGAATCTGCAGTGTCCCCGCCACAAGCCAGTTTGAGGTCGTCAGTCGCGCAGCGCCCCCCGCGCTCGAGGGGGTATGGGAAACCCCAGGTCAACCCGGCCGAGAAGGGAGAACAAGCACGAAGCAGCTGCCGCCGCCCTCTCGTGCTTCGCAACGCACCGAGCCTTGGTGCCGCTGGGCAATCTGTTTGACCAGGCTGAGCCCCAGGCCTACACCGCCCGCCTGCTCGGCATGACCAGGCATGCGGAAGAAGGGCTCAAAGATGCGCTCGCGCATGTCGGCAGGCACGCCGGGGCCGCGATCGCATACACGCAACTGCACCTCGCGCAGATCGCGCTGCATCTGCAACTGCACTTCGCCGCCGCCATAGCGGCGCGCGTTCTCAAGCAGGTTGCGCAAGGCGCGGCGCAACAGTCGTTCCTCGCCCATCACGCGAACATCGGACATGCCATTGCCGACGTTCAGCTCCACGCCTAGCTGGGCCGCCTCTTCGGCCGCGACGCCCAGCAGGTCGACCGGATCCAGCTGCGGCGCGCCCGTGCCGCCCTCGAGGCGGCTGGCCAGCAGCACCTCCTCAACCAACGCATCGAGCTCACCGATATTGGTTTCGATCTCGCTGCGCAAACGCACTCGCTGAGCTGGCGAGGCTTCCTCGAACATCGAGAAAGCCATCTTCAGCCGCGCCAATGGCGAGCGCAACTCGTGGCTGGCATTGGCCAGCAGGCTTTGATGCGACCGCAGCAGCGTCTCGATCTGGCCGGCGGCCCGGTTGAAGCTGGCCGCCAGTCGGGCCACTTCGTCCTTGCCTTCGTCATCGACGCGGTGGCTGAGATTGCCCTCGCCAAAGCGCTCCACGCCGCGCTGCAGGCTTTCGAGTCGACGGGTCAGCCGGCGCACCACCGGGTAGGCTCCAACTGCGACTCCGAAGAAAAGAAGCACCAGCAGCAGCGCCAGTGCTTCACCGCCAAGGCGATGACTGAGCATGTTGAAGTTGAGCGGCGCGTCGTCCCGGCGAGGCGGCGGCTGGCGAGCGCCAGCTCCCTGCTGTGGTCCGCCGCCGGCAGCGGCACCCGGCGGGCGAAACTGTCGCATGATCACCAGGCTGCGGCCGTCTTCAAGATCGACAGCCAGGCGCCGCGCGCCGGGCTCATCCTCACGACGCAGGAATGAATCCGAAGCCGCGATTCGCTTGCCTTGTGCATCTTCGAGTGCAATGGCCATTCGCAGTCGCTGGCCCCATTCGCGCAGCGAAGCGGCCTGCTCCTCGCGCGGCGTGCTGGCGGCCGGCAATGCGCGATGAATCAGCAACGCTATCGCCGTGAGCCGCTCGCTGGCGGCAGCGTCGGCCGTTCCGCGCTCCTGTTCGATCTGATGCTGGAACAGCCAGGCCGAGCCGAAGGCGAATGCCGCAAGCACGACCACCACCGTCAGGTAAATCCGTAGGTAAAGCGCCTTCATACGATTGAACTTGCAACAGCGACGGGCCGCTCCCGAGCTGGAGCGCGACAGTCGTGATTGGGGCACCCACCAAACACGACGGGGTCCCCTCGGGGGGCCGCTTGGGTACTCACAGGCGAGGGGCTCTTATGCATCAGCGTCTTGTTTGCGGGCAAACACGTAGCCGGCCCCGCGCACCGTCAAGACACGGCGCGGTGCCTTCGGGTCATCTTCAATCAAGGCGCGGATGCGCGAGATATGCACGTCAATCGAACGATCAAAGGCATCGAGCGGATGGCCCTTCAGCGCATCCATGATCTGGTCTCGCGAGAGCACGCGGCCCGGGCTTTGCGCCAGCACGACCAGGAGATCGAACTGGTGACTGGTCAGATCGCAAGGCTTGCCGTCCAGGCGGGCCAGGCGCGCAGCCATGTCGATCTCGAGACGGCCGAAGCGCATCACCTCATCGTCGGACGCGCCCGGTTCGGCGCGGCGCAACAAGGCCTTGATGCGCGCCTGCAGCTCGCGTGGCTCGAATGGCTTGGGGAGGTAGTCGTCCGCACCCAGCTCCAGGCCAAGGATGCGGTCCATCGGCTCGCCCCGGGCCGACAGCATCAGCACCGGCAGGCGTTTCAGGCGCTGGCTCGCGCGCAGTTCACGGCAGAAGTCCAGTCCGTCGCCGTCGGGCAGCATCAGGTCCAGCACCAGCAGGTCGGGCATGGCGTCCTGCAAGGCCGCGCGGCCGGCAGCCAGCGAGCCCGCCACTGCCACCTCGAATCCGGCAAGGCTCAGGTAGTCGCCGACCATGGAAGTCAGACGGGCATCGTCATCGATCAGCAGCAGCTTGGTACTCATGGTCGCAGACAGGGCGCCGGCGCGGGACGGCTGGCGCTCCGTGCTGGCACCCCACGAGGGGCTGGTTTTGAAAGCTTCGAGCATAGCCCGTCCTTGCCGGCTTATTGCTTGGGCTTGGCGGCGCGCTCCTGCTGCGCATGCTTCATGTGCTCAGCCATGCGCGCCTGGCGCTTCTTCATCTTTTCGGCGAACTTGGCGCGCTGCTCAGGCGTCAGCACGCGGGCGGCGTCGACCATGGCTTGCGTCATGCGCTTGCTGGCGGCGTCATGCTGGGCCTGGGTTTGCTGGCGCAGCGTCTCGAAGGCGGCGGCGTCGATGGTCGGAGCGGCAAACAGCGCCAGGCCACGCTCGTGAAGCGCACGGCCGGCTTCATGCTGGGCCTTCAGATCGGCGGCAGCCGCCTTCATGATGGCCTGGATCTGGGTGCGCTGGGCTTCGGTGGCGTCGACCGCTTCCAGCACATGCTCCATGCGACCGAACGGCATCATGCCGCCAGGACCGCCGGGGCCGCCACGTCCATGGTGGCCCATCGGTTGCGCCTGGCTTGCAAAGGCAGCCAAGCCCAGCAGTCCGGCCAGGGCGAATCGCTTCAGGTTCATCGTGCTCATCACAGGTCTCCACAAGGGGTTGGTGTGTGAGCATGGTCGCCAGCGCGCGTATCCGTGACATGCCCTAGGGGTAAAGATGTGTGAACACCTTCGGCCCAGAGGCAAGCATGAGAAGCGTCCGTGCGGGGCCAGTTGCGAAACGGGCCCTTGCGGGCCCGTGATCATCAGCGGATCGGCTTGAAGCGCATGCGCTTGGGGCGTGCGCCTTCTTCGCCCAGGCGCCTCTTCTTGTCGGCCTCGTATTCATGGAAGTTGCCGTCGAAGAAGAACCACTGCGAATCGCCTTCGCAGGCGAGGATGTGGGTGCAGATGCGGTCCAGGAACCAGCGGTCATGGGAGATGACCATGGCCGAGCCGGCGAATTCCAGGAGCGCTTCCTCCAGCGCGCGCAGGGTTTCGACGTCCAGGTCATTCGAGGGTTCGTCAAGCATCAGGACGTTGCCGCCCTGCGCCAGCGTCTTGGCCAGGTGCAGACGGCCACGTTCACCGCCGGAGAGTTGGCCGACCATCTTCTGCTGGTCATTGCCCTTGAAGTTGAAGCGGCCGAGGTAGGCGCGGCTGGGCATCACGAACTTGCCGACGGTGATGTTGTCCAGTCCGCCGGAGACGTCCTGCCACACGGTCTTGTCGGACTCCAGGCTCGCGCGGCTCTGGTCGACGAAGGCCATCTTGGCGGTCTTGCCGATCTTGACGTTGCCGCTGTCCGGTTGCTCCACGCCTTGCAGCATGCGGAACAGCGTCGACTTGCCGGCACCGTTGGGGCCGATGATGCCGACGATGGCGCCCGCCGGCACCTTGAATGACAGGTTGTCGATAAGCAGGCGGTCGCCGAAGCTCTTGCTGACGTTCTCGAACTCGATCACTTCATTGCCCAGGCGCTCGGCCACTGGGATGAAGATTTCGTTCGTCACGTTGCGCTGCTGATATTCGACGTCGCTCAGTTCCTCGAAGCGGGCCAGACGCGCCTTGCTCTTGGCCTGGCGGCCCTTGGCGTTGGAGCGAACCCACTTGAGTTCTTCCTTCATTGCCTTCATGCGGGCGTCTTCGCTCTTCTGCTCCGACTCCAGGCGCTTTTCCTTCTGGTCCAGCCACTCGGAGTAGTTGCCCTTCCAGGGGATGCCATGGCCGCGGTCGAGTTCGAGAATCCACTCGGCGGCGTTGTCCAGGAAGTAGCGATCGTGGGTGATGGCCACCACGGTGCCGGGGAAGCGCTGCAGGAACTGCTCCAGCCACTCCACCGACTCGGCGTCCAAGTGGTTGGTCGGTTCGTCGAGCAGCAGCATGTCGGGCTTGGACAGCAGCAGGCGGCACAGCGCAACGCGGCGCTTTTCACCACCGGAGAGCACGCCGATCTGGGCATCCCAGGGCGGCAGGTTCAGCGCGTCGGCGGCCAGTTCGAGCTGCAGGTCGGTGTTTTCCGAACCGGCGGCAGCAATGATGGCTTCCAGCTCGCCCTGCTCGGCGGCCAGTGCGTCGAAGTCGGCGTTCTCGTCGGCATAGGCGGCATAGACCTCGTCGAGGCGCTTCTTGGCGGCCAGCACGCCGCCAATGCCCTCTTCAACGGCTTCGCGCACCGTCTGCTCCGGGTTCAGGCGCGGTTCCTGCTCCAGGTAGCCGATCTTGATGCCGGGCATCGGGATGGCTTCGCCTTCGTATTCCTTGTCGACGCCGGCCATGATCTTCAGGATGGTCGACTTGCCCGAACCGTTCACGCCCAGCACGCCGATCTTGGCGCCGGGGAAGAAGGACAGCGAGATGTCCTTGAGGATGTGACGCTTGGGGGGAACCGTCTTGTTGACACGGTTCATCGAGAAGACATATTGCGCCATGGGGCTTCCTGGAATTGCTGGGGGATTTGATGCTGCAGGCGAGGCCTGCGCGCGCGGTGCCGGTGGCAGAGCGCTGAACGGCACATTGTCGCATCCCGGAGCAGCCAGCCTTGCTACCGATGCGAGCCCTCCGGCCTGCAAAGGTCATGAGGGGAAACCTACACTGCGGCCAAGCATGAAAAACAAGACCGCCCTTCCCTTCACCTTTGCCTTCACCGTTCTGCTCGCGCTCTTTGCTTCAGCGGGTGCCCAGACGCTGCGCTGGGCCGCCCAGGGCGATGTACAGACGCTCGACCCGCATTCGCAGAACGAGATCCTGACCAATATGGTCAATGGCCAGATCTATGAAACCCTGGTCAAGCGCGACCGCCAGCTGAAAGTAGCGCCCGGCCTGGCTACCGAGTGGAAGCAGGTCTCGCCGCTGCTGTGGCGCCTGAAGCTGCGCCAGGGCGTCAAGTTCCACGACGGCACGCCGTTCACGGCCGACGATGTGATCTTCTCGATCCAGCGCGCCATGGACCCAAACTCGCTGATCCGCGTCTACGCGGCGCCGGTGGGCAAGCCGCGCAAGCTCGATGCCTCGACGGTGGAGTTCCAGCTCGACAAGCCCAACCCACTCTTCCTCGACCACCTCGTGCAACTGTGGATGATGAGCAAGCCCTGGGCCGAGAAACACAAGGTGCTGCGGCCCTTGAACTTCAAGGAGCGCGAGGAGAGCTACACGGCCATGCATGCCAACGGCACCGGCCCCTATCAGCTCGCCGAACGCCAGCCGGGCATGAAAACCGCGCTCAAGCGAAACCCGGCCTGGTGGGACAGGCACGCCGGCAATGTGCAGGAAGCGCATCTGATACCGATTGCCAACGACGCCACGCGCAACGCGGCGCTGATCTCTGGCGAGATCGACCTGGTGCTGGACCCGGCGCCAAGAGACCTGGCCAAGCTGCGCCAGTCGCCCCATATCAAGCTGCTCGAAGGTCTGGAAAACCGACTGATCTTCATCGGCATGGACCAGCATCGCGACCGCCTGCTCTACGGCAAGGTGCCCGGCAACAAGAACCCGTTCAAGGACCTGCGAGTGCGGCGAGCGCTCTATCAAGCCATCGACATCGAAGCGATCAAGGTCAAGCTGATGAATGGCCAGAGCGCCCCCACCGGCAGCCTCACGCCCTCGCCCCTTGGCAGTTTCAATGACCCGCAACTCGAAGCCCGTCTGCCGCTTGATCTGCCAGGCGCACAGAAGCTGATGGCCGAGGCTGGCTATCCGGAAGGTTTCGAAGTCACACTCGACTGCCCCAACAACCGCTACGTGAACGACGAGGAAATCTGCCTGGCCCTTGCCGCCATGTGGAAGAAGATCAAGGTCACCGTGCGGGTCAACGCGCAGCCGCGCGTCACCCTTTTCCCCAAGCTCGAGAAGGGCGACACCAGCTTGTTCCTCTACGGCTGGGGTGGCGCCATCACCGATGCAGAGACCATGCTGACCCCGGTGCTGCGCTCGCCGGCCGAGCAAGGGGTGGGCTACGCCAATTTCGGCGGCTGGAAGGTCGAGAAAGCCGACTCGCTGGCCGCCGCGTCCAGCATCGAAGCCGATCCCGTCAAGCGCGAGCAGCTGCTGCGCGCCGCCTTGCGTGAATACCGTGACTCATTGCCCATCCTGCCCTTGCATCGCCAGACCGCCCCCTGGGCGATGCGCAGCAAGGTCAGCGCCCAACATCGTGCCGACAACTGGCTTGAGCTGAATTGGGTCACGGTCTCTCCATGAAGCGCCCGCTATAATGCGGGCCAACGCTGCACAACACAGTCTTTGTGCGGCGTTTCATTTTTTTGAGCCAACGCACACGCCTCGCAGGGCCCTAAGACTGGCACAGCCGCAACAGCTGTGTGGCCATGCTCAACCGGCACCGTGCTCACCAAGCAGTCAATGACCTTCGAATCCCTGGGCCTTGCAGCACCGCTGCTGAAGGCCATTGCCGACGCCGGCTACACCTCCCCGACCCCAATCCAAGCCCAAGCAATTCCCGCCGTCCTTCAAGGCGGCGACCTCCTTGCAGGTGCCCAGACCGGCACCGGCAAGACCGCCGGCTTCACCTTGCCGATGCTGCATCGCCTGAGCACCGGCGAGCCCGCCACCAACAAGCGCGGCAAGCCCGCGATCCGCGCCCTCGTACTGACCCCGACCCGCGAACTTGCGGCCCAGGTCGAGGAGAGCGTCAAGACCTATGGCAAGTACCTGCCGCTGAAGAGCATGGTCATGTTCGGCGGCGTCGGCATGCAGCCGCAGATCAACCGCCTGCGAGACGGCGTCGACATCCTCGTCGCCACACCTGGCCGCCTGCTCGACCACGCGCAGCAAGGCACGCTGGACCTCTCGCAAGTACAGATCCTGGTGCTCGACGAAGCCGACCGCATGCTCGACATGGGCTTCGTGCACGACATCAAGAAGGTGCTGGCACTGCTGCCTGCCAAGAAGCAGAGCCTGCTGTTCTCGGCCACCTTCAGCGACGAGATCAAGAACCTGGCTGACCGCTTGCTGAACCAACCGGCACTGATCGAGGTGGCTCGCCGCAACCAGACCAATGACGCCATTGCGCAGAAGGTCCACCCGGTCGGCCGCGAGCGCAAGAAGGAATTGCTGGCCCATCTGATCAAGTCGGGCGACTGGCAGCAGGTGCTGGTCTTTACCCGCATGAAGCATGGCGCCAATCGGCTGACCGACTTCCTGAATGACCAGGGCATTTCCGCCATGGCCATCCACGGCAACAAGAGCCAGGGTGCCCGCACCAAGGCGCTGGCCGACTTCAAGAGCGGCGATCTGACCTGCCTGGTCGCGACCGACATTGCCGCCCGCGGCATCGACATCGACCAACTGCCACACGTCGTCAACTTCGAGCTGCCCAACGTGCCCGAAGACTATGTGCACCGCATCGGCCGTACCGGTCGCGCTGGCGCGCAAGGCGAGGCTGTCAGCCTGGTCTGCGTGGACGAGAACATCTTCCTGCGCGACATCGAGAAGCTGATCAAGCGCGAGATCCCCAAGGAAATCGTGGCCGGATTTGCACCCGATCCGAGCGAGCGCGCCGAGCCCATCGTGCTGGGTCGCATGACCATCGGCGTCGGCGGCACCACGCGTGGTGGCCGTCCCGGCGGCGGCGGCGGCGGTGGCGGTGGCCGTGGCGGTCGTCCTGGTGGCGGCGGTGGTCGTCCCGGTGCTGGCGGTGGTGGCCGTCCGGCTCATCCCGGTCAGGCACCGGCACGTCAGGGCCAAGGGCAAGGCCAGGGCCGCCCGCAAGGCGGTGGCGGCCAGTCGCAGCAGGCGCAACAGCCGCGCCGTCCGGCGCCTCAGGGCCAGCAGCCGCGCCGCGAAGGCGGTGGCGGTGGTGGTGGTCGCCCGCAGGGCGCACGCCTGACCTCGCCGAAGCGCTGAGTCTTCAACGCATCACCAGCAAGGCCCCTGGCTTACCGCTTGGGGCCTTTTCATTTGGAACTGCAGTCGTCGCGCCACCTGAACCGCAGGGCCGCAGCACGCTGATCGCCAGGCCGATTGACGTCAGCGGCACGCAGGAGCGCAATGCCATGGTCCTGACCTGGGACATCGTGCTGGCCTTCGGCTGACCCACCCGGCCAGGGTAAGAAGGGTACGGCCCGCGCCACACGGCGGAGAGATGGCTTCGCCCTAAGATCCGGCCCCATGACACATCTATCGCACCGCGTCTGGCTGGCTGGCGCAGGGGGCCTCGTCGGCCGAGCACTGCTGGACGAATTGCTGAGCCAGCCCTTGTACGTTGAAGCGCTGATGCGGCGCGAAAGGCAAGACCTGCCCCCCAGTGACCGGCTGAGCCAGCACTGCGTCGATTTCGGCGCGCGCGATCTTGCAGCGCGGCTGCCTGCGCCTGATGCCGTCTTCATCTGCCTGGGCACGACGATCAAGCAGGCCGGTTCGCAGCAAGCCTTCAAGGCCGTTGACCTGGATGCCGTGCTGAACACCGCGCGTGCAGCACGCCAGGCCGGCGCCAGGCGTTGCGCCGTGGTGTCGGCCCTGGGTGCCAGCCCAGGTTCAAGCGTCTTCTACAACCGCATCAAGGGCGAGATGGAAAGCGGCCTGCGCGAGCTGGGCTTCGAGCGCCTGGTGATCGCGCGCCCTTCCCTTTTGCTCGGCGACCGAGCGGCCCTGGGCCAGCCCGAACGCGCCGGCGAACGCTGGGCCAGCCGGCTCAGCGGCCCGTTCTCCGGCCTCATTCCCAAGCGCTGGCGGCCAATCGAGGCCCGGACCGTGGCCCGCGCACTCAGACTTGCGATGGCTCAGCCCGGCCCGGCCCTGTCCGTGCTGGAATCCGGCGAACTTCTGGACCTGGGATCTACGACATGAAACTGACCTTCCTCGGCGCTGCCGACAGCGTCACCGGCTCGCGTCACCTGCTCGACACCGGCGACAAGCGCCTGCTGCTCGATTGCGGCCTGTTCCAGGGCTACAAGATGCTGCGCGAGCGCAACTGGGCTCCCATGGGCGTGGCGCCCGTGTCCATCGACGCGGTGCTGCTCTCGCACGCGCACCTGGACCACAGCGGCTACATACCGGCCTTGGTGCGCCAGGGCTTCCACGGCCAGATCTTCTCGACCGGGGCTACTCGCGAGCTCTGCGAGGTGCTGCTGGCCGACAGCGCCCACCTGCAGGAAGAAGACGCTCGCCGCGCCAACCGCATCGGCAGCTCGCGCCATGAGAAGGCCTTGCCGCTCTACACGATCAAGGACGCGCAGCGCGCGCTGGCCCATTTCGTGGGACTGCCGCGCGACGGCCGGCTCAAGCTGGGCGGCAGCGAAATCCGTTTCACGCCGGCGGGTCATCTGCTGGGCGCCAGTTCGATCAGCATCAAGAGCGGCGGCAAGACCCTGGTGTTCTCCGGCGATCTGGGCCGCAGCAATGACCTGCTGATGCCCCCACCGCAGCCGCTGGAGGAGGCCGATGTGCTGCTGATCGAATCGACCTATGGCAACCGCCTGCATCCGGCGCAAGACCTCGAGCAGGCGCTGGCGCAAGTGGTGCGCCGCACCTTGCAGCGCGGCGGCAGCCTCTTGCTGCCCAGCTTTGCCATCGGCCGTGCACAGGTGCTGCTGCTGGTCATCCAGCGCCTGCGCGCGCAAGGTGAGATTCCGGCCGATCTGCCCATCTATCTGGACAGCCCGATGGCCCGCGAAGCCACCGAGATCACGCTCAAGAATGGCCGCCTGCTGCGCATCAGCGCGGCCGAACTGCGCCGCCTGACCGACGGCGTCCATCTGGTGGCCAAGGCGCCCGAGTCGATGAAGCTGGCAGCCGAGGTCGCACGGCGCAGCGCCATCGTCATCTCGGCCAGTGGCATGGCCACGGGCGGACGGGTGCTGAACTACCTGCGCACGCTGGCGCCATCGGCCCGGCATCACATCTGCTTCCCCGGCTTCCAGGTCGGCGGCACGCGCGGGGCGAAGCTGATTGCGGGCGCCCGCGAGATCAAGATGCAGGGCGAGTTCGTGCCGGTGAATGCCGAGATCAGCCACTTGGAGGGCTTCTCGGGTCACGCCGATGCCGATGGCCTGATGGCCTGGATGCGTGGCTTCAGGAAGCCGCCCAGCCAGGTCTTCGTCGTGCATGGCGAACCCGAGGCCAGCGATGCCTTGCGCAGCAGGATCCAGGACGAGCTGGGTTGGCCGGTGCGCGTGCCGCAGCACGGGGAGACCGTGAACCTGTGAAACGCGAGCTTCTGTTTCCGCTGCTGATCCTGGCAGGCGGCCTGCTGGTCGCCGCCCTGCTTCCCACCGAACCCTTGCCCTGGCTTGCCGGCATGAGCCCGCGCGCCTTGCTCGGGCTCTTGCTGCTGATACTGACACTGCAGACGCTGGGACAGGTGGCGCTGGAGCGCCTCGGTCCTCAGCTTGGCTTGGCGGTGGCCGGGCTGATCTCGGGCCTGGTGTCCAGCACCGCCACGATTGCCTCGATGGGCCGCCACGCCCGGCGCGAGCCCGAGCTTGCCCAGGCCTGCGCAGCAGGCGCGGTGATGTCCACCGCCGCCACCTGGTTGCAGGCCTTTCTGATGCTCATGCTGCTGGCGCCCGCCGCCGCTTTCGCCTTCGCTCCTGCGGCCCTGGCCGGGCTGCTTGTGGCAGGCACCGTGGGCGCCTGGCTGGCACGGCGAAGCGGCAAGCGCGCTCGCGTCAACCCGCGCGCCAAGCGGGCACCGCTGCAGCTGCGCGAAACGCTGCTGGTCGCGGGCCTGCTCCTGCTGGTCGCAACCCTGGTCAATGCGGCCCAACAGCGCTTTGGCTCACAGGGCCTGTTTGGCGCGGTGGCGCTCGCTGGGCTGGGTGATGCGCATGCACCGGTCGCCACACTCGCGGCGCTGGAAGCCTCGGGCCAGATCGGGCTGCAGCAGCTTCAGCAAGGCGTGATCCTCGCGATCGCCTGCAACAGCCTGAGTCGCAGCCTCATTGCCTGCATCGGTGGTGGCTGGGCGTTTGCCCGCTGGGTGCTGATGGCGCTCGCCGGCTCCGCCTGCGCGGCAGGCCTCGTGCTGCTGGCATGAAGACCGTTCCCATCGTCCCGGCCCGGGTCGACTTCTCTACGCCAGAGACGCCACAGGCGCCGGACTATGGCGACGTCTACCACAGCAAGTCCGGGGCGTTCGATCAGGCCCGCCACACCTTTCTGGGCGGCAATGGTCTGCCAGGCCGGTGGCAGGGCAGCCGCCGCTTCGTGATCCTGGAAACCGGCTTCGGCCTGGGCAACAACTTCATTGCCACCTGGGCGGCCTGGCTGGCCGACCCGCAGCGCAGCGAGCGCCTGGTGTTCATCAGTATCGAGAAGCACCCGCTGCGCCGCGAGGACCTGAGTCGCGCCCACCAAGGTTCCAGCGAGCCCCGGCTGGCCGAGCAGCTGCTGGCGCAATGGCCGCCCTTGACGCCCAACCTGCATCGGCTGGTGTTCGAGCATGGCCGCGTGGAGCTGCTGCTGGCGCTGGGTGATGTGAGACCTTGGCTCTCAGAACTGGTGGCCGAGGTCGACGCCATCTATCTCGACGGCTTTGCGCTGGCCGGCAACCCTGAGATGTGGGACCCCTACACCTTGAAGCTCCTGGGCCGCCTGGCCAGGCCGGACAGCACGCTGGCCAGCTGGTGCAGTGCCGGCCCTGTGCGGCAGGCGCTGCGCGCAGCCAGCTTCGAGGTCAAGAAAAGGCCGGGCCTGCCGCCGAAATGGCATATGACGACAGCACGCTTCGCGCCGCGCTACGAGCAGCAAAGGCCGGCTGGCCGCGCGCCGCTGGCGCCACATGCCCGCGAGGCCTTGATCGTCGGCGCCGGCCTGGCAGGCGCGGCCTGCGCGCATGCGCTGCGAGCTCTGGGCATTGCATGCACCGTGCTCGACGCGCACGCCGGACCGGCACAGGAAGCTTCGGGCAATCCGGCAGGGTTGTTCCATGGCACGCTCAATCCTGACGATGGCCTGCACGCCCGCTTCAACCGCGCAGCGGCACTGGCCACCTCTGCCTTGCTGGAGAGTTTGCCGATTGCCGGCATGCAGCGCGGCCTGCTACGCCTGGAGCTGGAGCGCGATCTCGCTCGCATGCAGGCGCAGATTGCGCGCCTGGGCCTGCCTCCTGACTATGTGCAGGCCCTCTCCAGCGAAGAAGCCGCCCGGCGCTGCGGCTTGCCGCTCAAGCAGCCAGCCTGGTTCTACCCGCACGGCGGCGCGCTGCCGCCGCAGGCTCTGGTGCGCGCCTTGCTCGCCGACACCCCGGTGCGGACCCATTGCACGGTGGCGCGCGTCGCCCTTGAAGAACAACGGGGCTGGCAGGCATTCGATGCGGACGGCCGCCTGCTTGGCGAGGCGCCAGCCCTGGTGTTGGCCGGCGGTCATGCTGCACTGCCCCTGCTGCAGGACCTGGCCCCCGGCCTGCCGCTCAGCCGGCAGCGCGGCCAGTTGAGCCATCTGCCCGAGGCCTCGCCGCTGCCTCAGCTGCCCGTGGCGGGTGCCGGCTATGCGCTGGCCGATGGCAGGGGCGGCGTCTTCTGTGGCGCGACCACGCAGGACGAGGACCCGGACCCCGCATTGCGCCAGGCCGATCAGGATCAGAACCTTGCGCAGTGGGCTGCCCTGGCTGGCCTTGCCGAGAGGCCACGAACTGCCCTGGCTGGTCGCGTCGGCTGGCGGCTGCTCGCACCGGACCGTCTGCCCTTGGTCGGCGGCCTGCCTGTGCCCGACTACCAGGGTCGTGACGACCAGCCTCGCTTCCTGCCGCGCCTGCCCGGCCTGGTCTTGTGCACCGCACTTGGATCACGTGGCATCACCTGGGCGGCCCTGTGCGGCCAGGTCGCTGCCGCGCTGCTCACCGGTGCGCCGCTGCCTCTGGAAGCCGGCTTGCTCGACGCCATCGACCCGGCCCGCTTCCGGGTCCGACAGATGCGCAAGACCCTGTCCTGACAAGGCCTGTCGCACGCGCGTGCATCGAAGAGCCCACAGCGGCAGCCGAAAGCCTGCGCGAGCAGTCGGGCCGCCTGCCTGGCGCCTGCGGCATCTTCATGCGGCGCTGAACTGGTATGTATCCATATGTTTTGGTTATTCATCGATAACCAGGATCCAGAAACTTTTGCAAGCGGGAGCTCCACCGACAGGGTTGGGCTGGATGGCGGGACGTCGTCGCGCGAGCGATAGTCGCACGGTGCCAAAAGTCATAGCTTGAACAAGCCCCCCTATCGGGCGGCACGGCACAAGCATGGAAACCCACCATACGGAGACAGTCCCCATGAAAGCACGTCGTTCGCCTGCGCTCTCCAGCGTCGCCCTGGCCCTCCTCACCCTCGCCCTTGCGCCCCTCAGCGCCCACGCCGACAAGGCCAATGCCGAAGGCAGGGCCCTGGGCCACATCAAGAATTTCCCCGGCTACAGCCTGGACGACAACGACCAGGCCTACAGCCTGCGCGACATCGTGGTCGATGCCGATGGCAGCGAGCATGTGCGCTTCGATCGCAAGTACAAGGGCCTGCGCGTGATCGGCGGCGACATGATCGTGCGCTCGGACCGCAACGGCACCCTGGTCGAGATGCGCCGCACCCTGACGCGCGCGCCCAAGGCAGAGCTCAAGCCCGCCATCAAGCAAGGCCAGGCCCTGCAGGCTGCCAAGGCCGCCCTGGGTGGTGATGCCAACGGCCAGTCGCCCGAACTGGTGATCTATGCCCGTGGCGACATGCCGGTGCTGGCCTGGGACGTGCTGGTCGTTGGCGAAGACGCCGACGGCACGCCGTTCGAGAAGCATGCCATCGTGTCGGCCGACACCGGCAATCTGCTCGACAACTGGAACGACATCCACACGGCCGCGGCCAATGGCACGGGCAAGAGCCTGTACAGCGGCAACGTGGTGCTGACGACGAATTCGGTGACGGGGGGCTACGAGCTGCGCGACCCAAGCCGCGGCAGCACCTACACGATCAACATGAAGAACAAGAGCCAGGGCGGCACGATCTTCACCGACACCGACAACATCTGGGGCAACAACCTGACCAGCGATACCGCCTCGGCCGCCGTCGACGCCCAGTACGGCACCGCGCTGACCTGGGACTACTACAAGATCGTCCACGGTCGCAACGGCATCGCCAACGATGGCAAGGGCGCCTACAACCGGGTTCACTACAACCGCAGCTACGCCAACGCCTACTGGTCGGACTCGTGCTTCTGCATGACCTACGGCGACGGCGACGGCCGCAGCCTGCGAGCCCTGGTCTCCATCGACGTGGCCGGCCATGAGATGACCCACGGCGTGACCAGCCGCAGTGCCAATCTGACCTACTCGGGTGAATCCGGTGGCCTGAACGAAGCAACTTCGGACATCTTCGGCACCATGGTCGAGTTCTACGCGAACAACGCCAACGATGCCGGCGACTACCTGATCGGCGAGAAGGTGATGATCAGCAAGGCCTTCCTGCGCAACATGATGAAGCCCAGTGCCGACGGCGCCTCGGCCGACTGCTGGTACTCGGGCCTGGGCAGCCTGGACGTTCACTACAGCTCGGGCCCGGCCAACCACTGGTTCTACCTGCTGGCCGAAGGCACGAACAGCAGCTTGGGCGCCAGCCCGACCTGCGTGGCCGGCAACACCCGCGTGGCCACCGGCAGCGGCTCGCTGAGCGGCATCGGCCGCGACGCTGCCGCCAAGATCTGGTACCGCGCGCTGACGGTCAAGATGACCTCGAGCACCAACTACGCGGGTGCCCGCGCCGCCGCCATCTCGGCCGCCAACGACCTCTATGGCGCCGGCTCCACGCAGTCCAACGCGGTCGCAGCCGCCTGGTCGGCTGTCGGCGTCAACTGATACTCCACGCCTGAATGAATTGGGGCGCCCGCGGGCGCCCCTTTTTTTGTTCTTCGTCGATCTTCTGGGAAGACGCCAACCGGCACGTAGCAGCCGTTTGCCAGAAGGCCGTTTGCGCTGCCAAGGCCATCGGGTGAGGGACTCCGCTCCTGTCCCCCGGATCGGGCTCCGCCCGCTCCTCCTCCTTTACCTCGCTGCGCCCCTCACCCGACGCCCTTGGCCGGACCTTCGAATGCCACCAGGCGCAGGCCACGCTGCTGCGGATCAGGACGGCAGTGGGTGTCCCGCAGCGAAGTAAAGACACCGTCTTGAGTCAAGCAGCCAGTGCTGTCCCGTGGGCGGGGTCAAAGGGCTTCTTGGACTTCAGAACGCCGTAGGCGATGGCCAGGAGCTTGTGCATGCAGGCCACGACAACCA